>NZ_WVQV01000001.1:0-1451879 GCF_013110585.1 Ruegeria sp. HKCCD6119 | reverse complement strand
GATCGAGCCAAAAAGCTCGGGATCACGATCAGAAAGGGACTGGGTGAAAAATCCGGTATCACGAAGATTGGCGTTCATGGGCGCTCCACATGGCTGGGTAAAAATCTTGCGGATTTCCTATCGGAAACGCCACATTCGCAAAAGGCTTAAAGCGACGATTTGGCCCGCTGCGGCGTCAAGACTGGCCTATCGGGGAAAGGTATGTTTGTTTCGGAACCAAATGTGCAGCACCGGAAACCGGAAAACATGAAAAAAAGAATCGCCTTTCTTGCCAGTGAGGTCAAAGTGGCGCAAACGGCCCGGGATATTCTGGTGTCCAAACACGGTAATGTGGCGCCCCGCGACGCAGATGTTGTGGTTGCTCTTGGGGGTGATGGCTTCATGTTGCACACTTTGTACAATGTGCAGCATCTCGATACTCCGGTTTACGGGATGAATCGCGGCACGATCGGCTTTCTGATGAATGAGTATCACGAAGACGATCTGATGGCGCGGTTGGAGGATGCCGAAGAAGAGGTTATCAACCCGTTGGCCATGCAGGCGATGGACCAATCAGGAAAACTGCACCAAGCCTTGGCGATCAACGAAGTGTCATTGCTACGCGCCGGTCCTCAGGCAGCAAGGCTCAAGATCAGCGTAGACGACCGGGTGCGCATGGCCGAATTGGTCTGTGACGGGGCATTACTTGCCACTCCTGCGGGATCGACCGCCTATAACTATTCCGCGCATGGGCCGATTGTTCCGATTGGCGCTGACGTTCTGGCCCTGACACCCATCGCGGCGTTTCGCCCACGGCGGTGGCGCGGTGCCTTGTTGCCGAAAATGGCGAAAGTCAGGTTCGATGTGGTCGAAGCTGACAAGCGACCGGTCATCGTGGCTGCTGATTCCGTTTCTTTCCCGGATATAGACTGGGTCGAGATCAGGTCGGAACCAGCCATTGCGCACCGTATCCTTTTCGACCCCGGCCATGGGTTGGAAGAACGTCTAATATCCGAACAATTCACGTAAAATCGGCCATCTCCCAATTTTTTCTCACGCCTATGTGAAGCAGTTCACAGGAATTCCCTTAACGATTGGCTAATGTGAAATAGCCCGGAGAACACGCCAAGGTGGGAGTGAGTGGCCACCTGAACGGCGTATTCGAATGATTGCGCAGATTTTGCGCTGGCGAGGGTGGGTGGTGCTACGCTCGTCATCAGAAATCCGGGCTTATTTTAGCAGTCGGACCCCGGGTACAATGTCCCGGGGTCTATTTTTTGCAGCCGCCCTGCAACTCTGACTTCTCCCAAAGCGGCAGGCACATTTGGCCCACGCGTGCCTCGATTGCCGAGGCCGCATCCACCGCCAGATCTTCGCGCCAGCGCTGTGCTGCAATCTGAACATTGATCGGCTGTGGGCCCTTTGGCAATTCAGCCAGCCGGGCCGGGACACATGCCGCAGGCAGGCCCAGAAAGTTCATCGCATAGGAATAAACGGCGCACCCCAGAACCTCATGCACTCCGTCGGCGCCTTCGGTGTCCCGGTCAGGTTTGAAGAACGGCTGTGGCAGGAAAGGCGACAGCACCAAAGGGTAATCTTGTAAAAACAGGGACCATTCCCGCGCATAGTGGCTTCGTTTGGCCAGCATCTGAACCATCTCGGTTTCGACAATTGGCGGGAACTCCTGGAAATAGACCGCAAAGATATTCTGAATGGTTTTCGAACCGACCGTTTCGATATCTGATTGCATGAGCGTGAGCACTTCGCCCATCAGCGTACGGTAACCGATCCGACCGCATTCAAATACATCAGGCGGGTCAATCTCTTGCACCACATAACCCGCATCGGTCAGTGCGTCCCGTGCCGTGTCGAGCGCTTTTTCCACCTCGGGGTGCAGGGCATAGCCGAATGTGTTCTTGGTAAAGGCCACCTTGACGGGCGCGTCAGGATCGGGACCACGCCAGGGCATCGGCACGTGAAACGGGTCACGCGCGTCGGCGGCGATCAGGCTGGGCATGGACAGATGCAGGTCAGCAGCCGACCGGGTTATCAGACCCTGAACTGACATCGACTGCGCCAGCAAACCGCGTTCGACTTTCTGGCTTGGGTTCCATGCCGGGACACGCCCCAGCCCGGGTTTCACGGTCACGGCTCCGTTGGCCGCCGCGGGAAAGCGCAGGCTGCCGCCGATATCGTTGCCATGGGCCAGCGCGCCGATTCCGGCCATGACCGCGACGCCAGCGCCACCGGAAGAGCCGCCGGGCGAGATATGCCGCCCCCAGGGGTTGTGCGTACGCCCATACAGCGGATTGTCCGTGTCGGCGCGGAAAGAGAACTCGGGCGTGTTGGTTCGCCCGACAACAACAGCCCCTGCCTTTAGCAGATTGCTCACAACCGGGGCGTCATCCGGTGCAATCACATCTTTCAATGCGACGACACCGTTGGTTGTGGCATGGCCTTTTTGGTCAACGTTCACCTTGATCGTGACCGGCACGCCATGCAGCGGACCCGTGGGTTTGCCGCCAGCCCGCGCATTGTCCAGCGCTTCGGCACGTTCCAACGCTTGCTCGCGCAGGTCTTCCACCACCGCATTCAAACCGGGGTTGACCTCATCCATTCGCTCGATCGAGGCCCGAACCGCCTCGGTTGCACTCAGGTCGCCGCGTCTTGTCAGGGTGGTCAGGTCTGTGGCGCTGAGACGCCAGATATCGGTGTGTGTCATGGGTCCTCACTGTCTTAACGTGACAGTAGAGGGGCTGCTTCCGGTTGCAAGAGAAGACAAAAAATGGGCGGCTAATGCCGCCCCTCGGGTTACTTGGCGTAACCGATTGTCTGCAAGGCCTCTTTGATCTCGTCAAGAATGGCTGGATCATCGATCGTTGCAGGCATTTTGTAATCCTGACCGTCTGCAATCGACACCATCGTACCCCGCAGGATTTTACCCGAACGTGTCTTGGGCAACCTGTCGACGACGACGGCCAGTTTAAAGGCCGCCACCGGGCCGATCTTTTCCCGCACCATCTTGACGACCTCCTGAACCACGTCGCCATGATCCCGATCAGCGCCGGCATTCAGGCACAGGAACCCAACGGGCATCTGACCTTTAAGCTGATCCGATACGCCGATCACCGCGCATTCCGCGACGTCCGGGTGAGCGGCAAGCACTTCCTCCATCCCCCCGGTCGACAGGCGGTGACCCGCGACGTTGATGACATCATCGGTGCGGGCCATAATGTAAAGATATCCGTCCTCGTCGATCATGCCGGCATCGCCGGTTTCATAATACCCGGGGAAATGCTCCAGATATGACTTCCGGAACCGTTCTTCGGCGTTCCACAAGGTCGGCAGGGTGCCCGGAGGCAATGGCAGTTTGACCGCGATGGCCCCCAGTTCGCCGGCTTTCATTGGGTGGCCGCCTTCGTCGAGAATTTGCACATCATAGCCGGGCATCGGTTTCGCGGGCGAACCCAGCTTAATCGGAAGCTCTTCGATACCCAGCGGATTTCCTGCGATGGCCCATCCGGTTTCGGTCTGCCACCAATGGTCGATCACCGGAACCTTCAGCGCATCCTGCGCCCAGATGATGGTGTCGGGGTCAGCCCGTTCCCCCGCAAGATACAGTGCCCGCAGATGAGACAGATCGTACTTGGCGATCAATTCGCCTTTGGGGTCTTCTCGTTTCACGGCACGGATCGCCGTAGGGGCGGTGAAGAAGCTTTTAACCTTGTGTTCCGAGATCACGCGCCAGAAGGTTCCCGCATCAGGGGTGCCGACCGGTTTGCCTTCGAACACAATCGTCGTGTTGCCGTGGATCAGGGGGGCATAGCAGATATAGGAATGTCCAACGACCCAACCCACATCGGAGGCCGCCCAGAATACATCACCGGGATCAACGTCATAGATGTTCTTCATGGTCCAGTTCAGTGCCACCAGATGTCCGGCAGTGGGACGCACGACACCCTTGGGTGCCCCCGTGGTGCCCGATGTGTACAGGATGTAGGCCGGATCATTGCCGTCGACGGGAACACATTCCGCCGGTTCGACACCGTACTGGAACCCGTGCCAGTTGTAGTCGCGCCCTTCGATCAGCTGCGCAACTTCCTGTTCGCGCTGAAAGATGACGCAGAAATCCGGCTTGTGCTTGGCAAGTTCGATGGCACCGTCCAGAAGCGGCTTGTAGTGTACGACCCGGCCAGGTTCCATACCGCAGGACGCTGCAATGACGGCTTTGGGTTTGGCGTCGTCGATACGGACCGCCAGTTCGTTGCTGGCAAATCCGCCGAACACAACGGAATGCACAGCGCCCAGACGTGCGCAGGCCAGCATCGCCTCAAGCGCCTCGGGGATCATCGGCATGTAGATGATGACGCGGTCACCTTTCTCGATACCTTTCGCCCGCAGCGCGCCGGCAAGATTGGCCACGCGGTTGCGCAGCTCGACATAGGAAATCTCGCGCTTGGTATGGGTGATCGGGCTGTCATAGATGATGGCTGTCTGCTCGCCGCGCCCGTTTTCCACGTGGCGGTCCACGGCGTTCCAGCAGGTATTGACCCGTGCGTCGCTGAACCATTCATACAAAGGCGCGTTGTCGTCGAACAGAGCTTTGCTGGGTTCTTTGACCCAATCGATCCCCTTGGCGGCGTCCATCCAGAACGCCTCGGGGTCTTTCTTCCAACTGTCATAAACGTCCTGATACGCCATCTCGTCCTCCTCACAACGACTTGGTCTTTGTGTTAGGACCCAGAAAACTATCGGGCAAGCGCGTCAAATGACGACGCGTCAGTTTATCGCAAAATATTTGCAGTAATTCGCGCAACAGCTTGCAAATTTTTGCAAACATCTTTTCCAGCATTGGATTTTCTGCGCCAAAAAGGCCATTTTGCAAACTTGCAAATTCGACTGTGCAAAAGATCACGTCCGAGGCGACTCGGCGCAAAGCCAATTCACCATTCTTTCGTGTGCCCCATGGCTACCAAGGAGAAGCAACCACATATAGCAGTCAAAAGGTGAGAATTGTGTTAACCGCACCCCTATGGGGGATGCGGTGCAGGGCGTGGGGCGGCCGGCTTAGCCGTAATGCGCCACCGGTGTCCCCGCGATGGCAGCCATGTTCAGCAAACCGCGTGCGGTAATGGACGGGGTGACGATGTGCGCCTTGTTGCCCATTCCCATCAGAATGGGGCCAACTTCGATCCCGTCCGCTTTCATTTTCAGGATATTGCGCACGCCGCTGGCCGCATCCGCATGAGCAAAGATCAGCACATTTGCCGCGCCCTGTAGGCGAGAACCCGGAAAAATTCGTGCCCGAAGATCCGCATCAAGGGCCGCATCTAGGTTCATTTCGCCTTCATAGACAAAGTCGCGCGGTTTCTGGTCCAGGATGTCCAATGCAGCGCGCAGGCGCTTTCCCGATCCTTCTGCCTGATTGCCGAATTGTGATTGCGAACAGAATGCGATCTTGGGTTCGATCCCAAATCGGCGAACATGCCGCGCGGCGCCAATGGTGGATTCCGCCAGTTCTTCGGGTGTCGGCAATTGCCGGACATGCGTATCGGCGATGAACAGGGGGCCGTCTTCCAAAATCATCAGCGACAACGCGCCGTGCGGACGCAGGTTTCCATCGTCAAGCACCTGTTCAACATAATTCAGATGCCAGCGATACTCGCCGAACGTGCCGCAGATCAGGCTGTCAGCCTCGCCCCGATGCACCATAATCGCGCCGATGGCGGTTGTATTTGTGCGCATGATCGCCTTGGCCAGATCCGGGGTCACACCTCGGCGCTGCATGATCTGATGATACGAGTTCCAGTAATCGTAATAACGCGGATCGTTTTCCGGGTTCACGATCTGGCAGTCTGTGCCCGGGCGAATGGTCAGGCCCAGTTTTTCGCATCGGGATTCGATGACTTCGGGGCGTCCGATCAGGATCGGTGTTTCCGTTGTTTCCTCAAGAATGGCCTGTGCAGCCCGCAGCACCCTTTCATCTTCGCCTTCGGCAAATACGATGCGACGGGATGCGACGGCCGCGGCCTCGAATACGGGGCGCATCAAAAGCGCCGACTTGAAAACAGACTGGTTGAGTTTTTCCTTATAGGCCTCAAGATCCTTGATGGGGCGCTTTGCGACGCCGCTTTCCATGGCTGCCTTGGCAACGGAAGACGAGACGACACCCACCAAACGCGGATCAAAAGGTTTCGGAATCAGGTAATCCGGCCCAAAGGTCAGTTGCTCGCCCTTGTAGGCGGCTGCGGCCTCGGCGCTTGTCGTCGCGCGGGCCATTTCCGCAATGCCGTCAACGCAGGCGATCTGCATTGCGTCATTGATCTCGGTGGCGCCCACATCCAGAGCGCCCCGGAAGATAAACGGAAAGCACAATACGTTGTTGACCTGATTGGGAAAATCGCTGCGCCCCGTGGCGATGATCGCGTCCGGTGCAACCTCACGCGCGGCCTGAGGCAGAATTTCTGGCGTTGGGTTGGCCAGTGCGAAGATGATCGGACGATCGGCCATTTTCTGAACCATTTCAGGCTTCAGGACATTCGGGCCACTCAGGCCCAGAAACAGATCCGCATCGCCGATTACATCATCCAGAGTCCGCAATTCCGTTTTCTGCGCAAACTGCGACTTGTGCGGGTTCATATCCTCGGCGCGCCCCTCGTAGACGAGCCCGTGAATATCGCACAGCCAGATGTTTTCCTGTTTCACACCCAGTTTCACCAGCATGTTCAGGCAGGCAATCCCCGCAGCCCCGCCGCCGGTTGATACGACTTTGATGTCCGCAAAGGATTTCCCCGCCACATGCAAAGCGTTCTTGGCCGCAGCCCCGACGACAATTGCGGTTCCGTGCTGATCGTCGTGAAAAACGGGAATGTTCATGCGCTCGCGGCACAGCTTTTCGACAATGAAACAATCCGGTGCCTTGATGTCTTCCAGGTTGATGGCCCCGAATGTCGGTTCTAGTGCGCAGACGATATCCGCCAGCTTTTCCGGATCAGGCTGGTCTACTTCGATATCAAAACAGTCAATACCAGCGAATTTTTTGAACAGGACGGCTTTGCCCTCCATCACTGGTTTCGAGGCCAGCGCCCCGATATTGCCCAGACCAAGAACCGCGGTGCCGTTGGATACCACGGCGACAAGGTTGCCGCGCGCCGTGTACTTTTCCGCGTTTGCGGCGTCGGCTTTGATTTCAAGGCTGGCCTCGGCCACGCCGGGCGAATAGGCGCGCGCCAGATCGCGACCGTTGGCCATCGGTTTCGTGGCCTTGATCTCAAGTTTTCCGGGTTTCGGATGGGCGTGATAGTCAAGCGCGGCCTGTCGCAGGCTGGGGGTGTCAGACATTGAAGTTTCAGTTCCCTCTTAGAATTTGATTTAACATTAAACTATTCGTCCAAGCTTGGCTACGTTGCGTAATTTTGCCGACGTGGCGCAGTTGCACACCCGAAATGGGTTGAATTTTGACATATTTTTTTTACATCTAGGCAACTTTGCGAAACGAACAAACACTCAGGCAAGACGAAGCAGTAATGACTTTCAAGGCAAATGATCAGGTCGATGGCCTGTTTTCCGGTTCTGTGTCGGATACCGGAGTTGTGCGGCTAATCCTTTGGTTGGCGGTGCTGTCAGGTGTTGTGCTTCTTGGTGCTGTTGGCATCTGGCCAGAACAGGCACTGGTTTTCAATCAGGAAGGCGGGTTGTTTGAAACAATTTCCGCCGCGTGTTTGTTTGCAGCAGGTGTGGCGGCTTTGTGGCGATATCCAGGTGTCACCCGGCTGTATATCGGGCTGACATTCCTGTTGTTGGCCGAGCGTGAGCTGGAAGCAGGCGTTTATCCTGAAGGCAGTTTGCCGTTCCTGATCCTTGACGGTCTGGATGTGGTGCTGGACGTCACTCTGGTCAGGGTCGTTCTGGCCTGCGTTGTTCTGGGCGGTGTCATCTGGCATGGGATCCCGACGGGATGGTGTGCTGTCAAACAGCGCGCGTCTTTTCTGATCGTGTTCATTGCGGCCGGCTGTCTTGCCGTCATCGCTCAGCTTCTTGAAGAATTCACCGGTCTGCACGGCCAAGCTTTGTCGTCAGTTGTGAAGACGCGCCTTTTTGTGATGGAAGAAACGCTCGAGATGTTCTTTTCGATTGGCATTTTGGCCTCTGTTCTGATCGGATGGTCAAAATCTAATTCTGACGAGACATCTCATGACAAAGACATACGTGCCTTCCCGGACCCAAGCTGAATTCCGGTTGCCTACCCAGGAAATTCGAAACGACATCCCCTTTTATACCAAGGTGTTGGGGATGCAGATGGACATGATCTATCCCGCGGACGATCCGCGCGTCGCAGTGTTTTCGGGGCACGGTCTGCGGCTGCGGATTGAAAAAGACGCGCCCGAAGCTCCGGGAACATTGCGCATCCTGACAGATGACCCGGAAAGCTTTGCAGATGGCCAACGCGTTCTTGTCGCGCCGAATGGGACCCGGATCGAAATCGAAGAGCGTAATCCGCCGCTGGTGATGCCTGAAACAGTTCATTCCTTTGTGGTGCGCAGGCTCAAGGATCAGGCGCCATGGATCATCGGTCGGGCGGGGATGCACTATCGCGATCTGGTGCCGGATCGTCTGGGTGGATCGATCATCGCCAGCCATATCCGCATCCCGGACGGGGGCCCGGTGCCCGATATGGTGCATTTTCACAAAGTCGGGTTCCAGCTTATATTCTGCATTCATGGCTGGGTGGATGTCGTCTACGAGGATCAGGGAGAGAAAATGCGCCTGACCGCAGGGGATTGCTTTATCCAGCCGCCGGAAATTCGTCACCGCGTGCTCGAGGCGTCAGACAATGTTCAGGTCATCGAGATAGGTGTGCCAGCGGAACATGTCACGGAAATCGACCATGATATGCAGCTTCCCACGCCGCATTTTCGCCCGGACCGTGAATGGCAGGGGCAGCGCTTTGTCTACAACCAGGCCAAGGATGCTGAATGGGTGCCATTCCGTCTTCCAGGTTACATCTGCCGCGATACGACAATTGCCGAGAACACCAAAGGGGTCGCTGGCGTCCAGGTCGTACGCAAAGGGCAGGGCGATACCGAATGGGCCAGTCACGATACGGACATTCACTTTACCTTCGTGATGGACGGGGCGGTAACACTGGAAGGCGAGGGGCGCGAGCCCTACCGGCTGGAGCAAGGAGATGCCTTTGTCATCCCGCCCGGGATGCGCACGCGCTTGTCCTCGCCCTCGGACAACATCGAGTTGCTGGAAGTAACCTTGCCCGGTACGTTCACGACAACACTGGGCTGACTGAAAAACACTGGCTGGGGGCTTCAATTCCTCGGCCTTTTTACGTAACGATCCAAATTTCTGACCAGATGATCAAAAAACGGGGAATCGCCATGTCGCTCAAAGACGCTGCCTTGTCAGTCCGCGAAAACGCCTATGCGCCTTATTCGAATTTCAAGGTTGGCGCAACGCTTCGGACTTCGACGGGTCAGATCTTTTCCGGGTGCAACGTTGAAAACGTGGCCTATCCCGAAGGCACTTGTGCCGAGGCCGGCGCAATTGCCGCGATGGTCGCCGCAGGTGAGCAGGAACTGACCGAGGTCTATGTGGTCGCCTCCAGCCCTCAGCCTGTGCCGCCTTGCGGTGGGTGTCGCCAGAAACTGGCCGAGTTTGGCAAGCGCGACGTTAAGGTTACTCTGGCAACCGTGGACGGTGCTGAATTTAAGACAACCATCGGGGATTTGTTGCCGGGCGCATTCGACGCTTCTCATATGGAGGATGTCTGAACGCATGGATGCCCGCTCGATCATAGCAAAACTGCGCAGGCAGGAGGTGCCCGGTCGCGAGGAGCTGACCTGGTTTGCGCAGGGGCTTGCGGATGAAAGCGTCAGCGACGCGCAGGCCGGGGCATTCGCCATGGCTGTCTGCATGGGCGGATTGGGCCCTCGGGGGCGTGCGGATCTGACGATTGCGATGCGCGACAGCGGTGACGTTCTGACGTGGGACGTGGACGGGCCAGTGATCGACAAGCACTCGACCGGAGGGGTCGGGGATAGCGTCAGTCTGGTTCTTGCTCCGGCGCTGGCGGAATGTGGGGCGTATGTCCCAATGATCTCGGGCCGGGGTCTTGGGCATACCGGCGGAACGCTGGACAAGCTAGAGGCGATACCGGGAGTCAGCACTCAGATCGGGCAAGACCGCCTTGCGCAGATTTTACGCGATACCGGCGCGGCCATCGTCGGGGCGACCGGCCAGATCGCGCCGGCAGACAAGCGCCTTTATGCGGTGCGGGATGTGACCGCGACGGTCGAGAGCCTGGATCTGATCACGGCGTCGATCCTGTCCAAAAAACTGGCCGCCAGCCCGGACGCGCTGGTTCTGGATGTCAAAACCGGCAGCGGTGCTTTCATGAAAACGATGGAAGATGCCCGCAAATTGGCCACCGCATTGACCGAGACAGCAAACGCAGCAGGCTGCCGCACGTCGGCGGTGATCACGGATATGAACCAACCATTGGCCCCGGCGTTGGGGAATGCCTTGGAAATCGCGGAAGTGATGAAGGTGCTGACCACGTCGAATGCGTCCCCTTTGGCAGACATTTCCGCCGAGCTGGGGGGGGTCCTGCTGACCGATGCAGGAATGTGCGGAACGGTTGAGGAAGGGCGTGAGAAGATCTTTGAAACCATCCGTGACGGCCGCGCTGCCGAACGGTTCGGGCGTATGATGGCAGCGGTTGGTGGCCCGGTTCAGTTTGTCGATACCTGGGCCCGCTTCCTGCCTGAGGCGAATGTCATCCAAGAGGTTCCGGCCCCGCAGGACGGCTTCATCTCGGCCGTTGACGGAGAAGCTCTGGGTCTTGCCGTGGTTGCGCTGGGCGGTGGCCGTCAGGTCGAAAGTGATGAGATCGACCCCGCCGTCGGAATATCCAGTGTTCTTCGGCTTGGGGATCGCGTGTCAAAAGGCGCGCCGATTGCAGTGATCCATGCTGCTCGGGAAGATGCCGCGCGCCGAGCAGCTGAAACCGTGCTGAGCGCGATTGAGATCAGCGATATGGCTCCGACGCTTCCGGATCTGATCCACGAAAGGATCAGCGTATGAGCCGTGCATTTCTCGTCGTCATGGACTCCGTTGGAATAGGCGGTGCGCCTGATGCCGATCGTTTTTTCAATGGCGACGTCCCGGATAGTGGGGCAAATACGCTGGCCCATATCGCGCAGGCCTGTGCCTTAGGGCGGGCCGAAGACGGGCGCTCGGGCCCTTTGATCCTGCCGACCCTCGATGCGCTGGGTTTGGGTGCGGCTGCGCGACTGGCGTCTGGGGACGCAACCCCCGGATTGAACGCGAAACCCAATGGGCTGTGGGGCTGCGCGCGCGAGCATTCGCCCGGCAAAGACACGCCCTCGGGCCACTGGGAACTGGCAGGTCTGCCGGTGCCGTGGGATTGGCACTATTTCCCGGATACTGTTCCGGCTTTTCCCGCGGACCTGAGCCGCGCAGCCGCTCAGGCCGCCGGGACCGAAGGCATCCTTGGCGATTGCCATGCCTCGGGCACGGCGATCATCGCCGAACTGGGTGCCGAGCATATGCGAACCGGCTGGCCGATCTGCTACACCTCAGCCGACAGTGTGTTTCAGATCGCAGCCCATGAAGAGAGTTTCGGACTGGACCGTTTGCTGGGTATGTGCCGCGCACTTGCACCGCGCTTGCACAAGATGAAAGTGGGCCGTGTCATTGCGCGCCCCTTTGTCGGCTCGCCAGAGGCGGGATTCGAACGGACTGCCAACCGCAAGGATTTCGCCATTCTGCCGCCCGCACCGGTTCTGACCAATTGGGTGCAGGATGCCGGGCGGAAGGTGCACGCGGTGGGCAAGATCGGCGACATCTTTTCCATGCAGGGTATCGACACGCTGCGCAAAGGGTCGGACGCTGAACTCATGCGGCACCTTTCAGAGCTGGTGGATGACGCCGAACAGGGTAGCCTGACTTTTGCCAACTTTGTTGAATTCGACAGTCTTTACGGCCACCGCCGCGATATCAGCGGCTATGCCCGAGCGTTGGAATGGTTCGATCACGAGATCGGCAAGATCCTGGCCGGGCTGCGCTCCGACGACCTGTTGTTGTTGACCGCCGATCATGGCAATGATCCCAGCTGGACCGGGACAGATCACACACGTGAACAAGTGCCGGTTCTGATTTCCGGGTCGGGCACGGGGCAGATCGGCCAGGTAGACTTTGCCGATATTGCCGCCAGCATCGCCCACCACCTGAACATTCCGGCGCAAGGGCCGGGAAGGAACTTTCTATGAGCGTCGCCGATCTGCCGAAAATAGAACTGCACCTGCATCACGAAGGCGCCGCGCCACCGGCATTCATACGTCAGCTTGCGCATGAAAAACGAGTGGATCTGAGCGGTATCTTCAAGCCGGACGGATCCTATGATTTCCGCGATTTCGCGCATTTCCTGAATGTGTATGAAGCTGCTTGCGAAGTCCTGAAGACGCCCGAAGACTTCCGGCGGCTGACATTGGCCATTCTTGAAGAAAGCGCCAAAAACGGTGTCGTCTATTCTGAGACTTTTCTGAGCCCCGATTTTTGTGGCGGCGGCGACCTGCACGCCTGGCGGGACTATCTGAACGCCATTCAGGACGCGGCGGACGAGGCCGAGCGCAAGTTTGACATCACCCTGCGCGGCGTCATTACCTGTGTGCGCCATTTCGGCCCCGATCAAGCCAAGCGCAGCGCCTATTGCGCGGCAGAGACTGCGGGCGACTGGATCACCGGTTTTGGCATGGGTGGCAATGAATCCGTTGGCACTCAGGGCGATTTCAAATGGGCGTTTGACTGCGCGCGCGAGGCCGGCCTGCGGCTGACGACACACGCCGGTGAGTTTGGAGGCCCTCAAAGCGTGCGCGATGCCGTCCGCGATCTGGGGGTCGAGCGCATCGGGCACGGTGTTCGCGCCATCGAGGATCCGGACCTTGTTCGCGAACTGGTCGACCGGGACATCACTCTTGAGGTCTGTCCGGGATCGAATGTGGTTCTGGGGCTTTTCCCGGATTTTGCGACACATCCAATCGCGGCCCTGCGTGATGCGGGCGTGAAGGTCACCGTCTCAACGGATGACCCGCCATTTTTTCACACGACCATGCGGCGGGAATATGAAATGCTGAACGTAGCTTTCGGCTGGGAGGCCGAAGATTTTGCGGCCCTGAACGAGACCGCCCTGAATGCGGCCTTTTGCGATGACGCCACCCGTGCGCGGGTCAAGAAGAGACTGGAGAAAACATGAGCGAACATCTGACCATCGTCGATCACCCTCTGGTGCAACACAAACTGACGCTCATGCGGGACAAGGGCACTTCGACCGCCGTGTTCCGGCAGTTGCTGCGCGAAATAACGCTGCTGCTGGCCTATGAGGTCACGCGCGACATTCCCCTGACCACGCGTAATATCGAAACGCCGATGGAAGAGATGGACGCTCCCATACTGGCGGGCAAGAAAATGGCGCTGGTGTCGATCCTGCGTGCCGGAAACGGGATGCTGGATGGGGTGCTGGAGCTTGTTCCCTCTGCGCGTGTCGGCTTTGTCGGTCTGTATCGCGACGAAGAAACGCTGAAGCCCGTGCAGTATTACTTCAAGGCACCCGAGAGCCTGAAAGACCGTTTGGTTATCGCGGTGGATCCGATGCTGGCCACCGGCAACAGCTCGGCCGCGGCGATTGACCTGCTGAAAGAGGCGGGGGCGACGGATATCCGGTTTCTGTGCCTGTTGGCCGCGCCGGAAGGTGTGGCGCGTATGAAAGAGGCGCACCCGGATGTGCACATCGTCACTGCCGCATTGGACCGCGAGCTGAACTCGAAAGGCTATATCATGCCGGGTCTGGGTGACGCGGGCGACCGGATGTTCGGAACCAAGTAACCCGGCTTATTCACCGCATATGTTTTGTAGCCGGACCCAATCACGGTCCGGCAACACCTGTTCCAGTGTCCGGCCGGCCATGGGATCGGCCTCGATCAGACCCAGTACTGATTCACCGGTAATGTCCTGAGCGTAGGCGTAAGGGGTAGAGGGCAGGGCGTTTTGCGAGAACATCGCCAGCAAGTCATCGTCCGGAAGGGAAGGTCGGGGCTGCGAAAGGACCTGTTCGGTATAGGTGTCGATGATCTCAGGTGTCAGTTCCCCGGTCGTCAACAGCCGAAAGGCCGAGGCCGCTCCGGTTCTGTCCAGCAGATCATCCAGCGGGTCGTTGAGCGCCGCCCGCGCGCGTTCTGCAATAACATAGCCTGCTGCGACAGCAGGGTCTTCGTGGTCTTCAACCAGCGCCCGGTTCAACAGAACGGTGCCACCCGGCAAGCTGAGACTGTCCTGAACGCCGGCGGGCAGAATAATGATTTGCCGTACGCCCGTACGACTGGCCAACCGATCCAGTGACGCCTGCGCATCCACAGACGAGCAGGCCTGTCCCGAGACGCGCTCGATCCGACGCAGTATCGTGTCTCCGATTTCCTGTCGTTTGATTTCGGGCACGACCGAGACAACATGGTTTTGCAACGCACCGGGCAGCCAAAACAACAATACGGCCAGAACCGCGGCCACAACGCCTCCGACGCTCATCCAGCGCAAACGGCCGGGATGGGGGCGCGAACGTTCGATGGCATGTTGCAGCCGATCGATCGCTTCAAGCATCGTGGTTTCGGATTCTCCCAGTTCCAGTGTCTCATCCGGATCACCGTCGGGGCAAAAAACAGCCGGAAAGACACCGGGGTTCTGTCTTTCAAGCGCCGCCAAAGACCAATGCGTCAAAGCCCTGTCATTGAAATCGGAGATGGTCAGGGTCGCCTTGCCAATCGATACCACAACTTCGCGCCGCTGTTCATCGGGCGAAGGGCGCCACAGACCGGTGGCTTCGATCCGCTGGTACTGTTTCAGGGCCGTCATCTGGTTGGGGTCTGCTCGAAATTGTTTTGCCGCAGCTTAGCATGGTGAAAACGCCGTGCGCAAACCTGTTGCGCAGGTATTCCGATTTGTGCTGGATACCCGTCAGGAAAAAGATCGCCGATCTTTGATTGCAACAAGGGCGCGAACATGCAGGCAGATACGACCACCTCTCCGGTGCTGGCTTCAGCCCTTATGGTAGCAGCTATGGCAATTATCGGCGTGATCGACAATGTTGTGATCCTGCTGGCCGAGACGGTCGGGCTGTGGCAGTTCCATTTTATGCGGGCATTGCTGATGCTGCCGCTGATTGTCGGGCTGTCCCTATTGGGGCTGGGCGGGCTGAGGCCGCAACGGTGGAGGGCGGTCATCTTACGTAGTCTTCTGATTACGACGGCCATGTTTTTCTATTTTGCATCGCTGTCGATGATGCCGATTGCGCAAGCTCTGGCAGGGTTGTTCACCTCGCCGATTTTCGTGCTGTTGATTTCGTCCATTGCGCTTGGGCAAAAGATCGGGCCGTGGCGCATTCTGGCTGTGTTGGTCGGTTTTTCGGGCACTCTTCTGGTTTTGCAGCCAAACCCTGTCGAATTTGACATGCGTTCGGTTTTTCCAGTTGCGGCAGGTTTTTTCTATGCCTTGAGTTCGATCATGACGCGGACATATTGCGCGCGTGAAAGCACGGTTGCGATGCTGGCTGCGATGGTCATTACCCTTGGGCTGTCGGGGGCCGTGGGCGCCGCCTTGTTCACGCTTGCACCCGTTGCCACGCTGGACGGGCCGGACGGCTTTGTTACACGGGGTTGGGTCTGGGAAGTGGGGCCCGCGCTGCAATGGATTGTTATTCAGGCGGTCGGGTCGACGATTGCGGTCTTCATGCTCATCAAAGCCTATCAGGTAGGCGAGACCTCTTACGTGGCCGTGTTCGAGTACTCGGTGATGATTTTCGGGCCGCTCTTTGCATTCGTCGCACTGGGTCAGACCCTCGATTTGATGCAAGTGTCCGGGATTGTCCTGATCGCGACGGCAGGGGTTTTGCTGGGCTGGCGGGCCAGGCGGTCATCCACCCAGCAAGATTTTGCCTGACACGTACAATAGCGCTCTGCCAACGTTTTTTGCACGCTGCAACCTCAACAAGCAGGTTCATTTCAACGGAACAGGTGCAAATGGATTCGTAAGATCCATTCATGCTGACCGTTTCGGAAATTGCACAAAAGCCTGTCTATGTCTTGCAAGTGTTTACCAAATCGCCCCGGAAATGCGCTGTGACGGCCCAAAATGGGCAAAAATATGTCTGAAATAAGACAGCCCCGATTTTTGATGTTAGCTGTTTGGCATAGTGAGTTTGTGCCAAAGGGGGTTAGGCACGTGTCTGAAGTTACGAGTATTTCTGTTTATCTTGATCAGTCGTCCGACACTGATCCAACCAGTTTGAACCATGCCGTGAACGCGCGCCGTGGTGGTTTTTTGAGCGACACGAAGGTTGCGACAACCAGCGGATGGAAACCGGTTGAGCGCATTGCAGTCGGCGATCTCGTCCGAACTCTGGATCACGGGTTCAAAGAGGTGCGCCGCATCTCGACCAGCGTCGTGGTCATTCCTGCTGAAGAGCGCCGTTCCGAGTATTTGCCGGTTTTCGTGCCGGCACGCGCCGCGTATAACGGGCGCCCCGTTTGGCTGATGCCCGAGCAGGGCATCGCTCTGAACCTGTCGCAGTTTGATGCCAATGTCAGCGGATGTTCCGTCGTATCCGCAAGACTGCTGAATGGCGTGGGTCGGCTTATGTCGCAGGCACCGGGATCGTCGTTCGAGGTCCGTTCCCTGTTTTTCGACGAAGATCAGGTGATCTTTATCGAGGGCGGCCTGCAAGCTTACTGCCCTTCCGGTCTGTTTAACATGCGCGGCAGGGTCAGCGGGGCTGGTTACGATGTCGCCGATGAAGAGACCGGCCCAAAGCTGGTCAACCTGATTGCAAGCAGGGGAGATATGTCAGCCCTTGCCAACCCATTGGGTGCCCTGCCTGCACCCATTCCGCAGGAACCGATATTTCCGATCCGTCCGCCCTCTGGGGTCAGGCGGCCGGGTCGACCGGGGCGTCCAAACGCGCCGGTGCTGTTTCTGCGGCCCGAATGGCAGATCTAACCAAACACTGACAAAAACGATGCAGGCGCGTGATCTCACGCGCCTGCGTCACTGATTCAGGCAGCCTTTGCTTCGGGGTTGAAACGCCCGTAGAAGGTTTGACCCTTTTCTGCCATCTCACGCAGCAGCGGCGGGCAGGCAAAGCGTTCGCCATATTTCTCGGCCAGCTGATCACATCTTTCGGCTGCGTAGGGCGTACCGATTATGTCGAGCCAGCTGAGCGGACCACCGGACCACGGCGCAAAGCCCCAGCCCAGAATGGCGCCCACGTCGCCTTCACGGATGTCTTCCAGAACACCCTCTTCCAGCGCGCGGACAGCTTCCAGAACCTGAGCAAACATCAAACGTTCCTGCACTTCGATCAGGTCAGGCTGGTCATCGGCAAGCGGATACTTGTCTTGCAGGCCCTTCCAGTATTCGACGCGCTTGCCCTTCTCGTCATAGTCGAAGAAACCGGCATTCGCCTTGCGGCCCAGGCGGCCCTGTTCTTCCATCCAGAAGATCAGATCGTCCGAGGGGCTTTCCGGATAGGCATTGCCCATGGCTGCCTTGGTCGCCCGAGCGATCTTGGCCCCCAGATCAATCGAGGTTTCATCGGTCAGTTGGATCGGACCAACCGGAAAGCCCAACTGACGCGCAGCGTTGTCGATCAGCACGGGGCTCACGCCTTCGGTGATCATCCGTGCGCCTTCGTTGATGTACGGAATGATGCAGCGATTGGCGTAGAAGAAGCGCGCATCGTTGACCACGATCGGCGTCTTGCGGATCTGGCGCACGTAGTCTAGCGCCTTGGCAACGGCGCGATCACCAGTTTCCTTGCCCTTTATGATCTCGACCAGCAACATCTTCTCGACCGGTGAGAAGAAGTGGATGCCGATGAATTGGTCGGGACGCACGCTTGCCTTGGCCAGATCGGTGATCGGCAGGGTCGAGGTGTTCGAGGCAAAGATGCAGTCCTCGGGGATGATTGCCTCGACCTTTTTGGTCATCTCGGCCTTTACGCCCATGTCTTCAAACACGGCTTCGATGATCAGGTCACACCCATTCAGATGGTCCAGATCCGGTGTCGACGTGATGCGGGCCAGCATGGCCTCTTTCTTTTCGGCCGTGACCTTGCCGCGCTTGATACCCTTGTCCAGATAGGTTTCGGTGTAAGCTTTGCCTTTGTCGGCCGCCTCTTGATCGCGGTCGACCAGAACGACTTCCATGCCAGCTTGGGCCGAAACCAGCGCGATACCGGCCCCCATCATCCCAGCGCCCAGAACGCCGATCTTCTTAACACGCTGATCGGGCACACCTTTCGGACGGACCGCGCCTTTTTCAAGCGCTTCCTTGTTGAGGAACAGTGACCGGATCATCGCCGACGAGGACGGGTTCATCAGAACGTTGGTGAACCAGCGGGCTTCAATTTTCAAAGCGGTGTCAAAGTCGACCAGCGCGCCTTCATAGATTGCGCTCAGAAGGGCTTTGGCCGCGGGGAAGGCGCCTTGCGTTTTCCCATGAACCATGGCGCTCGCGCCCACGAAGGTCATGAAACCGGCAGGATGGTAGGGCGCACCACCGGGCATCTTGTATCCCTTCGCGTCCCAGGGTTTCACCAGGTCGGCGTCCTTGGCATTCAGAACCCATTCCTTGGCAGCGGCAACCGGATCGTCGGCAACTGCGTCGATCAACTGCGCGCCCTTGGCCTTGGCCGGGTCCATCATCTTGCCCTCAAGCAGCACCGGGGCCGCCGCCATGGCGCCCACCATGCGGCTGTAACGGATGGTGCCGCCGCCGCCGGGGAAGATGCCCAGCAGGATTTCGGGCAGCCCGATCTTGGACTTTGGATTGCTGGTCATGACGCGGTGATGACATGCCAGTGCGATCTCGGTCCCGATCCCGGCGCAGGTTCCGTTGATCGCGCAGGCGATGGGCTTGCCACCTTTCTTGGTCTTGGGGTCCATGCCCGCCAATTCCAGTTTGCGCAGGATGTGATGCCCGCCCATGACGAAATCAAACAACGCCTGCGCAGGTTCGTCCCCCGCTTCCTGACGGATAGTGGCCAATGTGTTCAGGTCCATTCCGCCGGCAAACGAGCCTTCCTTGCCCGAGGTAATGACAATACCTTTGATCTCGTCGTCGCTCAGGGCCTGATCAATCAGTTGGCTGACTTCTTGAAAAGCCTCGCGGGTCAGCACGTTCATGGATTTTCCCTGGGCGTCCCAGGTCACAAAGGCGACGCCGTCCGCGTCTTTGGTCAGAGTGAAATCAGTCATTGTCATCTCCAATCTGGTCAGCCGTCAGCGGGCTGCCGTCTTTCCGGGTGAAAGAGAATCCGTTTTCATCATCCTTCACCATCATGTCTATGTCGCTGTAATAGCCAGTCTCGGTCGGGGTCCGTGTACCCACCACCAGAAAGGTCGCGGGCGCATCGGTCTTGTTCACAAGGTGGTGGCCATTGGCCTCACCAGCGGGCCAAGCGGCGCAGTCACCGGGCAGCATCTCATGCTCACCATCGTCATCGATCAGCACGCATTTGCCGCTGAGCATGATGGCAAACTCGTCCTGCTCCATATGGTAGTGGCGCAGCGACGAGAGGCCCTGAGGCTCCAGCCGCACGATGTTGACCCCGTATTGGGTCAACCCGCCCGCATCCCCGACGCGCTGCACGAAACGACCAGCGGTCGCCTCGGCCAGCTTGCCCGGATAGGACGAGCCCCTCTTGAACGGGATCTGAGAGAGATCCAGCTTGGGCATCAGACCCGCTCGATAATCGTTGCCGCACCCATGCCGGACGCAATGCAAAGCGTGGCCAGACCGGTTTCCTTGTCCTGACGCTCCAGTTCATCCAGCAAGGTGCCGATGATGATCGCACCGGTTGCGCCCAGCGGGTGACCCATCGCGATTGACCCGCCGTTGACGTTCACCAACGCCGGGTCGACATCAAACGCCTGTTGGAACCGCAGTACGACCGAGGCGAAGGCTTCGTTCACTTCGAACAGGTCCAGATCGCTGATCTTCATGCCGTTGTCGGCCAGAATTTTCTCGGTCACTGGAACTGGGCCGGTCAGCATGATGGTCGGGTCGGTACCGATTTTGGCGGTGGCCTTGATGCGGGCGCGCGGTTTCAGGCCGTATTTCTCGCCGAATTCCTTGTTGCCGATCAGCACGGCCGCAGCCCCATCCACGATGCCCGAGCTGTTGCCCGCATGGTGGATGTGATTGATCCGCTCAAGATGTGGGTATTTCAGCATCGCCACCTTGTCGAAGCCGGGCATCTGCTCGCCCATCATCTGGAAGGACGGGTTCAGCGCGCCAAGGCTTTGCATGTCGGTGCCCGGGCGCATGTATTCGTCGCGGTCCAGAATGGGCAGGCCGTTCTGGTCTTTGACCGTGATGATCGACTTTTCGAACCGGTTGTCGGCCCAAGCTTCGGCCGCGCGCTTTTGCGATTCAACCGCCAGAGCGTCTGCGTCATCGCGGCTGAACCCGTACTCTGTGGCAATGATGTCGGCCGAGATGCCCTGCGGCACAAAGTAGGTCTCCATCGCCAGAGAGGGGTCAACGGCAATCGCCGCCCCGTCGCTGCCCATGGGAACACGGCCCATCATCTCGACGCCACCGGCGATATAAGCGTCGCCCGCGCCGCCCTTGACCTGGTTTGCGGCCAGGTTCACGGCTTCCATCCCGCTCGCGCAGAAGCGGTTGATCGCCAGGCCGGGGATCGACTGGTCCAGATCCGAGGCCAGAACCGCCGAACGTGCCAGACAGCCGCCTTGCTCCATCACTTGCGTGACGTTGCCCCAGATCACGTCTTCGACGGCGTGGCCTTCCAGGTTGTTGCGTTCCTTCATCGCGTTCAGGGTCAGGGCGGACAGGCGTACCGAGGTCACCTCGTGCAGGCTGCCATCCTTGCGGCCCTTGCCGCGCGGGGTGCGCAGGGCGTCATAAATATAAGCTTCGGTCATGGGTCTTCTCCTCAAGCTCGATCCGACGGGTTGCCGGGCATCAGGTCATAGGGGTGTTTCCAGCCGGGCTGTTCGGACAGGCGAGTCAGCCAGGCGTCGATGTTGGGCCAGTCGGCACGGTCAAAGCCGAATGGTTCGGGGTAATACAGATAGCCGCAGCAGCTGAGATCGGCGTTGGTCACGCCGTCGCCGACGATCCAGTCACGGCCTTCCAGATGCGCGTTCAGCACCTGATAAGCGGCCTTCAGGCGGCCCTGGTTGAAGGCGATCACATCCGGGTTGCGATGCTGTTCGGGCAGAAAGTTGATCAGGAACCGGGTCAGGCCCACCATCGAGCTAAGCTTGTGATTGTCCCACAGCACCCAGCGCAGGATGTCATAGTTCTCTTCCCGGTTTTTGCCTCCGAACTTGCCTGATTTTTCAGTCACATAGGCCTGAATGGCACCGGATTGGGAGGTTTGGAAATCGTCATCGACCATGAAGGGCGCTTCGCCCATCACGTTGATTTCCGAACGGAACTCGGGGCTTCGGGTGACGCCGTTGAAGAAATCGACAAAGACCGGTTCCCAATCGAGGCCAGACATTTCCAGCGCCAGAGCGGCCTTGTAGGAATTGCCGCTTTCTCCGAAGCAGTGCAGTTTTATGGTCATGCAATCGCCCCTCCCGTGGCGTTTAGTGCATCTTTCATCCTAGCTTGGCGGTTCTGGTGCCTAGCGCTTGCGCGCCTCCAACTCGGAATTGAAAAGACGCAATCGATGGGTAAGGTTGTCTTCATCAATGACGCTGTTGAAATTTTCGAACAGAAAAGACAGCGCTTCGCCTTCATCTAATCCTGCCTCACGGGCAAAAGCCCTGAGCTTTCGATAGCCGTCCTCGGTCATGGCGACCGGGAATCGGCGGGTCAGGCGAAATCGTTTTGGCATTGTATCTCCTCCGAAAACCGGCTCCGGGGCGGGCCCCCAGAACCGGAGAAAGATCAGAAGTTTGCAGCCTCCAGCGCCATGACCGTATCTGCGCCAGTTTGAATGCGCGACAGATGCAACGCCGTGGCGGGCAGACGGCGGGCCATGTAGAAGCGGCCGGTGTCGATCTTGGTCTCGTAGAACTCTTTGTCCGACGTGCCACTGTCCAGCGCTTCTTGTGCGGCCTTGGCCATACGGGCCCACATCAGGCCCAGGCAGACATGGCCAAACATGTGCATGAAGTCATAGGAACCGGACAGCGCGTTGTTCGGATTTTTCATGCCTTCCTGCATGAAATACATACCAGCCGCCTGCAGATCCTTGGACGCAGCCTTCAGCGGTTCGATGAAGGCTTTGTCATAAGCCTCGTTCTGGCCTGAGTTTTCCTTGCAGAAGGTTTTGACCATGTCGAAGAAGGCCATGACGTGCTTACCGCCATCCTGCGCCAGTTTGCGGCCAACAAGGTCCAACGCCTGTACGCCGTTGGCGCCTTCATAGATCATGGCGATCCGCGCATCGCGGGTATATTGCGACATGCCCCATTCCTCGATGTAGCCGTGCCCGCCATAGACTTGCTGCGCCTGAACGGTCATGTCGTAACCTTCATCCGTCAGGAAGCCCTTGATGACCGGGGTCAGCAGCGAGATCAGCCCGTCCGCATCCTTGTCACCCGACCGGTGCGCCTTGTCGATCATGGTCGCGCCCCAAAGGATGAACGCGCGTGCGCCTTCGGTGAAGCTTTTCTGATCCATCAGATTGCGACGGATGTCAGGGTGAACGATCAGCGGATCAGCCGGGCCATCGGGGTTCTTTACACCGGTTACATCGCGCCCCTGCAAACGATCCTTGGCATATTCCAGAGCGTTCTGGTACGCCGCTTCGGCCTGCGACAGGCCCTGCATACCCACACCCAGACGCGCTTCGTTCATCATGGTGAACATGGCGCGCATGCCCTTGTGCTCTTCGCCCAGCAGCCAGCCGGTGGCTTCGTCATAGTTCATGACGCAGGTCGAGTTACCGTGGATGCCCATTTTCTCTTCGATCTTGCCGACCGAGACGCCGTTGCGTTCGCCCAAAGAGCCGTCTTCGTTGACGATGAACTTGGGGACGATGAACAGCGATACGCCTTTGATACCCTCGGGGCCGCCCGGAATCTTCGCCAACACCAGATGGATGATGTTGTCGGCCATGTCGTGATCGCCAGCCGAGATAAAGATCTTCTGGCCCGAGATTTTGTAGCTGCCGTTGCCCTGCGGTTCCGCTTTGGTGCGCATCAGGCCCAGATCGGTGCCGCAATGCGGTTCAGTCAGGTTCATGGTACCGGTCCATTCACAGCTGACCATTTTGGGCAGGTACTTGTTCTTCTGCTCGTCCGTTCCGTGCGCCAGAATCGCCGAGGCCGCGCCGTGCGTCAGGCCCTGGTACATGGTGAAGGCCTGGTTAGAGCCCGAGAACATCTCACCCACAGCAGTGCCCAGCACATAGGGCATGTTTTGGCCGCCATACTCTTCCGGCATGTCGAGGCCAGTCCAGCCGCCTTCCTTCATCTGCTCGAAGGCTTCCTTGAACCCGGTCGGGGTGTACACAATACCGTTTTCCAACCGGCACCCTTCGGTGTCGCCAACCACGTTCAGCGGATGCAGAACATTGGTGGCAACTTTGCCAGCTTCTTCCAGAACCGCGCCGGTAAACTCGGCTTCCAGTTCGTTATAGCCGGGTATGTCCGACTGCGAGACATTCAGTACGTCGTGCAGGATGAACTGCATGTCTTTGGTTGGCGCGTTGTAAACGGGCATGTGAAGCTCCCTTAATTCATATGTCCGGATGACAGGTCGAGGTTACTCGGCTGCCTTCTTTTCCTGTTTCATCGAGGCGATGACTTTCTCGCCCCAGCGCAACTGCTCTTTCAGATCGTCGATGGCCTGCGTCAGCTCTTCGCGGCGCGCTTCCATGTCCTCCAGACGCTCGCACGCGATTTCATAGGTGCGGGTCATCTGTGTGACCTGCTGGTCGCCGACATGGTACAAATCCAGCAATTGCCGAATTTCTTCCAGGCTGAACCCAAATCGTTTGCCGCGCAGGATCAGTTTGAGCCGCGCCCGATCACGCTTGGTGAACAGACGTTTCTGGCCTTCACGGATCGGGAACAGAAGTTCCTTGGCCTCATAGAACCGCAAGGTGCGTGGCGTGACATCATAGGTCTCGCACATCTCACGGATGGTCATCACATCTTCGGTCATTCGTCATACTCTCGTCACTGGCGTCATGAGATATGAGTTGCGCAGTTGGTACGCGCTTTACAACACGAGAGTGACGTTTACGTAATCCAGACGCTACGTCATTTCAAAGTTGACGTAACATCCGGTCACGTAAGCACGGTCTGACGCAATTTTCTTTCCGTAGCGTCATGCGGAATTTCCCGCCAAAGCTGTCGCAATTGCGGAAACACCGCGCATCTGCTTGCGCAGATTCAGGGTGATCAATTCGAATTTTCGGATTGGGGGCGGCTATCCCAAGGACTTGGCCGTCTGGTCGCGCAGACGCTTGAGCTCGTCCATGGCTTCGTCCAGTTGCTGGCGCTGCTGCTGAAGCTCGTTCATCTGGCGATCCGCCATCTCGACGAAGGTGGCCATTTGCGCCTCATTGCCCTGATCTTCGTAGATCAAAAGCCATTGGCGGATCTCTTCCAGAGGAAATCCGAACTTGCGGCCGCGCATGATCAGCTTCATCCGCGCGCATTCGCGCGGGCCGTAAAACCGGGACCGACCTTCACGGTCCGGTTGCAAAAGTTCGATGTATTCGTAATAGCGCAGAGTGCGCGGGGTTACGTCGAACTCGGCGCACATCTCTTTGAATGACAAACGGTTGTTGGACATTCCCGATCTCCTTGTCAGCAACCTAGGCGGTCCCGATCCCAAGCGCAACAGGTGGGCTTGCCCTTTGCGGAAACAGCGGCTCATAAAGGACGGGCAGAGAACAGGACGCAAACCAATGGTCGACAAGACAGTTTTAGCCCGCCAGTTTATCGAGGCGATCCCCCATGCACGGGCATTGAACCTCAAGCTCACGCAGATCGGCGAGGGCGAGGCAGAGATCACGTTGCCCTACAATGAGGATCTGATCGGTGATCCGCGCACAGGGGTAATTCACGGTGGGGCGATTTCCACAATTCTGGACACGTGCTGCGGTGCTGCCGTGATGAGCCACCCGTCGGCCCCAGGCGGGACAGCCACGATCGATCTGCGCATTGACTACATGCGCGCGGCGACACCGGGTCAGACGGTGACTGCGCACGCCGTCTGCTATCACATCACGCGGAACGTGGCGTTTGTTCGAGCGACGGCTATGGACCATGACAAAGACCTGCCGGTGGCCACGGCCTCGGGGTCCTTTACGGTTGAGGGGAAATAACATGGCAAGACCTCGTCCCGAACCAATGCAGGTGGTCAAGCAGCGACGCGATGCAGCGTTGCGAGCGCTGGTTGACGGCGTCCCGTATATCCGCTTTCTCAATATCAGCTTCGACCGGCGCGGGGACGAACTGACCGGTGTTCTGAACTTCGACGACAAGTTGATCGGCAACCCGTTTCTGCCTGCGATTCACGGCGGTGTAACCGCGGCATTCCTCGAAGTGACCGCTGTCATCACCCTCAGTTGGGAACATATGTTCCCACGTATCGAAAGTGGCGAGATCGACGGAGAGGCGATTGTGACCGACCCGAATATCCGCTTTCCCAAGACCATCGACTTTACCGTCGACTATCTGCGCTCGGGCCTTCCACGGGACGCATATGCACGGGCCTTCATCAGCAGATCCGGGCGGCGGTATGCCTCGGTCCGGGTCGAAGCCTGGCAGGATAACCATGCGAAACTGTTTGCGCAGGCTTCCGGACATTTCCTGATGCCGCAACCTCCCAGAGATAAGAGCTGACCGTGCAGGACACCTCGGCGCCCATCACGCACAGGCGGGTGCTGAAGATCGCGGTGCCCATAGTTCTGTCGAATGCCACCGTGCCGATACTGGGTGCGGTGGATACGGGCGTTGTCGGTCAGATGGGCGAGGCGGCCCCGATCGGGGCGGTCGGCATCGGGGCTGTGATCCTGTCCACAGTCTATTGGATCTTCGGTTTCCTGCGGATGGGCACGACCGGGATGGCGGCGCAGGCACGCGGAGCAGGCGATACCGTCGAAACCCGGGCGCTGCTGATGCGCGGCCTGATCCTGGGAGGCGCGGCAGGGCTGTTCTTTATCCTTGCGCAGGTGGCCGTGTTTGCGGGTGCGTTCGCGCTTTCCCCGGCAAGCCCCGAAGTTGAAGCTCTGACCCGATCCTATCTGGAAATCCGCATCTGGGGGGCGCCCGCCACCATCGCGTTATATGCCGTTACCGGCTGGCTGATCGCCGTCGAACGTACGCGCGGCGTGTTCATCCTTCAGGTCTGGATGAACGGGTTGAATATCGGTCTAGACCTGTGGTTCGTTTTGGGCCTTGGCTGGGGGGTCGAGGGGGTTGCCATTGCCACCCTGATTGCAGAATGGACCGGATTGGCTTTGGGGTTGTGGCTTTGCCGGGATGGGTTCGCAGATGGAATCTGGCGCGATTGGGCTCGGGTTTTCGATGCCGCCCGGCTGCGGCGTATGTTGCAGGTCAACGGTGATATCATGCTGCGATCGGTTCTGTTGACCGGATCGTTCACGACATTCCTTTTTGTCGGCTCGGATCTGGGTGACGTGAATCTGGCGGCCAATCAAGTTTTGCTGCAATTTCTTGAAATCACCGCCTTTGCGCTTGATGGGTTTGCCTTTTCCGCCGAAGCGCTGGTCGGAGGCGCAGTCGGTGCCAGAGACAGGTATCAGGTGCGTCGCGCCTCTGTCATGGCCTCGCAATGGGGTGTCGGGGGGGCGCTGTTACTGGCGGCGGTTTTCTTCGTTGCCGGACCGGCACTGATCGACCTGATGTCAACTTCACCACAGGTGCGTGAAGCCGGGCGCGAATACATGTTCTGGGCCGCGATCGCCCCGGTGATCGGGGTGGCAAGCTGGATGTTCGACGGTATCTACATCGGCGCCACCTGGACCCGCGCCATGCGAAACGCGATGATTCAGTCGGTGGCGATCTATGTGGTCGCTTTGTTCATGCTGGTGCCTGTCTTCGGCAACCACGGCCTGTGGGCTGCGCTGATGGTTCTCAATATCGCGCGTGGTGTGACGATGGGCTGGCGCTATCCCAAGCTTGAGGCCCAGGTGGCCTAGAGCAACGTCAACAGGTTTTCCGGCGGACGCCCGATGGCGGCTTTGTCTCCGGCAATTGCAAGAGGGCGCTCGATCAGGATCGGGTCTTCGGCCATGGCACGGATCAGATCTTCGTCGGGCGAGGTTTTGGCCAGACCCAGTTCCTTGAACCGTTTTTCTCCTGTGCGCATCATTTCGATCGGCGACAGCCCAAGGGCGGATTGTGCAGCGCGCAACTCGTCGATTGACGGCGCGTCTTCCAGGTACTTTCGAACGCAGACCTGTGCACCGTTTTCTTCCAAAAGCGCCAGACCGGCGCGGGATTTGGAACAGCGGGGGTTGTGCCAGTATTCGATCACAGCCAATCCTCTCGTTTGCTGCCGACGGCTTGGGATACGGTGTCAAAACCGTCACGCGCCAGCAAGTCATCCAGCCCTTTGGCGATGTCGGCCGCCAGGGAAATGCCGCCATACACCATTGCGGTATAGAACTGCACGGCCGATGCCCCGGCACAGATCTTGGCATAGGCTTGCTCGGCAGTGCTGATGCCGCCCACGCCGATCAGGGGGATATCCCCGTCAGTCAGTTTGCTCAGCCGAGCCAGTACGCGGGTCGACTTTTCAAACAGCGGGGCGCCCGACAAACCACCACGTTCGTCTTTCTGCGCGCTGCGCAACCCGTCGCGGGACAAGGTGGTATTGGTGGCGATCACAGCGTCCACCCCGGTTTCGCGTGCGACCTCGGCAATGTCCTGCAATTCCGCCTCGGTGAGATCCGGAGCGATTTTCAGGAAGATCGGCAGCGGGCGCGGCAGCGCGTCACGTGTCTCGATCACACCGCTCAACAACGCGGTGAGAGCGGCTTTGCCCTGCAAATCCCGCAGCTTCTCCGTATTCGGGGATGATACGTTGACGGTTGCAAAATCCAGGTGTTCGGCACAATGGGCCAGCACTTTGACAAAATCGCCGGCACGGTCTTCGCTGTCCTTGTTGGCCCCCAGATTCAGGCCGATGACCGCGTCTTTGGGGCGGTCTGCCAGCCGTTTGGCCATCACCTCCATGCCTTCATTGTTGAAGCCAAAGCGGTTGATGGCTGCCTTGTCCTCGGTCAGGCGAAACAGGCGGGGTTTGGGGTTTCCCGGTTGCGGGCGCGGCGTGACCGCCCCGACCTCGACAAAACCGAACCCGGCGCGGGACAGCGGGGCCAAAACCTCACCATTCTTGTCGAACCCGGCGGCCAGCCCAACCGGGTTCGGCAAGGTCAGCCCGGCAACGACCGTTTTCAGGCGCGGCGTCGTTACCGGCCCGGGTGCAGGAGCAAGCCCTGACTTCAACGCCCTGATCGACATCCCGTGGGCGGTCTCGGGGTCCATGCGGTGCAGGGCGGCAAGGCCCAGTTTTTCTATCAGTTTCATCCGAATGTCGCCCCGGCTTCACCAGAACCGCATCGGATCAGGCGCGACGTTTCCACCGCCGCCTGACGGTGGATCACCGCCGCCTGATAGGCCGGGTCGGTGACCATTTCCAAAAATGCATGTACCGTCGGATAGCGGGCAATGAAAACGGCATCCCACACCTCGTCCGCCGGGCCAATCAGGGTTGATTCAAACACCCCACGCCAGAGAATGCGCGCCCCGATACGTTCAATGATCGCAGCGGTTTCAGCCCCGTAGTTCTGATAGGCTTGCGCTCCGGTCAGGTCTGCATCCGCCAGTTCATGCGCGGGTGGGTACTGCGCCTTGGCCCGAAAGTTCACCAGGTTGAGCATTTCGATCGGCTTGTCCCGATCCAATGCCTTGAAGGCCTCGAACTGGTCGCGGTCCGGGTCAATATAGGATGTCATGACATATCCTTTGGGAACTGGTGCGCGGTGCCGTCAAACGGCAGAGGGCGTGACCAGACAACATCGCTCATCCGGATCTGGCGATAGAGATGCGGGAACAGGGCACCGCCGCGCGAGACCTCCCATTTCAGGTCGTCGCCCATCGCATCTGCGTCACAGGCCAGCAAAACCAGACCATCGACACCGGCAAAATGTTTGGCTGCTGTTTCAGCGGCTTGTTCAGCGGTGGAAAAGTGGACAAACCCGTCAGCGACGTCGATCGGAGCACCGTCCGAGGCACCCTGGTTCTGCAAGGTGGCCCACTCTTCGGCTCGGAAAATCTTGTAAATCAGCATACGGACCTGATGCCCCGCGCGGAAGATGGAATCAAGTCGGATTTCTTCTTTGACTCTCTGCCGTCATGCGCGCACGATCACCACAAATAATAACTGGGAGTACCATAATGCAGACCCGAATTTTGACTTCAGTCGCGGTTCTGAGCCTGACCGCCGGAGTTGCGGCAGCCGACTACAAGTTGACAATTTTGCACACCAACGATTTTCATGCTCGTTTCGAGCCGATCAACAAATACGACAGCGGATGCGATGCGGAAGACAATGCCGAAGGGAAGTGCTTTGGTGGATCGGCGCGCCTGGTCACAGCCGTGAAAGACGCACGTGAACGTGCCGACAATTCGATTTTGGTGGATGGCGGCGATCAGTTTCAGGGGTCTCTTTTCTACACGTACTACAAGGGCAAGGTTGCTGCCGAGTTCATGAACAAGCTGGGCTATGATGCCATGACCGTGGGCAATCACGAGTTTGACGACGGCCCGGAAGTGTTGCGTGGCTTTATCGACTCGGTTGATTTCCCGGTCCTGATGTCCAATGCCGATGTTCGCGACGAAGAACTTCTGACTGACCACATCAAGAAATCCACCGTGATCGAGGTGGGGGGCGAAAAGATTGGCCTGATCGGGCTGACGCCGATCGATACGCATGAACTTGCGTCGCCCGGTCCCAACGTGACCTTTTCAGACCCGGTGCCCGCGGTTCAGGCCGAGGTCGACAAGCTGACGGGCGAAGGCGTCAACAAGATCATCGTACTCAGCCATTCGGGCTATGGCGTCGATCAGCGTGTCGCGGCTGAGACAAGCGGCGTCGACGTGATCGTTGGCGGCCATTCGAACACCTATCTTTCGAATGCATCGGACAAGGCCGTGGGCCCTTATCCGACGGTGGTCAACGGTGTGCAGATCGTTCAAGCCTATGCCTACGGCAAGTTTCTGGGCGAACTGAACGTCACGTTTGATGATGACGGCAATGTGGTCGAAGCGGTTGGTGAACCCTTGATCATGGACAACACCGTGACCGAGGATCAGGCCGCATTGGATCGGATCGCGGAACTTGCTCAGCCTCTGGATGAAATCCGAAACAAGGTTGTCGCCAGCGCGGCCGAGGCCATCGAGGGGGATCGCTCTGTATGTCGCGTACAGGAATGCCAGATGGGCAATCTTGTTGCCGATGCGATGCTGGCGCGGGTTGCCGATCAGGGCGTTCAGATTGCCATCGCGAACTCGGGTGGTTTGCGGGCGTCTATCGACCCCGGAGACGTGACCATGGGCGAAGTGCTGACCGTGCTGCCGTTCCAGAACACGCTGTCCACTTTTGAGATCACCGGGCAGACCGTTATTGACGCGCTGGAAAACGGCGTAAGCCAGGTGGAAGAGGTCAAGGGCCGGTTCCCGCAAGTGGCAGGCCTGCGCTTTACCTGGGATCCCAGCGTAGCGCCGAACGAAGGGCGTATCATTGATGTGATGGTCGCCGAGGGTGATGGGTTCGTTCCGATCGACCCGAACAAAACCTACCTGGCCGTAACCAACAACTACGTCCGCAATGGCGGCGATGGGTATTCAATGTTCGAGGGCGACGACAAGAACGCCTATGACTTCGGTCCGGATCTTGCGGATGTAACCGCGGAATATCTGGCCGAAAACGCGCCGTACCAGCCTTATGTCGACGGACGCATCCAGCAGAAGTGACACTGTTTTTGAAAAGAAAAGCCGCGTCACCATGATGCGGCTTTTCTTTTATTGCGGGTCAACTGAAATCGTATTCCGGCCAAAGTTCCGGGTCAAAGCCATCCAGCATCGGTTTGATCTGATCCGCGACCTCGCGCCAGCGTCCGATTGACTTGGTCGAGATCTTGTTGCGCACCTGATCCACGCTGGCCGTTCGCACCTGTCTGGTGTTCTTTTCGGGATGTACCATGGATTGGCACCACTCAATACCGCAAAACTCGGCAACGCGCTGGCTGTGGGTCAGGGGGTCCGCCACCAGTTCTTCATAGGGCATTGTCAGAATGCGGTTTCCGAACAGCTTATCCCAATGAGACATGTAACGGCGATACAGATTTGCGGTATGCGCGATCGCTTCAAGGTTGGATGTGTCGTTCATGCCATCTGCTAGGAACCGCTGGATCCATTTTGACAAACCGACATCGCGTGGATCCCGCAACATGTTGATGATCCGGGCATTCGGGAAGGCTGCAAGAATGAAGCCGACATTTTGATAGTTGTGCGGCATCTTGTCGACAAAGGCGATTGAATCCGCCGGAATCCCAGGCATCTGGTCCAGGTAGCTTTGGGCAATCGCCTTCGCGGCTTCTGAATCGAGCGACGTGCCAGACGAATAAAACTTGGCGGAAAGGTCGGTCATCAGCATTAGCTCGCCGCAACCGGCGATACCGGGCGCAGAGCTCAGCATCATCTCCATCAAAGTGGTTCCGGATCGCGGCTGACCGATAACAAAAATTGGTACCGGCATACTGTTTTGCTCTGCACTGACCCCAGGCGACCCTTCAGGGAACAGGTTCAGAATATCGGATATTTTGTTCTCTTCGATTTCGGGGTCGTAGGGCAGAATACTCTGTTGGATTGCGTTTGCCTTTGCAAATTGCGGCAACGCCTTGGCCAAGCCTTCGCTTTTTTCGATCAGATGTGCTTTGGCAAACTCGAGCTCTTGCAATGGTTGATCTGTCTGAGCGATGGCCTCGTTCAACGCAGGGATCATCTGCGGCACGTTTTCCGGTGCGGTCAATATTGCGGATTGCAACAGGGCATTCGGGTTGTGGGGATCGGTTTCCAGTATGTTTTGCAGAACTTTGATCGCTTGGGCTCTGTCACCGGCCTGATGCAGATTGATGGCCGTTTGCAATGCAATCGTTGTGTTCTTTGGTGCCAACTCGTACGCGCGTTGGATATCCCGCGTGCTTTCTTCGACAAAACCGATGCTTTGGAAGGCGCGGGCACGCTTTGAAAGCAATTCCGCGTTGTCCGGATCTGACGCCAGTTTGTGTGTTGTGAACTGGATGATGGATCGCCAGTTTTCCCCTTGGCGCTGAATTTCGTCGATGACTCTGGTGAGTTCCCGATTGTTTGGAAATCGTTCAATCTTTTTCTTTGCGTAGGTCAATGCCTGCACAATTTGCCCTGTTTGCATCAAGGCGTTAGCCAGATTCTCGGCAAATTGTGGATCATCGGGCTTCATCCGCGAGGCTTCAATGAAATGCGGAATGGATTTCCTGTACTGCTTCATTTCGGTCAAAACGAAACCGGCGATGGCTTGGTAGTCAGCGTCCTTTGGGAATTTCTTGATACCCAGCTGGGCCTTTTTCAGCGCCTGTGGCAGCTTGCCCGCATCCAAAAGGGCCATTGCTTTGCTCTTGAGGGATTGCGTTATTTGGTTTTCCGTATGACCCCGTAAGATCCTGTGCCAGTATCAATGTAGCATCGGTGGTTCATTACCCATGTGCGGACGGTTTGCAATAACTCTTCCCAATGACGCGATGGCGCAGCTGTTTTCCGCGCGCCCGGCGAACGCATTGCCAACCGTGCCGAACTTCAATGTTTGTCCGACAAATCAGGTGCATGTTGTTCGGGGTGGTGACTCAGGTCGGCGTCTGGATGCGCTGCGCTGGGGGTTCTTGCCACATTGGTACAAGACGGAAACCGCCGGGCCTTTGCTGATCAACGCCCGTGCCGAGACTTTGGCGGAAAAGCCTGCCTTTCGTGATGCCTGCCGGTCGCGTCGCTGTCTGATTGTCGCAACAGGGTTCTACGAATGGACCAAGACGGACGAGGGAAAGCGCTTGCCCTGGTACATCCATCGCAGGGACGGCGCCCCCATTGCCTTTGCGGGGATCTGGCAGGACTGGGGGGTGGATGAAAACCGTCAGAGCACCTGTGCCATCGTGACGACGGCGGCCAACGAAAACCTTGGCACCATCCATCACCGGATGCCCCTGATCCTCGAACCCGAGCATTGGTCATTGTGGTTGGGAGAAGCGGGAAAGGGCGCTGCTCGTCTGATGCAGCCGGGGGCAGAGGATGTGCTGACGTTTCATCGCGTTGATCCGGTCGTGAACTCGAACCGGGCCAGCGGACCTGATCTGATCAAGCCTTTGCACGAGTGAGGGCGTGCGGCCTTTTCTTTGCAAACGCGGCAAGCTAGACCTTCGGCATGGCCCTGACCTTTTCTGATCTGACACAGCTTTATGCGCATGGTTTTGACACGGTCATCGATGTGCGCAGCCCGGCAGAGTTCGCTGAAGATCATCTGCCAGGCGCGATCAACCTGCCGGTTCTGAACAACGAGGAACGCGCCCGTGTCGGGAGCATGTATGTACAGGAGAGCCCGTTTCTGGCGCGTAAACTCGGGGCCGCTCTGGTGTTCCGCAATGCGGCCAACCACATCGAGCAACATCTAAGCCACCACGAAGGAAGCTGGCGCCCTCTGGTCTATTGCTGGCGCGGCGGACAGCGTTCCGGGTCGTTCACATGGATGCTGCAACAAATCGGCTGGCGCGCGGATGTAATCGAGGGCGGCTATCGCACCTACCGCAGGCTGGTGAATGCTTATTTGTACGATGATCCGTTGCCCCATCGGTTGGTGGCGCTGGATGGCTATACCGGAACGGCCAAGACAGAATTGCTGGCACTTTTGCAGTCACGCGGAGTGCAGGTTCTTGACCTCGAAGCACTGGCCAATCACCGGGGTTCCCTGCTGGGGGAAAGGCCGGGCGGCCAGCCCAGCCAGAAAGCTTTTGAATCGGCCCTGGCAGGGGCGCTTTGTGCGATGGATACGGCGCGCCCGGTCGTTATCGAAGCGGAATCGTCCAAGATCGGCAGCCTGATATTGCCGCCCAGCCTGTGGAACGCTTTGTGTTCAGCCCCACGGGTGAACATCACGGCTCCGCTCGAGGCGCGCGCCGCCTATCTCGTTCAGGCCTACGACGACATCCTGTCTGACGGCGACCGTTTGCGGGACCGGTTGTCGCCGCTGCGCTTTCATCGCGGGCACGAGGTCGTGGATGGTTGGATGCAGCTGATCGAAGCAGGTCAAAAACAGGTGCTGACCCAGGCCCTGATGGAGCAGCATTACGACCCGGCATACGCAAACGCGCGGCGATCCCGTTCCGTCAAGGTTCTGGCCGATATTGAGATCGCCCTTTTTAACGATGCCGGCCTGAGCGAGGCGGCCACCCGGATCGAAACCCTGCTGGATCAGTCCTGAAGGCGCAGTCCCGGTGCATCGGTGAGCTCGCCGATTGCCATGGCCGGATATCCGGCGTTCCTGAGGTCTTCCAGGACGGTATCGGCATCCTTTGCCGCCACTGCGGCCAGCAGGCCGCCCGCTGTCTGCGGGTCGAATATCAGGGCGGCTTTGCCCTCGGGGGGCAGGGCAGGTGCTATTGCCCGGTTGTCTGCAAAAAGGGTTGATCGAACACCCCGGTCCGTCAGTTCCTGCGCGCCATCCATCAACTCCACGGCATCCAGATCCATCGTGGCCCCGCATCCGGAAGCGTCGCAGATACCTTGCAGATGTCCGGCCAGACCAAACCCGGTCACGTCGGTCATCGCATGGGCCCCGGCCAATATGCGGGCCGCCTTTCCCTGCGGCTGCGCCATGTGCCGGTAGGCTGCGGCGACCCAGGCACCATTGGCCTGGCCTGCCATCTCGGCCGCCATAAGAACGCCGCTTCCTATGGGTTTGGTCAGGATTAGACAGTCGCCCGGTTGCCCGCCGGCCAGTGTTATCGGGTCGCCGTCGCACAGGCCGGTCAGTGTGAATCCGATTGTCATCTCGTCACCCATGGAACTGTGCCCGCCCGCGATATCGGCACCGGCGTCCCGCATGACGTCTCCTGCGATCGACATGATTTCCGACATGGTACGGCGTTGCAGGGCAGCAGACATGCGCGGAAGGATGATCGTTGCCGTGGCCGCCTGAGGTGCGGCCCCCATGGCCCACACATCCCCCAGGGCATGTACAGCGGCGATGCGCGCCATAAGTGCGGGATCATTGGTAAAAGCCCGCAGGTGATCTGATGTCATGACCTGCCGAACCCCGCCCGTCTGAAGCAGAGCCGCGTCGTCGCCGGGCAGGGGGATGATATCCGGGCGAACGGGATCGGGCTGCGATTTCAGCGCCACCTGCAATGCTCCGCGCCCGACCTTTGCACCGCATCCGCCACACATCGGTTTTTCGCCTAGCGCCTCGACAAGCCCGGCGGCATGTGCGCGCGGCAGCGCGGGGGGCTTCATCTGCGGCAGGTCCCGGAACTTGTTCATGAAAGTCTGGTCGATGTGGTTCTTCCATTTCCACATCATCGCTCCGCTGTGGGACAACCCCAACCGCTCGCCCAGCGCTGATTTGCCGCCCAGCGAAATCAGCTTCAGGTAATCTTTCTGCGGGACGTACTTGCGCATCCGTCCAGCCCCCAACGCCGCGCGCAGATTGTCGAACAGAACCGGTGCTTCGCGCACTGCATAAACACCGGCTTTGGGTCTGGGATTGTCCGTAAGATAGGCGCAATCACCGGCGGCAAAAACCACGGGATCGCTGGATTGCAGGTAGCTGTTTACCCGGATGAAGCCATCCTCAAGGTCCAGCCCGGTCTTTTCGATCCAGCCATAGGGGCGGGCTCCGGCCGCACCTGTCACGAAACCGGCCGGGATTTTGCGCCCGTCCTGCAAAGCGACGTGATCCGAAGCGATCCGGCTGATCGCGGCGTTTTCGATCACCTCTACACCAAGATCCTGCATCGCACGGCGGATCGTCTCTGCCGCTTTGGGTTTGGTGGCCGTCAAGGCAATGGCATTGTCGATCAGCGTAACCTGCGCTGACCGACCCTTGGCCCTGAGCGCATGAGCCATCGCCATGACCAGTTCAACCCCGGCGATTCCACCGCCGATCACGACGACCGAGGCAGGGCCGTTGCCCGCCAGATAAGCAGCCCATTCTGCCGCGAATGGTCCAAGTGGTTTGGCCGGTACAGCATGTTCCGCAAAGCCGGGCATTGCGGGCATGTCCGAAGTGATCCCAACATTGATCGATGCCACATCGAAACCCACCGGAGGACGCCCGGGAACATGGATTTCCTGACGTTCGGTATCGATTCCATCGACCGCGCCCAGAATGACGCGTGCGCCTGCGAAGCGGGCCAGTATGACCAGATCGATGTCCAGCCGCCACCGGTCATAGTGCCCGGCGACATAGCCTGGCAGCATTCCGGAATACGGGGCCGTCGGGCCGGGGTTTATCACGGTCACACGCGCCCCGGGCAACGGGTCCATCCCCCATTTGCGCAGCAGCAGCGCGTGGGTGTGGCCTCCGCCAACAAGAACCAGATCGCGGGTCAGGGGCAGCGGAGGAATATGCATCGGTTTCAATTCGCGCTATGATCCGGAACGTCTTCGACCTGCTCGACGGCGTGGGTGGCCCAAAGTTCATCCTCGCCGGCATCCGGCAGGTCTTCGGGTTTTTCATGCCGGTGTATGTGCCATTTTGCAATGAACAGGGCCGTGATCGGAGCGGTCAGGAACAGGAACAGAGTGATCAGCAGCTCGTGCAGGGACAGCTTTCCTTCCAGAAGAACAGAATGCACGATCGAAGCCAGAAGCACGCCGCCCACCCCCAAGGTCGTTGCCTTGGTCGGGGCGTGCAGGCGGGACATTGGGTCATTCAGCTTGATCATGCCAAAAGACCCGACAAAGCCGAAGATACCCGAGACGATCAGGAAAAAGGCGATCAGCAGTTCCACGATGAATGTCATCCCGCCCTCATTCGATAATGTTGCCGCGCAACATGAAGCGCGCATAGGCCACGGTGGAAACAAAACCGAGCATGGCAATGATCATGGCGGCCTCGAAAAAGATCTCGGTCCCCTGATCCAACCCATATAGGATCATCAGGGCGATTGTGTTGATTACCATAGTGTCCAAGGCCAGAACCCGGGTGCCGACCCCGTCAGCGGTGATGATACGCCACAGACACATCATGATCGCCGCACCGAAACAGGCAAATGCAAAATAAATCGCGTAGTCGATCATTCGAAAATCTCCTTCAGGCGACGTTCATAGCGCTGTTTGATCTGGTCCCGCACGGCCTCGGGGTCGGGGGCATCAAGACAGTGTACCAGCAGATTATGCCCCTGAGCTGACAAATCACAACTGACGGTGCCCGGAGTCATCGTGATGGTGCCCGCAAGAACCGTGATCGCTTCGGGTGTGCGCAGCTCAAGCGGGACACAGACCCAGTTGGGCTGGCGGTTGTCATTGCGTTTGAACAGGATGATCCGGGCCACCGTCACGTTCGCAACCACGATATCCCAAAGCACCACCAGCATGTATTCCACAACCATTGGCCAGTTGCGAAGTTTGGGACGATCCGGCCAGTAGGGTTGTGTGACGAATGGAATGATGATCCCGAGGATCAGGCCAAAGATCAAAGAATTCAGCGAAGGCTTGTTCGCCAGCAGAATCCAGACAAGCGTCAGCAAAATCGTCAGGTGAGGGTGCGGGAAAATTCGGCGCAGCAGTTTCATCACTCTTCCCTTCCCAAGACGGCAGAAATGTAGTTTTCAGGGGTAAACAACTGCTCTGCGGTTTTGCTCGTGTACTCCAGGGCCGGACCCGCGAACAGGGTCAGCAGGACCAGACCTGCCACGGCCCCGAACACAGCCGTAAAAGCAAGGCCGGGTTGCGGTTCGGGGGCGGCGGCAGACGCGTTTTCGCCTTCGGCGGTTTCATCGGTTGTGACAACCTCAGCGTCGTAGCTTTTCCAGAAGATCAGCGTCCCGGCACGGGCCAGCCCGACGATGGTGACGAATGATCCAATCAGGATAACGGCCCAGGCCGTGGTGGCATCGGATGCATCGCGCGAAGCGTCCAGAACCAAAAGCTTGCCAACAAAGCCGGACAGTGGCGGCATTCCAGCCATCGCGATGGCACCGACAAAGAACAGGGCGGCAATCAACCCGCTTTGCGGCATCGGCGGCTTGGGGGCTATGGCCCCTCCCTGCCGTTCCATGATCAGGTCAGCAATGAGGAACAGCAACGCGGTCGCAAGTGTCGAATGGAACACGTAATAAAGGGCGGCTGCCGTCGCGCCGGGCGTGAACTGTGAAATCGCGATCAGCAAAGTACCCATGGACGCGATGGCGCAAAAGGCAACCATGCGGGCAATATGCTGCGATCCCAAAATGCCGACGGCGCCGACAGCAAGCGTCAGCAGCGCCGCGGGTTGCAACCAATCGCCAACCAGACCCTGCGTGACTTCGACGTCGGGACCGAAGGCCAGAGTGTACATTCGCAGGATCGAATAGGCTCCTACCTTGGTCATGATTGCAAACAGGGCCGCAACCGGCAGCGGGGCGTTGGCATAGCTGGCGGGCAGCCAGAAGTGCAGCGGCAGAACGGCAGCCTTGATGCAGAAGACCAGCAGCAACAACACCGCACCAACCCGCAACAATGCGGTATCTTCGGCTGGGATCTCCGCAACGCGCACGGCGATGTCCGCCATGTTCAGCGTTCCGGTCACGCCATAGATCGTGCCAAGGGCAAACAGAAACAGGGTCGACCCCAACAGGTTATACGCCACATACTGCACACCCGCTTTCAACCGTACCGCGCCACCGCCATGGGTCATAAGGCCGTAAGACGCGATCAGCAGCACCTCGAAGAACACGAAAAGGTTGAAGGCGTCGCCGGTCAGGAAGGCGCCACAGACGCCCATGAGCTGGAAATGAAACAGCGCGTGGAAATGCTTGCCCCGGTCATCCCAGCCCGAGGCGATGGCATAAAGCACGATCGGCAGGGCCAGCAGGGCGGTCAGCAGAACCATCATTGCGGACATGCGATCCAGCACCATAACGATGCCAAAGGGGGCGGGCCAGTCGCCAAGCTCGTACACCTGAATGTCCCCGCCCGAGGCCTGAGCCGTGATTGTCAGCGCAATCCCAAGCAAAGCCACGACACCCGCGACCGAGAAGATACGTTGCAGGTCCAGATGGTATCGCAGGACCATGATGATGAAAGGGGCCAGAATTGCGGGCAGGACGATCGGCGCAACGATCCAGTGGTTCATGCGTCATCTCCCGGCGCGTCAACACTGTCCTGGGCGGTCATGTCGATATGGTCATTCTTGGCGGACAGGTATGCGCTGAGCGAGATCATCACGATCACGGCGGTCATCCCGAACGAGATCACGATGGCCGTCAGGACCAGCGCCTGTGGCAGTGGGTCGGTATAGGGCACGTCCTTGTACTTGTTCAGAACCGCAGGCGCGTTCAAAGCCAGTCGTCCGGTCGCGAACAGGAAAACGTTCACCGCGTATGTGATCAGAGACAGGCCCAGAATGACCGGAAACGTCCGGCGGCGCAGGATCAGGAAGATCCCGGCAGCGGTCATGATACCGACGGCAGAGGCTACGAGCGCTTCCATCAGGCCTGCTCCTTCTCTTGTTGCTCTTCCGGTGGGTTGTCTCGCAGGGGATTGATATCCATCGGGAATTCCTGTGCCATCCCCGGTTGCCACGCAAAGCGGGACAGGCTGTCCAATGCCAGCATGACCGCACCCAGAACCGCCAGGAATACGCCTGTATCAAACAGCATGGCGGTGGCCCATTCGAATTCCTCAAGCGGAGGCCAGTTGATGTAGCCGAAATCGCTGGTCAGGAAGGGGCGTTCGTTGAACCACGCGCCCAACCCGGTTGCCGCAGCGATCAGAACACCCCAGCCGATGGTGCCGTGGTAATAGAACCTCTGCCGCTCGATGGCCCAGGTATAGCCGCTGGCCATGTATTGCATCAGATAAGCGATGGCGACGATCAGGCCGGCAATAAAGCCTCCGCCGGGCTGGTTGTGCCCGCGGAAAAAGATATACGCCCCGACCATCAGTGCGATCGGCATCATGACGCGGGTGACCACAACCATCATCAGCGGATGCGAATCCCCGGATTGCGGCCAATGCGGTTTGCGGTTCAGCAGGTAACTGCGGACATTTGTCCCGAGAACGGATTCCGTCAGCGCAAAGATGATCAGCGCGGCGATGCCCAGAACGATGATCTCGCCAAAGGTATCAAAACCCCGGAAGTCGACGAGGATCACATTGACCACATTGGTGCCGCCGCCGCCTTTGTAGGAATTGGCCAGATGGAACTCTGAAATCGTCGGGAACGCGAAATCGCGCATCATCATCGCGTAGATCAGCGCACCGGTGCCAAGGCCCGCGACCACGGAAATCGCCGCGTCCCGCCAGCGCCGCGCCGCCGAACTGTCCCAGGGCGTTTCGGTCGGCAGGAAGTTCAGCGACAGCAACAAAAGGATCATTGTCACCACCTCGACCGAGATTTGCGTCAAGGCAAGGTCCGGGGCCGAGAGATAGTTGAAGGCAATCGAAACGATCAGGCCGACGACACCGATCAATACCAGTGACAAAAGACGATTCCGGTGGAACCACATAATGCCCAGCGTCGCACCCACAAGGCAGATCCAGCCAATGATCGGAATGATCTGAGCCGGCAGCGGAACGCGGGTTTCAATGCCGATGGTTCCGGTCGAATACGCGTAATAGCCCAGGCCAACGGTAAAGGCGACAAAGATGATCGCATAGCGGCTGAGGACCCCGTTGTGCATCTCATCGGTGATCCAGCGGCTCAGCCGGGTCAGCGCTTCTATGATTGCCTCAAAGATCTGCTTGGCTTCGGGGCGGGGCAGGGCGTTCCAGATCCGCTCACCTCGTCTGTGCAACGCCAGCAGGAATAGACCGCCCAGCGTGGCCACGACCGACATGTAAAGCGCCGGTGTGAAGCCATGCCAGAGTTTCAGCGAGTAATACGGAAGCTTCTCGCCGCCGATCACCGCGCTGGACACTACTGCGACCAATGGGCCGACAATGGTCGCGGAATAAAGGCCGATCAGAATGACAAGTACGACCAGGAAAGCGGGCGCAATCCACAACCCTACGGGCGGATCATGCGGATGTGCCGGATAATCTTCCCGCTGAGGTCCAAGAAAGACGTGGCTGACGAAGCGGAAGGAATACGCGGCCGAGAACAACGCAGCCAACAGCGCCAGCCCCGGCACCAGGTAATGAGAGTGCATCCATGTGGTGTGCACGGTTTCCTCAAGCATCATTTCTTTGGACAGGAAACCGTTCAGAGGCGGCAGCCCGGCCATCGAGAGGGCGGCAATCGTGCCGATTGTGAAGGTGATCGGCATCAGGTGGCGCAAGCCACCCAGTCTTTTGATATCGCGCGTGCCGGTTTCGTGATCCACGATCCCGGCGGTCATGAACAAGGCGGCTTTGAACGTTGCATGGTTGATGATGTGAAACACGGCAGCGACGGCTGCAATCTTTGTGCCAAAGCCCAGCAGCATGGTGATGAGGCCCAGATGCGAAACGGTCGAAAACGCCAGCAGCGCCTTAAGGTCGTCCTTGAACAACGCGATAGACGCGCCAATCAGCATGGTGACCAGCCCCGTCGTGGCGACGATATAGAACCACGCATCCGTGCCTGCCAGAACCGGCCACATCCGTGCCATCAGGAACAGGCCCGCTTTCACCATGGTGGCAGAGTGCAGATAGGCTGAAACTGGTGTCGGCGCGGCCATGGCGTGCGGCAGCCAGAAATGAAACGGGAACTGCGCCGACTTGGTAAAACAGCCCAGCAGGATCAGGATCAGCGCAGGCATGTAGTAGGGTGAGGCCTGGATCAGTTCTTTGTTCTGCAAAATGACGCTGAGATCGTAAGACCCCACGATATTGCCGAGGATCAGCATCCCGGCGATCATCGCCAAGCCGCCAGAGCCGGTGACGGCCAAGGCCATGCGCGCGCCCTGTCGACCTTCGGGAAGGTGCTTCCAATAGCCGATCAGCAGGAATGAGCTGAGCGATGTAAGCTCCCAGAAAACAATCAAAAGCAGGATATTGTCGGACAGGACAATACCAACCATCGCCCCCTGAAACAGCAGCAGGTAGGTATAGAACTGCCCCATCGGATCTTCGCGCGACAGGTAGAACCGTGCGTAGAGAATGATGAGCAATCCAATGACGAGGATCAGCAACGCGAACAAAAATCCCAGGCCGTCCAGCATGAAGTTCGCGTTCAGCCCCAGCCCCGGTATCCAGTTGAACCGGGCGGTCACGACGTCTCCGCGCATCACCGCAGGGGCATGGATCAACAGGCCCATCAGGGCCAGGAATGTGGTTAACCCGGCGGCGGAGGCGGCTGCGTTCCGACCTGCCCGGATCAGCAGGGCAGGAAAAACAGCGCCGAGGAAGGGAAGGGCCGCGATAAGGAATAGGGACAAGTGCGATACTCCGGTCTGGGCGGTCAGTGTGAAGCCAATTTTGTAAGGATATTTTCCCGACTGTCCAGATATTGTAACTTTTTTACAGAGTCCTATTGGCCCCATCAAAAACTCTGCAAGGATTCGAAAAAATGACGTGATCTTGATGCGGGCCGGGTTTTTCGGCGCCCCCGTTTCAGACCATCTGTGATAGAACACATGTCAGCGAACAGGAGGCTCAAGCTTGGCCGAGAAAGTGAACGGAGCCCGAAGATGGATGTTGATCGGCGTATGCGCGGCGATTGCAGGCGGGTTTGCGATCAGGGAATACCGTTTGATCCCCGAAGACCACGACGGCGGCCGGATAACGGTTGCCGAGGCCCATGAGCAGGCCTCGAAGGGAAACGTTCTGTTGATCGATATCCGCACGCCGCGTGAATGGCGCGCATCGGGCATAGCCGAAGGTGCCGTGCCGCTGGACATGCGGCGCGAGGATTTTGTCAAAGCACTGACGGAATTGGCTGGCGGCGATCCGGCGACCCCGGTGGCCTTGATTTGCGCGCGCGGCGTTCGCTCGGCACGCCTGAGCAACCGCCTGATCGAAGCTGGATTCACCAATGTGATCGACGTGCCCGAGGGTATGTTAGGTTCGGCCGCAGGGCCGGGATGGGTTCGGGCCGGATTGCCGGTGCGCAAATATGATGAGGATGCAGGATGATCCGGGAATTCAGTCTGGCGTTGGCCTTGGCAGTGACCGGGCAGACCGCTTTCGCGGGGTGTGCCGGTCAAGAGGATACCTGTGAGACACCCATGGGTGCCTATCACATCGAACTGCCCGACGCGGACAATGCGCCCATGGTGGTGTTCCTGCATGGGTATGGCGGCAGCGGGTCGGGCACGATGCGCAATCGCGGGATGGTCGAACCGCTGTTGGAGCGCGGCTATGCGGTGATGGCCCCTGAGGGGTTGGAAAGGCCCGACCGGGGCGGCACCAAAAGCTGGAATTTCTATCCCGGTTTTGGTGAGCGGGACGAAGCCGCCTTTCTGACCGAAGCGGTGCAAGACGCGGCACGGCGGTTTGGCATCGACACTGACCGTGTCCTGCTGGGCGGGTTTTCCGCCGGAGCTTTCATGGTCAACTATCTGGCCTGCGAGAGCCCCGATACGTTCTCGGCCTATGTCCCGGTGTCCGGTGGTTTCTGGCGCCCGCACCCCGAAACCTGCAAAGGTCCGATCCGCATGTTCCACACGCATGGCTGGACCGACAATGTGGTGCCGCTGGAGGGGCGCTTGCTGGGCGGAGGACGCTTTCAGCAGGGTGATATCTATGCGGGTCTCGAAATCTGGCGCGATGCGAACGGTTGTGTCGATCACAAACCGACCGCGTTCAGCACGACGAGTGATTTCATGCGCCGCCGCTGGACCACCTGTGCCGAAGGCAGCGCGCTGGAATTTGCTCTGTTCCCCGGAGGGCACACCGTTCCCGCGGGCTGGGCCGACATGATAATCGATTGGTACGAAGGGCTTCCCGGCAGTTGATCACTCGGCCGGGGTCATGTTGCCTTTGCCTTCGACCAGTCGCTTCAGTTCATCGCGATAGCGGCGCGCTGACCGGGTAATGGCGGGTTCGCTGAAGTCTTCCCGCATTCCGACCATCTTGCGCGCGGCACCTGCCGAGACACCGCTGAGCGCGGACAACGGGATAGCCAGCGCAAGGCTGATGGCGATTGGGGCCAGCCAGACCGACACCAGACCGGACAGGATACCGACGCTCAGCGCCACTCCGCTTACGGTTTCCAGCGCATGGCACAGGATCAGCGTTCGCAGACCATAGGTGCCACCGTCGCGGGCCTGAGGCGACCAGCCGCGCTGAATGCCAAAAGCCGTACGGAACACAGCGATCATCTGTTGAACCATCAGGATCGGAGCGTAAAGGATCGACAACAGAACCTCGGCCACGAAAGAGGCAAGGAATTTGCGCCCGCCACCGAAATCCGCGTAGCGTACACCGCTCAACGGCAGGGCCAGAACGCCCAGAACCTTGGGGGCCAACAGCATCGCGTACATGACCAGAATGATCAGCACGTGACGGGTTTCCGACATCTCGGGCCATTGTGGGAACAGAGGATTGTCGGGGCTGAAATAATGCAAGACAGAGGCATCCTGACCCTGACCGATCAGCGCCCACATCAACAATAGTGCAAACCACAACGGGGACATCAGATAGCCGACCGCGCCGTGGAACATGTGAAACCGCGACACCGCACGGAATCCGGAAGAACCGAGCAGTTTCAGGTGTTGCAGGTTGCCCTGGCACCAGCGGCGATCCCGCATGGCGTGATCGATGAGGGTCGGCGGTGTTTCTTCATATGACCCGCGAATACGCGGCAGAAATCGCACGGCCCATCCAGCGCGGCGCAGCAGGCCGGCCTCGACGAAATCGTGGCTCATGATCAGCTTGTCCTGACCGCTGAACGAACGCAGCTTGGGCAGGCCGGCGCTGGTGGCAAAAGCTTTGGTGCGGATAATCGCGTTGTGGCCCCAATAGTTGCCTTCTTGCCCGCACCAACGGGCCAGACCTTCGGCAAAGGCGATGCCATAGACACCATTTGCAAATTGCTGCATCCGGGCAAAGACTGACTGTGCGCCGATCAGCTGCGGATAGCTTTGAATCAAGCCCGCACCCGGATCGCATGCCAGTGCATCAGTCAGGCGATGGATTGCGCGCCCGGTCATCAGGCTGTCAGCATCCAGCACCAGCATGGCATCCCAATCCGCGCCCCAACGGCTGACCCAGTCGGCGATGTTGCCTACTTTGCGGTCGGTATTCTGTTCGCGGCGGCGATAATACAGCTCAAGCCCGGGTGCCAGGGTGGTGCGCAGTGCTTCGACGCTGGCCTGTTCCTGCGCCGCAATCTCGGGATCGCGCGTGTCCGACAGAATGAACATGGCATAGTGGTGTTTACCGCCGCGCGCCTGAAGATCCTCCAGCATGGTGCGGGCATTGCCCAACACGTTCCAGGGGACTTCATTGTAGACCGGGGTCAGCAGGGCCACCCGCAGGGGTTGCGCCGCGGTCCGACGCTCGGGCCGTTCCTGTTTCGCCAGCGACACCATGCCCAGCAAAACAGTGCAGACGGTAAAGGAAATCCAGAAGAAGTTGAACGAAATCAAGGTCAAAAGGATGGCTTCGACCACGTTGATGCCTTCCGCGTCAAACCAGTCACTCATGACCCACAGCAAGGCCAGAGTGGCGGCCATCGCGGGCGAAAAAGCCAGCGCGCGCCAGAAACCGGCAGAGGATTTGTGCTGACCGGAAGGCGCATCGGCATCCCGGAACCGTGCGCTGAAGTTCTGCGCAGGCATCGCCAGAGGGGCCTCGGGCGGCATGATATGCAGATCGCGGCTCATGTGGTCCAACGGTACAGCCAGACTTCCGAGGCAGGCTGTTTGTCTTTCAACAATTGTGCGCGCAACTCGACATGGTTGCGTTCGCCGGGCTGGAATGAAAACGCCAGCCGTGGACCGCCGGTATCCGGGTTGCGCTGCAAGACGCCTTCCGAAGTTTCCGCATGTGGCGAATCCACAAAGACCGTGATTGCGCCCAGGTCCTCGAACAGTTCGCTGCCTTCAAAATCGATGATGGCCAGCCGGCCTTCGCCAAAGGTGTTCTCGCCCATCGCGGTGTTGATCACGCGCGGCATCGGTGTGCGCTGGGGTTCTTCCCCCCAGATCAGGCGATAGGACAGATCAACCTGACTGCCTGCCGCATAGGGTTCAGCGGGCCTCCAATAGGCGACGATGTTGTCATAGATTTCCTGATCTGCCGGGATCTCGACCAGCGTGACCGAGCCTTTGCCCCAGTCTTCCTGGGGCTCGACCCACAGGCCCGGGCGCTTGTGGTAATTGGCCTCGAGATCGGCGTAGTCCGAAAACTCTCGTTTGCGCTGCATCAGACCAAACCCGCGTGGGTTTGTATCGACGAAGGATGAGACCTGCAATCGGGTCGGATTGGCCAACGGACGCCACAGGACCTCGCCCGCGCCATTGCGGATCATCAACCCGTCGCTGTCGTGCACAGCAGGGCGGAAATCGTCGAACCGGCTGTGGTTGGTCTGGTCGAACAGGAACATCGAAGTTCCCGGAGCGATCCCTACATGGGGCAGGTCTTCGCGCGGGAACAGCGTTGCCTCGACATCCATGATGCAATCCGCGCCCGCCGTGACGTTGAAACGATAGGCGCCGGTCACGCTGGGGCTGTCCAACAATGCATGCACGACCATGTTGCGTTGGCCCGGTTCGGGACGTTCCAGCCAGAAACGGATGAATTCGGGAAATTCCTCGCCGTCCGGGTCGCCGGTTTTCAACGCCAGACCCCGCGCGGACAGTCCGTAAACCTCGTGCAGGCCAATGGCGCGGAAATAGCTGGCCCCCTGCCAGACGCAGAATTCATCTGTCTTGCCGGGGCGGTGCATTTCAGTTCGCAGGCGCAGGCCCGAGAAGCCCAGCGTGTCATCGATCGGCAGTTGCGGCACGTCTTCTGACTTGTCGAACATTTCCAGATCGAAGGCGACCGGCTTGGTCATGCCGTTCTCGACCGTTTCCACCTTGACGGTGCGCGGGAAATAGAGGCCGGGGGTGAAGAAATCCACGTTGAAGGGCGTGTCGGTTTCATACCACAGCGCCCGGTCAAGCCGGAACCGGATGGAACGGTACTGCTGATAGGTCAGATCCTGCCATTCCTGCGGTACCATCTCGCGTTCCACATAGGGGCGGCTGGCCAGATCGCGGGCCACCTCGATTACATAGTCGCGGTCAAAAGGCGTCTCACCGCTCGTCGCATAAGCGGATGGAGCGAAGGCCAAAGCAGTCGTCGAGACGAGGAATGCGCGACGGGTAAAATTCATTTCTTCGACTTCCAGGGTTGTGACTTGAACCAAGCTGCCAGATAGGCAACGCCGATGATCATCGCAAACCCAATAATGTTGGCGACAAAGACAGTGGCGACATCCCGCCCAGCCTGATCCAGCGCGACACCGATCAGCCGTGCCGCAGCCATGGAAAACACAAATACGGCAAGGGATTGCTGGCCGACCTTGGTGACGACGGCCAGCAGGAATTGCCAGATACGTGCGCCCAGACCATGACCCGTCGCGATCAGGCGGTGGCCGTGTTCGCCCGCTGCAACCCATCCCAGATAGGCCAGCGACAGAAAGTGGACATATCGAAGAAGGCCGAACTCGGTTTTGCCACGCAGCTCTTCGGTCAGGGGCCAGCCCTTGCGGATCACTGCGCCAAGCTCGGGTGCAGCCGTGTTGATCCAGGTGAAGACTTTCCATGACCCGAACGGGGCTGACAACACGACAAAGGCAATCGCCACCCAGATCAAGGATTTCGACACGGGCGGGGCCGGAATCCAACCGCGCATGAAGGCGAAGCCTGTGAAAAACAGCAATTGCCATCCGAAGGGGTTGAAGAACCACTGGCGCTGGGACCAGGGTTCAGCGGGAAGGGCAAGCGCGCCGGTTTGCGCGACGAACCAGATGGCCACGCAAACTGCCGCCATCAGCCAGAAACTGACTCGATAGAGCGCCATGTAAAGCGGCATAAGCGCCAGTACGACCAGATACATCGGCAGGATATCGAAGTAGTTCGGCACATAGGTCAGTGTGAAAATCCCGACCATTTGCGGGGCCGGGTCATTGAAGAAATGCTGAAGGTTCAACGACGAGACATAGGTTTTCTCGAACGCGCCGGTCTGATCCAACGCGGCCATTGTCATTGCAACAAAGAAGAACAGGGCAATATGCGCCCAATAGACCTGCCAGATGCGGTAGGCCACTCGGGCGGTGCCCATCCACCATCCCTTGCGCAGAAATGCCCCGCCAAACGCAATGGCCGAGGCCATGCCCGAGCAGAACACGAAAATCTCGGTTGCGTCCGAGTACCCAAAGCGGGCAGGAATCCACTTTGCCCAGGGGTCGTTGGGAATATGGGCGATCAGGATGATGAACATCGCGATGCCGCGATAGAAATCCAGACGCGGATCACGCGCACTGGCAGGGGCTGCGGCCGGGGCCGCAGCGGGTACAAAATCAGAAGCGGGCGATATGGTCGCCATACGTTTTCTGTCCTTCTTGGTCTTCTTGTTATTCGGCGGGGACGCTTTGGACGTCACCGCTGTCGCGGGCCGCGTCGATCAGGGCGCGACGCGCGATGGCATAATTGTCTTCGCCCCCGGCGCGCTTGGCGCGACGGTCATCCAGAATGCGTTCCACCGCGTCCAGGCGACCTGCGCGCAGGCCGGAATCAATGGTAATGCGTTCAAATACATCACGTTGCGCGTGGCTGCCACCGGCCAGTTGCATGGAATCGCGCGCCGCGAGCAGATGATCAAAGGCGGTTCCATAGTGGCCGTCGCCAAAGGCCTCCAGGCCCATGGCCGCAGCGATACCGGGGTCTGCCATGCGGCGGGTGGTGTCGTCGTCGGCGCGGGCCGCATCCTTGTTCATGCGGTTTAGCATCTTGGCCGTGGCATCAGCGCGATTGTCACCGGTAAGCGCCAGCAGATAATGCAAATCCGCAAAGATCAGGCAGCCGTCTTCCGTTCGTGCGGCACTCAGATCAGCCAGCTCTTCCCAGCGATTTCCGACATTTACCCCCTCAAGTTCAAGCCGCATCAACAGCGAAGTGCCGTTTGAAATGTCACGATAATCGTCAGTTTTGTCCTTGCGGATATGGTTGTCATACAGTTCGATCACCTGATCGACCTGACCCAGATCCAGATGCATCAGTGCCTTGTGCCACCACACGTGGTAACGGAAGTTGTTGCAGTGGGCCCAGGCCGCCTCGCGACCGGCCAGCCAGTCAAGGCCCAGCTGCGCATTGCCCGTCATTTCGTGGACATGGGCCACCGCGTGCAGGCCCCAGGCATCATCGGACACCATCCACAGCGCCTGACGGCCCGCGATTTCGGCCTTTTCATAAGCGCCTGTTTCTTCCAGCGCGAAAGAATGACAGCCCAGCAGATAGCCGCGCCCGGGGTGGTCCGGCTCATAAGCGGGCATCACACGCTCGATCGAGCGGCGCATCCCGTTTGCATCACCCAGAACGAAGCGGGTCGCATGGCTTAGTTTCATCGCCAGGGTGTCCTGCGGATGGTCACGCAGAATCGCTTCAAATTTCTGAACCGCCTGTGCCTGTTGTCCGGCCAGATACAAGGCCAGCGCATCCACGTAGAGACGTTCGCGTTCAGTTACAGGTTGACGTTCCATCGCCGCGTTGGCAGCAGCCAGCGCTTCGACAGCAACCGCCATCATCTCGCGCCGCCCAAGCAGCGCCATGAACAGACCTTTGACCGCTTGACCCAGCGCGAAGTCGGGCTCGAGTTCCAGCACTTTGCCCAAGTGCTGGGGCGTGACAGCGGCATGAGCCATGAACCCAAGCAGAACACCATTCCACGCTTCGACTGCCGCCGGCTGGGTCAGGGTGTTCATCTGTCCGAAAACGTCTTGTTTCATACTTGGGTCCAATCTGATTGCGATATTTGACACTGTTCGATGTACCAGAGTGTGCGAGAGGGACGTAACAGTATCGACGCTGCTCTCGAATTGGTGAAATGACGTGTGCGAAAAAGATGAAAAAAACCGCCGATTCAAGGGCATGTTTCAGCGACATGTCGCCTAGATGTGCAAGTATTTCAATCCTCGAACGGGTTTTCGGCGCTCAGAACAGCCTCAGTATCGGCCCCGCAGACCGGTGGGGCGTTTCGATATGTTACAGGTGTACGAGACAGGTTCAGAGGATTCCCGATCAGGTTGACCTGACCCGGCTGGGCCTGCATGGCAATCTGCATCTGTCTTGCGGCCACTTGTTCCGTGTTGAACACCTGATCCAGCGTCTGCACCGGGCCGACGGGCACTTTGACAGCCTCCAGACCGGAAATGACGGTGTGGGTGTCCAGCGCCTTCACTGCGGGGCGAAGAATCGAATTCAGCGCATCACGATGTTCCAGACGGGCCGGGTTGGTCGCGAATCTCGGATCGTCTGCCAGTTCAGGAGCATTGATGAAGTTGCAGAGTTTTTTGAATTGGCCGTCGTTTCCGACCGCGAGAATCACGTGCCCATCGGCGGTTTCGTAGACGTCATAAGGAACGATGTTGGGGTGCCCGTTTCCGCGTCGTTGCGGAACATTGCCTGACGTCAGATAGTTGACGCCTTCATTGATCAGCCAGGCGATCTGAGAATCCACCAGCGCCAGATCGATCTGCTGGCCCTCGCCGGTCAAGTCGCGGTGGCGCAGCGCGGCCAGGATACCCACGGTTGCATACATCCCGCACATCACGTCAGCAATGCCAACACCCACTTTCATGGGCGCGCCCTCGGGGTCGCCGGTCAGCGACATGATCCCGCCATAGCCCTGCGCCATCAGGTCATAGCCGGGCTTGCTGGCATTCGGGCCGGTTTGACCATAGCCCGAGATTGAACAGTACACGAGGCTTGGAAACTCTTGCGACAGGGTGGCATAGTCCAGCCCGTATTTGGTCAGCCCGCCCGGTTTGAAGTTCTCGATCAGGATGTCCGCATGTGACGCCAAGCGTCTGATTTCCGCCTGACCCTCGGCCGAGGAGATATCCAGCGCCACGGATTTCTTGTTGCGGTTGGCAGACATGAAATAGGCGCTCAGATCCGAGCGGTTGCCCTGGGCATCGCTTACGTAGGGCGGGCCCCATTGCCGCGTGTCATCGCCACCGGTTGCCGGGTTTTCGATCTTGATGACGCTTGCGCCCAGATCGCCCAGAAGCTGCGTGCATGTTGGGCCTGCCAGGATCCGGCTAAGGTCCAGAACCTTGACACCCTTCAACGGGCCTTCAGATGCGGCCATCATAGCCTCCACGCTCAACTTCAGCAGCAATCACCGTAAATGTCTCAGCCTTTACAGCAGCTTCCAGTGCGGCGCGCAACTCTGTCCTGTTACGAACCGTATGGCCATTGCCGCCAAAGGCCCGGCCCATGGCAGCAAAATCATGATGGCCGAAATCCACGCCCGTGTTGCGCATCTGTCGCTGACGTTGTTTCAGCTCGATCAGGGCAAGGCTGGCATCCACGAAGACCAGAAAAATCGGGTTGCCGCCCATTTCAGCCGCTGTCGACAACTCGCCCGCAACCATCAGGAACCCCGCATCCCCCGAGAAGCTGATCACCGGGCGGTCGGGTTCGGCCAGTTTCAGGCCAATGGCCATGGGTACGGCGCATCCCATCGTGCACAACGCCGAGGACTGGATCAGCCCGCGTTCTTCGCTGCACGCCCACATCTGGCTCAGCAGAATGCGGTGTGCACCGCTGTCGGCCGTGGCCAGTGTTTCAGGCGGCAGGACAGCGCGGGTTTCGGCAATGACGGCAGCGGGCCCCCAGCTTTCATCGGTGGGGAAGGCCTTTGCCAGCGCGGCTTTGACCTGCGCGGGTTCGTTGCCCGGCCATGTTTCACGGGCCGGGTTGCCTTTGGCTATTGCCTCCAATGTCTCGCCCGTGTGGGCAACAAGGTTCAATCCAGCCTGATGCATGTAGTGGTCGTTGACCACGGCAGAGATATCGATGACGCGCTTTTCTTCCGGATCCCAGATCTCACGCCAGCCGGGGCGCATTTCGATCGGGTCATATCCCAGGCACAATACCAGATCCGATTGTTCGATCAGAGGCACAAGATGCTTGTCAGCCAGCGGCGACAGCCCCGCGCCGCCCAGACACAGCGCGTGATCCTCGGGCACGACGCCTTTGGCCTTGTAGGTCGTCACGAAAGGAATGCCAAAATGCTCCAGGAACGCCTGCACGACACTGCGCGAGTCGTCATAGAGGACATCCAGACCGATGATGGCGATGGGGCGTTCGGCCTCGGCCACCCAGCGGCGGGCCTTCTCAAGGCATTCCCCACCGGGGCTGACCGGCGCGACCTTGGCCAGCCGGCGGCGTTTCACGCCGTTAACAGGCGTGTCGGCAACCGAGATCGGGACATCGATATGAACCGGGCCGGGTCGTGGCTGCATGGCCAGCGACACCGCCTTGTCGGCAATGATATCCGCGCCTTTGGCTGTCAGCGTATAAGTGCCTTTGGTGATCGAGCGATAAACCCGGCTGTGATCCATGACCTGATGGGTATAGGTCAACGCTTCGTCCGCATCGACGCATCCGGTCAGAACGACCATCGGCACACGATCCTGCAAAGCGTTCGCTACCACATTGATCCCGTTCATTGCGCCCGGACCCAGAGTGGCCACCAGAATCGCAGGTGCACTGTCGCGATGATGAACGGCCTCGGCCATGAACCCGGCAGAGTTTTCGTGCTTGGTCAGATGAAAGGTGATCCCAGCCTTTTCCAGCGCATCGACCAGCGTCAGAACCTCGCCCCCCGGCATCCCGAATGCGTGTCGGCACCCCGCTTCATATAAGCGTTGGGCCAGAATATCCGCAGCGCGGGGCGAGGGGTCTTGCATCAGTCATGCTCCGATAGAACCGTTTCAAGCAGATTGCGGAGGACGTTCCCGGACGCAAGGCGGTTCACGCCAGTGTGACTATTTGACTGCGCGTTCAGCGATCGATTGAAACGTCGAGTCAAGCTCTGCTGCAATATCCATCAGGTTCTGACCGCCTTCCGAGGCGTAGGGCGCAAAGACGAAACTGGGGGTTTTATACGACAGGTTCGCCGTCCCGTCTTTGTTCTCGGTAACGTAAAACCGGATCGGGGCCTCGATCATCGCGTGGACCGAGGTTTCCAGAACCCGCACGGCGTAGTCATTGTTGAACGCGCCGATCACGCGATTTCCGGGAATCGATATCCCACGTGCTGCCGCCGCTTTGGTCGGGCCCGCCTGAGTCACGACGATCAGCCCGTTTTCCTTGATCGCGGCTTTGGTTGCGTCAACCAGTTCCGCATACGGTTTCTGGGTTGGGTATACGGCCCAGCCCTCGGGCGCATTCTGAGCCCACAGGGGCAACGCGATCAGGCAGAGCAGGGGAATGAAGGCTTTCATCAACGCGTCTCCGGTATCTTACTCTGACCTGTGTGCCAGACTTGAGAGTTCTGCGCAGTCACGAATCCGTGTTCGCCGCGCGCTGCTGCACGTCGCGTTTCTTCAGCACGTAGATATCCATGATCCAGCCATGGTCGGCTCGGGCTCGGGCGCGCGTGTCAAGGATCCGCTGCGCGACCTGATCCAAAGGGCCGCTGATCAGCAGCTCTTCTTTCATGCCCACATAGGCCCCCCACCAGATGTCATACTCTGCCATCCTGAGGGACTGGAACGAGCATTCCCCGTCCAGCATGACGGCGACTTTCGAAGCGGTTTCAGGCCAGCCTTCATCCCGGATACGACGCCCGGTGGTCACGACATAGGGTGCGCCCAGATCATTGATCGGGATCGCATGAGCCGCGGTCAAAGCCTGCAAGGCCGTGATGCCCGGAATCACCCTGGTGTTGGGCTTGGGGTCCAGACGCGCCGCAATGCGCAGCGAACTGTCATACAGGGACGGGTCGCCCCAAATCAGCAGAGCAATGTGCTGCGCCCCCGGGTGAGCCTCGATCGCCTCGTGCCAGCGCAGCGCAATGGCGTCGTGCCATTCGTCCACGCCGCGCAGATAGCCATCGTCCGCCCGGCGCCTTGGGATGTCAAAATAGGCTAACCTTGGCGGTGTCTCGGTTACCCGGTCGATGATGTCCTCACGCAGCCCGGCCAGATCGGCCTTGTTTTCGCCCTTGCGGGGAATCAGGATCAGATCGGCCGACCGGATCGCCTGCGCGCCCTGAAAGGTCACGTGATCCGGGTTGCCGGTGCCGATGCCAATCAGGCTCAGATCAATCATCTTCGAACTCCGCCAGCGGCCCGTAAAGGATCAGGGCCGGAGCCGTGCCGATCTCGGATTTTAGCTGTTCGGCCAAAGCACCGATGGTGTTGCGCGTCAGCTTTTGATCCGGGGTCGAAACAGATTCAGCCATCAGGGCAGGCGTGTCCAATGACAGGCCGTGTGAATGCAGCGCTTCTGCCAGAAGCGGGAAAGTACGTTTGCCCATGAATACAACGGTGGTGGCCTGAGAATCGGCCAGTGCGGTCAGGTTCAGATCGTCCGGCAGCGCGCCGCTGACGTCATGTCCCGTCACGAACTGCACGCGCCGTGCGGTCAGACGGCGCGTCAGCGGGATACCTGCGGCAGCTGCGGCAGCCACCGCAGACGGGATGCCGGGGATGATCTCGAATTCAATGCCCGCATCTCGAAGGGCAACAAGCTCTTCTTCAAGCCGCCCGAACATGCCGCCATCGCCGGATTTCAACCGCACGACATGTTGGCCGGTCCGGGCGTAATCCACAAGCAACCGGCTGACATGGTCCTGCTTGGGCGAGGGGCGACCGGCCCGTTTGCCCACGCCCACAAGATCGGCGTCTTCGCGCGCGTGGCTCAGAATCGGCCCGCTGCTGAGGTCATCGAACAAAATCGCATCGGCTTTTTGCATCCTGTTGACGGCCTTCAACGTCAGCAACTCCGGATCGCCGGGGCCCGAGCCGATGAAAGACACAAATCCGCTCATGCAGTTGCCTCCGCAATCAGGTGAAAGTACGTACCTGTGACATTGCCGCGAACAGAGCCGGTCTGAGGTCCCTCTGCGCCTTCGGCATCAAACACACGGGCCAGCGGCGGGTCAGGTTGATCCACGATCGAGGAATAGTGGAACTCATGCCCGCGCAGCGCTGCATTCCGCTCAAATCCCGGCATCGGGGCCAAAAGTTCGGCCTTGCGATAGCCCAGGTTGAATTTGCGTTTTTGGTAGGACGTCACCAAACCCAGCAGGCCAGCCATTTCATGCCGCACGCCATCCTTGTCGATCAGCGCATGACCCAGCGCCATGTATCCACCGCACTCACCATGCACAGGCCTTGTTTCCGCGTGCTTGCGCAGACCCGCGAGGAAGGTTTTTGCAGCAGCCAACGTCCCGGCATGCAGTTCAGGATATCCGCCGGGAAGCCAGACCAGGTCGGCATCCGCCGCCGGGGCTTCGTCTGCCAGTGGCGAGAAGGGTAGGATTTCGGCCCCGGCGGTGCGCCAGCCTTCCAGCAAATGTGGATAGGTGAAAGAAAAAGCCGCATCCCGTGCCAATGCAATCCGCTGGGCCGGAGGGCGCGGCAGCGCGTCTGACGATGGCCCAATGGGGCCTGAGGAAGCCGCCTGTTTGATCGCCTCGAGATCCACATGTTCGCGCAGAAATGCGGCATAGCCCACGATGGCGCTTTCCAGATCCGGGTGTTCGACGGCCTGGATCAACCCCAGATGCCGCTCGGGTAGGGTCAGATCGCCTCGGCGCGGAAGCACACCCAGAACCGGCAGGCCTGCACGTTCCATCCCGAGCCGGGTCAGACGCTCGTGCCGGGGGCTGGCACAGCGATTCAGAATGACGCCGGCAAAGGGCAGATCGGGGTTGTACATCCTGAACCCCAGCGCGGTGGCCGCCGCAGATTGCGCCTGACCGCCGACGTCCAGCACCAACACAACCGGCCAACCCATCCGTGCAGCGGTCTCGGCGCTGGACCCATGACCCAACTCACCCGGCTTGGCCACGCCATCGAACAGGCCCATCGAACCTTCCGCCACCACGATGTCGGCGCCTTCGGCCTGCGCAGAGATCGCGTTCAACAAAGGATCGCCCATCGCCCAGCTGTCAAGATTGAACGAAGCCCGCCCGGACGCGGCTCGGTGGAAGGCAGGGTCGATATAGTCCGGTCCGCTCTTGAACGGTTGAACGGTCAGGCCATCCTCGGCCAACGCGCGCAACAGGCCCAGCATGACCGTTGTCTTGCCCGTGCCCGAAGACGGGGCGGAAATCAGAAGGCCCGGAGGGTTAATCATCACCATGGCTCCAGCTTGACCAGGGGCTCTCGGCGCTTTGCGGGCGATAGCGGCGGTCGTAATCTTTCGAATACAGGCAGCTTTCGTCGAAACCTTCGCCCGCCAGTGCCGGACCGACCATGATCAACGCAGTCCGCGAGATGCTGTCATCCAGCGCCTCTTTGAGCGTTCCCAGCGTCGCGCGGATGATCCGTTCATCCGGCCAGCTTGCGCGATAGACCACGGCGACCGGACAGTCGGCCCCATAGGCCGGGGTCAGATCGGCAATGACGTTGTCCAGATTGCCGATCGACAGATGAATGGCAAGTGTCGCCCCCGTGCGTGCGAAATTCTCCAACGTCTCGCCTTCGGGCATGGAAGATGCACGGCCCGGCGTCCGGGTCAGAACCACGGATTGCGCCAGCCCGGGCAGAGTAAGCTCGGCTCCCAAAGCCGCCGCAGCCGCCGCAAAGGACGGAACGCCTGGGGTTACGCTGACCGGGATGCCCATTTCCTTGAGGCGGCGGATCTGTTCCCCCATCGCCGACCAGACCGACAGGTCGCCGGAATGCAGACGGGCCACATCCTGGCCGGCCTGATGTGCGGCCTCGATCTCGGCCATGATCTGATCCAGATCCATTGGCGCGGTGTTCACGATTCTTGCGCCTTCCGGGCAGTGGCTAAGAATTTCTTCCGGAACCAGGGAACCTGCATAAAGGCAAACGGGGCAGGATGCGATGATGTCGCGCCCGCGCAGCGTCAGCAGGTCGGCGGCGCCCGGTCCGGCGCCGATGAAATGAACGGTCATGTTTGTCCTCCGATGGCTATGGCGCATGTGGCCAGCCGGTCGTCTGAAATCTGTCTGGGTGAAAGCAGCCGCGCGCCCGAGCCAACAAGCTTTCCGGCGGCAGCCAAGGCGGATGCTTCGGCCACGCTTCCGGTGCCATAGGTGGCCCGGCTACGGGTCGAGCAAGTGAGTGTGCGTTGCCCGGCCAGATCGCCTGCGGCAACGAAATGTAAGGGCAGAGACACCTCTTCTGCAAAGGATGTCAGGGCCGAATGACCTTCCTTGTCGGCCACGGTTGCCAAGGCGGCGACGTCGTGGTTTGCGGCTGCCGCGTCAAACGCTTCACGCAAACTGTCGGCTGTCGCAGAAGAGGAGAAACCGAGGCCAGCAACGATCATAGCGTCACGCTCCACTGCACCACCGGATAGGCGGACTTCCAGCCGCGCCTTGGTCCTAGCGGGGCTGATTGTGCAAGTTCTATCCGAAGCAGGTCACCGCCCAAGTCTTCGTGCCAACGTGCCAGCAGGGCCTCGCTTTCCAATGTGACCGCATTGGCGACAAGGCGTGTGCCTTTAGGAAGCGCATCGCGCAGCCACGCCAGCAGATTGGCGCTCAATCCTCCGCCGATGAAAACGGCATCCGGCAGGTCGACACCTGACAGCGCTTCTGGTGCGGTTCCGTGTACTACATTCAATCGATCTTGCCCCAACGTATCTGCATTTCGGCGGATTCGCTCAGCCCGGTCGGCACGGGGCTCGAAACACGTCGCGGAAAGGGTCGGATCACACATCAGCCATTCGATGCTGATCGAACCTGTGCCTCCACCTATATCCCACAGATGTTCGCCGCGTTGCGGGGCAAGCGCCGAGAGTGTCAGGGCGCGGATCGGGCGTTTGGTGATCTGACCGTCCGTCTCGAAGATGTGGTCCGGTTTGCCAGACGCCTTGGAAAGGGCAGGTCCTGCACCGGAAACCTCCAGACCGACGCAGACCGGATGGTCGAACGTACCCAACAGCGCCTCGGTCAGCGTGACTGTTCGGGTGTTTTCGCGCGGGCCACCTAGGGCCTGCATCACATGCAGGGCCGAGTCGGCAAAGCCTGTCTCGGTCAGATACCGTGCCAGTTCCGCCACGGACTTTCCGTCACGCAGCAACAGGATCGCGTGCGCTCCCGGTGCCAGATGAGGACGCAAACGGGTCAGCGGCGCGGCGTGCAGGCCGAAGGTCAGTGTGCTTTCCAAAGGCCAGCCGAGCCGGGCAGCCGCCAGCGAAAAGGTGGATTGGCCGGGCAGGGCGGTCCATTCACCGGCATCGAAATTGCGCGCAATGACAGAGCCTGCGCCAAACCAGAACGGATCGCCCGAGGCCAGAACAACGGTCTGCCGGCCACGCAATCCTTTCAGGATCGGCAGACCTTCCGAGAACGGCACAGGCCATTCGACACGCTCCGCCCCTGTTTCGCGCAGCAATGACAGGTGGCGCGGCGGCCCCATGATCACTTCGGCCCGGTCCAGCACTTGACGGCCGGATGGCGACAGGCCATCAAACCCATCTTCGCCCAGTCCCAGAACGGTCAGCCACGGAGATTCAGACATGACAACCCTCCTGATCCTTGGTGGCACGACCGAGGCCAACGCGCTGGCCAAAGCTGTTTCGCAACAAGGGATTGCGGCTGTGTATTCCTACGCCGGACGGGTGAAAAACCCGCGTCCTCAGCCCTTTCCGGTAAGGGTCGGCGGTTTCGGCGGTCCGGAGGGTCTGGCTGCCTATATCCATGAGAATGCCATCACCCATGTCGTGGACGCGACCCATCCCTTTGCGGCCCGGATGAGTCGGAACGCGATCGAGGCATGCGCCGCGACGCGGGCGCCATTGGCCGCGTTGACCCGCGCGGCCTGGGTGTCGCAGCCCGGCGATGTCTGGCGTCATGTGCCCGACATCGCTGCCGCCGTCGACGCATTGTCCGGCGATGCTCAGCGTGTTTTCCTTGCCGTTGGCCGCATGCACCTTGAGGACTTCACGGTCCAGCCCCAGCATCGCTATTTGCTGCGTCTGGTGGATGCGCCCAATGAGCTGCCCTTGCCGAACGCAGAGGTGGTCGTCGCCCGAGGGCCGTTTACCGAAGCCGACGACCGGGCGTTGATGCAGCGCCATGGGACGCAGCTGGTCGTGTCCAAGAACGCAGGCGGCACGGGCGCGCGCGCCAAGCTGGACGCGGCGCGGGCGCTGGGCGTGCCCGTGCTGATGATCGACCGCCCGGTTCTGCCGAAGCGGACCGAGTTTTCGCAGGTCGCACAGGTTCTGGACTGGCTGTCTCATCCCTGATCCTCACCAGGGGTGAAGCGAGGGGTGTAAACGATGGGTGCGCCATCGCGCTCGATGACGCGCGTTCGGGATGACCCCACGATCACCACAGTCTGCATATCCGCCATGTCGGGCGTGGCTTCGGCCAGTGTCGAAATGCGCATCTCTTCATCGGCCCGCGATACGGCGCGGGCGAACAGGATCAAACGTTCGGGCTCACACTCTTCACGCAGGATTTCCAGCGTTTTTACAAAGCCTTCCGGGCGAGACTTCGAGCGGGGATTGTAAAAGGCCATCGAGAAATCCGCCTGTGCGGCAAGGCGCAGGCGTTTTTCGATCAATGACCATGGTTTGAGGTTGTCGCTGAGGTTGATGGCGCAGAAATCATGTCCCATCGGGGCACCCGCGCGCGCGGATGCAGCCAACATCGCCGTGATCCCCGGCAGCACATCGATCTGAAGGTCACGCCATTCCGCAGGGCCGTTTTCCAGTGCTTCGAAGACGGCCGCCGCCATGGCAAACACGCCGGGATCGCCCGAGGATACAACGACCACCCGTTTGCCATCGGCAGCCATTTGCAGCGCGTGTTGCGAGCGGTCGATTTCGACCCGGTTGTCACTGGCATGCAGTGTAAGGCCGGGGCGCTCGGCAATACGCGCCACATATGGGATATAGCCCACAACATCGGTGGCTTCGGCCAGCGAGGCTGTTACTTCTGGTGTAACAAGCGCCTCATCACCCGGCCCCAGACCGGCAATCTTGACCCAGCCGCTCATGGTCGCCGCCCCTGACCGTGCACGACGATGATCGAGAAATACGGGGTGATCTTCTCGCAGGCTTCGGACAGCTTGGTCACTGTCTGGTTCGGCATCTGCGCATATTCCACGATCCACGCCCGGTCATACAGGCCAGCGGTCTTCAGAGCGCGCTTCACCTTGTCGATGTTGCGTCCGATTTTCATCACGACCAACGCATCGGTCAGAGCCATGCGTTCCGCCAGCGTTTCTTCGGGCAGGGTGCCAACCAGCACGGTCAGCACGTCATCACCCCAGGTGATCGGATCGCCCGTGGCCGTCCACGCACCGGACATGCCGGTGATGGCTGGCACAACCTCGACCGGAGCTTCGTCACGCAACCGATTGTATAGATGCATGAACGAGCCGTAGAAAAACGGATCTCCCTCACACAAGACCACCACATCCTCGCCCTGTTCGGACAGGGCCTTGAGATGGGCGGTGCAGTTTTCGTAGAAAGCTGCCAGCAATTCGTTGTAGCGCGGGTCTGTCACCGGGATCTCGGTGGTTACGGGATATTCCATCGGAAACTCGACCGCGCCTTCAGGGATCATCCCGTTGACGATCTTGCGGGCCTGACCACTGCGACCTGGTTTGCGGAAATACGCCACATGCTTTGCATTGCGCAGCAGGCGATCAGCCCGGACGCTCATCAAATCTGGATCGCCGGGGCCAAGGCCCACACCGTATATGGTGCCCATCTTCATTCAGCCCGGCTTGCGATGGCGTTGATGGCCGCCACCGTGATGGCGCTGCCGCCCAGACGACCTTTGACGATGCAGGATGGCACCGGTTGCGCCTGCCACAGCGCATCCTTGGATTCCACCGCGCCGACGAAGCCAACCGGGCAGCCGATGATCGCGGCAGGGCGCGGGCAATCCGGGTCTTCCAGCATGTTCAGCAAATGGAACAGTGCGGTGGGCGCATTGCCTATGGCGACCAGCGCGCCCTCCAGATGCGGCCGCCACAGCTCCAGCGCAGCGGCGGAACGGGTGTTGCTCATCTCGGCAGCCAGGGGGCGCACGCGTTCGTCATGCAGGGTACAGATCACCTGGTTGTCGGCGGGCAAGCGGAAACGGGTGACACCTTCGCTGACCATGCGCGCATCACACAGGATCGGTGCGCCATTTTCCAAAGCAGTGCGGGCCGTCTGCACGAAGCCGGGCGAGAAATGCACGAACTCTTCCAGTCCGACCATACCCGCGGCGTGGATCATGCGAACGGCAACCTGCTCTTCATCGGCATCAAACCGGGCCAGATCAGCCTCTGACCGGATGGTGGCGAAGCTTTCCTTGTAGATCGCCGCGCCATCGGTTTCGTATGTATAGGGCATCAGGTGAAGTCCATAGTCATGAGTGTTTCCGGGTCGAGCCCGCGTTGGCTGGGCTCATCCCCCGCGCGGCCCTGTTTGACAAGATCAAATCGTCCGTTTGCGCCCACCAATGTGATGTCGGCAGGACCCATGCGAGCGCATCCCTTGCTACAGCCTGAAACATGCAGGCGTCCGGCCACCCGCGACGCCAACGCCCGGGCGATGTCGCGCGTCTCGGTCTGCGCCTGCGGGCAGAACGGCGCGCCGGGGCAGGCGTCGGTGGTCATCAACGGATCGGTTCCATTTTCGACAAAGGCCGGGGCAGGTATCGCCGCCCCGCCTTCCAGCAGGATCAGCCGCCACGGGGTGACGCGCAGGGCGCAAGCGCCGCTGTCCTCGATCAGGTCATACAGCTTGCGCGCAGGCAGCGACCCAAAAGCCGCGCCGTAAAGGGCACCCAGTTCACAGGGGCCCGGTTGAAGCTTTGCGCCAACAGAACCGGGCGCACATCCTTGCCATTCCTGCGGCAGGGCGTCGATGACACGCGCCATGCGGCGTGTCTCGGGCGTGTAGGTTTCGGCAAACCACATCGCCAGCGCGATCACGTGGTCAATGGCGTCGGTCTCGGTCACGCTCCGCCCGGTTTCGCAGCCATCGGCGCGCAGGATCAGGCCGCCTGCACTGGTTTCCAGACGAATATCAGCCGAATCCGACGCCAGCAGACGTTCGGGGCCCGTGTCGATTGCAAAACCGAACTTTGCCGGCAGGGCCGGCAGCTCCGCAAGCCGGTCAATCAGTTCATGGGTCAGCCGAGCAGTCAAATCGCCCGCCTGATAGAGCGGTGTAACCAGAATATTGCGGCGTATTTCGATACCGGGTTCCGCATCCAGCAGGTTCAGCGCGGCAAGCTCTTTGAGCAGAGGCTGATGGTCTTCCTCTTCCACGCCCCGCAATTGCAGATTGGCGCGATTGGTCAAATCGATCGAGCCGTTGCCAAAGCGGTCAGCCAGATCGCACAGTCCCAGTGCCTGATCGGCGTCCAGACGCGCCAGCCGGGGCCTGACCCTGACGACCAGACCGTCACCGGACATCATCGGACGATGGGCGCCCGGGCACCAGCCCTGAACGATCGGTGCACTCATCTCAATCCCTCCAGATCAGCCCTGATAGAGTTCCGGCGCGTGTTCCAAAGCCCGGCCTCAAGCAGCGCGCGAAACCGGTCCTGCATGGCCTGACGCGCCTTGGGATTGGCCTCTTGCAGGAACGCGTCGACCTCTTCGTTGCCCAGAGTGGCATCGTGGTAGAGGTCAAAAAGATGCGGTGCGACCGTGCCAGACAGATGCGCGAAAGAAGCCATATGATCCAGCGTTGCCGCGATTTCGGCCGCCCCCCGGAAACCATGGCGTTGCATTCCGGCGATCCAGCAGGGGTTGGCGGCACGGGCGTGGACGACTCGGCTGATTTCTTCACGCAAAGTTCGGGCACGCGGGTTTTCGGGGTTGGTGTTGTCCAGATGGTACAGCTGCGCGGTTCCGCCGGCGATCTTCTTGGCGGCGGCAAAGCCTGCCTCGTGCGTGGCATAATCGTTGGCCAAAAGAAGATCGGTTTCGGTCAGGTCCTGCAAGTGGACAAAGCTGTCCGCATTTGCAACGCGTTGGGTGATGCCGTCCTTGTCCTGCGAGATGTGTTCGCCTTCCAATGCAAAAGAGCTGGCCTCTAGCCACGCTTCACCGGCCTGCGCACGGGCCTCGTCGGTATACACTTCGGAAAGTTCGGTCATATTGACGCCGTAACTTCCGGGCGCAGGTCCATAGACCCGCGCTGCCGGCGCCTGCCCGGCATAGGGGTTCCAGTCCGTTGCCTCATCGCGCGCGGCCAATGCGCGAACCGCTTGGCCAAACAAGGCGGACAGCGTCGGGAAAACATCCCGGAACAGGCCCGAGACCCGCAGGGTCACGTCTAGGCGCGGGCGGCTCAGGTCGGTGATCGGCAGAACCTCGATGCCGGAAACCCTCTCGGACCCTTTGTCCCACACGGGTTTGACGCCCAGCAGGTGCAAGGCCATGGCGAATTCCTCGCCCGCCGTGCGCATGGTGGCTGACCCCCACAGATCGATGATCAGCCCCTTCGGGTAATCGCCTTCTTCCTGAAGATGGCGCCGCACCAGTTCCTCGGCCAGTTTCACACCCTGAGCATAGGCCGCACGGGTCGGAACCGACCGCGGATCGGTGGTGTAAAGGTTCCGCCCGGTGGGCAGAACATCTGACCGGCCACGATAGGGGGACCCCGAAGGCCCGGCATCAATCCGCTTGCCTTCGAGCGCTTTGATCAGCGCGTCGCGTTCGGCGTTGGCCGAAGGGGCCGGATCGAAACTGCCCGTCACCTCGGGCACGCGCCCAAAGATGTGCAGCCCGTCGCCAAACTGGCTTTCCTTGATGTCACAGACAAAGCGGTCGATGCGGGTGATGGCCTCGGCGGTGCAGGTTGCCTGATCGAGGCCGAGATCGCTTTCCAGCCCTATCGCCTGCGCCTCATCACGGATATCTTCCTGCAAGCGGTCGCGGCGTTTGGGGTCAAGCCCGTCGGCGTTCGAAAACTCATCCAGCAGCGATTCAAGCCGCACCATCCGATCCGGCGTGCCACTTTCCTTCATCGGGGGCGGGATGTGGCCCAGTGTGACGGCTCCGATCCGGCGCTTGGCTTGCGCGGCCTCGCCCGGGTCGTTCACGATGAACGGGTAGATTACAGGCAGATCGCCGATCAGCGCCTCGGGCCAACAATCGGCAGACAAGGCGACCGATTTTCCGGGCAACCATTCCAGCGTTCCATGCGCGCCGATATGGATCAGCGCATCGGCACCCAACCCTTTGCGCAGCCACAGATAGAAGGCGACATAACCGTGGCGCGGGGTGCGCAAGAGGTCATGATAGTCGTCATCCCGCAGCTCGGGCGTGCCGCGTTCGGGTTGCAGCGCGACCAGCGCCTTGCCGCGCCGAAGCGCGGTGAAATGGAAGGCCCCATCGGCACAGGCCGGATCATCCTCGGGCGCGCCCCAAACGGTGTGCAGATCAGCGCGCAGGGTCTCGGGCAATTCCGCAAGCGCATCCTGATAATCCCCAAGCGACCACGAAATCCGTGCGTCCAGAAGAGTGTCGGCAATCGGCTCGCCAGTCGCGATGTCATAGCCTTCTTCGTCAAGATCGGACAGCATCGCCTGGGCCGAGGCCAGCGCGTCGAGGCCAACCGCATGGGCCATCTGCCAGTCTTTGCCGGGATAGGTGGACAGGACCAACGCAGGAATCTGATCTGCCTTGGGTTTGTCGTTCAGTGCAAGCCAGCCCGATACACGGTCGATGATCGCTTCGATCCGGTCCGGTTCGGGACGGTGTGCAAAGCGCGCGTATTCCAGATGCGGATCGCGTTTTCCGGGTTCCTTGAAAGACGCAACTCCTGCTGAGATCCGTCCATCCACCTCGGGCAGTACCACATGCATGGCAAGATCGGCCGGGGACAAACCGCGTTCCGCCTCGGCCCAGGCTTTGCGGCGCGAGGTGGCGAGAGCGACCTGAAACACCGGCACGCCTGCAGCGTCCAGAGGCGACGTTCCCGACGCGCCTTTTCCCGAAAACGAAGTGGCGTTGACAATGGCAGATGGGTTCAGCGCAACAACCTGTTCCCGCAACCATTCGGCGGCTACAGGCGCCTTGAGAGACGGGGCAAACAGGCCCACCGCCGCGTATCCACGGGCGCGCAGGCTGCGGATCAGGGCTGCGATCGGGGCGGTGTCTGCCGAGGTCAGGTAAGCGCGGTAAAAGGTGACGAGGATTCGTTTAGTCTTGCCTTCGAATGCGGTTTCCACCGGGATTACGCCGCGATCCGGACACCACACGCCACTTTCGGGCAAGGTCTTGGCGCCCATCACCGGACCGGCATAAAGCCCCGCCGCCAAAGCCATCTGCGCCAGCGCGGCCTGTGCCGCGACCTCGCCGCCGGTATCGCACAGATGCGCCAGACGCCGCAGGGTCGAGACCGGCAGGGTGGAATAGTCATCCAGCCGCGTGTCCTCGCGCCCGTCGGCGGGCAGCACCGCCAGTGCGATGCCCTTGGCCTGCGCCAGCGCCAGAACCTGCTGCAACCCATAAGCCCAGTAGGGCATCCCGCCGATCAGACGGATCAGAATGCCCTTGGCGCCTTGAAGCGTCTGTTCGACATAGGTATCGACCGACAGCGGGTGTTTCAGAGCCGTCAAATTCGCCAGCCGCAGGGTCGGCATTCGCCCTTCCGGTCCGCCACCACGATGCCAGCCCGCCGCGAAAGCGCCTAGGTCGCTGTCCGAAAAGGACAGCACCACCAGGTCCGCCGGGCTCTGGCCCAGATCGGTTGGGGTCTCGGTTTCCTCGAGCCCGTGGCTTTCGCGAAAGACGACGTGCATGGCTTACTCGGCGGCCTCACGCACACCCACGAGGATTTCGCGGATTTCCGCCTCTTTGATATCGTCATGCTCGGCGATGACGACCAGACGCGAACGGCGTTCTTCACCGGGTTCCCACGGGCGGTCATACTGGTGACGCACGCGGGCACCCACTGCCTGGACCAGCAGGCGCATGGGTTTGCCCTGAACGGCGGCATACCCTTTGACGCGCAGGATGTTCAGTTCATTGGCCAGGCGTTCGATATTGGCGACCAGTTGGGCCGGATCGGTCTGCTCGGGCAGCTCGACGATGATGCTTTCGAAATCGTCATGCTCGTGATCGTGATGGCCGTCGTGATGCGAGGGTCGGGCGTCCATGTCATCCTCGGCGGCGGCTTCCAGACCCAGCACAACGCGCACGTCCACGGCACCTTCGGCCACTTCGACGACGGGCAGGGGGCGCGGCGCCTCGGCGGCGATGATCTCGCGCGCTTTGGCCACGCCTTCTGGGCCGGCGAGGTCGGGCTTGGTCAGCAGGATGATGTCAGCGCAGGAGATCTGATCCTCGAACACCTCGGACAGGGGCGTTTCGTGGTCGATCGAGTCATCGGCCATGCGCTGCGCATCCACTGCTTCGACATTGGGCGCGAAGCGGCCTGCGGCCACGGCCTCGGCATCGGCCAGGGCGATCACGCCGTCGACGGTGATCTTCGAGCGGATGTCAGGCCAGTCGAATGCCTTGAGCAGCGGTTTCGGCAGGGCCAGACCGCTGGTTTCGATCAGGATGTGATCCGGGCGTGGCTCCAACGCCATCAGGGCCTCGATGGTGGGAATGAAATCATCTGCCACGGTGCAACAGATGCAGCCATTGGCCAGTTCCATGATGTTTTCCGCCGGGCAATCAGGAATGGCGCAGGATTTCAGGATGTCGCCATCGACGCCTACATCGCCGAACTCGTTGACCACGACAGCAAGGCGCTTGCCCTGTGGGTTCTGCATCAGGTGACGCACCAAAGTGGTCTTGCCCGAGCCCAGAAAGCCGGTGATCACTGTGACGGGGAGTTTTTCGAGGTTCGACATGTCAGGCTCCAATGGGGGGAATGCGCGAGGCACAGTTCTTGCGAAAATGTTCGGGGCGTTCGCGCCATTTCACCAAACCATCTTCGGTGGCCAGATACTTGGTCGCGCCGTCGACGATGACGTCGACATGATCTGTTTCGTTCAGGTTTTCATACACGAAGGTCCAGCGGCCCGGCCCGCGCAACACGATCGAACAGCCTTGATCACAGTTTGACAGGCATTCAACGGCTTTCAGGGTGACACCGTCGGGCAGGTCCGCCTGTTCCAGAGCCTTGTGTAACAAAGCGCCCGGGCGTTGCGTGTCATCTTCCACAGGCAGGCCGCGACGGCAGGTGGTACAGACCAGCAACTCGACTGGTGCGGTATCGGTCATGTCTCTCATCCCCCCAAATCCTCTTCGCGGGGGACGGGGTTTCATGCGGGCCACGAATGGTCATGGACCCGACACCGGAACACCCCGCCCGGTTTCAACTTCGGTTGTTGGCAGGTCTCCCGGCTTGCGGATGCCAGAGGCGGGCCTCTGTCGGATGTCCCGCCTTCCCGGCTTTCGGGCCAGTGGCATTGGGCATCCTCTCCGTTCACGGTCGCGGGGGCGGCTGCGTTTGGCGGCAAGACCGTTGACGCATTCCCTTTTCATCGGCTGTCACCGACACCAACGAAAGGGACATGCGGCACCGCTGGCCTGCTTGTCAAGCGAGTCGCGCGCAACAATGATGCAGAGGCATGGAAAGCGACCTGTGGGCGTCGATGGGCGGCATGGCGTGCCGGGCTCCAGCCCGAGATGGGCCGGGCGACGAACAGTATGTTAGCAAGGGGCGTAGACTATGGTGAACGGGTGCCTTGACTGAACGTGTCAAGATGATGGGAAAGACCACCGAACACCCCGGATCCTCTTGCGCTAATAGATGACGTTGATCATGAGCAGCGAGACGACCAGAAACAGCGCCGTCATTATTCCGCCGGAGCGGACGAAATCCATCACCTTGTATCCGGCCGGACCCATGATCAACGCGTTTACCTGATGGGTTGGGATGATGAAGCTGTTCGAGGTCGATATGGCGACCGTCAGGGCAAAGACGGCCGGGTTTCCACCCGCCGCCACCGCAATCGATACTGCCAGAGGCACCAGCAGGACCGTGGCCCCCACGTTGGACATGACCAAAGAAAAGGCCGTCGCCAGAATGGCGATGCCGGTTTGCAACGACCAGAGCGGCCAGCCGTCCAGAATTATCATGATCTGCTGGGCGATCCACGCGGCCGTGCCTGTGTTCTGCACGGCTTGTCCCAAAGGTATGAGGCAGGCGAGCAGGAATACGGTGTTCCATCCGACCGCGCGGTACGCCTCGTCCACGCTGAGCACACGGGTCAGCATCATGCCCACCGCGCCGGTAAGAAGACAGAGTGAAAGCCGGACGTCCGTGAACAGGATCAACGACAGCGAAATGGCGAAGAATGCCAGGGCCCAGCCGACTTTTTGCGGCCTCAGCTCGTCCTGAGGAAAGTCTGTCGTCACAACGACGAAATCCGGATCTCGTTTGATCCGCATCAGGTTGTCCCATCTGGTATGGGCCACAAGCATGTCGCCCGCCTGAAACTTTTCGAGCCCGATCTGAGTGGATTCGTGATCCTCGGTCTCGACATGGCTCAGCGTCTCTTCGCCGCGGTGAATGGCCAGCAGCGACATCCCGTAGGTCTTGCGAAACAAAAGCTCGCGGGGGCATTTGCCGATCAGCTTGCTGTCAGGCGTGATGACCACCTCGGCCACGCCTGCATTGGTTGGGGCGAACTCTTCGACGAAAATGTCCAAGTCCGGAAGAACGGTCAGCCCGTATTTCTCGGCGAACTTCTCGACCTCCCAACGGCGGCCGACGATGGCCAGCCGACACGGCGCTGCAATTTCCGCTGTCAAAACCTGAACCATCGAGGTTTTGCCGCGATAGAAGGTTGAAATGATGTACAGGTGGTTTTCGTGGTTGATGTCGGCCAGAATCTCGCCGACCAGGGGGCTGTCCTCGGGCACCACGACTTCGAACACATCAGCTTTGAGGCCATAGACCCTTTGCAGGTATTCCTGTGTCCCTTGTCCGGTACCCGTATTGTCAGGTCCTTCAGCCTCGGGCAAAACCCAGCGTCCCAACAGCAGAAAGTAACCAATTCCCGTCAGGATCAGAACCGCACCGATCGGCGTGACCGAGAACAGGCCGAAGGGCTCCATTTTTTGAGAGGCCGGCAGACTGTCATTTGCCGTCAGGATCAGATCGTTCAGCAGGATAAGAGGAGACGACCCCACCATTGTCATTGTGCCGCCCAAAATGGCGCAGAATCCCATTGGCATGAGCAGGCGCGACAGCGGTATGCCTGACCGTGTGGAAATTCGGCTGACAACCGGCAGAAACAGAGCAGCGGCGCCGACATTCTGCATGAACGAGGATATGACGCCAACGGTGCCGGAAATGATTGGTACAACCCTGCCTTCGGATTTGCCGCCGTATTTGAGTATGACGGCAGCCACCTTGTTCATGATCCCCGTCTTGTCCAGACCGGCCCCGACGATCATGACCGCAATGATCGAGATGACGGCATTGGATGCGAAGCCGTCGAACAGAAGGGTGACATCCGCCAGATTTTCCAGCCCGGGCGCGTAGCTGAGCAAGCCTATGAGAACCAGAACCAATATGGCGGAAAGGTCGATCCTTATGATCTCGGAAACGAACAGAAAAACGGTGAAAGCCAGAAGGGTGCAAACGACCCCCATCTCGAAGGTGAAGGCAATATGTTCCACAATACGTCCAGAACTTTTTCTTTGTTAGAGTCCTAGTTCATCTCTCCCGACTTGTCATGAAGTTTCGTTTTTCGGCGATGTTGAGACATAATGTTGCTCAATGGTTGCTGTGGGAGCAATGCTTTCGGGAACCCCGTTTGACGAACACGTCAGAAAGAAGGATTGACCAAATTGCATGAAGAAACCAGCACGTTTCGTACCGGCGCGATGCCGTTCCAACCAGGTCGAAGCAGCACAGGTAATGGCGGGTCAATTTTAGCCACGAACAACAGACAATCCGACAGCTTTGTTTGCAGTACCATTCTGCCGCCGCCTGAACCGCGCAAAAGGCCGGCTTGGCCGTCCCTGATCGCAAACTGCGCACAAGAATGGTTTACACCTAAACGGGCCGGACAAATAATTCAGGTCACCAATTCTGATCATTTCGAGGTGAAGATGCCAAGGAAGTACGGCGGGGTGTTGCCTGAACGCAAGCTGGCGGCATATGCCCAGAATGCTCGCTGTCGGATGGAACAGAAGAAGATCGCAACACGAAAAATCCAATAGTTGGTTGGATATTGAACCTCGAGGAGGGAAAAAGTATCGCAAGTCGTTGGGGGTATTGGAGGCGAGTACCGGAATCGAACCGGTGTACACGGATTTGCAATCCGCTGCGTCACCACTCCGCCAACTCGCCTTTTCAAGTAAAATCAAATACTTGCCGTGGTGTGCGTGGGGTTTTAGCAGCTTTCCCAAGGGGCGTCCAGAGGATTGCGCGCATTTTTGACGACCAGATTGAAATTTGCCGAAGCCCGCAACCGCAAACGCACAGGTGCAAGGGGGTTGCGTCAACAGGGCCGTTGCTGGGCGTTTCAGGATGTGGCAAAAGCCGGGTAACTTTGGGAATGACTCGAGAGATCCTATGACAGATTTCGCTGCCCGGCGCCGCACTATGGTTGATACGCAAATCCGGCCTTCGGATGTTACAAAGTTCCCGATCATTGAGGCGATGTTGAACGTCCCGCGCGAAAACTTCGTGCCTGACGCACAGCGTGAGGCCGCCTATGCCGACAGTGTGATCGATCTGGGCAACGGGCGCTGTATGCTCGAACCGAGAACGCTTGCTAAAATGCTGGATGCGCTCAACATTTCGAACGACGAGATGATTCTCGATATCGGTCCGGCGACGGGGTATTCCACTGCGGTTGCCGCGCGTATGGCGCAGTTGGTTGTTGGTGTGGAAAGCGACGACTCGCTGGCGTCCGAGGTGCAAAGCCTATTGGCTGAGGCCGATGTGGACAATGCCATTATCCACGTCGGTCCTTTGGAGCAGGGTGCGGCTGAGCACGGCCCTTACGATGCGATCATGGTGCAGGGCGGTGTTGAACGGATTCCCGACGCCCTGTTGGATCAGCTCAAGGAACATGGCCGGATTGCATGCCTGTTTGTTGAAGGCAATCTTGGAACTGTGCGGATCGGTCGAAAGACCGGAGGCCGGGTCAGCTGGAGGGATGCCTTCAACGCCAGTGCACCGATACTAGAGAGCTTTTCGGCGGAGTGTGCATTTTCGCTATAGTTCGCCGATAGATTCTGCTGGCGCCTTGATTAGTTGAAAAGAAGACCGCAAACTGCCTTCAGGGCAGTGTAATTTCGTTTGAGAGGATTTCGGTATGCGTGGTTCAGCGACAGGCAAGCTGGTCAGGGCATTCGCAGTGACCGCAGGACTTGCCATCAGCGTTATGCCAGGGCGTCCGGCGTGGGCTGACAACATAACAGACGCCTTCATCGGCGCGTATAATACAAGCGGCTTGCTGGAGCAGAACCGGGCGCTGCTGCGCGCGGCAGATGAAGACGTGGCAATCGCGCTTTCTGCATTGCGGCCAATCATCAACTGGACTGTACAGGTCAGCCAAGATTATACCCGGTCTCGGACCAACAATGTGGTCACAACGACCGAGCCGTCCCGGTTTTTCACCGGGCTGAGGCTTTCCCAGCTTCTGTATGATGGTGGCGCCTCGGTTCTGGGCAAACAATCTGCGCAGGAAACGGTTCTGTCGACCAGACAAACCCTGATCGACATTGAGCAACAGGTGCTTATCCGCGCTGCAAATGCTTACCTGGGCGTTCTGCTACAGGAAGAAACAGTCGCAATTCGCCAGAACAACGTGGATGTTTCGGCGGAAGAGCTTCGCGCATCGAATGATCGCTTCGAGGTTGGCGAAGTGACGCGCACGGACGTGGCGCTTTCCGAAGCGCAGTTGGCAAGTTCTCAAGCTGATCTGGCTGTCGCTCGTGGTGAACTGAGCATCGCGCAGGCTGAGTATGTCAATGCGGTCGGCAAGGCGCCAGGGAGGACGGCCGGTCAACCCAGCCTGCCCAATCTTCCACGGAGCGAGGCAGAAGCGATCAGCCTCGCGCAACGCAACCACCCGGCGATTCTGTCGGCGCAGCATCAGGTCCGCGCTTTTGATCTGATTGTACAGCAGCAGCGGGCCAACCTTGGGCCGAATGTCAGTTTGAATGCTGATGCGGGTGTGCGTGAAAGCTATGACAACAACGACTATGTGAATGACGCGACCGTGTCGCTGGACTTTACACAGCCGATCTACGCCGGTGGCCGGTTGGCCGCGAACGTGCGGCGCGCTATGGCAAACCGGGATGCGTCTCGTGCGAATCTTCTGAACGTACAAAAGAATATCACACAGGGCGTTACGGACCGGTATGCAGCGTTCCAGGCAGCCAGTGCCAGCCTCAGGGCGTCGACGGAACGGGTTCGCGCATCACAGGTTGCATTTGATGGCATCAGGGAAGAAGCGACCTTGGGTGCCCGGACCACTTTGGACGTTCTGAATGCTCAGCAGGATTTGCTGGACGCGCAGCTGGCCGAAGTGGCGTCGCGAACGGAACGATCCCGCGCAGCGTATCAGCTGTTGCAGGCGCAGGGCCTTTTGACGGCGGAACGTCTTGGCCTGGCGGTTCAGATCTATGACCCGACTTTGTACTATAATCTGGTCAAGAAAGCCCCCGCGCGTGTCAGCAAACAGAGCAAGGATCTGGATCGAGTCCTCAAAGCGTTGCGTCGGGACTAACCGGCAATACTATTTGTTGTAGGGCTCGGATTGTTTGGCTACACTCGATCCAACGATAGAGCGGTAGAGAACAATGTCTGATAATGTCGTGAAAGCAGGGATCGAAGACGTTCTGTCTTCGGTCAAACGTCTGGTCAGTGAAGACAGTCGCGGTAAATCCTCCTCGGATCAACAGGGTGCTACGCGAAAGCCGGGGCGTTTGGTGCTGACGGACGCGCTGCGCATCAGCAAACCCGCTCAGCCCGAGATCATGCCCGCCAAGCCGTCTCCTGATGTTGCCGACTCGGCCAAGCCGATGCTGCTGCGTGCCTGCGACATCGTCAGGGCAGGTGATCCTGCCAACACTGCGGATGACGCGACCGAGGGACATTCCGCGGCAACCGGCTCAACCGATGATCCCGCGATCAGTCTGAGTGCCAAGATCGAAGCGCTGGAAGCGGCGATTGCGCAAACCGAGGATCAATGGGAGCCGGATGGCGACAGCGCAGACGCCTATTCCGGCACACCGACGCATTCCCTGCCGTGGAACGTCGAAGAGGAGTTTGCGGCCGCAAGGACCGTCGTTCTGACTGATCAGGAAGATACGGACGATCCGCAGCCCGAGTCCGCTTCGGTACAAAACGCAGAGTTCATCCGGGCGGGACGACCGGCTGAATCCGATCGTGCCACTGAAGTCGTTGAAAACGTGTCGGCAACGGATTTGGATGAAGAAACATTGCGTGAGCTGATCGCGGAAGTTGTCCGCCAGGAGTTGCAAGGCGCGATGGGCGAGCGGATCACGCGAAACGTGCGCAAAATGGTGCGGCGGGAAATCGCGCGCGCGCTCGCCGCGAAAGATCTGGGATAAGATTCAACCGCTCTGTGGTGGCTGGGCCAGGCTCAGCATCCGGTCAAGATTCATGTGGCGCTCCAGATGATCGGCCAGATCATCCAGCGCCTGCTCTACACCGTCTTCGTAGGCAATGTCCGACGTCACGCCCAGCGTTGACAAATAACGGGCACGAAATGCGTCTGACGAGAAAATTCCATGCAGATAGCTGCCCTTGACCCGACCGTTGCTGCTGGCGGCGCCTTCTGGTCTGCCTTCGACCTCAAGCCATGCGCGGGCGCGGTCCGGGCCGTCGGTATGGCCCATGTGGATTTCGTATCCGCTGACCGGTTCTCGGTCTGGCAGGGCATGGGCGGAACGCAGGATGACCTGTTTCTGCCCGCCCATTGTGGTATCGACGTTCAGCAACCCCAATCCATCAACTTTGCCCGGCCGGCCGTCCACGCCATCAGGATCGGAAATGGTCTTGCCCAGCATCTGATAGCCGCCGCACAACCCAAGGACATGTCCACCGCGGCGAACATGTGCATACAGGTCGATATCCCAGCCCTGTGCACGAAAATAGCTCAGATCTCCGATCGTGGACTTGCTGCCGGGAAGCAGAACCAGATCCGCATCGCCGGGCAGGGGACGTCCGCCTGGAATGACCTCGACGCTCACGCCGGGCTCGGCGGACAACGGATCGAGATCGTCGAAATTGGCCATACGCTCCAGTTGGGGCACAACGACCTTGCACGCGCCGCCTGTATGGGAACGGATGTCCATCATGTCTTCGGCCGGCAGTTTCCAGGCGTCGTGAAACCAGGGCACAACCCCAAGGCAGGGCCAGCCTGTTCGGGCCGAGATGTCATCACGGCCTTCGTCAAACAGGGACACGTCGCCCTTGAAGCGGTTGATGGCAAAACCCCTGATCTTCGCCACGTCGCCTTCGTCCAGAACGGCCTGAGTACCGACGATCTGCGCAATCACTCCGCCACGATGAATGTCCCCGACCAGTACAACAGGGATGTCCGCTGCACGGGCAAATCCCATATTGGCGATGTCACCTTTGCGCAGGTTGGTCTCAGCCGGGCTGCCAGCGCCCTCGATCAGAACCAGATCAGCGTCGGCGCAAAGCCTGTCAAAGCTTTCCAGCGCTGCGCCCAGTAGCTTGGATTTGTCCTTGCGATAGTCACCGGCCTTCATCGTGCCAGCACGCTGCCCCTGAACGATAATCTGCGCGCCGGTATCCGTCTCGGGTTTGAGCAGAATAGGGTTCATGTCCGTGTGTGTTGCCCGCTTTGCCGCACGGGCCTGAAGGGCTTGTGCGCGGCCAATTTCGCCACCATTTTCGGTGACGGCTGCATTGTTCGACATGTTTTGTGGTTTGAACGGCGCGACCCGAAGGCCCCGGCGCGTGTAGGCGCGCGCCAGCCCCGCCACCAGAACCGATTTTCCGACATTGCTGCCGGTCCCTTGAATCATGATGGCGCGAACCATGCCTTGTCTCCTATAAGTCTGGGCGCAGATGATCTGATTTGAGCCGAAAGGGAAAGCCCCGGATGAATACGCCTGCGCATCTTTTGATCGGGGCTGCCGTGTTTGCCCGGCCGCCGCAAGGACGTATCCTCTGGGCTGCGCTGCTGGGAGCGTTGTTGCCGGATCTGTCCCTGTATGTCATGGCGGGCGTGTCCCTGTTTGTTCTGAGCATCCCTGAGCAGGTGGTCTTCGGGCAGCTTTACTTTTCCCCGGCGTGGCAGACCGTATTCGCCATAGACAATTCCTTTATCCTCTGGGGGCTGGCATTCCTGCTGGCAGTCTGGAGAGGTTGGCACGTTCTGGCTGTCGGTGCAGCGGCGGGTCTGTTGCATCTAGCGACAGATTTCCTGCTTCATGCGGGCGACGGACGGCCACAGTTCTGGCCCATCAGCGACTGGGTGTTCAGCAGCCCTGTCAGCTATTGGGACAGCGACTATCATGCTTTGTGGGTGGCTCCTGTGTCAGCCTTTGTCTGTCTGGCCGCATATGTTCTGCTTTGGCAGCGTGGATTGCCGGTCTGGGGCAAAGCCCTGTTCGCGACCATGCTGGCAGCTGAATTCTGGGTGGTGCGGCAATGGCTGTTGTTCTTTTGAGCCATTGGCTTCTTACCTGACGATCAGGCATAGAAAAACGCGCTCTGATAGGCAGAGCGCGTTTGTTCAATCCAAATCTACTTTGGTTCAGGCAGCTTCAGCCTGCTGTGCGGCGTTGCGACGCTCGCTTTCCTCGCGTGACAATGCGACTGAGGTGCGCACGCCACGGCCAACGAACTCCATCAGCCCGCTGACAACCCGTTCGTTCGGGTCAATGCCTGCGCAGGACAGAACTTCGCGCCCATCGCGCGAACGCGCCCAGCGGGCGATTTGTTCGGGGCCATTGCCGTATTTCTTGTCATCGGCGATAGCATCATCAAGCGCAGCCAGGACAACGGCCGCGAAAAGTTTGCGCGCACGATTGCCTTGCTCATTGTTAAAGGCAGTGCCGTCAACGAAATCTCTCATCTCGTCTTCCTTGTTGTTCTTGCTCTTGCATTTTCGGCGTGAGGGTCCTTATGACCGATTAGGTGCGATTCGGATACAGCTAAAATGCATAGTTGCGTTGCGTCACTTGCATGGCTTGCTGCACCTGCAGCACTAGGTGTCGTTGTCTTGTCAGGTGTGTTCCCGCCAGATATAGGGACCGCAACTGATGCATCAACCGTTTGTGAAGGATTTATGTAATGCCCAAGATAAATGGGAACGAAATTCGCCCCGGCAATGTGCTTGAGCATAACGGTGGCCTGTGGGCAGCGGTCAAAGTTGACCATGTAAAGCCGGGCAAAGGTGGGGCTTTTGCACAGGTGGAACTGCGCAACCTGCGCAATGGCTCGAAATTGAACGAACGCTTCCGCTCGGCGGACAAGGTCGAACGCGTGCGTCTGGAGCAGAAGGATCAGCAATTCCTGTACGAATCCGACGGGATGCTGGTGTTCATGGATTCAGAAACCTACGAACAGATTGAATTACCAGCAGAATTGCTGGGTGACCGTCGTCCGTTTCTGCAAGATGGCATGACCATTGTTGTCGAATTCTACGAAAGCGAGGCGCTGAACGCGACGCTGCCGCAGAAAGTGACCTGCAAGATCGTCGAGACCGAACCGGTCGTAAAGGGCCAGACGGCGGCAAACTCGTTCAAGCCCGCGCTGCTGGACAATGGCGTGAAAGTCATGGTTCCCCCCTTCATCGGCCAGGACGAAATGATCGTCGTGAACACGGAAACGATGGAATATTCCGAACGCGCGTGACGTTTCGTCACTTTTTATAAGAGACCGGGCAGGCATTCGCCGCGCGGTCTTTTTTATGCGTTAGGGCGATAACGATACCGTGTTGGGTCGGGGCCAAACAATTCCAGCATCAGTTCATACTTGATGCGATTGGCACTGACCTGACGATAGAATGCGATCAAAAAGGCAGTGGGTCCTTGAATGCGGCTGAGCCCACTGGTGGCGGCCACCACGGTGCCCACATCCGTTTTGCCCTGCAAGACCAGATATCCCCCCAGCATCAGGATACCGACGGTGCCGGCCCCGTTGATCACGCTCAGCAGGAACTTTGCCGACAGTTTCCATAGAAACATCCGCCGCCGCGTGTCGTAAATGTCATCGAACATGGTGTTGATATCCCGCTCGACGGCTTCGATATCCTCGGTTGTCAGCCGGTCGGTGGCACCGCGCAGAATGCGAACCCGTTCCGCCACGAAAGTGTTCACTTTGCGCTGCGAGACCAGAACGATGATGATTTGCGGCACGATCATTGACAACGCAATCAACCCCAGACCTGGTTGCGTCGACGAGATATAGCCGATCACACTGATCAGCGTTCCAATCTGAACGACCGGATCCGAAAAGGCTCCACCGGCAAACTTGCCCAACTCTTCGGCTTCGGCCGAAATGGCGGTGGTCATGGTGCCTTTGCGTAGGCCTTCGTCTGAATCCTTCAGGTCGGTCGAACGCCAAAGCAGGCGTTGGCGGATCAGCCGGATCATGTCTTCGCCCAAGGTTCCGGCGCGATAGCTTAGTACCCATTTCAGGGCGAGGCTCAGCAGGATGACGGCCATCATGCCGATGCCCAGCTGGATCAGTTTTTCAGTCCCGACATCGTCGGATGTCAGGTGGTTGACGATGTCGCGCTGAAACTCAAGCGGCACGGCGGCAAGGCCCGCAATTGCGACGGACAGCATGATGAGGATGATCTGCCGCCCCGCACTGGCGCGCCAGATCGCGGAATAAAGTCGAAACATGCGGGAATCCGGTTCGTCCTGTTTGCCTGCACTTTGGCAGTGCAGGACAACGGGTTCAAACTTTTCGATACAAGCTGATGCGCGGGTCGTGCCGATTTCGCAACAAGGTGGGCTCAGTCCTCCAGCCGCACCGTGGCGTCTGCGGCCTGCATCTCAGGGCCTGCGCGATCAAATCGCAGATACGCGATCCCGTTTCCGCCGGCCTGTGTGTACAATGTTCCGACAGGTTTGCCATTTGCACTGATCTCGGTCCTCACCGGGGCCGAGCCCTGGACAACGACGCGTCGCAGACCTTTGCGCAATTCGGTTTTGTGCTTCATGCGCGCGGTCACTTCCTGCCCGACATAACATCCTTTTTTGAAATCCACGCCATTCAGCGCTTCGAACCCGGATTCCAGGATGTAACTGTCCGGGGTCAGTTCAATGCCTGACTCGGGAATGCAGTGCCGGACGCGCAGTGCATCCCAGTCGGTTCCGTCATCGCCCTCGGGTTCGGGGGAGTAGTTGCGCCAGCCCATCTCCGGGTGGCGGGGATCGGGCAGGGCGGTTTCCGGCGCAGCCTTGGTGCCGCGTTGCAGGTTCAGATCGGTTCCCTCGATCGTCACATCCGCACGCAGCTTGTACATCGTCAGACGTTTGACCAGATCATCCGCAAGGTGTTCGGCCACATCCAGAAGAACTCCGTCGTCATCTCGTTTCAGGAAGAAATCCGCCAGGTACTTTCCCTGCGGAGTAAGCAGAGCGGCATAGACCAGCCCGTTGTCCAACCCCTTAATGTCGTTGGTAATCAGATCCTGCAAAAAGCTTTCGGTATCCGAGCCGGACAGGCGCAGAATGCGGCGGGTGGGCATGGCTTGGTCCTCGTCATTTCCTCAGGCCTCGTGATATAGGAAGTTCCGATGCCAAGACCAGAGGTTATCAGACGTGCCCGCGCCTATTACCGTCGTGATCCCGACCCTCAACGCTGCCGACGCTTTGCCCGAATGTCTTGGGGCTTTGATGGAAGGGGTGCATGCCGGGTTGATCCGGGAATTGATCATCAGCGATGCCTGCTCAACCGATCACACGCCGGATATTGCGGAAGAGGCCGGTGCGATGGTCGTGACCGGCCCGCCATCCCGAGGCGGCCAGTTGCGCCGAGGGTGCGCGCAGGCCAAAGGGGATTGGCTGCTGATTCTTCATGCCGATACAGTGCTGCAAAAGGGGTGGAGCGAGACCGTCAGCGCCCACCTGCCGTCAGCCAAACCTGCCGCGTTTCAGCTGGCGTTCCGCGCGCGCGGGATCGCGCCGGCCTGGGTGGCTGGCTGGGCCAATCTGCGCAGCAGGATGCTGGGATTGCCCTACGGAGATCAGGGGTTGCTGGTTCCGCGTCACACCTATCAAGCGGCAGGCGGGTTTCCCGACCAGCCGTTGATGGAAGATGTGGCTTTGGTGCGCGCGTTGCCAAAGGTAACTGTTCTGAACACACGCGCCTTTACGAGTGCGGAGCGGTATGAGCGGGCGGGGTGGATTCGGCGCGGAGCTCGGAACCTGTGGACTCTTCTGCGTTACTTTCTTGGGGCTGACCCGCAAGTTTTGGCGCAGACGTATCGTCGCTGAGCGTGGTGCGCAGCTCGACGACGGATTTCCCCAGCCGAAACGGTGCCGCAAAACTGACAAGGCATAGTGCCACGATTTGCAGGACAAGAATATGAGCATTGTCCTGTAGGTATTCCCATTCTTCTTTCAGCTTCCCGACCTGCGCGATCAGGTCATCGTAGCTCTGCGCAAGTATCAGATAGTCGCCCGCAATCGCGGGAACCTTGCGACGTATATTGTCAATGGCGGTCTGTGTGCTTTCGTCCAGTGAAGTGAAGACAAGGAACTGGTCGATGTCAAAGGCATCGGCCTTGGCGGCCATGTCACGTATTTCGTCCATTTCGTCCCTGGACTGACCCCCAACCAGGAAGTGAAGCCCCTGTAGGGGGGCCACTTCGTTCGTGACCGCGATGAACAGGGGTAGTTCCGAGTTGCTGGCGGTCGAAGCAGAAAGGAATTCAACCTTTTCGCATAAAACGGCGGTATCCGGATCATAGGCCGGATCACAGAACCGCAGGCGGAACCGGGCCGCGTCCCTGTCAAATGCCAGCGTCGCGGCATAGGCTACGTCGATCTGTCGGTCCAGTCGCGAGCTGTCCGAGGTGTAAAGCCCGGCCAAAACAGCCACCAATGCCCCGATGCCACCCAGCACAACCCATACCAGATCAGCCAGTTTCCACGCCCGGTGCCCGGCCGGTTTGCGAAACAGAAAGGCAGTGCCGATAGAGCCGATGATAAAGAACAGGATCAGCAGGGGCAATTGATTGTCGGTCACAAAACTCATGGGTCCAATCTTAGGACCTGTGCTTCGACCTGCAACAGGGATCACGGGCAGTTGTAACGTCTTACCATATCCCCATACTGGAAACAGCGCAGGGGGGACTTCGATGACCAAAGAAATCGTTCTTATCCACGGAGCATTTGCCGGACCTTGGTGTATGCAGGATTTCGCGGACTTCTTTCGGGACCGAGGTTGGACGGTTCACGTTCCTGCCTTGCGGTACCATGACGGTGATCCGAAAGCGGACCCCGACCCGGGTCTGACCGATACTAGTGTCATGGACTACACCAACGACATCGCCGATTTTGTAAAAGGACTGGATCGCAAACCTGTCATTTTGGGGCATGCCATTGCTGGGGTGGTGGCACAGCAAGTGGCGTCTTGTGGTTTGGCCAGTGCCATCGTTTTGATCAATCCCAATGCGCCTTGGGGCACCTTGCCCGAAACCGATGATGAACGCGCTGTACCGCGCACCTTGATGGAAGGCGGCCCATTCTGGAAGCAGCCGATGCGGGTCGGGTTCGATTTGATGGCCCCGTTTGCTCTGAACAAGATGGATGAGGCGCAACAACACGCTGTATTCGACCGATTGGGCGCAGAAAGCGGGCGCGTGATGTTTGAAATGTTCTTTTGGATGTTTGATGACCATCACGCAATCAAGGTTGATTTCGACAAGGTTGACTGCCCGGTTCTGGTGGTCTCGGGTGCCGAAGACAGGGCTGTTAACCCCGATACCTGCCGCGCACTGGCAGCGCGCTATGGGGATCGCGGAACCTTTTTGCTGGTCGAAGACCATGCGCATTTCCTGTTCATGGAGCCGGGTTGGGAAGGGCCGGCCTCGATGATCGAGACTTGGATGACAACCCAGGTGACCTGAAACGGGCTTGACAACAATCCACCCTTTGCAGACATGGCGCCAAGTGAATAGGGCAGTTGACCCTTTTGGCGCGAAACCTCTGCGGGAAAGGTCCGGACATGACCCTGTTCGTTGTCCTTATTATTCTTTCGGCTGCTTTGCTGCACGCGGTGTGGAATGCAATCGTGAAGACAGCGGCTGATCGAACCACGATGCTGGGTTTGGTCGCTCTGGGTCAAGTGCTGCCTGCGGCGGTCATGGTGATGCTGCTGCCGCTGCCAAACCCAGAGAGCTTTATTTACATCCTGCTCTCGACCGTTGTGCATTTCGGTTATTATTTCATGCTGGGTAAAGCCTATCAGCACGGTGATCTGAGTGTGGTCTACCCCATCGCCCGTGGGATTGTCCCGGCGCTGGTTTCGCTTTGGGCAATGGTCCTGGTCGGAGAAGTGCTGCCTTTTCAGGCCTGGACAGGTATCGCCCTGATTGCCGTGGGCATCCAGCTGAGCAGTTGGAAAGCTCTGCGCTCGGGCGTTGGGCGCAGTGCACTGATGTTTGCGCTGGGCACCGGGTTCTGCATTTCGATCTATTCGGTTGTTGACGGGATCGGTGTTCGGCTGTCGGGCAACACGCTCAGCTATTGGGCATGGGGGGCGTTTCTGCACCTGTTCATTGCCGGGTTTGTCGGGGTTCGGAAACGTGCGACCTTAAAAGACCTGCCGGCCAAAGTATGGATGATCGGCATTCTTGGCGGGCTGGTATCGATGACAGCTTATGGTCTGGTGCTGTACGCCAAGAATTTCGCACCGTTGGGCGCGGTTTCGGCGCTGCGGGAAACTTCGGTCATCTTTGCCGCACTGATCGGGTTCGTATTCCTCAAGGAAGGGAACTGGGCGCGACGGTTGGGTGCCGCGGTGCTCATGGCCGTGGGTGTCGCCCTGATCGGAATGACGGTCTGATCCGGCGGAAAAGCCTCGGGCGACAGTGATTCCTCTGGCTTAGCGACCGACCTGAAACGTGCATTGTGGCTTGCAGTGCATGGTGCCTTTGTCGCTGCTTACGCATCGCAGCAAGCGTTCCTCGCGCGTGTTGATCGTTTCTGTGACGGTGTTGTGGCCAGAGATCACGATGAAGGAATCCGGGGAAAAAGCCAGCCCCTTGTAATAGCAAAACCGTGTTTCCGTTCCGTCCGGGATCGGAGATGCCAGGCTGAGCGTCTTTTGCGCCGGGGCCTGGGTCGCCAGCATAGCAAAGGCCAGCCCATAGGTCAGTGTTTTCAGGTCGTCCTCTCGTCCTGCAAATCTGTTGTCGATCAAAAAGGGTTTGGACGCCCGGACCTCAATCATGGTTTCTTGTTTCAGCAAGTTTGAACGAGATCAACGGGTTAGGCAACGAAAATCCTACGCGCTCAGCGACAAGCCAAGGGGACGATTTTTACGGTCGGTCACTTCTGTGGTAACATGGCCGCATTGTTTAAGGAGAATTGAGAGATGTTCAGACCCTCTGTGGAAGCGATTATGGATGTCATGTCCCAAAAGGATTACGTAGTTTTCGACACCCCAACTGTCGATTGGAACCTGAACATAGTGGGCATTCGCGCCCACCCGGTTTCACCCAAGAAATTCGATGATGTCATGACGGTGTTTCACCGGTTTCTTGGCGTTTGGGATATAGCGTATTACCCGATGACGGCCGATCCCAGCGATCACTACCTGAAGAACCCGATAAACCCGGATGGGACGGCCATTCTGGCGTCGGGGCAATATCGGTCCTGCTACAAGATCGATATTCATAAACGAGGCCGGCCCGGAGGCCACAAGGCGCTGTGTCAAAGGCTGGGAAACGTTACCGTGTTTCGGGACAACAACAGGGATGGAAACCTGAACCTTGTTAATCCTCAAAGCGGGATGTTCGGCATAAATCTGCACAAGGGGCCAAACAACGGTGACGATGACACGGCGAATACGATCTATTCCGCCGGGTGTCAGGTATTCGCCGATCAGCGTCACTTTGCCGAGTTTCTGCTGAAATGCGAAGCCGGGCGCGACGCGTTTGGCAACAAGTTCACCTATACGTTGCTGGATCAGGCAGATTTCGAATAAGGCGGTGCCTTGCGAAGGTTCTGCAAGCGCCGGGGCAGGACAGGGGCTGGGGGCGTGCCCGGATCTTAAACCGGGCCTTGGCCCTAGGTCTCGACTTCGGCCTGAAGGTCTCGGAAATACCGGATGGTTGCGTGCAATCCTTCTTTCAGTTGCACTTTGGGTTCCCAGCCTAGCAGGGTCCGCGCCAGTGTGATATCGGGCTGGCGCTGTTTCGGGTCATCCTCTGGCAACTCCTTGAAACTGACAGGGGTCTCGGCCCCCACAAGGGCCTGCACTTCGCGGGCAAGTTCGTTCATCGAGAATTCGTTGGGATTGCCCAGATTGACCGGGCCGGTCACGTCCGCGCCGGTCTCCATCAGGCGGATGAACCCTTCGATCAGATCATCCACGTAACAGAAAGACCGGGTCTGCGTACCGTCGCCAAAGATCGTGATCGGCTCGCCCGTCAGGGCCTGCATAATAAAGTTCGACACGACGCGCCCATCGGCGGGGTGCATTCTGGGCCCGTAGGTGTTGAAGATTCGGGCGACCTTGATCTCCAACCCCATCTGCCGGTGATAGTCGAAGAATAAGGTCTCGGCGCAGCGCTTGCCTTCGTCATAGCAGGATCGCGGACCAACCGGGTTGACGTTGCCCCAATAATCTTCGGTCTGCGGATGAATGGTCGGGTCGCCATAGACCTCGGAGGTCGAGGCCTGAAAGATCTTGCATTTCAGCCGTTTCGCCAGACCCAGCATATTGATCGCGCCATGCACGCTGGTCTTGGTCGTCTGCACCGGATCGTGCTGATAATGCACGGGTGAGGCCGGGCAGGCGAGGTTATAGATCTCGTCGACCTCCACAAACAGAGGGAAGGTCACATCATGGCGCATGAACTCGAACCGCGGGTTGCTGTGCAGATGGTCGATATTGCGCTTGGTGCCGGTGAACAGGTTGTCGACGCACAGAACCTCATGCCCCTGATCCAGAAGCCGGTCGCACAGATGCGAGCCTAAAAACCCGGCCCCACCGGTTACGAGAACACGTTTTCGACTGTCATAAAGGCGGGCCATTGCAAATCCTTAATCGTTAAATCCAAGCCAGCTTGTCACGGGGAAGCTGGGTCTTGATCTGATTAGTAAACCGAAGGGATTTGAATTGCAGTAGATTTTGGTTTTTTGAGGGCGTGTTTGGTGTTGGTGGGTTTTCCCATCCATCCAATGCTTGATGCAAAGCATCAAGCACGCGCCCGACCCGCCCCCAAGGGCAGGCGCGTTCCGCACCCACCCTCGGGCCGAACGAGAGGTTTGTGATAACCTAGTCTAGGTGTTCGCTCCCATCTCAACGCAGGAAACTCGATGGGTAAGAGCCCCCCATCCTACCCTTGTTACGTGGCCGTTTGATGGACTTGGCTTCAGTCCCATCCTCGACATTCAAAAGAAAGTAATTTGGACCACACGTGCAAAAAGATCGCCACTTGGTATGATGATCAAAAGGTATCCCACCATGGCTAAAAAAATACAAAGAATTAGAGAGCTTCTGCGGCTTCGAACTCCCCTAATATAGTAGTCAATTACCAATGCTCTGATCATACCTTCAAAACGAGATTGTGTTTCGGTGAAGTGCACTTTATCGCCGTAGACCTTCTTTGAGCTTTCGAATTCCTTACCTCCTACGAGTATTTTGAAGTCTTCCCATTGGTCCAAATGATCTTCCCCATAAATTGAATAGGCACCTTCTTTGCAAATCTCGTCATAGATGTCCTCATAGTTCCTAAAAGTGAAGTTTCTTTTTGCAAACTCGAGGTACCCGGCTTGGTTGGTTGAGCGCGACATGACGCTTGGTCTTCGCAGCAAATAGATAGCATATGCAATGCCGACAAAAATCATTCCAAAGTAAACAAAACGCACCCGTGAACCGGGGGAAATTACGAAGGTAGTTTTTTCGTTGCCGACAAGTGTGGAAAAATCAGCGCTCTCTATGAAATAGTCGTTAAAAATAATAAGATAACCAAAAACCGGTATTAAGAAGAAACTTTTGGTCATGGGGCCATCTAACAGATAAACGAAGTTATCCCATCTAAGGTTCTTCCAACGAACTTTTCCGTCCTTGACTTTTCCATCAAACATCCAGCTCCTCCACAAACCGCGCGTTCTCCTGAATGTACTGGAACCGCAGCTCGGGTTTTTTCCCCATCAGACGCTCGACCAGATCTCCGGTCTCGCCGGGTTCGTCCTCGTCGATGGTGACCCGGATCAATTTCCGGGATTTGGGGTCCATCGTGGTCTCTTTCAGGTCCTTGGCGTCCATCTCGCCCAGACCCTTGAAGCGGGACACGTCGATCTTGCCCTTGCCGCCCAGACCTTTCTTCAGCCACTCGTCGCGCTCGGCCTCGTCCAGACAATAGACGCGTTTGGCACCCTGGGTCAGGCGGTACAAAGGCGGGCAGGCCAGGTACAGGTGACCCGCGTCAATCATCGGGCGCATCTGGGTAAAGAAGAATGTCATCAGCAAGGACGCGATATGCGCCCCGTCCACATCCGCGTCGGTCATGATGATGACCTTGTCATAGCGCAGATCGTCGAGGTTGAACTTGCTGCCCAGCCCCACGCCCAGCGCCTGCGTCAGGTCGTTGATCTCGGCATTGGTGCCCAGTTTCGAACTGGCCGCGCCCAGCACGTTGAGGATCTTGCCGCGCAAGGGCAGCAGGGCCTGCGTTTTGCGGTCGCGCCCCATTTTGGCCGAGCCGCCGGCCGAGTCGCCCTCGACGATGAATAGTTCGGTGCCTTCGCGTGTTGAACTGGAACAGTCCACCAGCTTGCCGGGAAGACGAAGTTTTTTAGTGGCGGACTTGCGTTGTGTTTCCTTCTCGGCCCGTCGGCGCAGGCGTTCTTCGGCCCGCAGGATCAGGAAGTCGAGGATCGCGCCGGCGGATTTCGTGTCGGCGGCCAGCCAGTTGTCGAAATGGTCGCGTACCGCGTTTTCCACCAGCCGCTGCGCCTCGACCGTGGCAAGGCGGTCTTTGGTCTGGCCGACGAATTCCGGTTCGCGGATGAAGCACGAGACCAGCGCGCAGCCCCCGGTCAGCAGGTCGTCGCGCGTGATCTGGGCGGCCTTCTTGTTGTTGATCAACTCGCCATAAGCCTTGATCCCCTTGAGGATCGCGGCCCAGAAACCGGCCACATGGGTGCCGCCTTCGGGGGTGGGAACGGTGTTACAATAGGACTGGATGAACCCGTCACGCGACGGTGTCCAGTTGATCGCCCATTCGACCTTGCCGGGGGTGCCGAATTTCTCGTTGAAATCGACGGTGCCCGCAAAAGGTTGCTCGGCATAGGTGGACGAGCCGTTCATCGTCTCTTTCAGGTAATCCGACAGGCCGCCGGGAAAGTGGAACGAGGCCTCGGTCGGGGTTTCACCGTCGTCGATGGCTGATTTCCAACGGATTTCCACACCCGAGAACAGGTAGGCCTTGGACCGGATCGATTTGAACAGGCGTGCCGGTTTGAACCGGTGGTGGCCAAATATTTCCTCATCCGCGTGGAAGGTTACGGTCGTGCCGCGCCGGTTGGGGGCGGCGCCGACCTTTTCCACAGGGCCCAGCGGAACACCGCGCGAGAACCGTTGTTCGAACAGCGTCTTGTCACGCGCCACCTGTACTACCATCGAATCCGACAGCGCGTTCACCACCGAAGCGCCCACGCCGTGCAGACCACCCGAGGTCTGATACGCCTTGCCCGAGAACTTGCCGCCGGCGTGCAATGTGCACAGGATCACCTCGAGCGCGGATTTGTCCGGGAACTTGGGGTGCGGATCGATTGGGATGCCGCGCCCGTTGTCACGTACGGTCAGGGCGTAATCGGCGTGCAGTTCCACCTCGATCCGGTTGGCATAGCCTGCCACGGCCTCGTCCATCGAGTTGTCGAGGATCTCGGCGACCATATGGTGCAAAGCGCGCTCATCCGTGCCGCCGATATACATGCCGGGTCGCTTGCGGACCGGTTCCAAACCTTCGAGCACCTCGATCGAGGAGGCGTCATAAGTTGTGGTCGCTTCTGGCGTCAACAGATCGTCGGGCATGGGTGCTGCTCTTGTTTTTGAGTTTCCCCCATTATGGCAGGTGATGTGGTCCGGGGGAAGAGGGGCGCGAGGTGTTGTGGACGGATAGAAGGCGCGGGGCCGCGGATTGCGTGGGCAATTCGTCGAACGTCACGATTGGCGGTTTTGCTTGAAACCACCGCCCCTGGCCATGGCGCGGGAAGGTTCCGCACTGCGTTATCGATAGTTGGTCAGGGCCTGTATTCCAGGCCGCAAAATTCACGATAACCCCGTCCGATAAAACCAGCGACGCGACAAATAACGTTACGCGATCGGGTTGAAGTCAGCCTTGCTGCGTCTCCGGCTCATTGACGGAATCGCTTTAAAAATATATCGTGAAGGCAGACTCCCAAAGTATCTATCTATCAGTTCCAAGCGTTCAAGAGTTACGTTCATTTCGTAATTGGAAGGCTGCTATGGCTACGTTTCAGGACGTTCAAGCAGCAGTGCATGATATTGCTGCCCGTTTGAATGTCACCCCAGAGCTTGCTCGTGCTGCGCTGATTAACCCCGTGTTGGCGCTTGAGGAGCTTGGGTTCGAATTGGACCTGTCTGGCCGACTTGAGCTGGAGGACAGAGCGCGGTTTTCCAAGAAACAGATCGTTGAACGCAAAAGTTTGCGAAAAAAGATTTTCGCCGCGTCCGGGCATGAATTTGACCCCGGGCAAGAACACGATCTGGCTGTGGTCCTTTTCGACGAGTTGAAGCTGGTCGATGATACTTCGAAACGCCCTGACCTGTCTCCCTTGTCCTTGCCGATGCGAAAAGTGCGCTATTCCACCTCCAAAGTGAAGGTGGCCAAGGTCAAGGCATCAGAAATCGCGCGCCAGTTTCCTGGGAAAGCCAAAGGCAAATCCGTCGCCGGGATCGATCCAAGTTTGATTGAGCCCGTGAAGATTCCTGATCCGCTGGAAGCGCTGGGTAAGGCGCACAAAATCATCTCTCCGTTACTTGCCTACCGGCAACTTGATGCATCGACACCGCGTTTTGCGACTGAGGCGCTGTATCGTGCCGTGCGAACCGGGAAACGTAGGCTGGTCAATATCACGCCCCGCGCCGTTGTCACCGGCACTGCTTGAAGACACCCGGGCGCGATTTCCTCGCGCCGTCACACCGAGGACGTCAGGATGGCAAATACAAGAGGATACCAAGTTGTCGTCGAAGCCTCAGAAGAGGTCCTGCGAAAGGTCATTCGGGGGGCGTGGAAGTCCGCGGAATGCGACGATGATCCCGGCGATGAAGGCCGCATTCCCGAATTCATGGATGTTCCCGCAGGTGAAACCTTTGGCGGTTTTGTCGTCGCTGACGGGTCTGTTCAGATTCCCGAAGACCAGTTGGACGCCAGCTTGCGTCCGGACATCACCGGTGCCGAAATTCGACTTGGTGTCCTGATCCAGATCGAAATCGAAAACCCCCCGGTTCCATCGGCGCAAATGCTGACGATGACGGCCGATCTTGCTGCGGCTGCGCCGATCGGTCTAATTCCCGAGCGTCAGGATGTGGGATGGCTGTTGGATGGCCTGCCTCGCAACCAGGTGTCCGCCACGCTGACCAGCGGCGATCCGATTGCGTCCAATATCGAGTTGTTCGCAAGTGAATTCGTGGACAAAGCCTATGAGAACGGTGGCCCCGGCGGACCGATCGATCCGGCCTTTCCCTCCATCCCCCATGTCATCGATGAGACCGAGCTGCAATTTGCCTTGGGAGCGTTGACGACGGATGTCCATGCGGAAATCTTCAACGACGCCTCGGACGCGGCGCACGATATTGAAACCACCGTGTCAGGCGGTGACATAACAATTTCGTTGCCGGTCTATCTGCGCATGTTCAACATTGTCGTTGGGCCGACGGTACAGCTTTTTTTCAATCCGCAGGATCCCATGGGGATCGAAACGCGGATCAACATCACGGCACCATTCAATCGGGTCGGTTCGGAATTCCGGACGGATTTAAACGCGGCCATCGTTACCGTGGACGCGATCAACCCCGCCGGTCCGGAATATGGGCCAGAGGGTGACAATTACATCGACAACCGAGATCAACTGGCGGCGATCCCGTTGGTCGCGATTGACCTCGACGCCCAGATATCCAGCGAACTGGTGTCGCGGGGGCAGGAATTGGCCAGTGGGCTGGGCGAGATTTCAATTGCGGCCCCGACAGTAGCCGAGATCGAAGAATTCATCGGCGACTTTTTTCATCAGGATCTTGAGGCCCGCGATTTCGTTTACATCTGGGGGCCAGAGGCAACGGACGAAGAGTTTGAAGTCGACAGTATCACCGTCGGCGTGACAAACGAGTTTCTGGCGATCGCCTTGAACGATGATGGCGGTGGTGACGTAGGCGGGCTTGCCAATTTCATCCCTGCTGACAGGGATTTTGCAATTGCCATCAGCGCGGCCCAGGTTGAAGCATCGATTGAAACGGCGCGCATCGAAGCCGAATTGTCGGATGATGACCTTCCGAAGACCTTTACACCTGACGGGCGCGAAGTCCGGCTGACCGATCTGGACGTGAGCCTCAGGGCCGGGGCGATCAGAATATCGGGCAAGGTGACGGTCGTAGACGCGATCCTGGGCAGTATTGATGTGGATGCCGACTTTTTCAATGATGTCGGATTGCGCTGGCAGCCGAACGGTTCGCTGGGCCCAACCGGTGGGCAGCAAATGGATCACTTTGAAATCGACAGCGATGTCGATCCCGAAGAATCCGTGCTGCTTTGGGTGCTGACGGCAATCGCCGCGATATTGTCATTCGGCGCTTTCGGAATTCTGGGTGCATTGGTCGTTGTGATCGTGGCCCTTGTCGTCCGGGGAATTGCCGAAAGCATGGGCAGTGAAATCTTGTCAGATGAAGTTACCAATACGGTCACGGGTATCACCGGCTGGCCGGAGAACCTTGCCAGGATCGGGCGGGTCGAAGCGGTATTTTCGGACCCGATCGTGATTGATACCGACGGTCTTGAAATTGCCGGAGATTTCACTGTCATAAGCAGTTGCGAAGCCACGGATGTCGTCCCGGCGGATTCGGGTGGTGCACGGTCGGGTGCGGCCGCATCGGCCATGTCGCTTGCGGCTGCGAATGAACATCCTGACGCAGGGTACGAGTGGTTGCCGGGTGACGGAACACCGGCCGCGGTCTTGCCCTCGATTCAGCATGTCTATGCTGCAAGCGGTGTCTACACTGCAAAACATGCGCTGACGATCAACCAGCCGGGCGGCGCGCGCAGTCGCAGTTTCTCGCTTGTTACCGTCGAAAATGTGCCGCCGACAGTGGATGCCGGCCCTGATCTGACGGTGCAGGAGGGCGAAGAGGTCACTCTGGTCGCACGGTTCCGAGATGTCGAATACCCCGACACCCACGAGTCCATGTGGTATTTCGGTGATCACCACGCGCCCAAACCCGGCGTTATTTCTGAAACCAATGCTCCTCCTGCGGCGACAGGCACGTCGACCGTGACCCATGCCTGGTGCGACAATGGCGAATACACCGTCACGGTGCGTATTCGCGACGTCAACGGGGGCGAGGCCATCGACACCTTGCGTGTCACCGTGACCAATGTTCCGCCCGAAGTCGAAGCTGGCCCGGACCTTTATGCATATGTCTGCACACCGATCACGCTTGTCGCCGATTTCGGGGATCCCGGCTGGTGCGACACGCATACGGCCAAGTGGGATTTCGGCGATTGCAGTGAACCCCGCACGGCCCTGATCGAGGAAACGAATGAACCACCGGCAGCCGAAGGCACGGCGACCGCCTCACATATCTATGAAAACTGTGGTGACTTCCGGGCCATCTGTACCGTCATGGATGACGATGGCGCCTTTGGTCAGGATGACCTGACCGTCCGGGTCGTGCATTTGCTGAACCCTGGTTTCGAAGATGGTTTCCGTTCGCTTCCAGCGGGCAATGTCGGTCGCTTCTGGACACCCTATGCATGGCTGACCGACTTGGCAGCCTTTCATGCCGGAAAGGGAAATCCCGTTCCGCAATTGGCCCCGATCCCCGCCGATGCCTTTGACTGCGAAGGTTGCATCGTCCGGACCGGGGACAGGTCCCAAAGGGTCATCGCGCAGCGCGGCCTTCGTGTCGGCCTGTGGCAATCGCTGGGTTCGAATCCGGGGTGGGACTATGAGTTCTCATGTTGGTTCGCGAAGGAGGCCGGCGACGCAGGCGGCTATGCTCTGGGGTTGGATCCGCGCGGTGGTGATGATCCGCGGGCGCCCTGGGTGGAATGGTGGACCGGCAATCTGGACGGTGCCTGGCGGCAATTGCGGGGTCGCGTGACGGCGGAAGCCGAAGCCGTGACGGTATTTCTGGAGTTCAGCGGAGATGATCCGCGCAACGATGCGCTTGGCTATATTGATGATTGCGCTTTCATCGCGATTCAGCCGCATTGTCCGGAGCAGCCGAAGCCCGATCCGGAAGTTCCCCCGCGTGAACGTTGCATTGATTTTCGCGGCCAGAAACTGCCTTCCCGCCACCCGGTATTGAACGTCGGCGGTGTGCGGTTCCTGCCGACCAAGGGCAGCCTTCTTCAGATCATTGGCGGGTTCCAGCCGCAAGGCACACCCAAACTGTTGCTTTCCATCGCCGGTGTCTTTGCCCATCTGCCGGTCGTTGCTGATTGGGCCCGCCTCAAGCTGAGCTTTGCTGGCGGAAAGCCCATAACGATCATCGCAATTGATGCGGCGGGCAATGTCCTGACGACCCAGACAGGAACGCAGCAGCAGGGGGTACAGATTATCGAAGTTCAGGCGAGCGGTATGGTGACCCTCGCCATGCGCGCGCAGGAAGCGGCGTTGATCGAACTGTGTTTCCGGCCGGAACACCCGCGCAGTACGCCCTCGGCAGAACCTGAACCGGGGCCTGGCATTGTCGTGAATCCGCGCTTCGACCGTGCCGTCGCACCGGCCATGTTCAGTGCAGGGACGACCACGGAGGACAGAACCTTGACCGAAACCAACAGCCCTCATCCGTTCGGCCTGTCCGAGGCGGCTTGGGGCAAGCTGGACACTCAGCTGCGATCGGAATTGGCGAAGGCTGCAACAGACGGCGATGATGGGAACTCGGTGCAGGTCATATTGCGCTTGGCGCCAGACACCGAAGGCAATGCGCCCTCTTTCCGGCGCGCCGAAACGAAGGCACGCGAAGATTATTTCCGCCGACGCACACGGCCCCTGGTCGGCACCCTGGAAAGCCTGGGCGGTGTCGGGATTACCGAACTGTGGCTGATCGACAGTGTTGCCGTTGAACTTTCGCCCGGGGCCATCGCGACAATGGCCAACGATCCTTCCGTGGTGATGATCACCCATTCCACCAAACGTCAGGCCATTCCTGAAAACCCCATAAGACCATGATCTAAAGGAGCACGAAATGTCCGAGTTAAGCCGGGAACACGTTGATCGCTTCGAAAGAGCGGAACGTCGTGAAATCGAGAAGCTTCGTGCCGAGTTTGGCAGCGAGTCCATCTTGAAGATGGACAGCATTATCTTGCGCGACCTCTTGGCCAACCGAAAAGAGGCGCGCCTGAACGCCCTGCTTGGCCAAACCGAAACCGCCCAGCTTCCCCGGCATCGCGTGCTGGTCTCGCTGCGCAGCGGCAGGGCATCGCCGGATCGCCCGCCCCGTGCGTTCGACCGGCGCCAGCGCCGCCGTTCAATCATGCAACACCGACGCCATGGTGAAGACGTGGTGGGCAAAATCGCCCGAAGCTTTGAAGAGCGGGGGATTGAGGTCGAACGGTCGTTTTGGCTGACTCACAGTCTGGTTGTCCTTGCCGATGATCAGCGCCTTACGGATATCGCGGGGCGCGCCGATGTCCTGAAGATGGTTCATTGCAAAAACCAGATCCTGATCGACCTGGATAACAGTCGTCCGCTGATCAATGCCGATGTCGTGGAAGCCAGCGGGATCAACGGTGCCGAAGTGGATGTTGCCGTTCTGGATACGGGCGTGGACCAGACACATCCCGAACTTGCCGGAAATTTCGGCACCCAACAGGATTTTACCGGCGAGGGGTTGGGCGACCTGAACGGGCACGGTACTCATTGTGCGGGTGTTGTCGCCAGCAATGGCGCGACGTTCCGTGGTGTCGCCACGGGGGCGGTTATCCACGACTACAAGCTGCTGGATCAGTTTGGCAGTGGGAACGCTCCAAACTGCGTTTCGGCAATCCAACAGGCCGTCGCGGACGGGATGGATGTTCTTTCCAATTCCTGGGGCTTTTCGCACAGAAACGGCAATTGGGTCGATCCGGACGGAACATGCGTTTTGTGTGTCGCCGCTGATGCGGCTTCGACCGCCGGGGTGACCTTTGTGGTGGCCGCGGGCAACGAGGGCAATGACAGTTGCGGCACCTATGACACGCGCATTCGCTGTCCGGGTATTGCGCAGAGCGTGATCACCGTCGGCGCAAGCGATGACAGCGACAACATGGCCGGTTTCTCCAGTCCCGGACCAACGCCGGATGGACGCGACAAACCGGATGTCACCGCCCCCGGCGTGGATATCGTGGCATCGCGATCGGCGACCGGCAACGACATGAATGGCGGCGCGACGGTGATAGATCCGCTTCATCTCGAGGCCAGCGGCACCTCGATGGCCTGCCCCCATGTCGCCGGGGTCGCGGCGCTGATGTTGCAGCGAAACCCGACACTGCTGCCGGCTGACATCAAGGCAGTTCTCATGGCCACCGCCGTCGATATCGGCGCACCGACCACGCAGCAGGGCGCCGGGCGTGTGGATGCTCGGGCGGCGGTCGGCTCGGTCTGATTTGGAAATTCTGGAACGGAGGATACGAACGTGGCAGACTATGAACAGCGGATGCAGCCGGAAGAGGGTGCAAAGGCAGTCGAAAAACTGGCCGAAGATGCTTTGGCGGGTTTCAAGGCGGACGCCAAGAAGGAATATGCTGAACTGGTCAAGCAGTACGAGGGCGCCAGTGCAACGGTTGGTGTTTTTGGTATGGGGTCGGTCGAAGTTTCGGTGATGAGCGGTGAAGTTCACATCAACCCGAGCCAAAAGCGCAAAGGGAAAGGCCGGGGCGTCGGCGCGATCTCACCGGAAGCTCTCGTGGCCATTTCCGAAGGCAGGATGACCGTAATGGACGCTTTCCACCGTGGTGAGATTGTTGTTCGCGCCGAGTCCGCAGCACTGCACGAGGGCTACGACAGTTTCATCAGGAACTCTGAAGCGGCGCTCAGGTCGAAGCGTTTGCAGAAGACGCTGGCGCAGTTCCGCAAGATTGCGGATGTCTGACTGGGTGCAGGACGAACAGGTCCGGGCCACGATACCCCAGGTTGAAGCATCCATGTTGAATGCTGTCGCCTCGGACCAGCCGGGTTTCGAAGAGATTGCCCACTGGCTTATCGGCGCTGGCGGGAAACGGTTGCGGCCAATTCTTCTGCTGCTTACCGCGCGAAGCCTCGCCGACACAGAAGGCCGCAAGCGCGCAATTCAGGCGGCGGCGGCTGTCGAAATGATCCATGTGGCGTCGCTCTATCATGACGACGTCATGGACCGGGCCGAACTTCGGCGTGGAGCGGAAAGCGTGAACCGTCGCTGGTCTTCGCCCATCGCCAGCTTCGCCGGAACATTCATTCTGGCCCGTGCACTAAACCTGTTGGATTCCATCAGCCCCAAAGCCTCTGAGCTGGCTGGCAAACATTGTTCCGCGCTGTGTCTGGGGCAGTTGCGCGAAGCAGAAAACGCCTACAACGCCGGTTGGACCATTGAAGAGCATCTTGAAATGCTCGAGGGCAAGACGGCCGAGCTGTTTGTTCTCGCCGCATCGCTGGGGGCGATGTTGGCAGACGTAAGTGATCAGGAACGAGACGCACTGATCACCTATTCAAAGTGCCTCGGCCTTGCATTTCAGCTGCGCGACGATGTTCTGGACTACATTGCAAGCAGCACCGAGCTTGGAAAGGGGTCCGCCTCTGATCTGCGCGAAGGGGCCTATACGATGCCGGTGCTCCTGTGCCTGGGTCAGAACGGTCAGGCCGCCGATGAATTGCGGGCCAGGTTGAGGCTGGCTGAAATGCAGGATGCAGACGTTTCGCGTGCTGTGGAAATCATTCGCAATTCGGGTGCGGTTGAAGCCACGGAACAGCTGGCGCGGGACAAATCCGAGGCAGCCGTCACGGTCATCTCGGGGCTTGACGATCATGTGCTGCGCGCCTCGCTGGCAAACCTCGCCCGGCTTTCGGTCGAAAGGAGGGCCTGACATGGACGGTTACGGCCCTCTTGCCGAGGATCTGCCGCTTGCGACACCTGCGGAAGCCGCCGCCGAGACATGGGACGCCATCATTGTCGGTGCGGGGCCCGGCGGCAGCGCTGCCGCCATCGAGCTGACGCGGAGAGGTCGAAAGGTCATTCTGATCGACCGTGAGGATTTCCCTCGGGACAAAAGCTGTGGAGACGGGATCACCCGGTCCGGTATCTCTCAGCTGAAACGCCTCGGCATCCTGTCCGCGCTTACAGATCAACAGGAGGTCGAAGGTGTGCGTGTCCATATGCGCAACAGGGGCCACCGGGATTTTCGATACGAGGGCGAAGACGACTATGGGCTGGTTGTACCCCGTTTGATACTGGATGACTGTCTTTTGCGTCAGGCCCGCGCGGAAGGAGCGGCTTTCTTGCCGAAATGCCGTGCCGACGATCTGGTAACGGATGAAAGCGGGACTGTCACAGGTGTCACCGCTCGGATGCAGGATGGCACGACAGTGGTTCTGACCGGGTACATGGTCATCGCCGCAGACGGGGCCGCGTCTCGATTGGCGAAAGCAGCGGGATTGCGGGAAACACCGGAACAAGGCTATGGCACCGCGCTTCGCGGTTATGTCGATGGCTGCGGAGACACTCCGCCACTGCTGGAAATAATGCTGCCGTTGACTGATGTTACGGACCGGTACTTGTTGCCGTCCTATGGCTGGGCATTCCCAACGGGGAAGGGAACTGCAAATGTCGGTGTCGGGCTGTTCTGCAGGGCGTTTGACACCAATGTCAGAACATTGTTCGACCAATTTCTGGACGTGCTCCGAAAGGATTATCCGGAATATTCGGGCATTCAGTTGTCCGGTACGACCTTGGGGGCACCGCTGAGGTTCGATTTCGCACCGGAACGCGCCGCCCATTCAGGTCTGTTGCTGGTAGGGGACGCCGCCGGTCTTATCAGCCCGTTTACAGGCGAAGGAATTAGCTTTGCGCTGGAATCCGGTGCGCTTGCGGCGCAAACCACTGATCGATGTCTCCGCACAGGGGCAGGCCCTTGGGTGGCGGCAGACGACTATGCGCTTTTGTTGGGGGATCGCTTTGCCGGGTACTTCACGCTCGGGAACCGCGCAAGCCGCCGATACGAGTTCATCTGGCGCGTGTTGGACGATACGTTTGAAAGCGACAAGCCGGTCCACAACATGCTGCGCCGCGCCGTTTTGGTGCCTGAAGGCACGGGCGGTGATGTGGAAAGCGCCATGTTGGATGACGTGTCGCCCCTTGTACGCGTGCCCGAGATGCCGCTTGGGGACGACCTGCGCGATGTGGGCGCACGCCTCAATCACATCGTGCGCACCGATTGGCCGTTTCTGACGCGCATGTCCTTCGCGGGCAAGCGGGCTGACATGGTTGCGTTTCGACCTTCGCTGTTGCTTTTGCTGACGTCCTATCTGGGTGATGTTGAGGCAAAAAGGCGTCGTGCCGCGGCCACGGCGCTGGAACTTGCGTATCTGGGGTTTCTTGCCCAAAGCGGTATTCGAGGGGTCGAGGCCGCGGCCGCAACATCCGACGCCAAGGCCAACTGGGGCGACAAGCTTGGGATACTCACAGGTGATTATCTTCTGGCGAAGGCGCATGAAGTCGGCGCACGGGACTGCCCGGATCTGGTGCCATCAATCCTGAGTGCCATGGCCTCGGCCTGTGAAGGCCGGGTGTCCGAGCTTCGGACCGCATGGCAACCGGATCTGGCGGTCGAAAAGCGTATCGCGCAGATGCGGCAATGCATGGCTGCATTCTTCCGACTGCCTTGTGAACTCGGTGCGATGCTTGCCGAACAAAACGATCTGTCAGACGCCCTTCGCGACTATGGCGAGAATCTTGGCCTGGCTTACCTGCTGACCGAGGATGAACTGGCCCTGGACCGCCCCCCGGGCAGCACCCCATTTGCGTCAGACCTCTCGAGCGGCCTGTTCAGCGTGCCTGTTCTCGAGGCAGCCCAGCGGCAAACCGGGGGCGCGGCAGTCCGTGCTTTCCTTAGTCACCGTGACCCTGCGCGGTTTTTGGCAGAGCTTTCTCCGGCCGCGCGCCATATCAAGAGGCAGAAATTGCCTGAAGAATACCGCGATCAGGCAATAGCAGCGCTAAGCCCCGTGCCACGGGGCGGCGTGGCAAAATCGCTTTCGGCGCTTGCAGGTTACGCGGTAAGTCGACACGTCCCAAAACGCCGCGTGCTGTAAAAGTGCGATCCAGGTTCAGTGGTATCCCGCTGTAGGTCAAAAGCGCAACCGTTCGCGTTGCCTTGCCCCATGCGCCGGGTGCTTCATTCGGGAGCAGGGGGTATGTGTGGACAGCCCATGTTTCGGGCGGACGGTTCAGGTTCCAACCCGCTGCCATGAGCATGCCGCTTAGGACGATTTCCACCCGTGGCTCAATTTGGTTCGATAATGTCGACACAGCGCCTCGTGGATGACCGCCTCTTCCGCGGCGGTTCCCCAGTGGAGGATCCGGTTGATGGACATATGAGCGAGGCTTCCCAGAACGTCGGCCAAGCCGCTTCCCAACCGGCCATCCTGTTCTTCTCGCTGAAGGCGTCCAAGATCCGGATGAAGCCTGGCCGCACGTGCGTTCCAGCGCGATGGCCGCGAATGAATGCCTTTGCCCACCCCGAGCTCACTCAGAACAACACACGCACTTCTCCATTCCTTTCCAATAGCACGACGCGCAATCCGGCCCGACGCCGGGCCGCCGCCGTAGTTTTGCGAACAGCGCTCGGAGATCGCCAGCCGAACACCTGTAGGCAATTCCAAATCTTCGAACAGGGCGTCGATACTGGCGGCCGACGCCATCCACCGTCTGGACCGGCTGATCTTCGGATCGTTGAGCACATCAAGCGCAGTGATCGAGTCGGCGCCGAATATCCTCTCGCATGCGCCGAGCCCCAGTTCTCCGCCGTAGCGCGCCGTTTCAGGCAGGTATTCGTCAACAAGAAACCTGTCCACCAATCCACCGGCCGTTTTCTGCAAGTGAACAAGCACCCGGTTCCTCAGAACTCTGTCATGATCATTTGAAAACTTGATGCGGAAGCGCAGTTCAAGCTCCGGGTCTGCATATCTTACGAAGAACCAGTTCTCGATCAGATTGCGTTTCTGCCACAGCGCCAACCTGTTCGATTGCAGTTTCAGGAACTGTTCCAGCTTCATGGCATCCCCGAAAAGCCGCAGATACAACCATGACCCGGCCTCTTCAGTGCCGTGCCCCAGCGGTTGCCATGCGGTCGGGTTGGCATCGTATTCGACAAAGGGCGTATCAACTGGCTTTGCTGGGGCATAAACCAGTTCAGAGGCCAATCGACCATGCGACGAGTCGATCCACCAATCCTTGGGCGTTGGAAGGTACTCGCAGATCGAAAGCGGCCCTTTTTTCAACGTCTTGATCAGGTTCGCAGTGGAAAAGGGGTTGTCCAGATCCCATGGCGTGGCCATGTCGCTGGCCTCATCCGTAGGGGCCACGTATCGCGGCAATTCCAGTTTTTGTCGGTTGGCTTCCAGCCAGAATTCCGCTTTGCCCGACCTGACCACCTGTGTCGGGATGCAAAGACGCCACCGTTGCGGCGCAAGGACCACATTTCCAGCACAGACCCTGGGCAGTCGGTTCCGATTGCTTTGCGATTGCCACGACCAGATCACCGACGGTTGCCGCATGTGCATGGCGATGTCGATGAGCAGAAGATAGACAGCCGGCGCCCCGGGAGGGCTTTGGTGGGCAGCGTGCAGTTGTGGAATGACCTCGACGCCTTGGCTGCCCCAGAACAGTCGGAACCGACTGCCATCGTGGCGAATCCACAGATCGTGCAGCGGAATCCTCAGTTCGGGCGGTAACCCGCTGTCGCCGAGGATCTCGATGACATACCGTGAAAGGCTGGCGCGTCTGAGGATGTTTGATGACCGGGGGTCCGTGGCGCACAGGATGTCTGCTTCGACAATTGTCGAATCCTCTTCACGCGTGGGGCTGTGTTGCATCAACGTGTCTGCGATCAACTGATTTCGCCTTGAGAAACGGCCGAAAATCGCCTTGGGCCCGCCCGGGAAAATACCTTCGGGATAGGCCGTCCAGACGGGGTTGTGCCCGACACTGCGTCCTACTTTGCTTAGAAGAACGCCATCCTGGATGGCGAAAGGGGTCTGGTCCGTGTTGCGGGCATGCAGGATCTCGATATCCTGCGCGCAAAGCACCCACTTGTGCGCGTCCCAATCGGGTTCCAGCGGAAATTTCTGAAGGTTTTGCCTAGGGGCATCACTTGACGACCCCGTACCTGTAACGAAATCCATTCGCAGCGGCATGCCGAGATATGCAAGCCCGCTTTCGGCATCCACGGCCTGACCCAGCAACACGGCGCGGTCACCGTAACGGTCAAGGAAACGCCGTTCAAATTCCAAAAAACGGTTTGGCTTTGGCACGCGAAAGCCGATCTTTTCCAAAATGTTCCATGCGTCGGTCAGTGCCTGCACCGCGCGCAGTGGTGTTTCCAACGTGCCGACGCAATGCGCATCGACATGCAGAAAATCACCTCTCCAACCCGGGGCGAAAGAGTCAGCTGTTCGCCCTAGTTGCTTTAACGCGATCATCGAAGGGGTTTCACGCGCGGCATCAAGATCATGCCGGAGTGCCGCCAAGCCTCTCTTTTGGCGGGCGGTCATATCTCTTTCCAGCCGCTTCAGGGTTCTGGCGGTTGCGTCATGCCCCAGAAGTATTGGGTCTTTCCGTGGTATCAGAGCCTCGGACCGACAGAGATCCGAGATCGTCACGGCAGATTTGAAAGAGCGGTCTTTAAGGGCCGTTTCCAGATCGGAAATCGGGACGGAATCGACATCAAAGATGAACTCTGCCAGATCGGAATCCGCCGCTGCAATGATCTGTTCGTGGTTCCAGGGTCCGTCGAGATCACCGTTGGTTATCCAGTGCAGAACGTCCTGTTCCCACCAGGCCGATGGATTGCACCGCACCCTTGTGCTTTGCGTTTCGGCGAGTCCGGCGGCAATATGAGACAAAAACCCACAGTCCAGATCCATATCCAGATGGTGGTCTGCCACGGTGACGATGTCCTTGCCTGCAACAGGTACTGCCGTGCCCACTGCCGCGAATGCGCCGAACGGCGTCGGGCGAAAACACATTCGGTAAACAAACCGAAACAATGTGCCGAGGACTGCGGGGGAGAGGCCTTCGCCTTTCTCGAGTTCCCGCTTGACCTTCGAAAAGAAACCGGGTCGTGCAATGAACAGCGACAAGGCAAAGGCCGGATCGCGAATTAAATCTGAAGCACGCTTTTCCAGATCCTTTTTTCGGGTGCTTTTTGTGACTCCGCCAAGATCGTGCTGCGGTGAACGCGTACTAACACGAATTCCGAGGAACGGACGAGAGTTGTGCGATTCTGGTCGGGACGGACAGTGTGCACTCTCTTCAACATCCAGCCCCATGAACTTCAGATATCCGAGGTAACCCGTGTCCCTTAGGGCAAGCAGTGCCAACAAAACGCCGCTCGACCCGGTCAAAAGATCCGTCGATTGAAACGTCTTCCAGCCTGCGCCGATCGCGGGAAGCCCGTCCGGGCTCAATTCCCGTTCAACGAGGGACAAAAGCCGTTCGGCGTGCTTTCCGATCAGGGGATCGACGTCCGCGTTGGGAAAAAGCGATCGAATGGCAAGGGCCATCACGACAATTCCGGCATCGCCATGGCACAGCCCACCGTCATTGATACCTGTCTCACGAATAGGTCTGTCGACGCAGGATACCAGAACCCGCGATGCGACATCGCGTATTTCGTCCTCCATACCCACCAGCCTCGCCGCCGCGAGCGCGGTGTATATGATACCTAGGTCGCCATAACACCACGCAAGACGTGACGGTACCTCCCACGCATGACTGAGCGCTGACATGCAGGGAAAGCAGGATGACAGGCCGCTGTCTGAAAACGCGCCCCGGTGCGAAAGGAGAAACAGGACCGCGTCTTTGAGGTCTTCGATGTGTCGCGGTGTGAACGCGTGCCGCCGACCCAGGCGAGCCAGAGCCAGAACGGCGCCAGGAGAACCATGCGCCAGCCCCATGTTGACGAGGTACCGCGTTGTTTTCAGGGGGCCGGTCTCGTCTTCCGGAGAGGAAAAAGGTTCTGTCCACGCAAGCCCCCGTTCTGTGCGTGCCGAGTGCCTCCAAAGCTCCTCGGCTAAACGCAGGCACAGCGACTTTCCCCCAAGACGGGCCGTCCGGGATTTCGGTTCGCACAAAAATACGGATATACCCGCAAGACCGGACACGTGATCGAAATGCCCCATCCAGGGGGCTTCGAGAAGGCGTTGCGCAACCGAACGCAGGGCACGGTCAAGCGCCAGTTGCGCTTCGGGATCGTTTGGATTGGCGTCCAGAGCATGACAGGCCAGCAACCCAAGGCCGGCGCGGCCATCGAACAGTGAAACAGGGGCTCCGCGCAGGTCTCGGTCGCAAGCCCAGATGGTCGCAAGGCGACGTGACGCGGCGGATCGCACGCGATCATCCTTTAGAAACTTGTCTGCCGCCAGCAATGCCATCGCCTCTCCGGCGACGGCGCTTCCCAGTCCGATAGCATCAGTTCTGATCGGGGCCGCCACAATCGACCCTGCAATGGACTGTATTGCCGCTTCAATCCGCGTTGATGAAATAGACATTGAACAAAATAAATTCTCCGCCACGCGAGATTTACCATTCAGCAGGCGTTTGGATGGCACCCTTTGCTGCTGGCACGGATGCTGCACCAATTCTTGCAGCAATTTTTGGCCCAGCTGAACGTGCGGCGCGTCGGGGCCCCAACGCTGCCGGCGTCAACGAAGCCGAAGGCAGGACCGGTGGACGTGGGATTGAAGCCAGAAGAATGATCCCCCAACTCGCCCAGGAATTCGATGGATGTCAAAAGCGCGTCCACGCGATGTTCGACGGTTTCTAGCCTGTCTTCCGGGCCTGGTTCCATGACGCGCATCAACTGGTCGAGGCGCTGCTCGATCGCGGTCAGCCTGTCATCGACAGACCGGCATTCCGGATCTGTCTTTTCGCTTTCGGTGTAATCGTGTTCTTTGCGATTGTCGTTTTCGTCAGCACTCATTTCTCTCTCCGGAATCTGAGGTGGTCGAATAGTCGACTTGGGACCGCCTGTGGAAAAATGTGTCGTCCAAATATCAACTCCGATGGAATCGGAGGGTCTTTGTAATGAGAGATTTCAATAATAGACGAAAATGACCGTTTTGTCATGAAGCCGTCAGAACAGCGCGCGGATACTTGGTGGCATTGCCCGCGATGCATGAGCCGGTTTCAGGCAGGCGAACCGGCGCGGTCCGCCCTGCCGACGGTTCCGTGCGTCAGCCGTTGTCCGCTTCTTTCAGCCCCTCGATCTGCAAATCGAACCCGGCCTGAATATGGGCGGTAAAGGTTTCCAGTGCTTCTGTCACGTCTCCGGTTTCAATCGCGTCGACAAGCGCCTGATGATCACCCAGAGACTGTGAGATATCGACATTTTCGATTGCGGAAAACAGGTGAAAGGCCATGGCCTTGCCCCAGATCATGTCGAACATGTCCAGCAGGAACTTGTTTCCCGCTTCAACCATGAAGGCGCGGTGAATGCGCCGGTTGGCAATGAAATAGTCGCGCGTCGTAGGATTGGTCAAGTTTTCTTCACGACGAATCAGCGCGCGCAAACCCTCCAGAACCGCGGGGTCTGCGTGGGCCGCAAGAATCCGGGCGGCCTGACCTTCGATTGCGGCGCGGGCCTGATACAGCTGCCGGACTTCGGCTTGATCCATGCGGGCCAGCCGGAAACCACCGCTTGCGGCGACTTCCAGAACACCTTCGGTTTCCAGCCGCATCAAAGCCTCGCGAACCGGGGTGCGGCTGATGTTCAGTTCCGCTGCCAGCTTTTCCTGAACCAATCGGTCTTCGGCAGAGATTTCGCGGCTCATTATGGCTTCGACCAACTGATCATAAACCTCGTCCGCCAGCCGTCTGCGCTGTGTTTTTATCTGTTTCAGAGCCACTCGGAGCCTCTCTTTCCGTGTTTTGTGAATTCTGTATTCAAAAAAGCATCTGGTGCCAAGGCGAATGGGCTTGCTATTGTCCGTGTACTGTATACAGTATACAAACGCAGTTGAACAGGGAGCTCTTCATGTGTGGAATCGCTGGAAGGATTCTTACCGCACCCGGGCAGGTCGGGGCGGACCTGGTAGACCTGATGGATGCGCAGGAACACCGTGGCGCAGACAGCACCGGGTTTGCAGTTTATGGACCGCCACGAGACACCGGATATGTTTTACGAGGGATGGGATTTGACAAATCCCGGCAGGATGCTGACCTGAATGCGTTTGAGGCGGTGTTGAAGGATCACGGCTCTTGCTTTCTGTCCGATCCGAAGATCGTAACCGATGAGAACCGGCATTATTGCTTTCGCGCGGAAATCTCGGACCCGACTGATTTGCAGGCCTGGGTGCGGGATGCAGATGAGCTGACGGACCGGTTCGAAGTGCAGTCCTGCGGCCGCAGTCTTGAGATCATCAAGGACATCGGCGGCGCCGAAGCGGTTGCCGAAAAGCATGGCGTGCGCGACATCATCGGCACCCATGGTCTTGGCCACGCGCGGCTTGCGACGGAAAGCTCGGTTCTGCCCAACGCTTCACACCCGTTCTGGGCGCGGCCGTTTTCGGATGTGGCGATCGTGCATAACGGCCAGATCACCGATTATTTCACATGGCGCGACAAGTTGAGCCGAAAGGGCTATCGCTTTCTGACCGAGAATGACAGCGAGTTGATTGCGGTCTGGGTCAGTGACCGGATGAAAGCGGGTCTGACGATGGAACAGGCGCTGAAGAAGTCGATTACCTCTATCGACGGAGTATTCACCTACATGATCGCAACGCCGGACGGGATCGGATTTGCCAAGGATCGGTTCGCGATGAAACCGTTAGTTGTGGTCAATCGCAATGGGGACCTGGCCGCCGCGACCGAAGAACAGGCGGTGCGTCGCGTGATGGCCGAAGAATGCGACGTGATCAACTATGATGGCCCGTCGCTGACCGGCATCTGGGGTGTCGGCAACCGGAGCCTGGCAGCATGAGCGAGGTAGCAAGACAGATGGATGAAATCGTCATCGAAGTCGGCAAGCGGCATATTCGTGAGGTGAACAGGGATATCATGGCAGCCTGCGCATCAGGACGGCCGATCCGGGTTGTCGATACGCTGTCGCGACACAATCTGGGCGTGGGCCTGCCGGACAATGTGGACATCACTTTCGAAGGTTCGGTGGGATACTATTGCGGCGGTCTGAACACTGGCGCCAACATCTCTATCGAACGCAATTGCGGATGGGCCGTGGGCGAAGGGATGGCCAAGGGTCACATCACTGTCGGCGGCTATGCGGGCATGTCCTGCGGGGCGGCGATGATTGGCGGCACCATTCATGTCAAAGGTGATGCCGGGCCGCGTGTCGGTGTTGCCATGAAGGGCGGCAACATCGTGGTCGAGGGCAAGATCGGATACCAATCCGGTTTCATGGCGCATGCGGGACGCATCATTGCGCTGGGCGGTGCGGGTGAATCCTGTGCGGACGCTTTGTGGCAAGGCGAGGTTTGGGTCGCAGGCGAAGTTGACAGCCTGGGTGTGGACGTCTCGGTGATCGAACCCACTGCCGAAGAGGTGGCCGAGGTCGATGCGATCCTTGACCCTCTGGGGCTTGTCGACAGCTCTCGTAACTGGCGCAAAATGGTCTCTGGCCAGCGCCTTTGGTATTTTGAAAGCAGGGACGCAAGCGCATGGCTCATGATCTGAGTAAACCCTATGACTACCCGTTCGAGGTCGCGTCAGAGGAAGAAATACGGTTCCGCGACGCAGGTGCGGTCGATGGACGACCGGCTGGTGTGCCTTCGTCTTATGATGAAGGGGGATCAACCCGCTGGACGCCCGAAGCGATATCGGAAGTTCACGCATTGGCGCAGCTTGGGCGGTATCAGGTGCGTGGCTACAACACGTTCAACAAGCAGTTGCCGACATTCGACGATCTGACATTTGTCCCGGCGACGATGACCCGCCTTCCGCTGGAAGGATACCGCGAGAGCTGCGATACGACGACGGTTCTTGGCGGCGGGCGCGGATTGGTGGAACGGCCACTGGAACTGAAAATCCCGATTTATATCGCATCGATGTCTTTCGGTGCGCTCTCGGCCTCGGCCAAGGCGTCGCTTGGTTATGGTGCCTCGAAGGTGGGCACCATGACCTGCACCGGCGAAGGCGGCATGCTGGAAGAGGAGCGCGAAGCCTCCCAACGCCTGCTCTACCAGATGTCGCCTGCCCGCTATGGGGTCGATCTGGATCACCTGCGCCGCGCCGATGCGCTTGAACTGGTGGTCGGGCAGGGGGCCAAACCGGGCACCGGCGGTCTGCTGCTGGGAATGAAGGTCAGCCCGCGGGTCAGCGAAATGCGCACTTTGCCCGAAGGGGTCGATCAGCGATCCACCATCCGGCACCCCGATTTCCTTGGGGCTGACGATCTGGCCGTCAAAATCGAGGAATTGCGCATCGCCACGAACTATCAGGTGCCGATCTTTATCAAGATGGGGGCCACGCGGCCGCGGTTCGACGTGGCCGTGGCTGCAAAGGCGGGCGCGGATGTCGTCGTGGTGGACGGGGCCGAGGGCGGCACCGGTGCGTCACCCGAGTTGCTGCTGAATCACACGGGCATACCGACCATGAGTGCCATACGCGCGGCACGCGAAGCGCTGGATGAGTGCGGGATGAGCGGCAAGGTCTCGCTTGTCGCCGCGGGCGGGATCCGATCAGGTGTGGACGCGGCCAAATGTCTGGCGCTTGGGGCGGATGCGGTCATGATCGGGAATGCCGCGATGGTCGCGCTGGGATGCAACACTCCCAGATATCTGGACGATTACCAGGCGCTGGGAACATCGCCGGGGGCGTGCCATCACTGCCATACGGGCCGTTGCCCGGTTGGGATCGCAACGCAGGATCCTGACCTTGAGGCGCGTATGAACCCGCATGCAGGTGCAGAGCGCGTCGCGCGGTATCTGACCGCGATGACAATGGAGATCACGGCGCTTGCCAAGGCCTGCGGCAAATCTTCGGTGCACAATCTGGAAACCGAAGATCTGCGTGCGCTCAGTTTTCAGGCCTCGGCCTTTACCGGCGTCAAGATGGCGGGCATCGACCGGGCCTTCGACTGGTGAGGATCGCGCTTCTTGAGTTGACCCTTCATCCATTGCCGCTGCTTGAGGGGCTGCCGCGTACGGCCCAGCAGATCCGCGCATGGCTTGAACCACATCTGCCCGAAGCCCGATTTTCCACGGTGGATGTGGTTGATGGCGAGGCATTGCCTCAGCTCGGGGATTTTGATGGGGTTGTTGTCGGAGGGTCCGAATTCGGCGTCTACGATGACACGAAGTGGATGCGGCCCCTTCGCGATTTCCTGGAGTTGTGCCGGGACCATGCCAAGCCGGTCTTCGGCATCTGCTTTGGTCATCAGATCATGGCGGATGTCTATGGCGGCAAAGCCGAGAAGGCCGAGATCGGCAATGTCGTCGGCGCACGAGGCTTCGACTATGGTGGAACCAGCGTAGATGCCTTTGTCTGGCATCAGGATCAGGTCACGCAGGTTCCGCCTTCGGCGCAGGTGACAGGGTCGGCGGATCACTGCCCGGTAGGGGCCTTGGATTATGATTTCCCGGCCCGTTCCGTGCAATTCCATCCCGAATACCGGGCAAGCCATCTGCGTGAATTGTTCGTGCGCGGGCGCTACGTGTTCCTTGCACCGCAAAAGGCGGATGAGGGGCTGGCCTCGATTGAGATGGCACATGTGCCGAAGGATCTGGCCGCCGCGCAGGCGGTTGACTTGTTTCGCAATGCCTGCGGTCGGCCGTAAAACCTGAAAACCCGCTTGATCCTGATCAATTCCGGCTTTGAAACACTGTGTATACTGTATCCATAACGTGGTGGAGGAGGCCGCGATATGTCGGGATACACAGATTTCTTTCAGAAAATAGCGCGCATCGTCAGCTCACCTCGGGATGAAAACCTGAGTGACAGAGAGCTTTCAGACCTTGGCTTGTCCCGCGCGGATCTGGCCATGTTGCGATCGGGCGCACCACAGGCACGAGAGCGTATACTCGCCATGGCCGGACAATTCGGACTGACCGAGGCAGACCTGAACGCGCACCCCGAGCTGGGGTTGGAACTGGCGGAAAAATGCGGGCACTGCCTTCAGGCCGAAACCTGCCGTGACGCGATCCGGGCGGGCGCGCGACTTCCCCAGGGCAAATGCCCAAATGCTGGAATTTATCGCGCCCTCCTGGATGGTTAGCGTCCACTGGGGCTTTCCTTCGGGCTCAGCTTTCTGCGGCCGCTGATCTTGAACCGGTCCGCGGTTCCAAAATCCTTCAGCCCAACGCCTGCTGCAAATTCTGCAAACACCGGGGCGTGCTTGAACAAATGGCCAGAGCATCCGCCGGCGAACAGCACGTTTTCATGCTCGGGGTGCCAGTCGACAATGAAATGTGTATCCGGGGTCAGAATGATCTGGTTGAACTTGGAATCCACAACCCTTTGCCCCTCTAAACCCGGAAGCCGGTGGCGGATATAGCTGCGTGTGCGGCCCAGTGTTTCCTGGCGGATCAGCCGTTCATCATTGTCCAGATCGATCTTGTCCGGGATGACAACCGCCGCCTTTACGCCGGAGCCTTCGGACGACGGCAGACCAAATGACCCTTGCCCGTGATCGATCCAGCAGGGCATCCGGCTCATGTCGAAATCTTCCGACCCGTCGGGTGTTGAGGTGTAGAGGACATTAACGCCAACCACGGTCGAGATCGGCTTGATCGTTCTGGGAAACATGTCAGCCATCCATGGGCCAGTCGCCATGATGATCAGATCAGCCTCGAGCGGTTTGCCGTCAAGCATCGGACGTTCCGATCCATCCGTGGTGACGCGACCACGTTGTACTTTGCCTCCTGCCTTTCGGAACAGATCCAAACCGGTCAGAACGCATCGATGCGCCATCAGCATTCCGGCTTCGGGTTCGAACAGCGCATATTCGATGTCGGTGACCTTGAACTGAGGGAACCGCGATTCGATATCCGACCGACCGAATTTGTAATAGGGCACCCCGACCCGGTCGAAAGTTTGTGCGGTTGCGTCTTCCCAGTCGCAATGCCCCGCCGTCGCCAGAATCAAGGCGCCGCATTCATACATCAGGTTCTGGCCGCTTTCGGCTTGCAGCTCCAGCCAGCGCAGGCGGCTTTCGCGCGCCCAGCTTGTATAGAACTCGTCCCGCCCGGATATGGCGCGAATCACCCGGTTGTAATCTGTTGAAGATGCACGGGAATGTCCCGGCTCCCACCTGTCGATCAATGTCACGGCCTCGCCGCGCCGTTGCAGTGTAAGCGCCGTCATGACGCCGACTATGCCGCCTCCGACAACGATGACCGAGCTTTTGGACATGGCGCAGATTTTCCTTGTTTCCTGACTGGCTTTGTGAATACTGTATACAGAATACAACAATTATAAAGCTAAAAACAGGGAGCACGCGCAAATGAGTTCGGGGTTTGATCTGCCCGAGGGCACACATACCGTCATTCTTGGTGTCGGGGATCTCAACGGCATCATGCGTGGCAAGCGCATTCCGGCCAGCCATTGGGATCATGTCTGCAAAAGCGGCAATGCTCTGTCGATTGCACTGCTGGCGATCGATATGACCTGCGACGTCTGGGATACGCCTTACGTCAATTTCGACAACGGCTATCCCGACATGCATGTCTTTCCGATGACAAAGCCTGTCGCTGTCCCGTGGGAACCGGGCGTGGCCGTCTGTTTTGGCCGCGCTGAGGGCATGGATCACAAACCTGTGCCGATCGATCCGCGTCAGGCTTTGGTGCGGCAGGTGGACCGGGCCCGCGACATGGGGTTCGAGGTGAATGTCGGCACGGAACTGGAGTTCTATCTGCTGGACCCGGAAACCGGCCAGCCCCGCGACACGGGCATCCAGGTCTATGGTCTGGGCCGCGCCGCCCGGATGGAACACATCGTTGGCCCGATCCGTCAGCAGATCAACGAATGTGGCATTCCCATCGAACAGTCGAACCCGGAATATGCGGCCGGCCAGATCGAGGTCAACATTCGTTATGGTGAAGCTTTGGCAGCTGCGGATCGTGTCGTTCTGTTCAAATCCCTGATCCGCCAGTTGGGGATCGCGCACGACTATCTGGCGACTTTCATGCCCAAGCCGTTTTTTGATCAATCGGGCAACGGGTTTCATACGCATTACTCGTTGTGGAAAGACGGCAAAAACGCGTTTGCCGACAACGGCAAGATCAACGGCACCGGAAAATCCTTCATCGCAGGTCTGCAAAAGCGCATGTGCGAGACGGCGATTTGCGGCAGCGGCACGGTCAACGGATACCGCCGTCGCCAGCCCTATACGTTCTGCCCGATCAACACGAGCTGGGGCTATGACAACCGTACGGTTGGTATCCGTGTCATCGAAGGCTCGGACAGTGCCGTGCGGGTGGAAAAGCGCGATGCCGGTGCGGACGCCAACCCGTATCTGTTGCTTGCGGCCGAGATTGCCGCCGGGCTTGACGGGATCGAACAGGGGCTGTCCCCTTCGGAGCCGACGACAGGCAACGGGTATGAAGAAGGGATCGGAGACCCAATTCCAACCGATTTGCCAACCGCCATCGATCTGGCGCGCGGATCGGAATGGCTGCGCGATGTCATAGGCGAAATGCAGTGGGAACTGGTCCTGCAACAGGCCGAGCGAGAGCTGGAATTCTTCAATCAACAGGTCACACAGGTCGAACTTGACCGCTACCTGAGGGCGTTCTGATGCACTTGGGCAAGGTCGCTGGAACTGTCACGGCAACTGCCAAGGACGCCAGGCTGGTCGGAGCAAAGCTGCTGGTGACGGATCTGGTCGACAGCAAGGGCAGCTTGATCGATCCCGCACGGGTTGCGGTCGATACCTGCGGCGCTGGGGTCGGGGACACGGTGCTGGTTGTCAGCGGGTCTGCCGCCCGCATGGCGGCCGGGTTGTCCACTGCCCCCGTGGACATGGCCATCATCGCGGTGATCGACCGCGTCTCGACAACCTGAATCACACAACGCGAATCATCTATTTTTGGAGGAACAGAAAATGGCGAAACCAGTGGCGGGGCAGATGGCCCTGGGCATGATCGAAACACGCGGCCTGGTCGGCGCGATTGAAGCCGCGGATGCGATGGTCAAGGCAGCCAGCGTTGCCATCGTGGGTCAGACCAAAGCTGGCGGCGGGCTGGTGACAACCCTTGTGCGCGGCGAGGTCGGCGCGGTCAAAGCCGCCACCGATGCAGGCGCGACAGCGGCCAACAAGGTGGGCGAGGTGGTCTCGGTTCACGTGATCGCGCGGCCGCATGACGAGCTTGAGGCAATCATCGACGGGCTGGGTGCCGGGTCGTCGGCCTGATCAACCCCTTTGAGGAGGTACCATGTCAGCCGGTTTCGAGGATTTCACGCGCGCGGTGACACGTGGCGCGACACGGGATGCACCCGTTGCCCAAAGGTTTGAGCGCATTGCTGTATTGGGTGGCGGCCCGGATGCCCGTCTTCTGGCAGCGCTGTGTCTGGCCGAACGGGCTGAGGTTACGCTGTTTTCGGCCTATGGGGCGGAACTGTCATTGCTTGCCCAATCCTCGGGCATTGGCATTCGCGGCGAAGGGCCTGTGGGCACGTATCAGGTGGATCGCGACGGGCCTTCGATCCGCACCACGGCAGAGTTGGATGCAGCAGTGCGGGACGCACAGGCGATCTTTCTGACCGGACCGATCCACAAACAGCGCACCTATGCGATGGTGCTGGCCGATCATCTGCACGATGGGCAGGTGCTTGTTCTGGCGCCCGGTCGCTCTTTGGGCGCGGTCGAAGCGGTCTGGATGCTGCGAATAGGCGGCTGCACTGCCGACGTCACTCTGGTCGAGGCGCAGGGCCTGCCATACTGGTACCAGGCCGAAGGTGCGGGCCTGACCCTGACGCAGGCGGCACCGATGGCTGCTGCGACATTGCCCCGAGGCCGCGCGGACGTTCTTGAAGCGCTGCAACCCTATCTTTCGAACATCCAGCCGCTGGATTCGGTTCTGGCCTCAGGCTTTGCCGATCTTTCCGCAGCGGTCGAGATTCCGGCGTTGATCCTTGGTGGCGCGGGGCTGGGGGCCGGTGGACCGGATGTGCCGATGGGCGGGGTGCCGCTGGAAGGCAACCGGACATTCTCTGCGCTCATAGGGCCGGAACAGCATGAGGTGATCCACGGGTTGGCTGGCGAAAGGCGGCAGGTCGCTAAGGCCTTTGGCGTTCGAAACCTGCCCGAGACCGATGACTGGATCGCGACCTATGCCGGCGCCGAGCGGGGGGCGGGCGCGCGTCCGGTCCCGGATCGGCAGGCCGCGCGCCAATTGATGCGCGACGGCGTCTTGGGATCATTGGTGCCCCTTGTTTCCGCCGCAAAGCTCGCAGGTTTGACTGCGCCTCTGACGGAAAGCCTGATCTGCATGACGGATCGCATCCTGGGCGCTGACGTGGCCGCGTCCGGGCGCAGGCTGGAAACCATCGGAATTTCCGCAGGCGATGTCGATCAGGCCCGCCGTATCTTTGACACCATTGCCACCGGAGCCTCGTGATGGACGCTGATCTGAAATCCATCGCCGCCGCACGGCGCGCTGCTGAAACGGCTTTCGAAGCCTATCGCGCCTTTCTCGGCACCGACCCGGCACAGGTGGATGCCATCGTCGATGCCATGGCTCGGGCGATCGAACCTGAAGCCGAACGTTTGGGGCAATTGGCGGTCGAGGAAACCGGGTACGGCAACATAGCAGACAAGCGGGTCAAGAATCTGTTCAACGCCTTGTCGGTCGCCGATTACCTGCGGGATGTCACGACGCTGGGTCTGTTGTGGCGGGACGATGCGACAAAGATCGCGGCTTTCGGAGAGCCGATGGGTGTGGTCGCGGCGCTTATCCCGGTGACAAATCCGACCTCCACGATCATCTACAAGGTTCTGTCTGCGGTGAAGGCGGGAAATGCCGTCGTCTGTGCTCCGCATCCGCGCGGCGTGGAATGCGGGAAGGAAACCGTCCGTATCATGGCGCGCGTTGCCGAACAGATGGGCGCGCCCAAAGGGTTAATACAATGCCTGGACGCTGTGACCATTCAGGGCACCGCCGAGTTGATGAAGCATCGCCGCACGTCGGTTGTCATGGCGACAGGTGGCCCTGCCATGGTCAAGGCTGCCTATTCCAGCGGCAAACCGACGCTTGCGGTCGGGGCGGGGAACGTGCCGTGTTACGTGCACAAGTCCAAGGCGCGCGATCTGTCCGAAGTTGCCGAGATGATTGTGACGTCAAAAAGCTTTGACTATGGCACGGCTTGTGTCAGTGAACAGGCCGTGGTCGCCGATCCTGAAATTGCACGCGATCTGCGCCATGAACTGAAACTCAAAGGCGCTTATTTCTGTACCCCGGCCGAGGCCGATCGGCTGGCTCGGGTCATCTTCAAGGGTGTTCAGGCAATGGATCCCGAACGCGTCGGCCAAAGCCCTCAGGCGCTGGCCGATGCTGCGGGGTTCTCGATTCCGCCGCGCACGCGCTGCCTGGTGTCGGAAGAGACCGAAGTGGGGTGGCAACGCCCGCTTTCGGCTGAAAAGCTGAACCCGGTGCTGGCCTTTTACGAGGCGAAGTCCACCGATCACGGCATCGAACTGGCGCAATCCATTGCCAAATTCGAAGGTTGGGGACATTCCTCGGTCATCCATGCCGATGACCCCGAGGTAGTCGCTCGGTTTTCCACCGTGCCCACGGGGCGGGTCCTGGTGAATACGCCGGGGATCATGGGCGGCATGGGGTATTCCACCGACCTTGAACCATCCTTTATGCTGGGTACCGGTACGTGGTCGGGGTCGATCACCTCGGACAACGTCACCGCCCTGCATCTCATCAACATCAAGCGGGTCGCGTATGAAAGCAGACCCTGGCGCGACATTTACGAGGAGTATGGCGCATGAGCGAGATCACGATCCGGGCGCTGATGCAGATCGACAACCTGCAACCGAAATTCGCCGCCTACAACGGCGCGACGGTGCAAGGGTCAGTGCCTTTGTCCGGTGACACCGTGCTGATCGGAGAGTTCGCGCCGGGCAATGGTGTATTCTCGCTGATCGACCGGGCGCTCAAGGCGTCCTCGGTCGAAGCGACGACGCAGATGGTCGAGCGCGAGTTCGGATTCTTCATCCTCCGCTCGCCTTCAAACGCCGAAGTGTCCGCTGCACGGGACGCGATGCTGGCCGAACTTGGGGCTTCCATGACGGATCGATTGAAGCCTGCCATCAGTTCCACGCAAATCATCACAAGTGTCGAGCCCTATCAGGCGCAGCTTTTGAACAAATGGCGCAAGGGCGCATTGATCGTGCCGGGGCAGACGTTGGGGATCGTGGAATGCGCGCCGGCCGCCTATATCTCGATTGCCGCGAATGAGGCCGAAAAGGCCGCCGAGATTGACATCGTCGAGGTGCGTGCGGTGGGGCGGTTTGGTCGCTTGTTCATCTCGGGGTCCGAAAATTCGGTCAAAACCGCCGTCGAGGCCGCGACGCGTGCAATCGAGGCGGTGGACGGGCAGGACAGCTGATGGCAACCCCTCGCGTCATAGGCTCGGATGCGGTCGAGGATGCGCGCCGTCGGGGCAGGATCGTATTCGAGGTTTTGCCGGGTGACATCGTGACGGCCCTTGCGCGTGAAACCGCAGAGCGTGTTGGTATCTCCTTGGTGGATGGCCCGCTCGAGCGACCGAAACCGCCGCGTACGGATGGTGCTGTTTCCATGCGCCGGGTGCTGTACCGCCGTTCACCCAAATGGGTTGCCCCTTCGCGTGCGCCGCGCAAAGCCCGCAGGCTGGGCAAACTTGCCTTGATCGGGGCGGGGGGTGTTGGCGGCAATATCGCGCATCTGGCGGCACTGGCGGACATGGCGGATGAAATCGCGCTGATCGACATCACTCCGGGTTTGGCGGCTTCGACTGCGCTGGACCTCAATCATACCTCCGGGATCACCGGTGCGCGGGCCCGATGTGTCGGTGGCGAAGCGATGGATCTGGTGGCCGGGGCGGATGTGGTCGTCGTCACGGCCGGACGAGCCCGCCGTCCGGGCATGACACGTGCCGATCTGATCGATGTGAATGCCCGCGTGATCCGTCAGTCCGCCGAAGCGATCCGGTCAGCCGCACCAAATGCCATCGTGATCGTGGTGACCAACCCGCTGGACGAAATGACGGTCGAGATGCTGCGTGCAACAGGTTTCCCCCGCGAACAGGTTTTGGGTATGGCAGGAACGCTGGACAGCAGCCGGTTTCGCAACGCGCTGGCAATGGCTGCGGGTGTCACGCCTGCGGACGTCGAAGCCTTCACGCTTGGCAGTCATGGGGACGAAATGGCCCCGATCCCCAGCCGCGCCAGGATCAAAGGCCGTCCGCTGGATGTATTTCTGTCCTGCGAACAGATCGAAGCCTGTGTTCAGGATGCGATCACCGGGGGCGGTCAGGTGGTCGCGCTTCGGAAATCAGGTTCTGCAACGATAGCTCCGGCTCATGCCTCGATCGAATTGATTGATCACATTCGGGGCGCGCGTACAGGCCCGGTTCCGGTTTCGGTCATGCTGCACGGGGAATACGGCATCGACGGTGTCGTGCTGGGCGTGCCAGCCCATCTGGGTGCAGGCGGATTGGTTGAGGTCGAGGAGTTGCGGTTAACCGCCGAAGAAAACGCGGCATTGCAAAACGCGGCCGAAGCGATCCGGGTGAGGCTGGGCCTGTGACCCTGCGTTTTTGGAAATCCGGCGGACGGTTTGAAGAGGTGGCCTCGTACTCTCGGGCCAAGCGCATCGGCCCCTTTGTCTGGGTTGCCGGAACAACGGCCATCGAGCCGACGGGCCGCATCCACGCGCCCGGGGACGTTGGTGCGCAGACCTTTTACATCCTGTCTCGCATCGATGACGCACTGAAAGAGGTTGGCGCCGAACTGCGACATGTGGGGCGGGTTCGCGCCTATCTGACCGATCTCTCCCAAGCGGGCGCGTTCGCGCAGGCGCATGGCGAAGTTTTCAAGGGGATCGATCCGGTTCTGACGGCTGTTCAGGCTGGGCTGACTCAGCCGGGGCTGATGGTGGAAATCGACGTGGATGCCGTGATCCACCATGAAAACGGCGAAATCAGCGGATTCTGAACATGAGTCTTCAAGAAAGGAATTGATCGAACCATCGTCTTGTGTACTGTATACAGAATACAAGAAGGCATAATGAGACACAGGGAGCTAATGTGATGATCAAGACAGCGCTGCTCAGCGGAACATGCATCGCGCTCATGGCCTCGGCGGCCGGAGCGGAAATCAAGGTAGGATTCATTGGGTCGCTTTCCTCGGACACCGGATTGTCGACGCTGCGCGGGGCCGAGATTGCGATTGAAGAGCTCAACGCAAATGGCGGCGTGATGGGCGAACAGATCACCCTGGTCTCGGCGGATACCGGACAGGACCCGACCGAGGGCATCCGGGCCTATGAATACCTTGCGGAAACGGAAGAGGTTGATTTCATCATCTCGGGCTCGATTGACGATGTGTCGCTGGGATGGCTGCCCCGCATGCAGGAATACCGGATTCCGACGCTGGACACCTGGACATCCTACATCGGCATCATCGACATGGTGGTCGAAGACCCTGAAAGCATGGCGCCCTATTTCATGAACATCGCCTCGGATGAGGCGCTGGCCACGTTGTACATCAACTTTGGCGCGGATGTTCTGAAGGAAAAAATGGGGTGGGATTCCGTCGTCATTCTGGCGGAAGATACGGCCTTTGGCGAGGCGATCACCGGCCTTGTCACCGAAGCGCTTGCACCGGTTGCGGGTATCGAGGTCAAGGACATCATCACGTATGACGTCGCCACCGTCGATTTTGCTCCGATCTTCAGCCGTGCGCAGGATACCGGGGCGGACTTCATCTATCAGGTCTCGTCGGTGAATTCGCAGGTTGTGTCATCGCAATACGTGAAACTCCAGGTACCGATGGCGATGACGGGCGTGAACGTCGCTGCGCTGGGTATGGAATATTGGGAAGATACGGGTGGTGCCGGTGGCGGTATCTCGACCCTGTCTCCGATCCCTTCGGTCGGGTTTCGGCTCGATCCGGCCAGCCAAGAGTTTGTCGATACCTATCAGGCGAAGTATGACAGCCGCCCGCTGCTGCCGCATTTCAACGGGTTCAACGCCTATCATGGGCTAAAACAGGCGATGGCCGCAGCCGAAGAGGCTGGCGGTTTCGACAATGTCGAAGGCTGGGCCGATGCGATGAAGAAACAGGATCTGGTTCTAGAACTGGATGGCCAGTTGTGGCTGCGTTACGCATTCTGGGGCGATGACGAGGTAGAGCCCGTGACTGGCCGTACTTACCCGCACAATATCCGTTTTGATCTGTCCGAGCCGTTCGACGATGCCGCGCCGTCAATGGTCGTGGTCCAGTGGTACGAGGACGGCACCGCCGCCGTTGTCTATCCCGAGAAATACGCGACGGGTGAATTCACTTTGCCAAGCTGGGTCAAACAGTAACCTGTCCGTTCGCTTAGCTTGAAATGGGTGCGCGGGCGCGCGCACCCGCAGCCAGGGATCCTTACATGTTGCAGATACTGATCCAGGGGCTTTTGCTCAGCGGTCTCTATGCGCTTATCGCAATGGGTTTCACGCTGATCTTCAGCATCGGTCGGGTCCTGAACCTGGCCTACGGTGCCTATCTGATGGTCGGCGGGTATATGTATTTCTGGGTGTCCCAGACGCTGGGAATGCCAAAGCTGATGGGCGTCGCAGTGGCCGTGGTTCTGGGCGTTCTGATGGGGGTGCTGAAATACCGCCTGATCGTCAAGACCCTGAAAGGGGATCACGTAGCCGTCGAAATATCGACGCTGATCCTGGCGGTCGTGATTCAGGCCGGGATCGTTCTTGTCTTTGGCGACAGCAGCAAGATCCTGCTGCCGATCGTGCCGGGCGTGATCAACGTGGCCGGAGCGTCCGTCACCTATAATATCCTGATCGCAACGATGATCAGTTGGGCCATTTTGCTGGGCCTGTATGCTTTTGTCCGCCTGACACATACGGGGCGGGCGATGCAGGCGGTGTCGATGGACGCCAAGGGGGCCGCTATTTCAGGGATCGACCCGGATCGGATCAACCTGATCACATGGGGTATCTCAGGGGCACTGGGTGCGCTGGGCGGCGTATTTTTCGCCAGCTATACGCAGCTTTCGCCGTCAATGTGGGTTGCACCTCTGATCATCTCGGTGGCCGTCGTCATTGTGGGCGGCATCGGGTCGATCATCGGCACGCTGGTCGTTGCTCATATCGTCGGCTTTCTCGAAGTCATCGTTGTCGCCACCCTGGCGCCGGAACTGCGCGGTGTCTTCACCATGCTGCTGATCATCGGCGTGCTGGTGACGCGACCGCAGGGCCTGTTCGGCCGCGAGGAGTTGTAACATGGGTTTGCGCTGGTTTCACTTTGTCCTTTGGGGCGGCCTGATTGCGGGGATGCTGCTGTTGCCCCAGGTCGTCTCGAACGGGACGCTGCGCACGATGATCTTTGCCAACTATCTGGCCATCTTCGCCATCAGCTGGGATGTGCTGTCGGGCAGGACCGGGTATGTGAGTTTCGGGCATCCCTTCCTGATCGGTATCGGGGCCTATACGACTGCCATCCTGACCAAACGGTTTGACGTGCCAGTCGAAATCTCAATCCCTGTGGCCGTGTTGGTTACGATGATCGCAGGCCTGATTGTGTTGTTGCCCGCTCTGCGCATTCGCGGCAGCTACTTCGCGCTGGTCACACTGGCTTTCATGGAGCTGCTCTATCAGCTGGTTCAGGTGATCCGTCCGGATCTGACCGGCGGCACACGCGGGATGTCGGGAATTCAAACCCTGACACGAGGCGCGGCAAACGGCTACTACCTGTCCACGGCCTTGATGCTCAGCGTGGCGGTCAGCATGTGGCTGCTGATGAAAACCCGGCTGGGCACTGCACTGGCCGCCATCGGGATGAATGAAGAAAGCGTGCGCGGTTCGGGCCTCAGCACCACGCGGTTGAAGGCCTTTGCGTTTCTGACCAGCGCGTTCATCGCAGGTCTGGGCGGAGCGTTCTATGTCCATTATCTGGGCTCACTTGCGCCCCGCGCGCTGTTTGACATCAACTTTCTTTTCACCATCATCGTGGCGGCCTTGCTGGGCGGAACATCGACCATCATCGGCCCCATGATCGGTGCGTTCTTCATGACGTTCCTTCTGGAATACCTGCGCCCCGTGCTTCCCGGGGCTGAACGGTATTTCGTCTACGGTGCCATCGCATTGCTTCTCTACATGTATCAGCCAAAAGGATTGGTTGAACTTGTGCAACGCGGCTTTCAAAGACTGCGGAAAGGGGGGCTGGCATGACCGTTGCGCTGAAAGTTTCCGGTCTTGTCAAACGGTTCGGCGGGCTGGTGGCCACGAATGATCTGTCCTTTTCCCTGCAAGAAGGAGAGTCGCTGGGCCTGATCGGTCCGAATGGCGCGGGAAAGACGACGGTATTCAGCCAGATCATGGGCGAATTGCGGCAGAACAGCGGTACGATCGAGCTGTTCGGCAATGAGATTTCGGCGCTGTCGACGCCTCAGCGTATCCGGGCCGGGGTCAGTAGAACCTATCAGATACCTCGGCCGTTCGGCGACATGAGTGTTGCAGAAAACATCAGGGTGGGCCTGATGCCGGACGACGTCTGGCGCATGATCGTTTCGCCGCCGGATACGGACAGGGAAAAAGAGCTCGCGCTGAGTGTCGGGTTCACGGAAACGGATCTGAGCCGCTCACCCGCCGAACTGGCCATGGGTGATCTGCGCAAGCTTGAAATGGCCCGAACCATGGCCACCGCACCGCGTGTCATGTTGCTGGACGAGGTGTTTGCAGGTCTGACAGTCGGTGAAATCGCGCAGATTTCCGATCTCATACAATCCATGCGCAAGGACGGGATGACCTTTTTGATCGTCAGCCATGATTTGCCGGCGCTGGAACCGCTGATCGACCGCGCCATCGCCATCGAGCGGGGCACCATGATTGCCGAAGGCGCGTTCAGCGACGTGATGAACGACACGGCCGTTCAAGCCTCGTATCTGGGGAGCGTCTGATGTCCTATCTGGAAATCGAGAAGCTGTCCGCGTTTTACGGCAAGGCCCAGGCGTTGACCGATATATCGATCACGGTGCAGCCCGGTGAGATTGTCGCCGTGGTCGGCCCGAACGGTGCAGGTAAATCCACCTTGTTGGACAGCATCATGGGCCTTGTGAAAATCGAAGGCGACATCCGATTGCGCGGGCACAGCCTTGCCGGTCGAAGCCCTTCGGAAATCGTGCGTCACGGGGTGGGCTATGCGCCCGAGCGGTTCAACCTGTTCCCCTATATGTCGGTGCGCGACAACCTGATGGTGGGGGCCTTCACCGCACGAGACGACATCGAAAACAACCTTGAGATGGTGCACAGTCTTTTCCCGCGTCTGCAAGAACGGGAAGGGCAGGAGACGTCGACCCAATCCGGCGGGGAAAGGCAGATGGTGTCCTTTGGCAGGGCCTTGATGACCAGCCCGGAACTGCTGCTTGTCGATGAGCCGACGATCGGTCTTGCCCCGAAGATCTGTCACGAGATTGCCGAAGTCGTCCGTCAGCTGAACAAGGAATACGGGCTGACCGTCGTCATCACGGAACAGAATGCCAATTTTGCCCTGTCGCTTGCCAGCCGCATCTATGTGCTGGAGTCCGGGCGGATGCAGACGTCGGGCACGGCTGACGAACTGAGAAATGACAAACGCTTGCTCGAGGCCTATTTCGGCGGCCATTGAGTGGCGTGGTTGGAAAGCCGGGCAGGTGCCGTCCGGCCATTCGATGGCGGGTGATTTCAGTTTCAGCCAAGTGCGGCCAGAACCTCGGTACTCACGGCGATGCCTTGGGCTTCGGCGGCTGCCCGTTTTGCAAGGCGACCGTCGCCCGGAACCCGGGCGGACCCGTTGCCGGAAATCTCGGCGCAGATGCGGGCGACATATTCGTTGAAGGCCGCGTTGCCGAACCGGGTGGGATCGATGGCAATCAGGGTCGCTCCACCTTTGATGTTCAGGGCACCGAAGGATTCGCGCTCTTTGTTGTCCACGGACAGGGTTCCTCCCGCCAGCGCGGCGCCCAACACCTCTACCATGAAGGCGATCGCGGCCCCTTTATGCTCTCCGAACGGCAATAGGCTGCGGGTTTCAAGGATGGCATTTGGGTCTGTCGAGGGCTCGCCTTGGGGATCAAGACCGGCAGGGCGGGGCAGGTCGTGCCCCTCGGCGGCGGCCATGCGGATATCCATGAGGGCCACCATGGACGAGGCCTGATCCCAGACCACGGGCGCATCGCCATCACGCGGGCAGGCAAAAGACATGGGGTTGGTGCCAAAAACCGGGCGAACCCCACCTTGCGGAACCACCATGGACAACGAGTTGATCACGGCAAAGGCCACCAATCCGGCTTCGGCCAAAGGTTCTGTGTCAAACCGTAACGCACCCAGATGGTGGCAGTTCGCGCAGGTGAACGCGGCAATCCCGTTTTCCCGGGCCATCGCGATCAGATCCTCGCGGGCTGCTGTCGCTGCAACCTGATAGTACCCGTTGTCGGCATCACAGCGCAAAACGCCCGGGGCAACCTTTTCGGTTTTGGGCTTCGCGTGCCCGTTGGCATAGCCGGACGTGAAGCTTTGGACATAGACCGGCAACATGCGCAACCCGTGGCTGCGCGGGCCGTCCCGTTCAGACCGGGTGACGATATCGGCAAGTACATCACTGCTGCGCGTGTCCGCTCCGGCAGAAACAAGAACCGATTTGGCCAAGTCCCGAACTTCGGCAAGAGAAAGCGTTTTTGTCGGTTGTTCGGTCATCCGTTCGAGTCCCGTCTTTCTGTTTCGCACTCAAGCGCGCGGGCGTGTGTTTGCGGGATCGACAGCACATGTGTCGATGACCACGGCGTCGCGCATCTCATTGTGGACCAGCACCTGCATTTTCGTTCCGGGCGCCGTCATGTTCTGTGGCAGTAGTGCCATCGCAATGTCGTGGTTGCAATAATAAGAGAACCCGCCCGAGGTAACACGTCCGATCAGCTTGCCCTGAGCATAGACACCCTCGTCAAACATCACCGATGTTTCGCCAAAGGGCAGTTTCAGCGTGACCAACCGCCGGTACGCGCCATCCTTTTTCTGTTTCAAAAGAGCGGCCTTGCCTATGAAGTCGCGACCATCTGTTACCACGAACCGATCAAGGCCGGCCTCGTATGGCGTCATGTCCTTGCAGATTTCGCGATTGATGGCGCGATAAGACTTTTCAAGACGCATGGATTCCAGTGCCTCAAGCCCGAAAGGTTTCACACCGGCCTTCAGCAGCAGGTCAACAAGATGGCGGTTGTAACCGACCGGATGATGCAGTTCCCACCCCAGCTCGCCGGTATAGGACACGCGAAGCAGATGAACGCCCTTGGCGTAGCCCACTTCACCCATTTGCGCAGAAAGCCAGGGGAAGGTTTCGTTCGACAGATCATTGTCGGTCAATGGTTGCAGGATCTCTCGTGCCTTGGGGCCTGCCAGTGCAATCACGCCCAGTTGTTCTGAAACATCCTCAAGAAGGATAGAGCTGTCATTGGGCAGCAAACGTTGCAGTTGATCCCAGTTGTAGGCGCGCCAATTCGGGGTGGAGACCAGGTAAAAATCATTCTCGGCATAGCGGACGACCGTATATTCCGCATCCATGCCGCCCTTTGGGTTCAACAAAAACGACAGGGTCATTCGCCCCACTTTGGGCAGCCTGTTCGCCATAACGCCATCCAGCCATTTGGCAGCCCCCGGTCCGCGCACGGTGAACTTGGTCATCGGCGACATCTCGATGAACCCGGCCACGTCACGGGTGGTGCGCACCTCTTCCTGAACGCGTTCCATGTGGTTGGTGCGTCGGAAGGAATGTTCCGGAACAGCTTCCTTGCGCGATTTGGCGAACCAGCGCGGAAACTCATATCCGTTGAAGCTGGTCCAGACGGCGCCATGCGCGCTCAGCAGATCGTAGGACCCCATCGTTTTCATCGGGCGCGCGCCGGGAAAATCCTCTCCGGGGATGTGCGCGTTCATGTGGGTTCCCCACGTTTCGCGCACCTTGTCCATGGTCCACCGCTTGGACGCGTAATCCGAAAAACGGCGGGGGTCGAGTTCGGACATGTCCATGCCCGGATCCCCATCGACAATCCAGCGGGCCAGACGTTCACCAACGGTTCCACCCCACAATATGCCGCCGGGCATGCCTTCGGCCAGCCACAGGTTTTCATGCCCCGGTGCGGGTCCCGCAAGCGGCAACTCGTCCGGTGTCATCTGGAACGGACCTCGGGTGTTGGCCTTGATACCTACCTCTGCAAGTGTCGGAACCCTCTCGATGGCACGTTCCCACTGCGCTTGGACCGCGTCGAAATCTTCGGGCAAGATGTCGGCGCCAAAGTCAGGCGGCACGCGATCTTCGGCAAATAGCTTGAGGTCTTTGGTGAACTCATATGGGCCGAACTGAATGCCGCCCACATCTTCGCGCAGATAGGCACCGTAATCTTCATCCCGCAGGATCGGGAACTCGGGCAACCCTTGCGCGCGGCGTTCTTTCAGCAGCGGAACGGTTTCGGTCGTCCAATATTGGTGAACGATTGGAATGCAAGGCAGATCCAGACCAACACGGCGCGCGTTTTCGCGGGCATAGTTTCCGGTCGCGAAGACAAGATGTTCGCAAGTGATCTCACCTTGATTGGTTGTCACCTTCCAATGACCGTTTTCCAGTTTTTCGTAAGCCTGCGCTTCGGTGTTCTGAAACACTTTGGCGCCTTTCTCGCGCGCCAGCCTGGCCATTGCCATGGTGATGTCAGCAGGGTTCACATAGCCGTCCTCGGTATGCAGGATGCCGCCGCGAATATGTTCCGATTGGTTGAGCAGAGGGTGCAGTTCGGCGATTTCTTCTGGCGTCAGCAGTTTGCAGGGCACACCGGCAGCTTCGGCAATCGAGACATAGGACAGGAACTCGTCCCAGCGTTCCTGCGTATTGGCAACGCGCAACTGGCCCACCTGGCGCAGTCCGACCGAGGCGCCGATCTTCTTTTCGACTTCGGAATAGATGCGGATGGTCTCCATCGTCATCTTCGAAACGTTGTGGGATCGCACGAAGGTGACCAGCAGACCCGCCGCATGCCAGGTAGAGCCGGAGGTCAGCGTCGTTCTCTCCAGCATGACTGCATCTGTGCACCCGTGCTGCGTCAGCCCATAAAGAACCGAAGCCCCAACGCATCCGCCTCCTACGACGACAACCTTGGCATGTGACTGCATTCGACGCATTCCTTCCTGAGGCTGTTTTCGTTTCCAGAGGGTCAGTCAAAACGAAATCAGCGGGCTGAGAACTGGTTGAACTGTTTACGTGAAATCCGCGTCAGGCAATTCGAAAAATTTTCCGGTCCAGCTGAGTTCAGTTAAACCATGATCGGGTTTGCCGGCGATCTCACGCGGTCTGTGAGGCGGCCCGCAAAAATACCGGCCATCTTTTGTTTCGGATTGTTGTGTTAGCGCAAACTGTGCTGGTAAGGTCTGACATCGGCTTGGGGTGCGCTTTGTTGCGCCCGCGATCCGTGCGGCATACGAAGGGGGAAAATCGCGTGTATCTCGGTCTGGATTTGGGGACGTCAGGTCTTCGGGGAATTGTGGTCAGCGAAGAGGGCAAAGTCGTCGCCGAAGCCGAAGCAGGTGTTGAGACATCGACGTTGCATCCCGGCTGGTCGGAACAAGATCCGTCCGATTGGGTGGAAGCCTGCCAAAACGTCGTTGCCCAATTGCGCGCGTTGAATGGTGCTGCATTTTCTGCGGTGCGCGGCGTTGGTCTGAGCGGCCACATGCACGGTGCCACGTTGCTGGATCGGGATGGCAAAGTGCTGCGGCCCTGTATCCTTTGGAACGACACGAGATCAGCGCAGGAAGCTGCGGAGCTGGATGGTCTGCCATCGATGCGCGCGATCACCGGGAACATCGTTTTTCCGGGTTTCACCGCACCCAAGCTGGAATGGGTGCGCAGACACGAGCGCGACGTGTTTGAAAAGACATCCAAAGTGTTGCTTCCGAAGGATTATCTGCGTTTCTGGCTCACCGGTTCCTATGTCAGCGACATATCCGACAGCGCCGGTACGGCGTGGCTGGACGTTGGAAAGCGAGAATGGTCAGTCACCGCGTTGGATCAAAGCCACATGCGCTGGGACCAAATGCCAGACCTGGTTGAAGGCAGTTCGGCGGGCGGAGAACTGCGGTCAGAGATCCTCGGGCAGTGGGGCTTGACCGGGCCCGTCGTGGTTGCCGGCGGGGCCGGTGACAATGCGGCAGCGGCCTGCGGTATCGGAAGTATTGGTGAGGGCAGCGGATTTCTTTCCTTGGGCACTTCGGGTGTGCTGCTGGTCGCAAAGGAAAGCTATGCGCCCGCGCCGGAAACAGCTGTTCATTGCTTTTGTCATGCGGTTCCGGATCGCTGGATTCAAATGGGTGTGATCCTGTCGGCCACCAACAGTCTCAACTGGCTGTCGCGTCACCTCGGTCAACCCGTCGGTGCGCTGGCGTCGACCCTGCCGGATTCGGTGAAGGGGCCGTCAAAGATCACCTTCCTTCCGTACCTGTCCGGTGAACGGACGCCCCATAACGACAGTGACATACGCGGGGCATTCCTGGGGCTGGATATCGCATCGGAACCCGCTGACCTGACGCAATCCGTGACAGAGGGGGTTTCCTTTGCCATGCGCGATTGTTTGGAGGCGCTCAAAAGCACGGGCACCAATCCCGAAAGTCTGCTGGTCGTCGGTGGCGGGGCGCGGTCGCGGTTTTGGCTGGAAACGCTGGCCACGGTTCTGAACACGCCGCTTGCTGTGCCCGATGGAAGTGGGTTTGGCGCAGCCATAGGCGCAGCGCGTCTTGCTGCATGTGCGGTGGACGGCGCCGACCCCAAGGATGTCATGCTGTCCCCGGAAGTCGCTGAGCGTGTTGAACCACGTCTCGAACTGACCGGCGCATATGAGGCGGAATATCAGCGGTATCGCGAATACTATGCTGCTTTGTCCCCTTTGGCCGCGCGCTGATGGCTGATCCCAAACGCATGCCTGTCGAGCAGGTCCTTCTGGAAGACGGAAACATGTCCGTTTCCCTGTTGAACTATGGCGCAATCACGCAAGGCTGGTGGCTTGGCGAAACACCTTTGATATTGGGCTACGAAAACCCGCAGGATTACCTGTCGGACCCGTTCTACCTTGGCGCGATGGTCGGGCGAGTGGCCAACCGCATCGGCGGGGCACAGTTTGCATTGCAGGGGCGTGTTCATCACCTGACAGCAAACGAAGGGCCGACCACGCTGCATGGTGGTCCGAGCGGGCTGTCACGCAAATACTGGGATATCGTGAAAACCTCTCCAAATCAGTCGGTTCTGTCCTTGACTTCACCTAAAGGTGAAGGCGGTTTTCCCGGAGCGGTCAATTTCGAGGTGCATGTCGAACTGACCTGTCCGCGTCTGATCTATACAATCAGGGCGCGCCCGGATCGCCCAACGCCGATCAGCATCGCGCAGCACAATTATTACACTCTGGGCTGTCCAGAGGATATCATGGACTGCCGGCTCAGGTTAAGATCGAACCGGGTGCTGGAGCTGGACGCGCGTTCCGTTCCTTCTGGAGATATCTCAGCCGCCGGCGATAATGTGCCAGATTTCGCGTTGTCCCGCACCGTCGGGGCAGAGGGGCGCGAGCTGGACCATTATTTTGTGTTTGATCAAAGTGGAAACCGTGACCATCCGGTGGCAGAGGTCACGGCACCTTCGGGATTGAGGATGAACCTGTATTCAGATCAACCCGGCGCACAGGTCTATGCCGGGGCACATCTGTCAGGCCGATTTAGCCCGTGTGCGGGGCTGTGCATTGAGCCGTCAGGATATCCGAACGCCGTGAATGTCCCTGCGTTCCCGTCCGTCATCCATACGCCGGACAACCCGTATCGACAAACTCTGACACTTGAGATTTCCGAGGAACGATCATGAGACTTCAGATTGCAGCAACTGCCGTAGGCATCTGGATGTCGCTTTCAATTGCTCAGGCGCAAGACTTTGGTCCGAAACCGGAATTCATCGAACCTGACTTTGCTAACGCAGAGTTGGGGCAACTGCTGTTCTACGATCCGATCCTGTCGGGCAACAAGAACATAAGCTGCGCAACCTGTCATCATCCGAAGCTGGGAACGTCCGACGGGTTTTCACTGGGTATCGGCGAAGGTGGGGTCGGGCTGGGTGGTCAGCGCAAGGTCACACAAGACAACAGACCCGAACAGCGCATTCCCCGGAACTCGCCCGCAATGTGGAATCTCGGGGCGCTGGAATTCACGACGTTTTTTCATGACGGTCGCCTCGAGGCGGATCCGTCACAGCCCAATGGCATTAGAACGCCGTTGGGGACGCATATGAGGCCGGGGTTCAAATCGGCTTTGGCAGCGCAGGCGATGTTTCCGGTGCTGTCGCCTGACGAAATGGCGGGGCATTATTCTGAAAACGAGGTGAGCAAGGCCGTACGACTCGGCTTGCTGACCCAAGAGGGTGGCGCCTGGGATCTGATCGCCGCGCGCGTGGCGGCGATACCAGAGTATCAAAGGCGATTTGATGACATCGCGCCCGGAGAAGACATCTCCTTTACCGCAATCGCCAATGTCATTGCCGATTTCATCGCGTTTGAGTGGCGGGCTGACAACAGCCTGTTTGATCGTGCGATGCGAGGCGAAGACAGGCTGCCCGAACAAGCGCAGCTGGGGATGGCGCTGTTCTACGGAAAGGCTGGATGCAGTGTCTGCCATTCCGGCTGGTTCCAGACCGATCACGGGTTCCATTCCATCGCCATGCCTCAGATCGGCCCCGGAAAATCAGCCCGTTTCGAAAATCATGTGCGGGATGACGGGCGACTGCGCGTCACGGGCGACAAGGATGATGCCTTCGCATTCCGCACGCCTTCGCTGCGCAACGTGACCCTGACGGCGCCATATGGCCACAGCGGTGCCTACGCACGGCTTGAGGATGTCGTGCGTCATCATCTGGATCCGGTTTCCGCGTTGCGGAACTACGCTATCGAAATGGCTGACCTGCCAGAGTTTTTCGGGGCAGAGGATCAAAAGCCTTTGCTTGACCCCCAGCATGTCGAAGCCATAGCAGCGTCGAACGATCTGGCGCCCATCGACCTGAGTGAAGACGAGGTCGATGCCATCTTGAGTTTTCTGGGCACGCTGGAAGATCCGGCTGTGCGGCTGGGTGTTCCCCAAACGGTTCCCAGCGGAATGCCCGTCGATCAGTGATCAACGGCTGAGGCGGATCACCTGATTGGCATCTACCTTCTGCCAATCTCCATGCTCACCATCAGGCCAGATCACCCTTATTTCCGCAGTTTCGAAGTTTCCTAGACCAAAGTGGTGGAACCCTGCAATTCCGCTGGCGTGCCCCCCGCCAATGGTCACTTCACGGGTTTGAACGCCCTCGGGCGTCCTGACCTCGATAAAACCGCCGACTGCCTGTCTGTTGGGGTGGCTCTGGCCGAGATCAATCATGAGCCAGTTGCCGGTCGTCGGTTCATTCTGGAAAACCTCAAGGTCCGAGCCGCGATTGACCACCACCAAATCCAACCACCCATCCCCGTTGAAATCCGCCAGCGCCCCGCCGCGGGACTTTGCCATGGACGCGACACCAGCCTCTGATGCTGTTTCGACAAACTGACCGTCGGCGGTCTGCATCAACAGGTTGTTGGGGTCGTTCTGCGCCGCGTCGGGCATCTGCTCAACATTGCCTTTGGCGACGAAAATGTCGTCCAGCCCGTCATTGTTGACGTCCCCGAACTGTGCATGCCAGCCGGTCGAGGGGCGGCCGTCTTCTCCTGCATGTGGCCTGTGTGCCGTTGTTCCACGGTCGTAGGTTGCATCCCGCCATGTTGGCCCATCTGATGCAGGATCAAAAACCTGGAATTTCTGGTCCCCCATGGACGTCAGGTAAACATCGGAAAAACCGTCACCGGTCAGATCCCGCGAGGCGATCCCCATGCCCCAGATCGAATAGGGCAGCCATCCATCGGCCTTGCTGTACAGGCGCGGGGTGTCTTCCATAGCCCACAATTGCTCTTGCCCACCACGCACATAGTAGTGGCGGTCATTGCTGACACGCAGATCCGCGCGGCCCGTGCGCGCCCAATCGGAAAACAGGATCGAAAGGGAACAGTGACCGGGTTCCAAACGGACAGGATCGCCATACTTTTCGCCTTGGGGTCGGTACAGAAGCGTCGGCCCGCAAGCCTCAAAAGGTCCGTCCGGATTGCTTCGGTCGACATAGGTTCCAAAGGCCAGCGTTGGCAGGGTTTGCCCGCGTTCCCAAGTGGCGGAAAAGCCGGTGGTCCAATGGTCCTGAGGCTGAAAACCCAGTGCCGTGAACGGCTCGAACGCGCAGTTCGGTTTGCCGCGCAGCAACAGGTCTTTGCCTAGGCGTAAGACCGCAAGGTCCAGGATCCCATCGCCATCAATGTCTACCGGGTATGCGCCGGTCACACGGGTCAAGGATAACTGACCTGGCGCATCCGGAAGAAAACTGACATCTGTGTCGGATGTGTTGATGAACAATTGTGCTGGGTTTGATCCGCCAGCCACGAACATTTCAGGGCGGTCGTCATCATTGCAGTCGAAGACCGCGACACCCCCGCCGACGAAATGTTCCCAGCCGCCATCGTAAACATGGCCGGGGGTTTCCACCTTTTGAAAGCGGGGTGGAGCGATGTCCGCAGCGGCAGCGGAACCTACCGCAAGCAAGATTGCCATCTTAGTTCGCATGAGCCGCCAGTTCCCTGACCTTCAAGATAGAGACTTGTTCAATCCCATAAGCCGCTGCCCCTTTTGCCCACATTGAATCGCCCCAGTGGTTGACCTTGATTTCCGGCAACGGCGCGTCGACGCTGACGACGCCGTTTTGGACACGTGCCATCACCTCGTCCGAATGCAGGTAATCAAAGCGACCTCTGGCGCCGGACAGGATAATGCATTCGGGGTCGAACAGATTGATCAGGTTCGAAACCCCCATCCCGAACATTTGGCCCGCGCGGGCCAGAACGGAAATGGATCGGGCGTCGCCGGCTTTTGCTGCCGCGAGTATATCGACAAGAGTGCGGGGATCCGTTGCTTCACTGGCGATCGTGGCTTCGCGGATCAGGGCGTATTCCCCCACATAGGCCTCGAGGCATCCGCGCTGCCCGCACTGACACAAGGCGCCGTCCAACTGAACTTTGAGGTGCCCGAATTCTGCGCCGCATCCGCGTTCACCGCGATAAAGCTTGCCATCAAGAACGATGCCCAGGCCGATGCCGTGTTCGATCGTAACAACCAAAAAATTCTTCAGCCCCTTTCCCAATCCGAAAAGCTGTTCTGCCTTTGCGACCAGATTGGCGTCGTTTTCGATGAAGGCAGGGCAGGGGAGCACCTCGGACAACAGCGGGCTCAAATCCACATTTCGTTCCGTCAGCGAAGATGACCAATGCACGAAGTTCTGATTTGCATCGATAAGGCCAGCGATGCCGATGCAGACACCTGACAAATCGGCAAGGGATCGGTTTGCCGAGGCGCAGGCCTGATCAAGCACGGCGCGGATCTTTTTGGCAAACGCATTCGGGGCCATGCGGGCTTGGTCCAGCGGATGCGTGTACGAAGTGATTTCGGTTCCTTCGAAATCCACGAGAATGACTGAAACCTGCTGGCGGGCGACTTTCACGCCCGCAATCAGATGTGACGCGCCATTCAGTTTCAATTGTACCCGCGGTCTGCCGCGGCGCGCTGATTTGGAAGATGTTTCGCTTTCTATTTCCTCAATCAGACCGGCAGACAGCAGATCGGCAGTGGCGGTCGTGATGGTTGCTGGGCTGGTCTCCAACGCGCTGGCGATGTCGATTCGCGAAATGGTGCCTGTGGCCCGGATTTTTTCCAGAACGCGCAGGCGAGTGACGTTCCTTTGGTCCGTGGCATTTGAAGAAGCTTTGCTTTTCAGCATCTTGCCCTCGCGAATCTGATCCCTGTTTCAACCTAGGTGATTTTTTTAGTTACCGATAGCATAAATATTTTACCGACTGAAATAAATATGCTACTCAGAATTATCGGGGCCACGAATCATGAAGCGATGGCCCAATGAAACCGGGAGGAAATCATGAAACGAATTCTCAGCGCCTCTGTCGTGGCGGTCCTGATGGGGACAGCCGCATTCGCAGAGCCCACGGTCGGCGTAAGCTGGTCGAATTTCCAGGAAGAGCGTTGGAAGACCGACGAAGCGGCGATCAAGGCTGCACTGGAAGCGGGCGGTGCGGAATACATCTCGTCTGATGCCCAATCTTCTTCTGCCAAGCAATTGTCGGATATTGAAAGTCTGATCGCCCAGGGCGTTGATGCGCTGATCATTCTGGCGCAGGATTCCCAGGCCATCGGCCCGGCTGTGCAGGCGGCGGCAGACGAAGGCATTCCGGTCATCGCGTATGACCGTCTGATCGAAGATGACCGTGCCTTCTATCTGACATTCGATAACGTTGAAGTTGGCCGGATGCAGGCCCGCGCGGTGTTCGAGGCGATGCCGAAAGGCAACTATGTGATGATCAAGGGCTCGCCCACGGATCCGAACGCGGATTTCCTGCGCGGCGGTCAGCAAGAGATCATTCAGGCCGCCGTTGACAGCGGCGATATCGTCATCGTGGGTGAAGCTTACACCGACGGTTGGCTGCCTGCGAACGCACAGCGCAACATGGAACAGATCCTAACCGCGAATGAAAACAACGTTGATGCCGTGGTCGCCTCGAATGACGGTACTGCTGGTGGCGTTGTTGCAGCCCTGACCGCGCAGGGCATGGAAGGCATTCCGGTCTCGGGTCAGGATGGCGACCACGCGGCGCTGAATCGTGTTGCCAAGGGCACGCAGACCGTCTCGGTCTGGAAAGACGCACGCGAGTTGGGCAAAGCTGCCGGTGAAATCGCGGTTGCGTTGAGCAACGGAACAAGCCCTGCGGATGTCGAAGGCGCGATCAGCTGGACTTCGCCCGGTGGGACCGAGATGAACTCGGTCTTCCTTGCGCCTGTACCGATCACCAAAGACAACCTGTCCGTCGTGGTCGATGCTGGCTGGATTCCGTTGGAAGACCTGTGTCAGGGCGTCGAAAACGGCCCTGCACCCTGTAACTAAACCAGGTTCCAAACCAAAATATCTCTGGCCCGCAAGGGTGGGCCAGAGATCATAGCTGAACATGAAAGATCGGATATGACCGAAACTTCGTCTCAGCCGGTACCCCAAAAAGCAAAGGCCAACCTGTTTCAGCAACTGGAACTGGATATGCGGCTATTGGGCATGATCGGCGCCTTCATCATCCTGTGCATTGGCTTCAACATCGTGACGGATGGCCGCTTTCTGACGCCCAGAAACCTGTTCAACCTGTCGATCCAGACCGTCTCGGTTGCGATCATGGCCTGCGGCATGGTGTTCATCATCGTCATGCGCCACATTGACCTGTCGGTTGGGGCGCTGCTGGCGACCACATCTGCCGTGATGGCGATGACCCAGACCGAGCTCTTGCCGAATGTTCTGGGCATGGGTTTGAACCACCCGGCGACCTGGGCGATCACGTTGGTGGTGGGCCTTGTGGTTGGCACATTGATCGGCGCGTTCCACGGTTGGATGGTGGGGTATCTGACCATACCAGCCTTTATCGTGACGCTTGGCGGTTTTCTGGTCTGGCGCAACGTCGCCTGGTACATGACCGACGGCCAGACGATCGGCCCGCTGGACAGCACGTTTCTGATGTTTGGCGGCACCAACGGAACCTTGGGAACAACCGTCAGCCTCCTGTTCGGCCTGGCCGCCACGGCTGTTGCGATCTGGGCGTTGTGGAGCGGTCGCCGGTCCAAAGCCGCTCATGGTTTCCCTGTTAAGCCGGTCTGGGCTGAAACAACGCTGGCCGGGATCATCGGCCTTGCCATCATGGGGTACGTGTTGATCGTCAACAGCTATGCGATCCCGACCCGTCGTCTTGAACGCATGTTCGAAGCGCGCGGCGAGACCATGCCGGAAGGGTTGGTTGTGGGATACGGCATTCCGATCTCGGTGCTGATCCTGATCATTGTGGCGGTGACATTGACCGTCGTGGCCCGCAAAACCCGCTTTGGCCGCTACATCTTTGCCACCGGCGGCAACCCGGACGCGGCCGAGTTGTCGGGCATCAACACCCGTTTGATGACCGTCAAGATCTTTGCCCTGATGGGGTTCCTGTGCGCGCTGTCGGCGGTTGTGGCCTCGGCCCGGCTGGCCAATCACTCGAATGATATCGGAACGCTGGATGAGCTTCGCGTGATTGCCGCTGCCGTGATTGGTGGAACCGCGCTGTCCGGCGGCATCGGAACGATCTACGGCGCAATCCTTGGCGCGTTGATCATGCAGGCGCTGCAATCGGGCATGGCCATGGTTGGCGTTGACGCGCCGTTCCAGAACATTGTCGTCGGCACCGTCCTGGTTCTGGCCGTCTATATCGACATCGTCTATCGCAAACGTCTGGGGGCGAAATGATGCAAGCTCAAGAAACACAGAACCAAGCTTCGGGCCGTGGGTCCGGCCAGCCTCCGCTGGTGGAAATGCGCGATATCTCGATTTCCTTCGGGGGTATCAAGGCGGTAGACCATGTGTCGGTAGATCTCTACCCGGGCGAGGTCGTGGGCCTTCTGGGCCACAACGGGGCCGGTAAATCCACCCTGATCAAGGTTCTTTCGGGCGCCTATCAGATGGACCATGGCGAAATCCTGATCGACGGCAAAAAGGTCGAGATCAACAACCCCCGCGACGCGCGCGCCAACAATATCGAGACGATCTATCAGACGCTGGCGCTGGCGGACAACCTGGATGCAAGTTCAAACCTGTTTCTGGGCCGCGAAATGGTCACGCCCTTTGGCCTGGTCAACGACGCCGCGATGGAGGCGGAATGCCGCAAGATCATGGCGCAGCTGAACCCGAACTTTCAGAAGTTCAATGATCCGGTCTCGGCCCTGTCGGGCGGTCAGCGTCAATCGGTGGCCATTGCACGGGCGGTGTATTTCAACGCGCGTATCCTGATCATGGACGAGCCCACGGCCGCACTTGGTCCGCACGAAACACAGATGGTGGCGGACCTGATCCAACAGCTTAAGGCGCAGGGGATCGGGATTTTCCTGATCGACCACGATGTACACGCGGTGATGGAGCTGTGTGACCGGGCCTCGGTCATGAAGAACGGGCAATTGGTTGGAACGGTCGATATCGCAGACGTCACCGATGACGATCTGTTGTCGATGATCATTCTGGGCAAAAAGCCCGGCGAAAAGACGGAATGAGGTAAGCGAAATGACGAGCGGTTTCTTTCAGGGAATTGAAGAAGTCCAATTTGAAGGCGAGGACAGCAAGAACCCGCTCGCATTCCGCCACTACAACCCGGACGAGATCATCTTGGACAAGCGCATGGAGGATCACCTGCGTTTTGCCGTGGCGTGGTGGCATTCCTTCGCGTGGGAGGGTGGAGATCCGTTTGGCGGCCCCACTTTCGAGCGCCCCTGGCACCCACAGGATGACATGGGCCGCGCCAAGATGAAGGCCGATATCGCGTTCGAGATGTTCCAGATTCTGGGACAGCCCTATTTCTGCTGGCATGATGCCGATATCCGACCTGAACAGGGGAACTTCGCCGAAAATCTCCACACGTTGAACGAGATCACCGACTATATCGGTGAAAAGATGCAAGTGTCCGGCACCAAGCTGTTGTGGGGTACGGCCAACATGTTCAGCCATCGCCGCTGGATGGGCGGTGCCAGCACCAATCCCGACCCCGACGTCTTTGCCTTTGCTGCCGCCACGGTGAAATCCTGCATGGATGCCACCCACAAACTGGGCGGCGAAAACTATGTGCTGTGGGGCGGGCGCGAAGGGTACGAGACGCTGCTCAACACCGACATGAAAACCGAGCTGGATCATATGGGCCGGTTCCTGAACATGGTGGTCGAGTACAAGCACAAGATCGGGTTCAAAGGTGCGATCCTTGTCGAACCCAAACCGCAGGAGCCATCAAAGCACCAATATGATTTCGATGCCGCGACCTGCATCGGTTTCCTGCGCAAATACGGGCTTGAGAATGAGGTCAAGCTGAACCTCGAACAGGGTCACGCGATTCTGGCGGGGCACAGTTTTGAACATGAGATTGCCGTAGCCGCAGCCGAAGGGATGCTGGGCTCCATCGACATGAACCGGAACGATTATCAATCCGGGTGGGATACGGATCAGTTCCCCAACAACACTCCCGAGGTTGCGCTGGCCTATTACCACATCCTGAAAGCGGGTGGATTTACCACCGGCGGTACCAATTTCGATGCCAAGCTGCGCAGGCAGTCGATCGACGCCGAAGATCTGATCGCCGCGCATGTGGGCGGGATGGATATCTGTGCCCGGGGCCTGAAAGCAGCGGCAGCGATGATCGAAGATGGCGGATTGGAACAAGCGCTGGCTGATCGGTACACGGGCTGGAATACGCCCGAGGCGCAGGCAATGCTGACCTCTGGTCTTGACGAGATTGCAGCGCGGGTGCTGGCCGAGGATCTCAATCCAGATCCGCGCTCGGGGCGTCAGGAAATCCTCGAGAACTACGTGAACCGATTTGTTTGATCCCCGTGGGATCAGCCGGTCCTTAAAATAACTTGTGTACAATGCCCCGGAAACGCGTGAGTTTGCTTCAGCGTTGCCCGGGGCTTTCCCTTGCTGGGCGCAACGGCATCAAAGGCCCGTCGGGGTCGAACAAGTGGGGCGAGCAGGGTTTTGGCGGATCAATCGGCAGGCAAAGCGGTGTTTCTGAGCGGCAGTCTGATGCTGCATGTGACACGCATGTCATTGACCACCAGCATTGGCCTGATGGCCATTTTTGCCGTCGACTTTGTCGATATGATCTTCATCTCGATGTTGGGCAACGATGCGCTGGCGGCGGCGGTGGGCTATGCCGGGACGCTGCTGTTTTTCACCAACGCGATCAATATCGGATTGTCGATTTCCGCCGGGGCGCTGGTTGCGCGCGAACTGGGGGCCGGGCGGGCTGAACAAGCAAGGCATTACGCGTCCAGCGTGGCCGTTATCGGGCTGATTGCCGGGCTGACGACCTCGGGACTGGTCTTGTTTAACCTCAGCTACCTGCTGTCCTTGCTTGGCGCGGAAGGAGAGGTTCTGAGGCTGGCGACGCGTTATGTGTCGATCATCCTTCCGACCATGTTCGTGATGTCCATTGCGATGACGGCGATGGCCGTGCTGCGCGCCCATGGCGATGCGCCGAGGTCAATGATGGCCACGATTTACGGCGGAGTGGTGAATGCGGTTCTGGACCCGATACTGATCTTTGCGGTCGGGCTGGGGCTGGATGGCGCCGCTATCGCCTCGGTCCTGGCGCGGCTGTGCATGTTGGGGGCGGCGTTGTGGCCAGCGCTTCGGGTGCATCGGGGATTTGCGCACCCTTCACTGAAGCAGGTTGCAAAGGATTTGCGCCCCGTGCGGGCGATTGCAATTCCAGCGGTGCTGACAAATGTCGCCACGCCGATCGGCAATGCAATCGTTGTGCGGGAAATCGCGCTATATGGAACGGATGCGGTTGCGGGCATGGCGGTGATCGGGCGCCTTTTGCCAGTGGCATTTTCGGTCATCTTCGCGCTGTCCGGCGCGATAGGGCCAATCATCGGGCAGAATTTCGGGGCCGAAAAATTCGATCGTGTGCGCGCTGCCTTTCTGGCAGGGATCAAGTTCACGGCCCTTTATGTCGTTTGCATGTCGGCCATTTTGTTTTTGCTGCGCGCCCCGATTGCAGATTTGTTCGCAGCCGAGGGCGAAACCCGAAGTCTGATCTATCTGTTCTGCGGTCCGTTGGCTTTGGCTTCGTTCTTCAATGGCGTGATCTTCGTGACAAATGCCAGCTTCAACAATCTGGGGCATCCGGTCTATTCCACATGGATAAACTGGGGTCGTCACACTATCGGCACTTGGGTTTTCGCGACGATTGGTTCACAGATCGCCGGCGCATCCGGCGTTCTGCTGGGGCAGGCGTTTGGAGGCGTCATCTTTGCAGTCATAGGCTGGGTTATGGTCGCGCGGGTCGTGGCGCGGTTGGAGCGCTCGCAAGCGCTCGAGCCTTTTTCAGATCAGGGTCGGCTTCATTCGCTGTTCGGGCGTCGCGGCTGGTGATCAGGTCGGATCAGTTCCCCTGATTGCGTGCTTCCAGCCGTTCCAGATTGACCACGGTTGACAGCATCAGGCGGTCATGGCTCCAGTCCTGCGTTTGCTGGATCGACGCAGACCCCAATGCAAGAAGGGTGGCGAAGGTCAATGCCATCCCCAGGAACAGAGCGGGCAGGGTGGGCACCGCCGGCTGTGCATCGGTCAATGCAAGCACGCGCTGACGCAGCACGCGCTTGGCCTTGCCGCCCGTCACAAACGCAACATTAAGAACGCGAGGATTGTTTGCCGAGATCGTACGCGCGCAATAATCCAGCAGGCAGGAAGTGTATTCGCGCGCATCGATCCGTTTGCGGGCCACCACGGACTGGTCGCATGCCAGTTCACGCAAGCGGCCGAACTGATACTTGAGCATCAGATAGGCTGGGTTCCAGAACAACAACGGGCGCAGCATTTCAAAGCCCAGTTCCCATTCCACGTCACCGGCCCGAACATGCTGAAGCTCGTGTGCCAAAGCAAAGCGCAGTTCGTGCGGGGTATCCAGCAGATGGCTTGGCAGAACGACATGGCGACGGCGCAATCCGCGCACAGCGAACGGTACGGTGATGCGATCCGAAAGACGAATGTCTACCTTGGCCGACTGCCGCCAAAGAAAGCTGGATTTGACTGTCTGACGGATCATCGCCGCGTCCCTCAGAGCGCGGGCCGCAAACAGGGCGGCGACCAAAACAAGCAGCGTTGCAAGGGCAGTTATCACCGGCTGTTGCCCTGACAATGCAAGGTCCACCCACCGTTCACGGGTGTTCAGCAAGGCCTCGAACTGGGTGGCGGGCATGGCGATATCGCCGCGCAGATAGGCGGCAACGGCGATGTCGCCAAGCGCCATGGCGCTGCCCGGCCATGCGTAAGAGGCGAATGATGACACGCCCAACGCAAGAAACGGGCTGATCAGGACGCACACGCACAGCGCCTTGAGCGCACGCAACTGCGCGACATAGCTGTGGCGCAGGGCTGTTCGGGTCAGGGCTGCGCGGGCCGCCAGCCAGATGACGGCTGACAAGGCCAGCACGATGTTGAGTTCGATAAACGTGTCGAGAACCGGTCTAACCGCTGTCATTTTGCAGTCTCCTTTCTACCAGTGCTCGAATTTCCTCCAGGTCGGCTTCGCTCAGCCCCGCATCATCGACAAGCCGGGCCACCAGTGTGGCGGGTGTGTCGTCGAACAGAGTGCGGGACAGGTTTTGCAAAGACCGGGCCTGATATCTGTCCTTTTCCAGAAGCGGCGTATAGATCAGGGTCTTTCCTGTCTTGCGGCTTTCCACAAAACCTTTCTCGTCCAGGATACGCAGGATCGTGGCACCGGATGTATAGGCCAGATTGCGCTCCGAAGGCAGGCGGTCCAGGACATCTCGCACCGAGCCTTGCCCGAGGGCCCAGAGCTCGTTCATGAACTCCAGTTCAACCTCGGTCAGCAGATTTGTTGTCTTTTTCTTTCGCATCGATCTCGGTGTTGTCATGTTTAGTATGCCTGACAGACAAGCATCCTTTCGCGATTTCTCAAAGTCTAAACTTTCCAGAACACAAAAACGCCCCAGCCGATAGACAGGAAAAGAGGTGTCCATACCGGCTGCCCGACAAGGCCCAGCCAGGCGAGGAAGATATAGGCGGACCCCAGAAGGGTGATGAAGAGCCGATCGCCCAATGTGGTTGTCAGCCCCAGTACACCGCGCCGCTCTATGCCATCTCGATACTTGAAGCCCTCAAGAATGCCAATCAGTGCGATGGCCGAAAAGATGCCGACAAATACGGCAAGTGTCGCCGGGGTCCAGGCCATCCAGAAATCGGGCCACAGTGGCGCAGTCCAGGAAAAGCCTTTTTCCTCTGGCTGGCCGACGCTGCCCCATCCGGCCTGCTGGGCAAAGGTCGCGGAAGGCAGAAAAAGAAGGGTGAGAAGAAGTTTACGCATATCGAACCTCACACACGTCCCATCGCGAAACCACGCGCGATGTAGTTGCGGACAAACCAGATGACGATGGCGCCGGGGATGATGGTCAGGGTGCCGGCGGCGGCCAGCAGGCCCAATTCATAGCCCGCGCTGGACGCGGTGCGGGTCATCACGGCGGCGATGGGTTTGGCCTCGACCGCCGTAAGCGTCTTGGCCAGCAGCATTTCCACCCACGAGAACATGAAGCAGAAGAAGGCCGCCACGCCCACGCCCGCTTTGATATTGGGCAGGAAGATCGTCACGAAGAAACGCGGGAAGGAATAGCCGTCGACATAGGCGGTTTCATCCAGCTCTTTTGGAATTCCCCGCATGAAGCCTTCCAAAATCCAAACTGCCAGCGGCACGTTGAACAATGTATGCGCCAGTGCCACAGCCAGATGCGTGTCGAACAGGCCGATCGAAGAATAGAGCTGGAAGAACGGCAAGGCGAAGACCGCTGCCGGGGCCATCCGGTTGGTCAGCAGCCAGAAGAACAGCTGCTTGTCGCCCAAAAACCGATACCGCGAAAACGCATAGGCAGCGGGCAAGGCAACGCTGACCGAAAGCACCGTGTTCAACGTCACATAGGTGATCGAGTTGATATAGCCCCAGTACCACGTCGGGTCCGTGAAGATGGTGATGTAATTCTCCAGCGTAAAGGTCTGGGGGAACAGGGAAAAGCCCGACAGGATCTCGTTCGTAGTCTTGAAGGACATCGCCACCAGCCAATAGATCGGCAGCATTAGGAACGCGATATAGAGGATCGGGATGAGAGACCGCTTCTTCATTGCGCGTCATCCTTTGTCATGAGGGTGTAGAAGAGCCACGAAACCAGCAGCGTGATGGCGAAATAGATCAGGCTCATCGCAGCCGCAGGGCCAAGGTCGAACTGCCCCAGCGCGATCTTCACAAGGTCGATCGACAGCAGGGTGGTCGAGTTGCCGGGCCCACCCCCGGTCAGCACGAAGGGCTCGGTATAGATGTTGAAACTGTCCATGAACCGCAACAGGACCGCGATCGTCAGAACCGTCTTCATCTTGGGCAGCTGGATGTAGCGGAACACCGACCATGGGCTTGCGCCGTCGATCTTGGCCGCCTGATAGTAGGCGTCCGGGATCGACACGAGGCCTGCATAGCACAGCAACACGACCAGCGACGTCCAGTGCCAGACATCCATGACGATGACGGTGATCCAGGCCGAAAGCGGCTGTTGCGTCATGTCATAGTTGATGCCCAGAACGTCATTCAAGAAATATCCCAACAGACCGATTTTGGGCAGGGTGAAGATGTTCCACATGGACCCAACGACGTTCCACGGGATCAGCATCGGCAGGGCCATCAGCACCAGACAGACAGGCACCCAGAAACCTTTGCGCGGCATCGACAGGGCCACGATGATGCCAAGAGGCACTTCGATGATCAGGATCAGGAAAGTAAACAGGAACTGTCGTCCAAGTGCTGCCTGAAACCGGTCCGACCGCAGGATCTGTTCGAACCAACCCAGGCCTTCCCAGAAAAACTGGTTATTGCCAAAGGTTTCCTGCACCGAATAGTTGACCACTGTCATCATCGGCACCAACGCGTTGAACGCGACCAGTGCCAGCACGGGTAGGACAAAGAACCACGCTTTTTGATTTTCTGTTCTCATTGGGCCCGCTCCTCGGTTGCGATCCAGCCGTCGCGGTAGACGCGGGATTGTTCGGGTTTGAATTGCAGGAAGACCTGTGATCCGGGTTCGGGCGCGCTGTGTTCGGTCACGGCCTTTAGGGCGGTATTGCCGACCATCGCGCTGACCACAAAGTGGCGACCGATGTCGGAAACCTTAGTCACATGCGCCGGGATGCCGGTCTCGCCGAAGCCGACATATTCCGGGCGAATACCCAGATCGGTGCGGCCACCATCACCATGAATGGGACCTTCCAGCATGACTTCGTGCCCTTCGAACAGGGCGCGGTCGCCGCGCGCTTCGCAAGGCAGCACGTTCATGCCGGGCGAGCCGATGAAATGGCCCACGAACGTATGCTGCGGGCGCTCGAACAATTCTACCGGGGTGCCGATCTGCACCACTTCGCCCTCTTGCATCACCACGACCTCGTCCGCGAAGGTCAGGGCCTCGGTCTGGTCGTGGGTGACATAGATCATCGTCGCCTTGACGCGCTGGTGCAGTTCTTTCAGCTTGGACCGCAGCTTCCATTTCAGATGCGGGTCGATCACGGTCAGAGGTTCATCGAACATCACCGCGTTTACGTCGTCGCGGACCAGGCCGCGACCCATCGAGATTTTCTGCTTGTTGTCCGGGCTGAGGCCGCTGGCACGGGTGTTTAGCATGTCGGTGACATCCAGCATCTCGGCGATCGCATCGACGCGGCGCTTGATCGTCGCCGGATCGACGCCGCGATTCTTCAGCGGAAAGGCCAGGTTCTCGCCCACGGTCATCGTGTCGTAAATCACCGGAAACTGGAACACCTGTGCGATGTTGCGCTGATCAGGGGGCAGAGCGGTCACGTCACGGTCGTCGAACAGGATCTGCCCTTCGGACGGGGTCAGCAGGCCCGAGATGATGTTCAGCAGCGTGGACTTGCCGCAGCCTGACGGCCCCAGCAGCGCATAGGCCCCGCCATCACGCCAGGTCACGTCGATTTCCTTCAGCGCATAATCCTCGGGGCCTTTTGGCGACGGCATGTAGCTGTGGCGGAGGTTTGAAAGTTTGATCTGTGCCATGTCAGGCCACCCTTTTGCCGTCTTGGCCGAAATACCGGCAATGGGCCGGGTTCATGAAGAATGTGTGGTCCTCGCCCACCTGATAGGGGTGGACCCCGGCGGCCAGCGACACCCAAGCGTCTTCGCCATGCTGGAAATGCGCGCTGGAATCCGAGCCCGAAAGCTCGGTCACGATCACTCGGCCGGTCAGTTCCACGTCCGCGTCAGACGTACGGAACGGCGTCACGCGATGCGGCCGCACCGCGACCATGTAATCTCCGTCGGCCATGTCGGTTACGGCCCAGCCACCTCCTCCAGCCAGTTGCGCCTGCGCAGCGGAAACGGTGATGCGTGCGACATTGATCGGCGGGTCCGAAAAGACCCGCGCGGCGGCGATGTTCTCGGGGTTGCGATAGATGTCAGCGGTTGGCCCGAACTGGGTCACGCGGCCATCTTCCATCAGGGCGGTGTAGCCGCCCAGCAGCAGCGCCTCTTCGGGCTCGGACGTGGCATAGACCACCACGGCCCCGCGACCTGCGAACAGGTCGGGCAGCTGCTCGCGCAGTTCTTCACGCAGTTTGTAGTCAAGGTTGGCCAGCGGTTCGTCAAGGAACACGGCGCGGCTTTCTTTGGCAATGGCACGCGCCAGCGCTGTGCGTTGTTGTTGCCCACCCGACAGCTCGTGCGGGCGGCGGTGCAGCATCGGTCGCAATTGCAGCAGGTCGGCGGCCTCTTCCACGCGACCTTCGATCTCGGATTGCGCCATGCCTGCCACGCGCAATGGCGAGGCGATATTGTCGAATACGGTCATATGCGGGTAGTTCACGAAGAACTGGTGCACGAGGCTGATTTTTCGCTTCTGCGTATTCAGCCGTGTGACGTCCTGCCCATCCATCAGGACCTTGCCCGAGGCGATCGGGTCCAGCCCGGCCATCATCTTGATCAGAGAGGTCTTGCCCGAGCCCGTCGCGCCCAGCAGCACGTTGAAGTGGCCTGTTTGAAGGGTCAGGTTTGTGGGCTTGATATGTATGACGTTGCCGACCCTTTTGGTCGCGTCTTGAAGTTCGATCATGTCCGTGGGTTCCGGTCCTTCAGTGCAATGCACTGGTCTTGAAGTGGGGGTGCCTGATGCGGCACCCCCGGGTTTCAACGGCTTACTGAGATTGCCAGCGCTGAACCAGTTCGTCATAGTTGACAGTCTGGCCTTGCGGCTTTTCGTTCTCAAGCTTGGCCTTGGGCGAACCTGCTTTTTCTAACCAGAAGGACGGATCCTGCGGCTCGTTCAGGCGTGGACCGCAGCCGCCGTAGACACCGGCGCTTTCATCCGCGGCCTGCATCCGGGCCATGGTGATGTCCATCTCTTCGGCCAGACGATCCATCGCCTCTTGCGGGGTGAAGGCGCCCGAGTTCACGTCACCGATCTGCTGCCACCAGATCTGGGCCAGCTTCGGATAATCCGGCACGTTGATGCCAGTCGGCGACCATGCCACGCGGTCAGGCGAGCGGTAGAACTCGACCAGACCACCCAGCTTGGGTGCGCGTTCGGTGAACGACTCGTGGTTGACCGAGCTGTCGCGGATGAAGGTCAGACCCACATGGGACTTCTTCACGTCGACAGTTTTGGAGGTCACGAACTGGGCATAAAGCCAGGCTGCCTGGGCACGATCCGAGGGGGTCGATTTGAGGAACGTCCAGGACCCCACGTCTTGGTAGCCAACCTTCTGGCCTTCTTCCCAATAGGGGCCGTGCGGGCTGGGTGCCATCCGCCACAGCGGCGTGCCTTCGTCATCCACGGTGTTGTTGCCTTCGGACTTCGGCTTGACCATGTCGGCAGTGAAGGCCGTGTACCAGAAGATCTGCTGGGCCACATTGCCCTGGCTGAGTGCGGGCAGCGACTGGTAGAAGTCATAAGACGCGGCACCCGGAGGCGCATAGGCCCGCAGCCATTCATCCCATTTCCGGATCGCATAAACCGCAGCCGGACCGTTTGCAGCACCACCACGCGACACCGAAGCGCCAACAGGGTTACAGGTGCCCGCTTCCATGCGGATGCCCCATTCGTCGACAGGCACACCGTTCGGTTCGCCCTTGTCGCCGGCACCGGCCATCGACAGCCAGGCATCGGTCATGCGCCATCCGAGGTCGGGCGCGCGCTTGCCGTAATCCATGTGGCCGTAGATCGTGGTACCATCGACTTCTTTCACATCATTGGTGAAGAACTCGGCGATATCTTCATACGCGGACCAGTTGACCGGAACGCCCAGATCATAGCCGTACTTTTCTTTGAACGCGGCTTTGTTCGCCTCATCATCGAACCAGTCCTTGCGGAACCAGTACAGGTTCGCAAACTGCTGATCGGGCAGCTGATACAGCTTGCCGTCCGGTCCGGTGGTGAACTGAATGCCCATGAAGTCATCCAGATCCAGCGTCGGCGAAGTCGTCGCGGCCCAGTCACCGCCCATCATGTCCGTCAGCGGATAGGCCAGCTGCAAACGCGAATGGGTGCCGATCAGGTCACTGTCGTTGACATAGCCGTCATAAAGGTTCCGACCCGTTTGCATTTGGGTTTGAACGGCCTGAACCACTTCACCTTCACCCAGAATCTGGTGGTTGACCTTGATACCGGTGATTTCCTCGAACGCCTTGGTCAGCACCTCGGATTCGTAGGAATGTGTCGGGATACCTTCGGACAGGACATTGATTTCCATACCTGCGTAAGGCTGTGCAGCTTCGATGAACCACTGCATCTCGGCCATTTGTTCGTCTTTCGACAAGGTCGATGGCTGGAATTCGTCGTCGATCCAACGTTGTGCTGCGGCTTCGTCGGCCCAAGCAGGACCGTGCCCCGCAATGACGGCAGCCGCCGCCACTGCGGAAAGTAGATGTCTCCGCATCTGTCTCCTCCCAAAAATTTATGGTTCTCCGGCGGAAACCGGATGACGCACAGCATCAGCGATTTCTTGCGTATGTGTCAAACTAAAAATTTAGTAATTGACGTTCAGGCATTTCGAAAGGGGCGGGGCCGAACTCGTTTGCCAATTTTTGAATTCGTTGTAAGCTAGGATTGTCATTACAAAAATTACCGCTGAGACGTGCGGCGCGAATTACGAAAAACGACTTGGAACAGTGAGGATAAGCAATGTCCCGAAGTCTGTTGAAGTACACGCGTGTTCTGGAAATCGTCGGGGACACAATCAAAGTCCGGGTTCCGATCCAGAACAAAGGAGAGTCGGCTGTCCGGTTCAACGACCTCGCTGTGATCGAGACGGTGGATGGCCGAAAAACATTGGCCCAGACGATCTTCATCGACCGGGATATCGTCACGTTGCAGGTGTTTTCCGGCACCAAGGGCATATCGACCGAAGCAACGGCAACCTTTCTCGGTCACCCAATGCAGACACCTTATTCGGCCAACATTCTGGGCCGCGTTTTTGATGGCGCCGGTGTGGCCATTGATGGAGGCCCCGACCTGTCTGCGGAACCGCACATCGATATTGGCGGACCGACCGTCAACCCGGCGGAACGCGCGGTTCCAAACAGAATGATCCGCACGGATGTGCCGATGATCGACGTGTTCAACACATTGGTCGAGAGCCAGAAAATTCCGATCTTCTCGGTTTCAGGCGAGCCATTCAACGCGTTCCTCAGCCGAATCGGTATTCAGGCCGACGCGGATATCGTGATCTTTGGCGGGCTGGGGCTGATTTTTGACGACTACCACACGTTTCGCACCTCTTTCGAAGATGCGGGTGTGTTTTCGCGCACCGTCATGTTCGTCAATCAGGCGATGGATCCTTTGGTCGAACGTCTGCTGGTGCCGGACATGGCATTGGCAGTGGCCGAGAAGTTCGCTGTGGAAGAGGGCAAACGCGTGCTGGTCCTGCTGACGGACATGACCGCCTATGCTGACGCGATGAAAGAGGTAGGCATCAGTCAGGAGAGGGTGCCATCTCAGCGCGGCTATATGGGGGACCTGTATTCGCAGCTTGCGCGCCGATACGAAAAAGCCTGTGACTATGCCAAAGGCGGGTCGGTCACGGTTCTGACCGTCACGACCATGCCCGGCAACGACGTAACCCACCCGGTGCCTGACAACACCGGCTATATCACCGAAGGGCAGTTCTATCTGCATTCCGGCGTGATCGATCCGTTCGGCAGCCTGTCGCGCCTCAAGCAGAACGTGATCGGCAAGAGCACCCGTGAAGATCACGGGCAGATCATGAACACGATGATCCGTTTCTATTCTGAAAGCCGCGATGCCTCGCAAAAACAGGCGATGGCCTTCGACCTGTCAGACTATGATCACCAATTGCTGAAATTCGGCGGCCTGTTCCGGTCTCGGTTCATGGACATCAATGTTTCGATCCCGCTGGAAGAGGCGCTGGATGTCGGCTGGAAGACGCTGGCAGAGTGTTTTGCGCCGGAACAGTTGCTGATGAAGCAGGCGTTGATCGACAAGTATTTCCCGAAGGATGCCAATGGCGCGGTTGCAGCTGAATAAATCGTCGCTTGCGCGCGAGCAGACGCAGCTGAAAAGCTATGAGCGGTTCTTGCCGTCGCTGGACCTGAAGAGACAACAGTTGATGGCTGAACGGCTCCGGGCCCGGGAAGAGGTCGACCGCCTTGAGCAAAATGTGCAGGCGTTGGTGCAGCAGGTTGGCGAAAAGCTGCCGATGCTGGCCCAGCAGGGTGTCGCTCTGGATGGGCTGGTCAAACTCAAGGACTACAAGGTCAAAGAGGTCAATGTGGTAGGGGTCAAACTGCCTGACCTTGATCGGATCGAGTTGGTGGTGCGCCCGTATTCCGTTTTGGCCAAGCCCCATTGGGTCGATGCCGCTGCGCTTTTGCTGCACGACGTCATCGAAGCGCGGGTGCGGGTGAAGATTGCCGAAGAACGCGTTCGCATCTTTGACAAGGCGGTGGCCACCATTACCCAGCGGGTCAACTTGTTCGAAAAGGTTCTGATCCCGCGCGCCAAAGCCAACATCAAGAAAATCCGCATTTACCTGAGCGACGAACAGATGCAGGCCGTTGTGCGGTCGAAGATATCGAAACGCAAACACGCGCAGGAGGCTTTGATATGAGCGTTGCGCGTCTGAAAAAGATGTCTCTGATCGGGCCTGCTGCCCGAAAGGCGGAAACGCTTGAGGCGCTTCAGGCCCTTGGCTGCATGCATGTTTTGCCGCTTGTTCCCGCACCGAAAGAGCCGGAAAAGATCAGTGAGCGCGGTGCAAGAGAGGCGTATAAGGCATTGCGTTTCCTTGCAGAAGTGCCTGACCCGCGCCGCCAGGTCCAGCGTGCGCCTGATTTCGACATGGATCGTTTCGTGCGCGAGGTGACCGACCTCATGCAGCGCGTTCGGGATACGATGGACCGGCGTGACTTTCTGGCGCATCGCATCGCCCAGGTGCGACCCTGGGGTGATTTGGATTTTCCGCCGACCGATGTGCTGGCTGGCAACAGGCTGTGGTTCTATCAGCTGCCGCTGAAGCACCGGGATGCCATGTCCGAGGTCAAGCTTCCTTGGGCAATATTGGAGGAAGATCACCGGTACCTTTACGCCGTTCTGATTTCACCTGACGAACCCGATGATGGTGTTCTTCCTGTTCCGCGAACCCATGTCGGTTCGCTGCCGGTACACGAGCTTGAGGCCCAGTTGGAAGAGGCTGAGATCGCCCTCGAGGCGTTGGAAGCCGAACGCGTGGCGCTGACGCGCTATCTGACATTGATGCGCCGGAACCTGTCCGTCGCCGAAAGTGCCGCCGAGCTTGCCCATGCAACGCAGAAAGTACGCGACGAAGAGGCACTATTTGCTTTGCAGGGGTGGGTTCCCGTGGATCAGGTGGATGCTGTTCTTGCCATGGCAAACGCCAAGGGCTCGGCCGTCCTGATTGAAGATCCGGGGCCGGGCGACGCGCCTCCGACCTTGCTGGAGCAGCCTGAAAACCGCAGGGCCGCTGTCGATCTGGCGCTGTTCTATCAAGTGCCCGGATATCAGGACTGGGATCCCAGCGTCATCGTCTCAACGTCCTTCGCGATCTTCTTTGCCATGATCGTGGCGGATGCCGGGTACGGTGCTGTCATCCTGCTGGCGGTGCTGGCCTTTTGGAGACGGATGGACCGCACCGCTGGTCAAAGATCTTGGCGTCTGTTCGGCCTGATCATCTCGGCTGTTACGATATTTTACGGGGTCATGGTGGGCAGCTATTTTGGGGTATCACCGGCTGCGGACTCGATTTGGGCAAGGCTCAAGGTGCTGGATTTGAACGATTTCGGCGCGATGATGATGGTCTCGATCGTCGTTGGCGTTATCCACCTTGTCCTGGCCAACGCCCTTGCGGCCCGTGTGGCGTGGGGGCAACGCAAGGCGGTTGCCAATCTGGGCTGGATTGCGGCCCTGATCGGCGGGTTTGTCCTTTGGCTCGGCTACATGAACGGCAAGTCGCCGGTGCCGGGCGCAGCTATCCTGACCGCCGGCATCGTGGCGATTGTCCTGTTTTCCAGCGAGCGGGTCATCCAGCGGCCGATGGACTGGATCTGGCGTTTGCTCGAAGGGGTTCAAAGCCTTGCCGGGGCGATGGGCGCGTTTGGGGATGTTCTCAGCTATATGCGTCTTTTCGCGTTGGGCCTTGCTTCGGCCTCGCTGGCGATCACGTTCAATGATCTGGCGGTGTCGGTCATGCAGGCCCTTAGGGGGCCGGGCATTCTGTTTGGGTTGCTGATATTGATCATAGGTCATGTATTAAACTTCGCGCTCGCGATGATGAGCGGCGTCGTGCACGGCTTGCGTCTCAATTACATCGAATTCTTTAAATGGGGTCTGCCGGATGAAGGTGTCATCTTTCGTCCATTTGCCCGCAAGGAGGTTCAGGAATGAATGAGCTTGTTCTTACACTGGGTTGGCTGGGTATTTATGCGCCAATGGCGTTGGGGGCTGGGGCCAGCGCCATAGGGTGTTCGATCGCCGGTATGGCCAGTATCGGGGCCATGACGGAAACCGAGGGCGGCTATGGCCGTTTCGTGGGTGTATCCGCGTTTCCCTCAACGATGGTCATCTATGGGATAGTCATCATGTTCACCCTGAACCGCGACGTGACACCTGAAAACGCGGGCGGTCTGTTCGGAATTGGCATCCTGTCGGGTATCGCGCTGATGTTTTGCGGCATTTGGCAGGGTCGGGCCTGTGCAGCTGCGATCAATGCGACCAAGGAAAAGCCCGAGATTTTTGGCCTTGCTCTGGCCCCTGCCGCGATCATCGAAGGGTTTGGTGTTTTTGCGTTCGTGTTTGCGTTGGTCATCAGTGCGGGGATCAGCTGATGGCACAAGACAGAACGATTGCGCATGGGGTTGACGCGCTGATCGACAAATTGCGCAACGATGGGGTTGCCGCTGGTCAGGCCGAAGCCGAGAAATTGCGCGCAGACGCCAAGGCCGAAGCCGCGCGCATCGTGGCAGAGGCAAAGCGCGAAGCCGATGAGTTGAAAAAGAAAGCCCGCACGGAGACAGATAATTACAGGGCCGCCGGCGAAGAAGCATTGAACACGGCGATGCGGGATGCCGTGCTGACCATGAAGGCGGGTCTGACGGATCGCTTCAGGGCAGACGTCGAACGCCTCGTGACCAAAGAGATGTCCGATCCCGAGCTTCTGAGGCAGATGATCCTCGAGGTGGTAGGCCGGGCCGGGGAAGGTGCAAATTTGAATGGCAGGGTTTCCGTCGTTCTTCCTGCCCGGGTCGCCACGCAGGAAGACATCAAGCAAAACGCCGATGACATTCAATCCGGCAAGCTGACAAAATATGTTCTTGGGCTGACTGCGAAGATGCTGCGCGAGAATATCGAGTTGCACGCAGCCGATGACGTGCAGGAAGGCATCCGCGTTCGCGCAGAAGATCAGGGTGTTGTTCTGGACCTGACGGATAAGGCGGTGGCGTCGCTGTTGATGGAGCATTTGCAGCCCCGGTTCCGCGCCGTTCTGGAAGGGGTCATCCGCTGAGATGTCAAAGCAGGACGCCTATATCGCGTTGATGTGCAGCCTTCCGGGTTCGGAACGGTTGTTCGTTGACAGGCAGCCGCCCTTGTCACGTATCAGGCTGGACCGTCGATTGACGGCTTTGACACCGGAGGACAGCAAAGTTCTAAAGATCCTCGAGCACGCGTTGAGCTGGAACGCCTACGACATGGATGTCACCGACGTACAGGCGATCCAGCGCTGCAAACAAGCGATGGTGGACATCCCTCAGCCCACCTTGCGTAAACTCCTCATGGACCGCATGGAACTACGCTCTGTGGTCGCGGCGCTGCGATTGCGGAAACGCGGAGAACCAGCACCTTCAGGCGCCTTCGGAGTCGGACGATGGAGCCGCCACATCCCCGCCAATTGGGGTGATCCCAGCTTTCGGCTGGAACGGCTCATGCCCTGGATGAAAGAGGCAACTCAATTGCTGGAAAACGACGATCCGCTGGGTCTGGAACGTCTGCTTTTGTCGATAAGCCACAAGCAGCTCAAGCGGCACGCGGCTCGTCACATGTTCGATTTCGAGGCGGTCGCCATCTACGTTCTGATCTGGAACATCTTCGACCGCTGGGCGCAAAGCAGCGCTGCGGAAGCCGCCAAGAGATTTGAGAAACTGGCACAACAGGCCATGGCCGACTTCGCTGATGTCGATTTTGAGGGAGCAAGCGCATGACAGCCCCAATCTCAGCCAAACATTCATCGACCGCACGCGTCGTCCTGGTTCAGGAAGGGCTTGTGCGGATACAGGCCAATCCGGACGCGACCGGCCACCCCGGTCAACTGGTCAAAAACGAAGTGGTTTACATATTGCCTTCGCGTTCCGGTCCCGGTGGGCGTCAGGAAAGGCTCAAGGGCGAAGTGCTGCGCGTACGTGGGGATATGGCGGACGTTCAGGTCTATGAAAGCACTGATGGGGTGGCGGTCGACGACCCGGTGGAGCAATCAGGTCAGCTCTTGTCGGTAGAGCTGGGTCCGGGGCTGCTGGGGCAGGTGTTTGACGGGTTGCAGTCGCCTTTGCCCAAGGTGGCGGCAGCATTTGGTACCTTCCTGCCGCGCGGCGCAGATGTCGCGCCCTTGGATGAAAACGCGAAATGGTCCTTTACGCCGTCCGTTAAGGTGGGCGACACGGTCACTGCCGGGGACAGTATCGGAACGGTGCCCGAAGGCCATTTCAGCCACAAGATCATGCTGCCGTTCAACTGGACCGGCGCGTACAAGGTGGTCTGGGTGCAAAAAGGCGCGGCCACGATCCATGACATCGTGGCCCGCCTGGAAGACGAAGACGGTGGCGAGCATACGCTGACGCTTTTGCAGAAATGGCCGGTTCGGCGACCATTGCCGGAAAACATACTGAAGCGCGCACTGTCCGAGCGGTTGTATCCCACGGAACCGGTTCTGACGTCGCAACGGCTGATCGACACGTTCTTTCCGATTGCACGCGGCGGCACCGCCTGTATTCCCGGGCCGTTCGGTGCGGGCAAGACCGTGCTGCAAAACCTGATCGCACGGAACGCGAAAGTTGATATCGTGATCGTCGTGGCCTGCGGCGAACGTGCAGGTGAGGTGGTCGAGACCATCGAGGAATTTCCGAAGATGACCGATCCAACCACCGGTGGCAGCCTGATGGATCGGACGATCATCATCTGCAACACGTCATCCATGCCGGTTGCCGCGCGCGAGGCGTCGATCTTCACCGGGATCACGTTGGGGGAATACTACCGCCAGATGGGCTATGATGTCTTGTTGATCGCCGACAGCACCAGCCGGTGGGCGCAAGCCATGCGCGAGACCTCGGGCAAGCTCGAAGAGATCCCGGGCGAAGAGGGGTTCCCGGCCTATCTGGAAAGCTCGATCAAGGGTTTGTATGAACGTGCCGGGGCGCTGAAAACGAATGACGGCGATCTTGGCAGCCTGACGCTGATCGGAACGGTTTCGCCTGCTGGAGGCAATTTTGACGAGCCGGTAACCCAGTCGACCTTGTCGACGGTCAAGTGTTTCCTCGGGTTGTCATCCGAACGCGCCTACAAGCGATTTTATCCAGCGGTCGATCCGATGCTCAGCTGGTCTCGGTATACTGACCAATTGTCCGACTGGTATGACAGGAACGCCGAACCGGGGTGGACAGCCAAAGTGCGCACCCTGTTGGCCCTGATCGAAAAAGGCGAACAGGTCGATCAGATGATGCAGGTCACTGGGGAAGAGGGCGTCACAATTGACGACTTTGTAACCCAACAGAAAGCCTTGTTCGTCGATATGGTCTACTTGCAGCAGGACGCATTTGACACAGTCGATGCGACAGTGCCGCTTGAACGGCAGATAAAGACGTTCAAGCTTGTGTACGATGTGACGCAATCCAAAGCGGTCTTCTCGGACAAAGCCGAGGTAAGGCAGGTGTTTACGCAACTGACCGGGCTGATGAAAAACTTTCACTACGCGGCAGAAAACACACCCGAATACAAATCCACCTGGCAAAAGATCGAGAACCTGTGCCGAGAAAAGTTTGGGGTTTGATCAGGAGAAATGGTAGCCCGTAGGGGAATCGAACCCCTCTTTCCAGGTTGAAAACCTGGCGTCCTAACCGATAGACGAACGGGCCACTTGGTAGTGACGCAAGCGCAAGTGGTAGCCCGTAGGGGAATCGAACCCCTCTTTCCAGGTTGAAAACCTGGCGTCCTAACCGATAGACGAACGGGCCACGCTGGCTTGTGGAGGGCCTTTTACGGTTTCACCGTGACCCCCGCAAGCCGAAAAACGCAGGGATGAGAAAGTTTTTTATGCCGTCCGAGCGAGACGTCAATTTGCCTCTGCCGCGTCCTCGAGCCTGAGCTGCACGGATTGCCGCCCGCCCCAGGTGTTCACCTCAAGCCGGCCTGCAAAATGAAAGCGTGCGCCACCATGATTTGACAGTCTCTCGCCCATCGGAACGTCAAAGGCACCAAAGGCAATCGCATCCAGCCCACCACCCATGCCATCGGATAATGACAACTTCAGGTGCGTTTCCCCGACACGTTTGGCAAAACGCACCTGAAGATCCGGAAGTGCGTATCGCGGGGCAGGGGCTCCGGCGCCAAACGGTCCGGCCTGTTCGATCTGTTGGACAAGGTCCACTGTCGCGGCACCCGGCATGAGGGCGCCTTCCAGCTTCATATCGGCAGGGCCGCCCTGACCTGCGCCTTGTTTTGCCAGCAGCTCGCTGAGGCGTTCCATGGCGGGTTCCAGTTTGTCGCGCATGACGGTTAGCCCAGCGGCCATCTTGTGACCGCCACCCTTGACCAGCAACCCTTCGGCCGCGAGCCGCTGGATCGACGCCCCCAGATCCACGCCCGAGACCGAACGCCCCGAGCCTTTACCCTCATCACCGTCAAAGCCGATCACGATGGCCGGACGGTTGGCGGTTTCCTTCAAACGAGACGCCACGATGCCCACCACACCCGGATGCCAGCCTTCACCGGCGGCCCAGACCAGGGGCGCGTCGAGCCCGCGACCCTCGGCCTGCTCCATCGCGGCGGCGCGCACGGCGTTTTCAATATCCCGGCGTTCCGTGTTCAGCGCGTCCAGACGTTCGGACAGGGCCTGTGCCTCGTGCAGGGAATCCGTGCTCAGCAGGCGGGCGCCCAGATCGGCCTGCCCGATGCGACCGCCTGCGTTCACGCGGGGGCCAAGCAGAAAACCCAGGTGATAGCTGTTGGGCGCCGTGTCCATGCGCGAGACATCGGACAACGCGACAAGTCCGGGGCGTTGCCTTTGCGCCATCACTTTCAGGCCTTGTCGAACCAGGGCGCGATTGGCACCGATCAAAGGCGCAACGTCAGCTACGGTTGCCAGGGCCACCAGATCCAGCATCGATATCAGGTCAGGCCCTTTTGCGCCTGCCGCGCGCAGCTGGCGGCCTGCTTCGACCAGCATCAGAAACACGACACCCGCCGCGCAGAAATAGCCCAGATCACCGCTTTCATCTTGCCGGTTGGGATTCACGACTGCAATGCAATCCGGCAGGGTTTCGCCGCCGAGGTGGTGATCCAGAACAATCACGTCCGCCCCCGTGGCTACGGCAATCGGTTCATGGCTGAGCGTGCCGCAATCGACGCAAATGATCAGGTCGTGGCTGGTTGCCAGTTCCCGCATTGCCGGAACATTCGGACCATATCCCTCATCAATCCGATCCGGCACATAAAGCGTCGCCTGCAACCCCATCTGCCGAAGCCAAACCAGCAACAGCGCGGCAGAACAGCCGCCGTCAACATCGTAATCCGCGAACACCGCGATTTTCTGGCGATGGCGTACGGCGTCCAGAAAACGCGCCGCCGCCGTTTCCATGTCCTTCATATCGCGGGGATCTGGCAGCAGCTCTTTGAGCTTGGGGTCCAGAAAGCCGCGCGCCTCCATGACCGGCACGCCACGACGGGCCAGAACCTGACATACCGCACGCGGCAGGTCGGTCTGTTGTGTCATCATCTCGGCAGCCCGTTCCAGCTCGGCTTCCGGGCCAACCCAGCGCCGCCCGGTCAGTGATTGTTCTACGCCAAGAAAACCCATTGCCTGCCCCTTGTGAACCAAGGCCGGATCCTTTCGGACCCGGCCTTTTCATCTTTTCCCAAATACTCCCGCCGGAGGCAACGGCGCAAGCCGTTAGGCGTTATCGTGCGGCCACGTGGGGGTGCGATACGACATGCGGCGTACGGACCCGGTCTTTGAACGCATCAGCAACGTCGTGGTTTCCACCCAACCCGGCTCGCGCTTGATGCGCGGCAACAGAGAGCCGCCGGTTACACCCGTTGCGGCAAAGATCACATCCGCGGTCACCATTTCATCGCGCGAATAGACCCGGTCCAGATCGGTGATGCCCGCCTTGGCAGCACGGCCCCGCTCGTCATCGTTGCGGAACAACAGGCGACCAAAGATCTGACCGCCCATGCATTTCAGCGCGGCGGCGGCAAGCACGCCTTCGGGGGCGCCACCCTGGCCCATATACATGTCGATGCCGGTCACTTCGCTTTCTGCGCAATGCATGACACCTGCCACGTCACCATCGGTGATCAGGCGGATCGATGCTCCGGTTTCGCGCACTTCGGCGATCATCGCCTCGTGACGCGGGCGTTCAAGAATGCAGACAGTGATGTCCGCAGGCTTGCAGTTCTTGGCCTTTGCCAAGGCTTCCACCCGTTCACGTGGAGACATGTCCAGATTGACGACACCCTCGGGCAGGCCCGGACCAACAGCCAGCTTGTCCATGTAAACGTCGGGCGCATGCAGCATCGAGCCGCGCGGGCCCATGGCAATCACGGTCAGCGCGTTGGGCATATCCTTTGCGGTCAGTGTTGTGCCTTCCAGCGGATCCAGCGCGATGTCCACGCCGGGGCCGTTTCCGGTGCCGACTTCTTCGCCAATATAAAGCATCGGAGCTTCGTCGCGTTCGCCTTCGCCGATCACCACGACGCCAGCTATGTCCAGCAGGTTCAGCTGTTCGCGCATCGCATTTACGGCGGCCTGATCGGCGGCTTTCTCGTCACCACGCCCCACCAGCGAAGCCGAGGCCAGCGCAGCCTGTTCCGCCACCCTTGCCAGCCCCAGAGACAGCAGGCGGTCGTTGAAATCGGTTTTGGCAGCACTCATTGTCATGTATCCTCTGGTCATTTAAGCCGTTTCTATCGGCATAGCTTGCGTTTCATACAGGTCGCAAGTTCAAACCTCTTCAATCCGCAACGCGACGGGGGCACCGGCAACCACATCCGTTTCCAGGAACCCGTCCAGCGCAACGTCCAGCGCGGCGCGGGTGGTTTTGTGGGTAACGATCAGCACAGGCGCCGTGCTTTCGGCATGGGCGTACTGGCGCATCCTGTCTATGGAAACACCGGCATCGCCCAGAATGGCTGCAACCTTGGCCAGTGCGCCCGGTTTATCCAGCAGACCCAGCCGCAGATAATAAGGCGCTGGCAGGCCCGTGACGGCGGGCGCCGCAGCCTCAAGCGATTTGGCCGGTCGGCCAAAGGTCGGGATTTGCAGCCCGCGTGCCAGATCGCACACGTCGCCCATCACGGCGCTGGCCGTCGGGCCTTCACCCGCACCGGGGCCGCGCAGAACAACCTGTTCAACCGCGTCGCCTTCGATCACCACCATGTTGGTGCCGCCTTCCAATTGCCCCAAGGGCGAGTCGCTGGGCACAAGGCAAGGCTGCATGCGTTGTTCCAGCCCGCGCGCGGTGCGCTGTGCCACGCCCAGCAGTTTGATGCGAAAGCCCATATCCTCGGCCTGGTCGATATCGTCGAGGCTGATTTGCTGAATGCCTTCGATCTCAATCCCGTCAAAATTCGGCTTGGTGCCAAAAGCGATCGAGGCCAGCAAAGCCAGTTTGTGCGCGGCGTCGATGCCACCGACATCCAGATTGGGGTCGGCCTCAAGATACCCAAGTTCTGCACATTCATCGAAAAGGGCGTTATAGCCCTGACGCTGCGATTGCATCCGGGTCAGAATGTAGTTGCAGGTACCGTTCATCACGCCCATCACGCGTGTGATCTCGTTTCCGGCCAGCCCCTCGGTCAGGGATTTGATGACGGGGATACCGCCCGCGACTGCGGCCTCAAACCGGATGACGCGGCCAGCAGCTTCGGCCTGTTCGGCCAGTTCCTGCCCGTGAATGGCCAGCAATGCCTTGTTGGCGGTCACGACGTCTTTGCCGCTGGCCAGCGCGGCTTCGACCGAGGCCTTGGCCGGACCGTTTTCACCGCCCATCAGTTCGACATAGACATCGATATCGTCACGTTTCGCCAGCGCAACCGGGTCGGTTTCCCAGGCATAATCCGACAGGTTCACACCGCGGTCCTTGTTCGGATCCCGCGCCGATACGGCCACGATTTCAATCGACCGGCCCGTGCGCGCCTTCAGCAAATCTGCATGGCGGCGAACAATTTTGACGACACCCACGCCGACAGTTCCCAAGCCCGCAATTCCCAGCCGCAGTGCCTGTGTCATGTCGTGGGTTCCTTTCCGCTCGAAACTTGTCTGAATTCGGACGCCTGCCCGATCAGCGCTGCCTTATCGGGTTCAGGCCAAGGGTGCAATCCGTCACCGGGGGATTGTCGAGGTCAAATGTCACGCTTTAGTTGGTTTGCGCGTTTTGCAACGCCTGAGCCTTTTTCGCCAGCGCCTCGCTGCGCTGCGTCAGGTCTTCTTCCACCTCTGCGGCCTGGCTGACGGGATCAATCGAAGGCCCCAACGTTTCCTGCACCGGAATAAGACGCGGGTAGGGGGCCGATTTGACCGAGGCCGGTTCACTGCCTTCAAGTTCGGGAAAGTCTGAACACCCGGCAAACACAAGAATAATAGGCAGAACAGGCAGCAGTTTCATGTGGCACGCTTTTCGGTTTCGTTCGTCCTTTCGTGATGCACCTTTTGCCGGCGCCGATCAAGCGGGGTTCTATATGAACATTTGTTCAGATACTGTGGGCGGATGGCACGTACTCAAGGCTCCCACTCTGATATCACAGGCCCGCGCATTCGAAAGGCGGCCCTGAACCTGTTTGCGCGCCACGGTTATGCGGCGGTTTCGATGCGGCAGATCGCGAAAGAGGTCGGCGTTCAGGCGGGGGCGCTATACAATTACACGCCGGACAAGCAGAGTTTGCTGTATCGGTTGATGCGAGAGCATATGCAGGATCTGCTTTCGGCGCTCAACGCGCTGGAGCGCTGCGATGACTGCCAGCAAGCGTTGCGCCGATTTGTCGGTTTTCACATACGTTTCCACCTGCAACGCCCGGACGAGGTGTTCATCGCCTATATGGAACTGCGCAACCTCTCACCCGAAAACTTCGCCGAAATCGAAGATCTTCGGCGTCAGTATGAAAACGCGTTGGAAGACATCCTTCACTCTGGCCAGAAGGCTGGTCAGTTTGCGATACCGGACACCAAGATCGCCACGCTGGCGGTGATTGCCATGTTGAACGGTGTGATGACCTGGTACAGGTCCGGAGGGCGACTGTCACTGGACGAGGTCGAACAGATTTATTGGAACATGGTGCATAAGGCAGTAACGGCCTGACAGGGCCAGACCGTCACTGTGTCAGTGCGCAGGGCGAATGAAGGTCCCGTTACGCAACTCCCGAAAGGCTTGTTCCAGTTCGGCCCGCGTGTTCATCACAATAGGCCCGTGCCATGCGACGGGCTCATTGATCGGAGCCCCCGAGATCAACAGAAATCGCACGCCTTCGGGGCCAGCCTGAACGGTGATTTCGTCCCCCGTCCCGAAACGGACAAGCGTGCGGTCGCCCGACATATCCCGGATATTCACCTCTTGCCCGGCGACCTCTTTTTCCAACAGCACACCGGACGGGCGTGACGCATCTGCAAAGGCTGCCTGACCTTGAAAGACATAGGCAAAGGCTCGGCGGTAAGTGTCGATGCGGAAGGTCTTCTTCACACCCGCGGGAACCGAGATGTCCAGATATTGTGGATCTGCCGCGATGCCATCCACGGGGCCGGTTTTGCCCCAGAACTCTCCTACAATCACACGAACGGTGGTGCCGTCGTCATCAGTGACTTCGGGGATATCATTGCTTTGAACATCCTGATAGCGCGGGGCAGTCATCTTCTGATCCGAAGGCAGGTTGCCCCAAAGCTGAAACCCGTGCATCTGCCCCGAGGTGTTTCCCTGCGGCATTTCCTGATGCAGGATTCCGGACCCCGCCGTCATCCACTGCACGTCGCCCGCGCCCAAAGTGCCGGTGTTGCCCAGCGAATCCGAGTGCTCGACCGATCCGGCCAGAACATAGGTGATCGTCTCGATTCCGCGATGCGGATGCCAGGGAAAACCGGCCTGATAGTCCTGCGGGCGTTCGTTCCTGAAATCGTCGAACAGCAGGAATGGATCAAGTTCGGACGGGTCCTGAAATCCGAATGCGCGGTGAAGTTTCACGCCAGCCCCTTCCATCGTCGGGGTGGCCCTGCGTGTTTCAAGTGTGGGTCTAAGGGACATATTCGCCTCCGGTTCGTTTGATCAGCATGTAACCCCTGCGTGAATGCGGTCAATCAGCGTCAATTAACCGGAGCTGTGCAAATTTGCTGCGCAACCAAAGCCCTGTTGTTTCCCCCGGAAAATCGCTAAGTCGAAGCGGAACGGAAAGGAGACATCCATGCAGGACGAAGTGGTGGCAACGATTCAGGCATCATCCCCCAGACGGTGGATCGGAGTAGGGATGCTGTCGACGGTTGGGATGCTGGTCACATACGTCGCTTTGGCATCGCCGCCCGAACCGGCGTGGCAAGTATTTCTTTTTGCTGTAGGGGGCGCGTCGCTTTGGCTGGCCTATCGTGTATGGCACGCGACCCAGGACCATATTGAACTGACACAGTCGGAGTTGCGTACCGGGTCAGGCCGATTGATCGCGAAGGTGGCTGATATTGAATCGGTGGATCGCGGTGTGTTTGCGTTCAAGCCGTCAAACGGTTTTCTGGTTCGCACCAAGCTCAAAGATACGAACCAATGGGCCCCCGGCTTGTGGTGGCGGATCGGTCGCCGGGTTGGCGTGGGCGGCATGACATCTGCCGCCGAGGCCAAGTTCATGTCCGAAATTCTATCCGCTATTTGTGCAGACGAACGGGGTCTGAGTTAAGTTACAAGCAACTTCGTTTGTAAAGCGGGGACGGGTAAAGATGAAGTTCTCAAAGGTGATACCTGTCGCAAAATCCCAGCCCGGTCTGAACGTGGGGATGTATTCATTGGACGTTTCAACTAGAATAACGGTGTCCTGATTGGGCATCGGTGGCAGGCGGTCTTCGATTTCATCGATCCTGTTGTCATCCCATTCCTGATCAAAGCCGCGTACGGTCGACCAGCGAACGTAGTGGCGATCATCGTCCTCATCGTAAATAATCAGAGAAATACGCATCTTCACATCTGACCGGTTGTTGACCATCTTGCCTGCCAAATCGTGCAGCGAGTCGATATACACATCGGTCACGGCCCGCGTTTCACGCGAAATCAGATCGCTGATCGTATAAGCTGCCTTCAGATTGGAGGCGCTTTGACGAAACCCCTCGAATGCAGTGAACGTGAACGTGATCGTCCATAACATCAATGGAAAAATCATGAGGGCTTCAACGGTCAGTATGCCGCTTTCGTCTTTCTTGAAGACTTTGACGCGATTTTTCAGATATTGGAGTACAGACATGATCTTACTCTGGCTCCTGTACGAATGCCGTTGTTGCGGTCACCGCATAGTGGCCGGTAGCGTCCGGGACAAGCTTGGCAATGGCTGAGGTCTCAAGAACCGGATCTATGCGCAGGCAGGCTCGCAGGATCATCAACTCATTGGATTGGCCGCTTTTGAAATCCAAAACCGGCTTGGGATCTTCGGAACTGTCCGTGCAGGGGATGCTGTCTGAAAGCACGATACCAGCGAACGCGTCCTGCTTGACCATTTGTAGTCGCAAATTCCCTGTACAATCCTTGATTCCGGACACTTCGCAAATCCGATCCCTGATCACGTCGTGATTCCAGTTTGTACCCGTACCCAGCCGAATATCCCTTACGATCAGGTCAACTCCACGCTCCAAAGCAGCATGCTTCATTGTGATGATGGACAGTTCGGCTCCTGCCACGAGAAGCGCCAGGAAGAAGGGTACGAGCATGATGAACTCGATTGTCGCATTCCCTGCCTCGGATTGCCGAAACAGACGGAGTTGCGACAGCTTTCCGCTGATCATTGGGTTAGCCTCAGTTTGCGGATCGACGATGCGATGGATTCAAAGGCTTTCTCAAGGTTCAGGCCACTTACGTCATAGACGTGGCTGTCAGAGCTGGCACAGTCTTTGAGGGTCCTGTACCCGCTTCTGGGCGCTTCGAAAGCGATGCCGTAAACAATGATACCCTGGTCTTTGGCCGCATCACAAATATGCTTGGTGCGCTGGTTCTTGGCCGACGTTTCAACTTTCGCGTAGGCCTTTGAATACCATTCCGCCCAACCGCTGGACTGCCAGTAATAGTTGTACCGTGCGTTCCATGCCAAAGATACTCGGTTAAACAGTTCAGGATATGACAACCTAACGGCTGTTCCAGGTTCTTCGTTCAGCTGCGTCTCAGGTTCCGGGTTTCCGTAGGGATGATCCGCCCAAACATCTTGCTGAGGCCAGAAAAAATTCGGACGACCCTGAGAATGGTACACGGTGTATTCATCAGCTTCCGGGTTGTACCAGACGTCTGACATACCTTCGCGCAGCGATGGGTTAAGCATGTATTGATCGGTGTTCTGACCATCGGTCATAACAATGGCGATCTTCAGAACGTCGGTGCCATAGTCCGAGGGACGGACCGAGAATTTTGATGGCACAATTGTTGTACCTGCATGGGACGGATCCTGTTCCAGCGACAGGTCGCGAACAATTCCGCGCATGCTCGGGTCCAGCAGGGCAGTTCCCCACTTCATCCCAATATCGATCGACGTGTTCCCACCGGGGGTGAGGGACGCAATCTGAGCAAGCAGTTTGTTCATATTGTCGGTGACAGGGGTGATTGCGCTTCCTGCGCGGACCGGACAAACGGGCAGGTCGATTGACCCTTCAGAATAGGTGAAAGGATCGAAATGGGCGGTGCGCTCCAACGTGTCATCGCGTTCCAGATCAGAATCGCTGTACTGTTCCGGAATGAAGTTTACGCAGTGCGAATAGCTGTGTTCTTGGGTGACATTCGTGAACTTGTCCAGAATCGATGCTCCTGCGTTGACCTGCGTTGCGTAAGGAACAATCGAGATTGAAATCTGCGTTTCGTTCGGTTTGTCCAGCATGAGCCTGACAAATTCTGACGCAGCTTCTCTCAAAACCGCGATTTTTGTCTTCGATGGTGTGGCAGACGAGCGCGACATTGAGCCGGAGATGTCGAGAATCAATGAGATTTCAACGGCGCCAATGGATTCTTCAGCTGCACTGGTCGCAACGAGACCCAGTTCGGTGACTTTGCCGAACCTCAGATAGCGGGTTGGAACAACGGCTTCGGCTGTAGCACTTACTTTTTTGGAGCCGAAACCTTCAACAACCGTCGTAATGGCGTTCAAATTGCCCAGCCCGGCCTTGTCCATGTAAGAATCGACGACCGCCTTGGCGGGAAGGTCCTGGTCGAGGTCCGCGGCGGCAAGCACAGCGCGATCCAGTGTGGATTGCAGGCTGGCACGGTCGCGTTCATATTTCATGACATCCATGGCCATGCCGGTAATCGCCAGCATCAAGACCACCATAAACAATACGAAAATAGTGAAGGCGCCATCTTCGTTGCGAGCGAACTGCTCTAATTTGAACGTTTTGCGCTTCGGTTTCGAGCCGTCGTTACAAAGCAAGGAATTCAGCATTCTGGTTACTCCGCTTCACACGTCGAATTCGTGCGTCAAAGAAAAAGAGATTTGGGACAAAGTTAATTTTCAAACGTGGCGTGAATTGGGCGAAAAAGGCTTGGTTTTGGCCTTTTTGGGCGCTCAGGGGGTATAATTTTCACGTTTTCCCATGGTCTGTCGATGAAATGAAAACAATCCGTTAAGCGATTGACCGGATTGGGCGACTCACCATCAGAAACTTAAGTCTGTGTTAGGTAGGTGATGAAAAAAAGTGCATTGTTTGATTGCAGCCAGACTTGAGTGGTGCGACAAAACGTCATGACGTTTCGTCATCCAGCGGTACGGAGGATTTTATGACCGGCATCCAAGAACCAAGCTTTCGCCAGAGTGTTGACCTGATGTTCAACAGGGCGGCCGCCCTGATGGAACTGCCGCCGGGGCTGGAGCAGAAAATCCGGGTTTGCAACGCGACCTACACAGTTCGGTTCGGTGTGCGTCTGCGCGGTGAGATCCACACCTTCACCGGGTACAGGTCTGTCCATTCCGAACATATGGAGCCGGTCAAAGGCGGCATTCGCTATGCCACTGCGGTGAATCAGGATGAGGTCGAAGCGCTGGCTGCGTTGATGACGTACAAATGCGCCCTCGTCGAAACGCCTTTTGGCGGATCGAAAGGCGGTCTTTGCATTGATCCGCGGAAATACGAAGAACACGAACTGGAACAGATCACGCGCCGCTTTGCCTATGAACTTGCCAAGCGGGATCTGATCAACCCGTCGCAGAACGTTCCGGCGCCCGACATGGGAACGGGCGAACGCGAGATGGCCTGGATGGCGGACCAATACGCGCGGATGAACACCACCGACATCAATGCACGGGCCTGTGTGACCGGCAAGCCATTGAACGCAGGTGGCATCGCCGGGCGGGTCGAAGCGACCGGACGCGGCATTCAATACGCTCTGCGTGAATTTTTCCGTCACCCCGAAGACGTCAAGACGGCCGGCCTGTCGGGCAAGCTGGACGGCAAGCGTGTTGTGGTGCAGGGGCTCGGCAACGTGGGGTATCACGCCGCGAAGTTTCTGAGCGAGGAAGACGGTTCACGCGTTGTAGGTATCATTGAATGGGACGGAGCGCTTTTTAACCCGGATGGTATCGACGTCGAAGCCGTCCGCCAGTGGATCGTCAAGCATGGCGGCGTCAAGGATTATCCGGACGCGACTCATTCAGCGGAAGGTGCAAGCGTTCTGGAGGCTGAGTGCGACATTCTGATCCCGGCTGCCCTTGAGGGTGTCATCAACCTTTCCAACGCCGAGCGGATCAAGGCACCTTTGATCATCGAGGCAGCGAATGGCCCGGTCACCGCTGGCGCGGATGAGATTCTTCGCAAGAAAGGCACCGTTATCATCCCGGATATGTATGCCAACGCGGGTGGTGTGACGGTGTCTTATTTTGAATGGGTCAAGAATCTAAGCCACATTCGTTTCGGCCGGATGCAGCGCCGCCAGGAAGAGGCGCGACATGAACTGATCGTCAGCGAACTGGAGCGGCTGGACAGGTATCTGGGTGACGCGTGGTCGATGTCTCCGGACTTTAAAGCAAAATACCTCAAGGGTGCCGATGAGCTTGAACTGGTGCGCTCGGGCCTCGATGACACGATGCGGATCGCCTACCAGTCCATGCGTGAAGTGTGGCACAGCCGCGACGATGTCGAAGACCTGCGTACTGCGGCCTATATCGTGGCGATCGACCGCGTGGCCAAAAGCTATCGCGCCAAGGGGCTGTAAAGCAGGCGGGCGGGGTGATCATTTCGCCCCGCCGGTTCGCGCTGCGGCTTGAATGTCGATGGCGGCCCGTTAGTTTGACGGATAGTAGACACTCAGAGAAACGAATCCCGGAGACCTCCATGTTGCGTATAGCCATTGTCGCGGCTCTACTGGCCACCCCTTTGGCCGCTCAGGAAACTAAGGAACAAAGCTGCAAATATCAGGCGGATGTGGTGGCCGCGATCCAAAAGGCGCGGCTGGACCGCGTGAAAGAACGCGATGTGGCGCAAGCCGTGGCGGATAGTGGCCCGACATGGCCCGAGAACTACAATGCCGCGATTCCGTTGATCACGCCGTGGGTCTATGAACAAAAGATGCGCGATGTGCGCAAAAAGGATCTGGGCGCTGCTTGGCTTGAGTTGTGTTTGCAGCAATAATCCACAGCCCGGACATTTCCCTGTGGACAAACGCGCGCCATCCCCTTGGCGCGCGTTCCTGTTTCTGTCAGGTTTGACATATGTCACTGCCCCCCGGATTTCTGGATGAACTGCGCACCCGCCTGAGCCTGTCTCAGGTCGTCGGGCGCAAGGTGATGTGGGATCAGCGCAAATCCAATCAAGGCAAAGGTGACATGTGGGCGCCTTGCCCGTTTCATCACGAAAAGACGGCCTCATTCCATGTCGATGATCAGAAGGGGTTTTATTACTGCTTCGGCTGTCACGCCAAGGGCGACGCGATCAGCTTTGTGAAAGAAACGGAAAATGTTTCGTTCATCGAAGCGGTTGAAATCCTCGCCCGAGAGGCTGGCATGCCGATGCCTGCGCGGGATCCGAAAGCACAGGAAAAGCAGGATCGCCGCAGTCAGCTTGCCGATGTGATGGAACAGGCGGTGCAGTTTTTCCGCTTGCAGCTGAAAACAGCGGCGGGGGCAGAGGCACGGGATTACCTGTCGCGCCGGGGTTTGGATCAAAGCGCGCTGGATCGGTGGGAGATCGGGTTTGCGCCGGACAGTTGGCAGGCGCTTTGGGATCACCTGCGCGGCAAGAGCATCCCAGAGGAACTGATCTTTGGCGCCGGGCTGGCCAAGCCTTCAAACAAAGGCAAAAAACCCTATGACACCTTCCGCAACCGGATCATGTTCCCGATCCGGGATCCGCGTGGGCGCTGCATTGCATTCGGTGGCCGCGCGATGGATCCGAATGACAACGCGAAATACCTTAACTCGCCCGAGACCGAGTTGTTCGACAAGGGGCGCAGCCTTTACAATCAAGGTCCGGCGCGGCAGGCGGCGGGCAAAGGGCAGCCGCTGATCGTTGCCGAAGGGTATATGGACGTGATCGCGCTGGCCGGGGCGGGGTTTAGCGCGTCGGTTGCACCTTTGGGAACGGCCATTACTGAACATCAGTTGCACCTGCTCTGGCGGATCGCGGATGAACCGATCATTGCACTAGACGGGGATGCCGCGGGTCTGCGGGCGGCCATGCGGGCGGTTGATCTGGCACTGCCGCTGCTGGAGGCCGGAAAATCCCTGCGTTTTGCCTTGATGCCCGAAGGCAAGGACCCGGACGATCTGTTGCGCACAGAAGGCCCGGGCGCCGTTCAGGCCGTTCTGGAAGGGGCCATACCGATGGTCAAACTGTTGTGGCAGCGCGAAACCGAAGGAAAGGTATTCGACAGCCCGGAACGCAAGGCAGCACTGGACAAGGCACTGCGGGACAAGATCAAGCTGATCCAAGATCCCTCGATCCGCTTGCATTACGGTCAGGAAATCAAAGACCTGCGCTGGCAACTGTTCCGCCCGCGACGACAACCTCAAAACCGTCCGTGGCAACCGCGGGGAAAATGGCAGCCGCAGCAGACCGCGACGCCGGGCGCGCGCAGTTCGTTTCTGGCCTCATCGGAAAACGCGGATATCCAGCTGCGCGAAGCCGCTATTCTGGCGATCTCAATTCTGAATCCCAAGGTTGTTGTCCAATTTGAGCAACAGTTGGAAGAAATGGAATGTCACAATCCTGACTATGCGGCATTGCGCGATGCTGTCCTACGTCACGCAATTGATGACCCGGACAACCTGAAAGACCACATTATCGCATCAATGGGGCCTGACGCCCTTGAAAACCTGCTGACCCTTCGCCATGTGGCAGTCATCCCCTGTGTGTCCAAGCCAGGCGACGTTGAAAAGGCCGAGATGACATTGGCCGAGGAACTCGCAAAGATCAAAGCGCTCCGGGGGTTGGATGCCGAGATTGCCGAAGCGGCAGAAGAGTTGTCTGATCTGCCCGATGAGGCGCTGACTTACCGGCTGGCGCAAGCCGCCGAAGAGCGCAACCGCACGAGTCGAAGCCAGAACGAGGATAGGGCCGTTTTCGACATTGCTGACAATGGGGCGCGAATCAATCGTGACGAGAAAGACGCGTTTGCGGCGATCATGTCTGGCATCAAATTCGAGCGGAAACGCCGATAAGTGGTGTTTTCGTAAGGCACTGGAAAAGAAAAACGGGTAAACGGGTGGCCGAATCACTTATACGCGCTAATGATTCGGCTGAGACGAATCACCCATCCCTGCAGGAGCATTGAATGGCCGCCAAGGATACGAACGAAGACCGCAAATCCGACGAGCAGGAACAGGAAATCTCGCTGGACATGAGCCAAGCGAACGTCAAGAAGATGATCGCCGAGGCTCGCGAGAAAGGTTACATTACCTACGACCAGCTCAATCAGGTCTTGCCGCCTGATCAGGTCAGTTCGGAACAGATCGAAGACGTAATGTCGATGCTGTCCGAGATGGGCATCAACATCATCGAAGATGAAGAGGCCGAAGAAGAAGAGAACAAAGGATCGACCGAACTGGTTGCCGCGGAAAGCAACCGTGAGGTTGCACTGGCCGGTTCCGGTACAGAAAAGCTGGATCGCACCGACGACCCCGTGCGCATGTATCTGCGTGAGATGGGGTCGGTCGAACTGCTGAGCCGCGAGGGTGAGATCGCAATCGCCAAGCGGATCGAAGCCGGTCGCAACACGATGATTGCGGGCCTGTGTGAAAGCCCGCTGACCTTTCAGGCGATCACAATCTGGCATGACGAATTGTTGTCCGAAGACATTCTTTTGCGGGACGTCATTGATCTGGAAACCACGTTCGGAAACCAGTTGGACGAAGACGGTGACGTTGAAGAGCCGGTCGTCGATACCTCGGCCGTGCAGGCGAACAAGCCAGCCAAGGATACCGGCCCCGAGCTGGATGCGGATGGCAACCCGCTGAACAACGATGACGATGACGATGACGACGATCAGGCCAACATGTCGCTGGCCGCGATGGAAGCGGCGCTGAAGGATCAGGTCTTGACCACGTTGGAGCGTATCTCGACCGACTTCTCGATGCTGTCTGAAATGCAGGACAGCCGGATTTCGGCCACGCTGAACGAAGACGGTACGTTCAGTGAAAAGGATGAAGAAACCTATCAGAAACTGCGGGCTGAGATCGTCGAACTGGTGAATGGCCTTCACCTGCACAACAACCGGATCGAGGCGCTGATCGACCAGCTTTATGGCATCAACCGCCGCGTCATGTCTCTGGACAGCGCGATGGTCAAGCTGGCCGATCAGGCACGCATCAACCGCCGTGAGTTCATCGAAGCGTATCGGGGCCGTGAACTGGATCCGAACTGGCTGGCCGAGATGGCCGAAAAGCCGGGCCGGGGATGGCAGATGTTCATCGAACGCTCGACCGCGAAGGTCGAAGAGCTGCGCAACGACATGGCTCAGGTCGGCCAGTATGTCGGTCTGGATATCTCGGAATTCCGCCGTATTGTGCAGCAGGTTCAGAAGGGCGAGAAAGAGGCGCGGCAGGCCAAGAAGGAAATGGTCGAAGCCAACCTGCGCCTGGTGATCTCGATCGCCAAAAAGTACACCAACCGTGGCCTGCAATTCCTTGATCTTATTCAGGAAGGCAACATCGGCCTGATGAAGGCGGTGGACAAGTTCGAATACCGTCGTGGCTATAAGTTCTCGACCTATGCGACCTGGTGGATCCGCCAGGCGATCACCCGCTCGATCGCGGATCAGGCCCGCACGATCCGTATTCCGGTTCACATGATCGAAACGATCAACAAGCTGGTGCGCACGGGCCGTCAGATGCTGCATGAAATCGGCCGCGAGCCGACGCCGGAAGAACTGGCCGAAAAGCTGCAGATGCCGCTCGAGAAGGTGCGCAAGGTGATGAAGATCGCCAAAGAGCCGATTTCTCTGGAAACACCCATCGGCGACGAGGAAGACAGCCAACTGGGCGATTTCATCGAGGACAAGAATGCCGTGCTGCCCCTGGACAGCGCCATTCAGGAAAACCTCAAGGAAACCACCACAAGGGTTCTGGCCTCGCTCACCCCGCGCGAAGAACGGGTTCTGCGGATGCGTTTTGGCATCGGTATGAACACCGACCATACGTTGGAAGAAGTCGGCCAACAGTTCAGCGTGACCCGCGAACGGATCCGTCAGATCGAGGCCAAGGCGCTGCGGAAGCTGAAGCATCCCAGCCGTTCACGAAAACTCCGGTCTTTCCTGGATCAATAAGAACAAAGATCTATCAGAACAAAGGCGCCCCGTCAGAGGCGCCTTTTTTTGTTCACATTGGCTGGTTCTCGCATCACGTTGGCGCGATAGCACAAGGCCGTGGTGGTGTGCCTTTCTATATCGGTCTTGTCCACTCATGGGACAGGCCGGGGCGAGGTTTTTCAGGCTGATGACCCCCGGCCAGCTGTCCGAATGGGATGTTCCACTCGGGTCTTGAAGGCGCTGGGCGGCTGACCTGTCCACCGTTTGAAGGCGGTCGAAAAAGCAGCCTGATCGGCATACCCCAGCGCGTATGAGATTTCAGACAGAGTCATGCCATTTGTGATGAAAGTCTGGGCCAGATCACATCTTAGATCGTCCACAATATCGCGATAGCTTGTGCCTTCATCCTTGAGGCGTCGACTGAAGGTTCTGAGGCTCATCCCTAGGTCAGCCGCCGCATCTTCGGCTTGCAGGATTGCGCCGGGCAGGGATCGGGTGATCAGACCTTCGACACGGGCGCGGGTCTTGTGCTTGGTGGGTGGTTTTTCGGCCAGCAGACGTTCACCGTATTCCAGCAAATGCTCACGCAGCTTTGGATCATAGGTCGGCACTTTCAATTCCAGCGCAGATAGCGGCAGAATGATCTCGATTTTTTCAGCGTTGAAAACCACCGGGCAGCCTGCCAGCTTTTCGTAGGTTTTGGCGTGGCTTCCAACTTTGTGCTGAAAGCGCATCTCGATCGGGTGCAACTTCACCTGCGTGAGGTTTCTCATCCTGGCCAGCGCAGCGAACAACAGGAATTCCGTGCGCCGATGATAGCGGGCAAAGCTGGCGTCTTTCCAATCGGCCTCAAGGGCCGCGAAGTTGCCGGCAACACGAAAGCTGAGCCCGATGGCCGGATCGATGATGCCATGAAAACGGGACAGGTTTTCCATCACCTGCCTCAAATCGCGTGAGTATTTACTGATATACCCTGTTACGGTCGAGGCCGACGTGACCTCGAGCCCAGTGCGCGCCGCAAATGTGATGTCACCAACGGCGTCACAGGCGTGCCGGATGACCAGGGCCTCTTTATGTGCGCTGTAGACTGCGGCAGGGGGCGCGATATCCTGCTGACACAGCCCGGTCTGTTGCAATACCCGCTGGGATACTTCGCTGTTGCCGGCGTGGCGATCCAGCGCCTGGATCAAAAAATGTAGTCGGTCGATATCTACATCCATCGTGGTACAACACCTTACGTTCTCAAATACATTAACAGTTTATCAGGGAAATCCCTTTGTTGACTTTGGCTTTTGGCAGAAAGGATTTTGCACTTGAGTACTACTTGTTGGCAAGTTCTCGAAAGGTTTTGACCGGAACGCGCATGAAGTGTAGCGCGCGGCTGTCCAAATCAGCTTTGTTGCCGGGTCGGGACCTTCATGGGGATGAGGTCAGAGCCTCGGAGAAATCACCAATCTCTGCTCAGGGCTCCCCGGCACGCTCTTTTTCTGCAAGTGACGCGTTGTTCTGCGACGCCGGGCTTGGGCCTGCTGATCCGCTGTCAAGGCTGGCTCACGCCGGATCACGCTATGTACCAGGCGGGCTGAATTGATCGTGAGGCACCCTGTGCGCGCAGTGAAGTTCGACTAACCTATTCAGAGGTCACAATTTGGAACAAACAATCAGGGAAGAAATTACCATGAAACAGTCATACACTTTCGCCGCGTTGGCAGCCTTGGCCTTCAGTGTTCCATTGACAGCAGACGCTGCGCGGAACGGGTTTCGAACGGAACCCATAAACGCCACTGATTTCGAGGTCATCCCCCGCGGCGACATGCGCGCCGAAGGCTATTGGTGCGCCGCCGCGGATTATGCACGTCGAACCTTGGGGTCGGGCTGGACGGACCGGATTTACGTGTTGCGAGGATACGGGCCCAGTGTCACAACCGGTCGCAGAACAGCGGTTCAGTTTTCCATCAAGCCGCCTCAAACGGTCGATGCACAACCAAGCAGCTTTGTCTCGTTCGGGTTTCAGCCTGGCAACAGTGAATCTGTACAAGGTGCGAATGCACGGTGTAATTATCGACCGTTCTTCAACGACTGACCAACCCGCAGGATAGTCACGATGCAGACCGAGTTCGTTTTGCACACCCATGGACCGGGGCTTTACGAATTCACGTCCGACGTTCTGCAATGGCTTGAACGGGTGGCGAAAGATGGGGTCTTGACCCTGTTCGTTCGCCACACTTCCTGCTCATTGCTGATCCAGGAAAACGCGGACCCCGAAGTTCAAACAGATCTTCAGGCGTTCTTTGAACGGCTGGTTCCACCGTCAGACAACCACGCCATGTCGTATCTGCGGCACACCTACGAAGGCCCGGACGATATGCCTGCGCATATCAAGGCCGCGCTCTTGCCGGTTTCGTTGACGATCCCGGTGTCGCAGGGACGACCCGTTCTGGGAACATGGCAAGGGATTTACCTGTTTGAACACCGCACTGCGCCGCATCAAAGGAAGGTTGCGGCGTATCTGGCCTGACCCACTATTTAGCGGTTTGAATTTCCGACTACCCAAACCCTAGCGGCTGCCCTATAGTTGTGGATAAGTAAGCCGCAGCGCTTACAAAAAGAGGCCGAACATGGGACGAGGAGACGGCGGATGCGCTGCCCGTTTTGCGGAAATATCGACACTCAGGTGAAAGATTCACGCCCGGCAGAGGACCACGTGGCAATCCGCCGACGCCGGTTCTGTCCGGCCTGTGGCGGACGGTTCACGACCTACGAACGTGTGCAACTGCGTGATCTGGTTGTCATAAAGACCAATGGTAAACGCGAAGATTTCGATCGCGACAAGCTGGAGCGTTCGATCCGCATCTCGATGCAGAAACGCCCCGTTGATCCCGAACGGATCGATCAGATGATTTCGGGCATCGTGCGCCGTCTGGAAAGCATGGGCGACACGGATATCCCGTCCAACAAGATCGGTGAGATCGTTATGGAAGCTCTGGCGCGGATCGACACTGTCGCCTATGTTCGCTTTGCGAGTGTGTACAAGAATTTCCAGGCGGCCGATGATTTCGAGGAGTTCGTCCACGAACTGCGCCCGCCGCAGCCTTCGACTGACGAGTGAACGAAACAGATAAGCGATTCATGGCGCTTGCCCTGTCTTTGGGGCGGCGCGGTCAGGGGATGTGCTGGCCGAACCCCGCTGTGGGGTGTGTCATCGTTCGTGATGACCGGATCATCGGGCGGGGCTGGACACAGCCGGGTGGCCGCCCTCATGCCGAGACCGAAGCCTTGGCTCAGGCCGGGCAGGGTGCGCGTGGTGCGACCGCCTATGTAACGCTGGAACCCTGTGCCCATCACGGCAAAACGCCGCCCTGCGCCGAGGCCTTGATTGCGGCAGGAGTATCCCGTGTTGTGGCCGCTGTCGAAGACAGCGATCCGCGCGTGGCCGGGCAGGGTTTTGCCATGTTGCGCGAGGCGGGAATTGACGTTGTAACTGGCGTTCTTGCGGAACAGGCAGAACGGGATCTGGAAGGCTTTTTCCTCAAGACTGAACAAGGCCGGCCTTTTGTGACGCTGAAGATGGCCAGCAGTTTTGACGGGCGCATCGCAACCTCGACAGGGCACAGCCAATGGATCACCGGACCGCAGGCACGTCGTGTGGTCCATGCCATGCGTGCACGTCACGATGCGGTGATGGTCGGGGCAGGGACGGCGCGCGCCGACGACCCCTCGCTGACCGTGCGGGATCTTGGCGTTGAGCATCAACCCGTCCGCGTCGTGGTGTCCCGCCATATGGATATTTCTCTGATGGGGCAGCTGGCGCGCACAGCCTCAAAGATACCTGTCTGGCTCTGCCATGCGCATCACCCGGATGCCGAACGTGCACAGGCGTGGGAGGGATTGGGAGCAAAGCTGATCCCCTGTGCGTTGAAAGATCACCATATCGACGCGGTGGATCTGCTTCAGCAACTGGGTCAGGCCGGTTTGACCAGTGTCTTCTGCGAAGGCGGTGCCGCGCTTGGGGCCTCGCTGTTGGCCGAAGATCTGGTGGACGAGCTGATCGGGTTCACTGCCGGCTTAACCATCGGGGCCGAAGGCCTGGCCGCGGTCGGGACACTAGGTCTGGAAACGCTGGAGGCCGCCCCCAAATTCGAATTGATCGAGACGCAGGCGGTCGGCGGGGATGTATTACATCGTTGGCGCAGAGCGTCGGAATAACGTCAACGCCAAAGATGAGCGTGCGTTGCGAACGCGCCCTGAAGCTTTGACAGAAACCGGTTGAACGGACCGGACGGTGCCGAATACCCCAGCGCCAAACGTTCAACAGCCACTTCGACAGGGCAGGGTCGTCTGGTGATCGGATCGAAATAGCGTGGATAGTCAATCAAGGTGGCGTGTACCAAGCCCATCAGCGACGGCCGTGCACCTCGCCTGACGGGGACGGTATCCAGATCGGTGGTCAGGCCCCATCCCGCATAGAAGGGCGCGCCCAGAGTCGTGACCTTCACCCCGCGCAACAATGCCTCGAACCCCAATAGCGATGTCATCGTCCACACCTCGTCCACCTGCGTCAGCAGCGAGGCAGGGTCAGTTCGGGTCACGACAAGGTCCGCAATTGACTCTGCGTCTATCTGGCCATCCCGCAACCCAGCTTCGACATCAGGGTGCGGTTTGTAGATCAGGATAGCTTCGGGGTTGGCCTCGCGCGCTGTTTGCAGCAGGCCCAGATTGCTGCGCACCGTGTTGGTGCCCAGCAGGATCGAGGCGTCATCTTCAACCTGTCCGGGCACCAGAATTCGGTGCCCATGGGGCAGAACCGGCGCGGATTGGCCCGTGTTGTATTTGCTCAAACCATCGGCCAGCAATCTCTCAACAAGCCGTTCAGCGCGCAATTCCTGATCCGGGCGCAAAGTTGCACGCTCGCTGATCAGGTTTTCCAACTGGCTGGGCTTTGTGGGGTCATAGTAGATACCGACTTCGTCGGTTACCAGGGATAGGGGCGGAACAAGCGCCGCCCCCAGTCCGCGGGAACGCAAAAAACCGTCTTCCACACGAACGGCCCCTTCGCTGTCGCGCGCCTGACTGGCCCAGACCATGTGGGGGCGATCCGAGGCATCAGGTTGTGTGGCCGTAAAGCGCAACGTGCCATGCCGCCCGAAAATCTGCTGCATGTGCCTGCGTTTCCACAGGCGCATACCGGCGGCCGTCCAACCGTGCCTGTCCTGCCGCCATGCGCGGGTCTGCGCCTCCAAAATGTCCAGAACCGTTTCCAGTTCGCACAGCTGATCGCGAAAGGGGTCGTACCAGGTCGGGTAAAGCAGCATCGCGGCCGCGAACAGTTGCGCGCGGGTCAGGTTGCGCTGACGGCGCTGGACTGGGAATTCATCCTGCGTCAGGCCCCACCCGGCATAGAACGGTTGACCGAAAACGCGCGGTTTGTGACCGGCCAGGATTGCTTCAAAGCCCAGCTGCGAGGAAACGGTATAAACCGCAACGGCGCCCTCGAGCAGGGGCCAGGGGCTGATGGGCTTGTCAAACCACGTGACCCGGTCTGACAGGTCCTGATCGGTGAAATGCCCCTGACGATGACCTGCCATCGTTTCTGGATGTGTCTTGATCAGAATGCGCACGCCTGGGTTTTCCTCCTGCGCGACCACAAGCATTTCAAGAAAACGGGCACGATCGGCATCGCTTGCCGAGACGGCGGCATCGCCAACCGTCTGATCGATGACCAGTACATAACCGGGGTCAGGTGCGGCAAGATCGGGGTCAAACGCGGAGTACTTGCTGAGGTGCAATTCCCTGACCCGCTCCATCGCGCCACGTGCGCGGTTCAGCAGCGCGGTGTCGTCCAAGGGATCGGTGTTCAGCAGCTTCTCAAGGTCCGAAGGTTCGGCTGCATCGAAATGCGGGCCCGAACGGTCCAGCAAAAGACCCAAGGGCGGTTCACCGGCGCGCCCCGGGTGCAGAGACCTGAGAAAGGCATCCTCGACCCGCAGAACCGGGGCGCGGTGTTTTTCGGCGATGCGCAGGCCCCGATACGCGGTCGGGCTGTTGCCCCAAATGCCCACGCAATCGCCATCCTTGGGAAGACCCAGACGAATGTCATATCCGGCAAGCGTCAGAATCCGTCTCAGGCGTTTTTGCGTAAGAAACCCGCCGTTGTAGACGAACAGCCGGGTGCGCTCGGCCCCGGCTGCGCTGTCCGGATCGGCTACCATGCATCAGTTGCCGGTCAGCGTGGCGACGTTTGCGATGGGGGTCAGGCCACCAGCGATCAGCGAGATCGATTTGCTCCACTGTGCATAGGGTGCTTCGGTCACATAAATCGTATCATCGTCGCGGATCACGAAATCCCGCGCGATGAACAGGCCGTTGGGGGCCGTCAGGTTCAGCAGGTAGATCATGCGTTGATCCCCCTTCAAGTCGGCGCGTCCCGTGATGCTGCGCGCGATGTCCTGACGCTCTTTCCGCAGAATGAAAATGCCGGTTGGATCAGAGGACAGTGTTAGCAGACCACCGACCTGAGCCAAAGCTTCCAAGGCGGTAAGGTCCTGACTGTCAAAGGCCACGCGAGACTGACCCCCGGTCGCACCGAGTGCTATGTATGATCTGCTGTCTTCTTCCACCAAGATGCGGTCGCCGCCACGCAAAGCGACGTCCAGTTTCGGGTTGCGGAACAGATCTTCGTACCAGACGGTGCCCTTTTGATCCCCCCGGATCAGCGTCACCAGCGCGATATCCGACGCTACTGAGACCCCGCCCGCCTTGGACAGCATGCCAAGCAAGGAACGGGTTGGGCGTTCGATCGGATAGATGCCGGGGGTTGCGACTGTACCCGTCAGCGAGACGGTGGAACCGTCACCCGCAACACGCCGCACTTCGATCTGTGGGTCGGGTGTCTGTTCCCGCAGCTTGTTCGTGATCAAAACGCGAAGCTGTTCGGGCGTGTTGCCCGCGGCCCGAATCCGACCCGCATAGGGGACGAAAATGAAACCATCGCTGTCGACCTGAACTTCATCTAGAATGGTCGCCGCACCGGTTTCGCCGGACAGCAACCCGTCGTCCACGTTTTCCCATATGGTCAGGCCCAGCACGTCACCGGGGCGGACAGTGTCGGCGGTCAAGGCCTGGGCGCTGCTGAACGAGGACGAAAAGCCAAACTGAGGCACGGCGGATGTAAGGCGTGTCACGCGGTCATCGACTTCGACGACAAACGCGTTGCCGCCATTCTGGACTGCACCCGCCAGAATTTCGGTCTTGTTCGGCCCGGATTTCGGAAGTTGGCAGGCCGCCATCAAGCCGATTGCGGCCACAAGGGAAACCCCCCGCATCCATCGCTTAGGAGAGAATTGCACTGCCGGATATCCTCAGTCTTTTGTTGTTGCGGGAAGATTAGCCGGTAAGCAGCACAACTTCCAGTCACAGGGCGACCGAATTACTCGACGATTTTCAACTGTGGCGTCGGTGCCTCGTTCTTGTTCAGAAGGGCCTGATAAGGGTCACTGCTGCTGAGCATCATGTCCACGGCGCGGCGCAGCAACTGCCGCCTGCCGCGCCGGGAATAAAACCCGCCCGGAACCTGGCTGGTTTCCAGCAGGAATTGCCGGTAACAGCGATAGGCGTCGACATCCGGCGCGTCTGGTTCAGCAAAAAATGCGGCGATCGACTGCTGTGATACGAAGTCGGTCTTGTCATAAACCGAACGTCCGAAAATACGCAGCGGAATACCCCGCCACAAGACCTGCTGCCCCGCAGTGGAATTCACGGTGACGGCCGAATTTGCCTCATCCAGCAAACCTGCCAGTTTTCCGCCTGGGACATAGTGAACACGGTTCTGCACCCCGTGTTTCCTGGCAATCTCCATGGCGCGCAGGTGCAATGGTTCACGGTGGTTTTCCAAAGGGTGCTCTTTCACGACCAGCCTGTGATGTGCCGGTGCGCCTTGCGCGAATCCTGCGATGACCAGTTCCAGAAAATCGGACATGCAGGAGAATTCGGAATGGGCCTGAACCGAACTGTCATGCCCCAGTTGCAGCAACACGAGGTGATAGGGGAAGCCCCCCCATCTGACGCGCGCCGTGGCAATGCCGCGTTGCAGGCGATGAACAGGCATCAGCATCAGACGTCTGAAATACAACCGGAATTCCTGTGAAACCGACAGATCACGATGAGGCCGGAAATTGCGGTATCTCTTGTTCAGGAACATGACGAACCAATGATAGAGGGCACCGTAGAATATGTGTTGCCGCATATCCCCCCAATGCGACGGTGGCGGGGGCGTTTTGCTGTCCGACCGGGCCAGAGCCTGCCGCATCTGGTCGACATCCAGTGACATCAGGCGCGAATGCCCGTTTGACCCGTCCCGCTCGTACGTGACCCACCAGGGCCGCAGGTAGCCTTCTTCGAAAACGTGAACTGTCAGCCCTTGAGACTTCGCAATCTCAACTGCGCGGGCGTGGACCGGTCTCGTGTCGCCATAAAGAACGATATCCGTGACGCCTTTGTCGGCAATCAACCTGTTCAATGTCTCGGGCCAATCGCCGGGCGTGTTCCGGAATGCGATGAAACTTGCCTTGTCGAACCAGAACGCCTGATCCCCCGCATTGAACCCAACCCGCCAGACCTGTGCCCCCGTGGCGCGCAACATCTGCCCGAGTGTCGAGAAAAACGGCCCGTGAGGTCCCTGAAGAAACAGGAAGACCCGTTTGTCTGAGCCTGAAGGCATTTGCGGCATCTGGACTGCTCTTTTTTTGGTTTTGTTGCCGAAACTATGCCCGTTTGGGCCTTGTACGGCAAGGCGGGGCTTGCCCGCGCGGCCCATTGGGCTTACCTCGACGGTGAAAAGCAGGCACAGGTTATGAACTGAGGGTTAACGGAATGTTCACAGGGATCGTCACCGACATCGGCACCGTCACCGAGCTGGAACAGCAGGGGGATCTGCGCGCCCGGATCAAGACGGCCTATGACACGGCCGGTATCGATATCGGAGCCTCGATTGCCAGTGATGGTGTGTGCCTGACGGTGATCGCGCTGGGCGACGATTGGTATGATGTTCAGATCAGCGCCGAGACGGTTTCGAAGACCAATCTTGATACCTGGGCCGTCGGCAAACGTGTCAATCTGGAGCGAGCGCTGAAAGTCGGTGATGAACTGGGCGGTCACATCGTTTCGGGTCATGTGGATGGCGTGGCCGATGTGGTCGCGGTCGAAGATGAAGGCGACAGCACACGTGTCACCTTGAGTGCACCGAAGGAACTGGCGCGGTTCATAGCGCCCAAAGGGTCGGTTGCGCTGAACGGGACATCGCTGACGGTCAATGACGTGAATGATTGCGAGTTTGGCATCAATTTCATCCCTCACACCAAAGAAGTCACGACCTGGGGCGACGTGGGTGTGGGCGATCGCGTCAATCTTGAGATCGATACGCTGGCCCGGTACGTCGCGCGCCTGTCCGAGATGTCCTGATACGTCGCGTCGGAAAACCCCAGCGCCGTTTGTGGACTGGTCTTTGCGCCCTCAGTGGTCTATTCCGCCGAGCAAACCTGCCATGTGAAAGGCTGCCCCATGAGCTTTGAAACCCCCGGACCGGTCGAGGCCCAGTTGCGTGACGCGATCAGCCCGATCGAAGAAATCATCGAAGAGGCGCGCGCCGGCCGGATGTACATTCTGGTCGATCACGAAGATCGCGAGAACGAAGGCGATCTGGTGATCCCGGCCGAGTTTGCGGATGCCGAGGCGATCAACTTCATGGCCACCCATGGGCGCGGCCTGATCTGTTTGCCAATGACGGCGGAACGGATAGATGCGCTGGGCTTGCCGATGATGGCCGTGAACAACTCATCCCGCCACGAGACGGCCTTTACGGTTTCGATTGAGGCGCGCGAAGGTGTCAGCACCGGGATTTCAGCCACCGACCGGGCGCTGACCGTGGCGACCGCAATCAACGAACAGAACACGATGGCGCATATCGCCACCCCGGGCCATGTCTTCCCGTTGCGGGCAAAGCGGGGCGGGGTGCTGGTGCGCGCAGGCCATACTGAGGCCGCTGTGGATATCTCGCGTCTTGCCGGGCTGAACCCGTCAGGCGTGATCTGCGAGATCATGAATGAAGACGGAACCATGGCGCGCCTACCGGATCTGGTCGAGTTCGCCAAAAAGCACAACATGAAAATCGGCACGATCAGCGATCTGATCAGCTATCGGTCGCGCAATGACAATCTGGTTGTCGAGACTTCTCGTCAAACAGTCACCTCGGAATACGGCGGTGAGTGGGAAATGCGGATTTTCACCGATCAGACCCACGGCATTGAACATGTTGTCATGATCAAAGGCGACATCACCACGCCCGAGCCCGTTCTGACGCGCACGCACGCCCTGCATGAAGCGCCGGATATCCTGGGGCTTGGCCCGAAATCATCGCGCGAGCTGCCGCGCGCGATGGAAAAGATCGCCGAAGAGGGCCGCGGAGTGGTCTGCCTGTTCCGCCAGCCGCGCAACTCGTTGTATGCGGTCGAGGATGAAGGCCCGCGCACCATCAAGCAAACCGGTCTGGGGGCGCAGATTCTGTCCAAGATGGGGATTCAGGAACTGGTGCTTCTGACCGACTCTCCTGAAACGGTGTATCTTGGGCTGGACGCGTTTGGCCTGTCAATCGTCGGCACCCGCTCGATTCTGAAGGAAGACTGAACATGGCTGAACAAGACAAACACGGAATTCTGCCGACACCCAGCTTCGACAAGCCGGTGAAACTGCTGATCGTGGCCGCTCCGTTCTACCGCTCGATCGCCGACAACCTGATTGCGGGTGCCACGGCCGAGATCGCAGCGGCTGGCGGCACCTGGGAAGTGGTCGAAGTGCCCGGCGCGCTGGAAATTCCCACGGCCATCGCCATGGCCGACCGACAGTGCAACTTTGACGGCTATGTCGCGCTTGGCTGCGTCATCCGCGGTGAGACCACGCATTACGAAACCGTCTGCAACGACTCCAGCCGCGCGATCCAGCTGCTGGGCCTACAGGGGCTGTGCATCGGCAACGGCATCCTGACGGTCGAGAATGACGAGCAGGCCGAAGTCCGCGCCGGTCCTGAAAAGATGAATAAAGGGGGTGGCGCGGCCGCTGCGGCCTTGCATCTGATCGCGCTCAGCCGTAAGTGGGGCGCTTCGAAAAAGGGCGTCGGATTCAAGCCGCCGTCCGAGTCCATCCTGGTGGCGGGCGACAGCAACGGATCAACGACAACATGACCCAGACAGACACGCCGAAACCGGCAAACCGGAAACGCCTGATGAAATCCGCAGCGCGGCTTTATGCCGTGCAGGCGCTGTTCCAGATGGAACAGTCGGGCCAGACGACCGAACAGGTGGTCAACGAGTTTCTGGACCACCGGTTCGGCGCGGTCTACGAGGGCGACGAGATGCTTGAGGGCGACAGCACGCTGTTCCGCAAGCTGGTGGATGACGCGGTGAACTATCAGGCGCCGATCGACCAGATGACCGACCGCGCGCTGGTGGCGAAATGGCCGATCGCGCGCATCGACCCGACCCTGCGCGCGCTGTTTCGCGCGGCGGGTGCGGAACTGACCCAAAGCGGCACACCGCCCAAAGTGGTGATCACCGAGTTTGTCGATGTGGCACGTGCCTTTTTTCCAGAAGGTAAAGAACCCAAATTCGTCAATGCCGTGCTGGATCACATGGCGCGCGAGGCGCAGCCCGAGGCGTTCTGACACGTTTACCTGAACCAGACATGCGCTAGCATTGTTGTCGAAGCGCAAGGAGGTTCGCCATGCCCAAACTGATCCGCCTGTATATCACGCAAGTCGCCTGGGGTTTTGTCATTTCGGCCGTGTTTGTCGGGGTGCTCTTGGCGCTGAACGTCGCGAACCTTCGGCATCTGATTACCGGGTCGGAAATCGGGCTGATCGCGTTGGTGATGATCTGGTTCATGAACGGCATCGTCTTTGCCGGCGTTCAGTTCGCGTACAAGATCATGAGCATGGCGGAAAAGCCGCAGGGGCCGCGTCGGGGAACACCGGTCGCACACAGCTTCGAGCCGGCAACCGTGAAACAGGAAGCCCACGCAGGGCGCTGATATTTCAGGGAAAGTGCGGCGGGACCACCAGTCAACCGTGCGGTTTGATTCCCGAGGACCTGTATGTACAGGTGGGCGCCGGGTAATCAGGCCAGGACCTGAACAGAGCCAGCCCCCTCGGAATTGCTTAAGGCCACCAGAATGCTACCTGTCACAAGAAGGGCAGAACCCGCCACGCGCTTAAGTAGGGTGTCTGACGGGTTCGCGCAAGAGGTCAGGCGTCAACAGTTTCGTGCAATGACACACGCAACTTGCCGAAATGTTCATCCCACCCTTTGTCCAGAGCCAGGATCAGATCAAATGCTGCGACGCCTTGCGGTAATCCTTCGTGCACAAGCTCAAGACGTGTGCCGCCCAAGACCGGTTCCAATGTCCATTTGACCACGCTTACAGCGTCCCCCATCGGTTTGACGGTAAAGGTGTGTTCAAGATATTTGGGGGGGCGGGCGATACGGACCTCTCCCCAGATCAGTAAGTCGCCGCTTGTCGTGCCGAACATCTCAAGCTTCTGACCTTCTGCCAGTGTTCTTTCCGGTTTGTGGAACCATTCCGCCAGATGGTCAGGTTCTGTCAGATAAGCCCAAACGGTTTCCGGTTCCGCCCTGAGGAAAATCGATTTCTTCAATACGGCATCAGTCATTTTGTTTCCTTTCAATAGCTTCCTTGAGAGAGTTGAGGCGATCATCCCAGAACTGGTCAAAATAGCTGAGCCAGTCGAGCACCGGGGCCATACCCTGTGGTTCAAGTCGATTGATGCGTTCCCGGCCGCGCGCTTCGACTGTGATCAACCCACCGTCGGACAGAATCGTCAGGTGTTTTTTGACCGCAGCGCGGGTCATGTCGAACCGGTCCGTCAACTGCCCGATCGTCATGTCCTGTGACGAGAGCAGTCGCACGATGTTCCGGCGTGTGGGATCGGCCAGCGCGCGAAACGCGTTTTGAGTTTGGTTCTCCATAAGCAACCTCAGGAATAGTACCGTTTGGTACTATATTAATGCGATACCAAAAGGTACTATGTCAAGACGCAAAGGTGCTTTACTTTTGTTCGCTAATTGTTCACATTTTCGGCTATGACTTTGGATCTGCAACCTGGACAGAGACTGGCACGTGGCGTAGCGCGGCATCTTGCGGCGCATGGCTTTGTTTCCGTAGAGGAATTCGTACCCGCGCGCGGGTTGCGCGTTGACGTGATGGGGCTGGGGCCAAAGGGTGAGTTGTGGGTGATTGAGTGCAAATCCAGCCGTGCCGATTATCAGTCGGATTCGAAGTGGCAGGGCTATTTGGAATGGTGTGACCGATTCTTCTGGGCCGTCGACACAGAATTCCCGACCGATCTGTTGCCTGATGAAACAGGCCTGATCATCGCCGATGCCTATGATGCGGAAATCGTGCGCATGGCGCCCGAGGACAAAATCGCACCGGCGCGGCGCAAGAAGATGATCCAGAAATTTGCAACGGATGCCGCGCGCCGTTTACACGCGCTTCGGGATCCCAGGCTGTAAGGTCAGCCTTTGACCGCAAGGGCGGCTTGTACCGCAGCGCGAATTTCGTCGGCGATTTCTTCTGCTTCTTCCGGGTCAAAATCCATCGGTATTTCGATGCCGTCAGCTTCGATGAACAGGCGGACCATACCCTGATCGGTCGGACCGATTTGCAGGTTTGCCTGAATGTCGCGTTCGGTATTGATGCCCATCTGTGCCTCCGAGACTGAACGTTCCTGCTAGCGCGCACAGGGTTGAGAATCAAGTCACCTTTGCGGTCAGATAAGATATGAAAGACGCCGTTCTCAGACCCTTTCACCCCGATGACGCCGCGTGGCTGGTTGAACAGCACGGTCTGCTTTATGCGCGCGACGAAGGGTTTGATGACAGCTTTGCGCCCCTGGTGGCCAGCATCCTTGACGACTTCATGGCCAACAGTGACCCCGAGCTTGAAAGAGGCTGGATCGCCGAGCAGGACGGGCAGCGTCTGGGCAGTATTTTCTGCGTTGCTGTTGACCGGAATACCGCCAAGTTGCGGCTGTTTCTGCTTGTTCCGAAAGCACGAGGGCTGGGGCTGGGAAAGCGCCTGTTGCAAGCATGCACTGCCTTCGCACGCGGGGCAGGATACAAAGAAATGGTTCTGTGGACGCACGAAAGCCATACCGCCGCCTGCGCACTTTACAAGGCGTCCGGCTGGGAATTGACAGACAGCAAAGCGGTGCATTCCTTCGGTGTCGATCTTGTCGAACAAAGCTGGAAATTTCGGCTTTAATCCTCTTGCATTCCGCGGGCGTGTTCGGTACATCGCCCCTCACGAGTGCCGCCTTAGCTCAGTTGGTTAGAGCGCTGGATTGTGGATCCAGAGGTCCCCTGTTCAAGCCAGGGAGGCGGTACCACTTCTCCCCTTTTGAATGTGCTGTAAAGCGCGCGGGCGCGCGGTGATTGGCGTTGATTTGGTTTGGTGTCCAGACGTGACTGGCGCGCCGAAACTCAGCGCGCCAGATTCAGTTTGAACCGCATCTTGGCCCGTTTTGCGACCGGTAGGTGCCGGTTCAGGCGTTTGTTGATCAGGCCAAAGCCCCCGACGATTACCAGCGTCAGCAGGATGAAATAGAACGCCAGTATCGGGTATGGGATGAACGGGTTGAACGTCTTGTCCGCAAAGTAACTGGCGTAATACAGGGCGTCTCCGCGTTGCTGCCAGGCCGGGAAGGCTGAAAAAAAGACCAGCGTTGTCGCGTGGAAAAGAAAGATTGCTTCGTTTGTGTAGGCAGGCCAGGCAAGCCGCAACATGGTGGGCCAGACGATCCGGCGAAAACGGGCCCAGCCTGACATGCCATAGGCATCTGCGGCTTCGATATCGCCCTTGGGAATGGACCTTAGCGCTCCGTAAAAGATCTCGCCTGAATAGGCGGCAGTGTTGAGGAACAGCACGATCAGCGCCCCCAGCCAGGCCGAGGTGAAGGCGTCGAACATCGGGTTGGATTTCTTCAGCGACAGGAACAGGAAATAGGCGAAGAAAAACTGGATAAACAAGGGCGAGCCGCGAAACAGGAAAATGAACCATTCCGAAGGCTTGCGAAGCCATTTGTTTGCTGACGCCTTGCCGACGGCCAGGGCCGTGGCCAGAAAGAAGCCGGTCGCCAGCGCCATGATCCCGAAATAGACATTCCAGATCATCCCCGACCCGATCAGCGTGAACTGTTCGCACAGGGTGAAGTCACTTTTGGGCAGTAGCCGCTCGCCGATACCCAGGGACCGAAGGCCGTAATCTTGAATCGTCTGCAAGCAGCTCATGCCGTGGTCTCCTTGCGCAGAAGCTCGCCGCCGGACGTGGCCTGCCCGTGGGATAGTTTCCGCATCAGCTTTTCAAGCCCAAGTTCAGACACGCGCGTCATGCCGAGGTAGAAGACAAGCAGGAACAGGAAGTACCACATGCGCCAGTCGCCATGCGGATACTGGGTGAACTTGGACGTCTTGGTGCCGCCAAGTTCGCGGGCCCAATAAACGATGTCTTCGATCCCCAGCAGGAACAGCAGCGGAGTAGCCTTGATGAGAACCATCCAAAGATTCGACAGGCCGGGCAGGGCATAAACCCACATCTGCGGCACAAGGATGCGCCAGAAGGTCTGACGACGGGACATGCCATATGCTTCGGCGGTTTCAAGCTGCGCGTGGGGCACGGCGCGCATTCCACCAAACAAAACGTTTGCCGCAAACGCCCCGAAAACAATCGAGAAGGTAACGACGGCCAGGAAGAAGCCATAGGTTTCATGCACCCATTCCGGTGCGGTCCCCAATGGCAGCTTGGCCGCCTGACAGACGATAAAGTCATTTCCCTGCCGGATCGGGTCGGTCCATTCGGGGCACAATATCTTGTGCCGCGTCCATTCGAACGCCTGATCCAGGGCTATCACGAAAAACAGGAAGAAAGCGATGTCCGGGACACCGCGCACGATGGCAATATACCCTTTGCCCAGCCAACTCAGGGGCGGGAAATGTGATCGGGCGGCCATTGCGCCAACAAAACCAAACGCCAATGCGACCGGCGCGGTCACCGCCAGCAATCCCAACACCTTGAGGAACGACAGGTAGAAGGACCAGTGCACGCCGTTGGTCAGGTAGCAGGAGAACCAGCGGAATGTTCCGAGCGTGTCAGGGTCAGCGCAATAGGAAAACATGAAGCGTCTTTCGAACGTCATACCCGGTTATTCCACCGGGCAGGGTTCGGCGCAACGGACGCGCCGAACCGCTTGATACGGATTAGTTTGTAACGACCGAACCGTCAGCGTTGTAGGTCGGAACGCCTTCGCCGAACCACTTGATGATCAGTTCATTCAACGAACCGTCCGCTTTCATCGATGTGATCGCCTCATCGAACTTTCCACGCAGTTCGCCATCCGATTCACGGATGCCCAGCCCGATGCCACCGCCCAGCGGCACGTCATCACCCACAAAGACCAGCTCTCCGTCGGATTCCTCGACGATCGGCACCAGGAAGTCCTTGTCGGCAAACACGGCATCGGCTTCACCGTTGCGCACGGCTGCGATGGTTTCTTCCGGAGTTGCAAACTCGACCAGTGTCGCGCCCGACTCGGCTACGTGGCCTGCCTGAATGGTGGCGGTCTGTGCGGCAACGACGCCGGTGGAGACATCAACATCCTCGGACGCACCGACATAGGCCGAAGCCGCAGGCGGGAAGTAGTTCTGGGTGAAGTCGATGACTTCGTCACGTTCGTCGGTGATCGACATGCCTGCGATGATGGTGTCGTAGTTGCCCGAGACCAGGTTCGGAATGATCGAATCCCAGTCATTCTTGACCCATTCACATTCCAGATTTGCGCGCTTGCACAGTTCGTCGCCGACTTCACGCTCGAAGCCGTCGATTTCGCCCGCATCATTGATGAAGTTGTACGGAGGGTAGGCGCCCTCGGTCCCCATGCGGACCGTGTCGGCCATGGCGATACCGGCGGTCAGGGCCAGTGCGGCAGTGGACAGAATCAGATTTTTCATTGGTTGCTCCCCAGTTTGGTTCTGTTTTTGAAGTTAAGCCGCCTGAGTGGCGGAGAGAAAACCCCGAAGCCGTTCGGATTCAGGAGATGTGAAGATATCTTCCGGCGTGCCTTCTTCCTCGATCAGGCCCTGGTGCAGGAACACCACGTGGCTTGAAATGTCGGCGGCCATTTTCATGTCATGCGTTACTATGATCATGGTGCGCCCTTCGGCGGCCAGGTCCTTGATCACCTTTATCACTTCCTGTTCCAGTTCAGGGTCCAAAGCCGAAGTCGGTTCATCAAACAGCAGGGCTTCGGGTTCCATGCACAGGCCGCGGGCGATGGCGGCGCGTTGTTGCTGCCCCCCCGACAATTGCGCCGGATAGGCGTCGCATTTGTCGCCGATGCCAACTTTGTCCAGATACTTGCGCGCGCTGTCTTCAACCTCGGCCCTGTCGCGCCCCAGAACGGTCACTGGGGCCTCCATCACATTTTGCAGGATGGTCATATGAGCCCAAAGATTGAACTGTTGAAACACCATCGACAGGTTGGTGCGTATGCGCAGAACCTGTTTGGAGTCGGCGGGGCGGCGCCCGTGCTTTTCCCCGGACCATTTGACAGGCTCACCCTTGAAAAGGATTTCTCCTTGCTGGCTGTCCTCCAAAAGGTTGCAGCACCGCAAAAGCGTCGATTTGCCGGACCCAGACGACCCAATCAGTGATACCACGTCACCGCGATGTGCCGTGATATCGACCCCCTTCAACACCTCTAGATTTCCGAAGCTTTTGTGAAGGTCTTTGATTTCGATGACGGGGGCAGTTTCTGTCACGGGCAGTCCAGTGGTTGGTGGTGTTGGTGCGGTACTAGGACCGAAAAAAAAGGTCAATGCAATGCGCAAATGACAGAATCAAGCGGAGAAACATCCAAACTGGCCAAAATCAGTCGTCAAATTGGGCAGTCGCTGATCCGCTATCTTTGGGAGAAGGCGGAGTGGGGACCGCCAGGTAGTGCGCCGCGGGAATATCGATCAACCCGCGTATATGCAGAAATCGTTGGTCGTCGTCGCAAAGCTGGTCAATTGCGGCCCGAACAGCGCCTGCAATGACCTGCGGATTCTGACTCATCGATGTGATGTAGGGAAGGGTCGGAGTCGGAGTCGTTCTTGCCAGTTCGCGCAGTTTGGTTCCCAAATTGCTATGTTGTTGCAGCATCAGCCACGTCAACATGTCCAGCGCGGCAAAGTCCGCTTTGCCACCTGCGACGGCTTGGGCAGACAGCGCATGCCCGCCGGTTTCCAACAGTCCGGCGGGGTGCAGGTTTGCCTGGATCATATGTGTGATCGGGGCTGCCCAGCCGGATTGGGACAAGCCCTCATTATACGCGAAAACCCCTGTGCTCAGCCCCGCCAGATCCCGGTCGTCGTCATTCCGTGCCACAAAGACAGAGCAATAGTATCCGGGGGGACATCCAGGCAGGCCATAGTCCGGAGTGCCAACCAGTTGCACGTGACCATGCAATCGGGTTCGAAACGGCATGCCGCAGGTTTGTGCCAGAATCAGGTTTGGGTCCTGCCAGACCGCCCATTCGTCTTTATCGCGGGTAAGGGTTTGGGGGCCTGACTCAAGTTGCGCGCGAATCAAGCTCCAGAACCTGTCATTGGCGGCTTGCAGGGGGGGCATGTCATACATGCCCAGCATGGCAATCACGATTTTGCAGCCTTTTGCCGTGCCAAAGCGGAATCCACGTCACTTACGCCCAGAAGACTGACCACCAGACGCAGCAGCGAATCTTCCTCGCTGGTGCGGTGCCCATCGGCCAATGCCACGGACCACAGCGCCTGAACGACCGCAAGCCGATCTTCATAGGCAACCGCCTCTTTGATGGCTCGGGTAAAGCGGACGGTGTCCGGGGCCTCGGCCTCAAGATCTTCGGCGCGGGCACGCAGGGCGGCGCATTCGAACGGGGACAGGCCATAGCGTTGCGCCGAAATTCGGTCGATACGGGCCATTTCGGTATCGGAATAGTCATTGTCGGACCGCGCCAGACGCACCAGCAGGGCCGTAAGGGCCAGGCGGGCATCATCGTCGACAAGAGGATCGGGCTGAGGCTGCGTAAGCCTGGAAAGAAACTCACTGAACATGCGTTAGATATAGCGAGCGTCTAACCCACATCCAAGCGGCTTTGAACGCGTTCACGCGCAGCCTTGCTGTCGTTGAAGCTCAACCCCATGGCAACGCGGGCTTCCTCGACGATTTTCACCTCGCCTTCGTCGGTGTTTCCATCTGCCAGGACAACTTCCCACAGCGCATCCAGAGCGGCCAGGCGTTCCTTCAGATCCGTGGTCTCGCGGATCAGCTTGCCGAAGGTATCGGTATCCGGCGCGGCCGCATGAAGCTTTTCGCAAGTGGCGCGCACCTTGGCTGCTTCGATTGCGTTATGCTGGTAAAGACGGGCCAGGATTTTGTCGATCAGGCGGATCTCTTCCAGCTTGTAGTCCCGATCAGCCTGCGCCACGCGAACCATGAGCGCGCCCAGAGCAAGTTCGGCATCCGGGTCCGGAAGATGTTCATGCTGGGGCGGTCTGAGCGCCTGAAGGAACTTTTTCAACATGGTAAAAGATTATTCCATATTTTGTGGTGCGCCAAGCGTAGTCTACCCGTCATAGCCCTGAATGATCACAAGATCGCCCATCGATACCGGGGCGCGCAGTGCTTTGGCTTTCTGGTATGCTTCGCTTTCGTAACAGGCAAGCGCATCCTCATAGCTGGGAAATTCGATCACAACGGTCCGGGCGCGCGCTGCGCCTTCCTTCACTTCGCGCTTTCCTCCGCGTGTCAGAAAGCGCGCACCATAAGCTGCAAAGGGCTCCGCATTTGCAGCAATGTAGGTCTTGTACGTGTCCATGTCGTCCACATCGACATGTGCAACCCAATAGCCTTTCATCAGGCTTGCCTCCTGTTCGGTTTCAAAAGCAGGGTGATGAGAAGTGGCGGCAATTGCAATCCCACAACTTCAGGGTGATCAGTCGCGGTAGTGAATAGCGGCGTGTGCCTGATCTGTTAACCACTTGATCATCTGACGATAAGGAACCGGGCCATAGCTGACGCGCGCAACCCCCAGTTCAGCCAGGCGGAGAGTGCCGGGGGTGCCGGGCAGGGCGATGATGTTGACTGGCAGGTTGGTACGCTCGCACAGATGGCCGATCATCGCCTCGTCTTTCAGCCCCGGAGCAAAAAAACCGCTGGCACCCGCTGCCTCATAGGCCGAAGCACGGGCAATGGCGTCGTTCAGCATGGCCTCATCATGTGTTTCTGCCGGGGCCTTCAGGAAAATGTCAGTTCTTGCGTTGACATAGGCAGGTATGCCCACGTCTTCGCAGGCCGCGCGCATGGCTTCGATACGTTTGGCCTGAACCGCTGTATCGTACAGCCCGTCGCCGCCGATGATCTGATCTTCGAAGTTGAAACCAACCACGCCGCAATCCAGCGCACGCTTGACGTTTTGCGCGATGCCCTGTGGATCTTCGGCATATGCCCCTTCGAAATCCAGTGTCACCGGAAGATCAACCGCTGCAACGATGCGGCGCGCATTGTCCAATGCGGTCTCAAGCGGGATGTTCTGACCGTCGCCAAAACCCTGTGCCATGGCGACAGGTGCACTGCCGGTTGCAATGGCTTGCGCGCCAGCATCCCGCACCGCGCCGGCACTGCCGGCATCCCAGATGTTGAACAGAATGACGGGGGCGCCCTTTTTGTGAAGGCTGGCAAAGGTCTTCGCGCGTTGGGATTGATCGCTCATCGAGGCTCTCCTGTCGTGGTGTGATCAACAGTTAACCCCATGAGGGCAGACCGAGTAGAGGTTTTTTTGCTCGGCAGCGTCACATTGAAGTGACGGAAACCGCACGGCCCGGTCCACGGCAAGATGGTCCGGGCCATGCTGGTGCATGGGCAAACGGCGGTGCGTGCCTCAGGCTTCTTCTGCCGCGCCGGATACAAATTTTGCGCTGAAGTTGGCCTCACCCAAACGCTTCAACAGGTTCAGCTGAGTGTCCAGCCAGTCCTTGTGGCCTTCTTCTTCCAGCAAGATGCGTTCGAACAGGGTCCTTGACCCGACATCGCCGACCTCGGCGGCCTGCAACGCGGCCTTGGTATAGAAGTCGACCGCCTCGGTTTCATCCTTCAGGTCCGCGGCAAACATGTCTTCCAGAGACCCCGCTGCGACTGGGTTTTTCTGAAACGCAATCTCGGGCACGCCGCCAAGGAACAGGATACGCTCGATGAACGCGTCGGAGTGACCCAATTCTTCCTGCATTTCAGCGCGCATTTTTTCGGCAAGGATGTCCAGCCCCCAGTCCTCCAGCACATGGGCATGCAGCTGGTACTGGTGCGCTGCCGTCAGCTCCATATGAAGCGCTTGCTGGAGGTTGGTAATCGTTGTTGCGTTGCTCATCGGAAATCTCCTGAAACTCTGAACGGCATAGAGCCTGCGAAGCAGAAATTCTGCTTGCACATACAGTTAAGAGATCAGCCCGCACAAAACAACGCGGGGTGACAGTCCGACACAGCTCAGGGTTAGACCAAGCGCGAGGTGTCTTTCGCAGCGCGCACGAAATCGCGAAACAGCGGATGCGGGTCGAACGGTTTGGACTTCAGTTCCGGATGGTACTGAACGCCGATGAACCATGGGTGATCCGCCCATTCCACGATTTCGGGCAGGCGTCCGTCCGGCGACATGCCCGAAAATTTCAGACCCGCTTTTTCAAGCTGCTCACGGTACTTGATGTCCACTTCATAGCGGTGACGGTGGCGCTCTTCGATCTGTGTGCCGCCATAAACTTCAGCGACTTTCGATCCTTCTGCCAGCACCGCATTGTAAGCGCCCAGGCGCATGGTGCCGCCCTTGTCGTCACCGACCTTGCGTTCGACCTTGTGATTGCCCTGCACCCATTCCTTCAGATGGTACACGACAGGTTCAAAACGTTTCTTCCCGGCTTCGTGGTCGAATTCTTCCGAACCAGCTTCCTTGATGCCAGCCGCATTTCGGGCGGCCTCGATCACGGCCATCTGCATCCCAAGGCAGATGCCCAGGTAGGGGACTTTTTGCTCGCGCGCATATTGCGCGGCCTTGATTTTGCCCTCTGTGCCGCGTTCGCCAAAGCCTCCGGGGACGAGGATGGCGTGGAAACCCTCAAGATGGGGGGCGACGTCTTCGTTATCGAACACCTCGGCGTCAACCCATTCGACCTTGACCTTGACCCGGTTGGCCATGCCGCCATGGGTCAGCGCCTCGGCAATCGATTTATAGGCGTCTTCAAGCTGCGTATACTTGCCTACGATGGCGACCTTCACTTCGCCCTCGGCGTTGTGGATGCGGTCGCTGACGTCTTCCCATTTTGCCAGATCGGGTTTGGGCGCTGGGCTGATCTGGAACGCGTCCAGAACGGCCTGATCCAGACCTTCGCGGTGATAGGCCAGCGGCGCGTCATAGATGGTGCTCAGGTCCTGCGCTGCGATCACGCTGTCGGGGCGCACGTTACAGAACAGCGCCAGTTTCTCGCGCTCCTTGGTCGGGATCGGACCTTCAGAGCGACAGACCAGAATATCCGGCGCCAGACCGATCGAGCGCAGTTCCTTCACCGAGTGCTGAGTCGGTTTGGTTTTCAGCTCGCCCGAGGCCTTGATATAAGGCAGCAGCGTCAGGTGCATGAAGATGCACTGCCCGCGCGGCTTGTCCTGACTGAACTGGCGGATCGCCTCGAAAAACGGTAGGCCCTCAATATCGCCCACGGTGCCACCGATTTCGCACAGCATGAAATCAACCTCATCCTCGCCGATGGCGATGAAATCCTTGATCTCGTTGGTGACGTGCGGGATCACCTGAATGGTCTTACCCAGATAGTCCCCGCGGCGTTCCTTTTCGAGCACGTTGGAATAGATCCGCCCCGAACTGACCGAGTCGGTCTTGCGCGCGGCCACGCCGGTGAATCGTTCGTAATGGCCCAGGTCCAGATCGGTTTCGGCCCCGTCATCGGTGACGAACACTTCGCCATGTTCAAACGGAGACATCGTGCCGGGATCGACGTTCAGATAGGGGTCCAGCTTGCGCAGCCGCACCGAATATCCCCGGGCTTGCAAAAGCGCGCCCAACGCCGCCGAAGCCAGTCCTTTGCCCAAGGACGAAACCACACCACCAGTGATGAAAATAAATCGCGCCATAGTTTTTCGGCTGCTCCCGTGAGACGTCAAAATCAGCTGCCCGACGGTTTCGAAAAACCGCTGCATCACGGGACTTCACGTATAAAGGATTCGCGCCAAAAGCGCAAGAGAACCGCAAGATGCTGTTGCAGTCCTCTTCCATGTTTCTAGGTTTTGTAGGTCAGTCGGCCTGCGGGATCAGCGGCGCGTTGTCGCCCTGTGCAGGCGGCAGAAGGTCATCCGCCGACGGAATTGCCGGAGTATTTTCTTCGCTTGAAGCCGGAGCCGGCACGCCCAAACGGTCGATCACCGAGCTGCCCGAAGATTTCTGCGCCGCCAGAATGGTCAGCGTGATCGAGGTCACGATGAAGCAAGCGGCAAGGATCCAGGTCAGTTTGCCCAAAGCGGTCGCTGCTGCACGGCCTGTCATGGCTCCGCCACCACCGCCACCCATGCCAAGGCCACCGCCTTCGGACCGCTGCATCAGAACAACGGCAATCAAGCCAAGGGCCAAAAGAAGGTGGATGATGAGAACGACGTTTTCCATGGTGTTCCTGTACAGCGTGGCGTGTATCGCGTGGTATCTATGCAAGTTTGCCAGCGGGGGCAAGTGAGGAGTTCGCATCACCGCACGTGATATGTCATATCACGTCAAAGGGACTGGACAGAACGCCGATGCGTGACGCAGGCTGCGGCCCATGCCTCATGACGACCACGACCACCCGCACGCCCTTTTGCCGCCCGAACCCGCGCTGCGCGTCAAAGCGCTGGAAACGATTCTGACCCGCAAGGGCTTGATCGACCCGGCGGCTCTGGACGAAATCATAGACACCTATCAGAACAGGATTGGCCCGCAGAACGGCGCGCGGGTGGTTGCCAAAGCCTGGAGCGACCCAGCTTTCAAGGCCGCTCTGCTGGAAGACGCCACCTCGATGGTCGCGGATCTTGGTTACTATGGACGCCAGGGCGAACACATGGTTGTTGTCGAGAACACGCCAACCCGACACAACATGGTCGTCTGCACCTTGTGCAGCTGCTATCCTTGGCCGTTGCTGGGTATCCCGCCGGGCTGGTACAAATCTGATGCCTACCGTGCCCGAGCGGTGCGTGAACCCCGCAAGGTACTGGCCGAATTCGGCCTCACCCTGCCTGAAGACACTTCGGTGCGGGTGTGGGATTCGACCGCCGAGGTTCGCTATCTCGTTCTGCCGATGCGTCCCGATGGAACTGATGGGATGAGCGAGGAGGCGCTTGCCGCACTTGTGACACGTGACAGCATGATCGGCACGGGTTTGCCGAAGGCCCCTTCATGACCCGCGTTCACGATATGGGCGGCCGCTTTGGAGATGGTCCGATAAATCCCGAGGCCGAGGACGCGCCGGTTTTTGCCGAAGACTGGCACGCACGGGCGCTGGCAGTGACACTTGCATCCGGCTTTCTGGGGCAGTGGAATATCGACGTATCCCGCCACGCAAGGGAACGGTTGTCGCCAAAGGACTATACCCGGTTTTCATATTACGAGAAATGGATTTCGGGCCTGGCTGACTTGTTGGTAGAACACGGCGTTCTTTCCCTGGATGACCTGCGCAGCGGCGGAGAGGATGGGCCGCATCCGTTGGCGGAACGGATGCTCAAGGCGGACGCCGTGTCAGCCGCTCTGGCCAAAGGTGGACCGGCGGACAGACCTTCGAACGTGGCGGTGCAGTTTTCTGTCGGTCAACAGGTGGTCACGACCCGTCCGGCGGGAAATCGCATTGTGGATGGCGGGCACACACGCCTGCCGAATTATGCGTCCGGTGCCAGGGGTCGAATACTGCGCCTGCACGGAACCCATGTCCTGCCCGATTCCAATGCTCATGGGCTGGGCGAAGCGCCTGAACCGATCTATGCCGTGGTCTTTCCCGCATCGCAACTTTGGACCAGCCCTGAGCATCCGGATGACGAAGTGGTACTGGATCTCTGGCAAAGCTATCTGGAACCGGCATGAGCGGCTGCAACGAACATTCAGCCCCAGAACCGGTGTTTGCCGAACCCTGGCACGCTCAGGTCTTTGCCGTCACCGTTGCCCTGAACGAGGCGGGGCGGTTCGAATGGGCGGATTGGGCGGCCCGGTTCTCGGACACGTTGAAGCGCCACGGGCTTGCGCGAAAGCTGGACGGCGGCGACGACTATTTCCGTGCATGGCTGGAAACGCTCGAGGGGTTGCTGGCCGAGCAGGGCGTCGCGCCGCCACGGGAGGTAAAATGGCTACATGAGTCCTGGGAAGAGGCTTATCTGACGACACCTCATGGGCAACCGGTGCATCTGCGTTGATGCCGGGCAGGGGGCTCTGCCCCCGCCGCCCGTTCCGTGCGGCTCCCCCGGGATATTTTCAGCCAGATGAAGCAGGGGATCCGCTTTTCATCTGGCCATAAATATCCCCGCCGGAGGCATCGCGTGTTCGCGCGATTTTCATCTGCGGCGAAATATCGGTTTCCCTGCCGTTTCCGCCCAGCTATACGAGCCGGGTTTGATAACTCAGCGCAAAAGGACCGGATATGGCCAACGTGGTTGTTGTCGGCGCCCAGTGGGGTGACGAAGGAAAAGGCAAGATCGTCGACTGGCTCAGCGAACGGGCGGACGTGATCGCGCGTTTTCAGGGCGGGCATAATGCCGGACATACGCTGGTGATTGATGGCGAAGTTTACAAGCTGCACGCTCTGCCGTCCGGTGTCGTGCGCGGCGGTAAGCTGAGCGTCATCGGCAACGGCGTGGTGTTGGACCCCTGGCATCTGGTCAAGGAAATCGCGACCATCCAGGCACAAGGTGTAGAGATCACCCCCGATACGCTGATGATTGCCGAGAACACCCCGTTGATCCTGCCGATCCACGGTGAATTGGATCGCGCTCGTGAAGAGGCGGCCAGCAAGGGGACCAAGATCGGCACAACAGGTCGTGGGATTGGACCGGCCTATGAAGACAAGGTCGGGCGTCGTTCTGTTCGTGTCGCGGATCTGGCGGATGAAGCCACGCTCGAGGCTCGGGTGGACCGTGCTTTGCAGCACCATGACCCGCTGCGCAAAGGTCTGGGAATCGAACTGGTCGACCGCGACGCGCTGATTGCCCAATTGAAAGAGATCGCGCAGAGCATCCTGCCTTTTGCCGCACCTGTGTGGAAAGTGCTGAACGAAAAGCGCAAAGCCGGAAAACGCATCCTTTTCGAAGGGGCGCAAGGCGCGCTGTTGGACATCGATTTCGGCACCTATCCATTTGTGACCTCGTCCAACGTGATCGCAGGCCAGGCCGCGACAGGGGTGGGGATTGGACCGGGATCGATCGACTTTGTGCTGGGGATTGTAAAAGCCTACACCACCCGTGTCGGCGAAGGCCCATTCCCGACCGAACTTGAGGATGCGGACGGTCAGCGCCTTGGGGAACGCGGGCATGAGTTCGGAACAACGACAGGTCGCAAGCGCCGCTGTGGCTGGTTTGATGCGTGCCTGGTCCGTCAGACCTGCGCGACCAGTGGCGTGAACGGTATCTCATTGACAAAGCTGGATGTTTTGGACGGGTTTGAAACGCTTAAAATCTGCACCGGATATGAGCTGGATGGCCAACGGCTGGACTATCTGCCCACCGCGGCCGATCAACAGGCACGGTGCACCCCCATCTATGAAGAAATGCCGGGCTGGAGCGAATCCACTGAAGGCGCGCGCAGCTGGGCCGAATTGCCCGCCAACGCAATCAAGTATGTGCGCCGGGTGGAAGAGCTGATCGAATGCCCTGTGGCCCTTTTGTCCACCAGCCCGGAGCGGGACGACACCATTCTGGTGACCGACCCGTTTGCAGATTGATGAACAAAGAGCAGAAAACAGGCCTGAGCTACAAAGCGCGCCGGCGCTGGTCGTTGGTTATACTTGTGATCGGCCTGCCACTTTACATTGTGGCGGTGGTGACGGTTTTGAACTGGCTGGAGCGCCCCCCGATATGGGTGGAACTTCTGGTCTATATCGTTCTTGGCATTCTTTGGGCCCTGCCGTTCAAGTTCGTTTTTCGCGGCGTTGGCAAAGAGGACCCGGATCAATCCTGAGCCGGGTTTGGCACTGCAAAAGATTAAGCGGGCAAACGCCGTGCGCGTAAACGCGCGCAATTATACGTGGGTTCTGTGACTTTGCTGAATTGAGCCGGGCCATTGCTCGGACCAAGGCGGCTGGTCGGGCCCGGCACAATGGGCAACGTTGGGTCGTGTTTAACAGCGGGCGTTTGTCTCTGGACGTGCCATAGCAAAAGGGCCGGGGTTCACCCGGCCCTTTTTGTCAATTGGCGCGGCAGTCAGCCGACTGCGCGCTCATCATCAGGACGGAAGCCGATCAGGTCAGAGGCCGCAAAACGGCCGCCGCCGGCTTTTTCGATTTTTCCATCGCGCAGCAGCTGTCCGAAGGAACGCAGGCTTTCTTCGCGATTGAACTCATCCTGCTTCAAAGAACGAACCTTGTTCATCAGTTGCGGGCGCGAGAATTGTTGCTGTCCTTCGATGAAAGACAGGTAGGCCGCGGCCGCTTCAAGCAGGTCCTGAAGCGACTGTGCACCCTGATCTTGTGCGAATTGCGCAAAACCGCCTTCTTCCGACTCGGTTTCTTCTGCCTGAGTGGTCACGCGACGCGGCATCACGGGGCCGTTGGATTCGCTTTGATCGTCCACGCGCTGCTCGGCAACCAGCTTCAACGGAGCCGGAGCGTCTGCTTCCGGGCGTATGCTGGTCACGTTTACTTCGGGGCGGCGCGGGCTGACCGCTGACGCAAGATCAACGCGATACTCATCAACAGGCGAGGTGTTCGGGGCCGGTTGGTCATCACGGTCGGCCTCGGTCGCGGCAACGGCGGTGCGAAGGTGCGAATAGGTTTCTCGCGCGTCGCTGCTGGACGGATCCTCCATATGTTCACCGGTTTTGGCCATCAGTCGCGAGATATCCTGATCAGGATCGGCGTCATCCGTCAGTTTTTGGCTAGAACGGCCTGCCATGTCTTTTTCGATTTCGGAAATCTCGGACAGCAGCTGAATTTCGTCCTCTTCCGACAATACTCCTTGCGCCTGATCGTCTTGCGGCTCGTCACTTGCTTCATCTTCGGATTCGATCGCCACGTCTTCGACGTTGAGGATGTTTGGAACATCCTCCTCGTCGATTTCCTCGTCGGTATCCTCTTCAAGATCCGAGAACAGGGGCTCAACAGGAAGCTGCGCGGAGTCGGTTGCGACCTTGATATCTTCATCCCGCAGGTGGTCGGGGGTCAGCTGCACCTGCTGTTCGGAACTGCTTTCGATATTCGGCTCGGCGGATTCGAAGGCCTGGTTTTCAGATTCTGCCGGCGCGTCGTCTTGCACGTCTTCGGCGTCAAGCGCTTGCATATCCTCGATTTCCGAAGCCTCGGGCTGGGCAGGTTCAGCAAAGTCTTCTTCGTTGAGTGCGCCTGCTTCGAACGCGGCGGCCACGGCGTCCACTGGGGGGGCGGTGTTGGCCAGCAGCGAAGATTCCTCGTCTTCGGAATAGGCAGTGGAGGGGACGTCCGAATGGGAAACAACGGCCCGGATGCGTTGCAGTTTTGCGGCAATGCTGTCGGCCGGCGGAGATGTGGTGGCGTCGACGGCCTCCGCGTCCGTGAACGCGGTCCGCCCCGGGCTTGCTTGGGTATATTCGGGAGGGGGGGTGGTCATGGCACCTGCATTTTGCGCTTGCGGGACCGGTGCGTCAGACGCGACCGGTGCCGGGGCTTCGGTGTTTGGAGCGGCACGCAGCAGAAGCCCGGATTCGTTTTGGCTGGCTTCGACGCGTTGCGATGCGTCGCGGCGTGCGATACGGGTCAGCATTTCGGCGTCTGGTTGTGGAGGCTCTGAGCCGAAGTAACGATCATCCGCGGCAAGATCGCGGAAATATTCGGCAATGGCTTTCATCGTTTCAAAGGAATCGTCGAATCCTTCCAAAGTGCAGGAGAAGGTTCCATATGAAACGGTTAATACCTTGTTATTCTGTACCATCAGACGCACGTCCTTTACAAACTACGAGAGCCCACTTACCCGGAATCGGGAGCACACGAAGGCTCTGAACTTTATGCATGAACCTATCATTTTGTGGTCTTAATGTGTCCAAATCCGGGAAAAATGGCCAATCTTAGGAAAAATGAACCAATTGTACGCTCTGCCGATCCAATCGGGCTGTTTGGGGGTGGTTTTGTTGGTTCCGAGGACCTGAATTTGGTGCTGAACCGCGTCACTTCTGTCGTAGCGGCGGATGGTGGGGCGGCAGTTCTGACAGAATCAGGCCGGATTCCGGACGCGGTCATCGGGGATTTCGATTCGCTGGACAAAGCAACAAAAGCCAAAATCCCGTCTGACCGGCTTTTTGCCATTCGTGAACAGGACAGCACCGATTTCGACAAGGCCTTGCGCAATGTGCAGGCTCCACTGGTTTTGGGGGCCGGTTTTCTGGGCGGACGGCTTGATCATCAGCTTGCTGTTCTGAACGTGCTGGTCAGACGTCAGGAACAGGCCTGCATTCTGCTGGGCGCGCATGAGGTGGTTTTTCACGCGCCTCGCCAAATCCGGCTGCCGGTTTTGCCCGGGGATGTGGTGTCGCTGTTTCCAATGCGCCCTGTGACCGGGCGCAGCACCGGGCTGGAATGGCCCATCGACGGCCTGCGGTTGCAACCGGACGACCGGGTGGGCACCTCTAATCGCGCGCTGTCAGTGGTTGAATTGCAGATGGATGGCCCGGGCCTGTTGGTGATGGTTCCCCGCGCCGCACTCGATCCGCTCATGCAGGTGTTTCTGTCGGGGCAGAGCGAGCGGTGGCCCGTTCGCGAAGAATAACGTACAAACCGGCGGCGACGGTGATCATGATCCCAACCGCTGCCAGTCCGTCGGGCAGGTCGCTGAAGATTGCCCAGCCAATCAGGGTTGCCACCGGGATTTCCAGATATTGCATCGGGGCCAGCGTGGCCGAAGGTGCATAGCGCAGCGACCATGTCATCAGCAGATGCGCGACAGTTCCCAGAATGCCGATAGCGATCAGCAGCCAAAACATGTCGGGGGCGGGCAAGGCGGCTGACAGGTTCCAGATACCAAGCGATGTTCCGATCACAAGGACAGGAACCAGCCCCACAGTGGCCATGACACCAGACACCGCCTGCAAGGAAATCGGATCAGTTTCCTTGGCGATTTGCCGCGTGACCAGCATGAAAAGGGCAAAGACCACGGCAACGATCAACGGCAGCAGGGCAGGTAAGCCCACCTCGGCAAAGCTGGGCTGGATGACCAGAAGTGTGCCGATGAAACCGACGATGCAGGCCACGAGGCGCCGCGCGCCGACCTCTTCGCCCAGAACGTATCTGCCCAGCAGCAACATGATGAACGGCATGACAAAGGCAATGGCGATCGCATCAGCCAGGGGCAGGAACTGCAACGCACTGAACATCGCGGTTATGCCGATGATGTGCAGCAGCGTGCGGATGACTGTCAGGCGCAGGATGCGCCCGTGCATCCGCCAGGGCCGGCCTGTCATCATCACCAGCGGAATGAGAATCAGCGCTTGCACCGCGAACCGGGCTGCAACCAGCAAACCCAACGGTGTCGTTTCGCCCAACAGCTTTGCCATCGCATCCCCCAAGGGTGCAAGCACGCAAAAACCGAGCATCAAAAAGATGCCCAAGACGGGACGATCCTGAGTCATGCGCGCGACGCTATCTGCTTCGCGGCGCGGTGGAAAGGTCGAATGTCAGGCGTCGGGCAGGGGGTGAACCTTTGTGTAATCCGGTCCGGTGCAGGTGGGCAGGTTGTCATCCAGATGCAGCCAGCTCAGTCTTTCCTCATGAGCCACGTGCAACGTGGGCTGCATTGCCTCGGGGGTCTCCAAAGTGGCGACGTATAGATGTAGCACATCCGACATTTTGGCCGAGCGGAACGAGATTGGCGTGCCACAATCCGGGCAAAAGCTGCGCTCGACTCCGGGCGAAGAGTTGAAGCGTTTCGGCTCTTCTCCGATCCAGCGCCAGTGACCGTCACGAACCGCGAAATAGGTTGTCATCGGCGCGGCGCATTGGCGTCGGCAGCTGTCGCAATGACAGGTGACGCAGGACAGGGAAGGAGGGTCGATCTCGTACTTGATGCTGCCGCACAGGCAATGTCCACGCATATCGACCCCCATTTGTTGCGATATCAGCAGTTTGGCACGTTCACGGCCAATCCGCCAAGCGAGGTTTCCTTGTATTTTTCGTGCATGTCATGGCCGGTCTGACGCATCGTCTCGATCACCGCATCCAGCGGCACGAAATGCTCTCCATCCCCGCGAAGGGACAAAGACGCAGCGGACACAGCCTTGATGGCCCCCAGCCCGTTGCGTTCGATACAGGGCACCTGAACCAGCCCGGCGACGGGATCGCAGGTCATGCCCAGATGATGCTCCAACGCGATCTCGGCGGCGTTTTCAACCTGTTCGGGCGTACCGCCCATCACGGCGCAGAGCCCCGCCGCGGCCATGGCTGATGCGCTGCCGACCTCGGCCTGACACCCCGCTTCGGCACCCGAGATGGACGCATTGTATTTGACCAGCCCGCCAATCGCGGCCGCGGTCAGAAGGAAATCTTCGATATGGCTCTCCGAGGCACCGGGAACGTGATCCAGGTAATAGCGCAACACCGCAGGAAGAACGCCCGCTGCCCCGTTGGTCGGTGCCGTTACGACTTGCCCACCGGCGGCGTTTTCTTCGTTGACCGCCATGGCGTAGACGCTCATCCAGTCGTTGATCGTGTGCGGCGCGGTCAGGTTCATGCCGCGTTCGGCGATCAGCGCGTCATAGATACCCTTTGCCCTGCGTCGCACTTTCAGCCCGCCGGGCAGAATGCCGTCGGTCCTCAAACCCCGTTCGATACAGGCATTCATGACGTCCCACAGACGAGCGCATCCTTTGGCGAAACTGTCGGCGCAGCCGCGCGCGATCTCATTGGCGCGCTTCATCTCGGCGATGGTTTTGCCGCTGGACTTGGCCATCTCAAGCATTTCAGCCGCGGATTTGAACGGGAACGGCACCGGTGCGCCCTCATCCGTTGCCTTGCCTTCGGCCAGTTCTTCTTCGGTCAGGACAAAGCCGCCACCGATGGAATAGAATACCTGGCGCAGGATCACGTCCCCCTGCGCGTCCGTGGCCATCAGGATCATCCCGTTGGCGTGTCCCGGCAGGTTGGTGTCATAGTCGAAGATCAGGTCTGTTTTGGGATCGAACTGAAGCGTCGGCAGGCCGTCGGGGGTAACCGTGTGCGTCTTGGCGATATCCGCCAATGCGGCCTCGGCCTTGTTGTTGTCATAGGTGTCCGGAACAAAGCCGGCCAGGCCCAGAATGGTCGCCCGGTCGGTCGCATGGCCGACGCCGGTAAAGGCGAGCGAGCCATGCAGCGAGCCCTTCAGGCCCGCAAATTCGAAAGGTGAAGCACGCATCATATCCAGAAAGCGCGCCGCTGCCACCATGGGGCCCATGGTGTGCGAGGAGGACGGGCCGATGCCCACTTTGAACATATCGAAGACAGAGAGGAACATGTCAGGTAGCTGAGCCTTCTAAGGGGTTGGCGTAAATAGGAGAGGTGTACGGTGCGGGGCCCAGGCCCTCAGCCACGATGGCCGTGTGGGTGGCAGGGCGTGTCTCGAGCTGTGCCAGGATGGTTTGCAGGGCCGGGGTGTCGGCCAGCGCATACCAACTGCGATCCGCATCGGCCGGATACAAGGCCATCCAACGCATCATGCAGGCGACATAATAGGTCAAAACCGACGGGCATTCCGCGCAAAACCAGGCTGGTGCGCGTTTTGCCAGCGCGTCCAGCAGTTGCAGGTGCTGCTTCAAACGGGGTCGGATGCCTGCACGCAGGGTATCAGCCTGTGGCGGGGTGATGTATTTCTCGGCATAGAACAGAATGCGCAGATCGGCGTGCAGCGTGTTGGACGCAAAGAACAGCCATTTCAAAAACTCGGTGCGTTCGGGGGCGTCTGCCGCCGGGGCCAGTTGCCCGTGGCGCTCGGACAGCCACAGCAGAATTGCCGCCGTTTCAAAGATCGGCCCTTGCGGAGTTTCAAGCACCGGGATCAGCCCGTTGGGGTTCAATGACCTGTACGCCGCGCTGTCCTGTTCGTTTCGACGGCGATCGACCAGCACAGCTTCATAGGGCACACCCATTTCTTCCAGCACCAGCCGGATCACCAGCGAGGCGTTGTCAGGGGCGTAGTGCAGGCGGTATCGGTTCAACATGCGGGCAATCTATATGACAAAGATGAGGGCGTAAGACATGATTGCGACGTTTCCGATAGGAAACGCGCAGTCTTCAGGCATCTTTACGCTTGCCGAACCGCAAAATGTGGTCGCAGTCGCGCGGCGCATTCCCTATAACTCCGGCAGGCCAAACTGGGAAAGCTGCCATGACCGGAGAACTGTCGCCCTTCGACACCGCAAAATACGTGGCCGCATGTCGTGCCGCCGAGATGGTCGAGGACGGCATGCGCGTGGGTCTTGGAACGGGATCCACTGCGGCCTGGCTGGTCCGTCGTTTGGGCGAACGGGTGCAGGACGAAGGTCTGCGGATCAAGGGCGTTCCCACGTCCACCCGCACCGCGCAGCTGGCACGCGAAGTCGGGATCGAAGTCATTTCTCTGGATCAGGCCGGGTGGCTGGACATGACCATCGACGGCGCGGATGAATTCGACCCTGACCTGAACCTGATCAAGGGCGGCGGCGGCGCGCATTTGCAGGAAAAGATCGTTGCCACGGCCAGCGATCAGATGGTTGTCATCGCAGATGCCGGGAAAGAGGTGGAAACGCTGGGTGCTTTCCCCTTGCCGGTCGAGGTTGTTCCATTTGGCTGGCAAACCACGCGAACACTGATCGAAGAAGCTCTGGACGCGATGGATGTACTTGGAACCTCGTCGGCGCTGCGTATGAATGGCGCGGCCCCGTTCGTGACGGATGAAGGCAATCACATTCTGGACCTGCACCTGAAACGCATCGGCAATCCCCGTCAGATGGCCCTGATCCTCAACCAGGTTCCTGGCGTGGTGGAAAACGGCCTGTTTATCGATATTTGTGACAAGGTCATCATCGGCCACGGCGACGGGCGGGTCGAACTGCGGGATATCAACGCGGGCACCCTGGAACTGGATCAGCTGCTGAGCGGATCCCGTGAAAACCTGTTTTCCGACCAAACGGACTGAGTTTTATGCAAGCCAATCGGACAAGCGTCGGCAAAAGATCGAAAATTCCGCGCCCGGGGGTTGGCACCGGGGTTTTCGCGCCCAGATATCCAGAGGAATTTTGCAAGTTGAACGAAGGAACCCGGCATGAGCTTTGACTATGATCTTTTTGTCATCGGCGGAGGCTCGGGCGGGGTCCGGGCGGCACGCGTGGCGGCGGGTGAAGCCGGTGCAAAGGTCGCGCTGGCTGAAGAAGACCGCTATGGCGGCACCTGTGTGATCCGGGGCTGCGTGCCTAAGAAACTGATGGTCTTTGCCAGTGAATACTCGGGCATGATCGAAGATGCGCAAGCTTATGGTTGGGATGTTCAGCCCGGCGCGTTTGATTGGGACATGTTTCACGGCAAACTGGTTGCCGAACTGGACCGGTTGGAAGGGATTTATCGCAGCATCCTGAAAAACAACGGCGTTGAAAGCTTTGATCAGCGCGCGCGCCTGGTGGATGCGCACACGGTCGAGCTGGCCGATGGCACCCGAAAAACCGCCAAACACATCTTGATTGCAACAGGCGGTCGACCGGTGGTGCCGGACTTCCCGGGATCGGATCTTGCGATCACGTCGAATGAGATTTTCCATCTGGACAAGCTGCCCGAAAGCATTCTGATTGTTGGTGGCGGTTATATCGCCAGCGAGTTTGCCGGCATCATGAACGGTCTGGGTGTCAAGACCACGCAATTCTACCGCGGTGCGCAGATCCTGCGTGGCTTTGATGAAGAAGCGCGTGGGCTGATCTGCGAAGAGATGCGCCAGAACGGCATCGATGTCCGTCTGGGCACCAATGTGCTGGAAATGGCCAAAGATGGCGACCAGATACGTGTAAAGGCGACGGACGGCACCGAGGATCGTTTTGACGTGGTCATGTACGCCACGGGCCGGGCACCGAATGCCGATAACCTCGGGCTGGAAGAGCTGGGCGTTGAACGTGGGCGCAAGGGCGAGATCGTCGTGGATGAATACAGCCAGACCGCCGTTCCGTCGATCTATGCCATTGGCGATGTGACCGACCGGGTCAACCTGACACCCGTGGCCATCCGCGAGGGTATGGCTTTTGTGGAAACCGTCTTCAAAGGCAACCCAACCCCTGTGGATCACGCGCTGATCCCAACCGCCATTTTCACCCAACCGGAATTTGGCACAGTCGGCCTGAGCGAGGAAGAAGCCTCGGCCCAGGAACCGATCGAGGTGTATGCCACTTCGTTCAAACCGATGCAGAAGGCGTTTGCCGGTGGCACGCAACGGGTTCTGATGAAACTGATCGTGTCTCAGGCCACGCGCAAGGTACTGGGTTGCCATATTGTCGCCCCCGGAGCAGGAGAGATGATCCAGCTGGCCGGAATTGCCGTAAAGATGGGCGCGACAAAGGAAGATTTCGATCGCACGGTTGCAGTACATCCCGTTATGGCGGAAGAACTGGTGACAATGCGGCAACCTGTACGCTCCGCTTGATTTGCAAGCGCGCGCACACAAGTTACAAGTGTGCCCGTGATCACACGGGCCTAAACGAAGGAATTGATACATATGGCGGGCAACAGCGGTGGCCCCTGGGGGGGCGGAGGCTCATCCGGAGGTGGAGGAAATCGGGGCAACAACGGTGACGGGCGCAAGCCCCCCGAAGGCGAAGGCCCGCAGATCCCCGAGATTGATGAGCTGATGAAAAAAGGCCAGGAGCAGCTTCGCGTCCTGATGGGCGGTCGCGGCGGCGGTGGCCGTAGTGGCAGCGGTGGTCAGGGCGGTGGAGGCCCGGCCTTTACCAAAGGTACGGTTGCGATTGGTCTGGTGGCAGCTGCCGTTTTGTGGGGGCTGGCCAGCTTTTATACTGTAAAACCGGAAGAACAGTCAGTTGAGCTGTTTCTGGGCGAGTTTTCGGCCGTGGGTAATCCGGGTCTGAACTTTGCGCCATGGCCGTTTGTCACTGCCGAGGTGATTCCGGTCACCCGCGAACAGACCGAAGATATGGGCGGAGCCCGGGGCAGCGACGATGGCCTCATGCTGACCGGCGACGAAAACGTGGTCGATATCGACTATCAGGTCGTCTGGAACATCAACGACCCGGCCAAGTTCCTGTTCAATCTGCGTGATCCGCGTCAGACGATCCGCGCCGTGTCGGAATCGGCGATGCGCGAGATTATCGCGCAGAGCGAGCTGGCACCAATCCTGAACCGGGATCGCGGTATCATTGCCGAACGCCTTCAGGAACTGATCCAGACGACGATGGACAGCTACGATTCGGGTGTGAACATCATCCGCGTGAACTTTGACAAAGCCGACCCGCCGCAGGACGTGATCGCCGCCTTCCGCGATGTTCAGGCCGCCGCGCAGGAGCGTGACCGGCTGCAAAACGTCGCCGACGCCTACGCCAACCGGGTTTTGGCTGAGGCGCGCGGTGAAGCTGCCCAGGTACTGGAAGAAGCCGAAGCCTACCGCGCACAGCAGATCAACAGCGCCATGGGTGAGGCGAGCCGTTTCAGCGCGGTTCTGGAAGAATATTCCAAAGCGCCTGATGTGACACGCAAACGTCTGTACCTGGAGCGGATGGAGCAGGTTCTAGGTGACGTGGACAAGATCATTCTGGACGAAAACTCGACCGGATCGGGGCAGGGCGTCGTGCCTTACCTGCCGCTGAACGAACTGCGCCGCAATTCCGGACAGGAGAGCAACTGATGCGTAAAGCGACCTTTATTCTGCCGATCGTTTTCATCGCGATTGTTGGTGTACTGTCCTCGATCTTTATCGTGGATGAACGTGAGCGCGCGTTGGTTCTGCAATTTGGCCGCGTTGTTGCGGTCAAGGAAGAGCCGGGTCTGGCGTTCAAGATCCCGCTGATACAGGAAGTTGTCCGCTATGACGACCGAATCCTGTCCATCGACGTTCAGCCGTTGGAGGTTACGCCTCTGGATGATCGCCGACTGGTGGTTGATGCCTTCGCCCGCTATCGGATTTCCGATCTGGAACAGTTCCGCCAGGCCGTTGGTGTGGGTGGTATTCCGGTCGCCGAAGACCGTCTGGATCGTATCCTGCGCGCTGAAACCCGCGAAGTACTGGGTTCGGTGTCCTCGCGTGACATCCTCAGTTCAGACCGTGCCGCGCTGATGCTGCGCATCCGCAACAGCGCGATTGCCGAAGCGCGCGCGTTGGGCGTGAATGTGATCGACGTGCGTTTGAAGGCGACCGACCTGCCTCAGGCCAACCTTGAGGCCACGTTTGACCGGATGAAAGCCGAGCGTGAGCGTGAAGCCACCGATGAACGCGCACGTGGTAACGAAGCCGCGCAGCGCGTGCGGGCGCAGGCCGACCGGACCGTGGTGGAACTGGTGTCGGACGCCAACCGCGAGGCCGAGATCATTCGCGGTGAAGCTGACGCCGAACGCAACGCCATCTTTGCAGAAGCGTATGGTGCAGACCCGGAGTTCTTCGAATTCTACCGTTCGCTGACCGCGTATGAAAATGCGCTGCAAGGTGGTAATAGCTCAATGATCCTGAGCCCGGATTCCGAGTTCTTCAACTACCTCGCTTCACCAACCGGACGGCGGGCACCGGCGGCTGCGGCGTCTGAATAATGGGTATGATCCTTCTGGCTTTCGGGCTGGTACTGATTGTCGAGGGGCTGGCCTATGCGCTGGCCCCTTCGCTTATCGAGCGGATGCTGGAAGCCTTGCGGGACATGCCAGAGCAAGCCCGGCGCCTGGTCGGATTGCTGTGTGTGATCAGCGGGCTGATCCTGCTTTGGGGCGCGCAACACCTGGGATTTTGACGCTGCGGTTTCACTTGCCGGTGATTTCGTTGCGATCCCGAGTTGCTCGTGGGGTCAAACTGACTACATTGGTTTGTAAGAAAGGCCGTGAACAAGCGGTCTTGGCGTGAATGTCGACAAGGAGAGCTCTAGTGCAGGCGAAAGCGCGCAGTGTATCCGTCCGGTGGGACGTAGTGAGTGTTTGGATGCGGCCTATGTGGCTGGCCTTTGCCGGTTCATTGCTTTTGCTGGCGCAATCGGCGATGGCACAGGCCAGGGGCGAAAGCCTGGCACCACTGGCCGAGAAAGTCAGCCCGGCGGTTGTGAACATCACCACCAGCACCCTGATCGAGGGCCGGACTGGCCCGCAGGGCATCGTGCCCGAAGGTTCTCCTTTCGAAGATTTCTTTCGCGAGTTCCAGGACCGAAATGGCGGAGATAACGACAACGCGCCGCGTCGCAGCAATGCGCTGGGGTCGGGGTTCGTGATCTCGGAGGACGGTTTTATCGTCACGAACAACCATGTAATTGCCGAAGCTGATGAAATCCTTGTGGAATTCTTCCCCGGCGATGGCCAGCCCAAGAAAGAACTGGTGGCCAAGGTTATTGGAACGGACGAGAAAACAGATATCGCGTTGCTCAAGGTCGAGGCTTCGGGCCCGCTGAAATACGTGAAGTTCGGCAACAGCGACACCGCGCGCGTGGGTGACTGGGTTATCGCCATGGGCAACCCGCTTGGGCAAGGCTTTTCGGTATCGGCAGGGATCGTTTCTGCCCGCGACCGAGCGCTGAGCGGAACCTATGACGATTACATTCAAACGGACGCGGCGATCAACCGGGGCAACTCGGGCGGGCCGCTGTTCAACATGGAAGGCGAAGTGATCGGTGTGAACACCGCAATCCTGTCGCCTAACGGCGGTTCGATCGGCATCGGATTCTCGATGGCGTCGAATGTTGTCGTGAAGGTCGTGGATCAACTGCGGAAATATGGCGAGACCCGTCGGGGTTGGTTGGGCGTCCGCATTCAGGACGTAACCGAGGACATGGCCGAGGCCATGGGTCTGGAAAAACCTGGCGGCGCGCTGATCAGCGATGTACCGGACGGCCCCGCCAAGGAAGCTGGGTTGAAGGCGGGTGACGTGATCCTCAGCTTTGATGGCGTCGAGGTGGAAGACACCCGAGGTCTGGTGCGTCAGGTCGGTGAAGCAGAAGTTGGCAAGTCGGTCAGAGTGGTCGTGCACCGCGACGGCGGAACCCAGACCGTACTTGTGACACTAGGGCGTCGGGAAGATGCGGAACGCGCTGACAATGGCGAGGAGGAACCGCAGGAAGCTCCGATTGAGGAGAATGCGGATATTCTGGGCCTGACGATTTCCCCCCTGACCGATACGCTGCGTGCAGATTTGGGGCTGGATGGTGATGCAGACGGCCTTGTGATTACAGATGTCGATGAAGCATCTGAGGCGTATGCCAAGGGAATGCGGGCAGGTGATCTGATCACCGAAGCAGGCCAGCAAAAGGTGGAAACCATCGGAGATCTCGAAGCCCGTATGGAAGAATCGCGCGAAGCTGGTCGCAAATCTCTGCTGCTGTTGGTGCGCAGGGGCGGCGATCCGCGTTTTGTGGCGCTGAGCCTTGAGAACTGATTGAACAGGCCGGGACAACCTCCCGGCCTTTTTTATTGCGGGCCAGACCGGGTATCACCGCCACGCAAAAAATGAGCCACACGCAGTGAATGCGTATGGCTCAGATACAGGGAGAGGTCAGTGGACAGATATCGGGGATGATTCTCTGACCTCCTACGGTAACAATCTCACGTTAGGTCAAAGCGTAATCGATGGTCTGTGAACAAGATCACACCGGATCAAATAAGATCTGAATCAGCCAGTTCTCGCAGGGCTTCAAAATCCTGGATCAGCAAACCGCCACGAGAGGCTTCGACCATGTTGTCGCGTTTCCAGATCGAGATGGTTTTGGATACTGCCTCGCGTGTGGCACCGACAAATTCGGCCAGTTCGCTCTGCGACAGGGTGATGCGCGCGGCCGGGTCGTCCTGTAAACTGGACAGGTGCAGCAGCTTGCGGGCCAGCCGAATAGGCATGGGCAGAAAGACCTGCTCGTTCAGTTGCAGCCCCATCCATCGCATCCGCAATCCGGCCAGACGGATCATATCCACGGCAAGGTCAGGCTGTTGTCTGATCTGGTTCATAACGTCGTTGCGGCGCACACGCAGTACACGCGACTGTTCTGCCGCCGCAATGGTGGCCGTACGCGGACCATTGTCGAACAACGCGATCTCACCAAAGACTTCGCCGGGGCGCATCAGGGTAAGCGTCAGTTTGCGGCCGCTCATGGCCAGAAAGGAAACCTCTAACGTGCCTTCCAGAATGGCATAGAGAGAGTCGCCCTCGTCACCTTGTTCAAAAAGTATTTCACCTTGGGACAGAGATATGTCGGTCGCTTGCGCCGAAAGCATTTCTCTGAGCCCGTCGGAGGCTTCGGAAAGGAAGCCGCTGTTGGGAAAGGCCGTCATGTGTGCACCGATCTTGGGCAAGCTGTGAGTGTGGGTGGTGGCACAACTTCCCATAGCTCGGCGCTCAAGCCAAGAATTTTGTTTGTTTTGGCAGGTCTGGCGGGTGCAGGGGCCGTTATTTCTGCTCGGGATCGTCCATATAGCGTTGCAGAATGCTGAACTGAAGCATCAGGAAGGCCATCAGAGCGATGGGAAAGCCGAAGGTCTCGATCTTGACCCACAGATCCGTCGACATGGTGCGCCAGACGAATTCGTTTGCGGCGGCCAGAACGGCGAAACAGGCGCACAGGCGGCGTGTCAGGATCATCCAGCCTTCGTGCTTCATCGGCAGCATCTCATCCAGCACATAGGCGAGATAGGATTTTTTCTGCATCAGGCCAATGCCGAGGATCAAGGCAAACAGACCATAGACAAGTGTGGTTTTCATCTTGAAGAACCGCTCGTCATTGAACCAGGCCGTGAGACCGCCGAAGAAAATCACCATGAAGGCCGTGAAGATCTGCATCCGGCTGAGTTTGCCGGTCAGATACCACAGGATACCCATTGCCCCCAGCATCAGGGGGACAAAGATAATCGTGGCGACAATGAAGCCGGAATACTCGATGCCGCCGATCAGAAAACTGTCGTCGCGCAGGCGCAGGTAGATGAAGAAGAAGGCCAGCGGGGGGCCAAGTTCCAGAATCTGTTTCAGAAACGGGTTGATGTCTTTTTTGCCTGTCATCTGTACTTCCTGCTGCTTACCCGCCCATTTCAACTATTACGGCGCCAAGTGCAATCAATGCCATCAGGGCAATGCGTCTTGGGCCAACCGTTTCCTTTAGCGCAAGCCAGCCGATCAGCGCAGCGAAGACTGTTGAGGTTTCGCGCAGAACGGCTGCTTCACCGACCTTATCCAGCCGGGTGGCCAGCATGATTGCCCCGAAGGACAAAGGAGCGATGATACCGCCAGCGAGGCCGCGCAGCATCAGCGGGCCAGGTGCAGGTCTGTGTGCCATCACGCGCCACCTGAGATATGCGTAGATCGGCATGGCCGCGCCGTCGATCATGAAGAACCAGGCCAGAAAGGTGAACGGATCGGCGGTGGCGCGAATGCCATAGGCGTCATAGGTGGTGTACAGGGCCACAAACAGGCCAGTGATGATCGCCAGTGTCAGCGCGATACCCAGCGTATCCCTGTTGGTTTCCAGGAACCTGAAGTTGTAGGCGGCCAACCCAAATATCCCGGCCAGCAAGGTGGCCACGCCCAGCCATTGAACGGCCGAGAATGTTTCGCCGAACAGAAGATAGGCACCGATAACGGTGAACAGCGGACCCGTACCGCGCACCACCGGATAGACGACGGTGTAAGAGCCTTTGGTATATGCCATGGCTTGCAGGGTTTTGTAGGCGATGTGGATCAGCCAGACGAGCGCGAAGATCGGCCACATATGAGGTTCGGGCCAGGGCACCACGAAAAAGGCGAAGGGGGCGGCCATGAGGCAATAGCAGGCGTCGATGGCGCCGCGGGACAGCCACGGGTCGTGTCTGCCTTTTTGCAGTGCACCGAAGACCGCGTGCAGGAACGCCGCCATCAAAGCCAGCGCCAATGCCAGCTGGTGTCCGGCTTCGGTGCCTTCGAGAGAGATCAGCCAGTCGCTCAAATACGCGGACCTTTTGCGGAGCGGAGAAGGTGGGGGGCTGTCTGCCCCCCACACCCCCCGAGGATATTTGGGGCCAGATGAAGCCTAAGATCAGCCTTTGTCGAGACCGGTGAGGGCGGCAGCAAATTCTTCGGGGTCGAAAGGGGCAAGGTCGTCGATCTGTTCGCCGACGCCGATCGCGTGGATGGGCAACCCGAATTTGTCTGCCAAGGCAACAAGAACACCGCCCTTGGCCGTGCCATCCAGCTTGGTCATGACCAGACCGGAAACGTCCGCCAGTTTGCGGAACGTTTCCACCTGGCTCAGCGCGTTCTGACCGGTGGTGGCGTCGAGTACGAGCAAAGTGTTGTGCGGAGCAGTGTCATCAACCTTGCGGATGACGCGGACGATTTTGGCGAGTTCCTCCATCAGGTCGGTGCGGTTTTGCAGGCGGCCGGCCGTATCTATCATCAGCAGATCAGCGCCCTCTGCCTGTGCACGGGTCAGCGCGTCAAAGGCGAGGCTGGCGGGGTCCGAGCCTTCGGGGGCGGTCAGTACCGGAACTCCGGCGCGATCCCCCCAGACCTGCAACTGTTCCACGGCCGCAGCGCGGAAGGTATCGCCGGCGGCGATGACGACCTTTTTGCCGGCCTCTTTGAACTGGCTGGCCAGTTTTCCAATTGTCGTGGTCTTGCCCGAGCCGTTGACGCCGACGACCAGTACCACTTGTGGTCGTTTGGGATAGATCGGCAGAGGCTTGGCCACAGGCTCCATAACGCGGGCGATTTCTTGTGCCAGAAGTTGCTTGATCTCTGTGGTCGACAGTTTGCGGCCAAAGCGGCCCTCGGCCATGTTCGATGTGACACGCAAGGCTGTGTCGACGCCCATGTCCGAGGCGATCAGCAGTTCTTCGAGCTGCTCCAGCATGTCATCGTCCAGGGTGCGGCGCATTTCCGTGACGGCGCCTCGATTGAACAGGCGGTTCAGGATGCCCTTGGCTTCCGGTATTTCCGGCGGTGGAGCGACAGGCGTGGGGTCAGCCGGGATCGGTGCCGGAGGTTCAGCCGGTTGCGGGGCCGGGGCAGGCTCTGGCACTTCTGGAACCGGTTGCGGATCTGGCTGCGGCTGGGGGATCACAGGGTCCGGAGCCGCCGTCTCCTCGCCGCCATCCTCGACGATGGCTTCCAGCCCTTCTTCAAGACGAGATGAAGATTTGAACAGCTTGTCCTTTAGCTTTGAGAAAAACGCCATACTTGGTCTCCACAGGTGTTCCTTTCACCTAATGCGGATTTGCGGCAGTTGCAAAGGGTCACGCAAATGCAAGGACAAAGCCAAGCTGAGCACCCCAGTAAAGGGGCCATACAAGATAGGGCGTCACCTTGAGGGCCGGATGGTGTGGCGGCAGCAGGAATTTCTCGGTTGCGAGGATCAGATCTGACGCGATGAAGGCCATGGCGGCGGGAAAGGCCCACCGAAGAGGACCGGCATCCGGCAGTGCCAGCACCGTGACCCCCATGCCAAGAATGATGGGGATATATGCCAGAACGGGCCCCTTCAGGTCTCCGGCGCGGGGCGCGAGCAAAGTGGCCATGATGATGCCCAGAATGATCAAGGACCATACAATCGCAGGCGCGCTGAGGATCAGCCCGGCAGAACTGATCGGCAGAGTCAGGAACAGAGCGATATAAGTCAGATGCCCGGCGGCAAATGCGGCGATGCCCATCATGAAGGTGGCATCTGTTTCGCGCGACAGCAGCGCGTCGCCTGTCGCACATAGAGCGAGCGCAAGAACCAACAGCCAAGGCTCACCGTTCATGATGGCGATGACCGCCAATAGGGCGACTGATGCGGTTTTCAGTACAGTGCGCAAAGAACCGACGGGCCAGGAGGTCAGTGGCAGGTAACCAAGGGCGCAGCCACAGGCGATCCAGAACAGTAGGGTTGTCATGTCATCTCCTCGCCGGTTCAGAATGATCTGATCTGGGGCGTGGCGTGAAATCAACCGCTTACGTTGAGTTAAGCGCCTTGTGAAGACACCGGTTCAACAGGCGAATGGCATGACCGAAGCGCTTCTGACAAAATGGAAACATGTTCAGGTTCCTGATGATTCTCGCGACTTTGGCCGCACATTCCGTGGCGGCACAAACGCCTTTGTCTGGCTCGGAGTTCGACAAGTATACGCAGGGCAAAACTCTGTTCTACGGGTTCGAAGGTCAGGTATACGGGGTGGAGCGGTATCTTCCGAACCGTCGTGTGATCTGGTCTTTTCTCGACGGGAATTGCAAGGAAGGTATCTGGTATCAGCAGGGCGAGCAGATCTGCTTTGTCTACGAAGACAGGCTGGATCCGCAATGCTGGGTTTTCACTGAATCCGGTGGCGGTTTGATTGCGCAGTTCGAAGGTAATCCGCAAGCGACTGAACTGTATGAGGCCGAGGATCTTGGGGAAGAAATGGTTTGTTATGGACCGGACGTTGGCGTTTGATCAGTTTGCGCGCAGCTCATCATAATTGATCATGACATGGGTTTGGTAAGCTGTCCTGTCTGTCAAGCCTTCGTAATAGCGGCGCAAGTTGGGCAGTGATGCGCGCGAAATATCGATGTCATAGTAGCGATAGAGTATGTGCCCCAACTGGATATCGGCCAAAGTCAGGCAGGAACCGCACAGGAAAGCGTTTTCAGAAAGTTGCGCATCGGCGATCGCCAGCGTGTTCTCGAGTGCTGTGACGGCCGTTTCGATCGCTTGGTGATCGCGCTCTGTCTGCGGGGTCCGCACGACCCGCCAGAACACAGGTACCGTGAAGGCCATCGCGACATTGATCTTGGCCCATTCTGCCCATTTGTCCACTTCGGCTTGCCGGGTCGGATCGCGTGGCCAGAAATCATCCGCTCCATACATGGAGGCAAGGTAGCGCAGGATCGGCCCCGTCTCCCACAGCGAGGGATTTGGGCCGTCCTGTATCACGGGGATGGTGCCGTTCGGGTTCAGCTTGCGAAACTCATCTGTGTCCAGCAAACCGAACGTGTGCCCGGCATCGTGGCGCTGAAACTCCAGCGCCAGCTCACCCACACACCACATCAGGGCCTGTACATTTGATGATGTTCTTCGGCCCCAGATGGTCAGCATGGCTCAGAACAGTGATCCCTGATCCGGGGTGTCCGGCCTGGGTTTTTTCGAGGGTGATTTCGCGCCCGGGCCGGTGCTGAGAACGCCATCGGCGAATTCGATCTCGAGCGCCGTTTGTTTGGTGGCCTGAGCCTTGGTGGTAATCACATTCCCTTCGGCTCGGACGACCGCGTATCCGCGGTCCAAAGTGGCTTTGTAGCTCAGCGTCTCGCGCAGGCGGTCCGTCGCTTCGAGTTGCTGCTTGAGGCGGTCCAGTCGCGTGGTTTGGGCCGTGTGCATTCGATCGCGCAAACGATCTAGGTTTTGCCGCTGTTGATCGATTTCCCTTTGGATCGGTCGCAAGGACAGGCGCGATGACAGGTTGCGCAGCGATTCCTGTCGCGTCGATATCAAGCTTTGCAGGGTCGAGGGGCGCAGATGAGCAGACAATTCCACCACTTGCAGGCGACGGTTCTGCACCCCGCGTATCAAGGCGGGTGTGAGACGATCTGCAATCAAATCAAGGCGTTGTCTGGGGGAGTTCAACAGACTGTCCGGGCGCGGCAGGGCGCGGGACAAATCGCGCAGCCTTTGCGAACGGCGCTGCACCGCGTCCGTTGCCGCGCGCGACAGGCGCGCAGCTTGTTCTTCGGTCCAGGCGAGCAGTTCGATGCGGACCGGCACGGCCAGCTCTGCCGCAGCCGTGGGTGTAGGCGCGCGGCGGTCCGAGGCAAAATCAATCAGGGTGGTGTCGGTTTCATGCCCAACGGCCGAAATCAGCGGTATGCCCGATGCGGCGGCTGCGCGCGCGACACTCTCTTCGTTGAAGCCCCAGAGGTCTTCGATCGATCCGCCGCCACGGGCGACGATGATCAGGTCGGGCCGCGGCAACGCGCCGCCAGGTGTCAGTTGGTTGAAGCCTTCGATGGCGCGGGCGACCTCGGGCGCGCAGTTGGCCCCTTGAACCGCCACAGGCCAGATCAGCACCTTGCGCGGAAACCTGTCCCTGAGCCGATGCAGAATGTCGCGGATCACGGCACCGGAAGGGGATGTCACAACGCCAATGATCTGCGGCAGGTACGGCAGGGGTTTCTTGCGTTCCGGCGCGAACAGACCTTCGGATTCCAGTTGTTTCTTGCGCTTCTCCAGCAGCGCCATAAGAGCGCCCTGACCCGCGACGGAAACCTCATCGACGTTCAGGTTGTATTTGGATTGCGCCCCGAAAGCCGTAAGGCGACCGGTGACGACAACCTCCAGCCCTTCCTCTGGCACGACCGAGAGGCTGGAAACCTGACCTTTCCATGTCGTGCAGGCCAAAACGTTCCGGTCGTCCTTGATGTCGTAATACAGATGCCCGGATCGGGCTTTGAACACGCGCCCAACCTCACCGCGCACGCGGATTCGGCCGAATGAGCCTTCGAGCGTCCGTTTCACCTCACCCGAAATTTCGGACACTGTGTATTCAGGGGTGTTTTGGCCCGGAATCGGGTCATCAAGCAGGTCGGACATTTCAGCGCCTTGTTTCAAATGCGCGCCCAGCTTAGAACGCCGCGCAGGCAAGGCCAAGCAGATCGGAGAGCTTTCATGAATATCCTCATTCTCGGCAGCGGAGGGCGCGAACACAGCCTGGCATGGGCAGTGCTGCAAAACCCCAAATGTGATCGCCTGATCGTTGCTCCGGGAAATGCGGGGATCGCGCAGATCGCTGACTGTGCCGCTCTGGATGTTGAAAACGGCGGGGCTGTTGTCGGCTTTGCCGAAGAAAATGCGATTGATTTCGTGATCGTTGGGCCCGAGGCGCCTTTGGCGGCCGGTGTGGCTGATCGGTTGCGCGAAGCCGGAGTATTGGTTTTTGGGCCCTCAGCTGAGGCGGCGAAGCTGGAAGCGTCGAAAAGCTTCACCAAGGAAATCTGCGACGCGGCCAACGCCCCCACCGCAGCTTATGCCCGGTTTACCGAAGCCGAACCCGCCAAAGCCTATATCCGCGAACAGGGCGCACCGATTGTGGTCAAGGCCGATGGTCTGGCCGCGGGCAAGGGCGTTATCGTTGCGATGGACGAAACGACCGCACTGGACGCCATTGACGACATGTTTGGCGGTGCGTTTGGCGGTGCTGGTGCGGAAGTCGTCATTGAAGAATTCATGGATGGGGAAGAAGCCTCGCTGTTCGTTCTGTGTGATGGTGAGGACATTCTCTCAGTCGGCACGGCCCAGGATCACAAACGGGTTGGCGAGGGCGATACCGGGCTGAACACGGGCGGGATGGGCGCGTATTCTCCGGCGCCGGTGTTGAGCGAAGAGGTGGAGACGCGGGCGATGGAAGAGATCGTGCGCCCCACCATCGCCGAGATGAAGCGCCGGGGAACGCCGTTTCAGGGCGTTCTTTATGCAGGTTTGATGATCAAGGACGGGCAGCCAAGGCTGGTTGAATACAACGTCCGCTTCGGTGATCCGGAATGTCAGGTGTTGATGATGCGGTTGGGCGCGCAGGCGATGGACCTGATGCACGCCGCGGCCGAGGGCAGGTTGGGTGAAATGCGGGTGAATTGGGCGGATGACCATGCGATCACGGTTGTAATGGCGGCCAATGGTTATCCGGGTGCTTACAAGAAAGGCACTGCGATCAAAGGGCTTGAAGGCCTGCCGGAAGACAGCCAGAACATGGTGTTCCACGCTGGTACAAAGAGTGTCGATGGGCAGGTGGTTGCATCGGGCGGGCGTGTGCTGAACGTGACCGCCCGTGGGAGCACGCTGAAAGAGGCGCGCGACCGGGCCTATGAAATGGTTGAAGCTGTGGATTGGCCTGACGGGTTTTACCGGCGCGATATCGGATGGCGTGCCCTGGAAGGTTGACGGGGCAGGGCGGTTGACCCCTCGGCTTTGCGGCTTCCCGGCGCTGCGCGCGTTCGCGGTCGAAATCGTCCATTGGACGAATTCCTTTCAACCGCTCACGCCCCGGGATATTTTTGGCTAGATGAAGAGGCGGATCAGCAGTTCAGGGCTTGGGCAAGGCTTTTGCGGCCGTGGAACGGGCCCCGGTCGGATGTGATCCAGCCGTTGTCGTAGAAGACGCTGACGATCCGCGTCCAGTCGGCGCTGGCCACGATCAGTTCCGGGCGGTCGCCGCAGGTGCGCAGACCACCGGAAATGAAATCTTCACCGATCCTGTGGTTGGTCAATCCGGGCAGAGCCGCGACTTCGCCCAGGGCGTTGTCTTTGTAGCGCCAGATGCGCAGCGTTTTGGCAAGGTGCGGACGATCAATATAGGCGATCTCGACATGTCCGTCGCCGTCCAGGTCGGCTGCCCCGATCGGGGCGAGCCAGCGGAAGCGGGTACCGATATGAGGCGTGGCCGCGATCTTGTCTCCGGCGGCGTCGTAGATCGCAAGTTGAGCCCCTGATTTGTCGTGGGATTCAACGACAATTGCTTCGCGCGCGCCGTCCAGGTTGACGTCTGCCAAACGCGGAGCGAGGTCTTCGAACACGCGATCCTGCGGCAGTCGAACAGTTACGACCGTAGTGTCGGTCGTGAATTCCACCGCGCCATATTCGATCGTATCACCCAGGACGCCATGGGCGTAACGGGTGGTTGGCTCTGTGAAGCGGGCGTCGTTGATGGTTTCCGCCGCGCCAGCCGGTTGCAGCGAGAGCGAAAGTCCGAAAGATAGCAAAGCGCCGCGTGCCCGGCGTTGACAAAAGCGGCGGGGCAGGCGCGGCACATTGTTGTGCATCAGATCTGTTTTTCGGGCATCTGAACGACCAGACCGTCTAGCGCGTCGGTGACCTTGATCTGGCAGGTCAGGCGCGAGCGGGCCGGGTCGGGCTCATAGGCAAAGTCCAGCATGTCTTCTTCCATGTCATCCTTGGCCGGGATTTTCTCGACCCAGTCGGGGTGGACGTAAACATGGCAGGTCGAGCAGGCGCAGGCGCCGCCGCAATCGGCCTCGATGCCGGGAATGTTGTTGTCACGGGCCCCTTCCATGACGGTCAGTCCGTTGGCGACCTCGACTGTGTGTTCGGTACCGCCGTGCTCGACATAGGTGATCTTTGCCATTGCGTGCGTCTTCCTTTTGCGATGTTCGATTTCTTCCTTAGTGAAGGCATTTAGGTCTTTCCAGCCTCATTTGCGACTCAGCGCGCCGTGTCTGGACTTTCTTGTCGTTTGTTCTATTTTTGTTCTCATGCTTGTTACACCCATTCGCCCTGTGGTTTCAAACCGGGATTGGCCGCGCCCGCCGTCCTGTCTGCCTTCCAGCCAACTGGATTCCCCGCCCGAGGGCGCGCGCGTGGCTGTGGCCGGGCTTGTGATCCTGCGGCAGAGGCCGGGGACGGCCAAGGGCGTGATCTTTCTGACGCTTGAAGATGAGACCGGGATCGTGAATGTGGTGGTCTGGCGCAAAATTTACGAACGGTTCCGCCGTGCGGTGATTTCGGGGCGGTTGCTGAAGGTGACGGGCCGGATGCAGCGGGCGCATTCAGTGACCCATGTGATTGCGGAAGAAATCGAGGATATTTCGGGGATGCTGGATATGCTGGTGCAGGGCGCAGGGGCGGCCTGCCGTGACGGACAATAGCGGGCGGCTGCCTTGCCGCCTTGCGCCCAGCAAGACCTGTGCGCGATGAATGTCGGTAAGTTTCCGCATATCACGCTGGGTCAAAGGCGCTTTTCCGCCAATTCGGCATTGGCCGGTCGACTCTTTGATGCCGTGTTAGTACTGCGGGCATCTCTATGCGTCGGCCTGTGTCTGAACGCAGGCGCGACGGAACGCTACTCAACACCTTCTCAGAGTCAGTTCAGATGCCCGAAGTAACACGAAATGGATCGTTCGAAAAAACCGTCCAGCTGGATGAGAGCCAGATTGCCGGTCGCCTTGGCGAACTGTTGGAGCATACGCGTTCAAAAGGATACGTGCATACCGCCAGAATGATCGAGGAAGCATTGAGTGCCCACTCTTTCGAGCGCAGACACCTTGGGAACACCCAAAAATACCTCTCGGAATTGCAGCGTCTAAAGCGCAAAGAGATGACACGCTTGGTGAGGGAAACGGATGGGAAGAAGCAAGCGGCTTTTGTCCTGACGCCCCGGATGCGCGTTGACCACAGAAATCCTGCCGCGCTGCGCAGTGGAGCTTGGAGGAACACCCCGATGCCTTTCCCGGCAGAACCCGAATTCAAGTTTCGCTAGCCGAACCTGCCGTGGCCAAGGCGGACAGGGTTGATGATCCGCGTCAATCCAAACGGGTTTTCAACGCAGTCATCGTTTGAACAAGACCTCCTGCGCCTGCTTGTCACGATTGTCTCCTCGCAGCTCTGCGTGCAGAGCGCGCCCGGCCTGAACACCGGGGCGGGCGCCGACGGTCTTCAGCCAGCGCGCAAAGTGGGGTTTGTCCTCCAGCACTTGCTGCTGCCCTTCCCACAGGCTGGCCCAGCCCCAGATCGACATGTCTGCAATTGAATAGAAGTCTCCGGCAACGTATTCGTTCTCGGCCAGCCGTCTGTCGAGCACCCCGTACAGACGACCGACCTCGGCCCGGTAACGATCTTTGGCATAGGGCAGGTCCTGTGGCGGGTTCAGTTGCGGGGCGTATTTCAGGAAGTGATGCGCCTGACCGGCCATCGGGCCAATACCGCCCATCTGCCACATCAACCATTCTTCGACGGCGATCCGGTCACGCTCGGTCCTGCCATAGAACTGCCCGGTCTTGCGGGCCAGATACATCAGAATTGCCCCGCTTTCAAAAACCGAGATCGGTGCACCATCCGGCCCGTCAGGGTCCACGATTGCGGGCATCCGGTTGTTCGGGGCAATCTTCAGGAACTGCGGGTCGAACTGATCGCCCTTTCCGATATTGACCAGATGTGTGGTGTAGGGCAGCTCCATCTCCTCCAGGGCGATGGACACTTTCCAGCCGTTCGGTGTGGGCCAGAAATACAGATCAATCGGGTCGGCCATGTGTTCTCCTGATGTTGAAGGGATCATGCGGGTTTCTGCCGCTTCGGCAAGTACCGCTTACGAAAGCGTGACCGAAACGCAGGCCGGGCTTGACCGCAAACCGCCCGGGGCGTATTGCCATCCCAAAGCTTCGTGGCGATTTGTTACCGGATTGCGGGCCACGCTAAACAACACCGCTAAAAGGTCAGGATGAAAGACCCCTTTCGCTTGGCCGCGTCTGGGGTTTTTTGTTTGCCTCCTCCGGAGGCTGAAAGGGAATGAGATGAGCGAGAACTGGAACAAACGCACCCAAGCCGTCCATGGCGGTGTCCGCCGCAGTCAGTACAACGAGGTGAGCGAGGCGATTTTCCTGACGCAGGGCTTTGTGTACGAAACCGCCGAACAGGCCGAAGCCCGGTTTCTGGAATGCGGCCCTGATGAGTTCATTTATGCCCGCTATGGCAATCCGACGGTCTCGATGTTCGAACAGCGCATCGCGGCCCTTGAAGGTGGCGAGGATGCGTTTGCGACGGCTTCGGGCATGGCAGCGGTGAACGGTGCGCTGACCTCGATGCTGAAGGCCGGGGACCATGTTGTTTCAGCAAAGGCATTGTTCGGGTCCTGCCTGTACATCCTCGAGAACATCCTGACCCGTTTTGGCGTCGAGGTGACCTTTGTGGACGGCACCGATCTGGAGCAATGGCAGGCAGCGATCCGCCCGGACACCAAGGCGGTCTTCTTCGAATCGATGTCGAACCCGACTCTTGAAGTGATCGACATCGCATCCGTGTCCAAGTTGGCCCATGCCGTCGGGGCGATTGTGGTGGTGGACAACGTGTTTTCGACGCCCGTCTTTTCGCGCGCGATAGAACAGGGCGCGGATGTGGTCGTTTATTCGGCGACCAAGCATATTGACGGACAGGGCCGTGCGCTGGGCGGCGTCATCATCGGCACCAGGGAGTTCATCCGCGGAACCGTTGAGCCGTATCTGAAGCACACCGGCGGCGCGCTCAGCCCGTTTAATGCCTGGGTCATGCTCAAAGGTCTGGAAACCATGGCGCTGCGCGTCAATGCGCAGGCCGACAGTGCACAAAGGATCGCCGAGGCGCTGGAAAGGCACCCGGCGCTGGCGCGCACTCTTTACCCAGGTTTGAAGACCCACGCGCAAAATGCTCTGGTTCAATCGCAACTTGGCGGAAAGGGCGGGACTGTGTTGTCCCTGGATATCAAGGGCGGCAAGGACGCGGCTTTTGCTTTCCTGAATGCGCTGACCATTCCTGTGATCTCGAACAACCTGGGCGATGCCAAGTCGATCGCGACGCACCCGGCGACCACAACGCACCAGCGTCTGAGCGATGCGCAGAAGGACGAGCTGGGCATTACGCTGGGCCTGATCCGTTTTTCCGTAGGCCTGGAAGACGCCGAAGACCTGCTGGCTGACATCCAGCAGGCATTGGAGGCTTCGCAGAAGCAAACAGCAGCACAGTGAAAAGCCTCTTGCCCGTCGGGGCCGTCGCGTTGTCTGTGAACGCGGCGTCTTTTCGGGTGGTATTCGCGGTTGAAGCCTGGCCTTTATGTCTGCGAAAGGCGTATTTCGTTGCAGAATGACGGTTTTGCGCCGGTTTTTTCAATCCGGACTGCTATTGCCTGCGTATTGGGTTAAACTGGTAAATCACCTGTAGTCGTATATATTCCTACGACCAATCGAGGAACCGCAGCCGATGAACATTCACCCGCGCGACATTGATGAGACCCCGGATAAAGAACAAGCCGCCGAGGCCCTGAAGGTTCTGCGGCAATGGGCGGAATCTGCGACGGCATCCGAGATCACCCAGCTGGATCCGGCTATTGCGCGGCTGGTGCCCGGCCTGACGCAGGTGAACTATCCTTCGCTTTCGCGCGAGTACCCGGAGGGTTTCTCGGTTGACGCGAATTACCGCGCGTCTTTGCCCGACTTGCAAAACGGCCCGTCCAGCTTGATACGCGGTGCCAAGCAGCAGATCCAGCATGTTGGCATCTCGAACTTTCGCCTGCCGATCCGTTTCCATCGGAAAGATGGGGAAGACCTGACGCTTGAGACGTCTGTTACGGGCACCGTCAGCCTTGAGGCTGAGAAAAAGGGCATCAACATGTCCCGGATCATGCGGTCTTTTTACAAACATGCCGAGCGTACTTTCAGCTTTGAAGTCATGCAGGCGGCGCTTGACGACTATATGACCGACCTGGACAGCTTTGACGCGCGTATCCAAATGCGGTTTTCTTACCCCGACAGGGTCAAGAGCCTGAGATCGGGTCTGGAAGGGTATCAGTATTACGACATCGCTCTGGAACTGGTGGAGTCCGGCGGCGTGCGCCAGAAGATCATGCATCTGGACTATGTCTATTCCTCGACCTGCCCGTGCTCTCTGGAGCTGAGCGAACATGCCCGTGCCATGCGGGGACAATTGGCAACACCGCATTCGCAACGTTCCGTCGCGCGAATTTCCGTGGTCGTGGATTGCGATGCCGATTGTCTTTGGTTTGAAGACCTGATCGAGTTGTGCCGACGCGCGGTGCCGACCGAAACTCAGGTCATGGTCAAACGTGAAGACGAACAGGCTTTTGCCGAGTTGAACGCAGCCAATCCGATTTTTGTCGAAGATGCGGCGCGCTTGTTCTGCGCGGAATTGCTGGCCGATCATCATGTCGGTGATTTTCGCGTTGTCGCAAGCCATCAGGAAAGCCTGCACAGCCATGACGCCGTGTCGATTCTGACCGAAGGCCCAACCTTCGCCGCGTCCAGCCTGGACCCGAAACTGTTCACGACCCTGTTTCACGTTGGCTGAACTTCTCGGGTAAGTGGCTAGAATTTAATCAGAGAATTATCTGATCGGCGCTCATTCGCCGCAATGCAGCAAAAATGCTGCAATTGCGTGAGAAACTCCTGTATCCTGACGGGGAATGCAGCTTCGGCACACCCGCGCGCTCAATGGTGTGTCACCCCAAAAGGAAGCCGAGACGTGAGACGCCTTGGACTGCAAGACCCCAACCTCCGCCCGGATCCCCCGAGCGGGCAGGGCGCTTTACCCTCTCTCTTCGGGCTGCATCGTTTTCACAGGAGATCTATGGAATGAATTCGATTACCCAACCGCTGGAGCTTCAGGCCGCGGCTTTACGCATGGCTGGCTATGCGATCGTCAACCAGATCAAGATCGCACAGATCATGACACGTTCAGCACTTGAACTGCCGATGGTGTCGGTCCACGCGCTACACCTGGCAGCGTCAGCACCGGGTCCAGTGGTGGAAACTCCGGCGGCAAAACCGGTGGCCAAAGCCGCTGCGACGCGCAAAAAACGCGTACCGGCGAAATCGCCAACGACCAAGAACAAGCTGGCCCGCAAACCTGCACCGACCAAACCGGTGACCAAGCCGGCGGCAAAACCGGTTGAGTTTTCAGCCAGTCCGCGGCCCACGGCAGCAGCCAAACCGACACCAGCGGTTAGCGATGAAATAGCAGTGAAGCCTGTTGAACGCTCGGCGACACCTGCGGCCGAAACCGTTTTGCCCGTAACACCCAAGCCAGCCCCCGCAAAACCGGCGCCTGTCCAGGCAGCGCAGGTCAAGCCGGCACCGGCCGATCCTGCCCCGGCCAAGGTGCAGGCAAAACCAGCCCCGGCGACGGAACCGCGCAAACCGCAGGCGCGAAAGACTCGTGCCCCGTCCAAACCACCCGTGATGCCCGAAGCAGATGTTAAAAACTGACGGGTAAACCGGGATCATCTGCTTGACACGGTCGGGCTGGCGCGCCAACGCTGCGCGTCATGATGGATCTTCGCCCGGTCGGATATGTGATTGGCTTGCTGGTCGCCATTCTTGGGGCGACCATGCTGCTGCCTATGCTCGCGGACATTATCGAAGGTCGCGGCGAATGGAATGTGTTTCTGGAAAGCGCGATAATCACGATGCTGACCGGATCCGTTCTTGCGATGAGCTGCTCCAACGGCGTGGGCGAGGGTCTGACCATCCGGCAGACCTTTTTGTTGACGGCGGGGGTCTGGGTCGCGCTACCTGTATTCGGGGCAATTCCGTTTCTGTTCGGTGAAACCGAACTGCGCTTTGTCGATGCCTATTTCGAGGCGATGTCGGGCCTTACGACGACCGGTTCGACTGTGATATCAGGGTTGGACACGCTGCCGCAGGGGCTTTTGTTGTGGCGCGGTATCCTGCAATGGCTGGGGGGCATCGGCATTATCGTTGTTGCGATGGTGTTCCTGCCGGAATTGCGGGTTGGTGGCATGCAAATCTTCCGATCGGAAGGGTTTGAGACCATGGGGAAAATCCTGCCTCGCGCGCAGGAGATTGCGGGACAGATTTCCCTGATCTACGTCTTCCTGACACTCGTATGCGTGCTGGTCTATGCCGCATTGGGGATGAGTTTCTTTGACGCGTTGGTGCATGCTTTCACGACGGTGTCCACGGGTGGTTTCTCGAACTATGATGCCTCGTTTGGAACATTTTCAGGCCCGGCCGAATATGCTGCATCCGTCTTCATGATTCTGGCGGCTCTGCCCTTTGTGCGATATGTCCAATTGGCCAATGGTCATACGGCGTCCTTATGGAAAGACAGTCAAATCCGGGCATTTCTGGCGACCATTCTGGTTCTGGTTGTCATCATGTCAGTCTTTCTGACCTCGGTCTTTCCGCATCACTGGGAACAGGCGTTCCGCGAGTCATTGTTCAACATCACCTCGATCATCTCGGGGACAGGATATGCCAGTGTCGATTACATGGGGTGGGGCAGCTTTCCGATCATGTTGTTTTTCCTGATCGGATTGATCGGTGGATGTGCGGGGTCGACGGCGTGTTCGATCAAGATTTTCCGCTATCAGTTGTTGTTCGCCTCGATCAAAAGCCAGATCAAACGGATCCGGTCCCCGCATGGCGTGTTCATGCCGCTCTATGATGGAAGGCCGGTCGGGCGGGACGTTCTGACATCGGTGATGAGCTTTTTCATGTTCTTCGTTTTGTCGATGGGGGTGTTGTCCTGGGCGTTGGCGCTGACAGGTCTGGATTTCGTCACGTCCGTATCCGGGGCCGCGACGGCGCTGGCCAATGTCGGACCGGGACTCGGCGATCAGATCGGACCGGCGGGCAATTTCGCAGGTCTCAACGATACGGCCAAGTGGCTGCTGACTTTCGGGATGCTGGCCGGGCGGCTCGAACTTTTGGCCGTATATGCGATCTTTACCGTTCAATTCTGGAGAGGCTGATGAAAAGACCCCTTGGCGCGCAAATCTCGCATATGCTCAAGGATCGCGGTGTGGATGTGATATTCGGCATTCCCGGTGTCCATAATCAGGAAATGTATCGCGGTATCGAAGAGGCCGGGATCACGCACGTTCTGGCCCGGCACGAGCAGGGGGCCGGATTCATGGCTGACGGTTACGCGCGCGCGACCGGGCAGCCCGGCGTCGCCTATGTGATCACCGGTCCCGGCCTGTGCAACATCATGACCCCGATCGGACAGGCCTACAGCGACTCGGTTCCGATGCTGATTCTGTCCTCATGCCTGGATGAAACGCAGGCTGTCCGGGGTCAGTTGCACCAGATGAAAGATCAACGTGCCGCCGCCGGTACGGTTGCGGATTGGTCCGTACAGGCCAACTCCGCCGAAGCTGCCTATGGGCTGATAGAACGGGCGTTTGAAGAATTCGAGCTTTCGCGCCCGCGCCCCAAGCACATTCAGGTGCCCATCGCGCAGTTGCAGGCCGAGGCCGACCCCGCGCCGTTCCCCAACCAGCCCGCGCTGCGCACCAAAGCCTTGCCGCCTGACGTGTCATCGGTCGTGTCCATGTTGAACCTTGCCCGCAGGCCGCTGTTCATCCTGGGTGGCGGATGCAGGTCGAATGATTGGCGTCAGATTTTGTCACAGCTGGGGGCGGCCTGTTTTACCACCTATGCCGGGCGCGGGCTGCCGGGCGCAAATTATCCGCTGGACTTCGGGTCCATGTTGCCGCGTCCCGGCAGCGCCGAGGTAATCGCGTCGGCGGATCTGGTCGTTGCGGTCGGGGCCGAGCTGGGCGAGGTCGATTTGTGGCGGCAGGATTTGGGGCAGAAGGCGACCTTGATACGCGTCGACCTCGACCCCGAGGTTCTTTCCGATTGCCATCGCGCCGCCATCAAGCTGCAAGTCGACAGCCAGAGCTTTGCCCGCGCCTTGTGGCACGCAACTCAGGACATGAAACCGGCAACAGGCTGGTCACCCGAGGAAGTCGCCGAGATGCGCGCCCGCTGGCGTGCCGAGGTGGATGCAGAGCGGCCCGGAATCGTGCCGATCGCGGACGCTTTGCGCGCGGCCATGCCGGCCGACACCATGATCTATTCGGACATGACGCAGTTTGCCTATGTCGCCAAAGAGGTGTGGGACATGGCCTATCCTCATCACTGGCATCATCCGACGGGGTTTGGCACTCTTGGCTATGGGTTGCCCGCCGGTATTGGCGGGGCGGTTGCCCGGCGCGGCAAACCCACGGCGGTTATCGCCGGGGATTACGGGTTCCATTACACGATGCAGGAACTGGGCGTGGCAGTTGAGTTGGGATTGTCGCTTCCAATCATTTTATGGGACAATGGCAAACTTAAGGAAATCGAGGACAGTATGGTGCGCAGCCAGATCGCGCCCAACGCGGTCATGGCGCACAATCCCGATTTCTGCAAACTTGCCGAAGCCTTTGGTGCGCGCTCCTCGGCGCCTTCGAATGTAGCAGAGATGCAAAGTGCAGTAAGGGCCGCATTCGATGCGCCTGTGCCGACCTTGATCCACGTGACACCTGACATTCTTTAACGAAAAAGCGCCGCACTTTCATGCGGCGCTTTTTTTTTGAGGTGCTGTCGGATCAATCCCAGCAGTGAACCAGAACCGTCATGCCGGTTGCGCGCCGGTTCAGCTCATTGGGTGAGATCCGTGTGGTTTCCTCGCTCGACTGACCGGACACTCCGGCCTCTGCAAGAATTTCGGTCAACCGATCAACGGTGGCCGCAAGGCTGACCGAAGCGGGCAGGGTGCGCCCTTCGGACGGTGTGGGCAACAACATTCCGACGACGTTGCCGCTGTCATTGAAGACGGGGCCGCCCGCATCGCCGGGTTGGGCGTTCAGCGCCAGACGCTTGACGCCGGTCTCACCGTTCAGCCCACGAATGTCCGCGACCTGCCCGTAGGTCAGGGTGGGGCCCCCCAATGCGCCCTGATAGGAATAGCCGGACACGGCCACCTCTGACTTGATCTGCGGCTTGGCCGCACTGAACGCGGCGACGCTCATGGGGGCGAGCGTTTTTGCAGGGCGCAGGACCGCCACGCCAAGTTCAGGGTCCGTGAGGGCCAGTTGAACCTCGTGATCGCCATCCAGCGTGATCCGCGTGCAGCTGTCTGCGGCCTCGGAAACCGTCAGTACTGTCCCATTCTCATCCGCGAAAAAGCCAGAGCGCGTCAGTCGGGGCTTACGGACCTGAAGGCCCGACACCAGATCGATGCGCTGTTCTGCGGATGCACCGGCGGCGGCATCCAGAACCGCATCCGTCGTGCTGAAGCTGGATGTCATCGCTGACAGGACACGCAGGCGACGTGCCTCGTCTCCTTCGGGCCAGACAAGGGTGAAGCCCTTGATTTTTCCATCGGCCAATTGCGCTTGCGTAAAGGACACTATGCCGTTGCCGCGTCCTTCAAGGGTAAACCGGTCGCGGCCCAGTTCACGAGGGCCATTCAGTGGAACGATCTCAAGCGATTGCATCACCTCGTACAAGGCGCGGAGCGTGTTCTTGTCCCCCTCCTGACTGATCAGCAGCGCCTTGGCGTTCAGGTCAGAGGTGCTTTTGAAATGTGCGAAGGGGGCCTCATAGCGATCAAGGCTGACAGCGGCCAGAGGCATGTCGAGCACGATCCCGGCCTTGTCGTCGGAATACCGCTCCATTCCAACAGAGATCAGCGGCGCGTTGTATTCATCCATCAGGGCCTTGCGCTGCAACGTCGTCAGAACGCCCGTGGCGTCAAACCCGTTGTAGCGCTGCCAATCGCTCATCGAACGGCGGGTGCCTTGCCCGAACGCACCATCGATGGTCGAGTTGTAAAACCCCGCCGCGCGCAGAGCCGTTTGCAGATCCTTGCGTTCCCGCGCGGTCAACAGACGTTCGGACTGAAGCGCCTGCGCACGGGTTTCATCCGAATCCTGTGGTGTGGTAACCGCCGGAGCCTCTTCCGGTTGTGCCACAGGTTCAATCGGTGCCGCGACGGTGCCACGGTTCAGCACGTTTGCCCCGATGGGCCAGAACTGTTGCCCCATCGCGCTGGAAAACGCGATGTAACTGTCGCGCGGTATCTGGCCTTCGGCCCGATAGACGCGCAGCACCTGTTCGGCGTCGGTCCGCGCGTAGGGGCCGATCACGATCGCGTACCAGCCGCTGTTCAGGCGAAACCCGTTCACATCCGGCAAAGCACTGGCATAGGCCTGTGCCCGTTCCTGCGCTTCGCGCAGCGAGGGCTGGGCCTCGACCTGGACCCAGACGCCGGGATCTTGTTGTGCGGTTGCGGCGCGCAGGCCGACCAGAAGAAACAATAGGATTGCTGAAAATACGCGTGTCATAGTCTGCCCGTCTTATGCAGTGTTCGTGCTTTGGCGCAGAATACGCGAATTCATTTGCGAAACGCCATGCCGCGAATGCGGGGAATTTACGGTGTGGCTCTGCAGATACAGGCTTGGCCCCAAGCCCCGTTGACGCCCCTTTGCCCCTTGCATAGGAAGGGCAAAACCGACCGGAACCGGGCGCAGAGGCGCCCAGAGGGAATGCCATGACCGAACCGACCAGCGCACCGCGTTCATTTCAGGAGATCATCCTGCGGCTTCAGACCTATTGGGCGTCTAAAGGCTGTGCCATTCTACAGCCCTATGACATGGAAGTCGGGGCCGGAACGTTCCATCCCGCGACCACCCTGCGCGCGCTTGGCTCGAAAGCCTGGGCTGCGGCTTACGTTCAGCCGTCACGCCGCCCGACAGATGGGCGTTATGGCGAGAACCCGAACCGGTTGCAGCACTACTATCAGTACCAGGTGCTGATCAAACCCAGCCCACCGGATTTGCAGGAGCTGTATCTGGGAAGCCTCGAGGCGATTGGCATCGACATGGACCTGCACGACATCCGTTTTGTCGAAGATGACTGGGAAAGCCCGACGCTCGGCGCGTGGGGTCTGGGTTGGGAAGTCTGGTGTGACGGAATGGAAGTCAGCCAGTTCACCTATTTCCAACAGGTTGGCGGCCATGACTGCGCGCCGGTATCAGGCGAGCTGACCTATGGGCTGGAGCGTCTGGCCATGTATGTGCTCGGCATCGATCACGTGATGGACATGCCGTTCAATGACCCCCAGTCGCCCAGTCCTTTGACTTACGGCGATATCTTCAAGCAGACCGAAGAGGAGTACGCCCGCTGGAACTTTGACGTGGCCAACACCGAAGTTCTGCTGCGCCACTTCGAAGAGGCCGAGACCGAGTGCGCGGCGATTCTGAGCCAGGCGCATGTGGACCCGAAGACGGGCAAACGCATCATCATGGCGCACCCTGCCTATGATCAATGCATCAAGGCCAGTCACATCTTCAACCTGCTGGACGCGCGCGGCGTGATCTCGGTGACTGAACGGCAGGCCTATATCGGGCGCGTCCGGGCGTTGGCCAAACAATGTGCGGATGCGTTTGTGCAGACCGAGGCCGCCGGGTTTCAGGCCTGATGAGGCAATCAGGCCAGCCCGGGCAAAAGCGCCTTGAGCCCGTCTGCGATCATGCTGACGGCAATGGCGGCAAGGATCATACCCATGAAGCGGCTCATGATCACGCGCGCGTTGCTGGACAGGCGTTCAGCCAGCCAGGCGGCGTTCCAGAACGTGATCAGAAGCAGGCCGACCACAACGAGAAATACGCCTGCAAAAACAAAGGCCTCGACCGCAGTTTTAACCTGATGTGCGTACAAGATCAGGGTGGTTATCGTGCCGGGGCCCACAAGAATGGGAAAGGCCAGCGGGTAAAAGGCCACCGTATCGGTTTCGGGGTAAGCTTCCTTCTCTCCTTTTGTTCCGTGATGAGAGGTGCTTTCGTTTCCGTTCAGCATGTTGAGACCGATCATCATGACGACCAGGCCGCCGGCGACGCGCAGGTGATTGACGCTGATGCCAAAAAGGCCAAGCGCCTGACTTCCGACCAGCGCAAAGGCACCGCCGAGGATCAGGCAATAGATCACCGTCTTCACCGCAATCTTGCGCTGGTCGGCGGCAGGCAGATCCTGAGTGACGCTCAGAAACACCGGCAGGTTGGAAACCGGGTTCATGATGGCAAACAATGCGCCGAAAAAACCGACAGCAAGCGTGGATTCCATGGTGTTGACCTCATTGATGCCTATACCCGGACGAAACCTGTCCTATTTTACAAGAACTTGAAAGAGGCAGCCTGAAACATGACGGGAAAACTGCTGGCAATTGTTCTGTTGTTGTCGGCCTTGGTGGCCGGGGCCGGAATGTATTATTTGCAGATTTACGGTTTCTACTACGAGGTCGAACCGCAACCCGGCCAGGACGTGGTCCTGATGACGGACCAAAGCGATGCGCCTGTCCCGATCACCTATTCAGACTTTCAGGCGATTGATGCAGACAGTTCTCCGATCCGCTACCGTGGCTGTTTTGAAACGGATCTGAAACCGGATCAGATGGCCGGGTTTATTGCTGTCGAAAACCCCGACCCCTTGACCGCGCCGGGTTGGTTTGACTGTTACGACGCCGTGTCGTTGGGCGATGCGCTGAAATCGGGGCAGGCGCAGGCGTTTTTGAGCGAAAAGAACATCCATTTCGGCGTCGACCGGATCGTGGCGATTACCAGGGATGGCAAGGGATATGTCTGGCACGCGTTGAACAACTGCGGAGAAAAAGCCTATGACGGTACGGTGGTGGGTGAGGAGTGCCCGACGCGCCCTGAAAACTGAGGAAAACCATGGCTGACGCCGTTTTGATCCCGGACTTCATTACTGCAACTCTGGGGTTTGCGGTGTATTTGTTGGGTGCCCGGATCAACAGCAAAGTCGCAGTTTTGAGGCAGTTCAATATTCCTGAACCGGTCACGGGCGGCCTTTTGGCCTCGCTCGTGGTCTTGTTTCTGTATCTTGGTGCCAATGTAGAGCTGTCATTCGAGTTGCAGACCCGGGACGCTCTGCTGGTTTTGTTCTTTGCCGGAATCGGACTGAACGCGCGGCTTTCTGACTTGATTGCCGGTGGTAAGCCTTTATTGATCCTGTTGATTTTGACGCTTGTCACGATTGTTGCGCAGAACGTTATCGGCGCGGCAGGGGCTTCCTTGTTTGGCTATCCGGCGCAAGCAGGCGTTCTGTTCGGTTCGGCCGCGTTGATTGGTGGACACGGAACCGCAATTGCATGGGCACCCGAAGTTGCCAGCGCAACGGGTCTGGACGGTGCAACTGAACTTGGCGTTGCCGTGGCGACGCTCGGACTGGTGCTTGCAGCGCTGGTCGGTGGCCCCATCGCCCGTCTTCTGGTGGAAACACGAGGCCTGTCGCCGGACCGACCTGACGAAGAACATACCGTTGGACTGCCGGAAGAAACGACCGCAGCCACCGAAATTGACCATGTGACCATCATGCGCGTGCTGCTGCATCTGAACCTTGCGATAATTCTGGGCTATGCGCTGGGCGAGGCGATTTCGGCCGCTGGGCTGAAACTGCCGTTGTTTGTGCCCTGTCTGATTATGGGCATCGTGATCTCGAATGTCCGAGCGGCCATCGCTCCGTCCGCGCCGCCGGTTGCACGGACACCGTCGCTGGCATTGCTGTCTGAATTTGCGCTTGGGGCCTTTCTGGCAATGTCACTGATGAGCTTGCAGTTGTGGACCATCGCGGAACTGGGTGTGGCAATTGCCGTGATCATGACGGCGCAAACGGTGTTTACGGTTGCCTTCGTGATTTGGGTACTGTTTCCCCTGATGGGCTCGAATTATCGCGGAGCGGTGCTGGCAGCGGGCTTCGGAGGCTTTGCCCTGGGCGCCACACCCACGGCGATTGCAAATATGACGGCTGTAACCAAGCGATATGGGCCGTCGCCTATTGCCTTTATCGTGTTGCCCCTTGTATCCGCCTTCTTTGTGGATATCGCCAATGCCATCGTCATTCAGACGATTGTGAACTTCTAAGGACCGACTATGCCCGACCTGCTGATCGAACTGTTTTCCGAAGAAATTCCTGCGCGGATGCAAACCCGTGCAGGTGAGGATCTGAAAAAGCGGATTACCGATGGTCTGGTCGAGGCCGGTTTGACCTATTCAAACGCGGCCGCACTGACGACACCCCGCCGTCTGACATTGGCGGTGGAAGGTCTGCTGGCGCAAAGCCCGACAATCCGGGAAGAGCGCAAAGGGCCCAAGGTCGGCGCGCCGGACAAGGCGATTGAAGGATTTCTGCGGGGTGCTGGCCTGACCCGCGACCAACTGGAAGAGCGCGAGACCCCCAAGGGCGCCGTTTACTTCGCCACCATCGAGAAACCGGGCCGTCCGGCCGCCGAGATCATTGCCGAAGTGCTGGAAGCCACTATTCGCAACTTCCCATGGCCCAAATCCATGCGTTGGGGCAGTGGCAGTCTGCGGTGGGTGCGCCCGTTGCATTCGATTCTGTGCATCCTGTCGGATGAATCAGGGGCGCAGGTTGTTCCGATGCAGGTCGATGGCATCCGTTCCGGTGACACTACAGCCGGTCATCGTTTCATGGCCCCCAACCGGTTCTCGGTTACGTCTTTCGAGGACTATGCCGCCAAGCTGAAACGCGCATTCGTTTTGCTGTCACAGGATGAACGTGCCGAACACATCTGGAATGATGCGCAGAACATGGCTTTTGCCGCCGGTCTGGAAATCGTCGAAGACAAGGGGCTGTTGGCCGAGGTTGCCGGGCTGGTGGAATGGCCTGTGGTGTTGATGGGGAAAATCGACGAGGAATTCCTCGAATTGCCGCCCGAGGTGTTGCAGACCTCGATGAAAGAGCATCAGAAGTTCTTTTCGGTGAAGAACCCCAAGACCGGCCGGATCGAGCGTTTCATCACCGTCGCCAACCGCGAAACCACCGATAACGGCGCGACCATTCTGGCCGGCAATCAAAAGGTGCTGTCGGCGCGTCTGGCCGATGCCAAGTTCTTTTGGGAAAACGACCTGCGCGTTGCCAAATCGGACATCGCCCAATGGACCCGCGCGCTGGAGAACGTGACCTTCCACAACAAACTGGGCACTCAGGCCCAACGTATCGAGCGCATCGCCGCGCTGGCCCGCGAACTGGCTCTGGTGACGGGCGCCGACCCGGATCAGGCCGAGAAAGCCGCGCGTCTGGCCAAGGCCGATCTGAGTTCAGAGATGGTCTATGAATTCCCCGAACTTCAGGGGCTCATGGGGCGGTATTACATCGAAGCCGCCGGCGAGGATGCCGCGGTGGCTGCTGTTGCGCAGGAACATTACTCGCCGCTGGGGCCGTCGGATGATGTGCCTGCGGCACCCCTGTCGGTCGCCGTGGCGCTTGCGGACAAACTTGATACTCTGGCAGGCTTCTGGGCGATCGACGAAAAGCCCACCGGGTCGAAGGACCCGTTCGCGCTGCGTCGCGCGGCATTGGGGGTGATCCGGTTGATCCTGAACAATGATCTGCGGCTGAAGCTGGATCGTTTCTTCGACGCGCAACTCGTTCGGGCCGAAGCGGCTTCCAACGAAGCCTTGCACGACGGGCATGTCGCAGAGCTGTTGGATGAGATTGCCGACCACGGTGTTTTCGGAGCGGCGTTCCGTACGGTGAAGGAGAAGCTTGCGGGCGACAAGGCCGGGACGCAACAAATGACGGACTTTCTGCGTCTTGAACGGACGGTACCCGATACGTCCGATGACCTTTTGTCCTTCTTCCACGACCGCCTCAAAGTCTTTCTGCGTGACGAGGGCATCCGCCACGACATCATCGATGCGTGCATCGCGATGGAGGGGAATGACGACCTCAACCTGCTGGTCAAACGTGCCCGCGCGTTGAATGCCGTGATCGCGACCGAGGATGGGGAAAACCTTGTGCAGGGGTTCAAGCGGGCCAACAACATCCTGACCCAGGCCGAGGAAAAGGACGGCGTGGAATACTCTTACGGTGCGGATGTGAAATTCGCCGAGACCGACAGCGAGAAGGCGCTTTTCATGGCTTTGGATGGGGCGCAGACGCAAATCGACGTGGCCCTGAAATCCGAAGACTTTCCAACTGCAATGGCGGCCATGGCGGGGCTGCGCGGGCCGGTGGATGCGTTCTTTGAGGACGTGCAGGTCAACACCGACAATGACGTGATCCGCCGCAACCGGCTGAACCTGCTCAGTCAGATCAGGCAGGTTTGTTCCAGCGTGGCCGATCTGTCGCGGATCGAAGGTTAAAACCTCGGGCACGCAGCGATGCGTGCCCACAACGCCCTTGCACGAAGGGCGCAAGCGCTTATGCTGCAGGCAAATCAAAAGGTGCTGCAGTGCAGAATAATCCGCATACCACGCTCATTACATCCGATGCGCCGGTCACGGCCCATACCCATGGCGGGCGGGCCAAGTGTCTGCAACGGCTGGTCCGACTGGACCTGCCGGTGCCCCGGACCGTCGCCTTGTCGTTTGATGCGGTCCATCAGATTGCGGAAGGCGACGTTCCGAACCTTGACGCGATCCTTGAGCAATTCGACCCCACGACCTTGCTATGCGTCCGACCAAGTTCTGAAGATCCCGATTGGGGCGGGCCCGGTGCGGTTCTGAACATTGGCATGAATGATGCCCGCTATGTGGATCTGTCCGATACCATGGGGGCAGAGGCCGCTGCTGCGCTGTATCTCAGGTTCGTTCAAAGCTATGCGATCCACGTGGCGCGGCTGGACGCGGATGTGTTTGATGACATCGACATGGATGGCAGCGAAGGCTTGCGCCACTCCCTGCGCGCCTACGAAGATGAAACGGATGAAGCCTTCCCGCAGGACCGGGGTGAACAGCTGATCGGCGTTCTGCGCTCGATGGCACGTGCATGGGACGGGACGTCCGCCCGGCTGCTGCGGCAGGCCAAGGGTGCCCCGGCAGATGCGGGTCTTGGGCTTGTCATTCAAGAGATGATCCCGGGCGTCGGGCAGGGTGAATGCGGATCAGGCGTGCTTCAACTGGTTGATTCCACAACAGGAATGCCACAGATCACCGGTCGCTACCTAAGCCAGAGCCAGGGGCGCGACGCGCTAGGCAAAGATGTGGCAGCCCTGTTTCTTGAAAAAGACCCGCGCGGCCCCTCGCTGGAAGAGGTTGCGCCCAAAGCCTTTGCCGACGTCAAAACGCATGCCGTCCTGATGCGCGAAAAACTGCGTGAAGAAATGCAGGTCGAGTTCGTCATTCAAAACGGCAAAGTGCATATTCTGGATGGCGTCCGGGTGCAGCGATCGGCCCGCGCGGCCATGCGCATTGCCGTACGTCTTGCCGAAGACGGTATCATACCGCCGCAAGAGGCGGTGATGCGTGTCGACCCGCACGCGCTGAACGAACTACTGCACCGTCAGGTCCACCCCGATGCGCGCCGCGATGTGCTGACCACCGCCATTGGTGCCAGCCCCGGTGCCTCGACCGGCAAGATCGTGTTCACCTCGGCCGAAGCGCAGGCCAGTGCCGCCCGTGGCGAGGCGTGTGTTCTGGTGCGCCGGGAAACCTCGCCCGAGGATGTGCGCGGGATGCATGCCGCCGTTGCAGTTCTGACGGAAAAGGGCGGCATGACCAGCCACGCGGCCGTGATCGGGCGCGGATTGGGTCTGCCCTGTATCGTCGGGGCCTCGGAAATGCGGTTTCAGACGAAAGACAAGATGCTGACCGCACCGGATGGGCGGGTGTTCAAAACCGGCGATATTGTCACCATTGATGGCAGCTCGGGTCAGGTGCTGGCCGGTCAACCCGCCATGCTCGAGGCCGCATTGGATGACTGTTTCCAGACGCTGATGGGCTGGGCCGATGCCGAGCGTGACATCGACATCCGCGCCAACGCCGACACACCGGCTGACGCGCAGACAGCCCGGAACTTTCAGGCTCAGGGGATCGGTCTGTGCCGGACAGAACATATGTTCTTTGATCCCGGCCGTCTGATCGTGATGCGTGAAATGATCTTTGCCCAAACCTCGGCGGGTAGGGCGGCGGTGCTGGAACGCCTGCTTCCGATGCAGCGCGAGGATTTTGTTCAGCTGTTCAGGATCATGGAAGGCCAGCCTGTCTGCATCCGCCTGTTCGATCCACCCTTGCATGAATTTCTGCCGACAACGCGCACCGGGCAACGGGAACTGGCAGAGGCGCTGGACCTTCCTGTGTCCGACGTTGAACGCCGGGTTGAGGCGATGACCGAATACAACCCAATGCTGGGCCTGCGCGGCGTTCGTCTGGGTGTCACCGTGCCCGAGATCTACGACATGCAGGCGCGCGCGATTTTCGAAGCCACGCTGGAGGCCAGAAAAAACGGTGCCCCGGTGGTGCCCGAAGTGATGATCCCGCTGGTATCTGCCAAGCGCGAGGTTGAACTGGTCAAATCCCGCATCGATTCGGTCGCCGCCGCCGTTGAATCTGAACGGGGACAGAAGTTCGAATATCGGCTGGGCGTCATGGTCGAAACACCACGCGCCTGTCTGCGCGCGGAAGAAATCGCGCCGCAGACCGCCTTCATGAGTTTTGGTACAAACGACCTGACACAGATGACCTACGGCCTGTCCCGCGACGATGCCGGTCGTTTCATGTCCGCCTATGTTCGGCAGGGAGTCTTTGGCGAAGATCCGTTCCACGTTCTTGATCCGGATGGGGTCGGGGAATTGCTGAAACTCGGGGCGGAACGAGGGCGTGCCGCGAAACCGAATGTGACCCTTTCGGTCTGTGGCGAACACGGCGGGAACCCCGAATCAATCGCCATTTGCAGGGATTTGGGGTTTGACTATGTTTCGTGTTCGCCGTTCCGGGTTCCGGTCGCTCGGCTGGCTGCCGCTCAACTGGCGATTTCCTCCAGACTTGGGGGTTGACACCGCGCTGAACCCCAAGGATTAGTGGGTTATTCGGTCACTCGTAGGCGAAAATTATTTTCGCCACGGGCAGTTTTCCACTTGCTTTTTTCAGGATACTGGACCTTTGCGCAGGATTGCGTTAGATGCCTCGTCGCGCCCGCCGGGGGAGGGTATGGCGCGTGATGTGCCTGTGCGAGGTTATCTGATGCTACGTTACATAATGGCTGTTGCTACAATGGCGGCAACCGTGCTGCCGAGTGCGTCCTTCGCCGAGAGGGAAGCAATTGATACTGCAAAGAAAGAACTTGTCGCCCGCAGTGAGCTGCCGGCGCAAAGCTTCCGGGACTATTTCAAGCTGTTCCAGCCCCGCAAGGCGGCTGAACCTGTCGAAGTGTCCTTCTCCAAAGACTGGCTTGACCAGCAACCAAAGGCCTCCGGTGGTGAAAACTGGAAATGCCTGTCCGAAGCCCTGTATTTCGAGGCGCGCGGCGAAAGCGTGCGCGGCCAGTTCGCGGTTGCCGAGGTGATCCTGAACCGGGTCAAAAGCGGCCGTTTCCCGGATTCCCTGTGCGGGGTGATCCATCAGGGGACCGGCAAGAAATACCAGTGCCAATTTACATACACCTGTGATGGCCGCAAAGAGGTCATCCACGAGAAAACGGCGTATGAGCGTGTGGCAAAAGTCGCGCGGGCAGCTATTGATGGTGTGGCGGATGAGTTGACCGAAGGGGCGACGCACTATCACACGACATCGGTTCGCCCGTCCTGGTCGCGGGTCTATAAACAGACGGCGAAAATCGGCGTGCACATTTTCTACCGCCACAACTATCGGACAGCGAGCAACTGATTGACGCACCCGCGCTGGAAGCTTGCTGGCGTGGGGCAGGTTGCATCCTATATTGCGGGCCAGGAGGCCCGCAATGATTTTGAACCGCAGACATCTTTTGCAATCCGCCGCCGCAGCATTTCTGATGCCGCGTGTGGCCAGCGCGGGTTTTGCACCGCTTAATGCGCGTGTAGCCAAATACCCGATCGCGCCAGCAAGTTATCCTGAAACGGTAGTCTGGACATATGACGGGTCTGTTCCCGGCGTTGAACTGCGCGTCAGGCAGGGCGACCGCATCCAGCGCACCCTGATAAACCAGCTCCCGCAAGCCACGTCGGTCCATTGGCACGGCATTCGCATCGAAAACGCCATGGACGGCGTGCCCGGCCTGACGCAGGACGCGGTGGAAGCGGGCGCAAGCTTTGATTACTCCTTCGTCGTTCCCGATGCAGGGACCTATTGGTACCATGCGCATAACCAGTCGATTGAACAGGTTGCGCGCGGGCTTTATGGGCCGCTGATCGTCGAAGAAACCGTGGCCCCCGATGTGGATCAGGATTTGGTGCTGATGCTGGACGACTGGCGGCTTGATCCGGAAACCGCCCAGATCACGGATAATTTCGACAATGGCCATGATCTGAGCCATGCAGGTCGGATTGGGAACATCCTGACCGTCAACGGATCATTCGATCCCGCGTTTGCGGTACGCAGAAACGAGCGTCTGCGACTGCGATTGGTCAACGCCTCAAATGCCCGGATATTTGACCTGGATCTTGATGGTCTTTCAGGGTGGATCGTCGCCTTGGATGGAATGCCCTTGGACACACCGCTGCGGCTGTCGGGCTCTTTCCCGCTGGCACCTGCGCAGCGCGCGGATCTGATTGTGGATGTCGTCACCGAGGGCGAAACGGCAAGCCTGGTCAGCGTCGAAAGAGATGGTTCCTTTGGGCTGGCGCGGTTCGAGGTTGGTGGAAACGCTGCCGGGGCGCACAGGCAGGGCGTGTCAGCATTGCCGCCTAACCCTCTGCCTGAGATCGGGAATTTTCAACGTGCCAGAGCGCACCAGATGGTTCTGCAAGGTGGCGCAATGCGGTGGCTGGAAAGCGGCCGGCTGGGTGGAACGGAACTGTCAGGCCGCGAACTGGCGCAGTTGGGCAAATTCTGGGCGCTGAACGGTTACGCCGAGCGCCCCGAAGATCCGTTTCTGGATGCGGCCGTCGGCAGTTTGCACAGGATCGAGTTCGTAAATGAAACCGCATTTCCGCACGCAATGCATCTGCACGGGCATCACTTCCGGCTGATCATGGACGATGGCTCTCTGGGCCCCTGGCGTGATACCGTTCTGGTCGGGCGGGGACAGACTCGCCAAATCGCATTGATCGCGGACAATCCCGGGAACTGGTTGCTGCATTGTCATATGCTTGGGCATGCTGCTTCCGGGATGATGAGCTGGTTTCGGGTCTCGTGACGCCGCATTCGGCGGTTGGAATGGCGCTTGTTTGAATGCTATAGGCCCTCGCGACGCCTATAGTAGGCAAACTATGCAACGAGCCCGAAAAGGCCTGACCCATGAGTTCTGAAATCCGCTTGGCATTCGCACACCCGTCCGAACGGTCCGAAGCGACGTCTCCTCGGGGGCCGTTGGATCGTATCTCTTTGCGCGACCATATCGTCGAAGTCGAAATCGGTGCCTTCCAGGCCGAGCGGGGAACAACCCAGCGGATCTGTTTCAACATCGTGGTCGAAGTCCGGCCTCTGACAGACCCGATTGATGATGATGTGGATCGCATCCTGTCATATGACCGCGTAACGGAATCCATCGCCTATGAGCTGGCGGCCGAGCGCCTGAACCTGCTTGAGACATTGGCCGAACGCGTTGCGGAACGCATCCTGCTTGAACCTCAGGCTGTAAGGGTCTTTGTTCGCATCGAAAAACTGGATCGAGGCCCGGGTGCGTTGGGGGTTGAGATCGTGCGTGGAAAAGACTCGGTCCATCATGAGGTGGCCGAAGAAGAACGCCCGCATCCCCGCCTTGTCTTCCTGTCGAATGACGCCATCGCCTCGGAAAACCTGAAGGGTTGGATCGATCAGTTGGAGAACCGCCAGCGCCCGCTGATCCTGTGTGTCGGGGCGTCCGAACTGGCCGCTCCGCAAACGGGTCATGCGATGACGCAACGCCGAATTGACCTGTTGGCAATTGAACAGAATGCCTGGGTTCTGGCGGCACGGGACCATCGCTGTGTGGTGGTCTCAACGCGGACCGAATTGGATTGGGCGATGAAGAACGGCCAGATCTGTGTCTGGGCCCCATCCAAGATCGTATTGGACGCCGTTGACGGCCCGTCTGCCGCCCCGTCGGATGCCGTGGCGCTGGCTGCATGGTTCGCGGCGACCTTTGAAGCGAGCGAAATGATGGTGATCGGCGGCGCATTGCCGACGGAACCCAAAACGCCCTTGCGCGCTGTTGCGGTGGATCAGGCCCAGCTGTGAGAACCTATTTCAGACCACTGGTTCAGCATGGAGCGACCCGTCCGGCAGGCGCTGTGCCGCTGGCGGGCCAACCCCTTTGGTTCACTCACGCCGAGGCCCTGCGGCGCGGGTCAGAACCCGAAATCGTCGCGGCCTCGGACGTTCCGTCAGATTACCTGAGCCGTTTGATCCAACCGCGGGCTGACGTGGCGGGCCTTGATATGCAGGTGCCTCATATCATGGGGATTCTGAATGCCACGCCGGACAGTTTCTCGGATGGCGGTGTTCACAGCTCGGTAGATGCTGCTCGCGTGGCTGCGGTGAATATGGTGGCGCATGGTGCCACGATTCTGGATATCGGCGGAGAGTCCACCCGTCCGGGGGCGGATTTTGTCCCGGCCGGGGAAGAGATCGCGCGAACCCGCCCGTTGATCGAAGCGATCCGGTCGGAAACAGGCGCTTTGATTTCCATCGATACACGAAAGGTCGATGTCGCCAAGGCTGCCTGCGCGGCCGGGGCAGGGTTGGTCAACGATGTCTCGGGCTTCACCTTCGATCCGGCATTGGCACCGTTCTGTGCCGCGCAGAGAGTGCCTGTCTGTGTCATGCACATGCAGGGTGATCCGGCGACGATGCAGATCAATCCGCAATACGACAATGTATTGCTGGATGTTTACGATTTTCTCGAAGGCCAGATTGCGTTGCTGGAACGTCTTGGCCTGAGCCGCGATCAGGTCGTTGTGGATCCCGGGATCGGGTTTGGGAAGACCGAGGATCACAACCTGATCCTTCTGCGAAATCTCAGCCTGTTCCACGGCCTAGGCTGCCCGATCCTGTTGGGCGTGTCGCGCAAGGGCTTTATTGGCGCCATCGGAAAAGAGCCTTGCAAGACTGCCCGCGCGCCGGGATCAATCGCGGTGGCTCTGGCCGGATTGTCTCAGGGCGTGCAGATCATCCGCGTTCATGACGTGGCCGAGACCTCTCAGGCCTTGCGCCTATGGGCTGCTGTCCGGTAATCCGGTCGCACGGCAAATCACGGAGTAACACCTATGCGCAAGCTGTTCGGAACCGACGGGGTGCGGGGCACCGCCAACACGCATCCGATGACGGCAGAGATGGCGTTGCGCATCGGGGCCGCTGTAGGGCGGTATTTCCGACGCGACGCGACAGGGGTGCACCGGGTTGTTATCGGCAAGGATACGCGTTTGTCCGGCTATATGCTGGAAAACGCGCTGACGGCCGGTTTGACATCCACTGGAATGAACGTGCTGCTGCTGGGGCCCGTTCCGACGCCCGCCGTTGGCCTCATGACGCGGTCCATGAGGGCTGATCTGGGCGTCATGATCTCGGCCAGCCACAACCCTGCCGAAGACAACGGAATCAAGTTCTTTGGGCCGGACGGCTATAAACTGTCCGATCAGGCCGAGGTCGAGATCGAAAGGCTGATCGACGAAGGCGTCAGACCCGCCCAGGCGCAGAATATCGGCCGGGCGCGCCGGGTTGATGACGCACGGTTTCGCTATGGCGAACGTGTGAAGTCGTCGTTGCCGCGGAACGTCAGTCTGGATGGTTTGAAGGTGGTGATCGATTGTGCGAACGGCGCAGCCCACCGCACCGCGCCAGAAGTTCTGTGGGAGCTGGGCGCAGAAGTGATCCCCGTGGGAATCGCGCCCAACGGCAAGAATATCAATCTCAACTGCGGATCGACCAAGCCGCAACTGGCCGCAGAAACCGTTGTCGCGCATGGCGCCGACGTGGGCATTTGTCTGGACGGCGACGCGGACAGGGTGGTTGTGGTCGACGAAACCGGCCAGGTGGCTGACGGCGATCAGCTTATGGCTTTGCTGGCAACGGCATGGAAGAAATCGGGCCAGTTGAAAGGCGACGCCCTGGTCGCGACCGTCATGTCCAACCTGGGCTTGGAACGCCATCTGACAGCGCAGGGTTTGCGTCTGGAGCGAACGGCCGTCGGTGATCGCTACGTGGTCGAACGGATGCGTGAAGGTGGGTTCAACCTTGGTGGGGAACAGTCCGGCCATATCGTTATGAGCGATTATGCCACAACCGGTGATGGGTTGATGGCTGGGCTGCATTTCCTGGCGGAAATGGTTTTGTCGGGGCGCAAGGCATCTGATCTGTCCAAGCAGTTCGAAACCGTTCCGCAGTTGCTGAAGAATGTGCGCTATTCCAGCGATCAAACACCGTTGGAGGTTCAAAGTGTTCAGGCGGCCATCGCCGATGCCGAGGCGCGGCTGAACGGGCAGGGCCGGTTGTTGATCCGCAAATCCGGGACCGAGCCTCTGATCCGCGTGATGGCTGAATGCGAAGACGATGGGTTGCTGACCCAAGTTGTCGACAGCATCGTGGCAGAGGTCGAAGCCGCCACAAGCTAGTGCCCGAACAATACCTTTCGCAGGCTGAACCACTGGCTGATGGCCATGCCGGTCAGGATCAGCGCCAAAGCGATGTAAAAGCGCAGGGGCAGGGCCTCGGACAGGATCCATGCGCCGAACACCATCGACCAGATCGGCACCTGATAATTCACCAATGTCAGGAAAACCGACCCGGCGCTGCGGGTGATCGAAACGCGCAAAAGGGTGGCAAACGCGGTTGGCAGCAATCCCAGAACGATCAGGGCGATTGTCGGGCGTGGGCCTTGCCAGGTCGGCAGCCCCTCGGTGACCAGCATTATGGGCAGAAGAAGCACGGCCCCGACAACCAGCGTCAGAGCAGCCAGTACCAAAGGGTCAACCGGCGGACAGCGTCGCGTCAGCACGGATGAACTTGCATAACACAACGCTGCCGTGATGCAGGCCAGTTGTGCGACGGGTTCTGCCCCCTGGCCCAATTGTGCAAGGCCGGGTCCGATCAAAACCAGGGCCCCGGAAAAGCCAAGGCACACCCCCATAAATCGGCGCAGGTTCAGTGGTTCATCCGAGAAGAAATGCGCAAGCGGCAGCACCATCAGCGGGATAGCAGCCATGGACAGCCCCGCAAAGGCAGATGGCACAAATTGCTGCCCCCAGCTCAGCAACATGAATGGCACGGCAGTGGACAGCACGCCAATAAGGACAATCGAAACACTCAGCGCCGGCGTCAGAACCGGCAGCTTGCGACCGGTCGCCCTCATCATCAGCAACAGGGTAACAGCGCCCAGCGTGGTTCGTGAGGTGGCAACGGTGATTGGGCCATACCCTTCAAGCGCCATGGCAACGACCATGAAGGTCGCGCCCCAGATCAGGCCCAGCGTGAAGACGCCGCTCCAGTCCTGTCTTGTCGGCTGTTGAACCATTGATTGTCCTGTCGGAACGCGCGGGTGCGCCAAAAAATTTAACCTGACCGGCTGTTTATGTGCCTTGCCGGACCTTTGTTCTAACGAAAAAGGCGGCCACGCGGGCCGCCCTGTGAAAGGCTTCCGCCCTACTTAGTTCTTTTCTTTGTCAACCATCTTCCCGGCCGAAATCCACGGCATCATGCCGCGCAGCTTGGCGCCGGTTTCTTCGATCATATGCTCGTCATTGGCACGGCGCGCCGCTTTGATGGTCGGCTGGCCAACGGCGTTTTCCAGCATGAAGTCACGAACGAATTTACCCTGCTGGATGTCGTCCAGAACCGCTTTCATGCGCGCTTTGGTTTCGTCGTATTTCAGGATACGCGGCCCGGTGACGTACTGGCCGTATTCGGCGGTGTTCGAGATCGAATAATCCATGTTGGCGATGCCGCCTTCATAGATCAGGTCAACGATCAGCTTCACTTCGTGCAGGCACTCGAAATACGCCATTTCAGGGGCGTAACCGGCTTCGACCAGAGTTTCAAAGCCGCAGCGGATCAGTTCGACCAGACCACCGCACAGAACGGCCTGTTCGCCGAACAGGTCGGTTTCACATTCTTCACGGAAGTTGGTTTCGATGATGCCCGAGCGCCCGCCACCGATGGCCGAGCAGTAGGACAGGCCGATTTCCAGCGCCTTGCCGGTTGCATCGTTGTGGACAGCGACCAGGCAGGGCACGCCGCCGCCTTTGGTGTATTCGCCGCGCACGGTGTGGCCGGGGCCCTTGGGGGCCATCATGATGACGTCGACGCCTTCTTTCGGCTCGATCAGGCCGAAATGGACGTTCAGGCCGTGGGCAAAGGCGATGGCCGCGCCCGGCTTGATGTTGTCGTGGACATATTTTTTGTAGGTCTCGGCCTGAAGCTCGTCGGGCATGGTGAACATGATCACGTCACACCAGGCAGCCGCTTCGGCGATGCCCATCACTTGCAGACCTTCCGCTTCGGCTTTCTTGGCCGAGGGCGAGCCTTCGCGCAGGGCGATGACCAGGTTCTTTGCGCCTGAATCGCGCAGGTTCAGCGCGTGGGCGTGACCTTGCGAGCCATAGCCCAGGATAGCCACTTTCTTGTCTTTGATCAGGTTGATATCGCAATCGCGATCGTAATAGACGCGCATTTCGCCGGTCCTTTCTGGTTTGATTGCGGCGGTTGTATCTGCCTGTTCGCGCAATGGCGATAGGGTTGGGCTTGAGTATTTGCAAAAAAGATGAAGAATAATTCGTAATAGTTAGAGAAAGTGAAAAAATCATGTTTGATGATATTGATCGGCGCATTCTGCGTCACTTTCAAGCAGACCCGAGCCTGACAACAGCGGAACTGGCTGATCTTTGCCGGATCAGCGCGGGCGTCTGCTGGCGGCGAATCGAAAAGATGCAGACCGCAGGGATCATCGAAGGGCAGGAGGCCGTGATAGACTGGGCCGCGATGGGATATGCTGTCGAAGTTTCGCTTCGGATCACGCTCGACAAGACGCAGGCCCGAGCTTTCGACGATTTCACGCAGGCGGCGCGTGACGTGGCAGAGGTAATCGAAATCCAGACCTTTCTGGGTCGTGTCGATGTTCGTCTTTCCGTCATTGCAAGAGATATGAAGCATTATCAGCAGCTTTATCGCGACCGGATTCTGACCCTGCCTCATATTGCCGATATCGAGGCCCTTATGCACATCGCGCGGGTCAAGCGGGACGAGGTGCTGCCGGTATGATCGAACTGGATGAGATTGATCGCCGTCTTCTTCGCGCGCTGCAACAGGATGCCACGCAAAGTGCCGGAGCATTGGGGCGCCGGTTCGGGTTGTCCCAACCCGCCACGTGGCGCCGCATTCGTCGGCTGGAAGAGGCAGGAATAATCAAGGGCCGTCGGCTGCGTCTGAATGCCGAGGCGCTGGGGTTCGGTGTCACAGTCTTTCTGGGCATCAAGCTGGGGCGCAAGGGCCAAGTCAGTCTTGAAGATTTTGAGCGCGCTGTCAGTGCCGTGCCCGAGGTGCAGACAGTCGAACACGTGCTGGGGCTGTATGATTATCGACTGCGTGTCGTAGCCCGGGACTTGGCCGATTTCGAACGTGTTTTGCGGCGTCGGATCATGACTCTGCCGGGTGCAGGCGACGTCGAGGCCAACGTTCTGCTGAGCGAAGAACGTCTGCCCGGTCCCATCGGCTGAACAGAGTCAGTATTTCGTGCGGATGCAATAGCCCGGATGATGCGTCATGCGCGCAAAGGTAAGCGGCCTGTCTTCTTTCCAGGTGGTGCGCTCCATTTGAATCATGGATGTTCCCGCCGTGGTGCCCATGAATTCTGCCAGTCGCGCATCTGCGGAAATGGCACAGAAAGCGACCTCGGCATCGGTGAAAGGTGCGGCCGTCAACAGCCATTCATGTGGCCCCTGTTCGAACAGGTCCGCGTCCTCCACGTCAGGTACGGCCTCGATGTTGATCCATCGTTCTTCCATCTGGAAGGGCCGATTATCTGCATAGTGCATACAAATTACATGTAGAACACGCGCGTCCGGTGCCACGTTGATCTGCGAGGAAAGCCATCCTGGGCTGGTGACCACATTCCTTTCAACAAGCGCATAGCGATAGTTTGCATTCTGGTTTTCGACCACTTGCCGCGCCAGTGACAATTCAAGTTTGGCGTGTTTGCTGGGCTCTTTCTTGACACGTGTCCCGCTCTTGCGTTTGCGCTCGACAAAGCCCTGGTCGGCCAGTTCTCTCAAGGCTCTGTTCACAGTGGCCCGGGCGCAATTGAACTCCTCTGCCAGCTGGGTCTCCGTCGGCAAAAGCGATCCTTGTGGCCAGACACGGCTTTCAATGCGTCGTTTTACTTCGTCTCGAACGAACTGGAAGCTGATCCGCTTTTGTATCGTCACGGGTGAATCTATCCCTTCAAGTATAAAGTGTGCGCATCTGTTCAGAAGCAAGTAGAAGTGTAAAGGGGAAGTGACACTGGTTGGCGTCATTTTTCTGTCTTCAGGAAACTAAGTGAGAAAAATTAAGTGTTTGTTAAGCTTTACGTTGGGTCAATTTTTGCAGCGAAAGGGCTTTACCCGCACTGACAAAGCGGACAAGACTTCGAAAACGCTTTGGAGAGGATGCGCCATGCCAGGCTTGCTGGAAACCGTTGACCCGGACGGGCTCGAAGAATTCTCGGTCGTATTTACCGACCGCTCGCTGAACCATATGTCGCAAAAGTTTCAGCAGGTGATGCGCGACATTTCGGATATGTTGAAGGGCGTGTACAACGCGGATGGCGTTGCCGTTATTCCCGGTGGTGGAACCTATGCCATGGAAGCGGTCGCCCGACAGTTTGCGCGCGGCGCAGATGTGCTTGTGGTTCGCAATGGTTGGTTTTCGTACCGGTGGAGCCAGATCATTGAAAGCGGTTCTCTGACAAACTCGACCACGGTCATGAAGGCGCGCGAGACTGGCAATTCCAGCCCATCGCCTTTTGCGCCTGCTCCACTCGAAGAGGTCGTCGCCGCGATTCGCGAACAAAAGCCCGGTGTTGTTTTTGCTCCGCATGTCGAAACGTCGGCGGGGGTCATTCTGCCGGATGATTATGTGACCGCGCTGGCAAGCGCGGCGCATGAGGTGGGTGCGCTGATGGTGTTGGATTGCATTGCGTCGGGTTGCGCCTGGGTGGACATGAAAGCCACCGGTGTCGATGTTCTGATCTCGGCGCCGCAGAAAGGGTGGAGCGCCTCGCCATGTGCCGGTCTGGTCATGTTGTCTGAACGCGGAGAGGCACGTCTGGAGCAGACCAGTTCCGACAGTTTCGCCCTTGATCTGAAGAAATGGCGGCAGATCATGCAAGCCTATGAAAACGGCGGCCACGCCTACCACGCCACGATGCCGACCGATGCGTTGCTGGCCTTCCGCGACACCATGGCAGAGACTCGTGAATACGGGTTCGAAAAGTTGCGTGCGGCGCAATGGGCGCTGGGTGACGGTGTGCGGTCGATGCTGAAGGACAAGGGTGTTGTTTCGGTTGCGGCCGACGGTTTCGGCGCGCCCGGAGTTGTGGTCAGCTATACCTCGGATCCCGAAATCCAGAACGGCAAGAAATTTGCGGCACTTGGCATGCAGATTGCCGCGGGTGTTCCGTTGCAATGTGATGAGCCCGAAGGGTTCAGCACGTTTCGGTTGGGTCTGTTCGGGCTCGACAAGCTGTACGACGTGGACGGCACCATCGCGCGTTTGAAACGGGTGCTGGATCAGGTTCTTTAAGCGGACCGGGCCTTAGCGAACGCCGAGGCCCATCTGCATCAAAGTCTTGCGCACGGGGGGCAGGGAATAGAGCGCGCTCAGCCCCATCGCCCGTGCATCCCGCAGCGGCCGCGCCTCGATCATCGAGGCGCGGTTCAGCAGATCAATGCCTTTGACGCGCATCTCGATCTCGGTGTGACGGGCCTTGTGATAGGCACCCAGCATCTGTTCGTCTCCCAGACCTTCGGGCCGGGCCTGTGCCAAATCCAGCAGGCAACGCAGGTCGCCCAGAGACATGTTCAATCCCTGTGCCCCGATGGGAGGCACCACATGCGCCGCCTCGGCCATCAGCGCAATGCGTTCACCCGCCAACCGTTCCGCCGATTGGCTGATGATCGGCCAGATCGTTCTGCGGGATGCCAATTTCAGCGGGCCGAACAAACCGCAGGACCGAGAGGTCATGGCGGCCTCGAATGCCTCGGGTTCCAGGTTCAGAAGTTCAACGGCCTTCGGGCCGCGCTCCATCCAGACGATAGCGGACGAGGGCTGCCCGTTCCAGTCCGGCAGAGGCACCAGCGTGAACGGCCCCCCGGATCTGTGAATCTCAGTCGAGACATTCTCGTGTGGAATGGGGTGCGTCACCGCAAATGCCAGCGCCTTTTGCCCATATCGAGTTGTGTGCACCTCGATGCCGGCCGCTTCGCGCATTGGCGAATTACGACCATCGGCAGCAATCACAAGTCTGCACCGAACGCGGCGGCCATCGCTCAGGCCCACGCGGGCCTCGGCGGTTCGGGTGAACAGGCTGGTGGTCGCGGTGCCGGGGCGGAAATCGACATTTGGCAACTCGGCCAGTCGTGCCACCATTTCACGGCGCAACAGCCAGTTGGGCAGGTTCCAGCCGAAAGGTTGTTCGGAGATGTCGGCCGCGTTGAAGTCGCGAACGACGCGTGGCTCGGGCAAGTCGCCCCCGGCGTCAACGATCCGCATGACTTGCAACGGGGCTGCCTGTGCATCCAGTCTTGCCCACAGACCGCATTGTTCCAGCAGGCCACGCGCAGGCTGCAAGAAAGCCGTTGTACGCAGGTCCGACCCGTCCACGTCCCGCTCGGTGATCGGAGGGCTCGGATCAACGCAGATCACTTCAAAACCTGCTGTTCCGAATACCGCCGCAGCGGTCAGACCGGCGATCCCGCCACCGGAAATCAGGATGTCACAGCTGTCGGACATGGCGCCTCTCATCATTCTGGGCAGAACCTAGTTCGGATCTGCCCCAAGTGCCAAGTGACATCCTGTCCCGTATTTCAGCCCCGTGAAATCAGGATGAGGATCAGAAACATCAGCGGCACCATCATAAGGGCAGGGATGTAGAGGCCGGGAAGGCCGAACAACATGATGGAACAGCCCCACATGCTGAAAATCGCAGCGGCGGTGTAATACAAGTCTTCTGCCTTGGCGTTGACCGCGTCGCGCGCCAGCCATCCAAAGACGGGAATTGCAAAGAAAAGGCGCTGCCAAATCGGTAGGCGCAGCGGCATGTCAATCGCGCTCATCGGGGTCTCCATCTGTTCGTCGCTGCCGCGCATATAGGGGTGTGGAAGCGCGTGCAGAACGTGCAGATCGTCGCAGTGTGACAGCCTATCGCAGGCGTGACAGAAACGCGGTCAGATCGTCCGTGTGATGGTGGATGTGATCGGCTCCATGCGGGTCGGGGGAAACATGAACCGTACGCATTCCCATCTCGTGCGGGGCCGCGAGATTGCGTGGTTCATCTTCGAACATGGCCGCCGTTTCTGTCTGAAGGCCGTCCTGTTCAAAAATCGCTTCGAACGCAGCTTTTTCGGGCTTTGGTCGGTACCCTGCATGTTCAACACCGTATATCGCGTCGAACAGGCCTGTCAGGCCGCGTGCCTCGAGGACCCGTTCCGCATAGGGCGCGCTGCCGTTGGTGTAGACGATCCGCCGGCCGGGAAGGGCGCGGATGTGATCGGCCAGTTCCGCATCCGGGTCCATGTGGCTCATGTCAACCTGATGTACCGCGTGCAGGTAAGGGTCGGGGTCCAGATCATGTTCGGCCATCAACCCGGCCAGCGTGGTCCCGTATTCCCGCCAGTAATGCGCGCGCAGCCGGTCGGCCTCGGCCCGGTCAACACCGATGGCTTGCACCACATAATCCGTCATCAGAACTTCTATCTGATCGAACAGCCGCATATGCGGTGGGTATAGGGTGTTGTCCAGATCGAACACCCATTGTGTGACATGACTAAACGAAGGTTTGACCATGGCTTGGGTTTAGGGCGCAGTCGGTCGGTTTTCAATGCTGTACTTGATCGCCGCCCCCTGTCACGGCTAGACATGTCCGAACGAGGAGACAAACGATCCCATGAGCCAGACCCGATCCCCGACCAAGGACGCTTACAGCCTTATCCTGGAAGCCATTGATGTGGGTGTCTACAAACCCGGTGATCGGTTGGTGGAAAGCGAACTGGCAGAGCGTTTCGGAGTGTCACGCACCCCGATCCGCGAAGCGTTGCAACGGTTGGAAACCCAGTCTTTGCTGGAACGGGACGGGCGGTCGTTGATCGTCGCATCCCTGGATCACAACCAGATGGCCGAGCTTTACATCGTGCGCCGGGAACTTGAAGGGCTGGCTGCGCGCCTTGCCGCAAAGCACGCCACTGAGGAAGAAATCAAGGTTCTTCAGGATATGGTCGTCGAAGACGACAAGTTGATCGATGACCCAACGGCTTTGTCGCGCGCCAACCGGCGGTTTCACGAACAGATTCATCTGGCGTCACACAATCGCTATCTGGTTCAGCAGCTTGATCTGGTTCACCGGACCATGGCTTTGATGGCGACCACTTCGCTGGCTGTTCAGGGTCGTGGCGAGATTGCGCAAAGTGAGCATAAGGGAATCGTCGAGGCCATCGCGGCCCGAGACGAAGAAGCCGCAGGGCAGGCGTTGAAGGAACATATTTCAATCGCCTTCATGACACGTCTGAAACAGGATGCCAGTCGTCGCGACAAGTGAACGTCAGGCCAGCGGAACGTCTTCGCTGGCCTGCCCGTGTTGGGTTTTGTCCCAAAAAAACGGATTTGTCGCCAGTTCCCACAGGGCTTTGTAACCGGCGACCACCCCCAGCGGGAAATACAGACACATCGTCGGGACCCACGGCAGCAAAAACCGACGTTCACGCGCGGATACAGCGATGATCCCGACGCATATGTTCAGGGCCTCGGTTGCCAGAAACAGCCAGATCAGCGCCGTCGTGATCTGCTGCGGCAGGATCTGCTCCATCGGATTGGGCATGCCCAGGGCGTACAACCAGAAAATCCATAGAACAGGGGCCAGCAGGAACTGACCCAGAGTGCCCAGAAAGAATGCCTGTAGGCCGATAAACTGGGCCGCACCCAAATCTGCATACAGTTTCCGCGGGTCCCGCATGTGCACAAGATAGGTGACCATGAACCCCTTGAGCCAGCGTGAGCGTTGCTTCACCCACGGCCAGGCACGGAAATTCGCCTCTTCGAAGGTGGCGGTGTCCACCATCTCGGTCCGGTAACCCGCCCGGCAAAGCCGCACGCCCAAATCGGCATCTTCGGTGACATTGTGGGCGTCCCAACCGCCCAGTTCCAACAGCTTTTCGCGGCGGAAAAAGAACGTCGTTCCCCCAAGCGGGACGACCAGCCCCATACGTGCGATGCCCGGTAGGATCACGCGAAACCAGCCGTTGTATTCGATGGTGAAACAGCGTGACCGCCAGTTCGTGCGAGGGTTGTAGTAGTCCAAAACACCTTGCAGGCAAACCACCTCGGGCGAAGCTTGGGTGAAATGCGCAACCACTCGTTCAATCTGATCTGGCTGTGGTGCGTCTTCGGCATCCCAAACGCCAACAATGTCACCACGGCAAAAATCCAGCGCGTAATTCATGGCGCGCGGTTTGGTGGTCAACCCGTTCAGTTCCGGGACTTCATCAACACGCATCCAACTGGGCAGAGCCACTCGCGCAAGGGCGTCGCGCGTCACGTCATCGGTCGCCTCGAGCACGAGAATGACGTCCAGCAGCGCTTTGGGATAGGTCAGCCTTTGAAGCCGTTGCACCAGAGCACTCGCGATTTCTCGCTCCTTGTACAACGGCACCATGATGGACACGCAGGGGTGACGCAGCGCGATCGCCGCCTCTGTTGGCTGGGTCGGCTTTTTCATGCGGTCGCTGAGACAGGCCAGGGCGCCCATTATCCGAAAGGCTGCAAAAAGAACCAAACTACCTACGGCCGCGCCCAACAAAACCATCAATCCAAACGAAGGGAACAGGGCGAAAAGACACAGCACACCCAGCGTTGTTGCTGATGATACGAGCCGGGACCCGGCGGTCCAGTTGCGGCAGCTTTGTGCCGCGTTCACACGGGTTTCGGCCGCTTTTGCGAGCGTCCGCGCGAAGTGCTGTGCAATGACCCTGTCGATCTGATGAGAATCCGCAAGAACCGGCAGGATGGCACAGTCGCAATCCTGCATCTCGGCTGCCACGGTTGCAAAACGATCGGGCCGGGCAGTGGCGACCAAAACCAGAGGGCCGATGCGCATCCAAGGAATGACATTGTTCTCAAGCCAGAAATCTACCGGCTTCAGGTTACACAATCCGGGCATCGGTGGAATTTGTTCGAGGTCCGCGATCTGCCACCCGAACTGCGTCGACAGGGCCTTCAGAACGTCCTGCCTGGTGGCATACCCCTCGCCAACCAGAATCTCGCCAAGCGGCGCTTTCTGCCTGGTCTGCAAGCTCAACGCATGGTCCAGTTGCGAGCGCGTGATAACCTCGGTTTCCAGCAGGCAAGCGCCCAGCGGTTTGCGAAAACCGGGCGCAGGAATCGGGGTGGCGGTTGTAAAATTCTGAAGGTTAAGTTCAACCATAAAGAAACCCTGGCACAGTTACCTGCGCTCAGGGTTGATCAAACAAGGTTAATGTGCCGTTAACTCTGGTAACTTAAGGGTTTATGCCTGCTCTTTTTTCTTTTCCATCGCATCGGCGAAACGTTCGAACAGGTAAAAACTGTCCTGGGGTCCGGGCGACGCTTCGGGGTGGTATTGTACCGAGTATACAGGTCTGTCAGTCATGCGGATCCCGCAGTTCGAGCCGTCAAAAAGTGATCTGTGGGTCTCGACCACGCCCTCCGGTAAAGACTGTGCGTCCACGGCGAAACCGTGATTCATCGACGTGATTTCGACCTTGCCGGTTTCCAGATCCTTGACCGGGTGGTTCGCGCCGTGGTGGCCGTGGTTCATCTTGACTGTCTGACCGCCCAACGCCAGCGCCAGCATCTGGTGGCCAAGGCAGATACCAAAGACGGGCAGATCGGTTGTATCCAGAATTTCCTTGATCATCGGCACAGCATAGGCACCCGTTGCGGCCGGGTCGCCGGGGCCGTTCGACAGGAAAACGCCATCCGGCTGATGGGCCAGCACTTCGGCAGCCGTCGCCGTCGCTGGCAAAACGGTTACATCACATCCAGCCGAGGCGAGACAGCGCAGAATATTGCGCTTTGCACCATAGTCGACAGCCACGACTTTGTGGGCGGGGGCCTCTTGCCGCTTGTATCCTTCCGGCCAAGCCCAGCGCATTTCATCCCAGCGGTAGCTTTGGGCACAGGTGACTTCCTTGGCCAAGTCCATACCTTCCAGCCCGGCAAAGCCGCGGGCCGCAGCAACCAGTGCTTCGATGTCGAAATTGCCCTCGGGATCATGAGCCAGCGCCACATGCGGCGCGCCCTGCTGGCGGATGGCGCGGGTCAGACGGCGGGTATCAACGCCGCCGATGGCGATGCGTCCACGGCGGGCAAGCCAGCCCTTGAGTTCTTCGGCCGAGCGCCAGTTTGACGGCTCGGTCGGATCCCATTTGACGACCATTCCAGCGGCGACCGGATCACCGGTTTCGTCATCTTCCGGGTTCACGCCGACATTGCCGATATGGGGGAAGGTAAAGGTGACGATCTGCCCGGCATAGGATGGATCGGTCATGATTTCCTGATATCCGGACATCGCTGTGTTGAAGCAGAGCTCAGCCACGGTCTGTCCGGTTGCTCCGAAACCGATGCCGTAAAACAGCGTTCCGTCGGCCAAAGCCAGACATGCGGTGGGCTTGGACGGGGCGTTCTGGGCCATGGCGCGACTCTCCTGCAAGGTAAACCGGCGCATACCTAAGGGGGTTAAGCGCTTGGGTCAAGTCTGTTCAATTTTTGGGCTATTGTTATTTTTCAATGGGTTAAGCTTGGTCGCCCCCGGTTGTAACACGCTTTTTGTTTAGATATGTTCGGGGTTCCGTTGTCATGGGGATGGACAAGCCAAATGGACATGCGATCACGGGTGAATGCCGCCCTGAAGCAAGCAATGAAAGACAAAGCAGCCGAGCGTCTGTCGACACTGCGGTTGATCAACGCGGCCATCAAGGACCGCGACATCGCCGCGCGCGCCTCGGACAATGAAGAGGTCAAGGGCTGCGGTGATGCAGAGGTGCTTGAAATACTTGGTAAAATGACCAAGCAACGTAAGGAAAGTGCGCGCGCTTATGAAGAGGGCGGACGCCTGGACCTGGCCGAGCGCGAGATGCAGGAAGTCACCGTAATCGAAGAGTTTCTGCCCAAGCAGCTGGATGATGATGAAGTGTCAAAGGCGATTCATGCCGCGATTACTTCAACCGGTGCCGGTTCCATTCGGGACATGGGCAAGGTCATGGGCGAGCTGAAGACCCGCTATACCGGACAGATGGACTTCGGCAAGGTCGGACCCATGGTCAAGGACCAACTCTGCGCCGCATCAAACGGCGACTGCTGAGACACCTACTGCGCGACAGGATCGCGCAGTTTTCTGGCCAGGTCGTCGTAGAGCGTGATACGCTCGTCTTCCGACAAAAACGCCCCGATTTCGACCTCACGCCCGTCTCCGACGAGCGTGACGTAGTGTGGCACCGGACCACCTTTTTCGTACATCTCAGGTCGTGCCCAATAGCGATTGCACGACCATTCCTGTTGGTCCTTGCCCGGGGTGTGATGCACCAGGCGGGCTTGTGAACCGGACAAGGTGAAAACCTCAAACGCACTGCGCGCGCGATAGTTCGCCTGAATCCCCAGCCAAAGCCCAAGCACCGTCAACAGCAGAAACGGTAACAGGCCCCACAACACGACCGACCCAAGCACGGCCAACAATGGGATCAAACCGAACAGAAATACAGACAGGATGGCAATCATCGCCCCACGTCGCGGCAGAGAGTTATGCGGCCAGAGGCGCAGTTCCTGTTCGGTTTCGGATGTCTGATTCCATTTGTACGGCATACCGGAAACATATCGCAGTGACGCCTCATGTCGACGGATTTTGATCAGACCACGTGGCCCACACGCGCCCAGGACAAGGCGTCATCCAAACGGTCGTCGCCCCAGAACACCTCTTGCCTCACCACGAAGCTGGGGGCGCCGAAAACACCCAGTTTCACGGCGACGTCTGTTTCAGCTTCTAGCGCGGTGACGATATCCGGGCTGCGCGCGCGGGCCAGTGTCAGACGAGGGTCCTGCTGGCACCGTAGCAAAGCTTCGGACAGGGCGCTTTCGCTGCCCGCCTCGACGCCATCCTCGAACCAGATGCGGTATAGGTTCTGGGTAAATGACTTGCCCCACCCATCCGTCATACCAAGCAAAGCGACCTGATTGGCCAGGGCAAGATCGGAAATCGGATAGGGTACGGGCAGGCTGGCGTGGATGTGATACTTGGCACAGCGCCGTTCGATATCACGCCACATATATGCGGATTTTTCGGGTTTTCCGGCGAACGGGATATTCTGCTGGGCTGACATGACCGTGCGCACATTAAAGGGCCGCCAGTTAACGGTGGCGTCATGTTCAGCGCACCAGTCGTCCAGACGCATCACGGTAAGGAAGCTGTAAGTGCTGCCGATTGAATACCAAAAGTCGATTTCCGGCATTGCCGATCCTCCGACTGTTCTGTGCGGGTATCATAGCGGATTTTGGTACACTTGGCGAACCGGCAGAGGTGGAAACGAAAAAACCCCGCCACGTGGGCGGGGTTTCCTTGGATCAGATCGGGATCAGTGCGCGTGGCCTTTGTCCCAGTCTTCCTGCTTGGGCAGCTGCTCGAACGTGTGTTCGGGCGGCGGCGTCGGCAGGGTCCATTCCAGCGTATCCGCGTATTCGTTCCACGGGTTCGGACGTGTCTCTTTCGCGCCACGGAACAGGGCGTAGAACACGATACCGAAGAACAGCAGGAACGAGGCGAACGAGATAAATGCGCCGATCGACGAAACGAAGTTCCACTGGGCGAATGCCTCGGGGTAGTCGATGTAGCGGCGCGGCATGCCCTGACGGCCCAGGAAGTGCTGCGGGAAGAAGGTCAGGTTGGCGCCGATGAAGAACAGCCAGAAGTGAACCTTGCCCCAGAACTCAGAGTACTGACGGCCCGTCATCTTGCTGAAGTAGAAGTACACCCCAGCAAAGATCGCGAAGACAGCACCCAGCGACATCACGTAGTGGAAGTGTGCCACAACATAGTAAGTGTCATGATAGGCACGGTCGACACCGGCCTGCGACAGAACCACACCGGTCACACCGCCGACGGTGAACAGGAACAGGAAGCCGAAGGCGAATAGCATCGGTGTCTTGAACTCGATCGAGCCGCCCCACATGGTGGCGATCCACGAGAACACCTTGACCCCCGTCGGAACCGCGATGACCATCGTTGCCAGCATGAAATAGGCCTGCTGACGCAGCGACATGCCGACGGTGTACATGTGGTGCGCCCACACGACAAAGCCCAGCACGCCGATTGCGATGATCGCCCATACCATCGGCAGATAGCCGAAGATCGGCTTGCGCGAGAAGGTGGCGATCACGTGGCTGATGATGCCGAAACCGGGCAGGATCACGATGTACACTTCCGGGTGACCAAAGAACCACAGGATGTGCTGATACAGGATCGGGTCACCGCCACCGGCCGGATCAAAGAAGGTGAAGCCAAAGTTGCGGTCCATCAGCAGCATGGTGATCGCGCCTGCCAGAACCGGCAGCGACAGCAGAATCAGCCATGAGGTGACGAAGATCGACCAGCTGAACAGCGGTACCTTGAACAGGGTCATGCCCGGGGCACGCATGTTCAGGAAGGTAGTGATCATGTTGATCGCGCCGAGGATCGAGGAGGCGCCCGATACGTGCACGGCGAAAATCGCCAGGTCCATGGACATGCCGCCTTCGGTCGTCGACAGCGGCGGATACAGAACCCAGCCCACACCCGAGCCGAGCTGATCGTTACCACCCGGGCTGAGCAGCGAGGCAACACCCAGCGAGGTGCCGGCGACATACAGCCAGAAGGACAGGTTGTTCATCCGCGGGAACGCCATGTCCGGCGCACCGATCTGCAACGGCATGAAATAGTTGCCAAATCCGCCGAACAGGGCAGGGATGACAACGAAGAACATCATCAGAACACCGTGATAGGTGATCATCACGTTCCACAAGTGTCCGTTGGGGGTACATGGGTCAGCCATGAAGCCTTCCAGGCACATGTACTGAACGCCCGGGTGCATCAGCTCGAGCCGCATGTAAACGGTCATCGCCACCGAGATCAGACCGGCAAGGGCCGAAACGACCAGGTACAGAATCCCGATGTCCTTGTGGTTGGTCGACATGAACCAGCGCTGGAAAAAGCTGCGCTGATCTTCATGGTCGTGACCGTGAATGGCTGCGTCTGCCATTATAGGTGCCTCCTGTTGCAACTGCACCGCGCAGTCGGACCTCTCCAACGCGCGGGATTCCTGCTGGTTTTAGAATGTGAAGAGGGCACCTTCAATGGCCGAGTTTGATCTGGATCAAGATTAATTGTCGCGGGCACGCGGGCGCCGCACGATTTTCCGGCCTTGAATGTGGGGTATCTGGGCATGGCGGATGAGAATTCAAGCCCGTACTGTCGATGCGGCATGAGCGTTGGCAGAGTTCCGCCTTGACCGTTGCCCGCGCGCGTCTCAGAACTGTGCCAACACCCGCAATCCAGAGGTTTGAGATGGCTGATTACGACCCCGACAATATCTTTGCCAAAATCCTGCGCGAAGAAATCCCGTGCATGCGCGTTTACGAGGATGATGAAACGCTGGCTTTCATGGATATCATGCCGCGCGCGGACGGGCATCTGTTGGTGATCCCCAAAACACCATGCCGCAACGTACTGGATGCCACGCCCGAGCAACTGACGGCGGTTGTGAAAACGGTGCAGAAGATGGCCCGGGCGGTCAAGTCCGCATTCGACGCGGACGGGGTGACGATTCAGCAATTCAACGAGGCGGCAGGCGGGCAGGAAGTCTTCCACCTGCATTTCCACGTCCTGCCGCGCCACGAAGGGGTTTCGATGCGCCCGCCGGGCAAGATGGGGGATTTCGAGCTTATCGGTGAACACGCGAAAAAGATCAGCGCCGCTCTCGCCTGATCATTCGGCGCCATGGGGCCCCATGCATGCGCCATGATCCTGAAACGCGTGCAGCACGGCACAGACATGATCGTGCTGCCCGTCGCAGGCCGCTGCAATTCGGGTCAGTTCAGCCTGGAGGTTTTGCAGACGGGCGATCCGGTCCCGGAGATCGGCCAGTTGTTTTTGGGCAATTTCGTGCGCCCGGTTAAGGTCGCTGCCAGACGCGCCTTCTAGGGACAGCAAGCCCACGACGTCGGCCAGTGGCAATCCCAGATCACGGCAATGGCGAATGAAGATCAGCCGTTTCAACGCGGTATCGTCATACCGGCGTTGATTGCCCGCCGTTCGCTCTGGCTTGGGCAACAGGCCTTTGTCTTCATAGAACCGGATTGTCGGAATTTTCACTCCGGTTCGGAGCGATAAGTCCCCGATCGAATACATTTTTCGGTTTTGACCTCTTGAACCTCTAGTGGCTAGAGGAATTACATGCTCTGGGAAGCCGTAACAAGGGACATGAAACGATATGGCACACCAGCATTCCCACACCGGTCATGGTCACCAACACAACCACAATGATCCAGACGCTGGCGATGCGCGCGTCGCCTGGGCGATTGCGGTGAACATGTTCCTGACATTGGCTCAGGTCATCGGGGGCATCATTTCGGGTTCTCTGGCGTTGATTGCCGATGCGCTGCACAATTTTTCGGATGCTGTTGCGTTGATCATCGCGTTTTTTGCCCGCAAGATTGCACGGCGTCCGGCCGATCCACGGATGAGCTTTGGCTATGGCCGGGCCGAAGTCGTTGCGGCCTTGGTCAATTACACCACGTTGATCGTGTTGTCGGTCTATCTGTTCTACGAAGGCGTCATGCGGTTTTTTGAACCCGAGCCGATCAACGGATGGCTTGTGGTCTGGGTCGCCGCGCTGGCATTGGTGGTCGATCTCATAACCGCTGCTCTGACGTATACTATGGCCAAGGACAGCATGAATATCCGGGCCGCATTCATCCATAATGTTGCGGACGCCTTGGGATCAATCGCCGTGATCGTAGCGGGCACCGCAGTGATCCTGTTCGGCTGGACATGGGTGGACCCGGCGGTGACGATCCTGATCTCGGTCTACATCATGTGGCATGTCAAAGAAGAGATAGGCGAGACGGTCCGCGTTCTGATGCTGGGCGCTCCGCCCGACCTGGAGCCAGAGCAGGTTGCCGCGGCGATCGAAGAAACGGATGGGGTGGCCGAAGTGCATCACGTGCATTTGTGGAGCATGCAGGAACGGCAGCCCGCGCTGACGGCGCATCTGGTCATCGATGCGAACGCGTGGGCAGATGCCGAAATGGTACGGGACAGTGTCAGGCAGACGCTGCAAGTTCGTTTCGGGGTGGGGCATGCGACGCTCGAACTGGAACAGGCCGACCGCGCCTGCGTCGGTTCGTCCCGATTTGGCCATCAGGAAGAATAGCAGTGTCTGAAAGAGAATTGCCGTTCCGATTTGGGGTCGGAACGGCAGACTCGTAACCAAACACTTCTCGGATTTCGAGGGCGAGCCCTGGATCACCGGTTAACATACCACTCACTCTTGATTGGCAGTTCCATATTACTCGTTAACAGGGCCTTTGTATCTACCTGAGTTAAAAAATGCTTAAAGACTTCCATAAATCCATCGAATTCAGGGTTAATTGCCTTACGCATGGGAAACAGAGCCAGCCGGCCACAGGGATTGTTGTTTGCAACAGAGGCGCGCAGCGATTCGCTGCGCAGTGATCGACAGATGGATTCAGGGCGCCACAGGGCCAAAAACGTCTGCGAATGTCTTTTTCAGCGCGGCATCAAGGTCTGCCATCGTTACCGGCAAGCCCAGATCGACCAATGAGGTCACGCCGTATTCGCTGATCCCGCAAGGGACGATGCCGGAAAAATGTTCCAGATCCGGTTCGACATTCACCGAGATTCCGTGAAAACTGACCCATTTGCGCAGGCGCAGTCCAATGGCGGCGATCTTGTCTTCTGCCGGTTTGCCGGTCACTGTCAACGGCTTGTCATCACGCCGAACCCAAACCCCTACGCGCCCATCACGGATCTCGCCTTGCACGTTGAATTCCGCCAGCGCCGAGATCACCCAGGTCTCCAGCTGTTTCACAAACTGACGCACGTCGCGACCACGTTTGTTCAAGTCCAGCATGACATAGGCCACACGTTGACCGGGCCCGTGATAGGTGTATTCGCCGCCGCGTTTGCTTGCGTAAACCGGAAAACGATCGGGGTCGGTCAGATCCTCGATCTTGGCCGAAGTGCCGGCCGTATAAAGCGGCGGGTGTTCCAGCAGCCAGACACATTCTTCGGCTTCGCCATTTGCGATTGCGGCGACGCGCGCCTCCATAAAGGCAACGGCGTCGTCATAGCTGGTCAGACCATCGGTGATTTTCCATTCCATGCCGGTCTCATATCCGTCTGGATCGGTCAAGAAAAGGGGTCAGGCGGCCTCGGACAGGCAACGTTGCAGCACCTGGGTATAGGTTTCAGACCCCTGCGCGCCGGTCAGCAGGTATTTCCCGCCAAAAACCATGGATGGAACGCCTGAAATGCCCCGGCTGGTCCAGAACAGCTGCTTTTCACGCACCGGGGCCATGTGTTCTCCGCTTTCAAGCGCTTGTCGCGCCGTATCCGCGTCCAGCCCGATGGATCGAACAGCCTCCAGCAGAACATCCATATCGGAAACATCCCGCTGCGCTGTGAAATATGCGTCGAACAGAGCCAGTTTCAAAGGATGCTGTCGGCCGACTGATTCCGCCCAATCCAGCAACTGATGCGCCGCGAATGTGTTCACCATTCTGCTGTCATCGTCGAAGTTGAAGGCAAAGCCGAGCTTGGCCCCGATCGAGGTAAGCTTGTCCCGTGCCTGCTGACTTTGCTCGGCGGTCGAGCCGTATTTCGCCATGATATGTTCACGCAGGTTTTGGCCTTCGGGTGGCATGTCCGGGTTCAACTCGAACGGATGCCAGCGAAGCCGGGCAAGGACACCCTGTTGCTGCGACGCCATGTCAAGCTGTCGAAACCCGACAACGCACCAGGGACACACAACATCCGAGACGATATCGATCTGAACGATCGGGCGGTTATCGGGCGGTGGCATTGTGTGGCTCCTGTCAGGTCAATAGCGTGTTGTCCACTGGAGAGATATGCCCGTGGCGAAGGAATTTAAACCACTGCGTTTTTGCCTCTTCACATCGCGCGCACCAACGTCTATACGCCGCGTTACCAAGTCATTGGCAGTGCGGTCGTGGCGGAATTGGTAGACGCGCAGCGTTGAGGTCGCTGTGGGGTAACTCCCGTGGAAGTTCGAGTCTTCTCGACCGCACCAGAAATTCTCGCAAAAAAGTAAGATAGAAAGCGATATCAACGCCTTATCCTTGCAAATCGTCACACATTTCGTCACACATATATGTGTGACGATTCTAGTTGGAGTGATGAAATGGCATTGCCAAGGGTTGATGGAACTATTCAGCTTCGCGGGCGTTACCATGCCAAGATTCGAGTGCCTGAAGCTATCCGCAAGCATTGGCGTGGCAAAGATGTCTATCAGAAAAGCCTGAAAACATCGGACCCAAAAATCGCCGAAAAGGAAGTTCGGGCCATCCGCGCGATCATGGATGCTCAGCAGGATCAAGCTAAGGCGGAGGATGGTTGGCGGGCATTGGCCCGACACTTGCCGCCAGACCAAAAGGCGTTGCTGGACAAAGCGGGCGGATTGTCCGGGCTTTTGGGTGAGTTCGAGCAAAGCAAGAAAGCGTTGGCATTCTTTGAGGCTGGAAAGCCCGCTGACGCGGGCGCATTCGACGTCGAGGTCGGGCCAAAGGGCGCGCCCTCAAAGGTACTGATTAACGAGTTTGCCGACCCAGAAGAGTTACAGATACAGCAAGCAGAGCACTACGCCGCGTCAGTGGCGCTACGCGCGCAGACAAACGCACGAGGCAGGGTATTGCGCCAGATCGGGCAAGACGTTGATCTTGACGGCGACGTGTTCAGCTTGCGCGACCTGATCGAAGATTGGGCACCGTCCGTTGATGCGCATACAGCAGAAAACGGGCGGACATACGTTCGGCGTTTCACTGAATTACATGGAGAGATTGGATTACTGGAAATTACTGGCGCTCACCTGCGAGAGTTTACCGACGCGCTCAAAGGTCTTCCCAAGGTCCAGAGCGGTAAACGCCGTGATATGACCGTTCAGCAGCTTATTGCAGATGCCAAGAAGACCGGGGCAGACACCATCAGCTATGCAACCCAAAAGAAATACTTCGACATGCTCAAAGGACTTATGTCTCACGCTGTAGGGCGTCGGTTTGTCGAAGCCGACCCTTGGGCGGGCATGAAGCTGGTTAAGCCCAAAGTAAAGCATAGCGCCGAAAAAGCCCGCCGCGCCTTCACGGCGGAAGAGGTCGGTAAAATATTGGAATTCGTCAAAGGATCGAACGCGGATCAATACGGAAGCACGACCGTAGACCGCTGGGCACCGTGGATTGCCGCGTACCATGGGTTGCGAATTCAGGAGGCTTGCCAACTGCGAACGAATGACTTCAAAGAAATCGGCGGCGTCTGGTCAATGAAAATCACTGATGAAGGCGAAGACCAAAAAACTAAAAACGCTGCCTCCGTTCGTTGGGTGCCTGCCCATCCCGCTCTGATCGATGCCGGATTGCGTGGCGTGGTCGAAGCCCGACCGGCTGACGCCTTCGCATTCAACCAATTTGGGCGGTACGCGAAGAAGCTGGAGGAAATGACGCCGGACACTCGTGGACGCGTTAGCGCCGACTACGGCAAGCGGTTCTCATATCTGCTGCGCACTAAGCTGGGAATCAAGGACCCCAAGGCGGTCTTTCACAGCTTCCGCCATCGCTTTCAGGACGCCTGTGACAACGCCAACATTTCTGATGCGCATCGCCGCTACCTGACGGGCCGCGCCAACAAGGATGCTGTTGAGGGTGGCTATGGTGATGGCGCTGGGATGAAGTACCTGTTTGACAGCTTGAAGCAGGTTGACCCTCTTGCGCGCTAGGCTGGTTCAGCGCAGCGACGGTGCTATCGGGATTACTATGGGCAGAGGTCTAGGGGCATCTGAGGAACTGCAAAACACGCTTGAATGACGCGCCTGAAGATTTGGCGATCCTTCGGGAAGCGCTGGATGCTGTTGAGTATTGGTGAGTGCCCGCGTTAGCGGGTAGCTTCTAATTCGCACCCTAAGTGGGACAGGCTACCTTTGAAACTCGGCAATTTTCATTGCGTAGGAGTACTCAGGAGGATGCCTTTTGGAGGCCTCGCCGCCGATTGCTGCTGTGATTGCCTTGAATGATTGCAATGCAGCTTCTTTCCCAGCAGATGGGATTCCCCCAGAAAAATACGCCGATCCGATAGCTGGGATACCTTCTCTCCAAAAGGACGCTCCAGCAGACTTAAGCGTCCTCTCGGGCGCTTTTCTTACAGCCTCTTCCAGTATTCTTGCTTTCGGTGCGAGCTTTAGCATTGTTTCATTCTCCGCCCAGCGAATTAGGTCCGCATGATCGGAATCGCTAAATCGCTCAAACGCACCCGTCGAAATGTCAGAAATGACGGACAAGTAAGCAGCACGCTCTTCGCCGAATGTCTCCTTCAGTCGTTCGAGTTCATCAGTGGCTAAAAGATCGAAGTTGATATTTGGTAGCATGATATCCAAGCCGACAGCCGCAAGAGAAAGGGTCACCGTGGTGGCGTTCAGGCTGTTATCTGAAAGATAAGCTTTGTTCACTAACTCACTGTCAGAAAGAACGAAATCACGTGTAGGTGCACGGATTGGTAACTTGCTCTCGTCAGTATTTTCATCCCAATCTATCTCACGCATGCACACCAGACGTGGCATGTTTTCACTGTCGGCTCTTTCCGGCAGTAGTTCTTCGGCTGACAGGAGGTCTCTCTGAGTTGCAGTCAGGTTATCAGGGTCAATTCCGATCTTTAGTAATGCCTCGCGCTTGCTCCAATCGCTTTGCACGTAGAATAGCGCTGGAGCGCATTCGTCAGCCACAAGGTAAACGCAACTATAGAACCGTTTTCTGAGTTCGGTGCTGTCCCCTTTGTTGTCTAGTAAAACGTGCTGAAACATTCGTGCCACGATCCCTCGATTTTCGAGCAGTTTCCCGCAGGCTTGCAGGCTTTTTCCATTTTACCACTTTCTTATAGGTCAGAAATGCTGACCTTGACCCATTTTTACGGTTTTCTTGCTTTGTTCTCAGCTCAGGCGCATAATACACACACAACAGGATGAATGATCCAAAGAAAACTTTCTATATTTGTGAGTAGGTTAACAAGTGCTGACAGTAAGTCAACTCGATCTGGCCCATGCGGTCGGGCTAACTCGAAATACAGTAACAGCTCGGACGCGTGGGCTGAAGTACACCACGGAAGCAATGGGCGTGCGGCTCTATAGGTTGGCGGATGTTTTGCCGTCTATCAAGCCGAGAGAAAGAGGTGCTGTTCCCGATCTTTTCAACGCTGCTCGGAGTGATGGCGAAGAGCTTTGGGTGGGTGATAACGCCGTTGCCCGTGCTCGCTGTTTGGAGAGATGGTTACAGGGTGAGCGGGTTGAACGTCTGTTTGGCGCAAGAGTTGCATTCACCAATGCGCTCGCGCTGTCTGTACAGTCTTCCGTGCTCTTTGAACACTTAGAGGCGTTGAGGCTCAAGATTGTTCTAACTGACCCGGTTCTGCGTTGGACCGTCCTTGGCGATGCTGACGCGCTACCGCCGTTTGAACACTGGTCTGTGCCGTACGCAATTACTAACGCCCGATACGAAAATCTCTATGAAAAGGAGGCCGCATAGTTGAGCGACCCAAACGAAACTTTCCGCGACATGGTCGCTACTGACCCGGTTATGCGGGACCGCTGGCTAAGCACGCGTGAGCGTGCCCAGCAAGTAGCTAGTCAACTCGGTGTCACAATCGACTCCGATGATGACTTGATCGCGCTTCCGTCAGTCCGGTTGGCCGTTCTGGCCGACGACTACAATGCCGAGCAGATGCTGAGCGAGATGCAGACCATTGAAACAGTGAAGGAACAGGTCAGGCAGCGAGAACTGCGCGAGGCATTGCAACAGGGCGAGGAAGACTCGCATGCCGAACTTAACCGTTTGCCGCGCTTTCAGCGCATGGCACGTGCCCGCGAACTCGGGCTAATTGGTGCTGCGCCTGCGAATGATCCGTCATCAGTGGCAGACGAGGCTACTTTGCTTCGTCGTTTGCTAACCCTCAGCCCGTCCGAGAGGCTCGCCAAGGCGCGTGCGTGGGGGCTGGCATGACCTTGAACCAGATTGAGTCCGTCATTCGGGAAGATCATGGCGGCGCTTGGTGGGCACTGTTCCACCTTTCTGGCGAGGGATTCTTATTCCTTCCTACGGGTCACAAGCTTACGGCGCGCGCATACGGCGAGATTAAGCGCCGCTTCGGTGCAGGGGGATCGGATCACCTGACGAAGGAAGAACGGTTGCGTAACCGCCTGCGGTGGAAGGCAGATCAAGCATGACGGCTCTTCCACCAGACAAATCAATTTTCGCTGGTGGCCCGTTGCCGCCACCAATGACCGCCACTCAACAGAAACGGAAATTGGCACGCGATGCCAAATGGAACGATGCCCAACTGCTACGCGCGCGCATGTCGGATCAGGAACAGGCTGAAGAGCAAGCACGGCTAGAGTTGGAAATTCAAGCTTATTTGGAGGCGCTCAATGAAGCGGCATAGCGACATGGAACGGGCACGTACACAGTACTTCCGACGCATTGCATTGTGGCACGCTGCTTATCAAGCAGCGCCAACTTACGAGAGATTTCGTGAGAACATTGGAGCAATCGAACGGGCGATTGCGGCCCAAATAGAACGCGAGTTTGAGGCCTATTCCTGACAGGCCGGGCCCCCGGTGGCAAAGCCCACTGTACCGCCGGAGACCTAATAATCAAACTGACTATGGAGAACAAAAGATGCAGGCATTTCACAACGGGCGCTTGCCCGAAACGAAGATTTTTGACCGACATGGACGGCGCAAGCGCGGAGATGATGCGCTGGCTTATGAGGCTTCCTCCATGTTGCAGGGCGTCGTCAATCGGTATCCACGTTATCGTTCCTGTGGTGGGCTGAACGTTTCCTTTGATTGGCTCAAGGCTCACCTAGATGATGATGTCAGCCTTACCACTCGAGTACTGACCTCCGCTGGCTTCGTACCCGGTGAAGATGGAAAGTGGTGTTGGCGGCAGGGCGCTTGGCCGATTTCAAAGGTGGTCAACATGGAGTCGCTCGGCGACGCGCTAGCCGATGTTGTCGATTTTCACCGTCCAGTATTGACGGATTGATTCGGTCGGGCAACTTTCACCCAAAACGCGAAATTGAGCTTCAAGCTGAGTTATTGAAATTGCTTTTCAACTTGAAGCCCAAATTGCGATTTTAAGTGAAACATCAAAATAAGCTTCAAGCATAACTTATTGAATAAAAACAATAAAAATCACGAATTTTCTTGCCTCAACTTGAGCGTGCGGCATAGCTTCCACTCACAACAGCCCCACTAGAAGGAGGAACGGAATGGAAGAAATCATCGTGCTGGCTCACCTGATCAAGGAGGAGTCGGAAAAGGAAATGACCCAGAAACAGCAGGACGAGCTTGCAGCGCTTTCAATGGAGTTGATCTGCCTTTTGGGCACTGCTGAAGCAGCATAACCGAACGGGCCGCGTCAGCGGCCCCAACACCAGAAGGGATAAAAATGAAACACTGACCAAAGGAGAAAAGATGGCAGAGACCAAGAGCACAGACGTCACGATTATTGGCAACGCCCGCATGACTAACGGCGCGCGCAAGGTGCTAAGTGAACTGACGCAAAAGCAATGCGATGCGATTAAGAAATGCGAACCTCTGACGTATTCAGCCACGTTGGAAAAGAAATGGAAGGCAACTCCGCAGACCTTCGACCTTGCCGCTATGCTGGCGGGCTTGATCAAGAGTGGTGAAGGCGAAGTCGTGATCCGCAACTTCATGAATACGATGAAGGTCCACTGGCCTGCATTGGACTTGAGATACCTAAGGGATATCAGGGGCGCGGTAGACACTATCCTCGACGCTGACAAGCGGTCAGCAGCAAAGGGTGATGACACGAATGTAGTAGATGAGGATGACTTTCAGGCTCACTGCAACTACGCCCTGACCACAATTGAGCGCGAGAACCGTTGGACGCCGAGCATATTCCAGCGCGACGGCAAGTGGGTCGAAATCCAGAGATCGGGTGAGGATCAAACGGCAACCGTTGTAGAGCTTGATCGGGATACGTTCTCAGCGAGATTGAACATGGCGACGTTCTGGCGCAAACGTGTTGGCGACGGAACGTCCTTTCGGTACGTCAGCGCGCCCAAGGATGTTGTGAACCAGATTTACGCGCATCCTGAAAAGCCGGTCCCTGAACTACGCGCAGTTATCAGCGCGCCCATGTTCACCGCAGACGGCGAGTTGGCGATTACGCCTGGCTATCACAACTCGGGGTATTATTACGCTCCTCCTGCTGGACTGAGCGTTGCCCGACCACCGCGTCGGATTACGGAAGAACATCTTGCGGAAGCGCGTGAAACTCTTATGGACATTCTTTGCGATTTTGAGATGGACGGCGTTAGCCGTGCGGAACTGGAAGATGCTGTCTTGCGTATGAGCGGAGAAATAAAGTGGGGAAGCGGTGAAGGTGTGACCGCAGTCCCGCCGTCCTTCCTGTCTGCCGTTGGTTTCATGCTGGAACAGATCGTGCGTCCGATGATCGATGGTCCAGTGATGCCGTTGCTCATCTCCAAGACTGCCAGACGGGCCGGTGGTGGCTTGTTGGCAATGGTGATGCAGACAGTAATTCGTGGTTCCGCTGGAGTGCGCCCGCTTGCTCGGAATGAAGATGAAAGGCGCAAGGCCATTCTGGCCGCACTCAAGTCCGGTTCGAGTGTTATTGCTTGGGATAACTTGCCCACTGGTCGGACCATTGATTCACCAACTCTGGCGACGCTCTTTACTGAGGGTGTCTATGTGGACCGGGAATTGGGAAACAGCATTGAACGCAGTATTCCAGTTCGCGCGTCCTTTGTGATGATTGGCAACCGTCCTCCGTTTAGCGACGAATTGGTGCAGCGGCTGACGCTATTGGAGCTTGTGCCGCAGACTGCGTCACCGGAAACACGCTCAGGTTGGAAGCACGGCGACCTGCCGACCTACGTTCAGCGCAACCGTGGGCGCATCCTTAGCGCGTTGTTGGTTTTGGTTAAGCATTGGCTGGATAAGGGTCAGCCGGCACCAAAGCACCCGCCGGTGATCGGGAGATTTGAACGCTACCGCCATGTGATCGGCGGCATTCTCGAAGCGGCATCATCTAACTGGACAAGTTGGCAGAGCAATCGCGCCAAGTTGGAAAAGGTGGCAAAGGACGGCGAAGAGGATGGTTGGTCTGTGCTTTTCGAGAAGTGGGCCATAGATCGCGGAACCGGTCTTGGCGGGAAGATCGAAGCCCGTGATCTTGCAGATATCGCACAGGAGTACGAAATTCCGTTGGATGTAGCCCGCATTCGCGATGGTGGACAGTTCGAATATAACCCCCGCTCGCTAGGCAAGGCCCTGCCGGGAATGCTGGAGCGTATTTTTGATCTGGGTGAATTCGGTAACGTTTCGCTCTTGCAGTCAGACAAGCGTGGCAATGGTGGTTATCCTTGGTATCTCAAGCCTGTCGAGACGCGTGGGGCAACGGAAGTCGATGAACCTGCGCCCGTGGAGAACGCAAAGCCGCTGACGCGACCAGTGGAAGAGCGAACCAATGTGCCCCCTCTTTCACGATCCGAATGGAAGCGAATGACCCGACAGGAGCGCGCAGATTGGGCCAGCCTGACTTCAGATGAAAGACGCGAACGAACCTTGGAAATTCGAGCGAGGGCCAACAAGGCAGCATAGCAGAAACCAGTTTTCCAATTCGTCGAAGGCCGCGTCAGCGGCCTTTTGCGTTACTGGCGGTGTCGCATATTGTTAGCGAGGGGGCGTCAGCCCCCTAATACGGTTCAAATACGGCGCTTAAACGGCCCAAATACGGTATAAATAATTCAATAATTACAGTGAATTAGGTGGGGTACCGTTTTTACCGTATTTGTTTACTATACCGAACTGCATACTAAATCGTCTTTCATAATCAAATATTCGATTCAGAGGGGCGTCTTGGCCTCGAAAGTCGCGCCAAACACGGTGATTTAGGTTAAGCGGCTGAATTATCACCACTTTTCGACCGTATTTCCCGACCGTATTTGAGCCGTTTGTCGCATTGAAGCTACTTCGAAGGGAACAGAACGGGGAATTGGCCTTGGAGATATGCCGCCAACAACGTTGCCGCTACCGCCGATGTGACTGCGATCAGCCAAGATATGGCGTTCGCAGCAAACACCCCCCTTGGTTTTGGCACCAAAGAGATCGCCGCGTGTGGAAGAAATCGCATGTGCAACCAGTTTACACTTTGTATGATTAGCAAAACACCAATCATGAGAATTGCCCTATCTCTCAAGGTCGACAAACTCGGTAGGTAAACTAAGGCCCCCACAAACAAGACTTGGTTGATGCCGAAATTGAGCTTTTTGAATTTCGTTGTGTTGGTTCTTTCCAGAGGTCTTGTGTAGCGTTTGAGCTTTTCAACCATCCCAAGTACCCAAGCTTCATCGGCACCTTGCACCATCACCATGTTGACATGCTGCCCAAACTCCACGGTAGCGACGCGATTCACTCCGTTAGTCTCTGGTTGCTGTACGTAGAGTTTCACTAGGTCAGCTTGCTCAGCCGCCAAGTTAGCTGATCTAAAGTCGCTGAGCAGGCGCGTTTGCTCTGTTCCGGAAGCGATAGTTACAACTACTTCTGAAGACGTGAAATCGTCTTGCATTGCCTCAGCCAGATCGATGATCTGTTGCCTGTCCAAAGCAACGGCTTCAAAATTGTGGCGCGCAGTATAGATTTGGCTAGGTTCTGTTAAGTCAGTTCCCTTAGCGTTTTCAATGCTTTCATGAGGAAAAAGGACGAAGGTTCCACTAGACCCTATATCAGTATGCCACTCGCCCTTTAGTTGGCCCTTTGAGTCGAGCACGGCAGAGGCTGTCAGTTTGCCGAGTTCCGTGCCTTCGATCTCTTTTTGCGGTTGCCCGCTCATCTCTAGTTTGAAGCCATCGAACGAGCCATCAACGCTGTAGACAGTCAACCCATAATCTGGGTCATTAAGGTGCAATGCGCCGGAAAGCGAACCGTCTTCACCTTCGAGTTTTAAAAACAGATTTCCAGTATTCGTACCGTAAGCTCTTCCTGCCCAAAGTTTACCTAGTGCCAATTCTCACCTCAAAGACAATGTGCTTCATTCAATAGTTGGAGCGTCGGAGATCGGTTGCGACAGACCTTGTACGACCGAAACTAATGCAGCGGCTGTGGCAGCGTCTGACATCTCAATTGCATCAATTAGCCTATCCGTAGTTTCTTTCTGGCTCTCGCGCAGGGCTTCTAACTCGCTGCGAAGGTCAGCTACTGACTGCTGCAAGACGGCAGTGTCAGGGTCCTGCATAACGTACGTGCCAAGGAACTGCGCACCCAGAATTACGACTGGGACAAGCACAGCCATCCATACTGCCTGACGCCCAACGCTGATCGCTTTGTCTGCAGATTCATCGTTTTTCTCTGCTGCAGCCTCAAACTTCTGTAGAAAAGCAGCAGCGGCTTCTTGCAACCCAGTAGCAATGGTCGCGGATTCTCTGGCGATAACCTGAAACTGGCTAAATTGGCGCTCTATTCTCTCAAGACGTTCGTTTGTCTCAATAATTGGGTTCTTGAGGTCAGGAATACTAATGCCGCCAAGCGGTTCGGCAAAATCTACGGACGGCTTCGCCAAGTCTTCAATTACTCGATGTTGTCTTGCAATGTTCTTTGCCAGATCAGCGAGCTTTTTGTTTCCCTTGGCCGAGGTTTGAAAGGAATCTAGTTGTTGGCGGATATCCTTCATTACAGGGCTTTCAGTGAAACGCTTCATTGCGTCCTTCGCTGATGAGACGTTGTCGAGCATTTCTTTATATTTTTCGCCTTCCGAGAACTGCCCAAGTAAATCCGCTTGCTGCGACTTCATTGCAGCGCCATGCTTAGCCATAGATTCTAAAGCTTCTTTAGTAGCGGGGTTTAAGCCAACACCTGTGCCGCTGGTTTTGACTTTCGGAAGACTGGTGTCTGAAGCGCCAATTTTGGCTACATCGATCCCTTGATTTCCGTTGCTGTTATCTTTTGTTTCGTCCGCCATATACCAAAATTGCTCCGCTATTCCCTCCAACATACACTATATAGTGTGCTTGAGCAGATATTCCAGTCTGCGCCAAGGCAATGACAACTCGTAAGGCAGGCAAACAAGGCCTGTCGGACGCCGTCGCCGACGAAAAATACAACAACGATAGGTCAGCTATGTTTTCGTTAAGTAAACGATGCCCGCCTGTGAATTTGCTCATCAAACGAAAAAATAAGTGTAAAATATTGAAAAGAAGCGAAAATCATGCGTTTCGGATGATACAAAATGGCGTGACAGTAAAAAGGCCGTTTCGAAATCCTACGTAACAAATGCTCTCCGCCACCCAACCGCCGATTGGCATGGCTTGAGAGATAGCTTGCCGCACAAGATTCAGCGAAATTGACGGAACAGCTATTACGGACGTCCATTTTTGCAACTCTGAAAAAGTTGCATAGCTCGTTAACTAGAGATTAACAAAAAGGCAGCGTTTTCCGACACTGAGGTGCCGAACTATTTTCATATAAACGATTGAAAAACATAGCGAATCGACTGGCAGTTCTGTTATAAAATGCACAACCAACGATGCCATTTTATATGAGGGTAAGCATGACCAAGAAATACGTGATTTACCGGCGAGTCAGTACTCGTTCCCAAGGTGAATCTGGGCTTGGCCTTGAGGCTCAGGACCGCGATATTGCCCTCTTCCTCGATAACTATTCGGACGTTCCTTTTGAGGTTCTAGGCACCTTCACAGACGTTCTGAGCGGCGCTGACGCGCATCGCCCGGAACTACAGAAAGCCATCGCATTGGCGAAATCTGCGGGGGCAGAATTGCTTGTTAGCAAACTTGACCGCCTATCGAGAAAAGTCAGTCAAATAGCGGGCTTGATGGACGATTCAGCGCTGAAAATTAGGGTTGCAAGCATGCCAAATGCAGACAAATTTCAACTGCACATTTATGCGGCCTTGGCTGAGCAAGAACGCGACTTCATCAGCCTTCGAACCAAGCAAGCACTTGCCGCCGCCAAAGCCCGTGGCGTGCAGCTTGGGGGCCTACGCGACAAGACCATGAAGCGCAACGAGGCGGCGAAGGAAGCCGCTGACGCGGCTGCTAAACGAGTGGCGTCCATCATCGTTCCAATGCGGGAATCCGGTGCATCTTTTAAGAAGATCGCAGATGCACTGAACGCCGCAAATGTGCCGACACCACGCAGTAAGCAATGGGCTGCTATGAGCGTCAGAAATGCGCTGAACCGCCTTGCTGCAGCATAACCTGATATAGCCGCTCGCAACAGCCACAGAATTGCTCGCTAAGCGATGTCAGGTGCGGCGGGGGTCGGCTAAGGCACCTACAAATAGAGCCTCAGGGGACCCGTCAGGGGGGGTATGGGTGGGGGTCTCGCAGCGGCGTAGGGACTGTCAGTGCCTGTGCAACCCAATTTTGCAACTGTAGTTGCATTCGACAGAGACGTGTGTGTTAACTCCACCAAAAACTGCGAGCGCGGCCTCGTATGAGCGCGTGAAAGAAAGGCGAAGAAGGAACATGGACGAATTTGAACAAGAACCATTTGTGGATGCCGTATTACAGGAAAACCCTGAGCCAAGATGTCCAGTCCTATTGCTACTGGATACATCCTATTCGATGAGCGGCGCGCCAATTTCTGAATTGAATGAAGGATTGGCAACGCTTCGCGAAGAATTGTTGGCCGACTCGCTTGCATCAAAACGGGTCGAATTGGCTATGGTAACTTTTGGCCCGGTTGAAACCCGAAGTGAGTTCGCGACCGTTGACCATTTCTATCCAGAAACACTTGAAGTTGGCGGAGCCACGCCAATGGGAGAAGCTATCGTTACCGGGTTGGAAATGCTACGCGCGAGGAAAGATCACATCCGGTCAAATGGCCTCAAGATATTCCGGCCTTGGGTGTTCCTCATCACTGACGGTGCCCCAACGGATAACTGGGACGAAGCAAAACGCCGGGTCCATGAGGGCGAAGAGCGGAAAGAGTTCATGTTCTATGCCGTGGGCGTCGACCAGGCGGACATGGGTGTACTCGGGCAGATCGCGACACGCCAGCCGCTCAAGCTTAAAGGGTTGGCCTTCAAGGAATTGTTCCAGTGGCTTTCCAGTTCGCTGAGCGCTGTTTCGCAATCCAACCCCGGCGATCCGGGCGTCGCGCTCGCAAACCCCACCGCCCCAGACGGCTGGGCTGTAGCGGAATAACCCCATGGATTGGCGGTGGGCTGCTGCGTCAGAAGTCGGCACGTCCCATATTCGGAATGGCGACAGGTTGCAGGACGCCTATGCCGTTTCGATGATGCGGGGCGATAGTGTATTTGCCGTTGTTTCAGACGGTGCTGGAAGTGCAGAATTTGGCGCATTTGGCGCATGGCTTGTCTGCCGTACGCTGAAAGTGCTCTTTCGGGATTGGTTCCGTGCAAATTCAGAACTTCCAAGCGACGAATTACTTGCGGATTGGATTGATGAAGTTCGGGACAGAATTGCCGCCGTCGCAGAGGGTCGACAGAGAAAGCCTCGCCAATTCGCATCCACATTGGCGGCGGTTGTTTCAACACCAGACGAAACCCTGACTTTGCATATCGGAGACAGTGCCATTGTCGGACGGCGCACCGAAGATTGGGACGTTCTTTGCTGGCCTGAAAACGGGGAATACGCTTCAACGACATATTTTGTGACTGATGATCCCGAACCCCGTCTCAATATTGCGCGCTGCGCGCGCGAGCACGACGCCTTCGCCTTGTTTTCTGACGGCATTGGCGACCTAGCACTTTCGCACCAAGATCAAACCGCATCGCCTCAGTTCTTCAACCCTATGCTGCGCCCTGTTGACGCCGCACCCGGTGCGGGGAGGTTGCCTGAGTTGTCCGCGAAGCTGGGCAGCTATCTCGCTGGGCAGGCTATCTGTGAACGCACTGACGATGACAAAACGCTCATTCTCATTTCGGGGGTTTGACCGTGCAAGAAATAGTAATCGGAAAGGACCGCGTTTCCGTCGCCGAACTGATTGGTAAAGGCGGCGAAGGCGAAGTCTATGCGATTAGAGGGCGAGCCGGACAAGCCGTAAAGATATACAACGCCAACCTACGCTCGAAACGAGAAGGCAAGGTACGCGCGATGGTGGGCGAAGGTCTTGCTGTAAAGACAGAATTGATTGCCTACCCCGGTGAAGTCGCAACAGACCGCAAAGGGAACTTCCTTGGTTTCGTTATGCGGCTCGTTTCGGGCTATCGTCCACTTCACGAATTATACAGCCCCAAGTCGCGGATGCGCCATTTTCCGAAGGCGGACTACCGGTTTCTGATACATGCGGCGTTAAACGTTGCCCGTGCCGTTGGTAAAGTCCACCAAACGGGATGTGTGATCGGAGATTTGAACCATTCCGGCATTCTTGTCGCGCCCGATGCAACTGTTGCGTTGATTGATGCTGACAGCTTTCAGTTTCGCCTGAATGGCACGTCATACCCCTGTGTAGTTGGAGTGCCTGACTTCACACCACCGGAACTGCACGGCAAAAACCTAGCGTCGGTAGAGCGCACGATTGCGCACGACAACTTTGGCTTGGCGGTCGCGATCTTCCATTTGCTGTTTATGGGAAAACACCCATACGCCGGAATCCGCAATGGCCCTGAAACCTCAATGGGCGAAGATATTGCCCAGAATCGTTTCGCCTACTCGCAGTTGCGGCAATCTCATACACAGACCAAACCGCCGCCAGGTGCGTTGACGCTTGATCTGTTTCCAGATGTGGTTTCAAAGGCATTTGAAGACGCATTCGGACTATCACCGGGCGCGCGTCCTAGCGCGCTGGACTGGGTACATGCCTTATCGAGTCTGGAAGGCTCACTAAGCCGCTGTAGCAAGGTCAAGACTCACTATTACCCCAGCGCTGCCAAAGGCTGTGTATGGTGTAAGCTAACGGCAAAAAGCGGTCTGGATATGTTCCCGGACCAATCGGCGGTTACCCCCAATATCCCAACCGATGCGAAAGGCACCGAACAGGCCATTCGAGAGATATTGGCGTTCCGCTTCCCAACCGTTCACGACTTGCTTCCTACAGTCTCTGTCCGCGGTGCAAGTTCAGCGCTGCGCGAAGCCAAGAGCGGGAAACGCTGGCGCGCGCTTCTGGGCCTACTTATGATGGGCGGGGCGGTCGCAGGGTTCATATTCGCCGCGCCAGCATGGTTCATATGGATCGGCATGGCGTTTTGGGGTTGGTCTTTCGTCGGCGACCGCGAGGTATCGTCCAGCCCATTTGTGCAGGCCTTCAAGGATGCAGATGAAAAGGTACAGCGCGAGTTGAACGCATTCGTTCAGCGCAACGGGTTGACTGAGGTTGTGAAGGTGCGTGGCGATTTGGACGTCGCAATCGCCGCCTACAAGGGTCATGACGATGCGCTTGCCCGTGAGTTGATGATGCTCAAATCCAACCGAGAGTCGCGTCAGCGACAAGCTTATCTTGACCGTTTCTCAGTTCGCCGGGCAAACATTTCCGGTATCGGCCCGGCGAAGACGGCAACTTTGATTTCCTTCGGAATCGAAACCGCAGCCGATGTAAATCGTTCCGCCGTATTGCGGGTTCCGGGCTTCGGCGATGTGATGACGGGTAAACTGGTGGCATGGCGGCGTCGGCACGAGTCCCGGTTCAAATATGAAAGGACGCCCAACGCTCAAGATATAGCTGACGAACGTGCACTACGCGGGCGGTTTGCCGCTGAGAAATCCAAACTGGAGTCCACTATCCGCAACGGGTTGGGCACCCTACGCAACGCGCGTGCAAAGCTCGACCCGTTGCCCGCCCGCGCGAAGAACGACCGGGCACTCTCTGAGGCGCTGAACGCAAGGGCACAGGCCGAACGTGATTTGAAAGAACTGGGAGCTTCTGTCCCGGCGTCTACTGTGGCCTTGACGGTGACGCCGCCGCCGCGCCCTGTCCCGCAACCGCAAAAGGCGCTGCGCGTCGCGACGCCGCAGCCAAGGCAAAAGGCAAGAGTTTCCGGCAACCCAAGCTGCCCACGTTGCGGGTCCGCTATGCGGCGACGCTCAGGTCGCTACGGGCAATTTTGGGGTTGTTCGCGCTATCCGCGCTGTAAAGGAACACGGAACATCTGAGCGAAAAAACGTCACACATCACGTATCCTATCGACGTGTGACGATTGAAAAAAACCCTTAAAAATAAACGGTTGGAGTGTCGAATTGAGTTTCGAGTCTTCTCGACCGCACCAGAACTAGCTTGATCGGTTAGTTTTCGGCCTTATAAACAAGGGCATTCAGCATTTTCCGAGTGTGTCGCATAACGCAAACAGCACACACGGACAGCACACAATGGCCTTCAAATTGACTATCAAATACGTAGACCAAATCAGTGACACTCAGTGGCGTTTCCGTAGAAGGTGGCCAAAGAGGGTGCGCGAAATTCTTGGTGAGGACGCTTACCAGAAGCACATTAAGGCACGTGATGGAGCTGCCTTTCAGCGCGAGTATCAGTTTCACCTGAGAAATTTTGACGCCATTGTTGAGGATACCCTTAGGCGGCACCCTGAGGTTGATAACAGGTCGGCCACTCAGAAGTTCATCGATGCCCAGCGCCTAGCAGAGCAATACATGGAGGGTGTTCAAGGGTTGGACCCCGACGATAGCTGGACCCGTGGGGTAGTAGGGCACAGTCTGGCAGCCCGTGGTGAGGCCCCCGAAGTTGTTGCTGCTGTCCTTAACCCTGATCAGGAACCTCCCAAGCCAACACTGGCCGACATGCGGGACATTTATGCGAAAGACAATGGGCTTGCTGATGACAGGAAAGAGATGGTCAGGATTGACCGTACCTTTGGCCGACTAAGCGACGCGCTAAGGAAGTCTCTGGACGAGGTGACTATTGAGAGTATCGACCGGCTGACGGCCCGCGCGTTCAAGGACCATCTACTAGGACTTAAGAAGGCAAACGGGAAACCACTGGCACTAAAGTCGTGTCAGCGTGAGATGATTATTGTAGCCGCCGCTTATCGCCATGCAGTCAGGGAGCTAGAGATACCAGCGGGGCGCGACCCATTCGAGCGTCTAGCGTGGCCAAAAGAACAAGTCAGTTCACTAGACAAGAACGTCCCGCTACCTGACAGTGTTGTCGACGCTGTGCAGAAGACCTTAGAGGGTGGTCGAAGCAAAGACCTTCCTGATATGTGGCGGGTGCTGAAAGGAACCGGGATGCGACTTGGTGAAGCCTGTGGTCTACGCGTGAGCGATGTGGACCTGACCGGGGAAACACCTTCCATTCTGATCACCCCCAATGAAATCAACGGCATCAAGAATAGCAATAGTGACAGGTACGTTCCGATAGCCTCAGACAGCCTCAGGGAATCCCTCAGGGCGCGTGTTGAGGGGCGCAAGGGTGACCAGCCTTTGTTCCCTTCGTATGGCCGTGACGGAGGCCCTACGGCTGCCTCTGCGGCTTTGATGAAAGCGGTCAGAAAGAACACTGACGACAAGCGCATGAAGGTTCACGGGCTGCGCCACAGAGCAAGCGACAAGCTGAGAGATGCAGGGGCACCTGTGGAAGTACGTCATGGCTACCTAGGGCATTCCGCTCAGTCGGTTGCCGAGAATACTTATGGTGGGCGTGAGGCGCGGCTTAGAGAGTTCGCTAGGTGGGGCGTGAAGGCGGGGCTTTAAGAGGTTTGTTGGACAACTGAAAGGGCGGCACTTACACCGCCCTCAAAATGTTCTTCACTATTCAAAGTATGCCTTGGCCCTGCTAGCCAATTGGAGCGGGTTGTCGTTTTTCGCAATCCATTGACGAGGACAATTAGACCGCTTTAGATGAAAACGTGAACTTGCCTACTCAACTCGCATAGAGTTAGGAGCGGAACGCGCCTAGCTGCTTCCTCTGTCAACGTTTCGACCATTAGCCCGAGGCTGGAGGCACTCTCAATATCCGTTATCCATTTGTCGGGATAGTATCGAGCGTAATTACCTGAGATGAAGAGAGCCACATAGAAATAACCAAATTCGTTCAGCGGCAATTTGTCAGTATGATAGAAATTCTCCCCATGTTCTGAGTTCATGCAGTCTTGAAATGATGCGGAATATTGATTGTGGCGCGGCATGTCGATTTGGACAGTAGCTCCGCCTCCGCTAGGTATTGATACATTCACATTAGGAACGAGTGCAGGGGAAACCTTAACAAATTCAAAGAACGCTTCGACTTTCTCACTTTGGGCTGGGTGGATTATTGTTGTGAAAGTGCGACCGTCTGGTCCTGCAGTTAGGTTTGTCTCACCGCGTAGCAGTGAACTGTCGATCCCGTGAGTTCGCAAAAACTGTATCAGTGGGGGCAATTGACACAGGCATTCTAGAAGCGTCAGCCCCTTATCTGGGATTTCTGGCATTCTCTCATCAGAAACATCCGTCAATGCCCGTTTTCCTTTGATGCCGTGCGAAGCGTCAAGGAGTTCTCCATATGCTGGATGCTGCCTTGCAGACTGGTGCCACAGTTCGAAAGTCCCAAAACGGTCGCCTGTTGTTCCACTCAGCATTGGCTTTGCGAACAGGCTGGATGCAGAAGTCGTGAGGTCGTCAGTAGGTTTGGGATTACCTACTGTTGTGAGTAGTCCGTGGTGACGATGCTGTTCTCTAGCTCTATCGAGGCTGCTCTTCCCTGATTGCTTGAACAGTATTTCTGCTAACGCCAAGTTCATCGCTGAGTAATACAACAACACTGGACGCGTACCGAGAGAGACGGTTTTGGCCGCAAGGTAGTAGTCGTGGGCTAGGGAAAGACAGAGCCTAATTTGCCCAGCTTGCTTCTTCGCGTTCGATAAATGCTTGGCGGGTATTTGGTGAACTTCCTGAAGTATTTTTGTGACCAACTCAACGTTGTGGAATCTCCGCAACTGCCTCCACGCATAAGCGCTCGGGTCGGAGGAACGTGTTACGGTCACTTCTCTGATGATCAATGAAAACCTCTTGTGATTAATGCACCCACAGATGTGGCTCTTGGTTCCGATCTAGGTGTTGATAACAGCGAAGATAAAGCTGGGGAATGCAATTTGTTCAAGCGCCTCGTTAATACACTTCAGGGCAAAATAGCCGGATGTCTTCGTACTTAGGCCGCGCCGCTATATCAATCATGCGAAGTATCACCCAACAACCCATTAGGGTCAGTCTTAAGCCAGTGCTAGAATACACCAGAAAGAGGTCGGGAGAGATGAACTCTCCTAGGGGTCAACTTTTTCGTTTTAAATTAGCCACTTAATACGTTGTTCCCGTTAGATAAAAGTTTTGATTCAGTCCCTTCTTAAGGGGCGCCATCAGGGGGCACTCAAGGGTCGCATTCGCTCCGAAAGACCAATTGAGGATTGATGATGGTTTGCCATCACTTCTGGCACATACTTCATCACCATGTTCGCAAGAACAGGTAAGTCTGCGCCTTAAGGTTAGCACCTGATAGGGCACCTGAATAATTCAGGGATACCATCAGGGGCACCTTCACTATAAAGCTCGCGTCGTTACTCGCCATCGAATGAGACATGCCGTTCTTGTTCAATAACGGGACCAGCACCTCGCACGTGGGGGTTCCTCCAGCTTATTCCTCCCGCCCGGTTACGCATGAAGTGGCCCTGCACCCAATGGGCGCGACGCATTGACTTGCTCTTCTCGTCGCTCAAAGCACTCTCTTGGCTCGCTTGAACCTGACGCTTTCCCAATTCGCCCAGCTTAACCTTGACTATACTTTTGTTTGGTAGTGTTCGGCCTGACTTTTGCGCCCGACGCCTTTCCGCGCGCGGGAAGGCTGGCACTTCCTCTTTCTCCAGCATTGCCTTGTGTTCGAACAATATAGACATGCCAACAGCTATGCTTAAGAAGTCGAAGCAGAGGGTTTTCTCTTGTTTGATGGCGGCTTCTTCGGTGATCTCGTCACCAATCGCGTTGGCAAGCTTCAGTGTGGGTGAATGCAAAACTTCTACTGAAGCCCTTTGAGATTTGAAGACAAGAAGGTTGGGCAGCAAGCCCTCCTTGTTGGCATGAAATACTTGCGTGTAGAGGTTGTCTTGGTCTTGGGTGATAAGAGCAGCAGGCCACAAACCCGTTGCAGGTTCCGGTATTGTCAAAAGCATTGCGGGAAAGGGCAGTCGTACACTGCTGAACATGCTGTCGAGTCCGTCTTCCTGCATCTGAAAAGACAGATTGCGAAGCATCAGTTCAGCCTGTTCATCAATTTGAAATACTTGCGCGAACTCGAAAATTTCTCGTTGCCTCTCCCCGTGGAAGTCTAACTCTTCCAGAAGATCAGGAGCAAAAGCAGAGCGCGATGTGTTTTTCAGTGAAAACAGAACCGTAGGATAATGGTCGTAAAATTTCAGAAGGTTAGCGAGCATAGTTCAAATCCTAAGTTGACCGGAATAAAGCGCATTTCGTTTTCCCTCGACCCGGTCTATGGCCATTGGGTTGCCACTGCTAGCTACTTTTCACGATGATTGAATGTGACGGGCATGTACCAAACGACGGTGAGAACCTAAAGGTGACCCTAATGGTTGACCGTAGAGGTGACCCCAGAGGATTCTTCTAAGGTGTTGGCAGAGCTTGTTAAATGCTCGTTTCTTTCATGGTCTTTACCACCATCACGTTCCTAATTTTTGGCGAAAAATTGTGAGTGCCAGAGATAGAGCATAGAGCCACGCGATACCCCCCGGTGCCCCTGATCGAACCACCTAACAGCACACAAACAGCACACCTAGGTAGGTTCTATGTCACCACACGGGGCACCATCAGGCCGCCCGAGCGTTGAAAACAAGGGACATGCAGGGGATATGCAATCCTTTTTGCCTCATCAGGCACCACTAGAGGCGCAGGCAGCACATCGAACTGCCATGGTCTTTTTCCTGAGCGGCAAAGCGTCCGTGCAATGGGGCGTACAGACCAGTACACCTTAAGCGGAAACCTAAGCCACCACCTCAGGCCGCCATCAGGTCCCAGTAATATAATACCTTTTGGTATCGCGTTTGGTCAAGGATGAGGGGCACAGCATCATCGACCGTTAGGTATCGCCAACATGCGCGCCATCAGAACCACCAGTGAAGCTATATCATGACGCCCTGCCGTGGTACGTGTCGGTTGATGTGGAGAATGCGCTAGGTATGACCAAGGACGCCTTGAAGTATCACCGGAAGCAGACGTAGTCGGAAGATGAAAAGGGGGTAATTCAACTACCTCTCAATGGGAGGAAGGGGAAACTCCGGCGCGCTGTCATTTCTGAGAGCGGTCTGTACAAGCCCATCACTTGCACCGACAGCCTCAAGGTCAAGCCATTCCAAGAAGGGGTCACTCGCGCGGTGCTGCCAGCCATCCGAGACTTGGCCACGTAGCTGCCGTTCGCCGCCTTTGCAGTACTAGGCGCTACAAATGGCAGCTTCGTGTATATAGCGGACGGCGGACTTGTTAGTCAGTGCGTTCAGGAATCACAGAAATCTCGCGCATTTCCTTTGATATTATCGAAGAAAGTCTTAGTGTTCGTATCGACCGCTCTTTCGATGCCTCGCCGTCGACCAAAGCACATAGTTCCATGATCCAGCCTTTTTCCGATGAAACGGGATCGTAGCCAAAGCCTCCTCGATACCTGTATGCTAACGCTCGCCGAATATGGCCAAAATCTATTGCGTCTAAGTTTTTGACCGCTTCCCAAAAGCACTCGGCTCTCATCTCCGAAAGAAATGGTGCTTCAATGTTAACTTTTCGGTGTCTGCTGTAACGAACACACTGATAGAACGCCCACGGCTCTTCGGTGATAAACTTTAGGGTTTTTTTGGCTCGATTTTCTCGATCACTCGCATACAGATCCTCCCTAACTTTTATGATGTGTTTACGTATACGTTCAAAGTTATCCTTGTAATCTTCGAGCGTCAAAAAAACTTGGCCGAGTGCGCTATCTCTTTCCAAATACGTTTCATAATCACTAGGTCCGAGCGGTTTGAGTTGACCTTCGGCAGCAAGCTCGGTGATGTAGGCGATGGCTTCGCTCTCAATTTCCGCCAAGCTTTTTTCAGTAACCCCGGAGGTAGAAAGGAAGAGGAGAAAGGCATAACTGTGGAGGATGTCTCCGGGATCTGTTATTTCACGCCGGTCAATTTGGGTGAAAAGTTTCTCCAACACTGCACTGCTAGTCGCATCCGGTGTGTCCTGATATGAATAGAGTGTCCTCCAACATGCGATTTTCTCCTTGTCGGCCAGATGGTGGCTTCGAGCCGCTCGGGCCAGTATCAAGTCTGAGTTAAAACTACCGTCACATATCGCCTCGACCATGATGTCTTCGCCTAGAATTTGAAAGTCTGGGCTGATGTCTCGATGTCGGCTGTCAAACTCACCTCTAGGGTCGCCGCCTTTAGCCTTGCCGTCAGTCAAATGCTGCGCGACGCGTTCTTCTGTAGTTTGGTCCAAATGCTCTCGACGAATAGCGCCAACACGAATGGAACATGAATATACAGCAAATTCGTAAACGAGCTGGTTTAAGAAAGGTGCATTTTCCAAATACTCTTTTTCAAGGCAGTTTAGGCAGCGTTCGATGTCCCTAACTGTATGCCTAAGAATTCTCAGCGAATGAACCTTGGCTTCGTCAAACGCTGAGATTACTTGTCCTCGATTGGACAGTATCGCGGCTTTGATGTTCTCATCTTCAATCGCGCAACAAAAGTGGTCGAAAACGTCTCCTAGCTCTGGCGTAACAGTTATAGTTTGCCCGAACACCTTTTCTTTCCGCTCAGACAACTCATCTACAATTTTTTCATCGTGGGCGATGACAACGACTTTGCACTTTATTTGTTCAACGAGAACCGAGATTATTCCGAGTGCTGCGTCAACGGCTTTACATCTTTCCAAATCATCGAACACTACGATGTTTTCGTAAGTTAACTGGCTTCGGACTATTGAAGAGGTAGGTACACTTATTTGCGGAAGGCTTCTGTGGAAAATTGCCCCGTAGCTCTTGAGCTTTTCGAGGACATCTGCGGCTGTTGGGTGTAAAGCTGAGAAGATAGCCCTCTCTATTTCTTCGAGGTTAGACAACCCGTTGAGGCTCACGTACAAATAATTCGATGTTTCCAGTTTTTTGCAGACCCGGTAGGTCTTCCCGCACCCCCACTCTCCTCTGACTAGAATGGCATACTCTGGTTTTTTGATGTTGATGTAATAATCTAGGTATTTGTCGAGAGTAGACACAAGAAATCCTTGAAATATTGGAATCAGCGCATGGTCGCTCAAGTCCAAATGACCCGCAAGCAATTATGGAAAACCATATTTGCGATTTTTGACTTGCTGCATGAGCGAAAAGCCTTTTGTGATCAAAGGCAGCATCGGGGCTCAGAGCGGGCAGTCCCTGACGGCTGACGCCCAGCGTGCCAAAGCCATCAACGAAAAGCACCGTGAAGTGGTGACGCTAGGTCGCACCGCTAAGGAGATCGCTGCGGAGATCGGAGAAGAACTGATCGCGGTGAAGGCTGAGTTGAAACACGGGGAGTTCAAACCACGGGTCGCTAAGAACTGCACGTTCAGCTACAGCGCAGCCAAGGACTACATGAGTGTCTCGAAAGCAAAAAGACAGCACGCTGTCCTTTTCAACTGCGCTCAATCCATCCGCGAAGTCCTTGCCCTCGGCAAACCCAAGCCAACCCCCAAGCCAGAGACCCGAGCGGCGACCCTCGACGATCTCCGTAAGGTCGAACGCTTACGTGCCCTAAGGGACAACCCAGCGGCCACTGAAGGGGAGAAGAGGGCGGTTGGCAACTTTACCTTTGGAAAGCGGGGTGCCATATAGACCGCCCTAAATCCAGTCGTGGTAGTTTCCAGCCTATGTCTCAGAAAAAAGAAATGCCTCTCATCGGTTGGGTCATAATGACAGCGCTTGCTTGGCTCGGCTTGGCCGGTCTCAGTGACGGGGTAGTAGAGTGGAAAAGCTGGTTTGAGCAGGGCGTCATGCAACACTGGCGTTCCGTGAAAGAGTGGATTACTGCTGTGCTGCTTTGGTGGGTGCCTTTTCGGGTGCCGTCGTGGTTGATTGACTATTTGGTCATTGCAATGATCGTGGTCCGCACTTCACCTGTTCCGAGATGGAAAGAGAACTGGCGTTTCGGGCCGGAAGACGCGCAGGAAAAGTATGGATACATCCCGTTCACTTGGAAGTTGGAATGGGCAATGAGCCAAGTGTTCATTCGCTGGCCGCGCCTAGCGCTTTTGTTTTTCTCTTGGCCAATACTTTTCCCGCTCATGACGGTCGAAGCAATACGGGGTAGAGCGTTCGCGCCCGAAGTTAACGTTGACCCAAAAGAGAGGAGAAGCAAGGTAATTGGCTGGTATCGTCGGATTTCGTGGTCTTTTATCAGTTTCATCCCGGTTCTCTTTGTTTGCTCAACTATGCTTTATGAGCATGGTTAAACTCGATTGATTTCATTGGGCTTTCAATTCGCCCCCATACACGCCCGTTAGATTTCTATTGCAACTGCCTTGAATGATGGGTGGCGGCTGTTCCCCAGCAACAACAAGTTCCACGAATGGATGGCGTCCCGGCAACTTGCCGGAACAGAGGACAAGGACCGAGCCGCAGCCATGTGGGCGGCAGCCAACCCGACAGACTTCGCGGCCACCAAAGAGGCGCACCTTAAGGTTCGAACTGTGCGAGGACTTCACGCGAAGTTTAAGGCGGAGCTGAAGGCGGCGAAAACCGCATAATATCAGGTGCTTCGGCTATTTTGGTGGGCGCATTCGGTTATTCACCCCCACTTTAGCACAAACTGAACGGTGACAATCACTACTGATGAGCCCCGAAGGTTGCCGCTAATCTCGGCTGAAAACGTTCGTGAAGTCATGCGGTTATGGCAATTTCATCGGGCGCAATCGGTAATTCACCCACACTTTTGCACTCACAGAACCGCCGTGATCACCGCTGAGGTACCTTATTCCAGCATCTTCACTCGGCCCTTCCGGTCACCATAACCCGACCCCCAACATCATCCAAAGGATACCCATGACAGACACATGGACGATGCCCACGCCTCAGAGCATGGGATGTAAGCCGCTGACCCGACCCCAGCAGGATGCCTTCGCCAATCTCTGGAAGGCCAAGAAGATGAAATACAAGCCGAGGGCAGAGCGTGAGGAGCTTTGCCGGAAGGTTTACACTAGCAAGTCACGGGTGGCACTGTGTCGTGCGCTCATGCCGAAGCAAACGAAGAAGCAAGAGAAAGAGCACAAGAAGAATAGGCGACCTTTGACCAAGCCCCAGATTGAACGTGAAGCCAAGCAAGTCGCCACCAATCAAAAGCGCAGTGAGACCATGAAGGAGCTTTGGGCAGAACAGAAGGCCGCCAATGAACTTGCCGAGCGCCGCCGACAGTGGGTGAGCATGAAGGTTGCCGAGTGGCGACAACATAGGGCAGCCGAGTTTGAAGCCGAACTGAAGGCAGAGGTACCGCTCCGCGAAGATAACCCGGATTGGTTCGAACAGATGAACAAGGCGGCACTCAAGGCGCGGGAACTCGCTGCTGGTCTGGATGCGTCGGCAGTTGAGACCGGGCTGATTGCTGAGTTTGAAAGACGAAACAGTGTCTTGCACCAGAACCAATATGAAAATGTCGTGAAAACAGCGGCTTACCAACAACACATACTACATGAATAACACATGGTAGTTTTGTTCCCCCTTACGGCGTTTCTTATCCTTTGGCCGTGAGGGGACCTTGGCGGGCGTCCTAGATGTGTGCTTCGGGACGCCTGCCGCCCTTCTCCCAATCAATCCCCATTCCCCCAATCACCTGTCACCGAAAGGAAGGTAGACATGACCAAGATCACTTTCATTGACCGCCCTTGCGGAACAGGGAAGACCACGGAACTCATCGACGAATTGAAGCAGTGGAACCCGGACACGCATATGCCTGTACTTGTGGTGACCCCGCGATTGTCAGAGGTCCAGAGGATAGTTTCAGGTGCCCCTGAGGCCATGCTAACAGTCCCCGAGGGTGCCAACAAAACGGTAGACATTGAGGGGCTGCTTAAAGCTGGCGCAAACATCGTCTGCACGCACGCCCTCTACATTCGCCTTGAGCATCTGGCGATGGCAGGATTGCTAGACCGTTACCGTCTGGTGATCGACGAATGCCCGACGCCTCTTGAGATTGGTCCTGCCATCAGCAAGCGCAACTTTCAGGAACAGGTGCTGGATACAGGCTTTGCCAGCGTCGACACACTTACACAGAAAGTCACTCCGAACCCGCTTTGGTTCCAACACATGACCAACACGGGACTAATGGGCACCCTAGGCCGACTATTGCAGGAAGCCTCAAGGGGTCGCCTGTTCGTTGCAGAGGATGGCCGACCCATCGTTCTGGCAATCCCCACAACACTGCTTACGGCACCTTCAAGCCTGACAATCCTCACGTATCTCACAGAGGGCAGCATGATCGCAGCCTATCTCGACCGGATTGGTGCCCCGTATGACGTCCAGAAGTGGAAAGGTGAGGGAGACTGGATATGCGCCCAGCGCGACCTGATCAGCGTCGAAACGATGGACCTTCCGATGGTCAAAGGGAAGCCTATGAAGTTGACCCATAGCGGCCAGACCAATCGGCTACCCCCTAATGTTGCCAAGACGCTGGGTAGCAAACTCCGTAAGATGTACTTTGATGGACCCCTGAGAGACACCCCGAAGGAAAACATCATGATCACCTGCGCGGCCAACCTCTACTTCGACGGTGGTGCTGACAAGCGCAGGAAGGCAAGTGCGATGATGAAAAGTACAGGTCTGTACGGACGCTGGTCTGAGGTCGACGGACAGTGGAAAGTGAAGGGGGGTCTGCAATGGGTTGCCAACCAGACCCGAGGAATCAACGACTACATCAAATGTTCACATGCCTTCTACCTGTACGATCAGCACCCCAATCCTGTCTTGTGTGGTTATCTGAAGAAGGACCCAGACAAATGGGGCGAGCAGTATGCTCTGACTGAGTTCGTACAATGGCTCTATCGTTCCCGTGTTCGCATTGGGGAACCTGTCACAGTCTATGTCCCGTCTGAAAGGATGAGACGCATCCTGACCGACTGGCTTAACTCTGCCAAACCCAGACGACTGCCGATAGCAGCCTAAGTAGAACCCTTACAGTTCACCATCGCACCCAAATTTCTCGCCCTGCCTTCCTGCCCGAAGGTGGGGCCTTTTCTATTTCGAAAGGATAACCCCATGCCGAAACCTATGGTGCCCCCTAGGACGGGACCAAAGAAGCGCGTGCTTGTCCCCGGCAAACTTAAAGGCCGTAAGGCACGGACCGAGTTCGCCCGCGAAAGATACATGACGCCGATGCAGAAGGCCGAAGCTGAACGCAAGTCTCTGAGGTCTGCCAGTCACCCCATAAGGCGCATCCAAACGACCCGCTTAGAGAACGTCCTGTGGGACATGTTCGGTGACGTTGAGGTGGGCCGGATGTTGGACAAGATGAGAGATCGCCGCTCAGCCCTTGGCTACGAAGGCTACAAGCTGCCGGTGAACGTGCCCGTGAGGTTGAAGCCGACCACTTATGTCTTGCTGGACATAATCCGCGAACGCTTCGCTGAAGCACACCCAGAAATCCCGTTTGAACTTGGAAACCAAGAGATCGTCGCTGGTCTCTTGGCGAAGGGTTTGGAGGCCATCGCGGCCTCTGAGGACGACGTATTCAGCGACACTCTCCCAACAAAAGGATAAGAATATGAAGACTAAGCGTATCGTCGTAGCGCACCAACGCCGCAGCAATCAGACGGCATCGACTGACTACAGCGGTGACGACAACTGGAAGATCACCAAGGCACAGGATGCAGACCTGTATTCCTTCGAATGGCGGGACCACCCGCAAGCGCCTTGGAAGGTGGTTGTGAGCTATGTCAAACCTATCGACCTCTACAACCGTGTCCGCGTTCACTTCGCCTCTAAGGCTGGCGAAGATGCTGAACAAGTGGACCTGCGCGCAGACATTGGCAACGCCCTGCTGCGGACGATCTACGGCAACGCCAAGGGTCACTTCACAGGCATGAAAGCGGCCAACTCAGGGCCGTCCCTAGAAGAACGCCTGAACGCAGAACTGGCGGCTGGCCAGATCACCACCACGCGAGTGGACCAGATCAAGCGCACAGTCGCCAAACGCAAGCGCGAGACCTTCAACCGCATCGCTCGTGAGAGATCACAGACGCAACCCAACACCTGAAAAGGACTGAAAAACAATGAACCCATATGAAGGCATGAGCCTCGAAGAAGCTTCCGCCGCAATGGACGCTCGAGGTGTCACCAAGGGCATCCTGATGGAAAACGGGATGACGGCTGGTGGTGAATACATCGCTGGTCAGGAAACACCACAAAATGTAGCTGCTTCCGTCCGCAATGATGGCGGTTTTCGCACGGTCGAAGTTGAACCCGGAAACCCCGCAAGCCGAACCTCTGTTGAGGCTGCACTGGCCGCAGGTCTGATCACAAAAGAACAGCTTGAGGCGAACCCTAAGGTCGAACCGGAAGGCAAGCCCGAAGGGTCCCAAGGTGACGACGATCTGACAGACCAACTAGGGCCTCAGGACTTGGACCAACTGCTTGGCGAAGAAAACACTGACATCGTGAACACGCTGCTCGATAGCATGGGCGAAGAGGCGACAAGTGCCATCCTTGGCCAATCGATTGAAGACGGCAATGTGATCGACGTTGACGCCATTCGAGAGGCGCTGGGTGAAGGTGCACCCGATGAAGCCGTTGAAGACGCCCTTAATGACATTGCAGACGTGCTTGAAGATGGTCTGGACTATCTGAGTGAACAAGTCGCTGCCGCAGGTATGGACCCCGATATGGTGGCCCAAGTCGTCGCCAATGACCCCGAACTTCTGGCCGAAGGTAAAGCTGCCTTCGCTCAATTCCTGACCGACGGTTCGATGACAGGCATCAAAGCCATCATCGACAAGGTCTACGCATAACCCAACCCCCAAAAGGATTTACTACTCATGAACGAACTAGACCAATTCCTACCCCAAGGTATCCGCTCGTATGAACTTAAGGCGGAAGCCAACCGTGCAGCCCGTGAAGTGGCCGCTAAGGAACTCTCGGAAAGCATAGCTAAGGAAGCTGAAGCCACGGCTGAACGGCTGAGACAAGAGCGCCTGCGCGAAGGTGGCACTAATGCTGTCGTTATTGACGCCTATAAGGAACTCGTGAACCAACGCGCAAAGGACGACGAAGAGGCCGCCCGCAACGCTGTGTATAGGGTTCAGCAACCTGATGAAATCCAGTTTCACTTCCGCCGCGTTGGCAATGTGGTTTGCCGTGTCTCCGGTCCTATCCCTGAGGGTTGTGAGAACAGCCCTTACTACGGCTACACATACGCCGAAGTTGAACCCCCAGCCGATCCAGTGGCCGAAGCTGTGAAGGCGGCGAAGGAAGCCAAGGACCGGAAGATGAACGAGTTCCGTGCCACCATGGCGCAACAGGCAGCCGCACAAGATGCCGATACGTCGAAGGGTATGGACATTCCCAAGACTGACGCGGAACGGATTGCAGAGCTTGAGGCGCAGGTTGCAGACCTGACCGCCAAGTCCAAGCGGAAAGCGTATGGCTCCAAATGAGCGAACGGGACGACCACTATGGGGGCATCGAGCAAATCAGGGTTCTGTTGAGGGAGAAATTCCTCGACGGTCTGACCTACGGTGTCCCTGAGATTGACCCCGCCTCTGGTGAGGTCATCTCTCGCTCTGAGCCTAAGGCAAGCTGGTTGGCAGAAGCCCACAGGTTCTTGAACTCTGAGGACAAGAAACGTGAGGCCGAAGAAGCCGAAGCCAAAGAGAAGGCACGACAGAGTACCGCCTTAGAGGAAGCCATAGGAGAACTGCCTGAGTTTCCCGAGGATGAAGGTAACGCACTCAATCCGAATACAACCATCAACTGACCCTTAACTCCCCCCTGAAGAGGCACTGAGTGGCTGCTACGGTTTACCCCCGTGGTGGTTGCTTGGGGCCTCATTGCGATCTGGGTCTAAGTGAGAAAGAGAAAATGACATATACCGACATGATCACCGCCTTAGGGGCGGCCCATAAGGAACTCCGAGAGGCTGGCCTGAGGGCGTCCGATGCCTACGTCGCACTCGAAACTGTGACCCACCGAATGGCTGATTTCGACGGTTCCGAGACTGACGCCAAAGTGACGGCTCTGGACTACGTTGTAGCCAAAGCCAACCTCGAAGTTGCTGAGCGCGTTCGTTCCGCTGCCCGCGATGAGTTCAACCGTTCTTACCTTGTCCTACTGAGGGCTGGGGTACCCCAATTCGAACGATAGAATGCCAAATCGGGCCTCCACAAATTCGCGTGCGCGGTAAACCGTTTAGGCCACTGGAACCAATGTCTCTGAAGGCAAGTTTGGTCAGCGAGCAGATATGATGCTAAACTTGCCTCAAACTCATTTCGCAATGAAGTGTTGAAAGTTTGGAGGCGTTGTCATGGCAAGTCCAACATGGAGCAAACTGGAGTACGATGGAGTCATCACCGCCGCAGACGGTTCTGTGAAGTGGTTTGAGATAAGAAGAGAGTTCAAGACCCAAGACCGCTGGGAGACGTTGGTATTGTCGGAAGACAGAACACCTCCGGATTGTTGGGTGAAGCTGTCAAGTACGTTGTACAGCGTTGTTTCATTTCGGACGATCAAATGTGAGTTTCAGCTTCGAGACCTGAATGAACGTGGCAAAGTTGAGAGAAACTTTGGGACGCTAGTAGCTGGAATAGGTGTCGCCGGGCTTTTTGCCGCCGCAACCGTGCTTACTGGGGGACTTGCAGCGGGTGTCGCTGTCGCAGGCGCGGGCTTGTTGATTGGTGGCGCGAAAATTGGGAACGATGGAGTTGAAAAAATGAACGGGCCGAGGTGGGGCAAGGGCGGAACACTACCCTGTTTGCCACCTAGTGCTTGGTCAGTACAAAGCAGATCGACAATTCTGGGTCCTGTGGTAAGAAATGTTAAGATCAACTGTACGCGCCCGATCACGGGTCTGAGTTCATGGCATCCTCAAGATCCGTTAGACGACGGAGAAATCCCAACTCCTCCTAGTTTCAGTGAAGAAACCCTACAGCCCGAAGAAAACTGACGGCACCGAAAATGGCATCAAGAAAAAGCGACGGTTTCACATGAGTTTGGATGAAGTTGAACACAGTAGGTATGTTTGACCAGTTTTCATTCCTCCCAATTAATTAACACGCGTTGACAGTATAAACAGCACACATTACCACAGGATACAGCACACATTTGGGGAAAGCTGAAGGACGCCTTGGGGCGCTTTGTCCATAAAAATAAGGGGCTTGGGGCGCTAGTTCGATTGTTCTAGATGCTTCTCGACCGCACCAACTTTTAGTGAAAGAACAGGTAGTTGAGGGCGGGTGCGAAGATTTCATTCGGTGTGGTGCCCACTGTGCGACGTCCGAAAGGGTTGCCGAAGACAGAGGTGCCATGTGAAAGATCCGCTTTCAGAACTTGAATCAGTTCCGCATTTTGGACGTTCATCGGAATGCCGAGGTTTCTGCCCGGTAGAACCCCTAGGGTATTTTCTTGGTCGGCCATTCTGAAACACGAACAGGCCGCAGTCTCGCTGAGTGTGACATTTCAGGTGTTCAGGTGACGGGCGCAACCTGACCCGTGACCTGAACCCAAGGCCCGGTCCTCTCTAGACCTTTTGGAAATAGACGCCCACACCATCGATTTCGTTGATCGCGGGTGGCTGATAGCCCACTTCGTCAAGATAGTCATGAACGGCAGCTTTGGCTGCGGGAACCACGTGATAGTCGTCAACGATGATCCAACCACCTTTCGAGACCTTGCCGAAAAGGTGCCGCAAAGGATCTATGGTTGATTCATACATGTCGCCGTCAAGACGCAGCACTGCAATCTGCTCACTGGGCACCAGTGGCATGGTGTCCTTGAAAAAGCCCTCGATGAGCACGACATTATCGTCCAAAAGCCCGAACTTTTCAAAATTCGCCCTTACAGAATCGGCTGACACGGCCAGGGCATCGTACTTGTGGAAATCAGACCCCTTGTCGTGAGGATACAGTTCTTCATTCGGCTCGGGCAACCCCTTGAAAGAGTCACACAGAACGACACGTCTGTCATTCTGGCCATATGTAAAGAGAACTGCTTTCGCAAAGATGCTGGCACCGCCACGCCATACTCCGGTTTCTACAAAGTCGCCGGGAATCTGGTTGCCGATGACGGATTCCACCATGGCGCGAACATTGGCCAATCTCTTGCTGCCCACCATAGTGAAAGCAACAGACGGCCAATCCCAACCGTATTCGCGGTGTTTGGAGTTGTAATCCGGTTTGGTGTCTCCAAACAGAATTGGTGGGTCTTCATAGATCGTGCCATCCAGGGCACGGGCAACCGTGGTCAGATATTGTTCCCGAAGTTCCGCGAGCATAGATAATAACCTTGCATAGATGTCTGGCTGGTTCTGACCTCTCAGCTGTGAAGTTTCAACAAGATTCGCTGGAAATCGCCTATAGGGTTGGTCAAATGGAGGCACATTTCCTGTGAACTGCGTTTTTTTCAACTCAGACGTGCCTTAACTCTCAGCTTTGACGTCCAGAATGAAACATATCTTTTTTGACGCTACGAATTACGCGAATGTTTGCGCCAACTTCAGCATCAGTCTTGGCGAATATGGTCGGACCCAACTCATTTGTTAGGCCGTGAAATGGCTGCCTCGCACTTTCTTTCTGCGTTTGATGTAAAGGAAGCTTGTAAACCTGTGCCTTTCAGGAGATGAAGCACACCAGCCATCAGGTAAGGGCATAGTGGTGAGCAAATTTACGGAAGTTGTCTCGACTGTCTTGCGCTCAGTTTCAGGCGGTTCGCAACAGAAGAAAATTCAACCGATAGCCTGGTCCGAGCGGAACAGATGTACCGTTGACGGCGTCAATTTTTTCGCCACGGTCGATATTGCGGAATACCACGAAATCACATCGAACGATAACGAGTTTCTGCTGGTGAAAACACGCGAAATGATCGAGGCTGAACTGGATTGCACCTCGAAGATCGATGTTAACAATATCGTCGATATCGGAGTATGGCAGGGTGGGAGCGTGGCACTTCTCGATCGTGTATTTCAGCCTGACAAACTGGTTGCAGTTGAATAATCGACGCGCGAACTGCCTCACCTTGACGCCTATATCGAAAGGTACTCGCGGCAGGATAACGTGCGGCTGTACAAGGGGATAAGTCAAGCGGACATCAATCGGTTCGGAGAATTGCTGGACGCAGAGTTCGGCGACGAGAAGATTGATCTCGTCATAGATGACGCATCGCACCAGTATTTGGAAACGTTGTTGTCGTTCAACCTCGTTTTTCCGCGCATGTCGGAAGGCGGCGTCTTCGTCCTTGAAGACTGGCAATGGTCCACGATGGAAGAACATTACAATTCCGACTATTTCGAAGGGAAAAAGGCGCTGGCGAATCTGGTGCTTCAATGCGTCATGTCCTGCGCCTGCCGGCCAGATATCGTTCGCGAAGTCATCGAGAAAAATCACTCTGCAATGGTTGTTCGGGGCGAGGCTGAACTGCAAAGCGGTGCTTTTGACATTACCGAGATCGCCCGCAATCGAGGCGAGATTGTTCCCCTGATGCTATAGATCCGCAATGTTTTGGTAGGCGTGCTCTGCCGTCACGACGCCAATTGTTGTGAAGCCGGGTTTCTCAAATCAGGCTTGGTTATCCGGCGGGCAAGGCGGATGAATGGAACTTCGACAGCATAATAGATAACAGTCGCAATGGGTATCGCTACGGCTAGGGTAATAACACAGACAATTGGCACCACAAAATCCGGATTGTCCGTAAGTGTTGCGGCCCATCGGGTCAGGTTTGTGTTATAGATAAGAAACGGATGCATCAGATATAGGCTGTAACTGATCTTTCCAAGAAAGCGGGTAAAAGGGTTATAGAGAAAAAAAACAGGTCGAAGTGCCTGCGATAGCGCCAGGCTTGCAAAGGCGAAGCCCCAGCCCAAAACCAGTGCGAGTGGAACCGGTTTGTTTAGCGTTTGCGCCTGATCAAGAACCGGGCCAAACAGATACATGTAAATCAACCCGGCGATCCCGGCACCGAGCGCTAGATAGCCGACGGGGCGCTCGCATGACTTAGGTGTCCAACGGTAGGCGCACCAAACGATCAGACCCAACGCAAAGTACGGGGCGTTCGTGAAAAAGCTGGTCCAATAGTAAAAATCGGGAACTTCACCCTGACTAGACAAGTTTACAAACCCCCATCCCAAGCAGGCGAGCAAAAAGAGAAGCACCGCTGACCAAATGTTCCGCCAAATCCAAAGGAAGGGGAACAGAAGATAGAAGATAGCTTCGACGCCGATTGACCAACCCGCCGGAACAAGACTGGTTTGTTCACTGGGGACAAACCCGAACAGAAATGTAATATTCCTGATGATCGTACCTGTTTCGGCCTGGACCCCAATATACAGCCAAGCAAAGAGCATCACGTAGAAGAGTGGGGCAATTCGAAAAAATCTGCGCAAGGCATAGGCCCAGCTTCGATCAAAGGACACTCCCTTTGGATAAGCTAGCGACATGGACATCGCGCTTATTATGAAAAACAGCGGCACTCCCATCGCATAGTAGTCGGCACCCCAGTTCTTGTAGTAGACGCCGAGTGGATGAATGTGCACTGCGTGTACAAACACGACCGCAGACGCAGCGATACCGCGCAGTGAATCAAGGCCATGCGCCCTTTGATCTTTAAGATTACCTGCCATGATCCACTCGAGATACCGCTTCCTTGCTGCCAAAAACCTTTGGCGACATTGAACGCCAGCTATAAATGGTTGGCGCCCGAAGGCAATCAAATTGTCGTTTTCAAGCATAAAGCCCTACGCATCGAACGCTGCCCACAGGGCTGCGATCGTCTGCGGAGTTTGGAGTTGGCGGACGTTGAACCGGCGGGCTCGTCCACTTGCAATGCATTTCCGGGGCCCGTAACAAAGCCGCAGGCAGGGATGCGCGCTATACATCTGCAAAGATGCGTTTTTTCCCGCTATCCTGAATTTGCGGGCCACGGGTACAGGTAGACGCGATGAGACTTGTCATATCCACGATGAAAGACGAGGGGCCGTTCATCCTGGAATGGATTTCATACTATCTTTCGATCGGCTTCACCCATTTTATCGTCAATTCGAACGATTGTTCCGATGGCACCGACACGATCCTTCAGCGGTGCCAGGAACTGGGGTTTCTGGCGCATATCGGCAATCCCGGCCCGTGGGAATTTGGACCTCAGGCTTCAGCTTATGCAAACGCCATGGAACACCCCTGGTGCAAAGAAGCCGAATGGATATTGGTCTGCGACGTGGATGAATTTCTTGATATTCGCGTCGGCGACGGAACACTGGACGATTTGTTTCGTGCATTGCCGCATGCGGACGGATTTGCCGCAATCTGGCAGTTGTTCGGACACAACGGAATCGTCGAGTTCGAAGACAGGTTCGTTTTCGAGCAATTCACCCGTGCGGGCGAGCTTGGCGCCGTCAGCCCCCATAACTTGCGGGCGTTCAAATCGCTCTTTCGCAACAACGGATCGTATCGCACAATCAGCACGCATCGACCGCGCGGCCCGATACCCAACAAGGCGGATCGATTTGCCTGGGTCGACGGGGACGGTGATCCGTTGCCGCCGGCCATGCGAAGACGAGGATGGGCGTATTCATCAACGGGCGCCGGGTTTGGGCGCAGGCTTTTTCGGATGAACCACTATGCGGTGAGGTCCGTGGAAAGCTATCTGATGAAGCGGTTGCGTGGGGATGTGAATACCTCGAGTTTTCATCCGAAGATGGAGGCAACAGGTCAGGCCTACTGGAAGCTGCATTGCTATAACGACATCGAAGAAACCTCGATCCTGTCCAAAGTTGCACGACTTCGGGAGGTTTATGAAAAGCTGCGATCCGATACTGTTCTGGGGCAATTGCATCATCAGGCAGTTGCATTTCACAAGGAACGCATCGCAAGCCTCAGAAAAACCGAGGTGGCGCAGGATTTTATCGCTAAGTTCAGCCGCTTTCGCAGCGGGCGCTATGTCAAGGCGCTGGAACTCGGCGTGATGGAAGATGGCGATCTGTCTTTCAACGCCGAAATGTACAAGGATCCGGACATCACATTTGCCCAGGTCGCGAAATGGACGCGGCTCGGCAAGATGTCCAAGCCCGAGAACTCCAAGCCATACAATTTTCCTTGGTTCGTTCGGCTCGATGCCCTCGAAACCTCGTTTGATTACGAAGAGGCCGCCGCGCAGCATGCGCAAATTACGGATGCCAAACAGGTTTCGGTGCCGTTCGACCCCAAGGATCCTGTCTACCTGCCTTCTGCCCCTCCGGAGGTTGAAAGAACAAAAGACCAGCGGCAGAGTTTTCTTCGATCAATCAGTGGTAAGAAGAATTGGGTGCTGATCGGACATGTTGAGATTGAAATCATCGAAGAAATACTTGATCTGGACGCTGTCGAGAAATTGACGGTCATAGGACCGTGGGGGCTGTCATGGGACGGTTTCACATGTCCGGATGCAACTCAGGATCCCGAGCTACAGGCTTTGGATCGCACGTTTTATGCATTGCTGGAATACTTCCGCGCCCCCATTCTTGCCGGACAATTGCGTGTCTACCGGGCGCTGCCCCCCTTGATGCTGAAGCTGTTTGAAGACGAAAGCGTCGGCGTCGTCATCATCCGCGGGGTGCGGGCAGAGCAGGTGATGAACCAGCTGTTGCGTCGGATCGACCGGGTTCTTGCGCCCGGGGGGAGTATCGCGTTCACATCTTATCGCCGTCACGGAGGCGGGTCGTATACGGGTATGAATGCGGCGATAAACAGTTTCCTCGGGCGTAATGCTGCACGATACCGGATAACCAGCTTGCAGCCACCGTGGCTTGGTATCGACAAGTTGCCACCGCTTGGCAAAAAGGACACATAGCTTCTGGTTCTTGAGGCTGTGGCGTGGTAGCCATGGCGCAATGAACAAAACGGGTTCTGAGTAAATGGGATACCCGTCTGCGAGTGAGGTCGAGATGTCAAACGAATCCAAGGTTATCGGTGTTGCGCCCGGCAGCCAGAAGAAACCGAAGGCTGACAAAGCGACCAAGCGCAAAAACAGCAAAGACGCAATCCGCCGCACATTCCTTTCCCGTTTGCCAAAGGGGGGCCTAGCCGTAGAAATCGGTGTCTGGCAGGGTGAGTTCTCTCCGACCATTCTGAAACTGATCGAGCCCAGTCAGCTTTTTCTGATCGATCCATGGAAGCATATCGGTGAGGAATCGCACACAACCGCGTTTGTGGGTCGGACCGAAGACGAAAAGATGGAGGCCATCTTCCAGAAGGTCGTAAAGACTTTCGAGGCCGAGATCGAAGAAGGCAAGGTTGGTATTATACGCGATTTTTCGGTACCTGCGTTGAAGCTTTTTGATGATGAAAGCATCTCGTTCGCCTATGTCGACGGAGACCATTCATACGAAGGCGTGACCGCTGATCTGGCCGCTTTGTTTCCCAAGATCAAACCCGGTGGGATCATGGCATTCGACGACTACCACCGCCGCGGCTGGTGGGGCGACGGGGTGATCCGTGCGGTCAACGAGTTTCTGGGCCAGCACCCCCGAGAGTTGCGCATCCGCGCGATTGCCGGCGCACAGATCGCCATCGAAAAGATTGTCCCGCAAGATGACAGCAAAGGTCAGAACGGCTAGGCGGCGGGGATAAGTGGCAGCGATGGAAAAGCCTGAAAAAGTCCTCATCACCGCGATGAAGAACGAGGGTCCCTATATTCTGGAATGGGTGGCCCATCACAAGGTGCTGGGGTTTGACCGGATCACTGTCTACACCAATGATTGTACAGACGGCACCAACCAGATTCTGAGACGATTGCAGGACTTGGGCCATGTGGAATTTCACAGGAACCGGGTTGGAACCGGAGGGATACACCGGTCTGCGCTGAGGCAGGCACGGCGCTTGCCGGTAGTGAAAGACGCAAAGTGGATATACGTCGGGGACGCGGATGAGTTCCTGAATATTCACGTTGGAAATAACAGGGTTGATGATCTGATCGAGGCAACGCCCGGCGTTGACGTTATTTCCATACCCTGGAAGATATTCTCGAACGGTGGTCGGCATGTTATGCGCGATACGCTGGTGACGCGGCAGTTCTTCGATTGTGAGCTGGATTTCGAACAAGGCGGGGCAGGGCGCCGGTTTGTCAAATCCCTGTTCAGGCAGGGCGATTTCTATCTTCGTTTCGGGTTGCACAACCCGCACCCCCGTCCCGAACTTCAGGCCGGCGTGTTCCGGTCCGTGCCCGGAGGGCACGCCACGGAACCTGCGCCCTTCGGCAACCATGTCTCGCCTCCGTTTGGATTTGAAGTCGCACAGATCAACCACTATGCCGTCAGATCCACGCAGGCCTATTTGGCCAAGCGCAGCCGAGGTCGGGCAAATCATTCCGCGCAGACACTTGGAACCGAATATTGGGACCGCTGGAACCGTGGCGGTGCCAAGGATGAAACAATCCTGCGGTACAAGGACGAAGTGGATGCGGTGCTGGAAGAGTTTCGCGCTGACGACAGGCTTCGACGGCTACATAGAAGAGCGTTCCGCTGGCACAAGGCCCTGATCAACGATCTGCTGAAACTGCCAGAGTATGATGAGCTGTACCAGAAACTTCTTGAAAAACCGGCCGTGGATTTTGTCGCAAAGGACCGTGGCGTAAGGGAACGCCTGTCGGCCAGCGCGCCGTCTTCGACTGACGAAAACCGGACAGAGTCCTGACAAAACAGCCCCTGGAGAAATAGACGAATGGTTGCGGATCACTCTCTTCCGACGATTGGGATGCTGTGGATGGAAGGAAGCCTGAGCTTTCTGGAGCAGATGTGCATGCTGTCATTCGTCGAATGCGGTCACAGGGTCGTTTTGTTCCACTATGGGCAAGTCGACAACGTTCCGGATGGTATCGAACTGGTGTCGGCAAATGAAATCCACGAACCCAGGCAGTTCATCGTGAACAACCAGTTCAAGACGCCGGTGCCCCAATCCGATATCTTCAGATTGCACCTGATGAAGAAAACGGATTTTCTGTGGTGCGACACGGATGTTTTGGCGCTTGCCCCGATCCCAAGGGCCGATCATGTTTTTGGGTATTTCAACCGCGATACCATCTGCAATGCTGTTATGCGGCTGCCTTTCGACAGCCCCACGTTGAACGCGTATTCCGAATACTGCCAGGACCCCTATCCGATCCGCCCCTGGGTTGAAGGGGAGGAGCGGAAGGAACTGGAACGCCTGAAACAGGCTGGTGAGTTGCCTCATGCGTCAGATCAGGAACACAGTGTTTACGGCCCCGGTGTCATGACATGGTTTCTGCGCCATTTTAACGAGTTGAAGCATGCCAGCCCCATACCGGTCTTTTATCCTTTGCCGTTCAGACGTGCAGGGCAGGCCAATGACATTCACGTCCGAGAGTTCAGGGACGCGTATATCAAAGAGGAAACGCTTGCCGTGCATCTGTGGGGACGCCGGATGCGGTGGTGGATTGCAAACGGGATCAAGCGGCATTCGTTTCTGGATCGACGTTTGCGGAACCTGGGGGTTAGACCGGGCGACGCGCCTTTGCCGCGCCACGGCCGAGGGGGCCTCAAACCGGTGGAGTTTCCCGCAAACCTGCCCACCTTGCGCGCTACGACCGAAGAAATCCACGACGCCACCGGCGGAGTTGTTTCTGTTGCTCTGCTCTCTGACCGGGAAGACTATCTCAAGGCGGCACAGGCTGATCTCGACGCAATTGCAGCTGACAATCTGTACGGTGCCAACACCCCGCCGCGCGTGGGTTTTTCGCGCGGTTGGGAACACTATGACAGTGACCCTGCTAGGCTGAATGCGCTTGGTATGGCTTTGTACAACTATGCGGATAGTCATCGGTTTTTACCCGACCTGCGCGCGCCAAAGACATTTGCCGAAAAGCTGGTGGTCATGAAGCTGTTTGGCGAAGTCCCTGATGCGTTGATTTCTGACCGGTCCAAATACGTGGGCAGCGCCTCGGAATTGCTCGCCTGCCCACAGCGCATGTGGGAGGCGCACATTCCGGCATTGCCCGAAACACTCGACCTCGGGCCCGGCCAGTATTGGTTGAAAGGAACGATGAGCCATGGTCACAAGCTGGCCCTGTCGTTCTCGCTGGATGCCACGCAGCGCGATGATGCCAACCAGAAACTGGCAGCGTGGCACAAGACAAAAACGCCCGAAGGTTTCTGGACAAGCGAATGGTGGCGCGCCAAGCAAAAGCCCCTCTATTGCATCGAAGAAGACTTGACCGCCGGGGATCGACAGGTCGGCACCTGGAAATTCTGGGTGATCGCCGGACGCGTGCAGCTGGTGCAGGTTGACCGTGACCGGGGGCGTGGGCGCATCCAGATGCTCCATGATCGCGACTACAATTACCTTGCAGATGAGCTGTATTCGCCAACCAGCAGCACCGTTGAACCCCGGCCCGACCGCTTTGAAGACATGATCCGGATCGCTGAAACCCTGGGGCAAGACGTTGAATGCGCAAGCGTAGAGCTTTTCCCGGTTGGTGACAGAGTTTGCTTGGGTGACATCATATTGGCGCCGGTGTCAGGCAAGCACAAGATGCGGTCGGATGCGCTGGATCAGCGTCTGGGTGCTGCGTGGACCGGAACTCGGCTGTTCCCCGGCTGAGGCTGGACAATCCCCGGATCTTTCATGCCGCCGGAACAGGTGGCAGGGCCTATTCGACCGCGATTTCCTGGCGCAGTTTTCCAGTTGTTTTGTCAAAGATCAGAATGCGATTGTCATCGGTTGCGACGGCATACCAGTTTGCCCCGATGGTCAGGGCCTGCGCCCGGGCGCCGTCGGGCAGCGCGATCTGATCCGGCAAGGTGGGTGTGCGGTCCGATAGGCGGATGACAATCAGGGCGAATGTCACTAGAACCCCGCCAATCATCACCGCGGTCAACAGCATGACCATCCGCCGCAGCAATCGCAGTTGCGGAGTTTCCTGCGGTTCTTGAGGTTCGGAAGGGACAGTCATGGGCACCCGCCAGATTGAGTTTCAGATCGCGGCCGATCCGCCGCCTCGCCTTGATAAGGCGCTTTCCCGCGATGTGCCAGACGGGGAAAGCCTGTCGCGCACCCGACTTGCGCGTCTGATCGAAGAGGGCGCGGTACAGATCGACGGTGCCGAGGTACGCGACCCCAAGGCCAAGGTGGCCGAAGGGGCGCGTGTCACGATTGTCGTGGCCGAGGCCGAAGACAGCCATATCGGCCCCGAGGACATCCCGCTCGAGATCGTCTTCGAGGATGCGGACGTAATCGTCGTCAACAAACCCGCAGGCATGGTCGTACACCCCGCGCCGGGATCACCCAGCGGGACTTTGGTGAATGCTTTGCTCCACCATTGCGGAGACGATCTGTCGGGCGTCGGCGGGGTGAAACGCCCCGGTATCGTGCATCGCATCGACAAGGAAACCAGTGGCCTTCTGGTGGTCGCAAAGTCAGACGCGGCGCATCACGGGCTGGCCGAGCAGTTCGCGGCGCATAGCGTCGAGCGGTATTACCGTGCGGTGTGTTACGGGGTGCCGGATGCCAACGATCCTCGGTTGCGCGGTGTCAAAGGGATCAGCTTTGAACCCGGCAACATCATGCGCGTTACGACGCAACTTGCGCGACACAAGACCGACCGTCAGAGACAGGCGGTTCTGTTCCATGGCGGGCGGCATGCCGTGACACGCGCGCGCGTTGTCGAGACATTTGGAGTGCCTGCGGGTCTTGCCCTGATCGAGTGCTGGCTTGAAACCGGCCGAACGCATCAGATCCGCGTTCATATGGCCCACGCGGGGCACGGGCTGGTGGGCGACCCGGTTTATGGCGGCAAGCGCAAGTTGTCCGCCAAAGCGTTCTCTGCCGCTGCCGCCGGTTTTGCAGGCGCTTTTCCCCGTCAGGCACTTCATGCCGCTGTTTTGGGATTCGAGCACCCTGTCACTGGTGAATCCCTGCGGTTCGAGGCCGGTTTACCGCAAGATATGCAATGCCTTGTCGAACGTCTGCGGACACCGCTGTCATAATAAGCAAACTCCTGTGAAAAAGGGCTTTTCACCTTTCCTTAACGGAAGATTAATTCCAGACTGTTAGCAGCACCTCTTGAATGGGAAGGGTTCCTTACCCATATCCTATGTTAAACATCTAAACATTTGTCGGAGGGACACAATAATGGCAAACTACGCAAATCTTCCCGCACCGACGCCCGAGGGCGGCCTGAATCGCTATATGCAGGAAATCCGCAAGTTTCCTCTGCTGGAGCCGGAAGAAGAATACATGCTGGCCAAACGCTGGGTCGAAGAGCAGGACACCGAAGCCGCGCACAAGATGGTGACGTCTCACCTGCGTCTGGCGGCCAAGATCGCCATGGGCTATCGCGGCTATGGTCTACCGCAGGCCGAAGTGATTTCCGAGGCCAATGTGGGCCTGATGCAGGCTGTCAAACGGTTTGACCCTGAAAAAGGCTTCCGTCTGGCGACCTATGCCATGTGGTGGATACGTGCCTCGATCCAGGAATACATCCTGCGGTCGTGGTCATTGGTGAAGCTGGGCACGACCTCGGCGCAGAAAAAGCTGTTCTTCAATCTGCGCAAGGCCAAGGCCCGCATCGGTGCACTGGAAGAGGGCGACCTGCGCCCTGAAAACGTCAAGAAGATCGCCACTGATCTGGGTGTGACCGAAGAAGAAGTGATCAGCATGAACCGCCGGATGTCCGGTGGCGATGCGTCCCTGAACGCCACGGTCGGGTCCGAAGGCGAAGGCACCATGCAATGGCAGGACTGGCTTGAGGATGAGGATGCAGATCAGGCCGGTGACTACGAAGCACGCGATGAACTGGAAGCGCGTCGGGAATTGCTGGCGGCGGCTCTGGATGTGCTGAATGATCGGGAAAAGGATATCCTGACCCAGCGTCGTTTGATGGATCAGCCGGTCACGCTCGAAGAGTTGAGCACTCAGTATAACGTAAGCCGAGAGCGCATTCGCCAGATCGAAGTGCGCGCGTTCGAGAAGCTGCAAAAGAAAATGCGGGATCTGGCGCGGGAAAAAGGCATGTTGGGCGTCAGCTAACAGTTGCGCCCTTCTTGCCTCGCAGGAAGATTCTTCGCGTTCAAGCAATGACGGAAAACGCCCTCTGATGATCAGGGGGCGTTTTTTGCGGATGTTGGCGGAAACTGAACCAAAGGCCTAAATCAATGGCTGAAGGTCGAAAGCTGTGTTAGGAAAAGACGTGTTTTGTCTTTGATTTCGCAGCAGAACGAGCGCTGGTGACCCCTCGGGAAGCGCGTAATTTGAAACAAGCCGAGTACGGAGGGCGCAATGCAAAGACCGGTTCAATTTGGTGTATTGGGTGCCGCGAAATTTGCCCGCGAATACATGGCCCCGGCGATACATGCCGCCAATGGGGCGCGCTTGGCCGCGCTGGCAACCTCGGATGCAGCGAAAGCAGAACCGTTTCAGTCCTTTTGCCCGGATTTGCAAGTATTTGACAGCTATGATGCGTTGTTGGCAGACGCCGGAATCGACGCAATCTACATCCCGTTGCCCAACCATATGCATGCGGAATGGAGCCTTAAGGCTTTGAGCGCTGGCAAGCATATTCTGTGCGAAAAGCCCATGACCATGAAGGCGGATGAATTCGACGCATTGATCCAAAAGCGGGACCAAAGCGGCCTGCTGGCCGCCGAGGCCTACATGATCGTCCATCACCCTCAATGGCAGCTTGCAAGGAAACTGATCGCTGATGGTGCCATCGGCAATTTGGTACATGTGACCGGGGCGTTCAGTTTTGACAATCGGGCAGATACCCAGAATATTCGAAACCGCGCGGAAACGGGTGGCGGCGGATTGCGTGACATCGGGGTCTACGTGATCGGCGGGGCGCGCTTTGCAACCGGGCAAGAGCCTGTGTCGGTGCAATCCGCGATCCGTTGGCAGGATGATATCGACATCTTCACTGAAATTCGCGCGCAGTTCCCCGGATTTACCTATTCCAGCTATGTTTCCATACGGATGCATCCCCATCAGGAGATGGTGTTTCACGGCGAAAGCGGTTTGGTCCGTCTGACGACCCCGTTCAATGCACGTGTGTTCGGAGAGGCTCGGGTCGAGCTGCACCGGCCGGGGCTTGAAGTTCAGGTCACCCGCTTCCCCGGAGCAGACCATTACAAGTTGCAGGTCGAGGCCTTTTGCCGATCAATCAGGGACGGGGCGGAGTATCCCTGTCCTTTGGAATTCTCACGCGGGACGCAAGAGGTGATTGATCGTGTATTCGAAGGCGCGATTTCGCTGTAACTTGCGTTGCGGCCAACGGCTCAGCTATCCTGAGTGTCACAATTTCAGGAGATGACCGATGGCCGGAGGTTGGGCGCGCGACGGCGCTGTGAGCGAACAGATCGAAGCGTCGATCTCAGATGAACTGGCGCGGATGCAGGCGCAAAAGCGGCCCCAGGGCGAAAGCTTGACCCATTGTGCCGAATGCGAGGAACCTATCCCGGAAAAGCGTCGCGTCGCGTTGCCCGGAGTAAAGCTCTGCCTGGATTGCCAGCAGGAACGGGACGGCGCGTTCAAGGCGCGCGGCGGCGTCAATCGGCGGGGGTCGAAGGACAGTCAGTTGAAGTGATCTTGGGTATGGCCGCGATGAGCCAAACGTACATGGGCTTCGATCGCGTCAGTAATCAAGACTTTAAACAGAACTGTCACATCGATGCATGATCACTGCTAATCTGCATGATCCCACCCACCCGCTTTTTAGCAGCAAAAACCAACCGTCAACGATGTGGTCTTCCTGACCTTTCTGGGCGTATTGTCGACTGCGCAGGCCTATTTGCTTTGGTACGAGGCCGCCGCACGTGTCTCGATCCTGACGGCCACCTGATTGGTCGCCACCTCAGTGGTGTTCACCTTCGTCAATCCGGCTATTTTTCTACGGGCGCCGATCATCCCAAGTGGCCGCTCTGGGGGCGACTTTGATCGTTTCGCAGTGTTTCTGGCGACCGGGAAAAACTAGGTGAAAGCCAAACCCGAGTTACCGGCGGCGCCACCAACGTCGCAGCAGGTTGACGTCCATGGCGGCCACCATGATGCCCAAAGGGATCATCCAAAAGCCCAGGACAGGAAGAAAACCGAAGACGCCCGCGACGATCAACAATAGCCCCACGACAAACCGCAGCCCCCGCGGGACGTTGCGGCGGATCCGGGCCAAGACAGGGTGCAGGCGGTGCTGGATGGCCCGCCAGCGCCCCTTGTCGCCCGGGTCAGTCACCCCTCCATCGCCTCCAACTCGTCGATAAAGCCCGAGATCATCGACAGGCCCTTGTCCCAAAAGTTCGGGTCGCTGGCATCCAGCCCGAACGGGGCCAGCAATTCCGTGTGGTGCTTTGATCCACCTGCGCGCAGCATTTCGAAATACTTGTCCTCGAAACCTTCGGCGCCGCTTTCATAGACCGAATAGAGCGCGTTCACCAACCCGTCGCCGAAGGCATAGGCGTAAACGTAGAAGGGCGAGTGAACAAAGTGCGGGATATAGGCCCAGAAGGTCTCGTACCCGTCCATGAATTCAAACGCGGGGCCAAGGCTTTCGGCCTGAACGCTCATCCACAGGGCGTTGATGTCATCCGGAGTCAGTTCCCCCTCGCGGCGGGCGGCGTGCAGTTTGCATTCAAAGTCATAGAAGGCGATCTGGCGGACCACCGTGTTGATCATGTCCTCGACCTTGCCGGCCAGCAGAACCTTGCGCTGTTCGGGCGTTTCGGCCTGATCCAGCATCTTGCGGAAGGTCAGCATCTCGCCGAAGACGCTGGCGGTTTCGGCCAGTGTCAGGGGCGTCGAGGACAGCATCTCGCCCTGATCGGCGGCCAGCACCTGATGCACGCCGTGGCCCAGCTCGTGCGCCAGGGTCATCACGTCGCGCGGTTTGCCCAGGTAGTTGAGCATCACGTAAGGATGCACCTCGGTCACGGTGGGATGTGCGAAGGCGCCCGGGGCCTTGCCGGGCTTCACCGCCGCGTCGATCCAGCCTTTCGAGAAGAACGGCGCCGCGATGTCGGCCATACGGGGATCGAAGGCGGCGTAAGCCTCCATCACGGTTTTCTCGGCGTCCTCCCACGACACGGTGCGGGTGTCTTCCATCGGCAGCGGCGCGTTGCGGTCCCAGACCTGCATCACATCCAGCCCCAGCCACTTGCGCTTGAGCTCATAGTACCGATGGCTGAGTTTGGGGTAGGTGGCCACAACCGCCTCGCGCAGGGCTTCGACCACTTCGGGTTCGACATCGTTCGACAAGTGACGCCCTGTTTGCGCGGTCGGCATCTTGCGCCAGCGATCGACGATTTCTTTCTCTTTGGCCTGCGTGTTGTGGACACGGGCAAATGTTTTAATGTTCTCCTGAAACACGCGGGCCAGTTCGCGCGCCGCTGCCTCGCGCTTGGAGCGGTCCTGTTCGGTCAGCAGGTTCAGGGTGCCCTCGATGTTCAGTTCATTGCCATCCACATTGAACGTCAGACCGGCGATGGTTTCGTCGAACAGACGCTCCCACGCGTCGCCGACAACGCCCAGATCGTGCAGGAATTTTTCCAGCTCGTCAGACAGCTGATAGGGCTTCATCGCGCGGATACGCCGGAACACGGGCTCGTATCGGGCAAGATCCGGGTTGGCAGCAAAATGCGCCCCAAGCACATCATCTTCGATCCGGTTGATCTCGAGCGTGAAAAACACCAGAGGCGTCGTGAACACGGTGATCTTTTCCTGCATGTCCGACAGGAACTTGGCCCGCTCTGCGTCGGTCGTCAGCTGGTAATAGCGCAGACCGGCAAAGGACATAATACGGCCTGCGACCGCGTTGATCTTTTCATTGCGCTGAACGCAGGCCAAAAGGGCCGCGGCGTCCAGCTCTGCCAGCTTGCCTTCATAGTCGGCCGCAAAGGCGGCACATTCGCCTTCCAGCCAGTCCAGGTCGCGCGCCAGTTCGGGCGCTTCTTCGGATGTGTAGAGATCCGTCAGATCCCATTCGGGAAGATTGCCCAGATTGTCGGCGCCGCCCATTGCGTTTGCGTCACGGACGGGAAAGGGAAGGTCGCGCATGGATCACCTTTTGTAGACTGCTTTTGCAAACATCTAGGGGTGGCGCGCGCGGATCACAAGCGGCCAATCCCAAGGTGAAAAGGTTTACGTGGAAACCAGCTCGGACGCCCCATTTGATTGGTTGGCCCGGAAATGCCTGGCAAGCTGGTCCAGAACCGGGCCCCGAACGTCCGGTGCTTCCATCAGCACTTCATGTTCACCGTTCGGGATTTCGATCAATGTACCATTCGGCCAATTGGCCATGCGCGCCCGTATGGCCTTGCGATCGACGATCTGTTCGTGGCTGCCCAGAAAAGTCAGACAGGGTGTCTTCGGGGCGGGCTGTTCCATCAACCATTCGCATTCGTCCAGCGACTCGCGCAGCCAGCGGTTGGAAGGGGCACCAAGAGCCAGTTCGGGATGCGCATTCAGCTGATTTTGCATCATCCGGTACATGTCCGGGTCGCGGGTCAGCATATTCCCATCGAAAGGTTGCGACAGGACATAGCTTTCAAGCGTCGTGGTCGGGGGGGTGCGTTCGCCAAGGCCAAGCGCGGTGCCCCAATACGCTGTAACGCGGCTCAGAGGTTTCATGACCGGAGTGAAGAAAATTCCCCACATTGGGCCGGTGAACGCGCACGCGGCAAAACACCCTTTTTCGATGACGGCACGCAACCCGATGGCACCGCCCATCGAATGCCCGACGACATACCACGGCTTGGGCAGATCCAGAGCGTTCGCAAGGTCCAGGGTTGACTGAACATCGTATTGGTAATCGGTGAAATGATCGACATGGCCGATGCGTGGGTTGTCCAGCAGCCGATCCGCAAGACCCTGACCGCGCCAGTCCACGGCCAGCATCGCAAAGCCGCGTTTCGTGAATTCACCGGCTGTACTGCCATATTTTTCGATATATTCGGTGCGTCCGGGGAACATCATGACGGTGCCATGTGCACCATCATCCGGAAGCCAGTGACCCACGCGAATGCGTGTTTGGTCAGACGTCGTCAACCAGTGGGCCTTTCCACCGGCAGGTCCGCCGGCCACGTCTTCAAAAAAGGGGGCCGGCGACAACTCCATCAGGCCAGTACCGAGGCAAGCTTCATGGCAACACCCATGTCGCCGTCAATGCTCAGCTTTCCGGACATGAACGCGCCGGTCGGATTCAGCTCACCGCTGAGGATCTGTTCGAACGTCTCTGCATCAGCGCTCATGGTGACACTGGCCTCTTCATCGCTGACCCGCGCACCGTTTTCGTCCAGAACGATCGAACCCAGATCGGTGATGGCAAACTTGGCCGTGTCATCAAACGCGCCGCCTTCCAGTTTTTCGTTCAGTGCGGCAGCCGCCTTTTCAAGAGTCTCGCTCATGCTTTTCCTCATATTGTTAGTGCGCCGTGAATGGACATCCCCGGTCGCAACGCTACACTGACTATTGTTATGAGCATTGCAATTCACAATCTCAAAGGTACCGTTGCGGCACTTTTTGTCCTAGTCACGTTTTCCTCCAATTGTTTCGCGCAGCAGGCGGATTCACGGGACGAGGATGAGTTGCTGCAAAAACTGGCGCAGTCGACCCCGGAACAGGCAATTGCACTGGATCGGCAGTTGCAGGCGCTGTGGTCGCAATCGGGGTCTGCGTCGGCTGATCTGCTGCTGGAGCGGGGACGCGAAGCCTTGGATGAGGGCGACGTCGGCGCTGCTCTGGATCACCTGACCGCGCTGACGGATCACGCGCCTGATTTTGCCGAAGGCTGGCATCTGCGCGCCTCCGCCTTTTTCGGGGTCGAGCGATTTGGTATGGCGGCCGCCGATCTGGAACATGTGCTGACGCTGAATCCAAATCACTATGAGGCGATTTACGGTCTGGGTCTGATCTTTGAGGTTATCGGGGAACCTCGGAAAGCCTACGAGGCTTATTCTCGGGCCTTGGCTATACATCCCCATCACGAAGAAGTAACCAATGCCGTGAATCGGCTGAAGCCTCAGGTTGAAGGCAAGGCGCTGTAAGGCTCGGGGCAGGGGGCGAATGTGAGCGGGTCATCCCGAATCGTGGCCGTACTTGGCCCGACCAACACTGGTAAAACTCATTACGCTATCGAACGCATGCTGGGCCATCGGACCGGCGTGATCGGTCTGCCGCTGCGCCTGCTGGCGCGCGAGGTCTATGACAAGATCGTTGCGATCCGTGGGCCGTCGGTGGTGGCGCTGGTCACGGGCGAAGAACGGATCGTACCGCCCCGCGCCCAGTATTGGGTGTGTACGGTTGAGGCGATGCCGGAAGGCATGGGTGTTGATTTCGTTGCCATCGATGAGATTCAGCTTTGTGCCGATCCGGAACGGGGTCACGTCTTCACCGACCGTCTGCTTAGGTCTCGCGGCACGAACGAGACACTGTTCCTTGGCTCGGACACAATGCGTGGCCCTATTTCGGCGCTGGTCCCCCAGGCGCAGTTCGTGCGGCGAGAGCGGATGTCGCAGCTGGTTTACTCGGGCTCCAGAAAGATCAGCCGGATGCCTGCGCGGAGCGCCATCGTGGGGTTCTCGGTTGAAAACGTCTATGCCATCGCCGAATTGCTGCGCCGCCAGAAAGGTGGAGCTGCGGTGGTCATGGGGGCGCTCAGCCCGCGGACCCGGAATGCACAGGTGGACCTGTACCAAAACGGTGAGGTTGATTACCTGGTTGCCACGGACGCTATCGGGATGGGGTTGAACCTGGATGTGAACCACGTTGCGTTTTCATCCCTGTCCAAATTCGACGGGCGCAGGATGCGTCCGCTTGCGCCGAACGAGCTGGCGCAGATCGCGGGCCGGGCAGGTCGCGGGATGTCGGATGGCACATTCGGCGTAACCGGAGAGGCCCCGCCGCTGGACGAGGGCGTGGCGCAGGCGATCATGGACAGCCGGTTTACGCCGATGAAAAAGCTGAACTGGCGAAATGCCGCCCTTCGGTTCGGCTCGATTGATGCGCTGATCGACTCGCTTGAGGTCGGCCCGGATGATGAACACCTGATCAAGGCCCGCCCTGCTGATGACCTGAACGCGTTGAAATCGCTGTCGCAAGTAACCGAAGTTATCGCCCGGGCAAGCGACGGCCCGTCCATCCGGTTGCTGTGGGATGTGTGCAGAATCCCTGATTTTCGCGGTATCAGCCATGCGGAACATGCCAGCTTGCTGGAGGTGATCTATGGCCATCTGCATGAACGGGGATCCATTCCCGACGAGTTCATGGCACGGCAGATCAGACGGATCGATCAGACCCACGGCGATATCGACGCTTTATCTAAAAGATTGGCATATATTCGCACGTGGACATATGTTGCGCAGCGGAAAGGGTGGGTTCGTGACGAATCACATTGGCGTAACGAAACCCGCACTGTAGAAGACAGACTGTCCGACGCTCTGCATGAGCGTCTCACGCAAAGATTTGTGGATCGGCGCACATCCGTTTTGTTGCGCCGGCTCAAACAGAAGGAGGCCCTTTTGGCCGAAGTAAATGACAAGGGTGAAGTGACCGTCGAAGGCGAATTCGTCGGTCGTCTGGAAGGGTTCCGGTTCATCCCGGACAAAAGCGCGCAGGGAACCGAGGCAAAAGCTCTGAAATCGGCGTCTCTGCAAGCACTCGCGCCGCAATTCCATCTGCGCGCCGATCGCTTCTACAACGCGCCCGATACTGAAATTGATTTCACTGATCAGGGTGGCCTGATGTGGGGTGAATACGCCGTTGGCAAGCTGGTTGCCGGGGCGGAACCTCTCAAACCTATGGTCGAAGTGTTCGTTGACGAAGCGGCGGGGCCGGATGTCGAGCAGAAAGTGCAGCGCCGTTTGCAGCACTTCATTGACCGCAAGGTGGCCGCTCTGTTCGAGCCGCTGCTGAACCTGTCCCGCGATGAGGAACTCAGCGGCCTTGCCAAAGGCTTTGCTTTCCGCATGGTCGAAGCGCTGGGTATCCTGCCCCGCGCACAGGTCGCACAAGAGGTCAAGGATCTTGATCAGGACGCCCGCGGCGCCTTGCGCAAGCATGGTATCCGGTTCGGCCAGTTCACCATTTTCATGCCGCTGCTGCTGAAACCGGCCCCGACGCGTCTGCGTCTCGTGCTTTGGGCGCTGTCCAGCGGGTTGCAGGAATTCCCCGAAGCGCCGCCTCCGGGCCTGGTGACCGTGCCGGTCGCCAAGGATGCGCCGCAGGGCTATGACACCATGTGTGGCTACCGCGATGCAGGCGAGCGTTCGATCCGTATCGACATGCTGGAACGTTTGGCGGACATGCTGCGCGCAGAAGACAGCCGCGGCGGTTTCGAAGCCAAACCCGATATGCTGTCGATCACCGGTATGACGCTGGATCAGTTCGCAGACCTTATGCAGGGGCTGGGATACAAGGCGGAACGCGGCGAGCGGCCGAAAGTCAAACCTGCACCGGCCGAACAGCCGGCGGCAGCTGAAGCGGACAAACCGACCGCCGAGGAAGCCCCGGCAAGTGAAGTCGCGGCAGAAGACGTCGCCGCACCCGCCGAGGCGGCAGCCGAGGCCACCGACGGCACCGAGGCGGCAGCCGAGGCTGGTGCGGACAGCCTTCCCGCAGAACCAGTGTCAGACGAACCCGAGGTTGAAGTGTTCTACACCTTCACCTGGGCCCGTCAGCGACAGCCCAACCGAGGTCCGCGCCGCGAGCAGGGGCAGGGCAAGGGCAAACCGCGCGGCAAGCCGCAGGATGGCCGTGGCAAACCGCATGGCAAGAAGGGCGGCAAGCCTCAAGGCGCCAAGACCTTCTCGTCCCGGCCGCCGAAAAAGGAAAAGGCGATTGATCCCGACAACCCGTTTGCAGCCGCGCTGATGGGTTTGAAGGACGGCAACTGATCCGAAATGGCCGAGGCCAAGCTGCGGATTGACAAATGGTTGTGGCAGGCGCGGTTCTTCAAGACCCGCAGCCTGGCCGCCAAACAGGTCAGCGGGGGCCATGTCAGGTTGAACGGAAGCCGGGTGCAAAAACCGGCGCAGGCCGTGGCCCCGGGCGACGTTCTGACCTTTCCTCAGGGCCGTATCGTCCGCGTTGTGCGCATCGAAAAAATCGGGGATCGCCGTGGTCCGGCCCCCGAAGCGCAAACGCTGTATTTCGATATGACCGAAAAACAGGACGTTCCGCCCAAAAATCCGGGGTTTGAGGGAAAAGGTCGCCCGACAAAGAAAGATCGCCGTTCTCTTGATCTTTCTCGCACCGAAGATCGCTGATCATATCTTGAAGAGTAGGCCAGACTGAATTAGCTAAACGCTCAAACCGCAAACGGGAATCCGATCATGACCTATGTTGTCACCGAAAACTGTATCGCCTGCAAATATACCGACTGTGTCGAAGTATGTCCGGTGGACTGTTTCTATGAAGGTGAGAACACGTTGGTCATCCATCCCGACGAATGCATCGACTGCGGTGTTTGCGAACCAGAATGCCCGGCCGACGCGATCCGCCCCGATACTGAACCGGGCATGGATCAATGGGTCGAATTCAATCGCAAGTACTCGGAAATGTGGCCCGTGATCGTCACCAAGAAAGATCCGCTTCCCGATGCGGAAGAACGCGACGGTGAAGAAGGCAAGATGGAGAAGTATTTCTCGGAAGCACCGGGCGAGGGTGGTTGAACGATTCGCGCTCAAACCTCTGTTTGATGCGAAAAGAACGCGGCTCAACCTGTTGAAAACAGGTTTAATATGAAAATTTACCGCCGGGTAAACTTTCGGGTGTCGTATTTTTGTGATATACTTGGTTCTTGTATGATGACCGAGATTGGGATGCGCTCCACAAGTATGCTCGCTTTGGAGATTTGAATTTGTGACAATATCGCCGCCTGTCGGGGCTGAGAAAGTCCCCGCATGTGGTGCTTTTGTTGTCTGTGTCCCGTCCGCAAGCAAGGAAAAAACTGAATGACAAAGTCGAAAAAGCTCGAGTTCCGCCCGAACGACTATGTTGTCTACCCCGCTCATGGCGTAGGCCAGATCATCTCGATCGAAGAACAGGAAGTCGCGGGATTCTCTCTGGAGCTGTTCGTCATCTCATTTGAGAAAGACAAGATGACTCTGCGCGTGCCGACCAACAAGGTTACCGAATCCGGTCTGCGGTCGCTCAGCTCGCCCGACGTGATCAGTCAGGCGATGAAAACGCTGAAGGGAAAGGCAAAGGTCAAACGCGCCATGTGGTCGCGCCGTGCTCAGGAATACGAGCAGAAAATCAACTCGGGCGATTTGATTTCGATTGCGGAAGTGGTCCGCGATCTGCATCGCACGGACGACCAGCGCGAGCAGAGCTATTCCGAACGTCAGCTGTACGAAGCTGCGCTGGAACGCCTGACCCGCGAGGTCGCGGCGGTTTCCGGCACCGGCGAAGTATCCGCTGCCAAACAGGTGGACGAAGTTCTGACCTCTCGCGCTGCCTGACAGCGAGTTCGATATGACAACAGGCCGCTCCACCATCGGAGCGGCCTTTTTCGTGGCTTGGTGAATTCCGCAAGTACCGCTAATTCTACTGTATATGCAGCAAGCTACAGGGCGGACATGAAGCAGACAGTTAGATATCTGTATATCGGACATGACCCGATTTCGGTCTGGTTTCGGTACGCTCTGATCCTGTTCGATGTTGCGACAATCATTTTCTTTGTCGCAACGGCTCACGTCCCTCATGGTCCCGGCTTGATCCTTGCAAGCCAGTTGATCGGTTTTTTAATTTTCTTGGACTTTTCAGCGCGGCTTTGGATTTCAAAGGATCGTTGGAAGCTGCTGCGCCAGATTTATACGCTGGCGGATATTGTCGTTATCGTCTCGCTGGTTCTGGATCCGTTTCTGACGGGCAACCTGGCTTTCCTGAGGATTCTGCGGGCCTTGCGCCTGATCCATTCATACCACCTGCTCAGGGACTTGCGACGCGACAGTACCTTTTTTCGCACCCATGAAGACGCGGTGATTGCAGCAATCAATCTGATGGTTTTCGTCTTTGCCACCTCTACGGCGGTATTGGTGTTCTTCATTCCGGAAGACGCCCAGACGCCTTACATAGACGCGCTGTATTTCACCATGGCCACCCTGACCACAACCGGGTTCGGCGACATCACGCTGAGCACACCTTGGGGCAAGCTGTTTTCGGTCTTCATCATGGTCGTGGGCGTCGCGTTGTTTGTCCGTTTGGCGCAGGCGATATTCATGCCGCAGAAGGTACGTCACAAATGCCCAAGCTGCGGGTTGTATCGGCATGATCCGGATGCCGTGCATTGCAAGCACTGCGGTGGAACACTGCGGATCGAAACAGGCGGCGCGTCCTAAATCTGCGCGCTGATGGCAAGCAGAAACGCGATCTCGGCCAGTTGTTGCGATGCCCCAAGTATGTCCCCGGTCTGGCCGCCGATCTTCTTGCGCGCTGTCAGCGCCAAGATGGCGGCAACCAAGGCAGCAGAGAATATGGCGGTGATCGCCGAACCCCCGCACATGAAAACGGCGATTGTAACGGCCAGGCCCAAGGACATGCTGACCGAAATCGCGCCGGGGGTTCCCACCGAATGGCTCAGCCCCGATTTTCTGGCGTTTGGCAGGGATGCCATCAAAACCGGCATCAGGGCGCGTGAGAACACGCAGGCTGCCAGAATCGGCCAAATCGACCCGGTTGCCAAAATCGTGGCAACTGCCGAAACCCGAGCAAGCTGGGAAACAACCAAAGCGAGAACACCATAGGTTCCGATCTGGCTGTCTTTCATGATTTCAAGTCGACGTTCAGCGGTGAACCCGCCCCAGAGGCCGTCGAACGTATCGGCCAGACCGTCCTCGTGCATCGCGCCCGTCGTCATGATCAACATTGCAACCAACAGTGTCGCGGCAACAAAAGGGGGCAGATGAAAGACCATTGCCAACCATCCGACCAGACAGGCGATCGCTCCGACGGCCAGCCCGGCGATGGGGAAGGCCCATGCCGCCTGTGCCTGCCGCTTGAATACAGGTTCCGGCAATCGGGGCAGGGGCAGGCGGGTCAACAGCACCAGAGCCAGAGGAATATCCCACAGGGAAAAGGGATTGGTGTCGTTTTTCTGCACGCCCGTGCCTTTCGGGGTCTTGTTGGTTTCGATGCTTCGGTTAAACACACAGGACCACTCTGATGCAATGAGGCTTTCATGTTGCCTGAACTGAATGATTTGAACGCGTTCCGTGCTGCGCTTGCAGCGGCTCCGGGGCCGGATGCCACCGCGGCGCAGGGCGCGGCAGAGCGAAACAGACAACTGACGAAACCCCCGGGCGCGCTGGGGCGACTTGAAGATTTGGCAATCTGGTACGCAGGATGGCGCGGAGATGCCCGTCCAAAGATCGCGGCGCCACAGGTCATCGTCTTTGCCGGAAACCACGGAGTCACCGCACAGGGGGTCTCGGCTTTTCCGTCGGAAGTGACCGTGCAGATGGTGATGAACTTCGAACATGGCGGTGCGGCGATCAACCAGCTGGCCCGGGCGGCGGGTGCAACGATGGATGTTCACGCGCTGGATCTGGACAACCCGACCGCAGATTTCACCCGGGCACCGGCCATGACGGAAGCCGAATTGCTGGACGCGCTGCGCACTGGCTGGCAGGCCGTGGATCCGCAGGCTGATCTGTTGGTCGTGGGCGAGATGGGCATTGGCAACACCACCCCGGCAGCCGCGATTGCCTGCGCGCTGTTCGGTGGTGACGCGGCCGATTGGACAGGTCGCGGGACGGGCGTCGATGATGCGGGGCTGACCAACAAGACCCGTGTTGTGGCCGAAGGTGTAGCGTTGCACAGGTCAGAGGATGGCCTTGAAATTCTGCGCTGCCTCGGAGGTCGTGAGATTGCGGCGATGGCCGGGGCGATTGCCGCCGCGCGGATATTGCGCATTCCTGTGATCCTGGACGGTTTCATCTGTACCGCTGCCGCTGCCTGCCTGTGGAGGCTGTCGGACACCGCGCTGGATCACGCCGTGGCCGGCCACCAAAGCGCCGAGGCCGCACACGGTGCCGTATTGGTGAAGCTGGGCAAGGAACCGCTGCTGAGCCTTGGTCTTCGGCTGGGCGAAGGCTCGGGCGGGGCGCTGGCGATCAATATTCTCAAAAGCGCCGTGGCCTGCCATTCCGGTATGGCAACCTTTGCCGAGGCAGGAGTGTCTGACGGTTGATTCATTGCCTGACCCGGGCACAGGCTTGGGTCAGGCGGACTTCTTGGCGTGTTTTTCGGCCAGTTCCAGCAGCGCGGTTTCCAGATCCTTTTCCAGCTGCTGTGCACGCTCGATGTATTTCTTGTTTTCGGCAGTTGGCAGACCCGGGACCCACAGCTCGGCGAGATCGCGAACAGACATCCGGTCATGATGATAAAAAGTCTGTTCCGCCTGTGCGGCCTCGTACTCACTCAGCCCGATATTCTCCAGAACATAGCGGCCTGCGCGCAATGAGCTGTCGAAAAGTTCCCGCACGATGTCGTTGGCACCAGCCTGATAGAGCTCGTACACATGAGTCCGGTCGCGGGCGCGTGCGATGATGTGCAGGTCAGGGCGCTGCCGTCTGGCATACCCGACAAGCCGCGTGACTTGTTTGTGGTCATCCATGGCAGCGACAAGGACCGACGCTTTTTCCAATCCCGCAGCGCGCAGCAATTCAGGGCGTGTTGGATCGCCCAGAAACCCTTTGACGCCGAAACGGCGCATCAGCTGAATAGTTTCGATGTTGTGGTCCAGCACAACCGTCTTGAACCCGCTGGCCCGCACCAGCCGGTTTACAATCTGCCCGAACCGACCGATCCCGGCAATGATGACGGGGCCTTTTTCGTCAATTTCATCCGGCTCGGGTTCTTTGGAAGTGTCGCCGATCTTTCGCGACAGAAGATCGTAGATGATAAACAGAAGCGGTGTGATCAGCATCGTCAAAGCGATGATCATCAGCAGTTTTTGGGACAGGTCGGGGGGGATGACATTCTGTTGCGTAGAAAATGCCAGCAGAACAAAGCCAAACTCACCCGCTTGCGCCAAGCCCAAGGTAAACAGCCAGTGATCGCGCCCACGCAACTTGAAGGCCTTGCCCACAAGATACAGGATGATCCCTTTTGCAAGGATCAAAAGAAGCGCCAGACCGATCAGGTCAAGGGGGTCATCAAAGAAATAGGCAACATCGATCCCGGCACCGACCGTGATGAAGAAAAGCCCAAGCAAAAGCCCTTTGAATGGCTCAAGGTCGCTTTCCATTTCATGTCTGAACTCGGAACTGGCCAGAACCACGCCCGCCAGGAAGGCGCCCAGGGCAGGGGAAAGTCCGACGAGGGTCATCAGGAAGGAAATCCCGACCACGATCATAAGCGCCAGAGCGGTATACATCTCGCGCAGGCGGGTCGCGTGAATGAAGCGAAACAGCGGACGGGTCAGGTAGACACCGGCCAGAATGACAAACACCACTGCCCCGATCGTGACCAGCGTGACGGCCCAACCCGGCAGACCTTCGACCAGAGAAAGGCTGTGATGGTCCGCGCCGTGAAGTCCTCCGGCCCCGCGGTCAATCGAACCATCCGATTTGATCTGAGGCATGGCCGGCAAGGCCAGAAGTGGAAGCAAGGCCAAGATCGGAATGACCGCTATGTCCTGGGTTAACAGCACCGAAAACGTAGCTCGACCGCCATTTGTTCGCATCAGGCCCTTTTCGGAAAGGGTCTGAAGAACGATTGCCGTGGATGACAGCGACAAAGTCAGCCCTACGGCCAGGGCGACCGACCAGGGGTGGTTGGCGTACATTGCCACGGCAGCAATCGCAGCCGTCGACAACGCAACCTGCAACCCGCCCAACCCCAGCAACTTGTCGCGCATATCCCACAGGGCGCGCGGCTCCAGTTCCAGACCGATCAGGAACAGCATCATCACCACACCGAATTCGGCAACGTGCTGAAGGTTTTCCGTTTCCGCGCCGACAAGGCCAAGAACAGGACCAATGATAATCCCGGCAGCCAGATACCCCAGAACCGACCCCAACCCCAGCCGTGCAGACAGGGGAACGGCGATCACCGCTGCCGCCAGATAGATTGAAGCCTGATATAGGAATACGTCCATAGGTGTCCTCTCGGGCCCGTTCAGGTGGGCAGGGGGGCGTCGCGTTTCAGTTGGTCCATTACGATCTGGCTCTGAACTCTTGCAACGGCAGGATGCGGCAGGATGACCGAATGTAGCAAGCTGTTGAGCGCGGAAAGATCGTCACAATAGATGTGCAGCAGGTAATCTGCCTCACCGGTCATCGTCCATGCGCTGGTAATTTCGGGGCGGGTGTCGACCATGCGGGCGAAGCTTGCAGATTGTTCAGGGCCATGAGTTCCCAGATGGACCTGAACAAAGCCTTGCACTTGCAGACCCAGTTTCAACGGGTCCAGCCGCGCGGCATACCCGGTTATGTACCCTTCGGCTTCAAGCCGCTGGCGGCGGCGTCCTGCCTGACTGGGTGACAGGTTCAGCATTTCGCCCAGTTGGTGCGCGGTCAGGTGTGCGTCCTTTTGCAGGGCGGAAAGCAATCGCTTGTCGGTCGCGTCCAGCATGTGCGGAAAAATCCTGCCTTTATTAACTTTTATGCGCGTTTTGCGCGCCTATCGGCAGTTTACACGAAAACAATGCGCAGAAACAGCGTCATAAAAGTCATATTTTTGAATCAGCAAAGAAATTCCTGTTTTCGAAGGAGACGCGCCATGGGTCCTTTCCCACACAACGCCCCGAAATCTGTTATCAGCGAAGAAAACCCTGCCGGTACCGATGGGTTTGAATTCGTCGAGTTTGCCCATCCTGAGCCGCAGGAGCTGCGTGATCTGTTCGCGAAGATGGGGTTTGACCTGGTGGCCCACCACAAGGAAAAGCCCGCCGTCGAGCTGTGGCAGCAAGGGGATGTCACCTATATCTTGAACGCGGATCCCGACAGCTTTGCCGCGAGGTTCGTGGACGAGCACGGACCTTGCGCGCCATCCATGGGGTGGCGAGTTGTTGACGCGCAAAAGGCCTATGACCATGCCGTATCAAAAGGTGCGGAACCTTACGACGGCGCTGACAAAACCATGAATGTGCCTGCGATCAAGGGCATCGGCGGATCGTTGATCTATTTCGTCGATCAATATTACGACACATCGCCATACAATCAGGAATTCGAGTGGATCAAAGAATCCAAACCTCGGGGCGAGGGGTTCTTCTATCTCGATCACCTGACGCACAACGTCTACAAGGGCAACATGGACAAGTGGTTCAAGTTCTACGGCGACCTGTTCAACTTCCGTGAAATTCGTTTCTTTGACATTCAGGGCAAGTTCACCGGGTTGTACAGCCGGGCGCTGACGTCTCCTTGCGGTCGTATCCGCATCCCCATCAACGAAGACCGCGGTGAGACGGGGCAAATCGTATCCTACCTGAAGAAATACAAAGGTGAAGGCATTCAGCATATTGCTGTCGGCAGTGACGATATTTACGCCTCGACCGATGCAATTGCGGAAAACGGTCTGAAATTCATGCCGGGCCCGAACAAGGCATATTACGAGATGTCCAGGACCCGCGTGGCCGGCCACGAGGAGCCGCTGGACCGGATGATGAAACACGGCATCCTGATCGATGGTGAAGGCGTTGTCGACGGTGGTGAGACCCGGATTCTGCTACAGATTTTCTCGAAAACCGTCATCGGACCGATCTTCTTCGAGTTCATTCAGCGCAAGGGCGACGACGGTTTCGGCGAGGGAAATTTTCAGGCGCTATTCGAATCCATCGAACGCGAACAGATCGAAAGCGGCGAGATTTCCGCAGCCTGATTGCAACGCACTGACACGCCGGGGGCAGTTCATCTGCCTTCGGCGCTTTTATGTGACGGTTGGTGCGTCAGAAGATCGATTGCCGGTTTTCAGCTGCGCGGCATCGCCAGGGTCACGTTGCGGCCCTTTTTCTGATATCGGAGCTCACTGTCGCTGATCGCGATGACTTTCCCGCCATCAAGGCGGTCTCCGACTTTCAGCTTTTTGTAACGCCCGCTGGGAAGCCGCACCAATGCGCGTCTGTTGGCCGGCGTTCCGTAGACCCCGATCAGGTTCAGCCTGCGCAGGTTGATTGCGTTGTCGATCGTGGCTTGTCGTGCGACCGACGCGGTCGAAGGGATTTTGGGCGCGACGGTCTTTGGTTGGAACGATCCTGCGTCATCGGATTTCTGATCCAATGCTGCTGTGGACCCAAGATTCGAACTGTTTGAAGCAGGTGATTTGGCAGGGGCCAATCCGGCGGGGCGGGATTTGGGCCGCGGGACTCTTACGACAGCCAAGGCCGTTGGTGCCTCATCGACCTGTGGTTCGGTCTGAAGGTTTTCCGGGCGCGCTTTCGGTCGCTTGGATGCCAATTCCTCCAGTGACCGGCCACCCAGTTGACCGCGCTCGAAATTCTCGACCAGATCAGCGGGGCGCGGCTTGGGTCGAATGCCTGCCAATCTGTCGTCGACCTCGTCAACCACAGGTTCTTCTTCGAAACGAACCGGAGTTTCAGGTGGAACCTTGGAAGGGCGCCCCAGATAAACAACGACCCCCGCCGGATTAACGGTGCCTTCCGGTGTAGGCACGACCAGGCCGTTCTCATCCAGATCAAACCGAGTGCCCGCAATGTTGGGGGATACGTCGGGTTCAAAAGGAGCGTCGGTGTCAAAACTGGGGTCGGGCGGTAAGGCAACCGCATCCTCGAACAGATCGGCGTGGTCCAGCGATGCCAGATACAATTCCTGCGGTTCCGCGGTCTCAGGTATTTCCGGTGCCGCAGGCGCTGTCGTGCTTATGCCCGTAACGGCCTCGACACCTTTTAGTGTTTCGGGGTCCTGAGCGACGGAGTCCACCGCGGTAGGGGCAACTTTGAGGGCCTCCAGAATGGCTGCATCTGTGGCAGTCAGATCCGGCTGGGTGCCGGTCTCGGTTTCCGAGGCCTCGTTCGCAGGCACTTCGGCGTCATCGGTCGCAAGGTCCGGAACGGTTTGTTGCGGGGCTTCCAGCGCCGCCGTGTCCAGCTCCGATTCAGGCAGGGGCTCTGCGGCGGGTTCAGTGGCGGGAACCGCAACCTGAGCCGGGCTCTGTTCGGCCTGATCCTGTTCAGGGTCGGACCCCGATGCCAGCCAAACGCCAACAAGTCCACCAACGAGAAGCACGGCGGCAAAGAGCGGAATGGCAGACCGGTTTACCCCTGAAGATGCATCAAGATTGTTCGTTGTTTCCCGGGGTGCTCGGAAAGCCTCGGGCGCGGCGGTTCCGGCAATCGGATGGGTGGGCAGGTCGGAATCATCAGCCTGTTCAACTGCGTCCGTTTCCACCGGAGATGGCTGGTTTTCCGGGTGTGACAGATCGGAAGCGTCCGAGGTTTCGCGAAACAACGCCTCACGCGGGAACGCGCCCTCTTTGTCTTCGGCGGTGAACGCCACCACCACAAAACCATTTTCCGAGGCAAAGGTCCGCGCTTCGGCCAGAGTTTCAACCGCCACGGCGGCAACAAAGGTCGTGTCGCCTTCGGTCTGGCTGTCATAACTCAGTTCCGACAGGGCGTAAGGCGTGGCCTCGGTCAGAGCAGTTTCGATACGTTCCGCCCGGTCTTCCGGCGGCAACCTATCGGTCGAAAGCTCTAGAAACCGAATCTGATCCTCTGGCAGCACAAGCTTGCAGCTCAGATCATTTTCCAGCGCAAATGCCTTTTCCCGCAACGCCTGCATCTGTGCGGACAAGTCCGGAACATCCAGCGGAATCGTACCGACAACAAACCAGTCGTCATCGGAACGGTGGTGCAGTGTTATTCCGGTCGCAGAAAAAGACAGCGCAAAGGCGGGTTTCATATTCCGGAGGAACCATAATTATCAATGTCAATGCAAACGACTTTGCGTTTGCAGACCGACATTAAAGCAGGAACCCGCCGAGGGAAAGAAAAAGGCGGTATCTCCTCTTGTATCGCAAGGGCCCGTCAACCCATCTAAAAGCAGAGTAATTTGGAGTGATAACCTTGAAGACATTCGCTTTTCTGGCCGCGATGATGGCGGCTACGGCTGCCGGGGCCGCTCATGCGGAAGAACGTCGCATCAACGTTGATGCAACCGGAACAGTGCAGATTGCGCCTGATATGGCGACGATAACCTTGGGCGTGACCAACGAAGACGCCGAAGCCTCGGCTGCGATGCAGGCGACGTCAGATGCCGTTTCCAAAGTCTTGGCGCGCCTGACCGAGATGGGTATCGAAGATCGTGACGTCCAGACACGGGACCTGTCATTGTCGCCCGTCTGGTCGGGTCGTCATGGACAGAATGGGGAGACGCCCGAAATCACCGGCTTTACGGCGTCCAACCGCGTGTTTGTGCGCGTACGCGACCTGACCCAACTGGGGAAGATCATGGACGCGGTCATTCAGGACGGCGCCAATGATTTCGGGGGCTTGAGCTTTGGCGTACAGGATCCCAAACCGATCGAGGCGCAGGCGCGTGCCAAGGCCGTTGGCGAAGCCACTGCCAAAGCACAGCAGTTGGCAGAGGCAGCGGGCGTGACGCTTGGTCCGGTTCAGTCGATCTCGGAGCAAACAGCTGGCATTCGTCCGATGGCAGAAATGCGTGCGCTGAGCATGGCGGATGCGGGTGGTGTTCCCGTCGCGGGCGGCGAGGTGTCGGTTTCCGTCAGTGTCTCGATGGAATTCGAGATTTCAGACTAAGATCACGCTTTCACACGGGCCATCAGCGGTTTGCGCTGCTGGCCCGTGCCGTCAAAATTGTCGGGCGACAGCCAGGCTTCGAATGCATCGCGAATGCGCGGCCATTCAGTGTCGATGATCGCGTACCACGCCGTATCCCGATTGCGGCCCTTGTAGTGGGTCGCCTGTCGAAACACCCCTTCGAAAGTAAATCCCAGCCGTTCAGCGGCATTGCGTGACGGTGCATTCAGTGCGTCGCATTTCCACTCGTACCGGCGATAGCCGAGCTCGTCGAAAACCCGCTTCATCATGAGGTACATGACCTCGGTCGATTGCGGCTTGCGTTGCAGCAGCGGCGAGAAGTGGATGTGGCCGACTTCGATGGCACCCGCTGCGGGTTCGATCCGAAGATAAGAGGCCATGCCGACTGGCACTTCGTCCGCATCCAATACGGAATGAAACATCGGGTCCGCATCCATGCAGTTGGCGCGGGCCCAGTCTTCAAATTCCGGTTCGCTGACAAACGGGCCATAGGGCAGGTAAGTCCAGTTACGGCCATCCCTGTCATTGGCAAACGCCCGAAAAAGTCCGGGCGCATGGCGATTCACATCCAGTGGCACGACAGAACAGTACCGGCCTTCCATCGGTGTGTAAGGCGGCGTCGGGCGCGGAAAGTCACCCGACACCGGCAAACCGATGGGCTGGCCAAGGTCGTTTGTGTCGTGCCCGGCCATAGTCAGGCGCTGGCCTTGGCGAGGGCCTGATCAAGGTCCGCGATCAGGTCGTTCACGTCTTCGATGCCGATTGACACCCGCACGACTCCGGGGCCTGCGCCCGCGGCTTCCTGTTGTTCCGGCGTCAGTTGTCGGTGGGTGGTCGAGGCCGAGTGGATGATCAACGAGCGGGCATCGCCCAAATTGGCCACGTGGCTGAAGATTTCCAGCGCGTTGACCAGTTTGATACAGGCGTCATAGCCGCCCTTCACCGCAAAAGTGAACAATGCGCCAGCGCCACGTGGATACTGCGATTTGACCCGGTCCTTGTAAGGTGATGACGGCAATCCCGCATAGGTGACGTATTCCACCCGGTCATCCGCTTCCAGCCACGTTGCGATTTTCTGGGCGTTCTCCACGTGGCGCTCCATACGCAGCGACAGTGTTTCGATCCCCATCAGCGTGTAATGAGCTGCCTGCGGGTTCATGGTCATGCCCAGATCACGCAGACCGATGGCAATGCCGTGGAAGGTGAAGGCCAGCGGGCCAAAAGTCTCATGGAATTTCAGGCCGTGATAGGCAGGCTCGGGTTCGCTCAGTGACGGGAATTTGTCATTCGCGGACCAGTCGAACTTGCCAGAATCCACGATGCACCCGCCGGTGACGGTGCCGTTGCCGGTCAGGTATTTGGTGGTGGAATGCACAACCAGTGTCGCGCCATGCTCGATCGGACGGCACAGGTAGGGCGTGGCCGAGGTGTTGTCGACAATCAGCGGGATGCCAGCAGCATCAGCAACATCCGCCAACGCGCGGATATCAGACACATAACCGCCCGGATTGGCGATGGATTCGCAGAACACGGCGCGGGTGTTTTCGTCGATGGCATCCTTCACGGCGTCCAGATCATCGGTGTCCACGAATTTGGCGGACCAGCCAAAGCGTTTGATCGTCTGGCTGAACTGCGTGACCGTGCCGCCATACAAACGGGTCGAGGCGACCACGTTGCAGCCGGGCCCCATCAGCGGGAACAGCGCCATGATCTGTGCCGCATGCCCGGACGAGCAGCACACCGCCCCGACGCCGCCTTCAAGCGTCGCCACGCGTTCCTGCAGAACGGCGACGGTTGGGTTGGTCAGGCGAGAATAGATAAAGCCCACCTCTTGCAGGTTGAACAGGGCCGCTGCGTGGTCCGCATCCCGGAACACATAGGCCGTGGTCTGATAAATCGGTGTCTGGCGTGCTCCGGTCGCCGGGTCGGGGCGGGCACCCGCATGAATTTGCAATGTGTCGAAACCGTAGGTCGGGCCGTCAGACATCGTGAAAATCTCCTGTTGGTATCTGTCTTGCGGAATCTGTAGGCCATTGCCCGCCTGCGCACAACGATCCTGTCAGCGCAGCCAGAGTCCTTTGCTTTTGATCGCGTTGCGCAGTGCCTGTTCCCGCCGCGGCAGATTGTCCTGATCAAAGAGCGCACGGATTTTTTCGCCTTTGCCCTGAAGAACCAGTTTTTTCAACGGATCATACTGTTTGAGCACTTTTTTGACCTTGTTGGGGGCCACGACGGTTTCCAGCACATCGATCACGTGATCGCTTTCGCGGGCATAAAGCAAAGGGAACAGGCGATAGTGGCAGCTGACGGACCCATCCAGAAGCCCGTCCGGCAAAGCGTCCCGCCCGCCGCCGAAAGAATGAATGACCAGCGGCAGGGCCGCCTGATCCAGCCATGGGTCAAGGTTCTGGCCCGTCAGTTCGGGAATGTTCTCATCCCGGATCGTTCTTGCGTAGTCCAGGTACCGTTCACCGAACATCCTGGGGCATTTGAAAAAAAAGTAACCTGCGTTGAAGTAAAGGTATCGCCGCCAGTAATCATGGGGTTGGCCCGGATCCACCGAGCTTTCGAAATCCAGCCCGAAGCGCGCATAAAGCGCCCGCCAGATACCGTCAAAGCCGGGGCCGTACAGCGTCGGCTTTGGCCATGTGCCCTCGACCTTCAGTGAGGCTCCGGGGTGGTTGAAATCGAACGGGACGCTTGTGATGTCGCCGGTGATCAGCGTGTCTGTGTCGAAGAACACAAAGGGTTCACCTTCCGGCAGGGCCGACAAGGCTTCGATCTTGTTGCCATAAGGGTAGCTTTCGCCGAAAACATGCGAGTCGAAGGGTAGGATTTCGGCATCCAACTGTTTCAGGGCCTTCAGAACGTCTTCGTCCTGGATGCTCGGGTTGTGGGTCCAGCGCGGGCCCGGGTTGGGTGTGGCGACAAACAGCCGGCCTTTGAACCCGGGCGAACAATGGCGAAGCGAGGCCGCGAACAACAGGGCCTCATATTGCAGGCGGTTGTTTTGCCCGACAACCGCGATGTTGAATTTCCGAGAACTTGCCTGCATCTATGCCCATTCCTGAAAGCTGCCGGAACCGGCACCCTTTGATCCGGGTTACAGCAAGCGGGGTGGGGCGTCAAAAGCCGAAAGTTTGATTTCTTGTTATCTATGGCATTCCTCTCATCGCGCCGAGAAAGGGCTGAGCAAGGTCATTTTGCGGATTTTCCGAGGTTGGCCCGGTTCATGTCGTAAGGGAAAATCGGTGGCGTGCGATGCTGACCGAACCTTGAATGCCCATACCCGCACAGCCCTTTCCTGGGCAAATCCTGCCTTCGGACCCAATGATTCAACGCTTTTCGTGCTTAACCCCTAAGCGAAGTGCCCAAAAACACGGTTGTTTTTGCAAGGCTTTTCATTTTTTGACCATTTGGCAAATTTTACCAATTGATAAAAAAAATATTTGTGGCAAGCTGAGAGTATAACAAACATATCTACAGGGAGTAGAGTGATGGCACAGGGCCAGATGGCACCCGGCATCGTAGCCGGGCGGCTTTCAAGCGATGAGCTGACCTCGAATTTCACCGATCTGCATCCGCCACTTGCGCAGCACGAGGCCGCAGTAGCCGCAGATCGCTGTTATTTCTGCTATGACGCGCCATGCGTAACGGCCTGTCCAACGGATATCGATATCCCGTTGTTCATTCGCCAGATTCAAGCCGGTCAACCGCAATCAGCAGGGCGCACGATTCTGGAACAGAATATTCTGGGCGGAATGTGCGCTCGGGTCTGTCCAACCGAAACGCTGTGCGAAGAGGCCTGCGTTCGCGAGGCCGCCGAAGACAAACCGGTTGAGATCGGGCGCCTGCAACGTTTCGCCACCGATGAAATCATGGCCTCGGGCGTGCATCCGTTTGAACGTGCGCCTTCGACCGGCAAGACAGTTGCCGTTGTAGGGGCCGGGCCTGCGGGTCTGGCCTGTGCCCATCGGCTGGCGATGCTGGGCCATGACGTGGTGATCCATGAAAGCAAGCCCAAACCCGGCGGCCTGAATGAATATGGTATCGCGGCCTACAAATCGACCAACGATTTTGCACAGGCCGAGGTGGACTGGCTTCTGAAAATCGGCGGGATTGCAATCGAGACCGGTTCGGTTTTGGGCGAAAGCATCTCATTGGATGGGCTGGTCGAAAACTACGACGCGGTGTTTCTGTCCATCGGTCTAGCCGGCGTCAACGCCTTGCGTGCAGGCGGTGTTGACAAGGACGGTGTGCGGGCCGCGGTTGATTTCATATCGGACGTGCGGCAGGCCAGCGACCTTGCCGATCTGCCCGTTGGACGGAATGTGGTCGTCATCGGCGGGGGCATGACGGCTGTGGATGCCGCCGTGAAATCCAAGCTTCTGGGCGCCGAAAACGTCACGATTGCCTATCGCCGCGGCCGGGATGCCATGGGGGCCAGCCGGTACGAGCAGGACCTGGCAGCGTCACATGGCGTTCGGATCATGACCAATGTTCAGCCAGTGGCCATCCACGGCAATGGCGCCGCGACCGAGATCGAGCTGGAATATACCTCCAGCCAGAACGGTCAGCTCATCGCAACCGGAGAAACGATCCGCTTGCCGGCCGATCAGGTTCTCAAGGCCATCGGACAGACCTTGGAGGGCGCACCCGAAGGCCTGACGCTGGATGGCAACAAGATCGCCGTCAGCGGCGCTGGCCGAACCTCTTTGGCTGGTGTTTGGGCTGGTGGTGACTGCGCTGCGGGCGGCGAAGATCTGACCGTAACGGCCGTTGCCGAAGGTCGGGACGCGGCGATGGACATCCACGCGACGCTCGTTTCGTGATAGGGTGGGGTATTCACCCCATTCCTTTCGCTGCTGAGGTATTCCCATGTCCCAGATCGAACAAGCTGTTGCTCAACACTATACCACCGGTGCACTGACCGAACGCGTCCGCGCGGCGCTGGAGGCCAGCGGCATCGACCCGGATGCGGCCACTGTCGCTGATCTGAAGGCGGGGGATGAATTCCATACCGGCGGCGTTCTTGCGACCGACAACCTGTTTGCGCAACTTTCTCCGACCCATGCGACACGCGTTCTGGACATCGGATGCGGCATCGGAGGCACATCCCGGTACATAGTGGACAAATATGACTCAACGGTTACAGGGGTCGACCTGACGCCCGAGTTCGTGGAAACCGCAACTGCGCTCAGCGATCTGGTCGGACATTCCGAAAAGGCCAGCTTTCTTGTTGGCAGTGCTCTGGACATGCCTGTGCCGGATGCCGGGTTCGACCTTGCCGTCATGATGCATGTGGGCATGAATATCGAAGACAAAGCGGGGCTGTTCGCGGAAGTGTCACGGGTTCTGGCCACCGGTGGCACCTTTGCCTTGTTCGACGTCATGGGCGGAGAGGTGGATGAGCCGCTGGCTTTTCCGCTTCCCTGGTCCACATTGCCGGAAACCTCATTTGTTCACGCGCCGGATGTATACAAGGACGCCGCGGCCGCGGCCGGTCTTGAGCTGGTTGCCGAAACAGACCGCACCGCGTTTGCGATCCAGTTCTTCGAAGACGTATTTGCCAAGATAGCCGAGACCGGACCAGCGCCGCTGGGAATCCACCTGATGATGGGCGAAACGGCGCCCGAAAAGTTCCAAAACTACGTCAAAAACCTCAAGGCCGGGCGTATTCGCCCGACCGAAATGATATTCAAAAAATCCGGCTGAGCCGGGAAGGGAGAAGCCATGGCCGATCTGACGACAAACTTTCTGGGCATTTCCAGCCCCAACCCGTTCTGGCTGGCCTCTGCGCCGCCGACGGACAAGGAATACAATGTGCGCCGCGCCTTCGAGGCCGGGTGGGGAGGAGTTGTCTGGAAAACGCTGGGGTCCGAGGGGCCTCCGGTCGTGAACGTGAATGGCCCGCGCTATGGCGCAATCTACGGGGCCGACCGCCGTTTGCTGGGCCTGAACAATATCGAACTGATCACGGATCGTCCTCTCGAGGTGAATCTCGAGGAAATGGCGCGGGTCAAATCCGATTACCCGGATCGCGCCTTGATCGCGTCGATCATGGTTCCGTGCGAGGAAGAAGCATGGAAGGCCATTCTGCCACGCGTGGCAGAAACCGGTGCGGACGGGATCGAGCTGAACTTCGGCTGCCCTCATGGGATGAGCGAACGCGGCATGGGCTCGGCCGTGGGGCAGGTGCCGGAATATATCGAGATGGTCACCCGCTGGTGCAAACAGTATTACGACCGCCCGGTCATCGTTAAGCTTACGCCGAATATCACAGATATCCGCAAACCGGCTGCGGCCGCCAGAAACGGTGGTGCGGATGCGGTGTCGCTGATCAACACCATCAATTCGATCACCAGCGTCAATCTGGACACGTTCAGCCCTGAACCGTCCATTGACGGCAAAGGCAGCCACGGTGGGTATTGCGGCCCGGCAGTAAAGCCCATTGCATTGTCGATGGTGTCCGAGATCGCGCGGGCCGAGGCGACGCGGGGCCTGCCGATTTCCGGCATCGGCGGCGTCACCACTTGGCGTGACGCGGCCGAGTTCATCTCGTTGGGTTGCGGCAACGTTCAGGTGTGCACCGCTGCGATGACCTATGGCTTCAAGATCATTGACGAACTGACGGCAGGGCTGTCGGAATGGATGGATGAGAAAGGCTATTCCAGCATTGATGAGGTGATCGGACGTGCGGTGCCCAATGTCACCGACTGGCAGTATCTGAACCTCAACTACGTCGCCAAGGCGAAGATCGATCAGGATCAGTGCATCAAGTGTGGCCGGTGTTATGCTGCCTGCGAAGACACCAGCCACCAGGCGATTTCCATGTCCGAGGACCGCGTGTTTGAGGTGATGGATGACGAATGCGTCGCTTGCAACCTCTGCGTCGATGTTTGTCCGATCGAAGGCTGCATCGATATGGTGCCGATGGCAGCGGGCGAGGTTGATCCCCGGACCGGAAAAGAAGTTCAGCCAACTTATGCGAACTGGACGACGCATCCGAACAACCCGATGGCCAAGGCGGCCGAATGAGGGGATTGCGACAGATCGTCAAGGGGCCGTTATTGCGGCCCCTTTTTTCAGGGGCTCAGAAGTTTGCGGTACAACGTGTCAACAAAGGCTTCTGCACCCTCGAACGGATCTTCGTTGCCCAGAATTGCACGAACCTGAACATCGAAATCTGCATAGTGCTGCGTCAAGGCCCAGATCGAGAACACCAGGTGGTAGGGGTGCACCCGCGCGATTTTTCCCTGATCCATCCAGCCGGTAAGGATCGTGACCTTTTCGTCGACCAGTGTCTTGAGATCATTGGACAATGCATCGTGAATACGCGGCGCGCCCTGTACAAGCTCGTTGGCAAAAAGGCGGCTTTCCCGTGGTAGCTCCTGACTCATCTGCAACTTGCGCCGAATGTATGCCAGGATTTCCTCCATCGGATCGCCATTGGCGTCCAGATCATGCAGCGGAGCCAGCCAGGTATCCAGCAGGCCGGACAGCAATTCAGTATGGATCGCTTCTTTTGATGGGAAATAGTACAGCAGGTTCGGCTTGCTTAGACCTGCTTCTGCTGCGATCTGGTCTACCGTTGCGCCGCGAAACCCGTGGGCTGAAAACACGTTCAAGGCGGCCTCTAGAATCGCGGCGCGGTTCTTTTTCTGAATACGGGTTGGTGCGCGGTCTTTTGGCATGTTTTCAGCGTGTCTCTTTTTTCGTCGAACAGGTGCGGGACGTACTGAAAATTTCAGCTGAACCGCGCAAATTCTTGACTGATACCGAACCCGTGATAGCGTGAGTTTGACCATATGGTCAAATCAAGACATCAAAAGCGAGCCAACTCGCCAGCAAACAGGGAAGATGAACATGGCAGCTCCGGCGCAGAATCTCAGGATCAATGGCGACAGGTTGTGGGACAGTCTGATGGAGATGGCCAAGATCGGCCCGGGTGTCGCCGGTGGCAACAATCGCCAGACCTTGACGGATGAGGACGCGGAAGGCCGCGCCTTGTTCCAGAAATGGTGCGAGGAAGCAGGGTGCACCATGGGGCTTGACCAGATGGGCAACATGTTTGCCCGCCGCGAAGGCACTGACCCGGACGCGCTGCCGGTTTACGTGGGTTCGCATCTGGATACGCAGCCGACCGGCGGCAAATATGATGGCGTGCTAGGTGTCCTGGGAGGGCTGGAACTGATCCGGACGCTGAACGACCTGGGGATCAAGACGAAACATCCGATCGTCGCCACCAACTGGACAAACGAAGAAGGCACGCGTTACGCGCCGGCGATGCTGTCTTCGGGCGTTTTTGCCGGGATGCACACGCAAGACTGGGCATACAACCGCGAAGATGCTGAGGGCAAAAAGTTCGGGGATGAGCTGAACCGGATCGGCTGGCGTGGTGATGAAGAGGTGGGCGCCCGCAAGATGCATGCGTTCTTTGAACTGCATATCGAACAGGGCCCGATCCTTGAAGCCGAAGGCAAGGATATCGGCGTCGTCACCCATGGTCAGGGGCTGAGCTGGACGCAGATCACGGTAACGGGCAAGGATGCGCATACCGGATCGACACCGATGCCGATGCGCAAGAATGCCGGGCTGGCCATGGCGCGGATCCTGGAGAAAGTCGACGAGATCGCATGGTCTCATGCTCCGCATGCGGTGGGTGCGGCAGGGCATATCGATGTCTACCCGAACTCACGCAATGTGATCCCGGGCAAGGTGGTGTTTACGGTCGATTTCCGCTCGCCCGAGCTGGAGGTGATCACCGACATGGAAAACCGCCTGCGGGTGGCTGCCGAGGACGTCGTTGACGAGATGGGTCTTCAGATCGAATTCGAGAAAGTCGGCGGTTTCGATCCGGTGAAATTTGACGATGCTTGCGTATCGGCCGTGCGAAACGCAGCCGAACGGCTGGGCTATTCGCACACTGATATCATCTCGGGCGCGGGGCATGATGCCTGCTGGATCAACCGGGTTGCGCCGACCGCGATGATCATGTGCCCCTGTGTTGACGGGCTGAGCCACAATGAAGCCGAAGAAATCAGCAAGGAATGGGCCGCAGCCGGAGCGGATGTTCTGCTGCATGCCGTGGTCGAGACTGCCGAAATCGTGGAATAGGGGGCGCTGCCCCCGTCGCCCCAAGGGCGACTCCCCCGGGATATTTTTGGCCAGATGAAGCAAGCGGCGCAGACCGCATCAGGGAGTTCAAAATGAGTACTGTCATCAAAAACGGAACCGTTGTCACCGCGGATTTGACTTACAAGGCGGATGTATTGGTCGAGGGTGGCGTGATCACCGAAATCGGCATGAACCTGACGGGGGACAAGGAACTGGACGCAACCGGCTGTTTTGTGATGCCGGGCGGTATCGATCCTCATACCCATCTCGAAATGCCGTTCATGGGCACCTATTCCAGCGATGACTTTGAAAGCGGGACGCGGGCGGCCCTGGCGGGCGGCACGACCATGGTTGTTGATTTTGCACTGCCCAACCCCGGTGAAAGCCTGCTGGATGCGCTGAAACGTTGGGACAACAAGTCGACACGGGCCAATTGTGACTATTCGTTCCACATGGCGGTGACCTGGTGGGGGGAACAGGTGTTCGACGACATCAAAACCGTGATCGAGACGCGCGGTATCAACACCTTCAAGCATTTCATGGCCTACAAGGGCGCGCTGATGGTGAATGATGATGAGCTGTTCGCCTCGTTCAAGCGTCTTGCCGAGCTTGGCGGTACCGCCCTGGTGCATGCCGAGAACGGAGATGTGGTGGCAGAGCTGAGTGCCAAGCTGCTTGCCGAAGGCAATACCGGCCCCGAGGCACATGCGTATTCGCGCCCGCCGCAGGTGGAAGGTGAAGCCACCAACCGAGCGATCATGATCGCGGACATGGCGGGTGTCCCGCTGTATGTTGTTCACACCTCGTGCGAAGAGGCGCATGAAGCCATCCGCCGGGCAAAAATGCAGGGTAAACGGGTGTGGGGAGAACCCCTGATCCAGCACCTGACATTGGACGAAAGTGAATATTTTAATCAGGATTGGGACCATGCGGCGCGACGGGTCATGAGCCCTCCGTTCCGCAACAAACAGCATCAGGACAGCCTGTGGAATGGCCTGCAATCGGGAACGCTGAGCGTGGTTGCAACCGATCATTGCGCCTTCACAACCGAACAGAAACGCTTTGGCGTAGGGGATTTCACCAAGATCCCGAATGGTACCGGCGGGCTGGAAGACCGGATGCCGATGTTGTGGACACATGGGGTCAACACTGGACGTCTGACACCGAACGAATTCGTGGCTGTCACTTCAACAAACATTGCCAAGATATTGAATTGCTATCCTAAAAAGGGTGCGGTTCTGGTCGGGGCGGATGCTGATCTTGTTGTTTGGGATCCTGAGAAAAGCAAGACAATCAGCGCCGCGTCGCAGCAATCTTCGATCGACTACAATGTGTTCGAGGGCAAAGAGGTCAAAGGTCTGCCGCGCTTTACTCTGACGCGGGGTCAGGTGGCGGTGCATGACGGTGAAATCCGGACGCAGGAAGGTCATGGGGACTTTGTCGCGCGTGAGGCGAACACCACCGTCAACAAGGCGCTGAGCACCTGGAAAGAGCTGACCGCCCCAAGACCGGTCGAGCGGACAGGAATTCCGGCGACCGGTGTTTGATCGGTTGGGGCCGCTTTGCTGGCGGCCCTGACACCACTCTTTTCAAGGCAATAAAATGAACACTGAAAGCACGACCCAGCCCGTCATCGAGGCAAGGCAGCTAGACCTGACATTCCAGACCAATGATGGGCCTGTACACGCGCTTAAAGACGTGAACCTGACAATAGACAAGGGCGATTTCGTCAGTTTCATCGGGCCGTCCGGCTGTGGCAAAACCACCTTTCTGCGTTGTATCGCAGCCCTGGAGACACCTACGGACGGGACGCTGACCGTCAATGGCATGACGCCTGATGAGGCGCGTCGAAACCGGGCGTACGGGTATGTCTTTCAGGCGGCGGGCCTATATCCCTGGCGTACTATTGCAAAGAACATAAAACTGCCTCTTGAGATCATGGGATACCCTGCTGCCGAACAGGATGAACGGGTGAAAAAAGTCCTGGAACTAGTTGATTTGGAAGGGTTTGGCGGCAAGTTTCCCTGGCAGTTGTCCGGTGGGATGCAGCAGAGGGCCAGTATTGCTCGGGCCCTTGCGTTCGACGCGGATATCCTGCTGATGGACGAGCCGTTCGGGGCGCTGGATGAGATCGTGCGGGACCATCTGAACGAGCAGCTTCTTGAGCTTTGGGCGCGTACGGAAAAGACGATCGGATTTGTGACGCATTCCATTCCCGAGGCGGTTTATCTGAGCACAAAGATCGTGGTGATGAGCCCACGGCCCGGGCGGATCGCCGATGTGATTGACAGCCCGCTGCCCAAGGAACGGCCGCTGGACATCCGCGACACCCCGGAATTCATCGAGGTCGCGCATCGCGTGCGCGAAGGTTTGCGGGGTGGGCATTCCAATGACGGCTGAGCTGAATGCGGATAAGATCCGGCGCGCGGCGCCAGACGATGTGCCTGCCTGCGCCAGGGTTGTTCACGACTGGGCCACGCAAACGGACTGGATGCCCGACGAACTGCCGGTCGATGAACTGGCGAAGCTGATCAGCGACGCATTCGACAGCCGTGAAATGTGGGTCGCCGGTGATCCGGTCGATTGCTACATGTCAGTGGACCCGGCACAGAATAAAATCGGCGCGCTGTATTGCAGCCGGACGGGGCAGGGTATCGGCAAGCGCCTTGTCGACAAAGCAAAAGAGGGCCGAAATTTTCTCTGGCTGACGACGCACCGGCCCAATACGGCGGCGCAACGTTTTTATCGCCGTGAAGGGTTTGAAGTGACGGCCGAGGAACCCCCTGTGCCGCCGGATACCGTGCCCGTCTATCGGATGGAGTGGCGTGCATGAAGCAAGTCATCGCCGTATTCACAGTCATCGCCGCAATTGTTTTGTTCTGGTACGTAGCCTGTATTCCGATGAACATAAAGGGCGTGTTGACCGAACAGGAACGCGCGGGGGCCGTCGTACAGCCGCCGTCTGCCAAGGACCGGCGGGACATGTCCGAGGTTGGTCTTGTTTTGAACAACACATTCGCCATCCCGGCCACATGGGAACAGGACCGGCCTCGACTGCCGGCCCCGCATCAGGTCGCCATCGAGATGTGGGAAACGACGGTCCAGAAAAAGATCACTTCGAAACGGTCGCTGATCTATCATGGCTGGGTCACGCTCAGCGCGACGATACTGGGATTTGCGATTGGCACCGGCCTGGGGATCCTTCTGGCCGTGGGTATCGTGCATAGCCGCGTTATGGACCTGTCGGTCATGCCATGGGCCATTGTCAGTCAAACCATTCCGATCATCGCGCTGGCGCCGATGATCATTGTGGTGCTGTATTCCGTTGGTATCCAGGGCATCATTCCCAAGGCGATCATATCGGCCTATCTGAGTTTCTTTCCGGTTGTCGTCGGCATGGTCAAGGGCCTGCGCAGCCCCGATGCGATGCAGCTGGACTTGTTGCGGACGTATAACGCCAGCCGGTCTCAGGGCTTTTGGAAATTGCGCCTGCCGGCATCCATGCCGTATCTGTTCACCTCGCTGAAAATCGGGATCGCCGCGTCGCTGGTCGGCGCCATTGTTGGTGAGCTTCCGACAGGGGCTGTTGCCGGTCTGGGCGCGCGGTTGCTTGCCGGCAGCTATTACGGTCAGACGGTACAGATCTGGTCGGCTCTGTTCGCGGCTGCCATTCTGGCGGCATGCCTGGTCGGGTTGCTGGGGCTGATTGAACGTGCCGTATTGAAACGGATGGGGATGGCGCAATGATACTGGTTTTGTGTGCTGTCCTGCTTTGGCTTTTGGGCTGGTGGTTGAACAGCCGGTTGGCCAGCGGGCCTTATGCCGACACCCGAATGGTGCGATTTCTGGCCCCGCTGATCTTTGGCCTGACGGTCATCGGGATCTGGGAGCTTCTGGTGCGCGGGCTTGAGGTTCCTCTGGTCATCCTGCCAGCGCCGTCGGTAATTGCGGTACGGTTTGCGGACAGCCTTCCGATCCTGTGGGCTGATTTTGTGCAGACCATCATCAAGGGCGCGCTCAGCGGCTATGTCATCGGGTGCATCGCGGCCTTTCTGATGGCGATTGCGGTGGATCGCTGGGATTTCCTGCGTCTGGGCCTGTTGCCGGTCGGCAATTTCGTGGCCGCCCTGCCGATTGTCGGAACCGCCCCCATTCTGGTGATGTGGTTTGGGTTCGACTGGCACTCCAAGGCGGCGGTGGTGGTTGTGATGGTGTTCTTTCCGATGCTCGTCAACACCGTGGCAGGCCTGCGGGAAGCCACCTCGATGCAGCGCGATCTTATGGAGACCTATGCCGCAACCTATTGGCAGAGCTTCATGAAACTGCGTTTGCCCGCAGCGATGCCTTTCATTTTCAACGGGTTGAAGATTTCCACCACTTTGGCTCTGATCGGCGCTATCGTGGCCGAGTTCTTCGGTTCACCGACACTTGGTATGGGGTTCCGGATCTCTACCAGCGTCGGGCAATTGTCGCTGGACATGGTCTGGGCCGAAATCGTTGTTGCGGCACTGGCCGGCACGGCCTTTTATGGGCTGGTGGCGGGGATCGAAAAAGTGGTGACCTTCTGGCACCCGTCACAGCGCGGATAAAACAAAGAAATCAACAGACCCCGAAATTGGGGCACAACAAGCAACTAGGAGAAATGAAGATGAACAAGCTACTCAGCGGGGCGGTTGCCGCCTTTAGCCTGGCAGCCAGTGCGGCGCTGGCGGCGGATGAGGTGACATTGCAACTGAAATGGGTCACGCAAGCACAGTTCGCGGGCTATTATGTTGCCAAGGACAAGGGCTTTTACGAAGAAGAGGGGCTGGACGTCACCATTCTGCCCGGCGGGCCTGACATCGCTCCGACGCAAGTGATTGCAGGCGGTGGCGCCGATGTGACCGTCGAATGGATGCCTGCCGCGCTGGCTGCCCGTGAAAAAGGGCTGCCGCTGGTGAACATCGCGCAACCTTTCAAAAGCTCGGGCATGATGCTGACCTGCTGGAAAGACGCCGGGATCTCGTCGCCCGAAGACCTTAAGAACCGCACGCTGGGTGTCTGGTTCTTTGGCAACGAGTTTCCCTTCATGAGCTGGATGAGCCAGTTGGGCATCAGTACCGATGGCAAAAGCGAAAACGGAGTTGAAGTTTTGAAGCAGGGCTTCAACGTCGACCCGTTGCTTCAGCGTCAGGCGGATTGCATCAGCACCATGACCTACAATGAATACTGGCAGGTCATCGATGCCGGTGTCAGCCCGGATGAGCTGGTGACCTTCAAATACGAAGACCAGGGCGTGGCAACGCTGGAAGACGGTCTTTATGTGCTGGAAGAGAACCTGAGCGATGCGGCCTTCGCCGACAAGATGGAGCGGTTCGTTCGCGCGTCGATGAAGGGGTGGAAATATGCCGAGGAGAACCCGGACGAAGCGGCGGAAATCGTTCTGGAAAACGATGCAACCGGTGCTCAGACGGAAGAGCACCAAAAGCGTATGATGGGTGAGATCGCCAAGTTGACCGCAGGGTCGAACGGCGCGCTGGACCCGGCTGATTTCGACCGCACCGTCAACACATTGCTGGCAGGCGGGTCCGATCCGGTTATTACCAAAAAGCCCGAAGGGGCCTGGACACATCAGATCACCGATGCTGCACTGAATTGATCTCAGCCTTTCCTTGGGGAATTGAGGCGCGGTCCCAATCGGGGCCGCGTTTTTCATTCTAAATGCCGTATATGTGTCTGTACTCGACCTGAAATCAGAGTAGTATTTACCTGTAAACGAACGCATTTCATACGAATTGTGAACCTCACGGGATAAAATGCAGGTATTTGCATCAGAATTCAGCTCTGCCATCGCGCTGATCTTTGAGGGAAACTCAGAGCTGTGGGCGATTGTGCTGTTGTCCCTGAAAGTATCCGTGTTTGCGGTTCTGATTTCCGCCCTGATCGGCATGCCCGTCGGTGCCGCTCTGGCTGTGGCCAGGTTTCCGGGGCGGCGGATGCTGATCGTTCTGATGAATGCCCTGATGGGGTTCCCGCCCGTGGTCGTGGGGCTGCTGGTCTATCTGATGCTGTCCCGTTCCGGCCCGTTGGGTGTGCTAGAGCTTTTGTATACCCCGACGGCCATGATCATTGCGCAGGTCGTGTTGGTCACTCCCATTATCGCGGCATTGACCCGGCAGGTGGTCGAAATGCTGGCCGAGGAATATTCCGAACAGCTGCGATCACTGGGCGTGTCGCGGCTGGCATCGGTTCCCGTGCTTCTCTGGGATGCGCGGCTGGCACTGGTTACCGCCTTGCTTGCGGGGTTTGGGCGCGCCATTGCCGAGGTCGGCGCGGTGATCATCGTGGGCGGCAACATCAACCATGTGACCCGCGTAATGACGACGACGATCGCGTTGGAGACGTCGAAGGGAAATCTGGCGTTGGCTCTGGCGCTGGGGGCAATCCTGATCGGGATCGCGGTGGCCGTGAACGCGATGGTCAGCGCGATCAGCCTGCGGGCCGAACGGGAAGGGGTGCGTCATGCGTGACCTGCTCTGCGACAGGGTGAACTGCCTCAAGGTCGAGAACCTGCAAATCCGCAGTAACGGCAAGGCGTTGTTGGACGTCTCGTCATTGGTTCTGGATGGGCCGGGGCCAACCTTGATTCTTGGCCCCAACGGTGCAGGCAAAAGCCTGTTGCTGCGCTGTCTGCACGGGCTGATCACGCCGGATCGGGGGCAGGTCGTCCAGGGTGGAAAACCGCTGGGCGCGGCACAGAAAGCCCGCCAGGCCATGGTGTTTCAGAAACCGGTTCTGCTGCGTCGATCTGTTGCGGCAAACCTTGACTTCGTTCTCAAGCGTCAAGGCATGGGGCGAAGGGCCCGTAAGGCCCGTATCGCCGAATTGCTGACCGAAGGCGGGCTGGACGGCAAGGCCAGACAACCCGCGCGGTCATTGTCCGGGGGAGAGGCGCAGCGATTGGCGATTCTCCGTGCGCTGGCGCTGGACCCCGAGACCTTGTTTCTGGACGAGCCCACCAGCGCTCTGGATCCCAGCGCGACCCAGATGATCGAACGAATGATATTGCGGGCATCGGCTCGGGCCGTGCGGATCGTGATGGTGACGCATGATATCGGTCAGGCCCGTCGTTTGGCCTCGGACGTGGTCATGATGCAGGGCGGGCATGTCGTGGAACACGGTGTGGCAAAACAGGTTTTGAATTCACCCGAAAGCGATGCGTCGCGCCGCTATTTGGGGGGCGGGTTGGTTACATGAAATACAGAAAGCGGAGAGTGTGATGTTCCGGAAATCAATTCGGGCAGCGGTGGTGGCTGTGGGCCTGTTGACCAGCGCGGTTTCGGCGGAAGAACCGTTTATTGTGGTGCAGTCGACCACGTCTACACAGAACTCGGGACTGTTGGATTACATCCTGCCGTGGTTCGAAGCCGATTCAGGTATCGATGTCCGTGTCGTGGCGGTTGGAACCGGTCAAGCCATTCGGAACGCCGTCAACGGGGACGGGGATGTTCTTTTGGTTCACTCCAAACCGGCCGAGGAGAAATTCGTTGCTGATGGTTGGGGCGTAGAGCGGAAGGATCTGATGTACAATGATTTCGTTCTGGTCGGCCCCAAGTCTGACCCTGCCCGAATTCGCGGCGGCGTCGATGTGTTGGCCGCGCTGTCGAAAATCGCCGAGGTGGAAGCGCCGTTTGCATCACGCGGTGACGACAGCGGAACACACAAGGCCGAGCTGGGCTATTGGTCCGCAGCCGGGCTGGACCCTGCCGAGGCTTCGGGTGCTTGGTATCGCGAGACCGGATCTGGTATGGGCGCGACGCTGAACGTGGCCAGTGGAATGGATGCCTATACGCTGACGGATCGAGCTACGTGGCTGTCTTTTGGAAACCGGGGAAATCTTGAGGTATTGGTCGAAGGGGATCCGCGCCTGTTCAATCAATACGGTGTGATTCTTGTGAACCCTGACAAGCACGCGCATGTGCGGGCGGCAGCCGGCCAACGTTTCATCGACTGGCTGACGGGGCCGGACGGGCAGGAAGCGATTGCGTCGTTCAGGCTGGACGGACAGCAGGTGTTCTTTCCGAACGCCGACTAAGCCGGCCTGCGGCGGGCGAATCCTGACAAGGTAAAAGGCGGGTGAGGGCTCACCCGCTGGCACCGTTGTGGTGTATCGTGCCCAGGCCCGACAGGTCGTAGCCACCGAATTCACGGGCCCTTTGCGCAAATTGATCCGAGCGCAGCAGCGTTATCAGTTTCTGCATTGGCGGATCAAAATATGACCTGCGCCAAATCGCCAGATCCAGCCTCTCGGAATGGGTGGGGACGAAACCCAGGTTGTAAAGCCCTGCCAAAGCCCCCAGCCCAAAGCCGGCCTCGGCCTTTTCGCCGTGAAGGGCGATGGCCAGTTCCTCTTCGGTGCGTGCGCAGCCGGGGGTTGCGTCCAGATCGTCTCGGCTCATGCCATGGGCTTCCAGCTGGCTATCGAACAGGTGTTGGCTGGCCGCACTGTCCTGACGCATGATCACGCGGCGCGATTTGAGATCCTTAAACGTTTTGATATCCGATATGCCCGGGGCAAGAAGCAGCCCGCGCTTGCGTCGGGCGATTTCGTACAATACCACCGGCCCTTCGCCCAAGGCGTCACGCAGGGATTTTTCGTTGAACCCTCCGTCTTCGTGGATATGCAACACGGCCGCCTGTGCGCTGCGTTCGCTCAGCCGTGTCAGCCCGTCAAAGGAGCCGTCGTAATAGGTGGCAAGCCCCGATCCGCTTTCACGCAGCGCCCAGTCCAACAGAGGATCATGGCTGCCTGCTACAATCGGAGGCAGAGGCGGTTCGGCCACCTGCGGGCCGGATCGCGACGCGTTGAGCCAGGCTATGATTTCGGCCCGCGGGAACAACAGCTTGCCCATGGCGCGAACACAGGGCACCTCGCCCGAGGAGGCAAGATCATAGGCTTTGCGCTCGCCGATGCGCAGCAGATCAGCCAGTTCGCGGGTGGTCAGGTATTGCGACATTCAGTCGAGGCGCACGGCAGAGCCGGACGTGGCGTCGGCGGCGGTGAACCCGATCCGATCCAGCACGACAGGGGCTGCCACTGCAATGACGACCATTGCGGCGACCGCGGCAAGAAAGGCTTTCATGGTCTCCTCCAGTTCAGTTCCGGGCACCCGTTGCGCGGCGCAGAAAAACAATAAGATCCTGACGATCCTGAGCTTGTGTAATTCGCTGCATCGGCATCTTGGACCCCGGAATGTAATGGTCTGGCCCTTCGTCGAAAAGAGCATTTATCGTTTCGTCATTCCAAATGATATCAGAGCCTTGCAGCGTATCCGAGTACAAATATCCCGGTAACGTGCCCGCGCGCCTGCCGAAAACCCCGTGCAAGGAGGGGCCTGCGCGGCGCTGGCTGTTGGGGGTGAGGCTGTGACAGATCGAGCATTTCCGCGCGAACTGACGCTCACCATTGTCCATCTCGTCGGGGTTTTGCAGAAAACTTGGCTCGGCAAAAGCCATCTGTTGCCGATCGGACAGGGCGGTGACCGGCCAACTGTACATGGCCTCGTCGATCCCGCCAGCATGGATGTTTTCACCATCGACCGAGAAGGCCAGGGCCCAGACTGGCCCCCGCAACGTTGCGCGAAAGTCCTGCGCGATGCGCCAGTCCGAGGTATCGATGACCATTATATAGCCTTCGCCGTCGCCCACGGCCAGAAACCGACGATCCGGGCTGAGCGCCATGGCCAGGATCGGGCGACGATCCAGAGTGAAATCGCGTTCTTCACCGGTGGAAAGGTCCAGTATTCGGGTCACTCCGTCGACGGCACCGTAAGCGATCCAGTTGTCCTGTTCATTCAGGACCAGCTCGTTGATACCGAACCCGTGTTCGATGAGCCGGTTGATCTCTTGCCCAGTCGAGATATCCCAAATGCGCAGCGACCCATCCATGCTTGCTGAATAAAGCCGTGTGCCGTCAGAGGAAAAAACTACGGCGTTCACACCGCTTCCCGTCGGTCCAAGAGTTGTGGGCGCGGCTCCGTTCACGGGCCAAAGCCCTATCATTCCGTCCCAACTGGCGGTTGCGACGTGGGTCTTGGACGCTGCCAGACCCACGATCTTGCCCTGATGTCGCCCAACCACGTCGCCACCGGGCCACTTGCGCAGGGTGAAGTCATCTCCCGCCGAGTAGATGGCCGTGCCATTGAAGGCAACGGCGTTCACGGCGGCTTCATGACCTTCCAGCCATTCGGGGGTCCGATCAGCCCACAGCCCGACGGAATTGTCGAAACTGGCTGTTGCGATACGCCCGTCCGGGGCTGTGGCGATCCCCATGATTGGGCCGCCGTGTCCCTTGAGTGTGAAGAATTCGGCCAAGGCGGGCAGAGGGATCAGCGCCAGGGCCAGTACCAGCCCCCGCATCTATTCAGCAGGCGAGGCGGCGGTTTTGCCTGCCTCTTTTTCCTGAACTTCTTCCAGCCACAAAGAGTGGTGTTCACGGGCCCATTGTTCTTCGACCTCGCCGGTGCCCATGGCGTCAAAGGCGCCCTCCATTCCGACAGAGCCGAGATAGATATGCGCCACGATGATCGCAATGAACACATAAGCAACCATCACGTGCCAGACCTGGGCATATTGCATTTCTTCCTGCGGCGACATCTGCACCGGCAGGTTCAGGCCCATCATTTGCGGAATACCGGTCGCATTGGCGATCTGGAAGGTTTTGGCAAACAAGGGCATCTCGAACGGGAACAACAGCGACAGACCCGACAGGCTGATGGAGGCGCCCAGCAGGATGCAGGCCCAGAATATGATCTTTTGACCAGCGTTGAATTTCTTTGCCGGTGGATGGCTGTTCTTGGTAAACAACCCGCCACCCGCGGCCAGCCATTTCAGATCGACGCGGTTGGGGATATTATGGGCAATCCAGTTTACCGTGACGATGATCAGGCCCAGCATGAAGGCCCAGGCCAGATTGTTGTGCAACCACTTGCAGCCCTGTGCGAGGGCTGCAAAGCCCTCTTTCCCGAAAACCGGGATCAGGAAGTCGCGCCCATAAAGCGTCAGCAGGCCCGTGACGCCAAGGATCAGGAATGACCCGGCAAACAACCAGTGGCCGAACCGCTCGAACCCGTTGAAACGCGTGACCGTACGGCCGGTTTTCTCACCATCGATGCGAATTTTGCCTCGGATCAAGAAAAATAACAGGATGATGCCCAGCATCCCGGCAATGATATAGGTGCCGTATTCGCGCAGCGGTCCGGTGCGGAAGGTCAGCCACCACATGCCGCCATCCTGAATCAGCACGCTGTCTGCCGGACCATGAGAAGACACCGTCACATCAGCCGAGCCATAGCGCAAAGCGCGATACACGTCACTGTCCGAGGCCACACCACGCGTGCCAAGCTGACCCAGCAACCCCTCGGCGTTGCCCTGACCAGTGTTCTCGGAACGATAGCTGTTGTCGACGGTTTCACCACGCTGCCGGGCGAGAATGTCTTCCAGCGTTGTCGCTCCGCCGGTCGAGGTGCGCTCATCCGTCGTGGGTTCAGAGGTCTCTTGCGCCCATGCGGCTCCGGTCAGAAAAATCGAAACGAGCAGAAACTGAATCAGACGCATAGGGATATCCTCCTGTGCATTTTCATATCAGCGGTCAAATCCACCGATTTGCTGGTGAAAAACGGCGCCGACCGGTGCGAGCGCTTCGCGAAGATCATCCTTGGCCGGACCATACACGTCCAACCCCACTGGCGTCAGAAGCGCCAGAAACCGTTCCGCAAAATTAGCACCAAAATTTTGCATATGTATCATGGCATCTTCGGAACTGGCATAGCGTTCATAGATATGAACGGCCGAACCGGTCATGTGCCATTCATAGCTTCTGGCGCCGGTTTCTTGCAGCGTGGCCGCGACCATTTCCGCCATAAGCGCTTCGAACTCATCCTTTTTATCCAGATCGAGGTCAAGCTTCAGCAGCCAGTAAACATCATTGGTCATGCGCGCCTCTCAAATTTGTTTGCTGTGACGTTACGGGAAACGGATCCCCGATCACATCACCTGAAAAGCCCCCCGCAAAGGGCGGGAGGCTGTTTTGTCAAAAGCCGGATTTCAACCGTCTTTCTGGTCGTAGGCCGTGCCCCAGCCCCAGGCGCCCGAGCCGAAACCGCGCGCCACGACGCGTTCACGGTAAACTGCGGAAACCACGTCGCCGTCACCGGCGAGCAGGGCCTTTGTGGAACACATTTCGGCGCAGATGGGCAGCTTGCCCTCGGCGATCCGGTTGCGACCGTATTTGGCGAACTCTGCGGTCGAGTGCGTTTCCTCGGGGCCGCCGGCGCAGAAGGTACATTTGTCCATCTTGCCGCGCGATCCAAAGTTGCCCGCCTGCGGGTATTGCGGCGCACCGAAGGGGCACGCATAGAAGCAATAGCCGCAGCCAATGCACAGGTCCTTGGAGTGCAGCACGACCCCTTCTTCGTTCTGATAGAAGCAGTCGACCGGGCACACCGCCATGCAGGGCGCATCCGAACAATGCATACAGGCGACCGAGATCGAGCGTTCGCCCGGGTTGCCGTCATTGATCGTCACCACCCTTCGGCGGTTGATGCCCCACGGCACCTCGTGTTCGTTCTTACACGCGGTTACGCAGGCGTTGCACTCGATGCAGCGTTCAGCGTCGCAGAGAAACTTTGCTCTAGCCATTAATCGTCCTCCTTACGCTGCCCAGATCTTGCAGAGAGTCGCCTTGGTCTCCTGCATCTGGGTCACTGAATCATAGCCATAGGTCTGGGCGGTGTTGGTACTTTCACCCAGCACATAGGGGTCTGCACCTTTGGGGTATTTCTCCCTGAGGTCCTCGCCCTGGAAATGGCCGCCGAAGTGGAACGGCATGAAGGCCACGCCGGCACCGACCCTGTTGGTCAGCATCGCCATCACCTTGACCTTGCCGCCCTCGGGGCCTTCGACCCAGACCTGTGATCCGTCCCGAATGCCAAGGTTGTTGGCATCGCGCGGATTGATCTCGACGAACATGTCCTGCTGAAGCTCGGCCAACCACGGATTGGACCGTGTCTCATCACCGCCGCCTTCATATTCGACCAGACGACCAGACGTTAGGATTATCGGGTAATCCTTTGAAAAGTCGTTCTTCTGGATTGAGGCATACAAGGTCGGAAGGCGATAGGCATGACGGTCCTCATAGGTGGGATAGTCGGCCACCAGATCGCGCCGCGGCGTGTAGAGCGGCTCGCGATGCAGCGGGATCGGATCCGGGAAGGTCCAGACAACCGCGCGGGCCTTGGCGTTCCCGAAGGGCGCACAGCCATGTGCAATCGCGACCCGCTGGATGCCGCCGGACAGGTCGGTTTTCCAGTTGGTCTTTGGTCCGGCCACGGCGTCGATGGCCGCGCGTTCCTCGGCCGTCAGATCACCGTCCCAGCCAAGATCCATCAGCATCTGCATCGTAAACTCTGGATAGCCATCCTGAATTTCCGACCCAACGCTATAGACCCCTTCGGCCAGCAGGTTGTCGCCGTCGCGTTCCACGCCAAAACGGGCGCGGAAGGTCAGGCCGCCTTCGGCCACCGGTTTGGACATGTCATAGAGGTTTGGTGTCCCCGTATGGCCCATTTCCGGTGTGCCCCAGCAGGGCCACGGTAGACCGTAATATTCGCCGTCGTTTGGTCCACCAATGGCTTGCAGCGTGGTTCTGTCGAACGTGTGCTGGTTGGCCATATGGCTTTTCAGACGTTCCGGCGACTGACCGGTATAGCCGATGGTCCAGAGGCCCGAGTTGAATTCACGCGTGATGCTTTCAACATTCGGGGTTTCGGGGTCTTCCATCTCGATATTGCGGAAGAACCGATCCGCCCAGCCGAACTTGTTGGCGAACTTGGCCATGATGACCTCGTCCGGCAGACTTTCGAACAACGGATCGACCACCTTGTCGCGCCACTGCAACGACCGGTTCGAGGCCGTGACCGAGCCACGGGTTTCGAACTGCGTACAGGCCGGCAACAGGTAAACGCCATCGGTCCGGTCATGCAAAACGGCGGAAACGGTGGGATACGGGTCGATCACGACCAGCATGTCCAGCTTTTCCATCGCCGTCTTCATTTCCGTCATCCGGGTCTGCGAGTTGGGCGCGTGGCCCCACAGAACCATGGCGCGGACATTGTTGTCCTGATCCATGTTGGCCGGGTCTTCCAGAACACCGTCAATCCAGCGGGAAACGGGAATGCCGCGCTCGTTCTGCAGCGGTTTGTCCTTGCCGTCCTTGTCCTTGATCGTGGCGAACTGACCGGCCAGCCATTCAGGTTCTTCGCCCCAGACACGGGCCCAGTGACCCCATGCGCCTGCGGACAGGCCATAATAGCCGGGCAGGGTATGGGAAAGAACACCAAGGTCCGTTGCGCCCTGAACGTTGTCATGACCGCGGAAGATGTTGGTGCCACCACCCGAGGTGCCCATGTTGCCCAGTGCAAGCTGAAGTACGCAATACGCGCGGGTGTTGTTGTTGCCGTTGGTGTGCTGCGTTCCGCCCATGCACCAGACAACCGTTCCGGGACGGTTGTTGGCCATCGTGCGGGCAACCCGCTTCAACTGCGACCCCGGAGTGCCGGTGACACGTTCCACCTCATCCGGGTTCCACTTGGCAACTTCTTCGCGGATCTGATCCATGCCCCAGACACGGGTGCGGATGAACTCTTTGTCTTCCCAACCGTTGTCGAAGATGTGCCAGAGGATACCCCAGATCAGCGCAACGTCCGTCCCGGGGCGGAAACGGACATATTCATCCGCGTGCGCCGCAGTGCGCGTAAAGCGCGGGTCGCAGACGATCAGCGGGGCGTTGTTCTGCTCTTTTGCGCGCAGAATATGCAGCAGCGAGACGGGATGCGCCTCGGCAGGGTTGCCGCCGATGATGAAGATCGCCTTGCTGTTGTGCATGTCGTTGTAGCTGTTGGTCATGGCGCCGTAGCCCCATGTATTCGCAACGCCCGCAACAGTGGTCGAGTGGCAGATCCGGGCCTGATGGTCGACGTTGTTCGTGCCCCAGTAGGCGGCGAACTTGCGGAACAGATAAGCCTGTTCGTTGTTGTGCTTGGCCGAACCCAGCCAGTAGACGCTGTCAGGCCCGCTTTCTTCGCGGATGCTCATCATGCCGTCGCCGATCTCGTTGATCGCCTCTTCCCAGCTGATGCGCTTCCACTCTCCGCCTTCTTTTTTCATCGGATATTTCAGGCGGCGCTCGCCATGGGCGTGCTCTCGAACCGAGGCCCCTTTGGCGCAATGAGCGCCCAGGTTGAACGGGCTGTCCCAGCCGGGTTCCTGCCCGATCCAGACGCCGTTCTGAACTTCGGCAACCACGGTGCAACCGACCGAACAATGCGTGCAGACGGATTTGATGTTCTCGACTGCCGTGTTGGCTGCGGTCTGGGCGTTGGCAGGCGTCACGGTTCCACCCGTGGCGCTGATCGCGGCAAGGCCGCCGATCGTCAGGCCCGAGCCACGCAGGAATGCGCGGCGATCGACGGTATTCTCGCCGATTTGGGACAGGATACTTGTCCGCTGGGGGCGTCTCGCAACCCCGTTGGTCTTTTTCCTAAGCATTTGTTTCCTCCCTTGCGCGCCGTGTATGCCACGGCTGGCTTGGTACTGCTGAAGCCGACGTCGGGGCCAATCGCAACCGTCAGTCGGGTGTGAAAACGTCCGATCCTAGAACCGGGTGCTTTCGATGTAGGCGCGTGTATGCGCGGTATCCTGGATGCGGGTGTCGTCTGTCGGCGTTTCGGCCGCTTCGGCTTTTCCGGTCAGGCTGGCGGCGGCAACGGCAGCAGGTGCTGCGGTTCCGGCCAGTTTGAGGAAGTCGCGGCGTGTGGCGCCTTCTTCCTTGGTCTTGCTCATGGGCTCCTCCTGTCCCAATTGCGGTTTGGTGCCCATGGGGCACCGGCGATGTGCGGGCTACCCCGCTGTCATCCGGAACGCTTCGCGCTCGATCTCCATGAATACCCGACCGGCGGTGCCGACGGATGCATAGAGAACCGAGTTTTCAGCAGCTTCCAAATCCGAATAGAAATGTGCGGCCCATGGGCCGATATGTTTGCTCCAGAACGCTTTCTGGTCTTCAAGCGATGCCGGGCTGCCAAAACGCCCAACGATCATGCCTGCCATCATCTCCATCAATGAGGCGATGTTGTCCTCGGGCTCAAACACGTTCTGGGCGCGTGTGATCCCACGCACGGCCATGTCATTGCGGAGCTGCGCAAGAGGTTTCTCGTTCAGAAAACCAGTGAGGTAGAAGCTGGCATAGGGCAGCAGTTCGCCCCGACCCAAACCGATGAACAATGCATTGAATTCCCGTTCAGCGGCGGCGGGCTTGGTGACCTTTGCAACCCGCGCCATGGCTTGGATGGCCTGACCAAGATCAGTGTCATCACCGCTGAGGCCCGCCATTTGATCCAGCAGCATCTGGTCGGGTGGACCGGCCAGCAGCAAGCCCAGAAAGTTGTAGAAATCCGCGCGCAGGCGATCCTCGGCTGAAACGTCCAGAGTGTGCGCGTCACTTGCGGTCATTCGGTCATCCTTCAAATTCAAATGTCATTCGACGTGGCGCCGGAGGAAGGTCGATTTCTTCCGGCTCGTCCGCCAGCGCGAGCGACACCGGCTCGGGCCGGGGATCGGGTTCGACCGGCACAGCCTCGGGTTCAGCGCGCGTATCGGCTTCGCTTTCAGCAGCATCGTCTTTGGCCTCTTCCGCGTCGGCCGCCAGTGCTTCGATATGTGCCAGCATACCTTTCCCAACCTGATAGGCGGTTTGCATGTTTTCGATCACGCAGGCCGCATCGGTGTAGTCCTCGCCGTAATCAACCAGCCCGTCGACATTGGCCAGAACCGGGTTCAGCCGCCACAGCCGACGCAAAGCACGACGACGCAGGCGATCAGGCACGGCCTTGGCCATGAAGCCCGAAACATCGTCGCCGGGTTGCAGGGTCTCTGGGTCAGGAAGGTTGAACTCGGCGAGGATCTCGGCGTCATCCTTTTCTTCCAGCTCCGCTTGCCGTTCTGCGATCACCTGTTCTTCAAGGGCCAGTGCCTCTGCCTTGGCTTCGGCCTGAACGGCGGCCTTTCGGCGAGACCAGAAATCATCGGGCCGGTTCATTGCAGCGCCTTTCTCGGGGCGCGGTACACGTCCGACGTCTGCCGGATACGAGCATCACCCTTGCCGTCTTCAACCAGATCTGTCCGCTTTTTGTCGCGGCGGCGCTTGACGAAAACTTCGTGCTGATGATGTTTCAGGGTAAAATCGCGAACCCAGGCAATCAGCCCTTCGGTCATCGCGATCTTCTCGACAATTTCTTCACCGGTATCCGCGTAATCCTGCCCCTCGAACGGAGAGGCGGTGATCAGAACTGCATTCAGGGGAGTTTCGCCTTTCAGTTCGTCCCGCAGCACAAGGTACAGCGAAGGCTGCCCATCCGACAAATTGACCATGTAGGCTTCGGTTTCATCTGCCCAGAGCGTCAGGGGCAGGGTGGCTGCGTGATACTCGACCGCATCGCCTTCGCGGCGCAGTTCCTGCCAGTCGGCCGGCCCCGCGCCAGGTAAAAGGGCCACAGCGCGCCAGTTCCACCGGGCCCACCGTGTGACCCCGGGTGTCTTGCGCACAATGACGCCAACCGGCATTTCAGTCTGGCTTGCGGCCTTGGCCACTGGCTCCTCCCCGAAAGGCTCTCCCCTGCCTTTCCAAGTCCACTATGGTACACAAACTAGCTGTGTGCCAAGCCTAAGCTCTACGACTTTGGTCGTAGTCCAGGGTAGCAACTGCGTGAGCAGGTCCTGTGAATGCTTGTGTTTCGTGGCATTTATTGCCGAAATTCAACCCTGTGCAGGAAACGCGGCAAGGGGTTGAAGTTGCTTTCCCAGGGGTACAGCCTAGTGTGCATGGAACCGGGGCGGTTGCCCGAGGAGAGGATATGGCCACGAAACTACTGCTATGTGATTGCGCCGGAACACAGGCAATCGATCCGGACAAGATCGAAAGCGCCTGCGGCGTTGCCTGTTCCAGGTTGCATACCGCGCTTTGTACCGATGAGTTGCAGTCCGCCGCTGCCTTGATGAAAGAAGGTGATACCGTCATCGCTTGTGCGCAAGAGGATGACGTATTCAGGTCACTGGCCGAAGACCTGAGTATCGACGTGCCCGGATTTGTCGATCTGCGCGATCGGGCCGGGTGGTCTGACCAAGGTGCGGATGCGACCCCCAAGATGGCGGCATTGGCGGCCGAGGCCGTTCTGACGCAACCGGTCACACCCAGCGTGGATGTCTTCAGTGAAGGCACCTGTTTCATCATCGGGCCCGGTGCGGTGGCCTTTGATCTGGCAGAGCGTTTGGCGGATTCGTTGGCAGTGACCGTCATGACGACCGATTTGTCAGAGCCCCTCTCGCGCGCCTATGACGTGGTACGGGGGCAGCTTCGATCGGTTTCCGGTGCGCTTGGTGGGTTTTCGTTGCGTCTGGACGCGCTTCAGCAGGTCGTGCCCGGTGGGCGCGGCGCGTTTGCTTGGACCGATCCAAAGGACGGTGCGCTTTCATCGTGTGACATTGTCATCGATCTGGCAGGAGAAACGCCCTTTGTTCAGGCCCCGGCCAAGCGTGAAGGCTATCTGCGGGCTGATCCCAGAAATGCGGTTTCCGTTGAACGCCTGGCTTTTGAAGCCGCGCAATTGGTGGGGACATTCGAAAAGCCACTTTATGTGCGCGTGGAAGAAACCCTCTGTGCCCATTCCCGGGCCGAGCAGGTGGGCTGTACCAACTGTCTGGATATCTGCCCAACCGGTGCGATTTCCCCGGCGGGCGAGCATGTGGCGATTGACCCGATGGTATGTGCAGGCTGTGGTGCTTGCGCCGCGCTGTGCCCTTCAACGGCCATAACCTATGAAGACCCGCCTGTTTCGGCGCTGCTGTCGCGGATGCATATTCTGGCCCGTACCTATCGACGGGCCGGCGGCACCGCGCCTCGGCTGCTTGTACATGACGCCCACGGGGCCGAAATGATCCGGTTGGCGGCGCGTTTCGGGCGTGGATTACCTTCGGACGTGATCCCATTGGAATTGAACGTGATATCTGGCTTTGGCCATGCCGAGATGCTGGCTGCTCTGGCGCATGGGTTCGCTCGGGTGGACGTGCTGTTGGCGCCGACGACTGAACGCGAGGCGCTGAACCGCGAGCTTGAATTGGCACATGCCATTGCAGGCCCCGAGTGTATAGGCCTGATTGACGAAGCGGACCCCGATGCGATGTCCGATCTGCTGTACGGGCAAGCGGTGCCCCGGCCTTTGTCCGATCCGGTCTTGCCTATGGGCAATCGCCGGCAAATCGCACGGCTGGCAGCACAGGCGCTGAACCCGCAGGCTGAATCGCCTTTGCCGCTGCCCGAAAATGCGCCTTACGGGGCGGTTGCAGTGAATACCGACAGCTGCACCCTGTGTCTCAGCTGTGTGTCGCTGTGCCCATCCGGTGCGTTGATCGACAATCCGGACAAGCCGCAATTGAACTTCCAGCAAGATGCCTGTCTGCAATGCGGGATGTGCAAGACCATATGCCCCGAGGATGCGATCACGCTTGTTCCACAACTTGATCTCAGCGATGCGGCCCTGTCACAGCAGGTTCTGAACGAAGAAGAACCTTTTGCCTGCGTGGAATGCGGGGCATTGTTCGGCGTGAAATCCACGGTTGAGCGGATCATGGAGAAGCTGTCGGGCACACATCCGATGTTCGCGACGTCGGATCAGGCGCGGATGATCCAGATGTGTGACAATTGCCGGGTGAACGTGCAGTTCCAACAGCAAGACAATCCTTTCCAATCAAAACCCAAGCCCCGGGTCGTCACGACCGAGGATTACTATTCAGACAGAAAGGATCACTGAAGTTTCAAGGGTGCACCCAGATCCGCAGCGTCGATGCGCGATACGAACGCCAGGATCGCGTCAAGATCGTCCAATGTCATCTCAACCGGGTGAATAGGAGATGGGCGTTCGGGATCGAAAGGCGGTGTCAAACCGTCGATCTGTGTGAATGCGGGGTGGGGGTTCAGGGCGAAAAACGCTTCGAATCGCTGCGACCAGTCGGGCATTGCGCGCAGAACGGCGAAAGAGGGCGTCGACCCCAGGCCATTCATGCGGTTCCTTGGCCCGATGACATGACAGCGCCCGCAATGAGTCATCGAAAGTTCTTCGCCAAGTTGGGTGTCGCCCTCGACGATGTCACCGGACTCAACCTCGACAATATCAAAATTGGCAGAGTAGGGCCCTCCGTCTGCCGGGGCAAAGCTTTCCACCGTGCGCTTGCCGATATCCGACTTCAGCCATTCAAGAAAACGGGCCTGGCGGTCACTGTCTTCGATACGCAGGTGATAGATCACACCGTCGCGGGCAAAGACCGGATCACCGGGCGGCGCGGTTTCCAGCGCCATGACCCCGGCGTCGTCTGCAATAACACGGATCCCGGTCTTGAGAGAGAAGCGAGGAAGGATATGTTGCAACAGGCCAGAGTCTTTAACCTCTGCCGGGGCCGCAAGGCCAATCGCCTCTTGTGACCAAGAGGGGGTGGCAGAGAGCGTCAGGCTCAGGCACAAGAGGACAAAGCGCATGGCTCAACGTAACTTCGCGGGGCGGGATGCGTCAAATGTACAGACAAAGACGGAGACACGTGCAATGAGCGGCGAGTCGATACGCACGCCCCTGTCAGCAGGGCGGATCAAGGGGAACAAGCATGAGTGTTCGTGACGCGGTTCTGGCGAACCTGAAAAAGATCACCGACCCGGTATCCGGGCAGGACATCGTAAGCGCAGGCATCGTGCGCGCCTTGAACGTGGAAGGCGACACGGTACGCTTCGTGCTTGAGGTCGACCCGAAATATGCGGAAAAGATGGAACCCGTCCGCGCCACGGCTGAAAAGGCCGCTCAGATGGTGGAAGGCGTGGCAAATGTTTCGGCCTTGATGACCGCGCATTCCGACAAGGCACCGCCGGATCTGAAACCGAAGCCCAAGCCATCGCAAACCGGGCCGCAGGCAGTGCCGGGTGTGGACCGGATCATCGCCGTTGCCTCCGGCAAGGGTGGGGTTGGCAAATCCACCGTTTCGGCCAACCTTGCCTGCGCATTGGCTGCGGAAGGCCGGCGTGTAGGTCTGCTGGACGCGGATGTTTACGGGCCGTCGCAACCCCGGATGTTGGGTGTCTCGGGCCGTCCGGCCAGCCCTGACGGCAAGACAATCCTGCCGCTGCGCAACCACGGCGTCACCATGATGTCGATGGGTTTGATGACCAACGAAGGTCAGGCGGTTGTCTGGCGCGGGCCGATGCTGATGGGTGCGCTGCAACAGATGATGAGCCAGGTGCAATGGGGCGCGCTGGATGTTCTGATCGTCGATCTGCCGCCCGGCACCGGTGACGTGCAACTGACGCTGAGCCAGAAGTTCCAGGTGGATGGTGCCATTGTCGTTTCAACGCCGCAGGACGTGGCCCTGATTGATGCCCGCAAGGGGATCGACATGTTCAACCAGCTCAAGACACCCATTGTCGGGATGATCGAAAACATGTCCACGCATATCTGTTCGACCTGTGGGCACGAAGAACATGTTTTCGGTCATGGTGGTGTCAAGTCCGAGGCAGAGGCGCTGGGCGTGCCATTGTTGGGTGAAATCCCCTTGCATCTGGACATCCGTGTCGCCGCTGACGGAGGCGCGCCCATCGTGGTCAGCAAACCTGACAGCCCGCAGGCCGAGGCATTCCGCAAGATCGCCCGCGACATGATCGCCAAAGGCAACGCATGAGCCAGCCGGTTTTCCCACCCTTGCTGACGGGCCACCCGGTTCAGGGTGGGGAAGACCCGTTCGAGCGCGCGCAGGCCATGGCTGCGCTGGGCTGTGATGCGGGTACGGTTGTCTACAATATTCAGGCGGATTTCCTGCGCGTGGCAATTGTTTTTGCCCCCGAGGTACCGTTGCAAGATGCGGTGGCGATGCTGCCGCTTTGTGCTGTGGGATTCCAGAACGCGCTGGGCGCTTTGGCCCCGCCAGAGGTTGCGGTGCATCTGGGTTGGGATGGTCTGATTTGCGTGAACGGGGCGCGGTGCGGCCGGTTCCGCGCGGCTGCGTCAACATCAATGCCCGAGGAAGAGCCGGACTGGCTGGTCGTCGGTTGGGAGCTGACGCTGTTGCAAACAAGTGATGCGCCGGGTGAAACCCCTGATATCACAGCGCTGTACGATGAAGGCTGTGCCGAGGTTTCTGCAACGCAGCTGGTGGAAAGCTGGTCACGACACATGTTGACCTGGCTCAACCGTTGGCAAGAGGATGGCAACGCGTCCTTGCACGCCGAATGGATGGGCCTGCTGCGCGGCGTGGGCGAACCGCTGATCGCTGGTGGCGTATTCCTTGGAACGGATGAACGTTTCGGGATGCTGATCCGCGATGGGGTCGATACACATCTGCGCCCCCTGACTGACATGTTGGAGAACCGAGAATGAAACTGGCCCGAGCGATCCATTTCGACGAAAGCGACATGAACGTGTTTCATTCGCCGGCGCGCACCGGAGAGTGGTGCGTTTCGGGTGGGTTTGAGTTTTCCAACTGGGGGCAGGGCGATCTTGAAGGCAAGGCACGACAGGCATTTGCGAATGGCTGGCTGGGGTTGGAAACCTTTGGCCGGGTGACTTTTGTCGCCGTGACGCAGATCGAAGCCGCAGAGAAAGATCAGATTACGCGTAATCTGGCCGAACATTTTGTGCAGTTCTATGGCGCACCCTCGGTCGAGGCCGCATTGGGCGTTGCGCAAGCTGAAATCGACCACATGTCAGAGTTGTGTGAAGACCATCCGGCCAACACGCTGTTGACCGTCGCAAGGGAATTGACAGAGACAGGCGTGCACGAAGCCTTTCGCGTGATCACTCCGCAGGACGCGGAGTTGGAGGCGTTGGCGGTTCACGGGTCGCTGGACGATTAGATCAGGTCGACAAACCCGCCGAACTGCCCGCGTTTGAAGATCAGCCCTTTGCCGGTGCGATACATGACCTGATCTACCTGACCCACGATGATCAGATGATCCCCGGCGTCATGACGGGCATGAAGGCGGCAATCGAACCGGGCCAGACACTGGGCCAGATGTGGGCGCCCGGCCTCATCCTCGGTCCAGTCTGCATGTGAGAAATCCGCCCCATCGCGTGCAAACCGCAACGCCTGATCCTGCTGATCCTGTGCCATGACGTGGATCGAATAGAGATCACAGGTACTGAACGTATCGAATCGAAATGATTCCTTGGCCAGACACCACAGGACCAGTGGCGGGTCCAATGAGACTGAGGCAAATGAATTCACCGTAATGGCACGCGGGCCATTGTCGGATTGCGCGGTAATCACCGTGACACCGGTGCCAAAGCATCCCAGCGCTTCCCGAAAGGCGGGGCTTTGATCCGGGGTCGGTCTAAAGGTCTTTTCGGTCATTGCGCGCTTAATCCTTGGCCGCGCATCAGGTGCCATGCGTGGCCCGGATTGTCCATGAAAAGCTGACTGCCGGGTGCAATTTATACCGTCAGTTCAGATCTTCCAGCAAACGACCGTGTTTGCGGGTTTCCATAATCACCTCGCCAAAAGTCGTCAGGCCGCGTGCTTGCAGGATCGGCAGCACCTTGATCAATGCCTCGGCCGTGGCAATCGCATCGCCAAGTGCGGTATGGCGCAACGCTTCGGGGATCGTGATTTCCAACCGTTCACACAAGGCGTCCAGTGTGTGCGTGTCGCTTGCCCCGAACAGCACCGCAGACAGCAAGACCGTGTCGAGTATCGGATGATCCCACTCGACACCCATCCGTTTGGCATGGCGGCGCAGAAACGCCATGTCGAACGGGGCATTATGCGCCACGATCACGGCGTCGCGCGAAAACTGATGGAATACGCGTCCGGCTTCGGCGATATCGGGCGCCCCCTGGACCATACGATCGCTGATCTTGTGTACCTTGGTCGAGGCCGGGGGAATCGGAATGCCGGGATCAACCAGCATGTCCAGATGCTCACCCTGAACGATTTTACCATTCAGAACGCGCACTGCGCCGATCTGTACGATCTCATCCTTGTGAGGCAGCAAACCGGTTGTTTCCGTGTCAAAAACCACGAAACACAGATCCGTCAGGGGGCGGTTCTCGAACGCATCATCCCCCGGTTTATTGAGAAGTTCGAAATCATAGACCAGCGGGCGGGCATCGTCCGGCGACATATGTGTCGCGCTGTCTTCGAAGACAAGCATATATCCGGGTGCATCGCCCAAGGGTTTCATCCGGGCGGAATATGTCTGCCGCCCGTCCACGCTGGACAGGGTGCAATAGACGTCCTTTCCGGTTTTGCACATCTTGGCATATGCGTCTGTCAGGCCGGTGGCTTCAAGGTATTCGAAAAGAGATGCGTTCAGACGAGGATGCGCGATCTGGGCAAGAACCTCGGCGGCCTGCCCGTCGTACAGAACGATCTGATGTTTCGGACTGGCCAGCAGCATGGCCACCGGAATTTCCGTCAGCAGCGCGGTCAGGCGCTGTTTTTCTGCGGCCAGATGCGCGGTTTCGGCGGCCACGGCCTCGGCTGTGCGCATGGCGTTCGAGGCCAGTTGTTCCGCCAATCCCGCCGCAGCCGGGGCAAGATCGCCCAGATACCGCGCGGCCTGCATGTCCAGGTCGGTGCTTACACCGGCATGTGCACGGGCACGCAACTGGGCGGAAAGCCGTTCGATCGGTTTGGCGACGTTGTCGTCGAACAGCAGCCAAACACCCGCGACCAGTGCCAGAAATCCAAATCCGATCAGGATTTCGGCGAAGACGAAATCATTCAGCAGACCGGGGTTTCCCGCACGGGAATAGGTGATCCAGAGAGCGGTGGCGCTGATGGCAACCCCGCCCAGGGCGAGGAGGCAGAAAAACAGAAAAATCCTGAGCCTCAAACTCAATCCGGTCAGCATGATCAAACCCCGCAAGTGGCTGCGATGACGGGGTCATTGGTTCCGGCTGCAATCCAGTCAGCGTTCACCAGACGCCCGTCCTCGGCAAACTCGGCACCATCCGCCAGGTTGGCGCGGCGGCCTTCTGCACAATTCACGGCCACCGGCAGTTTCGAAACCGGAGCCCAGCGGCCAAAGAAGTAAAGATCGACAAGCCGTTGTTCCGGAACGTTTTCGTTTGTGCGCACCGATACGGTGTCGATTGCGGCAAACCGGTCAACGAACGGCACCGCGTAGGTCCAGGGGCGATAAAACGCGCGGCTTTCGACCTCTTGCACGATGGTCATCTCTTCAGGCAGTTGGTCGCGCGTGCGATCGTACCAGGAATATTCGCTGGTGATGGTCATCGCGATCATTCCAAGACCGGCCGCAACCGGCGTTGTCCATTTCGGCAGGCGCCCTCCGGTCAGCTTGTTCAGCAGAAGAACGATTCCGGCAAATGCAATCCCCGCAAAAACCGTGCCGATCAGTTCCAGAAACATGTGGTCTCTCCGTTGGTCAGTCGCATGTCAGCCCAGCATTCCCTTGCCGTGGCCAACTGCCGATTGCATCGTTTTTACCACCACAAAAGCATCACGCAGATGACTTCGCTCAAAGTCCGACAATTCAGACGGTGGCAGATAGTTGTCGGGCATCGCTCCGGACTTAACCAGCCGAACCTGATGTTCGAGCCGCGTTTCCGCGATCAGATCATAGGCGTCCAGCAGGTCACGCGCACCAGAAGGGCTGAGCACGCCGCTGGCCTCGGCGGCTTTCAGGCGGGCGCGGGTGTTGGCCTCGGTCAGCTCGCCTTGCAGCGCGTAGATGCGCGCCAGATCGACGACGGGCACAACTCCGTTGTGTTTCAGGTCCAGCGTATTGCGATGCTCACCCGAGCGGATCGTCGCGAAACCGCGCAGCAGGCCCAGTGGGGGCGTATGCTTCAGCGAGTTCGAAATCATGTGTGCGACGAAGATCGAGTTTGCCCTGGCCGCTGCCAGAGTGTGGGCTTGCAGGTCGGCAAACAACTCAAATGCGCCGCCGATGGGGCGCAGGTCGAACATGACCGAGGCCAGCATTTGCGCCTCGGGGTTTGGCTTGGCAATCCAGCCCTTGAAATAGTCGCGCCAGACACGAACCGGCTGACACCAGCGCGGATTGGTCGCCATCATGTCGCCGGGGCAGTAAAAGTACCCGCAGACATCCAGCCCGTCAGAGACGAATTTGGCCAGTTTGGTGAAATAGGACATATCGGCGTCGGTGACGCTGTCGTCCAGCATCAGGCAATTGTCCTGATCCGATACGCCGGTTTGTTCTTGCCGTCCCTGTGAACCGCAGGCCAGCCACAAATAGGGTACAGGCGGCGGGCCCAGTTCAGTTTCGGCCAATTTCAGCAGGCGACGGGTAACCGTGTCGGCAATATCGGTGATCAGCCGCGTGACGATCTCGTGCCGGTTCCCGCCGGCAACCAACTGAACCAGCAACTGCGGAATTTCCGCCGTCACCCTCGCCATCTCTTCTGCGCTGTCGGCCTTTGCGATCCGACCAACCAACTCGGCCGAGTTGACGGCCTGATAGTGGGTCAGATCGGTCTGCGTCACGATCCCGACCAGACGACCGCCTTCGGAAACCGGGATGTGGCCAATGCCGCGCTCCATCATGATATGCAGAACGTCCGAGCCGATATCGCTGGGCGAGAGGGTTACGGGATTTGCAGTCATGATTTCGGATATCCGTGTTGTTACGGGTAACCCGTCGGCAACAAATTTGCCCGAAATGTCCCGCAGGGTGGCGATACCCTGCAACGTCTCTCCATCTGTCACGCATAGCGACGAGATGTGTTTGTCACGCATGATCCGTGCCGCTTCCTGAACTGTCGTGTCCGCAGGGCAGGTGGCGGGATCGCGCGCCATCAGAACTTCAATCGAACTGGTCGCAAGGCTTTGAGGGCCGCTGCGATTACCGCGGGTTCGATTGAAGAATTTGGCGACGACGTCGTGGTTGTCGATCAAAGTCCGGACCAAATCCGGAGGCAGAACCATCAGGACAGATGGTGTATCGGCGCGGGCCTTGGTCGCAGCCTTGCCGTCCTTCAACAGGCCGCGTTCACCGAAGGAATTGCGCAACCCCAGATGAGAAACGACTGCGCCGTTCTCGTCGGTGATCTCAACCTGTCCTTCATAAATCACAAAGACCCCGGGCAGGGAATGGCCGAGCTCATAGACCGAGGCGTCTTCCTCAACCTCCCAGACCTCGATCTGCTTTACGATCTGATCGAGGGTGTCCGACGGCAGCGCGTCATAGGGATGAACGGATTTCAGAAACCGGGTAATTTCATCGTGGGATAGGGGCATCTGATGTCTCCGGTATTCTGGTGAAAAAATCCCGCCCGGTGGTGTGCCGGGCGGGAACAGTGGATCGAAAGACGCGGCCGAAGGCAAGTGCCGACAACCGCATCATACTCAGTGATCCTGAGCTGCGCCCGCACCACGGGGAATGCGTACGCTTTCGACCAGATCCTTGATCTCCTGCGGAGTCTCCTTGGTCATACCGGCAACGATGTAGGCCGTTGCAAAGTTGACCATGGCACCGATCGCACCGAACGAGGTCGACTTGATCGGACCCAGCAGCGGATCTGCATCAGTGAACGAGTTGGTGCCCGGAATGAACAGCCAGCCCTTGTGCAGGAAGATGTAGACCAGAGTGACGACCAGACCAGCCAGCATGCCTGCGACCGCGCCGGTGTTGTTGATGCGGGTCGAGAAGATCCCCATCATCAGCGCCGGGAAGATCGAAGCAGCCGCCAGACCGAACGCAAGCGCCACGGTTTGTGCCGCAAAGCCCGGTGGGTTCAGACCCAGATAGGTCGCAACCACAATCGCCACGGCCATTGCGATACGCGCTGACAGAAGCTCGCCCTTTTCCGAGATTTGCGGGTTGATGGCACCCTTGATCAGGTCGTGGGACACAGCCGACGAGATTGCAAGCAGCAGGCCCGCAGCGGTGGACAGAGCAGCCGCAAGACCGCCGGCTGCGACCAGACCGATCACCCAACCCGGCAGGTTGGCAATCTCGGGGTTGGCCAGAACCAGGATGTCACGGTTGAACTTGGTCAGCTCGTTTCCAACCCAGCCTTTTTCTTCGGCAAGTGCCTGCATGTCGGCATTCTTGTCGTTGTAGTACTGGATCTTGCCGTCGCCGTTCTTGTCTTCCCAATCCAGCAGACCGGTTTTTTGCCACGTGGCCATCCAGTCATAGCGTGCGTCATTGTCGATTTGTTCAACAGTCACAGCACCGCCTTCGATGCCGCCATTGGGCCACATCATGTCACTGATGTTCAGACGCGCCATGGCACCAACCGCAGGCGCGGTCAGATACAGCAGAGCGATGAAGACCAGCGCCCAGCCAGCCGACCAACGTGCGTCAGCCACTTTGGGAACGGTGAAGAAGCGCATGATGACGTGCGGCAGACCCGCAGTACCGATCATCAGCGACAGGGTGAACAGTACCATGTTCAGCGTGTTCGAGTGGTGGGCCGTGTATTCATTGAAGCCCAGCTCAGTCACGATGGCATCCAGCTTGGTCAGCAGGGGTTCACCGCTGGCGGTGTCACCAAACAGACCCAGCGCCGGAACCGGCGTGCCGGTCAGCTGCAGCGAGATGAAGATAGCCGGGATGGTGTAGGCAGTGATCAGCACGCAGTACTGAGCGACCTGAGTATAGGTCACGCCTTTCATCCCACCAAACACCGCATAGGCAAATACAACCGCTGCACCGATCAACAGGCCCGAGGTGTTGGACACTTCGAGGAAGCGGCCAAAGGCCACGCCGACGCCGGTCATCTGACCGATTACGTAGGTCACCGAGGCCACGATCAGGCAGATCACGGCAACGATACGCGCAGTCTGGCTGTAGAAGCGGTCGCCGATGAATTCCGACACGGTGTATTTACCAAACTTGCGCAGGTAAGGCGCAAGCAGCAGTGCCAACAGCACATAGCCGCCAGTCCAACCCATCAGGAACGAGCTGTTGTCGTAGCCGGTGAAGGCAATCAGACCCGCCATCGAGATGAACGAAGCCGCAGACATCCAGTCCGCCGCCGTTGCCATGCCGTTGGTGACCGGATGGATGCCGCGACCAGCGGCGTAGAATTCAGATGTGGACCCAGCCCGGGCCCAGATCGCGATGCCAATGTATAGCGCAAAGGACGCGCCAACAAACAGCAGGTTGATGGTAAACTGATCCATGGGGTTTACTCCTCAACACCGTATTCGGCGTCTAGCTTGTTCATGCGCCAGGCGTAGTTGAAGATCAGCACCAAAAAGACCAGGATCGATCCCTGTTGTGCGAACCAAAAGCCCAGATCGGTTCCGCCGACGGCGATCCCCGACAACATCGGACGCAGCAGAATGCCGAATCCAAACGACACCAGCGCCCAAATCGCGAGGCTGATGTAGATGAGGCGCAGGTTGGCCTGCCAATAGCCCTTGTCGGACTCGGCAGTCTGCGCGGAGTTTGTTGAATGATCCGCCATCGCGGGTTCCTCCTTCGCTTCCTCGTTGGACGGCCCGATGCCCACATCCTCCAGTGCGTCGGGCCGCTTCTCACTTGTGCCGGACGCCATGTGACGTCAGGCAAAACTCCTCCAGTCCGCCAAAGCGGTCTTTTGAAGTATTCTGTTTGGGATCAGAGCCTTGCGGCCCTAAATCCACCCCCTAATTCATGACTTCGCCAACGATTCCTTCAAGGTCATTGGCAATGTCTTCGATCCTGCCCATGGCGTTTGTGCGCTGCAGCACGCCCTGACCGTCATAGTAGGCGATCAGTGGTGCCGTCTGCGCGTGGTACGCCGCAAGGCGCGAGGCCACCGTTTCGGCATTGTCATCCGCGCGGCGCTTGAATTCGGTATGGCCACACTTGTCGCATTTGCCTTCTTCGGCAGGTTTCTTGAACTGGTCGTGGTACCCTTCACCACAGCCGGCGCAGGTGTAGCGGCCCGAAATACGGGTCACCATTTCCGCGTCTTCCACTTCAAGGCTTATCGCGGCGTTGATCTTCTGGTTGTTCGATGCCAGCAGATTGTCCAGCGCTTCGGCCTGAACCGTCGTGCGCGGGAAACCGTCCAGAATGACGCCCTTGGCGCAATCCGGCTGTGCCATGCGGTCGCGCAGGATGGCGATGACGATCTCGTCGCTGACCAGATCGCCGGCTTCCATAACGGCTTTTGCCGCTTTGCCGGCGTCGGTTCCGGCCGCGACGGCTTCGCGCAGCAGGTCACCGGTGCTGAGTTGTACAAGTCCGAATTTCTCTTCCAACATCCGGGCTTGCGTGCCCTTCCCGGCACCCGGAGGGCCGAGAAGGATGAGAACGGCGGGCGTGGTGATCGTGGCAGCGTCCATCACACCCTCACTTATTCGCACGGTTTTCGATCAGGTCTTCGACCACCGACGGATCGGCCAGTGTCGAAGTATCGCCCAACGATCCGAAATCGTTCTCGGCGATCTTGCGCAGGATACGGCGCATGATCTTGCCCGAGCGCGTTTTCGGCAGGCCAGGTGCCCACTGTATCACATCCGGAGATGCAATCGGGCCGATTTCGGTGCGGACCCATGTGCGCAGCTCTTTCATCAACTCGTCCGACGGCTCGCGATCATTCATCAACGTGACGTAGCAATAGATGCCTTGCCCTTTGATTTCATGAGGGTATCCAACCACGGCAGCCTCGGCCACAGCAGCATGCGCAACCAGCGCGCTTTCCACCTCGGCCGTGCCCATGCGGTGACCGGACACGTTAATCACGTCGTCTACACGACCGGTGATCCAATAGTCGCCATCTTCGTCGCGACGGCAGCCGTCACCCGTGAAGTAATAGCCTTTGTAATCCGAGAAATAGGTTTTCTCGAACCGCTCATGATCGCCCCAGACGGTGCGCATCTGGCCGGGCCAGCTGTCTTTGATACACAGAACGCCCTCGACACCGTTGCCTTCGATTTCAACACCGGATTGCGGGTCCAGAACCACCGGTTCGATGCCAAAAAACGGCTTCATCGCCGATCCGGGCTTCATCGCATGTGCACCGGGCAGCGGCGTCATCAGGTGGCCGCCGGTTTCTGTCTGCCACCAGGTGTCGACGATGGGGCATTTGCCTTTGCCGACAACGTCGTTGTACCAGGTCCAGGCCTCGGGGTTGATCGGTTCACCCACGGTGCCCAGAATGCGCAGATCGCTGAGGTCGCATTTTTCGACAAACTCATTGCCCTGACCCATCAGCGCGCGGATCGCGGTCGGTGCGGTGTAGAACTGGTTGACCTTGTGCTTTTCGCAGACCTGCCAGAAGCGCGAGGCGTCGGGATAAGTGGGCACGCCTTCGAACATCAGCGTGGTTGCGCCATTGGCCAGCGGGCCATAGACGATATAGCTGTGCCCGGTGACCCAGCCCACGTCAGCGGTGCACCAATACACGTCACCTTCGTGATAATCGAATGTGATCTCGTGCGTCATCGAGGCGTAAACAAGATACCCCCCTGTGGTGTGCACAACGCCCTTGGGCTGACCGGTCGAACCCGACGTGTAAAGAATGAACAGAGGATCTTCGGCGTTCATTTCGGCAGGGGCGCAGTAGTCGTCCGCCTCAAGCGCCATTTCGTTGTAGTCAAAGTCGCGACCGTCGATCCAGGTGGTCTGACCGCCGGTGCGCTTGACCACAAGGCATTTTACCGTGTCTTTGCAGTGCAGCAGGGCGGCGTCTGCGTTGGATTTCAGCGGCGTTTTGCGGCCGCCACGCGGGGCCTCATCTGCCGTTATCACGACCTTGGCGTCGCACCCATTGATCCGCGCTGCCAGAGCGTCGGGCGAGAAGCCCGCGAAAACGATCGAATGAATTGCGCCGATCCGCGCACAGGCCAGCATGGCGTAAGCAGCTTCGGGGATCATCGGCAGATAGATGACCACGCGATCGCCCTTGCGCACGCCCAGGGATTCCAGAATGTTGGCCATCCGGCAGGTGCGGCGGTGCAATTCTGCGTAAGAGATATGCTGGGCCGGGTCATTCGGATCATCCGGCTCCCAGATGATCGCGGTCTGGTCGCCGCGGGTTTTCAGATGACGATCCAGGCAGTTGGCCGACACATTCAACGTGCCATCGGCATACCAGTTGATCTTGACCGAGCCAAACTCGTAACTGACGTCCTTGACCTGGGTGAAGGGCTTGATCCAGTCGATGCGCTTGCCTTGCTCGCCCCAGAACGCGTCGGGGTCGCTGATTGAGGCTGCGTACATGTCAGCATACTTTGCCGCATCGACATGCGCACGAGCGACGGTTTCTGCGGATGGCGGATAAGTCTTGGCATCTGCCTGGGCAGCGGTGGTCATCTTTGAGGCTCCTCCCTCTGGACTGGATTGCTTGTGGATTTTTTGCCTGTCATTCAGGCAATGTCGATCCTGTTCCTCCCCAAGTTTGAATATTACCGCGTTCTGAAAATAAATAAATAAATAGGTGTAATCCTTGGATTTCTTTGTAAAGAAATTTTAACAATACGGCCATATTAGTAAAAATATTGGCAAAAGAATCGCTAAAATAAAACAAAAACAGTTACTTAAAGGTAACGAGAATTGAGGGCGCTGTGTGTCAATTGTGGTTGCAACGACAGGTGACCTCAAGGCTTCTGTCGTTTTGAGTCATTTCTGGGGCTTATTCTGCAAAATACGCAAATCCCGGTTAGGGTTGGCACAACCGATTGTTGGCGCTAGCTTGATCGGCAAGCGCCTCGGTAGGGGGCGCACCTATGGGAGACAAAACTATGAAAAAGATGTTGAGCGGTGCCGCAGTCGCCGCCCTTGGCGTTGCTTTTGTGACCGAAGCCGCGGCGACAGAATGGAACGCATCCGTCTGGGGCAAGCGCCGCGCCTTTACGGAACATGTTGAAAAACTGGCCGAACTGGTCAGCGAGAAAACCGGTGGCGAATTCACCATCAATGTCAGCTATGGCGGGTTGTCCAAACCTAAGGAAAACCTGGACGGGATCGAAATCGGCGCCTTTGAGATGGCGCAGTTCTGTGCCGGCTATCACCGCGACAAGAACCGGGCGATTACCGTTTTGGAACTGCCATTTCTGGGTGTGAACAACCTGCAGGAAGAAGTTGCGGTAAGCCATGCAGTATACGACCATCCAGCGGTCAAGGAAGAGATGGCGCAATGGAACGCCCGCATCATCATGACCTCGCCAATGCCGCAGTATAACCTTGTCGGCACGGGCGAGCCGCGGGATGAACTTGCTGAATTTGACGGAATGCGGGTCCGGGCGACCGGTGGCCTTGGTCAGGCCTTCGAGGCGGTCGGAGGGGTGCCGACATCGGTTCCGGCGACCGAAGCCTTCAATGCGATGGAATCGGGCGTCGTCGACACCGTGGCCTTTGCCCAGCACGCGCACCTGTCATTCGGAACGATCAACGAAGCGGACTGGTGGACCGCGAACCTGAATCCAGGAACGGTGAACTGCCCGGTTGTCGTCAACATCGATGCCTACGAGGCGCTGCCAGCCGAACATCGTGAGGCTCTGGACAGCTCGATTGACGAGGCGATCGATCACTACCTGGCGAATTACGGCGGCTTGCTCGAACAATGGGACAGCGTCTTGGAAGAAAAGGGTGTCCAGAAGGTCATGATCGACGAAGCGGTAATTGAAGAGTTCCGCACAAAGGCCGCTGATCCGATCCGTGAAAAATGGATTGCGGACATGACCGCACAGGGCCTGCCGGCACAGGACCTTTACGATCTTGTCCAGACGACGCTGAAGCAACAGCGCGGCGGCAACTGATCCATAAGGCCGGGTGCTTTCAAGGCGCCCGGCAACAAACAACAAGGAAACACCGGAATGGCAGGACAAGCCACGGTTCTGGTAGACGGCAGCCGTCTGAGCCAGTTGGATCAGCGTTTGCTCGTGCTCGAACGGTTTCTGGCACTGATCAGCGGATTGGCGGTTTTTTCACTGATGGTATTGGCCGTTGTGTCGGTCAGTGGCCGAAATGCGCTGAATGCTCCTTTGCCGGGCTATGTGGACTGGATCGAACAGGCGATGCCTCTCATCGCTTTTCTGGGCATTTCATATGTTCAGCGTGATGGGGGGCATATCCGGATGGATATCGTTATATCCCGCTTGCACGGTCGGGCTTTGTGGCTGTTCGAACTGCTCTCGGTGGTTCTGATCCTGATCCTGATGCTGGCTTTGGTTTGGGGCAGTTGGTCTCATTTCGACCGGTCCTTTGATTTTGGCGCCCCAATGTGGAGCCGGGACAGTTCGATCGACATCGGTATACCCTTGTGGCCGGCCAAGCTGCTGGCACCCGTTGCATTTTCCGTTCTCTGCCTGCGCCTTGCGCTGCAAGTCTGGGGGTATGGTCGGGCGTTCTGGCTGGGGCTGGACGCTCCGGCGGCCGTTCCGTTGATACAGGATGCAGCGGCGCAGGCGGCGGCCGAGGCTGAACAGTTCGAAGGGCAGGACTGATAGATGGACACGATTGATATTGGCCTCTGGGTCACTGGCGGCCTTCTGGTCCTCGTCGTGGCGGGCATGCGGGTTGCCTTTGCAGCCGGTTTGGCAGGGCTTGTCGGACTGGTTTGGATTTTCTGGGCCAAGTTCGGTTACGATCCGGAACGGTTTGGCAAGGCGCTGACAGTGGCGGTCAAGACCGCGGGGCAGGTGCCACATTCCAAGGTCGCGTCCCACACTCTCAGCCTGATTCCGACCTTCATCCTGATCGGGTATCTGGCATATTACGCGGGGCTTACCCGCGCTTTGTTCGAGGCCGCAAAACGCTGGGTCGCATGGGTGCCCGGCGGGTTGGCGGTTTCGACCGTTTTCGCCACGGCCGGCTTCGCTGCGGTGTCCGGAGCTTCGGTTGCGACGTCCGCCGTCTTCGCCCGTATCGCGATTCCGGAAATGTTGAAGGTGGGCTATAACAAACGCTTTGCAGCAGGCGTGGTTGCCGCGGGCGGGACGCTGGCCTCCCTGATCCCGCCTTCGGCCATTCTGGTGATCTACGCGATCATCGTCGAGCAGGATGTCGGGAAGCTGCTGTTGGCGGGGTTCATTCCGGGTGCGTTTTCCGCAATCGTGTACGGCCTTCTGATCGTCGGGATTGCAGTGATCTTCAAATCCGTTGGCCCGCCGGTCACGGGGTTTTCCTGGAAACAGCGCTTTGCCGCTCTTCCCGGTGCTATTCCGATTGTCGCCGTCATTCTGATCATCATTTGCTTTGTCTATAACCCGTTTGGTGAAAAAGCATGGGGCACTCCGACGGAAGGCGGTGCCATTGGCGCCTTCATCGTATTCTGTTTCGCCTTGTTCCACGGAATGCGCTGGGCCGAGTTCAAATCTGCGCTTTTGGAAACCGCCAAACTGACGGCGATGATCTTTTCGATCATCTGGGGCGTTCTGATCTATGTCCGCTTTCTTGGGTTCGCCGACCTTCCGGGTGCCTTCTCGGATTGGATTACGGGGCTCGAAATGTCGCCCATGATGATCCTGATCTGCATTCTACTGGCATATGCGGTGTTGGGCATGTTCATGGACGCGATCGGGATGCTGCTTTTGACTTTGCCCGTCGTCTATCCGGCGGTGATGGCCCTGAATGGTGGTGAAACCGTCAGTGCCGCCGACAGCGCGTTTGGAATGTCCGGCCCGATGTGCGCGATCTGGTTTGGCATTCTGGTCGTCAAAATGGCCGAGTTTTGCCTGATTACACCGCCCATCGGGCTGAACTGCTTTGTCGTTGCCGGTGTGCGCCCGGACCTGAGTGTTCAAGATGTGTTCAAAGGCGTCACGCCCTTTTTCATCGCGGACGCCCTGACCATCGCAATGCTTGTGGCATTCCCGGGTATTGTCCTCTACCTGCCATCGCTTGCGGGATAGCTCGGAAGCGAGGCTCTGCCTCGCGCTCCGGGGTATTTGTGGCCAGATGAAGTTCGGATCCCCTGCTTCATCTGGCTGAAAATATCCCGGGGGAGGCGCGCGCAGCGCGGCGGGGGCAGAGCCCCCAAGATCGCGTGTTATCCAGCTCGCATCAACATTCCGAACAGATCGCGCGGATCGTCCGGGTCGGCCAACATGTCCAGAGGTTCAAAGAAGGTTGTGCCTTCAATCGCCTGTTTCACATAGCGCAGGGCCGAGAAATCCTCGATGGCAAAGCCGACACTGTCGAACAAAGTGATCTGCCGCTCATCGATGCGCCCCTTGGCGGCGCCGGTGATGACCTGCCACATCTCGGTCACAGGGTGATCCGCGTCCAGCGCCTGAATTTCGCCTTCGATCCGGGTTTGTTCAGGGTACTCGACGAAGATGTCCGAACGTAACAGGATGTCGCGATGCAGCTCGGTCTTGCCGGGGCAATCGCCTCCGATGGCGTTGATGTGCACGCCGGGCCCGACCATGTTGTCGGTCAGAATCGTTGCGTATTTCTTGTCTGCCGTGCAGGTGGTGATGATCTGGGCACCTTCAATGGCGTCTTCCGGCGTCTTGCAAGGGATGACGGTCAGGCCCTTGCCCTGCAAGTTCGCAGCGCATTTCGACGTGGCATTCGGGTCGATGTCATAAAGCCGAACGGTGTCGATTCCGCACATTGCCTTGAAGGCAAGGCATTGGAATTCGGACTGTGCGCCATTGCCGATCATGGCCATTGTCCTGGCATTTTTCGGGGCCAGATAGCGCCCGACCAATGCCGAAGTCGCAGCCGTGCGCAGCGCGGTCAGCATTGTCATTTCGGTCAACAGCGTCGGATATCCTGTATAGACGTCTGCCAACAGACCGAATGCAGTTACTGTTTGCAGCCCCTCGGAGGTATTCTTGGGATGGCCGTTTACGTATTTGAACCCGTACGCCTCACCATCCGAAGTTGGCATCAACTCAATAACGCCATGAGGAGAATGCGCCGGAATGCGAGGTGTCTTGTCGAAGCTTTCCCATCGTTTGAAATCGGCCTCGATCTGAGCGGCAATCTGCGTGATCATCTGTTCGACGCCAATGTGGTGTACCAGTCGCATCATGTTGTCGACGGAAACGAATGGTACCAGGGCCTTGTCTGAAGGTTGCATGGTGCTCTCCTATCGGCGGGCAAGGTGAACGCCTGCAATCATGCAGCGCACGGACCCACCGGCGGTTTCAATTGTAGGAACGGACAGCGGCAACGGTGTTGCACTGTCCTGGATTGTTGCGATTTGGTCTGGTGTGAGGGCGGCAAGTGCCCTGCTGGACAGGGCCAGACCCAACCCATCCCGTCCGGTCAGTTCAATGGCGTTACCTGCGAACTCGGCAATTTGGTCGTGCGTCAGGTCAATGACCGTTCGACCGGATTCTTCCAGCCGATTGCGAACGGTCATGCGGCGGGCCGGGTCCGAAATCATGTCGAGGCAAATCAGGGCGTAATGCGTTCCGATACCCATCAAAACGTTGGTGTGATAAACGTCTCGGCCCTTGGCATCGCGGGCTTCGAAGGCGATTGGTTCATAGTTGAAATGTGTGCAGAACCGTTCCAACAGGACCGGATCGGCGCGATTGGACGTCACCGTGTAAGCGATACGGGCCACATGATCCAACACCATCGCGCCGGTCCCTTCCAGGGCCAGGTTGTCTTGTTCCAGCCCGGAATAGTCGATGACATCCTGCACACGGTATTCCTGTTTGAGCAGTTCGATTACATCGGTCCGGCGTTCGCGTCTGCGCGATGGCACGTACATCGGGTAGATCGCCACATGGCCGCCGGGATGCGTCGAGAACCAGTTGTTTGGAAAAACGCTGTCAGGTGTGTTGAGGTCCCCGAAATCGTCAAACACATGAACAGTGACACCGGCGTCGCGCAATTGCTGTACCGCCCGATCATGTTCATCCCTGGCCGCTTCCGACGTGGCCTGGGCGGATGCGGTGCTCAGCGTTTGAAAGGCATTGTCATCGCGTGTTTCCGGGTTGGACGCAAAAGCGTGCGGCCGGATCATGACGGCGGCAGATGGCGCTTGCAGAGACAGCATCAAAAACTCCGGGTGGGACGGTCGAAGATACGGCGACCCATCAACGAGGCGGCCAGATCGACCATCAGTTTTGCGGTTCGGCCCCTCTCATCCAGAAACGGGTTCAGTTCGACCAGGTCCAGCGAGCAGACAAGCCCGCTTTCATGCAGCAGTTCCATTACCAGGTGGGCTTCGCGCTCGGTTGCACCGCCGGGCACGGTCGTGCCGACTGCGGGCGCCACTGCCGGGTCGAGGAAATCGACATCCAAAGATACATGTAGCAGAGCGTTTTCTGCCTTCACGCGATCAAGAAAGGCCAAAAGGGGGGCTTTGATTCCATTTTCATCGATGCTGCGCATATCCGCCAGCATGGCGCGGTCTTGCTCCAGCGCCGCCCGTTCCGCCGGGTCAACAGAACGCAATCCGATCATGCCGACGCGATCCGTCGGTATGACGGCCGGCAAAGGGGGGAAATCCTCGAATCCGGGTCTGCCGGTGAAATACGCCACCGGCGTTCCGTGCAGGTTGCCGCTGCCGGTACTGTCCGGAGTGTGAAAGTCGCTGTGGGCGTCAAGCCATAGCACAAAAAGAGGGCGGTCGATCCGAGCAGCATGGGCGGCCATCCCGGCCACCGTACCCATGGACAGGGCGTGATCACCCCCCATGAAAATCGGAATGCCCTGACCCGCCGCGTCTTGTGCAGCTTTGCTGAGAGCGTGCGTCCACCCCACGCATTCGGGCAGGGCGAACAGGTGCGGGTGTCGGGGAATGTCGACGTTTTCGGCCTGCACGTCGCCCCAATCTTGAACGGTGTGACCAAGATCAGACAGCGCCTCATCCAACCCTGCCACGCGATACGCATCAGGTCCCATCCGGCATCCCTGACGACGTTTCCCGGCGTCCATTGGGGCGCCGACCAGTATGATATCCTTGATTTCCATGTGTTCATTTAGGCCGTCGAGCTGTCTTGCGTGAAGTCGGCAAAATGCTCAAAATGGTCTCGGAAGTTCCTTTATGAGAAGATGCTATGGACGAATTGGACAATCGGCTGCTCAATGCGTTGCAACGGGATGCACGGGCAAGCCTGTCAGAGCTGTCGGAAACACTGGGCGTGACACGCACCACGGTCCGCAGCAGGTTGCAGCGGCTGAAACAGTCCGGTGAAATCGTCGGCTTCACCGTCCTGACGCGTCGCGACCTGGCGCAAAGCCCGGTGCGCGGGTTGATGATGCTCGAGATTGAGGGGCGCGGGACGGAACGCGTCATGGCCCGGATCGGTGCCATGCGTCAGGTGACGGCAGTTCATTCGACAAATGGCAGTTGGGATCTGATCGCCGAGATCAGCGCGGAAACCCTGGCCGAACTGGATGAGGTTCTGTTTCAGATCCGACGGATCGACGGCGTGACGCGTTCGGAAACGAACCTTTTGCTGTCAACACGCAAGGGGCGGCTCTAGCGCTTTGAGATAAAACCAAAATGTGCCAGAGTCCGTTGGCAGATGATGTCTGAATCGTCGACGGGCGGGTGAGCCGCGCGTGGTATCTGCGATCAGAAACTGGCGGGGACGTGCAGCATGACCAATGCGGAAAGTGACGGTGAACCTCTGGCCGTACACTGGGCCGAAAAGCTTACGGCCATGTTGGAAAAACCGTGGCTGCGGATTGCAATACCGGTTCTCGTGACCGGGATCGCGCTGACGGTTCTGCATGATTTGTCGGCGCATGTGAAATGGTCAGATGTCCAGACCGATATCGCAACGACGTCGTGGAAACTGATGTTTTTCGCATTGTGCTGGACCGCGTTCAGTTTCCTGTCGCTGTCGCTCTATGATGTGTTTGCCGTGCAAAGCGTGGCGGGCGGCAAAGTGCCATTGCCTGTTGCCGGAATGGCAGGAGCCAGCGGCTATGCCGTGTCGAACTGTCTGGGTTTTTCCTACATTACCGGAACGGCGATCCGGTATCGGATATATGCGTCGCTGGGCTTGGATCTGGGGCGGGTGGCCGGGGTTATCGCAACGTCCTGGGTCGCGTTCTGGATGGGGCTTGTTCTGGTTCTGGGTGTGTTGCTGACCGTGCATCCGGATGGGATCTCGAAAGTGATGCCTGTCAGCGAAACGGTGGAAACCGCCATCGGGCTGAGCCTTTTGGGGGCATTGGTCGCGATGTTCATATGGTTGTCCAGCGGCGGCAGGCGGTTGGCCGTCGCCGGTATCGGGTTCGACTTGCCGGGTGGCAAACTGGCCAGCCTTCTGACACTGGCCGCCATCGGAGATCTGGTTGGCGCGTCCATGGCGCTCTATGTCCTGATGCCGGACGATCTGGGCGTTGGCTATCCCTATTTCTTCACGATCTACATCGCCGCCATCGCCGTTGGAATCCTCAGCCACGCGCCGGGCGGGCTTGGGGTATTCGAAGCCACGCTGATCGCGGGGCTTGGAGCGTCGGGACGTTCGGATGTGATCGCAGCCTTGTTGCTGTATCGCGTCGTTTACACCTTCTTGCCGTTCGGTATCGCCAGCGTGTCCATTGCGATCGCGTCCGCACTGACGCAAAGGCACAGGATCGGCGGCGCCGCGACATGGGTCTATCGGGTTATCCGCCCCATTGTTCCGATGGTGGCAGCCGGGGTTGCGGCCGTGGCAGGGGTGGTCCTGCTGATATCCGGCGCATTGCCAGCGGGCACGCAGAACCTTGGCGTTCTGAGAGAGGTCTTGCCGCTGTCGTTTGTCGAGGCATCGCACCTTGCCGGCAGTGCTGTCGGCGTGCTGCTTTTGCTGGTGTCCCGCGGTTTGTTTCGAAAGCTCTACCGCGCATGGGTGGTGGCCATGCTGTTGATGGTGGCCGGGTTCTTTGCCTCGCTGGCAAAGGGGCTGGACACTCACGAAGCGCTGTCGATGCTGGGCACGATTGGCCTTCTGGCGATGTTCCGCGGGGCGTTTTACCGGGTCAGTGGCGCGTCGATCTTCAGGCTGAATATTCCTTGGTTGGTCAGTGTCGTGGCGCTGCTGGCGGTGATATTCTGGATCGGATTGTTCGTCTATTCCCATGTCGAGTACCAGAACGCCCTGTGGTGGGAATTTGCCTGGAACGGTGACGCTTCGCGCTTTTTGCGCTCCAGCCTCATCGTGGCGGTGATCGTGGGCGTCGTGGCCGTGAACTCTCTGTTCGGGCGAGATATTCCGACGCCTGTGCGCACGGAAATCCCCGAGGTCGTTGAACGGCTTGTGATGGAGTGCGAGGACACCGAATCCCAAATCTCGCTTACCGGTGACAAGCAGTTCCTCATCTCACCGGATGAGACCGCATTTATTGCCTATGCAGACACGGGCAACGCTCTGATCTCGAAGGGAGAGCCGGTTGGCGATGAAACGGCGGGGCGGCAGTTGATCTGGCAACTCAGGGAATTGGCGGACCGAGAAGGAAAACTGTGTGCCTTCTACAGTGTTTCAACCAAGTACCTGCCGACATTTCTGGATCTGGGCCTGTCGATCCTGAAGATCGGCGAGGTCGCGCGGGTGCCACTCAGGGATTTCTCGCTGGACGGAAAGTCGCGCAAGCGGTTCAGACAGGCCAGAAACCGGGCCGAGAGGGAGGGCTATGTATTCGAGATCATCCCGAAAGAGAACCTGGCCCCGGTATTGCCGGAACTGCGCGCGATTTCAGACCATTGGCTGGCGCAAAAGGCGGGTGCCGAAAAGGGCTTTGCGTTGGGGGGCTTTGACGATCAGTACCTGTCATATTTCGATCATGCGGTTCTGCGTGACGGTAAGACCGGCAAGATCATGGCCTTCGCCAACCTGTTTCAGGGCGGCAACAAATCCGAGCTGTCACTGGATTTGATGCGCTATGAGCCTGACAGCCCGAGCTTTGTCATGGATGCGCTTTTTGCCGAGATGATGAACTGGGGATCGCAACAGGGGTTCCACTGGTTCTCATTGGGTGCGGCGCCGTTCTCAGGCATCGAAAACCGTCAGCTTGCATCACTTTGGAACCGCATCGGCGGCTTTGTCTATGAGCATGGCGAGCAATTCTATCATTTCGAAGGTTTGCGCGCCTTCAAACAGAAATTCGATCCGGAATGGAGCCCCAACTATCTGGCCAGCCCCGGCGGGCTGGCCGCCCCCCGCATCCTTTACGAGGTCAATATTTTGATCTCGGGTGGTCTGCGCGGGTTGACCAATTAGCGCCTAGTTCAGGCTGGCCCGGGTTGGGGTTTTTTCAAGCAGATCGCCCCAATCGGTTCGATAGGCCATTTCCGCCAGCACGGTTTCAGGCAGGAATTCCTGGTTTTGCCGGATCTGCCATCCGCCGCCCAGACCCTTGTAAACGGCAACCAGATTGCTGGACACCTGCTGCCGCGCTTCGATCAGGTTTGCCTGCGACCGCAAAAGCGCGGTCTGCGTGTTCAGAATGCGAGAATAGCTGGCGATTCCATCCCTGTACTGGCTTACGGCGATATCTGCGGCCTTGCGCGAAGCTTCGACGCTTTTCTGATAGAACCCAACTTGTTTGCGTGCTTGCGCATAGGCGACCATCGCACTTTCCACCTCGGAATACGCGGTCAGAACGGTGTTCTGATAATTGGCAATCAGCGCTTGATATGCCGCATCCTGCGCACGGACATTGTTTTTGATGCGGCCATAGTTGAGCACGTTCCAGACCACGCCGGCACTGGCCAGACCGGTGGTGCTGTTGCCGCTGAACAGATCGCGCCCGCCCGAAGCCTGTAAACCGATCGCGCCTGACAGCACGAACTGAGGATACAGGTCAGCCATTGCGATACCCACCTGCGCGGATTGAGTCGCAGCGGCCAGTTCCGCCGCGCGGACATCCGGGCGGCGGCGCAGCAATTCTGCTGGCACCCCAACGGCCACATTTGTTCGCGCTGACGGGATACGGCCGGAATTCCCCAGCAGGTTGGTCATCCGGGACGGCGTGGCCCCTAGCAGCACGGCCAGCGCATTCTTGGTCTGTTGCAGGTCGCTTTCCAACTCGGGCACCAAGGCTTTGGTATTGTTAAGCAGGGCAGTGGATTCCTGAACGTCCAGTTCGGTCGTGACCCCGTTGTTGAACCGCAGCTGGGTCAGGTCCGCCGATTCCTGCTGCAATTTGATGTTTTCCCGGGCGACCGCCAACGATTCCTGCAGCGCGCGGATATTGACGTAGAGCGCGGCCACGTCGCCGGTCAGTGTCACCAATGCGTCGTCATAGTTTGCGACCTGCAAAGCCAGATTCGACCGCGCCGCCTGCACACCGCGCCGTTGTGCGCCCCAGACATCCAGCTCCCACTGGGCGTCGAACCCAACCTGAGACGTCGAGAATTCGGTATCCAGGGGGATGATCCGGTTGATATCGGCAACAGGCCCAAGGTTGTCGCTGATTTGCCGCCGCTGCAAAGACGCGCCTATGGCCTGGGATTGTGGGTACAATTCGCCGAAAGCGATCCCCAGCTGTGCCCGCGCTTGCAGCACCCGCGCTCCCGCGACCTGAAGCGTCAGGTTCTGAGCATAAGCTTCGGCAATCAGCCGGTTGAGGGTCGGGTCATTGAATGTCTCCCACCATTTGACCACGGGTGCGCTGCGCGATGTTAGGCCGCTTTGACCGACGCTGGGGCTGTTTACCTCGATCCACTGCTTGACGACCGGAGAGTTCGGGCGCACGAAATCGGGCCCCACGGGCGTGCAGGCCGCGAAAGTGGCGGCGCAAAGTGCAGTTCCCATCAACCGGCTAAGTGTCATGGCGCGCATCCTCAGATATCCAGCGGTCGAATGAAGTTGGCGAAGGAATAGAGACGGATGTTGATGCGTCTTAGGAACTCAAAGCTTTTGCCCATGCCGGTGTAGATCGCCACTGCGGCGTGGCCGCCAGCCGGGAAAGTGTGCCCTTCCGGGATATCGACGGTGATCTGCACGGCAATTCGACCGGGCAGTTTCGGCAGTTCAAAGCCGGGCAGGCGGCCTGAAGGGATCAGTTGCCCTTGGCGTGTGGCCCACCAGATCGCCTCGACCTTGCCCGTCAGGATTTCGCCCGGGTAAAGATCCAGCGCCACTTCGACCTCTTGCCCCGGTTCCACGAATTTCAGATTCTGCTGGCGAAAGGTCGCAAGAAGATAGGGGCTGTCCTCGGTCACGAAACTGGCTATCGCGCCCAGTCGAACATCGCCGACGACCAGCCCGGGGCGGGCTTGCTGCGATACGATCATGCCGTTTTCAGGCGCGTAGATCGTTGTGTTTTCAAGAAAATACTCAGCCTCGGCCAACTGCGCCCTTGCCTGGAGAATACCCGTGTTAACACCGTCTATCTGGGACTCCACAGCCAGTTGCGCCTTTTCCAGATTTGCTTCGGCCTGTTTGACGGCAGCAAGGTCTTCGGTCACCTGCTCGTTCCAGCGGTCCAGTTCGTCTTGCCGCGCTCCACCGGCGGGCACAAGAGTTTCATACCGGGCTTGCTGAGTCTGCGCATAGGCCAGCTGCGCGTTTGCGCGTTCAACAGCTTCGGTCGACGCGATCACATCCTGTTCCAGAATCTTGGAATTCTGTTCAGCGGCGACCAATTGCGCCTGCGCATTGTCCACCGCCAGTGAAAACACCGTGTCATCAAAGCGGTAGAGTGGATCGCCCTTGGTGACAGGTGTGTTCGGTTCCACAAGAACTTCGGTCAGGATCGTCGGTTGTGTCAGTTTGGGAATGATCTGTATGGTCGAACGCACCACGTGGCTGTCGGCCGAGAAGGGTTGAAAGAACCGCAATGCGACCAGAAAAATCAGCAACAGGTGCGCGCCAACCCAAAAGGATACGATGCCCCAGGCGATGTTGAATTTCAGCAGTTCCAGCTTGAAGAAAATAAGCCAGACGAAAATGATGTAAAATAACGTGATGCCAAGGGCGACGAACATGTTTTGTGACTTCCTCTGGCCTTAGCTTTGCTGCGGATCGTCTGTGTCCAGACGACCTTGATATTCAGGTCGGACATCGCCACCCAGACGTTTGATTTCATCACGAATGGCGTCTTTTTCCTCGTCAGGGCCACGGCGAATGTCGACCGTAACGCCATCATGGAACGCCCACATAAAGGCATGGACCCAGGGCACCACGGCCAGAAATCCCATCCAGCCCATGATCTTTACGGCCTCGGCATGGGGATGGTTGCGCTTGATGGCGATCCGACCCGGAAGACCCATGAGAAAAAGAAACAACGCCATCACAGCCGCCAGAAGCAGGATCAATGCCACGAAAGTCAGATAGTCATAATAGCCAAGCGGCTGTCCCAGTAGTCCCATGCTCGCTCCTCCTTTTCGGGAAGGTTACGGTATCTTCAGTTGCCGGCGTCCAATTCGTCAATCAACTTGTAGCTTGTCGGCGGGTCAGCGCAGATACCCGGCCCGCATTCCAGCAAGGTCGAACCCGCGTTCAGCACCGCCAAAGCCAGCATGACGAAAAACGCGATCTTTGCCAGAGCATTTCCTCCGAACCTTGGTTCCTGACCAGAAGGGTCGGCGTATTGGCGATCAAATAACAGCATGATCGACGTGCCCAGCAACACAAGGAAAAAGGCGATCCCGGCCCAGGTATAGTAGTGCAGACCCAAAACAGGAGAGCCGTAATGCCCGGTGCCGGGTACGATATGCAGAAGAATTTGGCGGATCGATACAGTGCCGCCATACAAGGCCGCAATCAGCACGATGGCATAGTGTTGCGGCCGTGGACCGTAGAGCAGGTTCAAACCAAGCCCCACACCGACGGCAACGAACCCAACACGTTGCAGCAGGCAAAGCGGGCAGGGCAGTTCATAGAGGACAAGCTGATAGAAAAACGCCAACGCCAGTACAAGGCAGACGGCAAGCATACCGATCGCGTTGAGGGTGCGGGACAGTTCAGGTGTCATGGCAAGCCCCTCAGAGTTGAATTGTAAGCGGTGTGGTGGCGTGGAATTTCAACCAGTAGATACACATGGTCAATGTGACGAAAAACAAGGCGTTGCCAGCTTTGGTCAACTTGAAATAGTTCAGCCCCATCGTGGCGATAAACAACGAAAATAAAAGCGCAATCATGGCCCGGTCCTCCCCTCCCGTGCACAAATTCTTGTATGAAGGATAGTGTCAGGCCAAGTTCGATCTGGCAAGCCGCGCAACTCGCCCGGACGTTGTTATTTGCCCGCCTCTAGTCGCAGATGACGACATCAGTCTGCCACTCGCGACAATGCTCTGGCAGCTTGCCGGGCAGGGGCAGGTCGCTATACACCGTGTCAAGTTCGGCAATTGATCCTATCCGCGCCGGGGCCGAGCGTTGAAACTTTGAATGATCGGCAACCAGAAAAGTTCGGCGCGCCTTCTCGATGATGGCCTGGCTGACCTGAACCTCCTGAAAGTCGAAGTCCAAAAGATCGCCATCCGCGTCCAGCGCCGAACATCCTATGACGGCGATGTCGAATTTGAACTGCCGGATGGCTGATACGGTCAGGTTGCCGATCAGCCCCCCGTCTGTCCGACGCAAAACGCCGCCGGCCATGATGATTTCGCAGTCCGGGTTTTCGACAAGAATGTTTGCAACGTTCATGTTGTTGGTCACCACCAGCAGGTTCTTGTGGTTCAGCAACTGCCTTGCCACGGCCTCGGTCGAGGTTCCGATGTTCATGAAAATTGATGCACCATCCGGGATATCAGCCGCGCAGGTTTGAGCGATGCGGGTCTTGGCGTCCGCGTTCAGCGCGCGGCGGTCCTCGTATCCGATATTTGAAACACCCGAGCGGAGAACAGCGCCCCCGTGAACCCGGTCCAGCTTGCCCGCATCTGCAAGCTCGGTCAGGTCGCGCCGGATCGTCTGAACGGTGACGCCAAAGCGTTCAGCCAGCCCCTCGACGGTAACGCGCCCATCGGTGCTGGCGATTTCCAGAATGTCGGATTGGCGAAAGGACAAGGACATGGGCAGTTCCGGTGTAGAGGATTGATTTTCGTTTTTGTTCTTTTTGTCGATTTTGGCAAGCCAACTTGCTGAAAATTCATACCAGTGTTGCAAAAAGAAAAAAAACGAACATAAACATTGACGAAGCGAAGGTCATTCTGGCTAATGCCCGCAACCGTGTCAGGCAGGGAATCAATGGATATGCAGTCAACGGACAACCTGATCACAGACCTTTTCATCATCGGCGGCGGGATCAATGGCTGTGGAATAGCGCGGGACGCCGCCGGGCGGGGTCTTTCGGTGACGCTGGTCGAGATGAACGATCTCGCTTCTGCCACGTCCTCTGCCTCGACCAAGTTGTTTCACGGCGGATTGCGGTATCTTGAGTATTTTGAATTTCGCCTGGTGCGTGAGGCCCTGATCGAGCGTGAAACCCTGCTGCGCGCGATGCCGCATATCAGCTGGCCCATGCGTTTTGTGCTGCCCTACCACAAGGATATGCGGTTTGATTCCGAAACGCCGACCTCGCGGTTGCTCAGCACGGTCATGCCGTGGATGCGCGGGCGGCGTCCGGCCTGGCTGATCCGGTTGGGCCTGTTCATGTATGACAATCTGGGCGGGCGCAAAATCCTGCCGGGCACGACGTCATTGAACCTGCGGTCAGCGCCCGAGGGGGCCCCGTTGCAGGACAAGTTCGAAACGGCTTATGAATATTCCGACTGCTGGATCGAAGACTCGCGATTGGTGGTCCTGAATGCGCGTGACGCCGAGTCGCGCGGCGCGCAGATCATGGTCCGAACCGAAGTGACCTCGGCCGAGCGGGTCGGCGATCTTTGGGAAGTGTCCGTTCGGGATCGGGTCAGCGGTGAGACCCGTTTGGTCCGGGCCAAGATGCTGATCAATGCAGGTGGGCCCTGGGTGGGCGACATTATTCAATCCAAGATCCGCGTGAACTCTCGCGAGGGCGTGCGGCTTGTGCGGGGCAGTCATATCGTGACGCCCAGGCTTTACGATCACGACAAATGCTATTTTTTCCAGGGCGAAGATGGCCGCATCATTTTCGCCATACCATACGAGCAGGACTTTACCTTGATTGGGACAACGGATCAGGATCATCCGGACCCGTCGACCAAACCGGTCTGCACAGAGGCCGAGCAGGATTACCTGTGCGCCTTTGCATCAAAGTACTTCAAAAAAAGCATAACGCGCGACGATGTCGTGTGGACCTATTCCGGCGTGCGGCCTCTTTATGATGACGGAGCAAGCAGTGCCACTGCGGCAACGCGGGATTACACGTTGAAAGTCGATGCGCAGGGCGGGGCGCCCGTTTTGAATGTATTCGGCGGCAAGATCACGACCTATCGCAGGCTTGCAGAAAGCGCGCTTGAGAAGGTCGGTGAGTATTTTCCGCACCTGCCCGGCCCCTGGACCGCAGGTGTCGCACTGCCGGGGGGTGATTTTCCGGTGGATGCTGTCGAAACCCTGAAAAGCGATCTTATGGCGGCCTATCCTTTTTTGACCGAAAGCTGGGCTGCCCGCCTGATCAGAGCTTACGGGACTGAAGCAAGGGATGTTTTGGATGATGCAAAACAGGTATCCGATCTGGGAGAGGAGTTTGGCGCAACCCTGACAGCGAAAGAGGTCGCGTGGCTGATGAACAAGGAATATGCCCGCTCAGCCGAAGATGTGGTTTGGCGCCGCAACAAGCTGGGCTTGCGGCTGAGTGCCGAGCAGATTGCGCGGATCGATCAATGGATGTCTGAACGGTCCGAGGATAAGGGATAGCCTGAAAACGCCTGAATCCTAGTAGCGGAATTGCAAAAAAGCCCCATCAGTTCAGATGGGGCTTTCGGTGTTCAGGCGGCTTTTTCCGTAGGGTCGGGGTCGCTCTTGTTGCCCTTCAACCATTCCCGCATGCCTTGCATCAGGGCATAGAGCACGGGCACCACGATCACACCAACCAGCGTTGCGGCCAGCATCCCGCCAAATACCGCGACACCAATCGCTTTCTGGCTGGCGGCACCGGCTCCGTTGGCGGCCAGCAGGGGGACAACGCCAAGTAGGAAGGACAGCGCAGTCATCATCACAGCGCGGAAACGCTGATATGCCGCCTCTGCTGCGGCCTCTTTGATGGACAGCCCCTTGGCGCGTTGCTCCATGGCGAACTCGACGATCAGAATACCGTTCTTCGAGGCCAGCCCGACAAGCATGATCATACCGATCTGCGTATAGAGGTTGATGTCACTGCCCACGATGGCCACCGCCGCCACGGCCCCAAACAAGGCAACGACAACGGAAAGCAGGATTGAAACAGGTAGCGTCCAACTTTCATACTGACCCACCAGGAACAAGTAACCGAACAGGATGGCAAGCCCGAGGATGATGATCACCAGACTTCCCGAGGCCAGCTGCTGCTGCGCTGTCCCTGTCCATTCGAACGCATAGCCCGGGGGCAGGGCGGTCGCGGATTCTTCGGTCATCACGTTGATTGCATCGCCGCTGGACAAGCCGGGTGCAGGGACCGCCGTCACCGTGGCCGACCGGAACAGGTTGTGGCGCTTCAGCAGAACCGGACCCAGCACGTTTTCAACGTCGATCAGTGTCCCCAGCGGCACCATGTCTCCGTTTTGAGAACGGACATAGAGGTTCGCGATATCTTCGACATTGTCCCGATAGGTCCCATCGGCCTGAATCATCACGCGATAGACACGGCCGAACAGGTTGAAGTCATTGACATAGTAAGATCCCAGCTGCGCCTGCATGGTCTGAAATATCTCGGCGACCGAGACATTCAGCGTTTTGGCTTTTTCGCGGTCCAGATCAACGAACAGCTGTGGGACGTTGGCGCGGAAGGTCGTATAGGCCTGCCCAATCTCGGGCCTCTGATTGGCCGAATACACGAACGAACCCACGGCCGAGGCCAGATCCTGCGGAGTGCCACCACCGGTTTGCTGAACTTCCATCTCGACACCGGCGGACATGCCAAGGCCCTGGATGGGCGGTGGGTTGAAAGCAAGGACCGAAGCTGCTGATTCACCGTTCGCGATCGCCAGCACTTTGGCCAGAATGGCGTCCGCGCTCAGATCCTCTTCCTGCCGTTCGCTCCAGTTTTCGAGGTTGACGAAAATCGCAGCGCCGTTGGTGATCGTGCCGTTCAGCATCGAAAAGCCGTTGACAAGAACCGTGCTCGCGACGCCCGGGATTTCACTTATCTGTTCGTCCAGACGAGCAGTGACCGCCTCGGTCCGTTCCAACGTTGCGGCATCAGGCAACTGAACATCGACGAACAGATACCCGTTGTCTTCAAGCGGAATAAACCCGGCCGAGGTGTTGGACATGATTGTTCCGGTTCCCATGCCAAGCCCAACCACGATGGCCAGCGCAATGGCCGGAAAAACCAACAGCTTTCGTACAATGGCCACATAGCCGTTGCGCACGGTGCCGATGAAGTTTTCGAACATCGCAAGCACCCCTTTGGGAGGGCCGGACCGGGGACGAAGAACCAAGCCGCACAGGGCAGGCGAAAGGGTCAGAGCGTTGATGGAAGAGATTACGACAGCGGTCGAGATCGTTATGGCAAATTGGGAATACAGCCGCCCCGAGATGCCGGGCATGAACGTGACCGGCACGAACACCGCCAAAAGAACCAGTGTGGTCGCGATGACCGGCCCCGTGATCTGGCCCATGGCTTTACGGGTGGCTTCAGCAGGGGGCAACCCTTCATCGGCAATGATGCGCTCCACGTTTTCGACGACGACGATGGCGTCATCCACCACGATACCGATGGCCAGCACCAAGGCGAACAGCGAGATGGTGTTCAGCGACATCCCAAACGCCAGCAGGAAGGCAAAAGTACCGATCAGGGATACCGGGATTGCCACCGCCGGAATGATCGTTGCGCGCCAACTTCCAAGGAACACGAACACAACCGAAATAACCAGAATGAAGGTCAGGATCAGGGTCGAGACCACATCGTTTAAAGACGCCTCGACAAAGTCGGTCGTGTTGAAGGGGACATCATATTCGACATCTGTCGGAAAGGCGCGGGACAGCCGCTCCAATTCCGCCTGCACGCGTTCCGAAACCGCCAAAGCGTTTGCACCGGGGGCCTGATAGATGCCGATAACCGTGGCTGGAACCGCCTGAAAATAGCCGGAAGCCGCATAATATTCCGCGCCAAGCTCTACCCGGGCGATGTCTTTGACGCGGACGATGGCACCGGCGTCACCTGTCCGGATGACAATGTCACCGAATTCCTCTGCGGAGGTCAGACGGCCTTTGGATTTAATCGTGTATTGAAACGTCTGCCCTTCGGGAACGGGTGGCGCACCGATCGAACCGGCGGATACTTCGATATTCTGTTCCCGGATCGCATTGATGACATCCCCCGGTGTGATGGACAGCGCCGCCATCTTGTCCGGGTCCATCCAGATCCGCATGGCGTATTCAAGGTTGGTCAGAACATCGGCCTTGCCGACGCCCTGCACGCGGGCCAGCGCATCGCGCAGATTGATCGAGGCATAGTTCGACAGGAACACACTGTCATAGGTCCCATTTGGTGAGGTCAGAGTGACCAGCATCAGCATGTTGGTCGAAGATTTCTGTGTCACCACGCCGGACGAAGTCACTTCGGCTGGCAGCGACGACATGGCCTGCGCCACCCGGTTTTGAACGTTGACCGATGCGATGTCAGGATCGGTGCCGACCTCAAAGGTCACATCCAGCGAATAGGACCCGTTGTCCGATGATCTGGACGTCATGTAGATCATGTCGTCCACACCGTTGACCTGCGCCTCGATCGGCGCGGCAACGGTATTTTCAACGGTCTCGGCGTTTGCGCCGGTATAGGTGGTCGAGACGTTGACCACGGGCGGGGTGATATCGGGAAACTGCGCGACCGGCAGCACAAGGTATCCGATACCGCCCATAATGGTCAGCACCAGCGAAATGACGAGCGCCAGCTTGGGCCGGCTGATGAACAGGGCTGAGAACATCTGTTACTCTCCCGGTTGCTCAGAGGCGACGACTGCGTCAACAGCGACGCCGGGGCGAACCCGTTGCAGGCCCTCGACAATGACGCTTTCGCCTTCGCGCAGCCCGTCCAGCACGATAATCGCGGTTCCGACCGTGTCACCGGTGGTGATGTAACGCTGTTCAACCATCTGCTTGTCGTTGACCACCAAGACAAACTCACCCCGCTGATCGCGCTGCAAGGCGGCTTGAGGCACCAGAACCTGCAAGGTCGGTTCCAGCGCTTCGATCTGCACATTCACAAAGGCGCCATCCAGAATCAGCCGGTCCGCGTTGTCGAACTGGGCGCGAATGGTAATTGCGCCGGTCAATGGGTCGATACGGTTGTCAACGAATACAATTCTGCCGACTTCATCCATCTTGGTGCCGTTGGGCAGGATGACGTGTACATTCGGGCTTTGCGGGCTTTCCGCCAGCGATGCCGAGTTTTCACCATAAGTCTGCAAGACTGAGGTGAAGAGCTTTTCGTTCAACGAGAAATTCACATATATGGGCGTCTCGCTGACGATATTGACCAGAGGAGGGTTGTTTGGGCCTACCACATCTCCGACGCTGGTCGTGATCCTGCCGATACGGCCGTCGAATGGCGCATGTATCTGCGTGTAGCTCAGGTCAAGCTCGGCCTGCTGGATTGCGGCATTGGCCGCCTTCACCTCTGCCTCGGCGACCAGTTCGTTGGCGCGGGCAATGTCGCGTTCTGACTCTGGTGTCGCGTCGCGTTTGTAAAGTTCTTCTTTACGCGCCAGATCGACCTTTGCCAGTTCAAGATTTGCTTCGGCCCGGTTCAGATCGGCCTTTCGGGCCTCAAGCGTCGCCTCGTACAGGTCGGGTTCGATGGTGAACAGCAGATCGCCTTCTTTGACGGTCGCCCCATCCTCGACCTCGCGGCTGTTGAGAAATCCGTTCACCCGCGCCACGATATCGACCTTGTTGATTGCCTCGGCGCGTCCGATGAACGTGGCTTCGTCGGTGATTTCCTCGGTATAGGCCGCCGCTATCGAAACCTTTGGCGGTGCCCCTTCTTCCTGCGCGGTCGCCGGATGCGCCAAACCCAAGGACATCAGCATGAATGCGGCGGCCAAATGCCTGCTGGTCTTGTTGGGTGAAAGGAATGCTGGGGACATGGCGAAAGCCTCGATCGATGCAGAAACAAAAGATACCGACCCAGTCGCCACGGCGACGCGAGTCGGAGGAACCTTGTCTCAGGATGACTTTTTTGTGCCGATATCTCAAGCGTGATGAGTCCCGCGCTGGTCAGGGCGGAGGTCAAAAGTTCAAGCACTTATGCTGGCTTAGGCCCTGACGCGGCCGCGTGGCCCAAACAAAAGGGGCCCGAAATGGGCCCCCCGGGTCTATTGTGCCGGACCGATCAGTCGCGGGTTCCCGCGAACCTGTCCTGCCATTCTTCGCGCTGTTCATCCGTTATCTTGGCGAACAGAACGTCTGGCACGGCAAAGTCGTGGCCGGACGGCAAGGCGTTCAATGCGGTGGCAACATCATCGGGCCAGCTGGTATCCAGAGTGTTCATCGCGCTCAGCATGCGGGCCGAGGTGTCGGGGATGAACGGTGCGCTGAGAACGGCGTAAAGCCGGATCAGGTTCAGGCCAAGACGTACCTGCGCGGCGGCCTGCTCGGGGTCTTCCTTGAATGTGGACCACGGAGCTGCGGCCTGTAGATATTCATTTCCTGCGACCCAGATTGCCCGCAGCTCCTGCGCGGATTTGCGAACCTCCATCGCCTCCATATGGCCTTCATAGGCGCGGACACGTTTGGTGAGCTCTTCGATCAAGGCCTGTTCGCGGGGGCCGAACTGTCCACCTTCGGGCACGGTCTCACCAAATTTCGAGCGGCAGAATTTGGTGATGCGGCTGACAAAGTTGCCCAGAACGTCTGCAAGGTCCTTATTCACCGATTGCTGGAAATTCTCCCAGGTAAATTCGCTGTCGCTGCTTTCGGGTGCATGGCTCAGCAGCCACCAGCGCCAGTAATCGGCAGGCAGAATGTCCAGCGCCTGATCCATGAACACGCCACGGCCCTGGCTGGTCGAAAACTGGCCGCCGTCATAATTCAGGTAGTTGAACGACTTGATGTAATCCACCAGCTTCCAGCGCTCGGGTGATCCGGCCTCTTCATTATGCGCGTTGGTGCCTAGGATGGTGGCTGGGAAGGACAGGGTATGGAACGGCACGTTGTCCTTGCCCATGAACTGGACATAGCGCACGTCGTCCGCGCCCTTGTCGGTGCGCCACCAGCGTTCCCAATCCGCATCAGTCCTGCCGTTGGCGTCCGCCCATTCCTTGGCGCAGGCGATGTATTCGATGGGGGCGTCGAACCAGACGTAAAAGACCTTGCCTTCCATCCCCGGCCAATCCTGATCGCCTTTCTTGACCGGTACACCCCAGTCCAGATCGCGGGTAATGCCACGGTCCTGCAAGCCGTCGCCATCATGCAGCCACTTCTTGGCAATCGAAGTGGTCAGGACCGGCCAGTCCGTCTTGCTGTCGATCCACGCATCCAGCTTGTCCTTCATCGCGGATTGACGCAGATACAGGTGCTTGGTCTCGCGCACTTCCAGATCGGTGGATCCGGAAATGGCCGAGCGCGGCTCGATCAGGTCGGTCGGATCCAATTGTTTGGTGCAGTTTTCGCACTGGTCGCCGCGTGCGCGATCATAGCCGCAATTGGGGCAGGTGCCTTCGATATAGCGGTCAGGCAGAAAGCGGCCATCGGCGTTGGAATACACCTGTTTCTCGCTGACTTCGCGGATCAGGCCCGCGTCATCCAGCTTGCCCGCAAAATGCTGGGTCAGGCGCTTGTTCTGGTCGCTGGACGAGCGGCCGAAGTGATCGAAGCTGAGACCAAACCGGTTGGCGATATCGGCCTGAATCGCATACATGTCGGCGCAATATTCCGCCACCGGCTTGCCAGCCTTGGCGGCGGCCAGCTCGGCGGGTGTGCCGTGTTCATCCGTGGCGCACAGGAACATGACCTCGTTCCCCCGGCCACGCTGGTAGCGTGCGTACAAATCAGCCGGCAATTGCGAGCCGATCAGATTGCCGAGGTGTTTGATCCCGTTGATGTAGGGGATCGCCGAGGTGATGAGAATCCGAGCCATGATCCGTTTCCGCGTAACTGTCTGCGCGCCCGTCTACATGATGTGATCGCCCAGCAAAAGCCCGGCATTGACTTGCTTGTCGATTTAGATCCCGAAGGGATCGAAAATCGTGCTGCCGCGACGGTCTGGATCGCGTTCCGGAGACGTAAAATGCCACTGAAGTGAACAGAGGGATCTCAACGCTTCGACTCCGAGTGGCAGCGCCTTCTCCTTGTTCCATACCGAACCGACCGAAAAGGCCGGGGCGATCACAAAAGATATTCAAAAAACGGGGGCGTTGGGTTGTTCAGTCTTCCCGTGATCGTTTCAGAAGGCGACCAATCGTGAATGAGGTGCGCGGGGCGTAAACATAATTCGTGCGCTCCTCGGGGGTGGGGCGAGACCGCATCCGCGCCAGACCAAACACGATCAGGAAGACATGCCCGAACGCCACGAAGGCAAAAAGGGCACCGGGACCAAATTGCTGGATCAGGGTCGAGGTTATGTAGGGCGATGCAATCGCCCCCAAGGCAAACCAGAACATCAGGGCAGCCGAGAGTTCCACCCGTTCCTCGGACGTGGCAAAGTCGTTTGCGTGGGCGGAAGAGACCGAGAAGATCGGGAAGGTTGTCAGACCAAAGAACACGGCCGCCGACATGACTCCGATCGTTCCGGTGCCGCTGGCCGCCATGGTGACGCCGCAGCTGAATACCGCGGCAGCTGACAGCCAGATCAGCACCCAGCGCCGGTCATATTTATCAGCCAGCCAGCCGACAGGGTATTGAGCAAGCGCTCCACCCAGTACGAAAGAGGCCAGGAAGAATGCGATCTGATCGACGCCCAGTCCGACCTCTTGCCCGTAAACCGGACCCACCATTCGGAACGAGGCCGAGCTGAGCGCGGCCACGATCACGCCAGCCACGGCCAAGGGTGAGCTGCGCCAAGCCAGCTTGGGTTTCAGACGGGGCGCGTCGGGTGTTTTGGGTTGGCTTGCTTTGGTCAGCGTCAGCGGCAGAAGTGACGCACAGCACAGGATCGCCAGCAGGTTGTACGAGACGTAAGAGGCCGGGGGCAGAACGGCGATAATCAACTGGGCGCACAGGGACGCGCCCATATCCGCGATCCGGTACGTTCCCATTGCACGCCCTCGGGTTTCATTGGTGACCTTTGCGTTCAGCCATGCCTCGATCACCGTGTAAGCGCCTGCGACGCAGGTGCCCGAGGCCACACGAAGGGCGGCCCAGATATATGGGTTTTCGGTCAGCGTATGTCCGATGAGACCCATCGCGCCCAACGCGGTGCAAACTGCAAATGCGCGTGAATGACCGACATTGCCCATCAGACGTGGCGCCCACCAGCAGCCGATGAAAAACCCCAGAAAGTGCGAAGACCCCAAAAGACCGATCTGTTCGGTCGTGAAATCCAGCGTGATGCCGGAAATGGCATCGAGCGGCCCGACGCCTCCTGTCGAAAGCTGAAGCAGAATGACCGAAAGAAACAGGGCGGCAAATGAAATGATCGTGCGCATGGTGGTCTCAGATTGGCAGGGTCGCCGCACAATGCGCGCATCAATTCGACTTTAGCGAGTCGTTTTTTGCCGTTCGGCGATCAGGTCGCGCGTATGATCTCGGCGCGGATGTCCAGGCCGACAGTGTCATCAACCAGGTCAGGATAGCCCGAAGCTCCGAAGTCGTGCCGGTTCAAGGCGCCCTTCAGACCAAAGGTCAGACGGCTGAGATCGTTTGCCGCACTTCCCGCCTGCCGGTACAGATTGGCCTCCAATGTGATCGGGCGGGTCACGCCGCGGACCGTCAGATCACCCGTGATCCGAGCGCCATCTGATATTCGCCCTTCCGCGCCCAGTTGTATGTCTGTTGACACAAACCGGATCGTTGGGTGCTGTTTCGCGTCCAAAACGCTGGGGCTGAGCATGGGCATACGGGCAAAGGGCAGCCGTGTTCTGGCTTTGCTGACGTCCAGTGTCACCGTGACCTGGCTGTTCTGTAGCCGACCTGTGTCAATCTGAACATCGGCGGTCCGGATCGGCATCGTCCCTGACTGTGTCACCCCCGCAAGATCAAAGGTGAACCCGACCCGGGTGCCTTCATCCGACAGGATGTATGGCCGCAATGCGGCTTGTGCTGCCCGGGTCAGGGGCAGGGTTGCCAGCCCGGCAAGCAGGCTGCGACGGGTCAGAAGGGTCATGCCATGACGCCTTCCCGTGTAGGGCGGGATCTTCTGAGCAGCATCAGAACGATTGCAATGTTCAGACCGTTCCAAAGGATGCCATTCACGAACGCCAGTTGGTAGCTTCCGGTGAGGTCGTAGATCCATCCTGACATCCAGCCACCGAGTGCCATGCCAAGAATAGTCATCATCATGACGAACCCGACGCGCGCACCAGCTTCTTGCGGCGGCATGTATTCGCGGACAATCAACGCATAGCTGGGCACGATGCCGCCCTGTGCCAGACCAAAGAGCAGACTGATGGCATAAAGCGACACCATTCCATCGTAGGGCAGGAACAGGAACAAGGCGATACATTGCAGGAGCGAACCGATCAAAAGCGTCAGGACCCCGCCCAGCCGATCTGCCAACAAACCCGAGATGATCCGGCTGACAACACCACCCAATAACATCAGTGACAGCATCTCGGCCCCGACCGCGGGCCCATATCCCAGCCCGACGCAATAGGAGACGATATGAACCTGTGGCATCGACATGGCGACACAACAACCGATCCCGGCCAGGCCCAGAATATATTGCAGCGCGCGCGGTGATACACCGACACTTCGTGCATTGATTTTGGCGGATGCTGCGGCGGTGCTGTGTGCCTCGACCGGAACCCTGCGGCGTAGCAGCAGCGACAGGGGAATGACGACGACAAGCGTCAGCACGGCGAGCGTCAGATAGACCTGTTGCCATCCATCCCGCGCCAGAATTCCGGACAGCATGGTGGGCCAGATGGCGCCGGACAGGTAATTCCCACTGGCGACCAACGCGACGGCAATGCCGCGCCGTTTCATGAACCAATGTGAGATATCTGCGATCAGCGGGCCAAACCCAATCGATGTGCCCAGCCCCAGCAGGAGATGTGCCGCGGATAGCAACATTATGCTTGGTGCCAGCGTTGCCAGCACGTAGCTCAGCGCACTTAAGACGGCTGCTCCGATCAGGGCGCTGGTGACGCCCAGCCGGTCCACTACCTGCCCCAGCCACATGTTGCCCAGGGCAAAACCGATCATTGCCAGAGTGTACGGCATCGAGGCTTCGGCACGACCGGCCCCGAATTCGGTTTCAACTGCGGGCATGACCACGATCACGGCCCACATGCCGACATTCGCCACTGTTGCAATGGCGAGCGTGATCAGAAGGCGAAGCCAGGAATAGCGGCTGTCATGGATCGGATGGCTCATGTCGTGACGCTAGGGCGCGGCCCGGGTTTTGACCAGTCACTTCTTGCGTGATCCGTGTGGCTTTATGCCGGTGTGTCTTCGGTTTCGATCCGTTCCAGATGCAACCCGGCACGAGCGGCGGTCATGGTGGCCTGCCATGTGACCGGGGGCAGGGCACGGGCGCGGCGGCGTGTCAGAGCCCAGATCCGAGCCTCATCCCGATGGGTGGCCGCCATGTGCCAGCGCGTTTCAACCCCTTGCGCGCCGCCATCTCCGGGTGTCAGCAGCAAACCAAGCGGAGCCCGCCCCATCGCACCCCCCTGTTCGGCAGCCAGATGCATCCGGCGTATCGGCGTGAGCCCCGGTGCGCCGGGCAGGTCGCCGATTATCAGCGGAATGGCCCCGCTGCGCAGCGCCTCCTCCAGGCACCACAGCAGATCTTCGGCACGGGTGGGATGAACAAATATGAACCGGGCCGGATCGGCAAAGGCCATCATCCCATCGGGGTTCAGCTGGCCGGGTTCCCAGGCGGGGGAAATCCACAAGACCGGCCCCTGCGTCTGACTGGCCAGCCACATGGCAAAGCTGCGCCGGGCGGGGCCGCATGCCTCGTGCACGCGGCCCAGTTCCAGGGTGATCTGCGGATGGAGCTTTACCCCCGGTGCCTGACGCGCAGTTTTGTGGCCAAGAAGCTGAGTGGACATGCCGGAACACTAGCATGTTCTATTTTTGTTCTCAAGCTGCCCGGGCCGTCAACGAGACAAGATCAACTTACCATTTGCAAATTGGACGCTCGAGAAACGATGCAGATATTCCATCCCCAGAAGCGACTTGTCCAGCTCGCCCTCATTGACCCAGGCCGATACGTTCTGGTCGGTAATGGGCCCTGCGGTCAGGGTGTCAAGCCGCACCGGCGCCGTGCGCACCTCGCCGTTGGCGGTCAGGGCGCGGCCGAAATAGTTCAGTTGATCGGGATCGATGCCTACACGTTCTGCGTCCCGGGCACTGAGAACGATCTGGCTGGCGCCGGTGTCGACAAGAAAGTTGATCGGCTCACCATTCACCAAAACCGGAAGGTAATAGTGACCATCATAGGCACGAGGCACCTCGATCGCGTTGCCGGTGACGGTCATCTGCGGGGCAGGGCCAACCGAAGACCGTATGTCTTCCCACAAGCCGATGACGGCTATCACGCCAATAAAGATGAACACCCAGGCCATCATCTGTTGCAGGGTCTTGTTCAGCGATTGCCGGTTCTGAGAGATGAACCAGGCCACCACCGCTGCGCCGAGCAAGCTCAGATACGCCAAACGTGCAATGCTGTCGCCATCCATACCGTTATCCCAACAAGACTATCTGAGTGATACATGGGAATTCAGGACGCAAATCCAAAGGCCTTGAGGCCATCCAAGATGAACTGAACCGACAAAGCTGCCAGCAACATGCCCAGCAGGCGGGTCAGTACGTTCAGCCCGGTCTTGCCCAGAATACGGGCCACAGCGCCGGATGTCAGATACATCACGAACACCATCGCCAGCACGACCAGCATCACACCGATGACGATGGCCAACCCCTGTATACCGGGCTGCTGACCCGCAAGCAGGATCATCGTTGCAATCGATCCGGGGCCTGCAATCAGCGGGATGCCCAGCGGAAAGACCGATGGATCCGGGTGCTCTTCTTCCTCGGCGCTGGTTTCACGCCGTTTTGTTCGGCGTTCAAACAGCATGTCGAGCGCTGTCAGGAACAGCAGGACGCCACCTGCGACCCGGAATGCCTCCATCGAGATACCGACAAACCCCAGCAGGGCTTCGCCAAAGGCGGCAAACATGGCCAGAATGACGCCCGCCGTCAGACACGCGCGGATTGCGATCGAGCGGCGCGTGTTCCAATCCATGCCCTGGGTCAGTGCCACAAAGATCGGTGTTTGCGCAGGCGGGTCGAGCACCACGAATAGCGTCGTGAACGCAGTAATCAGGAATGCGCTGTCTATCACTGTTTGCTGCTCCGTTGCAGGTCTTGTAGGACCCGCAAGGCGTCTTGCGACTGCGCTGCGGGGACATAGATGTGGTCGTGGTGATATCCCGCGACCATGTTTGCAGGTATTCCCTGCCGCGCCAAAGCACCAGATACGGCAGTGGTAAGGCCCACGCCCTCCAGAGAGGAATGAACCTGCAATGTGATGCAGTGCATGGCGACCGTGTCTTGTGGCGCGCTGTCAATCGGGACGATCAGGGACAACCCCTCCGCCTCGACGCAGCTTGCACGTGTTCCGTCAGGCCAGGGTTTGTTGTCAGGCCAGACGACAAAGGCAAATTCACCGGGCTGCAAGTCGGGCTGCATACCTGCGATCATGGCGTCGGTGTCCGTGATGGGCGTGCTCATGCGGTTTCTGCCTGTTCAAGCCGTTCGGCGGCCGCGACCCACAATGCCTCGGCTTTTTGCATGGCCTCGGTGACTTCGGTGAACTTGCGGTTCCAGGTTTCCAGATCGTTGATCCTTTCGTCCTCGTACAGCGCCGGATCGGCCAGTTTGGTCGAAAGCCTGTCGTGCATTTCCGTCAGCTTTTCGATTCGGTCCTCGCATTTGCGCAGATCCGCACGCAAGGCCAGTATCGTCTCGCGTGGGGGGCGTTTCGATTTGACCGCGCGGGGCTTTTCCCTGACAGGTCTGTCGCGCGCCAGCAGCAGGGACCGATAGGCTTCAAGGTCGCCGTCGAAAGGTTTGACGGCACCGTCCGAAACCAGCCAGAGACGATCCGCGACAAGGCTCAGCAGGTGCATGTCGTGACTGACCAGAACCACCGCGCCGGAATAGGCCGTCAGCGCCTCGACCAGCGCCTCGCGGCTTTCGATGTCAAGGTGGTTGGTCGGCTCATCAAGGATCAGCATATGGGGCGCGTCGATCGTGGCGAGCAGCAGTGAAAGCCGCGCTTTCTGTCCGCCCGACAGGCGCCCGACCTCGGTTTCCGCCTGATCCGCATTCAACCCGAACCCGGCCAGACGCGAGCGCCACTTGCCCGGCGCTTCGTCAGGGCGCAGACGGCGCAGGTGGTCCAGCGGCGTTTCGTCCACGTAAAGCTCATCCACCTGATGCTGTGCGAAATACCCGATGCGCAGCTTGTTGCTGCGGGTCATCTTGCCCGCCATGAGGGGCAGCCGGTCCGACAGCAGCTTGGACAAGGTCGACTTGCCCTGTCCGTTCTTGCCCAACAGCGCGATACGGTCATCCTGATCGATACGCAGGTTCAGGCGGCGCAGCACTTCGGTTTCGCCATAGCCGGTGACGCCGCCTTCGATCTGGATGATCGGCGGCGACAGTTCCTCGGGTTCCGGAAAGCTGAAGGCGCGCAGGGCGGCCTCTTGCGGGGTCGAGACCAGTTGGATGCGTTCGATCATCTTCAGGCGCGACTGGGCCTGAACGGCCTTCGACGCCTTATAACGGAACCGATCCACAAAGCTTTGCAGATGTGCGATGCGGGCCTTGGCCTTGGCGTTTTCCGATTCCGCCTGTGCCAGCCGTTCCGCACGGCGTTCCGCGAACTTGTCGTAGGGCACCGAGTAATAGGTCAGCTTGCGGTCTTCCAGATGCAGGATCGACCCCACGGCGCGGTTCAGAAGGCCGCGGTCGTGGCTGATGATGATCACAGTGTGCGGATATTTGGCCAGGTAGCTTTCCAGCCAAAGCGCGCCTTCGAGGTCCAGATAGTTGGTCGGTTCGTCCAGCAGCAGCAGATCGGGCTGAGAAAACAGCACCGCCGCCAGCGCAACGCGCATCCGCCACCCGCCCGAGAAATCTGAACAGGGGCGCTGCTGGTCTTCGTCGTCAAAGCCCAACCCCTTGAGGATCGAAGCTGCGCGGGCCTCGGCGGACCAGGCGTCGATATCGGCCAGACGTGTCTGAATCTCAGCGATGCGTATCGGGTCTTCGGCGCTTTCGGCCTCGGCCATCAACGCACTGCGTTCGGTATCGGCGGCCAGAACTGTATTGATCAGCGAGACGTCGGAGGAGGGCACCTCTTGCGCCACGCCACCGATCCGAGCGCGTTTCGGGACCGAGATATTTCCCGATTCCAAAGCCAACTCGCCCCGGATCAGGCGGAACAGCGTGGTCTTTCCGGTTCCGTTCCGACCGACAAGGCCAACCTTGTGACCATCGGGAATTGTCGCGGTTGCGCCGTCAAACAACGGGCGACCTTCAACGGCATAAGTGATGTCTTCGATCCGTAACATGGGGCGCTCTTAGCAGAGCTGTGTTGCCGCCGCCAGCGGCTCGGCATGTTCAAGCTTTCAGCAATGTGATAGCGCTGTGTCGTTTGCTATTCAGAACGGTTTTTACATGCGCGCGGCCCGGACACCTCCGCACTTGGTCACTCTGATCTTTGCCACGGCACTGTCGGTTTTATCATTGAACATGTTCCTGCCGTCTTTGGCCCACATGAGTACGGATTTCGGTGTGGATTATGGCTTGGTTAACCTGTCGGTTGCCGGGTATCTGGCGGTCTCAGCCGTGTTGCAACTGATCATGGGTCCGCTTTCCGATCGTTACGGACGCAGACCGATACTTTTGATGTGCATCACCATCTTCGTCATCGCCTCAATCGGATGCTCTCTGGCCGAGGCCATTTGGACCTTTCTGGGCTTTCGTCTTTTGCAGGCCGCGGTGGTGGCTGGGTCGGTTCTTTCCAGCGCATCGATCAGAGATCAGTATCCGCCGAACGAGGCTGCAAGCAAACTGGGGTATGTGGCGATGGCCATGGCTTTGGCGCCAATGCTTGGCCCGATGCTGGGTGGGACACTCGACATGCTTTTTGGCTGGCGCTCGGGGTTTGTTCTTTACACTGTGCTGGGGGCAGGGCTGCTGGTTTTGCTTTGGTTCGACATGGGCGAGACCAATACAAACCGCTCTTCAACCTTTACAGCCCAAATGCGCGAGTATCCGGATCTTTTTCGCGCCCGTCGATTCTGGGGTTATGCCTTATGCGCTTCGTTTTCGATTGGTGGGTTCTACAGCTTCATCACCGGTGCGCCATTAATCGCCGCCGCGTGGTTTGATCTGAGCCCTGCCATGTTGGGCCTTGGGATTGGTATCATAACAGGCGGGTTCATGGTCGGTAACTTCGTTACTGGTCGGATCGCGGCACGGACACGTCTGACCACAATGATCCTGATCGGCCGCGTTGTGGCTTCGACCGGGCCATTCTGCGGATTGCTTCTGTTCATCGCCGGGCTGGGGTCAGTCTGGGTATTCTTCGGTTCGGCCATCTGCGTTGGGTTCGGCAATGGACTGACCAATGCAAACGCTTCGGCAGGGGTCATGTCCGTGCGACCCAAACTGGCAGGCAGCGCGGCAGGGTTGTCCGGGGCGATGGTGGTCGGGCTTGGCGCGATCTTGACCTCGATGACGGGTGCGTTTGTCAGCCCTGAAAACGGGCCGTTTCTGGTTCTGGGCATGATGTGGGCCAGCAGTTTTGCAGGTCTGCTTGCAGTGCTTTACGTTCGGCGTCTGGACCGGACAGACCCTTTGCCGGATACATTCTGAGCGCCAAAGCGGCAGGCAAACCATCATAACACTTTTCATGAGCGAAAGACCGTGATACGCGGCGCGCGATGGATTTCGGCGCGGACCCGCGCCACATTGTAAGGAGAGGCCGACATGGCACTGGAACGTACATTCTCGATCATCAAACCCGACGCAACGCGCCGCAATCTGACTGGAAAGATCAACGCCAAGTTCGAAGAAGCCGGGCTGCGTATCGTTGCGCAGAAGCGCATCCACATGACCAAGGAACAAGCCGGCAAGTTCTACGAAGTGCACGCCGAGCGCCCGTTCTATGACGAACTGTGCGAATTCATGTCTTCGGCTCCGGTCGTTGTTCAGGTTCTGGAAGGCGAAGGTGCCATTGCGAAGAACCGTGAAGTTATGGGTGCAACCAACCCGGCGGACGCAGCACCGGGCACCATCCGCGCCGAGTTCGCTGAATCGGTTGGCGAAAATTCGGTTCACGGTTCCGACGCTCCGGAAACCGCGGCTGTTGAGATCGCATATTTCTTCTCGGGCATCGAACTGGTCGGCTAAGCCGGTTTTTTGCCGAAGGATCGGGCCGCTCCGCCAGGAGCGGCCTTTTTTATTCAGACCTGCTTTAGATCTTTGGTTGCAACGCGGACCCCGATGGCATCCAGATCGGCAACCATCTGGTTTTCCGGCGCGGCGCTGTTGCCGGCCTTGATCGCGTCGAAACGCTGTCGCAGCTTCTTCTTCTCTTCACCCTTGCAATCATTCCAAGGGCGTCCCTGAAGCCCCATCACCAAAACATAGTAGCCGATGAAATGTGCTTTGGTGCCAGCCCGCAAAAGCCGGGCATAGGCTTCATCCGGTCCCAGCTGTCGCAGTTCTTCAGCCGAGTGGATGCCGGCGCGCGCGCAGGCCTGCTCGAAAGCCGGGCCAAGGTTGCGGATCGAAGAAACCGGATCGCTCATGAGCCTGTCTTAATTGCACCTCCGGGGTCTGTCACCCATGTTTGCGCATTGTCGAAACATAATGTCTTGCTGTCTTGTGGTGTTTCCGCTCTCATGAGGTCATGCTGCCTCGGCGGTCCGGGTTTCAAAAGCCGAAAGACACAAAAGCGGGTCGGTCCAGGGCCAGACAGTCTGCTGACCAAGGTAACAGTCGAATAGGCTGAACGTGATGAAGGATCAGAACCGTCGAAGAAGGAACCAACGTGCCGAAGATCGTTGAGACCAGCGTCAATGAATACCTGAAAACGCCCCGGATTGGTGGATCATGACGGAACCTTCAGGTATTCAGTGCATTCTGTCCCGTTCCATTGACCAGTCGCTTGTTGAAAAGCTCATTCCCGGGTTTGCGATCAGGATCGGTCCACCGACGGAATCGAGGTCTTTCGTGCTTTTGGATTGCCACGATCAATCGTTGCGGAATTCAGGTCGTGTTCTGCTTGAGGTCGCAGAAACATTGTGGCTTTTCCGAAATGGCCGTGCGCCGCTGTCTCAACGCTGCAAGGGGCAGGGGCGGTTTGTTCAAGAGCTACCGCAGGGCCCCGTGAAAGCGGCTTTGAAGGGTTTCCCCAAACTGCGTGCGCTGATGCAGATCGGAGCCGGGGAGATTCAGGTGAAATCCCTCGCCGTATTGGATGAGCTTGACAAAACGCTGGTCAGGGGAACGGTTTGGTGCCTGTCTTCGCAGACGGGTCAGGCAGCAATCGTTCAGCTTCAGCGGCTGCGGGGGTATGAGAAAGAATTTCAAAAGGTGAACACCGCGATTTCCGCCTTGTCCGGGGGCGGGCCGGGTGTCGAAGCGCTTTGTGCCGGACTTTTCCCTGGCATGGCCGCCTATCGGGCCAAGCCAGAGATCAAGTTGGGGGAAGCTGAGCCGTCTATTCAGGTCGCGGCAGATATTATTCAAACATATCTGGAAGTTGCCCGGCAAAACGAATATGGGGTGATAGCCGATATCGACACAGAGTTTCTGCATGATTACCGGGTGTCATTGCGAAAGGTCCGCTCCGTGATCAGCCTGTTCAAAGGCGTTTTTTCAGACACGCAGACAGTGCAATTGAAACGTGTCTTTTCCGATCTCATGGCCGCCACCGGGCGTATGCGTGATCTGGATGTCTATCTTCTGGAAAAAGATAAATACTTCAGTCTTGTACCGCCCAGTCTTCACGCGGGCCTTCAAGAGATGTTCGACCTTTTCGAGAAAGAGCGTGCCAAGGAACTGTCACGCTTGTCCCGCCGGTTGCGCAGTGACGAATACAACGCCCGTATGTCCGATCTGACGGCGATGTTCAACGGAACAGACAGCCTGACGCCCGGATCAAACGCGAAACGGGCAGCACATGAATACGCGTGCGCATTGATCTGGAAACGGTATCGCACGGTCTGCAAAATCGCACGCGGTGTCACTGACGAAACTCGGGACGAAACCGTGCATGACCTTCGTATCGATTGCAAGAAACTGCGCTATCTGATGGAGATTTTTGGGCCTCTGTTCGATGAAAAGAGCTTCAAGACAATCATCAAACCGTTGAAAAAGCTACAGGACAATCTGGGCGTGTTCAACGACTGTGCTGTTCAGCAAAAGTCCTTGACGGCTTTTGTCGCGCAGCACAGCGACACGCGGGGCCGTGTGGATGCGCGGATGGGCCTGGCCGTGGGGGGATTGATTGCCGTTCTGGATCAGCGCCAAAAGGCCGAGCGGAGCCGTGTGATTGCCAGCTTTCAGAAGTTTGACGGGCCAGATACCCGGCGCCTGTTTCGGAACTTGTTTCACCGAAAAAAGGAGTGAGGAATGAAGATCATTGCCTGTTACAGCAACAAGGGCGGTGTCGGCAAAACCGCTACTTCGGTGAATCTGGCTTATTCCTATGCGCAGGCGGGGCAACAGGTGCTGTTGTGCGATCTCGACCCCCAGGGCGCTTCAGGGTTCTACTTTCGGGTGAAGCCATCAAAAAAGCTGAAGGATGCGCGGTTTTTCGAGGATGTGGAGCGGTTTATCAAGGCGATCCGGGCCAGCGATTTCGAAGGGCTGGACGTTCTGCCGGCGAACCTGACCTTCCGCGACTTCGACGTGTTCCTGTCGCGGATGCGAAACAAACGCTCGCGGCTGAAAAAAGCTTTGATGGCCGCGGGCAGCGACTATGACGTGATCGTTCTGGATTGCCCGCCCAACTTTTCGACTTTGTCTGAAAATGTCTTCAAAGCTGCCGATGAAATCGTTGTGCCGGTCATGCCGACAACCCTGTCCGAGCGGAGTTTCGATCAGTTGGTAAGCTTTTTTGAACAACACAAGCTGCGCAAGAAAAAGCTGCGCGCCTTTTTTTCGATGGTGCAACACCGGAAGGTTTTGCATCAGGAAACCATGAAGGCGATGCGCAAGCTGTATCCGAAACGCTTTTTGCGGACGGTGGTTCCTTTCGCTGCGGATATTGAAAAGATGGGTCAGAATCGTGCCCCGGTCTGTACTTATGCCGGGCGCAGTGCGGCCTGTGCGTCTTACTGGGCGCTGTTTGAAGAGCTGGAAAACGGAGTGATTTCGAACCAATGAGCAAGGAAATCGAGCGCAAGTTTCTGGTTTCAAGCCTGCCGGACCTGAGCAAAGCGAAAAAGGCCGTCGTAAGACAGGGTTATCTGACGGCCCCCGACGATTCCACCGAGCTGCGGCTGAGGCAAAAGAACGATGCGTATTTTTTGACCTTGAAAGGGGTTGGTGGCCTGGTCCGGTTAGAGCGAGAGGCTGAGATAACTGCGGATCAGTTCGAAACCTTCTGGCCGGAAACAGAAGGGCGCAGGGTGGAAAAAGAGCGCTACACCGGCCATTTGCCGGATGGCTTGCTGTTCGAGCTGGACGTCTTTTCAGGTGATCTGGTGCCGCTACGCTTGGTCGAGGTAGAATTCACTTCAGAGGAGCAGGCCAAAGCATACGTGCCACCGGATTGGTTCGGTGCGGATGTCACCGCCGACACGCGATACAAGAACAAGACCATGGCGATATACGGTGTTCCGGATTAACGCAGTTGTGCCAGATTGATCGTGGTTTCCAGCCCGGGGTCGCAGTTCCGGGCGGCAAATTTTCCGCCGTGCATATGTGAGATTGCGGCCACCAGAGCCAGGCCCAAACCCGCATTCCGTTCCGTCCGCGCGGGGTCAAGTGTCACGAAGGGAAGCTGAAGGCGATCCAGTTCTTTAGGCGGTACGCCGGGGCCACGATCCCTGACGCTCAGTTGGGTGAAACCGTCGCGAGTACCGATCGAAATCGTGATTGCAGTATGTTCCGGCGCGTAACGCATTGCGTTTTCCAACAGATTGGAAAGAGCTTGCGACAGAAGGGGCCGGTGCCCCTGAATGGCAGGGGCGGAACCTTTGACTTCAAGCTGCACGCCTTGATCGGCGGCCACCGGGTCATAAAGCTCGACAACATCACCAACAAGTTGCTGCAAATCGATGGTTTCGAATTGCTCGCGCCCCAGGCCGGCCTCGGCCCGAGAGATTTCAGTGAGCTGCCCCAGAACCCGCAGGACGTGATCGATCTCACCGGTCGCCCGCGCAATGTCGATCTCGCGATCCAAGTCGCTTTTGTCGGGTTCAGAGAGGGCCTCGACCCTTTGCCGCAGACGAGACAAAGGTGAGCGGAGATCATGAGCAATTGAATTGGATGTGGTCCGAAGGTTGCTTATCAACTCCTCGATCCGGTCAAGCATGTTGTTCAATGTGCCTGAAACCTGATCGAATTCGTCCCCGGTTCCGCGCAGCGGCATCCGTTTTGACAGGTCGCCTGAAACGATATTCTCGGCCGTGCTGGCGATATCCGAAAGGCGTGAAAACACCAAGCGTGTGAACAACCAGCCGGTGATGACACTCAAAACCAAAGCTATCCCAAGCGCCAGTGCAACCGAGCGAAACAGTACCCTGTCGAATTGCTGGCGCGACGCTGCATCCCGCCCGACCAGCAGGCGCTCGCCGCCCGGCAGGCGGATGGATGCGGCTGAAACGGGCACAAGCTGATCGTTGTCGGCCCGGCGCAATTCCAAGTCCACCCAACCGCTTCCGGCAGCAATGTTCACCGGCCAGGTCTTGAGATTGCCGACAAGTTTGACCCCCAACCTGTCTGTCAAAAGGTAAAGCGCATCCCGCTCGGCGGCACTTGGCAAACGGCGCTCAATTGCAGTGATCAAACCTATCAGCCCACGCCTTTCGTATTCATCCGCAAGCCCCGTCAACTCGGCTGACACGACCGAGCGGGTTTCGGCCTCGATGCTTCGGTTGGCGGTCACATAGACGATGGCGAGCACAGACGCCGTCAGAATCGTGCTCAGAAACATGCTGGTTGCAACCAGCCTTGTGCGGGAATTGTTTAGGGAAAGCCTAAGGTTATCCATCGGACATCATGTAACCCGCTCCGCGGACGGTTTCAATCAACGGCGCGTCACCGCCTTCGTCCAACTGGCGTCGCAACTTCGAAATATGCACGTCCACGACGTTGGTGTTCGGGTCAAAATGATAATCCCAAACCCCTTCAAGCAACATGGTGCGCGACACCACACGGTTTTTGCGGCGCAGGAAAAATTCGAGAATCTGAAACTCACGCGGTGTCAGAGTGATCTCGTGCCCATCGCGTGTGACTTTGCGAGTCAACAAGTCCATCTGAAGGTCTTTGCAAGTCAATGTCGGCGTCTCTTCGGATTCCTGAGGGCGACGCAAAAGGGCTTCGATTCTGGCGTGCAACTCCTGAAACGAAAAAGGCTTGACCAGGTAGTCGTCAGCGCCCGAGCGCAGCCCTTTGACCCTTTCGTCCACAGCGCTCATCGCCGTCAGCATCAAAACCGGGGTTTTCAAACCGGCGGCCCGCATTGACTTGATCAGCGACAGCCCATCCAGACCGGGCAGCATCCTGTCAAGAACAATGGCGTCAAACCCACCGTCCGTGGCATGGTACAACCCCTCACGACCGTCAGCGGCGGTTTCGACCACATACCCCTCTTCGCCAAAACCTTTGGCGATGAAGTCCCTGGTGTCAGCATCATCTTCGACGATCAACAGACGGCGGCTCATGGTCGGGATCCTTTCTTTTGATATTTAAACACAAATTTTAACTAAAGCATATGGTTAGAAGAAGTTCTTGCCGGGTGCTGGGCCGGCACCCGGCAAGCCCGGCGGATAGTGGACAACTCTGATCCGCCGGGTGAGGCGTGCGCCGAAAATCCCCATCAAGCGGCGCGCGCATGTTCAAGGTCAGGCCAGTTCGACCGCGACAAAAATCTGGCTGCCGCCACGGTTGATCAGCACCAGGGCAGGATCGGTTTTCTCACTGTCCAGCGCAGATTTCAGCGCGTCCGGAGAGACAGTGTCCTGATTGCCGAGCTTGACGATCACATCGCCGCGTTGCAGGCCGGCCTTTGCCGCTGGGCTGTCGGGCTTCAGGTCGGTGACGACGACGCCCTGGACGGTTTCAGCAACACCGGTTTCTGCCCGAACCGCTTCGGTCAGGGGGGCCACGGTCACACCCAGTGTTGTTCCCGCAATTTCCGCCTCGACCGGCTTGTCGGCCTCGGCCGATGCGGCCTGATGCTGGCCAACCGTCAAGGTCACCGTTTCCATCCTGCCGTCACGCAAAACGGTCAGAGTGCTGTCGGTGCCGACCTTGGTCGTGCCCACAAGGATGGGCAGGTCACCGCTGGATTCCACGGCATCGTCGTTGAAGGTCAGGATAACGTCTCCCTGCTTCAGGGCGCCGTCTGCCGGGCTGCCCGCAACCACGTCAGACACCAGCGCGCCCGAGGAAGCGTCGATTCCCAACGCTGCCGCAAGTTGTGGGCTTACGTTCTGGATCGACACGCCCAGCCAACCGCGGCTCACCTGTCCGTCATCCCGCAGATCGGCCGCGATGTGTTCAACGATGTTGGACGTGACGGCAAATCCAAGCCCCACCGAACCACCGCTGGGCGAATAGATGGCCGAGTTCACACCGACCACTTCGCCATCCATGTTGAACAGGGGGCCGCCCGAGTTGCCCTTGTTGATCGCTGCATCCGTCTGGATGAACTCGGCATAAGGGCCTTCCGAGATGTTGCGGCCTTTTGCCGAAACGATGCCCGTGGTCACGGTCGAGCTGAGGCCGAAGGGGTTGCCGATGGCGACCACGTCTTCACCTACGCGGATTTCATCACTGTCGCCAAGCTCTACGGCTTGCAGGTCAGTTCCCGCGTCGATTTTCAGAACCGCGATATCCGTCAGCGGGTCCGTTCCGACCACTTCGGCGTCGAAGGTACGGTCATCGCTGAGCCTTACGGTCACGGTCGAGGCATTGTCGACGACATGGTGATTGGTAACAATGTATCCGGCTTCGTCCAGAACAAATCCCGAACCCAGGCCCTGAGACGGGCCGCGTTGCGGCATGTTGAACCCTTCGGGGCCGCCGAAGCGTTTGAAGAATTCACCAAACGGGTGTCCTTCGAAGTCAAAGTTCTGCCCCTGGGCTGGGGTCGGCACTGCGTCTTGTTCAGCGATGATGGTTACGACCGACGGTGAAACGGTCTCAACCAGGTCAGCCAATGCCTCGTCCGCCATGGAAGGGATAGCCGTCGTTGCCAGTAGGGCCGCGCCGAGCGCACTGACACCGACCCAGTTGGAAGTGCGGGGAAGTAAAAGCGAGGATTTGCGGATGCTCATTTGTGTCTCCTGATTATCGTCGCGCAGTTGCGGCTGCGCGTTGAGACAACAGATGCATGCTCAGAATTGGCGTTTCCTGACTGATCAATTAATAAATCTTAATTTTGCCACAAAGTCGGTGTTGGCTTGCGGTCGACTTCAATCGGGATTCGCGGAAATTCACCGACCAAGACCGCAGCGAATCGGAGGATTGTTGCTAAAAATTGCGTCAAACTTTCAAAAACATTGAATTTGTTTTGTTTTGTTGACAATCATCCTTCCAAATGATGGGGAAAAGAACTGCTCTTCCAATGGTTGTGGGTGGGTTTGGTTGAGACATGGCTTGACACAAAAAAAATGTGGATGATTACGGATATTGGCTAATAAGTTTGCGTTTAATCACGAATCGCTACCTCTTGTGAAAACAGTCTATCGCCTTTAAGTTGATTTCTGGTTGGCGCGATGTTGCGTAAAAGCCATTTGAACAAGACCCAAATTAACCCTTCCTTCCAATTTTACGTTGTTTCGAACGATCGGATAAGTGAGGATGAAGGTGCCCAAGTGAGGGGAGCCAAAAGCGCTAGGGGGCGCTGGCGGCTAACTCGATCACCAAAAGTGATAACGGCGTGTTAACGAGGGGGTCTTGTTTAGGTTTGGCTGTTTGAGAGCCGGGGTGTTTCTGAAAGCACACTGGCCGCGCTTTGGAGATTGAGCAAAGTGGTAGTCCTGTTTTGGGCACCGGCCCGGTCGATAAGACCGGGCCGTGTTTGTTCAGGGGGCATGTTTTTTGCTCCAGGCCTTCCAGTCACCCGGGGTATCCAGATCCAACAGTGCGTTTCGGCCGGGCAGGGGATGCAGATGAACACTGTTTTGATGCTTTCGCACGATCTTCTGGGCACCGTCGTCCCCCTGCAATTGTGACAGTTGATCAAAAAGGGATCTGTCAAACACCACCGGATGACCGGGCTTTCCTTCCTCGGTCGTCCCACGCCAGATCAGGTTGTCGGGATGGGTTTCTCGCGCTTTCAGGATTGCTGCCAGGTCAGCTTCTGTCAGATCGGGCAGATCAGCCAGAAAAACCATCGCGGCGGGTGCATCAGGTGGCAGGTTTTGGATCGCGGCGCGCAAACTGGCGTTCATGCCTTCTGCCGCATCCCGGACCGGAACGATCTGAACATCCATGCCATCAAGCGCGCCATATCTTGGATTTGGTTCAGGGGGCAGGGCGACGATCACAGGTCCCACGGCGCAGGCCACGCTTGCAGAGCGGGCGATCAACGGGATGCCGTTGATCGGCTGCATCAATTTGTCGATGCCGCCCATGCGGCTGGATTGGCCAGCCGCCAGAAGGATAATGGGTATTTCAGTCATTTCAGCACAATGCCGTCAGCCCGAGCCCGAGTCATCCCCTCATTCGGGCGCCATCTGCGTCAAACATGGGTGTCGAGATGACCTTTGCCTTGCGCATCTGGCCCAGTATTTCGATCTTCGTTTCAAGCCCATCTGCTGCGCGTTCGGTTGGCAGAAAACCGATGGCGACGGACTTGCGGGCATAATGCGAATAACCGCCCGAGGTGCAAAAGCCCACAACCTTGCCGTCCAGCCAGATCGGTTCATAGGCGTTCACGTCAGCATCGACTGCATCGACTTCGAAGGCCACCAGCCTGCGCGCGGGGCCGTTGGCACGTTCCGCCTCGGCGGCGGCGCGGCCGATGAAATCGGCGTCCTTGCCAAAGGCGATGAAGCGATCCAGCCCGGTTTCGGCGGGGGTATAGTCGGGTGAGAATTCGCGCATCCACGAGCCGAAGAACTTGTCCAGCCGCAGGCTCATCATCGCGCGCATGCCGAAGGGGGTGATGCCGTGCGGTTGGCCGGCCTGCCAAAGCGTCCACCACAGCTGCCGCTGCGCCATCGGATCGCAGTAGATCTCGAACCCCAGGTCGCCGGAATAGCTGACCCGCTGCACGATGCATTCGGTCATGCCGACGACCATGCGGCGCACGTCCATGAAGCGCATGTCGCTGATATCGGCGCGGGTGCAGGCAGCCAGAACCTCGCGGGCATTGGGGCCTGCAATCTGGAACCCGTTGCGTTTGTCGCTGATATTCTCGATGGTTATGCCGTCTTCCTGATGCTGCCGGAACCAGCGCATGTGGAAATTCTGCGCACCATATGAGGCGGTGAGCTGGAATTCCTCCTCGCCCAGGCAGGACACGGTGAAATCGCCGATCAGCTTGCCCTTGGGCGACAGCATCGGGGTCAGCGACAGGCGGCCCGGGGCGGGGATGCGCCCGGCCAAGATCCGATCCAGCCAGTCGCGGGCGCGCGGACCTGTCACAAGGTATTTGCCGAAATTGTGCACCTCGTTGATACCCACGCCTCCGCGCACGACACGCACCTCGCGGTCCGTTGCGTCGAAGGCGTCCGAGCGGCGGAAGGACGGGGTTTCATAAGTCGGCTCGTCCGCTTGCGCGAAATAGTTGGCGACCTCGAGCCCGTATTGCTGGCCCCAGACGGCGCCCAGACCGCTGAAGATGTCATACATCGGCGTGGTGCGGTTGGGCCGCGCGGCGGGCAGTTCCTCGTTGGGGTAGGCGACGGAGAATCGTTTCTGATAGTTCTCGATCACCTTGGGGCGGGTGTAGCCGGGGGTGATCCAGTCGCCGAAGCGGGCCACGTCCATGGCAAAGACGTCGCGCTCGGGCTCGCCCTCGATCATCCATTGCGCCAGCGTCAGGCCGACGCCGCCGCCTTGGCTGAACCCGGCCATCACGCCGCAGGCCGACCAGTAGTTGCGCACGCCCGGCACCGGCCCGACCAGCGGGTTGCCGTCGGGGGCAAAGGTGAAGGGGCCGTGGATCACCGATTTCACTCCGGCCTCGGCCAGAACCGGGAAGCGGCGATAGGCGAATTCGATACTGTCGGTGATCTTGTCGAAATCGTCGGGCAGCAGCTCATGTCCGAACTCCCACGGCGTGCCGTCCACCGCCCAAGGCTTGCAGGGTTGTTCGTAGAAGCCGATGCACAGGCCGCGCCCTTCCTGCCGCAGATAGCTCTCGCCGGCCGGGTCCATGACGTGCGGATGCTCGCCGCCTGCGTCGATGATCGCCTCGATTTCGGGGATGTTGTCGGTGACCAGGTATTGGTGTTCCATCGGGTGCAGCGGGAAGTAGATGCCCGCCATCGCGCCCACCTCGCGCGCCCAGAGGCCGCCGGCGTTGACGATATGCTCGGCGTGGATGGTGCCCTTGTCGGTCACAACGTCCCATGTGCCGTCGGGGCGCTGGTTGGTCTCGCGCACCATGCAGTGGGTCTCGATCGTGGCTCCGCCCATGCGCGCGGCCTTGGCATAGGCGTGGGTCGTGCCCGAGGGGTCGAGGTGTCCGTCCAAAGGGTCATAGAGCGCGCCGATGATGCCGTCGGTGTTGGTGATGGGGGCGATCTTCTTGATCTCGTCGGGGCCGACGATCTCGGTCTCCAGCCCCATAAAGCGATGCTTGGCGCGTTCGGCCAGCAGCATGTCGAACCGGTCCTGATTGTCGGCCAGCGTGATGCCGCCCACATGGTGCAGCCCGCAGGACATGCCGGTGATCTCTTCCAGCTCTTTATACAGCCGGATAGTATAGCCCTGCAGCGCGGCCATGTTGGTGTCGCCGTTGAGCGTATGAAACCCACCCGCCGCGTGCCATGTCGATCCGCTGGTCAGTTCCGACCTCTCCAGCAGCATCACGTCGGACCAGCCCAGCTTGGTCAGGTGATAGAGCACCGAGCATCCGACGACGCCGCCCCCGATGACGGCAACCTGACAGGTGGTTTTCACAGTGTTCCTCCCCATGACTTTGGAAAAAACTGTAGAGCCGATGGGGATATTACTCGTCTGTTAGCGACAACAAGTGTCGCATGTCATCTATTGCACCAGCTTTGGATTTGCACAGCCTTCTCGCGCAGCCAATGTCGTCAAATCCTGTAGCCGAGGGCAAACAAACAGGCGGTCTGCGCCTCGTTCAGCACGACATCGCCCGGTGGTTTTTCGGCCTTGAAGGCTGCTTTTCCACTTTACTGCACAGCTGAAACAAAGTTGGGGTGATCAAACTGGCCCATCTCGCCCAGCTCCGTGCTTGGGTCGAACTGTGCGATGATCGGAATATCCGGGCCCGGTTCAGTGCAATTGGGTCGTTCAGTTGACGACAGGCACTTGGGCAGCGCGCGGAACATTTCAGAAAAATCGCAGGCGCTACAGGGGGCGCACTTTCAGTCCCGTGATACGGTTGCCTTCACGCGCCGTGACCTCGAACCGGAAACCGTGGAACGAAAACACCTGACCGACGTCAGGGATCATCTGGGCCTCGTGAATCACCAGACCGGCCAGCGTGTTCGCCTCGTCATCCGGCAGAGACCAGTCCAGCGCCCTGTTGGCATCCCGGATCGTCATGGATCCTTCAACCAGATACTGGCCATCTTCGGTGCGCATTACCGGCACCTCTTCGTCTATGTCGAACTCATCGGCGATCTCGCCCACGATTTCTTCAAGAATGTCTTCAAGCGTGATCAGGCCTCGCAGTGACCCATACTCATCCACAACCAATGCAAAATGGCTGTGCATGCGCAGGAATTCCCGCATCTGGTCGTCCAGCGTCGTGGTTTCGGGCACAAAGTAAGGGTCGTTTGCCACCTTTCCGATGTCAAAGCTTGCCAAACGGTCGGTCCCGCCGTCGCTGCTGCCTGCCTGCGCATACATGGCGCGAAAAAGGTCCTTGGCGTGGACAACACCCACGATGTTTTCCGGCTCGTCCCGGAACACAGGCAGACGGGTGTGGGGGCTTTGCAGACATTGTTTCAGGATTTCCTCTGGGGCGGCATTGGCGTCGATCATCTCGATATTCGATCGGTGCAGCATGATCTCTTCCACCGTCCGGTCGCCCAGATCCAGCGCACCCAAGATGCGGTCGCGGTCTTCCTTTTCGACCACGCCTTCGGAATGACCAAGTTGCAAGGCGCCGGCAATCTCTTCGCGTACAGCCAGAATGTTGCTGTCGGGATCGATCTGCACGCCGAACAGGCGCAACACACCGCGCACCAGCAGCCGCACCGCCGCCACAATGGGCGAAAACACCGTCACGACAACGCTGATGATCGGGGCAACAGCTGCCGCGGCCTTTTCGGAATTGGTGATGGCGTAGGTCTTGGGCAGCACTTCGGCAAAGATCAGCACCAGCAAAGTCATGACCAGGGTCGCCAACGCCACACCGCTTTCGCCGAATATACGGGTGAACAAGGCCGTCGCCAGCGAGGCGGCCAGGATGTTGACAAGGTTGTTGCCCAGAAGAACCGAGCCGATCAGGCGTTCATTGTCATCGGTGATTTCCAGCGCCTTTTTTGCGCCCCGTGATCCCTTGTCGGCCTGCGCCCGCAGTTTTCCGCGAGACGAAGCTGTAAGCGCCGTTTCCGAACCCGAGAAAAAGCCGGACAAAACGAGCAACAAGAGGATCGCGCCTGACGTAATCCAGAATGTGCTGTCGATCAGAGAAGATGAGGGTTCCATTGGTCCTTGGTGGGTTAGGGTGACGCATCCGTTATGGGGATGCCGCGCTGCTGGATCAAGGGCTTAGCCCCGGTCTTCGTCAGGGTCTTTGCTCAGCGGGTGGTGTTGCAACACCAGTTCCGACAGCCGTTCATCCAGAACATGAGTATAAATCTCGGTCGTTGCAACGTCGGCATGACCCAACAAGGTCTGGATCGAACGCAGATCCGCGCCGTTGGCCAGCAGATGCGTGGCAAAGGCGTGGCGCAGGGTATGCGGGGTGACTTTCTCGGGTGAAACGCCACCCTGAACGGCCAGTTCCTTGACCAGCAGAAAGAACCTGTGCCGCGTCAGGTGGCCGGATTTGCCGCGCGACGGAAACAGAAAACGGGATCTTTGACCGCCTTTCTCGACGGTCTGGTCTTCGGCTTGGTCCCGCGCGATCAACCAGGCAGCCAAAGCATCCCGCGCCGGTGGGGACAGGGGTACCATGCGTTCCTTGCCGCCTTTGCCCATCACCAGCAACATACGGGGATCGCCACGGGCCGAGGAAACGGGCAGGGACACAAGTTCGGTCACACGCATCCCGGTGGCGTACAGAACTTCCATCAAACAGGTATTGCGTATGCGATCGCCCTTGCTGCGCCCGGTTTGTCGGGCGGCTGCCAGAAGACGGTCGACTTCGGGCACGTCCAGCGTTTTGGGCAGTCGCTTCTGCCGCCCCGGACCTTTGATCTGGATGGCGGGGTTCGTCTCGTTCCAGCCTTCCTCGAACGCAAAGCGGTACAGCTGTTTTATCGCCGACAATCGCCGCGCGCGGGTGGAACGTGACAAGCCCTGTGCCTGGCAGTCGATCAGATAGGCCTCGATCTGATCACGATCTGCCTGATCGAATCCGGATCCCCTCTGCTGCAACCAGGATGCAAAGTCTTTCAGATCGCGGCCATAGGCCAGCAACGTGTTTGTCGCCGCGCCAAGTTCCGCCGCCTGGGCCTGTAGAAAGGTCGAAATCCATAGCTCATTTGTCGCCGGAATAGCCATCTTCAGCGCTCTTGCAGGATCAACAGGCTCAGCGCGGCACGCCGCGCGGTGTCTTCCAGGCCCACGCGTCGGAAGGTTGCGATTGCTGCGGTCAGATCCACCAGATTGCCCCGTGCACCATGCGCAAACAACTGCATGGCTTCCAGTATGGCTTCACCAAGTTGACCATTGTCCAGCAAGGCGTCGATGTCGTTGGGTACGGGTGCCGCCCATGCAAACCCCTGAGAAACCGCGTCGGCCAACGGAGAAGGAGAAACCGCCCGCCCCGGATCACCCTGCGCCAGCGCCGCAAGAAACAGGGTATCGATCGAGTTGTCCGGCGCTGATTGCGCAGCCTGTTCGTACAGGCCAGACAGCATCAGAATGCGCCAGCGCAGGTTTTCAGTCGCCGGCACCGACAGCGAAACCTTTGACAGACGCTCGGCGAACAATTCGGCGAAGGGCACTTCAAGCCCGACGCTGCGCATCTGCTGCCAGACCGCCGGCAGCGTTTTTCCGATGGCTTCAGCGTTTCGCGTATCCAGCGCGCTTTCAAATCGTTGGATGGCCGCGACCCTGTCCCAAACTGCACCGGACGCTGCCGGGGACCTTTCGGTATAAAGTCCAAGCAATTGATTGGGCGTCAAAGCGCCAATGCGTGTAAGCCGTTCGGCGGCTTCGATCTGCGCTTTCCATCCGGCCACATCCCGAAGATCCGCGTTGGCGAAAGCGCGTGGCAACGAGGCGGAAGGAAGCCGTTCTCCGATCGCTTCGAACAGTCGGAAACTCAATGGATCCGGGTTTTCAGGTTGGGGCAGATAAGCCGCGCCTTCATAGAGTTCAGGGCTTAGAAAACGATCCAGAACCGCCAGCTCTGCCGGCGGCAGGATGTTCAGGGCATGCGCTGCCTCAAGCGTCAACGCGGCCGATGCCCAATCTCCGCGTCGGGCTTTACAGAACACTTGCGCGGCGTAGTCCTTTGACAGGTGCGGATCGGCGATAAGGGCGGTGCAGCTGCGATCCTCATCACCGGTCAGCAGCGTTGCGTCAAACCAACGCTGAAACCGATCCTGTGTATCGGTCGGCCCAGCCAGTTGAACCAGCGATTGCACGGGATCAGCCGCACCCAGTTGCATCAGACGGTCCAGCCGCGCCAGCAGCATAATCTCTTGCGCATCAGGGCCCGCCGGTGCGCGGGTTTCCGACAGAAGCAATGTAAACAACAGGCGTTGCATGGTCGGGTTGTCGCGAACGGGCGTCTTCGCGATCAGCTCTGCCAGCCGGTTCGCATCGCTGCCTTGCCACAAATCCACGGGCAACCCGGTGACGGATGATGCGACCAAGCCCAAAGGTTGCGACAACGCTTCAAGCGGCGTGACCTCAATTTCGGGCAATCCGCCGTTCTGTGCCACCGGCGGTTCCAGCAATACGGTTCCGGGCAGGTTTTCTGGCGGATCCGCAAGCCATTCGATCGCTGATAACGGGGTTTGCGCATGTGCCGATCCCGCCAGAAAGACCGCCAACAACGCCTGTTTAGTTGACATCCAATACGACCGGTTCGCGGATTTCACTTTGAGGCGCAGAAAAATCCGCGCCAAAGAATGGGCCAACATAGGCGTAGGCGACGAGCCCAATGAACACCAGGCAAAGAACATATATCAGGAATTTGATCAGTCGGCCCATGGCCCCACGCTGCCTCAATTTTTGATTTTGGCCAAGTTATAACTGGCATTTTTTCCAAGATCACGTCATTCACGTTTAAATGAGCGAAATTAAGCATAACACACATTCGACAGACACACAGGGTGGTTTTGATCTGCACAAAACCGTGGTTCTGGTGGGTATGATGGGGGCTGGCAAGACAGCGGTGGGTCGCGCGTTGGCCGCACGTCTGGGTGTTCCGTTTCTGGACAGCGATGCCGAGATCGAATCAGCCGCCAACATGACCATTCCTGAAATCTTTGAGCGTGACGGCGAACCTTTCTTTCGCACCAAGGAATCGCAGGTCATCGGGCGCTTGCTGGATGAACAAAAAGGCATTCTTTCAACGGGTGGGGGGGCGTTTCTCCAGCCGGAAAATCGTCGCATCATCGCCGAAAAGGGTGCTGCCGTCTGGCTGCGCGCGGATCTGAATGTTCTGTGGAACCGTGTGCGCCACAAAGACACCCGTCCTCTGCTGCGCACCGCCGATCCCTATGCGACGCTGAAATCCCTCTACGAGGCCCGCGTGCCGGTTTATGCTCAGGCCGATCTGACAGTGGATTCGGATGGCGAGACCTCGATCGAAAATATGGTTGGCCGCGTTGTCGACGCTCTGTTGGCGCGCCCTGATGTTTTGGAACTCAAATAAATGCACCAAACAGTACATGTGGACCTGGGTGACCGATCCTATGATGTTGAAATCGGTCCGGATCTTCTGACGCGGGCAGGGGGCTGGATATCACCACTTCTGGCCCGGCCAAAAGTCGCGGTTCTGACGGATGAAAACGTGGCCGGTCTGCATCTTGAGGCGCTGCGCGCCGGGCTGAATGCCGCGGGGATCGAGATGACCGCACTGGCGCTGCCCGCCGGAGAGGCAACCAAAAGCTGGCCGCATTTCGAGCGCGCCGTCGAGTGGCTGCTTGCAGAAAAAGTCGAACGCCGGGATGTCGTCGTAGCCTTGGGGGGCGGCGTCATCGGAGATCTGGCAGGCTTTGCAGCGGCGGTTTTGCGGCGCGGTGTTCGCTTTGTGCAGATTCCAACGTCATTGCTGGCGCAAGTGGACAGTTCGGTCGGTGGAAAGACCGGGATCAACGCACCACAGGGCAAAAACCTGATCGGCGCGTTTCATCAACCCTCGCTGGTTCTGGCGGATACCTCTGTTCTGGGGACCATGACCCAAAGAGACTTCTTGTCGGGCTATGGCGAGGTCGTGAAATACGGATTGCTTGGCGATGCAAAGTTCTTTGATTGGCTCGAGGCGCACGGGCCAAGCGTTTCCTCGGGTGACATGGCGGCCCGTGTGCATGCGGTGACGCGCTCGGTGCAAATGAAGGCCGACATCGTCGCGCGGGATGAAACCGAACAAGGTGACAGGGCTCTTCTCAATCTGGGTCACACGTTCTGCCACGCCCTGGAAGCTGCAACAGGGTATTCTGACCGCCTTCTGCATGGCGAAGGTGTGGCAATTGGCTGCGCGCTGGCGTTTGAGTTGTCGTCTCGGCTGGGTTTGTGTTCGCAAGAGGACCCAAGCCGGGTGCGCGCGCATTTGCGTGCGATGGGGATGAAGACGGATCTGGCCGATATTCCGGGCGAATTGCCAAGCGCCGAGGCGTTGGTGGATCTTATGGGACAGGACAAGAAAGTCGTGGATGGCCAGCTTCGGTTTATTCTGGCGCGTGGGATCGGAGAGGCGTTCGTGACCTCAGATGTGCCGAAAGATGCGGTCCTTTCGGTTCTGTCGGATGCGCTTGCCACGGCTTGACCTAAAAGCCTAGCGCCCCTGAATGACCATCAGTTCACCGATGTTCTCGCGCGTGATGTAACCCATCATGCGACCACCCCGAGTGACCACAGCGATGGCCGGAGCGCCGTTGTGCAAGTGCTCCAGAACGGTCTCGAGACCGGTGGTAAGCGAAACTGCGGGGACCGCCGCGTCCATGATCGACGTGGCGGGCGCAGATCTGGGTTGGTCACTTGCCAGCGCAGCAAACAGCCGTTCACGCGTGACGAATCCCAGCAGGGCCTGGCTTGAGTCCAATACAGGGAATTCGTGTTGAGTGGTGTGGATCACGGCTTGCGCCGCGGTACTCAGCGTATCTTCGGGGGAAAGCGCGTGAAATTCCGTGATCATCGCGTCCCGCGCCAGAACCCGGCGCGCTGCGGATCGCAGGGCGACTTCCTGGCTTTCGGCGTTGGCGGCGATGAACACGAACACGGCGATGAGCACCAGAAACGGGTTGCCTGAACTCAGCCCCAAAAACCCCAGACCCACCGCAACGATCTGACCTCCGACAGCAGCCACGCGTGTTGCTTTGACGCGATCCATGCGCAGGCACAGAAGGGCGCGGAAAACGCGCCCTCCGTCCATGGGGAAGGCCGGGATCATGTTGAATACGGCCAGCAGCAGGTTGATGTAGGCCAGCCTGTTCAGAAACCCGATACCCGGTGAATCGATCTGGGAAAGCGTCTCGATCGGCACTCCTGCTCCGAAGGCGACCAGTATGACCCAGATCACGATGTTCACCGCCGGACCTGCAAGTGCCACAAGCACTTCTTGCATCGGTTTTTCCGGCATCCTTTCAAGACGGGCCAACCCGCCGATCGGCAACAATGTTATGTCTGGGGTCTTGATTCCAAAGCGCCGCGCCATGAGGGCATGACCGAATTCATGCGCGACCACACAGGCAAACAAGGCCAGAACAAACAACAGGTTGTCTATGGCGACCGGCAGGCCACCGGCAGAATAGGCCGCAAAGCCCACCCAGGTCAGAAGCAGGAAAAACGTGACATGGACCCTCAGTTCGGAACCGAGCAATCGGCCGAGAGAAAAGGACCATGTCATGTCGTGTCTCCGAATTTCCTAGAACGGAATCTCGTCGTCGTCGATGCCACCCGATGCCGGTGCCGGGGAACTGGACGGACCGCCGTAAGGGTCTCCGTACCCGCTGCCACCGGCCTGGCCGCCGCCGTAACCACCGCCGCTGCCTTCGCCGCGCGCATCCAGCATCACGAGGGTTGAGCCAAAGCCCTGCAGGACAACTTCAGTAGAATACCGGTCCTGGCCAGACTGGTCCTGCCACTTGCGGGTCTGAAGCTGCCCTTCGACATAGACTTTAGAGCCCTTGCGCAGGTATTGCTCGGCCACACGGACCAGACCTTCGTTGAATATGGCGACCGAGTGCCATTCCGTGCGTTCGCGGCGTTCGCCCGTGTTGCGGTCTTTCCAGGTCTCTGACGTGGCAATGCGTAGATTGCATACTTTTCCGCCGTTCTGGAATGTCCGCACTTCGGGATCACGACCCAGATTTCCGACCAGAATGACCTTGTTGACTGAACCCGCCATGTAATTCCTCGTTCTGTTTTCGCGTATGTGCGCCGAATCTGGCGCGACTTGTTTCGTGAGACCCTATACGGCCTGCATCATGGATGAAAACAGTAGATACAACAGTGTTGGGCAAGAGTCTTACTTTGGTCTTTACCAAGCTTTCATTTTTCGTGGGAATACCTATAATCCGACTGGTTTCTTATCGAGCAGGATAGGCATTGATGCGTTCTTGGGTTGCTGGGTTTTCTGTTGTCTGCCTTGTGCTGGCCGTTTTGCCTGTGCAGGCGCAAACTCTGTCTACCAAAAGCCGCAAGGATATCTTCCTCAAGCAGTCGAAGATTCTGGATTCCCGTGCGGCGACGCAGTATCGCGACTCCGCGCGGTTGAAACCCAAGACATCCCGTACGCATACCGGCAAGCGATATACTGGCAAGTATCGCGGCCAGTATCTGGATCTGGCGAAACAGGCTGCCCGCCTTCACAACATTCCCGAAGACTTGTTCCTGCGCCTTGTTCAGCAGGAAAGCGGATGGAACCCGCACGCGAAGTCTCACAAGGGTGCTCTGGGATTGGCGCAATTGATGCCTCAGACCGCCGAGCTTTTGGGGGTCAACCCGCATGACCCCAAGCAGAATCTCGAAGGTGGGGCCAGATACCTGTCCTGGCAGTATCGCAAGTTCAAATCCTGGCCACTGGCTTTGGCCGCCTACAATGCTGGCCCAAAAGCGGTGGAAAAGCATGGCGGCATACCGCCATACAAGGAAACCCAGAACTACGTGAAGGTTATCTGGGGCGGTTAAACCCGATGCCGCGGCGCAGAACGTCCGGTTCTTGATCCGACGCAACCAGTCCAACTAACCTGAAAGGGTATCGTCCAGCAACTGGTGAGGTCGCCTGATGCCTGTTGACCACCCTGAGATCCCGCAAGAAACGCTGGTTAACTGGCAGCAACTGGTTGATCTGGTCGCGGAATTGGCGGATGTGCCCGCAAGCCTGATCATGAAAACCGACGCACCGGATCACGCGGTGCTGATCACTTCGGATCATCCCGAAAACCCGTATCCGGTTGGTTTGAGTTTCCAGTTGAATCCCAAACTTTATTGTCAGGGCGTATTGCAACGGGACGGAGAACTGGTGGTTGAGGATGCAGCCTGCGATCCGGATTGGGCCGACAATGACGATCTGGAACATGGAATGACATTTTACATCGGCCTGCCGCTGAAATGGCCCGATGGATCGGTGTTCGGAACGATTTGTGTTCTGGATCGAAAGCAGAACCGGCGTGCCTTGTTGTTCCGCGAAGGGTTGGCGCAGTTCGCACGCATGGTCGAGTCGGATTTGGCTTTGTTGCAAGAGGTTTACCTGCGCCGCGCGCTGGAAGAGAAACTCAACGAAACACTGGCGCAGCTTGAAACCCGTGTCGCGGATCGTACCCGTGAATTGCAGGAAACCAACACGGCGCTGCGCGTCCTGCTGTCCAGTCTGGATGACGAACGCAAAAACCGCGATCACGAAATTGTCGAACAGGTGCGCGGCCGAGTTCTGCCCTATCTGGAAAAGGTTCGAACGCAGCTTTCCGGGGACGAAGCGCAGTATGTCTATCTTGAGTTGGCCGAGAAGAACCTGAACGAGATCACGTCTTCATTGTCGGACAAACTGACGGATGCGTTTGCAGCAATGACCCCGACGGAGATCGAGATTGCGCAGATGGTCATGTTTGGAAAAACAACCAAGGACATCGCCAAGGCCCTGTCCCGAGAAACATCGACAATCGATTTTCACCGCAACAACATCCGCCGCAAGCTGGGCCTTGAAGGGCGCAGCAAGAACCTGCGCAGTCATTTGCTCTCGATTTCGTGAACACGGAATATGGGGGTTTCCCCCATATTCCGCCCCCATTTTTTCGGTCTGAGCCAAGATGCCTTGGCTTGTTACCTTTGATTGGGACGTGTGGAAAACCTGCATATGTCCAACAGAGAGGTACGCAAAAATGGATCGCAAAGATCTGAAACCAACCATCCTGAACGGGGACAAGGATCATTTGGCGCCGGGGCTGTCTCGCCGGTCGTTCTTTATGGCGGCGGGGGCTGCCGGTGTCGGTGCGACTGCTTCCGTACTGGGCGCAAGACCGGCTCAGGCGCAGTCTCAGGCGTGGCTACAGCCGGGCAACAACAACCACGTGATAGATCTGCAAGGCGCAACGGGTCAGGCCAGCACCGGGACGGTTGGCATCGACTATTATGGTCATTGTGCGATCAAGATCACCTCGCCCAATGGCGCAACAGTGCTGTTTGATCCCTGGCGCGATGATCCGTCGGGCGCTTGGGGGCTTTGGTTCCGCAACGAATTCCCGCAAATCCCGGTGGATATCACCCTGTCGACCCATGCCCATTTTGATCACGATGCGATTGAACGCCCAAGTTCGACCATGGTGCTGGATCGCATGGTGGGCAAGTTCGAGTTTGCAGACATCAAGATCACCGGTTTTGCCGACAAGCACGCCTGTGTCGCGCCCGGATGGTATGACTGGACCAATGCGCTGGCCGAGTTCGGTGTGGAAGCCTGCCCGCCGAACAACGTGGGCCACATGGATATGGTCGTCTATCTGGTCGAGACCGGCGGCATTCGAACGCTGATCTGGGGCGACAACCGCCACAACCCGCCACAGGAGTTCTGGGACGCGATCGGTCGGGTGGATGTTCTGACGCTGCCGGTTGATGGCTCGGAACATATCCTCAGCTTCGATCAGGGCAACGACATCGTATCCAAGCTCCAGCCCAAGGTGATCATCCCCACTCATTACCTGAATGAGGTCACATCCTACACGCTGACCACTCTACAATCTGCCGACGACTGGGTGAAAGCTCAGCAGAGCTACAAGATGCTCGACAGTGCCAGCCTTCTGCTTGAAGCCGGTGGCATTGCAGGAATGAACCAGGAATTCATGCATTTCGGCAACAACGTCATGACCGGCTGACGAATTACCGGGGTCGCCACTCACGCCACTCCCAAGCGCCGCCTGTCTCCCCACGAACCGCGGCGCCAATAGAAAGGGCCGGTTCCTGACCGGCCCTTTCTCAAGGTTCAGAAACGGGTTTACTCCGCCGCGACTTTGATCACCGGCTCCATCCGGGCCAGAATATCTTCGGCCAGGTGGCATTTGATCTGGTGGCCATCCGCCAGCGTCTGCACCGGCGGCACGTGGGATTCGCACCGACCGTCAGGCACCTCGGATTTCCATCGGCAACGCGTCTGGAACGGACAGCCTGGTGGCGGGTTCATGGCCGAGGGAATATCGCCTTCCAGAACGATATGCTGCTTTTCGATCGAGGTATCCGCAATCGGAACCGCGCTCAGCAGCGCCTCGGTATAGGGGTGATAGGGCGGGGCAAAGACCTGATCCGTGGTGCCCAATTCCACAACATGGCCCAGATACATCACCATGACCCGGTCACTGAGGTAACGCACGATGGACAGATCGTGGCTGATGAACAGCAGCGTGGTCTTGTGCTGTCGCTGTATCTCCATCAACAGATCCGTCACGGCAGCCTGAACCGACACATCCAGCGCCGAGACGGGTTCGTCCGCCACAACGATACGTGCATCGCCGGCAAAGGCGCGCGCGATACCCACGCGCTGTTTCTGACCACCGGACAGCTGTCGCGGCATCCTGTCTGCAAAGGCGCGCGGCAGCTTCACCAGATCAAGCAACTCCAGCATCCGCTTCTTGCGCTCGGCTTCAGAGTTTCCGACACCAAAGATTTCAAGCGCCCGGATGATCTGACGGCCAACGGTCATCGACGGATTCAGCGTGTCGAACGGGTTCTGGAAAACCATCTGAACTTCGCCGATCGTCTTGGCATCGCGTTCTTCGATGGGCACCTGTTCGATGTTGCGGTTGTCCAGCAGGATCTGCCCGTCTGTGGCCGTCTCCAATCCCATAAGCACCTTGGCGAAGGTGGACTTGCCGCAGCCGGATTCCCCCACGATGGCCAGTGTCTCGGATTCGTGCGCCTCGAAGCTGAGCGTTTCGTTGGCCTTCACAACCTTCTTCTCACCGCCGCCAAACAAGGCATTTGCCGCAACCTCGTAATATTTCTTGAGGTTGTCCATTTTCAGAACCGTTCGGCCAATCTCACCCTTTTCTTTCTGATCGGCCAGCGCAAGTGGGGCGTTCCAGTCGATTTCCTGGAATTTAAGGCAGCGGGTGTGGTGCCGGTCATTTCCGGGAACGGCCTCCATCAGGATTTCCTTCGCGTCACAGCGCCCCTCTTCGAAATAGTCGCAGCGCGGTCCGAAGTTGCAACCCGGAGGCCGCTCGTGGGGCAATGGGAAGTTCCCCGGAATAGCCACCAGCGGACGCGTGTTCTTGTCAGCCCCCGGCAGCGGGATCGAACGGAACAGCGCCTGTGTATAAGGGTGCTGCATCTCGTCGAACACATCCTTGATCGAGCCACGCTCGACCGCTTCACCCGAATACATCACGCACAGACGGTCGCAGGTTTCCAGAACCAGCCCGAGATTGTGCGAGATGAACAACATCGAGGTGCCGTATTTCTTGCCCAGATCCTTGACCAGTTCAACCACGGCGGCCTCGACGGTCACGTCCAAAGCCGTTGTCGGCTCGTCCAGGATCAACAGCGCCGGTTTCGACATCAGCGCCATCGCAATCACGATCCGCTGCTGCTGACCACCCGACAGTTGGTGCGGAAACGAATTCAACATCCGTTCGGGGTCTGGCAGGCGAACGTCCGTCACCACTTCCAGCGCACGGGAATAAGCCTCTTCCTGACTTACCCCCTCGTGGATCATCGGCACTTCCATCAATTGTTTGCCGATCTTCATCGCCGGATTCAGCGATGCCATCGGCTCCTGATAGATCATCGCGATTTCATTGCCGCGAATGTCGCGCAACTCTTCAGCCGACATCTCTGCCAGATCGCGGCCCTTGAACTTTATCGTGCCCCCGACGATGCGACCGTTCTTGCCAAGATCCTGCATCACGCCCAGTGCCACGGTCGATTTGCCACAACCGGATTCACCAACCAACCCTACGGCTTCGCCGGGTTCTACGCTGACTGAGAAATCCATCACGGCGGGGATTTCCCGCAGGCGGGTAAAGAATGAGATGGACAGCTTGTCGATCTCCAGGATCGGGCCGTCATAATCCGCCATTTTGCTCATTTTTCTTACTCCTCACCAAATGCGGGTGTCCCCTTCATCTGGCCAAAAATATCCCGGGGGGTCCGGGGGGCTGGCCCCCCAGCCTCGATCACATCAGTCCTTCAGGCTTTCCTCGCGAAGACCGTCCGCCAGCAGGTTCAGACCAAGAACCAGCGACAGCAGGGCAAAGGCAGGAGGAAGGGCAGGGTGCAGGTAGATCGACAGCAGCTTGCGCCCCTCGTTGATCGTGGATCCCCAGTCCGGGCTTTCCGGCGGAAGGCCCAGTCCGAAGAAGCCCAAAGTCCCCAGAAGAATGGTGGTGTAACCGATGCGCAGACAGAAATCGACGATCAGAGGGCCACGGGCGTTGGGCAGGATTTCCCAAAGCATGATGTACCACGGCCCTTCGCCGCGTGTCTGGGCCGCAGCCACGTAATCGCGGGTTTTGATATCCAGCGCCAGGCCGCGCACGATACGGAAGACCGTGGGCGAGTTGACGAAGACCACCGAGACGAACACCACCAGGATACCGCCGGGGATATCGAACAGGTCCAGATAGGTCGGCAGGCCCCAGATCCGGTAGGCGTCGGTATTGATGATGTAGCCACCGGTCGAAATCAGCGACAGATACAGCCAGATCGCAACACCCAGAACACCGATCAGCAACGGTGTACGGAAATTCGGGCGCGTGTAATAGCGCGAATTCAGCAATACGCCGATGAACAGGATCGGAAACACGAACAGCACGGCCGCCATGTAGTTCGGCACCCCGGTCGCCACGATCTCTGGCGTCACCAGCAGGTAGAACAGCAGGATCACCGGAAAGGCGAGGATCAGGTTGGCGAGGAAGGACAGGAACGTATCAAAACGTCCCCCATAGTAGCCGGCGGGAAGCCCCAGCGTAATGCCGACCATGAAGGCGAACATCGTTGCCAGCGGTGCAATCTGCACCACGACCCAGGCCCCCTTGACCATCCGGCTGAATACGTCTCGCGCCAGATTGTCACCGCCCAGAAGATACCAGGCATACTCGCCGTCCTCCAGATTCGGCAGAGGTGTTCCCGGCACTTTGTTCTTCATGCCAGAGATCTGTGTCAGCGGGTCATGGGTCACGATCAGATCAAGCGCGCCGAAGATGCCGGTAAAGACCCAGAACATCACAAGGCCAAAGCCGATCATTCCGATGGGGCTGTCATACAGTTTGCCGTACAACCCCAACCGTCGTTTGAAGGCGATGGACATGGCGAACATGATGATCAGCGCGACCCATACGGGCAGGAATTGCTGGGAAATGGCGCCGATGATCCCTGCACCAGTGCCCATCAGGATGCCCAGCACCAGATAAGCCACGGCCAATCCCACGCTGGCAAGGAAACTGTAATGCAGCACAAGCTGGATCAATCCACGGACACCGCCGCCAGAACTGACGGATCCATCCGGATTCACGACAATCTGCTGTTCAGGCAAAAAGATACTGGCGATGATCCAGACCAGGATCGACAGGAAAAGTGCTGCCAGTGCAATCATCAGCAGCGGGTTCAGGAAGGCGATAGAGCCGGTCCAGGTTAGTGGTTCCATAATCTCACCCTCCTTATGAAATGCGAATGCGCGGGTTGAGGTAAACGTAGCCGATATCCGAGATCAGCTGCGTTATCAGAACCACAAAGACCGACACGACCGAAATCGCCAGCAGAAGCTGGATGTCGTTGTTGCCAGCGGCCTGAACCAGCGCCCAGCCGAAACCCTTGTAGTTGAACAGGGTTTCAACAATCACCACGCCGTTCAGCAGCCACGGGAACTGCAACATGATAACCGTGAATGGCGCGATCAATGCGTTGCGCAAGGCGTGTTTCATGACGATGTTCGGGAACGAGACACCTTTCAGCCGTGCGGTCCGGATGTATTGCGCAGTCATCACTTCAGTCATCGAAGCGCGGGTCATCCGGGCGATATAGCCCATACCGTACAGCGCAATGGTGAGAACCGGCAGAAAGAAGTTCTCGAATGTCGGGTTCTCCATCGCTTGAGTCGCGGTTCCTTTGAACCATTTCAGCCCCACGGTGGACGAGGTAAAGATCGCGATGAAGATAACGCCCGATACGTATTCCGGTGTCGCTGTCGTGACGATCGAGAAGGTCGACAATGATCGATCCAGGGCCGATCCCTCTCGCATCCCGGCCAGAACACCAACGATCAGGGCGGAAGGCACCATCAGGACCAGAACCCAGAACATCAGGTATCCTGTATTGCCCAAACGCTTGCCAACGATGGTTCCGACTTCTTCCTTGAAAACGGTCGAGTATCCCCAATCGCCCTGAAGAACACCGCAATATCTTGCCGTGTCCTCTGCCGTCGAACCGGGCCTTGTGCAGGTTCCCACGAACTGGCCGTCTTCCAGGGTATTCTGGAACCCGGGCATCACGCCCAGCCATTGGCCGTATTTCACGAGCGTCGGCTGCAAGTAGCCGCGGTTTTCCAACCAGGCTTCGACCTGCTCATCCGACATACGCTGGTTGCCCTGCGTTTTCGCCAGCTTTTCAAGGTTCGGGTATAGGTTGGTCAGGAAAAAGACGACGAATGTCAGACATAATGCCGTAAGCAGCATCACTCCGAACCGTCGTAGGATGAATAGTCCCATGGTGGCCCCTGTTGTTCAGGTATTCCGCAGATCATTGGACCATTTTCTGGCCTCGGACGTCCGACCCCGCGTCGGCAAGTCTGCGGCTGGAAAGGGGCGCCCGTGTCAGGCGCCCCTCGTGTGTGGATTGCAGTGCTTAGGCAGCCCAGCCCCACTTGTAGTGATGGTGTTCGAAGGTCACATGCATGTCGGTTCCAACAAGACCCTCTTTCATGTGGCGATAGAGCGAGCGCCAATAGGGCTGAATAGTAACCCCATCTTCCTGAAGCAGTGCTTCGCCACGCGCCATGACTTCGCGACGCTTGTCCGCGTCGGCAATGGCCAGCGCCTCTTCCAGAATGGCGTCAAACTCGGGGCTAGCATAGCCGAACTCGTTCCAGGCTTCGCCCGTACGATAAGCAAGCGCCCAAATCTGAACACCCAACGGACGCGGGTTCCAGTTGGTCGAGCTGAACGGGTACTTGGCCCAGTCGTTCCAGAAGGTATTGCCCGGCAGAACGGTCCGCTTGACCTTGATCCCGGCATCGCGCAGTTGCGCGGCAACGGCATCTGTGGTGTTGCGACGCCAGTCATCGTCGATCGAGATGATCTCGTGCTCGAAATCTCCGAAACCGGCTTCGTCCATCAACGCCTTGGCTGCTGCGGGATCAACCTTTTGCGGCGGAAGCTCGGCGTATTCCGGATGCAGCGGCGCCACGTGATGGTTTTCCGCCGGCGCTCCGCGACCGCCATAGCCCAGTTCCAGACAAACTGAATTGTCTACGGCCATCTGAAGGGCTTGCCGGACACGTTTGTCCGCATAAGGCTTTTGCCCGTCGATCTCGGCCAGCTGGTTGGGACGAATAACGATGGTCGCGGCGGTCACCACTTCTGACTTCACATAGCCAAGCCCGTCCATCACGTCGATGAATTCACCCACCGATTCATACAGCATGTCGACTTCGTCGGATTCCAACGCTGCCAACCAGGCAGAAGGGTCGGTTCCGTAGTCGATGTACTCGATACGGTCCAGGGCAGGGCGGCCGTACACTTCTTCGCCCCACCAGGTGTGATCCGGGTTGCGAACCAGAACGGCTTTAACGCCAACCTCAAGTTCGTCCATCAGATATGGGCCGGTTCCCACATTGTTCAGCAGGTCAGTCTCGCTGAACGAGCTGTGAACAATCGCGCCGGGATAGTCGGCCATGCCCGGAATAAGGGTGATATCCGGCTTTGGCAGGTTCAGTTTGACCGTGGTTGCGTCGACGACTTCGATGACACCCTCACCGGCCTGACCGGTATCCGCGTCAATCAGGGTTGCAAAGCGGCCCGCCATCGAGTTGGTTTCCGAGCTCTTGTCACACCAGCGCGCGATGTTGCGGGCAACGTCGTCAGCCGTGAAATCGTCGCCATTGTTCCACTTGACGCCCGGACGGACATTCAGAGTGTATTCGGTTGCGTCATCGTTGACTTCCCAGCTTTCCAGCAGCATGCCGCGGAATGAGCCGTCCGAGTTGTACTCGACCAGATATTCCAGCGTGCCGCGCGTCACGTTTGCGATCTGCGACCAGTCATAAGTTCTGGGATCTTTGAGGGCGCGGACTTCCTGCTGCACACGCAGCGTGCCGCCTTCCTGCTTTGCTGTTTCGGCCGAAGCAGGTGTCGGCAATCCGATCATGCCATAGGCCGCTGCGGCAGTAACCCCAAGACTGGTTGCGCGTGTCATGAATTCCCTTCGGCTTAGCTTGCCGTCGCGGTATTCCTGAGCGTGCATCGCTGCCGCCCAGTGCACCTTGTCTTCGGTGGATACGGTATTCGTCATGGATGTCTCCCTGTGACACTGATTTTGTTGATTGATTTTGGCTCTACGCGACCCGGTTTCTTACGGTCGCCAGAGTGAAGGATTTTGTTTTTTGGACTCTGTTCATCCCCATGTCGTTATTCGGCACCAGATTTCAGATAAGGTCAATGTTCGAAATCGTCATAAGTAGTACAAAAACGACATTCGCGATCAGTTGAAGTCGTGGAGAAGCATTTCTTCTGGCAGCCCAAAGCGATGCCGGTTTCCCCATTATTTTCTTAGTTTGTTAAGGGAAATCGCAGCAAATCATTAAGTTCTCTTAAGCTTTGAGACTTGGCGGCGCCTTGCTTTTGCAGAGTCAAAAGTGCCGGGTACTAACAAGAGGGATCGACGTGATTCCAGGCCTTCATTCGGGCGCGAAACCAGGTGCGCTGACGCTTGGCGAACTGCCGCGTCGCTATGGTTGCGCGCTCTCGCGCCTGATCCAAAGTCATCGCGCCGTCCAGATATGCCCTGAGTTCCGGCACGCCTATGGCCTTGCAGGACGGAAGGGTGGGATCGAACCGGTCCTGCATGGCACGCACTTCCTCGATCGCGCCCTGTTCCAGCATCTGGTCAAAGCGGCGTTCTATCCTGTTCAGCAGCCATGCTTTATCAACGTCAAAAACGATCGGCAGGGTCTCGTTCAGCGGAAGTGCCGGTGGGGGCGTTTCGGCTTGCCACGACAACAGGCTGCGACCTGTGGCGCGCTGCACCTCCCATGCGCGTTGCACGCGGGCACGGTTGTGTATGTCCAGCTTTGCAAGCGTGTCTGCATCGACCCCCTCCAGAAGGTCTACCATGGGCATCTGATCGGCCTCGGCCCGAACTTCGGGTGGCGTCGCAGGAATTTGGGCCATGCCTTCGGTCAGGGCCGAGAAATACAATCCGGTCCCACCGACAATGATCGGGCGCTGGTGCCCCGTTAACAGAGGCAGGACCTCTCGCAGCCAATGGCCGGTAGAATAATCCTGATCATAGGCGACGTGCCCGTACAACAGATGCGGCGCGCGGGCTTCTTCCTGGGCGGACGGCCGGGCCGAGATGACGCGCCAGCAGTCATAAACCTGACTCGCATCCGCATTGACGATAACCCCGCCATGCCGTTCGGCGATCTCCAGAGCCAGTGCTGATTTCCCGGACGCCGTGGGCCCCGCGATCAGAACCGGCTTGTCGTCCGGAACAGGCGGCAGTTGCCGAAAAAGCAGGTCTGTTGATCGCCGGGTCATGCGCGGTTGCCTCTATCCTCACCAACCGCATTGAACCTGCGGAGCTTTTGCTTCATTTTGCGCCGGAAATTAACCCCGTGCCAGCCCGGAGCGCAACATGAGCCTTTCCCCTTCTTCTGAAACAGCCGAGACCCCGAAAACAAAGTACAATCGGGTCATGTTGAAAATCTCAGGCGAAGCATTGATGGGGGATCAAGGATTCGGCTTGCACCCACCAACAGTTCAACGCATAGCGCAAGAAGTGAAATCGGTTCACGATCTGGGCGTTGAGATTTGCATGGTCATCGGCGGTGGAAACATTTTTCGCGGCCTGAGCGGTTCAGCCCAGGGCATGGAACGGACAACGGCGGATTATATGGGCATGTTGGCCACGGTGATGAACGCGCTGGGGATGCAATCCGCACTGGAAGAGATCGGAGTGTTCACCCGCGTGATATCGGCCATTCGCATGGACGAGGTGTGCGAACCCTATATCCGCCGCCGGGCTGTTCGACACCTCGAGAAGAAGAGGGTCTGTATCTTCGCCGCCGGTACTGGCAACCCGTATTTCACGACAGACACCGCAGCCACCCTGCGCGCCAACGAAATGGCGTGCGAGGCGATCTTCATGGGCAAGAACGGAGTGGATGGCGTATATGACAAAGACCCAGCGGAACACGCTGACGCCGTACGCTATGATACCGTGACCTATGATGACGTGCTGGCCAAACGGTTGCGGGTCATGGATGCTTCGGCCATCGCGCTGGCACGCGACAACAATCTGCCCCTGATCGTCTTTGGGCTAGATGAGCCCGGCGGCTTCCGCGGAATTCTCGCGGGCGAGGGGACCTATACCAAGGTTCAGGGTTGAAGCCAAAGGAGTCGCCTGACAATTCCGCAAGCTTTCAAAGCCCCGGCATCGAGCCGGGGCTTTTTTGTTTTGCTTTCGCTTGACGGTTGTGAACGGCCCTGTCTAAGTATCGCTGTCCTTCCAAGACGAAGGGCTGCCCCGTGTTTCGTCGGCCAAAGGCCCAAGCACAGGCTGGGCTGGAAGACCTGCCATGATTTCTGAGATGTCCGGAAACATGCGCGGGCATCTCATTGATCTGACTGCACAACTAAGGAGCAATGAGGCATGAAATCTCTGGATATCGATTTCGTTCGGGCGCAGTTCCCGGCCTTTTCAGAACCCAGCCTGCAAGGGCAGGCGTTCTTCGAAAATGCAGGTGGGTCTTACACCTGCAAACCAGTAATCGACCGGCTGACGCGGTTCTACACGCAGCGCAAGGTTCAGCCTTACGCCCCATATGAGGCCAGCCGCCTTGCGGGTGCCGAAATGGACGAGGCGCGTGCGCGTATGGCTGCAATTCTGGGAGTCGACACGGATGAGTTGAGTTTTGGCCCTTCAACCACCCAGAACACCTATGTCCTGGCGCAGGCGTTCCGGCAATGGATGAAGCCCGGCGAGGCGATCGTCGTGACCAATCAGGATCACGAAGCCAACTCTGGCCCATGGCGTCGTCTGGTCGAGGCCGGGATAGAGGTGAGGGAATGGCAGATCGACCCCGAAACCGGGTCGCTGAACCCTCAGGATTTGGAAAACATGCTGGACGAAAAAGTGCGTCTGGTCTGTTTCCCGCATTGCTCAAATGTCGTTGGCGAGATCAATCCGGTCACCGAGATCACTGCTATTGCGCATGCGGCGGGTGCGTTTGTCTGCGTTGACGGCGTATCCTACGCCCCGCACGGATTTCCTAATGTTGGTGATCTGGGGCCGGATATCTATTTGTTTTCTGCCTACAAGACCTATGGCCCGCATCAGGGGTGCATGGTCATCCGCCGCACATTGGGTGCGCTGTTGCCCAACCAGGCGCATTATTTCAACGGTGACGTGCTTTACAAGCGGTTCACCCCGGCTGGCCCCGATCACGCGCAGATTGCGGCCAGTGCAGGCATGGTGGATTATGTTGAGCTGCTTTGCGCCCACCATGGCGGGCCCGAGACGGGCGCGGCGGAACAGGGCGTATTTGTCCACGATCTGATGCGATCACACGAAGTGTCGTTGCTGCAACCGGTTCTGGATGCGGTAAAGGATCGAAACGCTGTGCGCCTGATCGGTCCTTCCGATGCCAGCCGGCGCGCGCCCACCGTCGCGCTTTCGTTGAACCGTCCGGCTGAACCGGTTGCGGCGGAACTGGCGCAATACGGTGTCATGGCGGGTGGCGGAGACTTCTATGCGGTGCGCCCCTTGCAGGCGATGGGCGTCGACCCGGCGCAGGGTGTTTTGAGGGTCAGCTTCACCCATTACACCACGAAGCAGGAAGTTGATCAGCTTTTGGAGGCTCTTGAGCGCGTTTTGTGATCCACTACTCTTGAGGGTGCGTAGAAATCAAAAAACCTCAAGGGCGTATTGTGAAGCAACAGCAGGCTCCGATCATTTTGTGGTTTCGACGGGACTTGCGTCTGTCGGACCACCCCGCGTTGACTGCGGCGGCCGAAAGTGGCCGTCCGGTCATACCTTTGTTTATTCATGACCATCTGGTCGAACAGATGGGGGCCGCGCCGAAGTGGCGGTTGGGCTTGGGGTTGGAGGCTTTCAAAGCGTCACTGGCCGATATGGGCAGCCGACTTATTTTCCGACGCGGCGCCGCGCTTGAACAGGTGCAGCAGGTTGTGGCCGAGACCGGCGCAACCTCCGTCTTCTGGTCCCGCGCTTACGATCCGGCCTCAATCGAACGTGACAGGAAGATCAAGTCTGTGCTTACAAAAGAAGGAGTGACGGCAAAGTCATTTGCCGGGCATCTTCTTTTCGAACCCTGGACCGTCGCCACCAAGTCGGGGCATCCATTCAGGGTCTACACACCCATGTGGCGTGCGGTTCAGGGGCGGGATGTACAATTTCCCAATGCGCGGGTTGCCGATTTGCAGGCGCCGGTGTCGTGGCCCGCTTCTGACAAATTGAGCGATTGGCAGATGGGGAATGCCATGAACAGGGGCGCGGCCGTCGTTCGCCCTCATGTAAAACCCGGCGAACAGGCCGCTCTGGATCATCTAGAGGCGTTTCTTGAGCGAATTTCTCACTATTCCAACAACCGGGACAGGTTGGATCAGGACGGAACGTCCAACCTGTCGGAATACCTGTCTTTGGGTGAAATTGGACCGCGTACAGTCTGGCATATGGTCCAAAGGGCCGCATTGACCGGTACACCCGGTGCCGATGCCTATCTACGTCAACTCGTCTGGCGCGAGTTTGCCTATCACCTGATGTATCACACGCCCCAACTGGTGGCTTCCAACTGGAAGCCGGAATGGGACAGTTTTCCCTGGAATACTGATCCGGACCATCCCGAAGTCACTGCGTGGCGGCAGGCCAGAACTGGAATACCTGTTGTCGATGCCGGGCTGCGGCAAATGTATGTGACGGGTCGAATGCACAACCGGGCGAGGATGATTGTCGCAAGCTATCTGACCAAGCACCTGATGACTCATTGGAAAATAGGGATGACATGGTTCGAGGATTGCCTGATCGACTGGGATCCGGCCTGCAATGCCATGGGTTGGCAGTGGGTTGCTGGATCTGGGCCCGATGCATCCCCGTTTTTTCGGATTTTCAATCCCCAGACACAAGCCGAAAAATTCGATCCTGACGGGAATTATACGCGTCGCTGGATCGCTGAAGGTTACACCGAACCCAGTCAATCCGCTTTGTCGTATTTTGATGCCGTCCCGCGTTCATGGGGGCTGCGTCCGGATGCGGATTACCCCAAACCCATAGTTGAATTGCCCGAAGGGCGGACACGCGCGTTACGCGCATATGAAAGCCGAAAACCCCACTAAGGAACTGAAAACTTGCCAGAAACAATTTCGCCGCCTAGCTTTGTGGGCGTACCGCAGAGGGGAGAGCGGATGATCCTGACGACGACCGAAGGGCAAAAAGACCTGCCCAGATATTTCACCCAGGTCTTTAAAATGTTGAACCGGATGGAAACCGGGCGTCTTGATATCAGACTACCCGACGGTCGCACGTTTCGCGCAGAAGGCGCAAAGGCCGGGCCGGTGGCACAGGTCGATATTCACGACGACGATGTCTTTGCGCGCCTGATCCGCGAAGGAGAACTGGGTTTCTCCGATGCGTATCTGGACGGACATTGGAGTACACCCGATCTGCGATCTTTCATGGATCTTGTGCATCTTGGAACCGAGACCGTTTATGACGGGTTTACGGGTCAGTTTCTTGTTCAGGCCTATGAACGGCTGCGGTTCTGGCTGCACAGAAACAACAGGGCCCAAGCCAAGAAGAATATCTCGTATCACTACGATCTGGGTAACGACTTTTACAGTTCTTGGCTGGATGACACGATGACCTATTCCAGCGCGATTTTTGAGTCTGGGCAGGAAAGCCTCGAGAAGGCCCAGATCGCCAAATACGCAAGTCTTGTGGATGAGATGGGTGCCAAACCGGGTGATCATGTGCTGGAGATCGGATGTGGCTGGGGCGGCTTCGCGGAATATGCCGCAAAGGAACGAGGTTTGCGTGTCACCGGCCTGACCATCAGTGAGGAGCAATTCAAGTACGCCAAGGAACGTATTGAAAAAGCTGGTCTATCAGATCGGGTTGAATTCAAGCTGCAAGACTATCGGGACGAACGCGGGGTCTATGACGGCATCGCTTCGATCGAAATGTTCGAGGCCGTGGGTCAGAAATACTGGCCGGTCTATTTCGAAACCGTTCGTGAGAGGTTGAAGCCCGGTGCCCAGGCAACCTTGCAAATCATCACGGTGGGTGATCACCGCTGGGATTTTTACAAGAACGGCGTTGATTTCATTCAGAAATATATCTTTCCCGGCGGGATGCTTCCGTCGCCGACCATCCTGCGTCAGCAGATCGATCAGGCCGGGTTGAAAGTCGTGCATTCGAAGGAATTCGGGAAAAGCTATGATCTGACTCTGCGCCGTTGGTATGAAACGTTCAACGACAAATGGGATCAGATCTCGGACATGGGGTTTGATGAGCGTTTCCGCCGCATGTGGAATTATTATTTGACTGCGTGCGGCGCGGCCTTTGACACGGGCAATTGCGATGTGACACAGATCACAATAGCAAAATCAAGTTAACTCACGGACCGTCACATGCCCACTGCCTCGCGTCTCGTCGCCGCTGTTTGTCTCGTCGTGCTGGCCTTTCTTGTTTCAGGCATGGTTATCGAAAACGGTGAAGAGGGTAAGGACTATGGCTACTTCACCTATGTGAACATGGCTCTTGGTGCGATCTGTGGTTGGAAAATCATGGGCAAGCGCGCTGGGCGTGGTTGGACCGCGGGCATAAACAACGGCCTGACCGGCGTTGCTTCGCTGATTTTCTGGGCACTGTTCGTGCAGGGGTGCTACCGCATGTTCGACCTTGCGATGCGCAATCGATATGGCGGCCCGTTCGAAGCTGTGATGGCGATTTTTTCGATCGGTATCGATTATGGCAAGCAGCTGATCTATCCCGAAATTCTGGTTACGCTTGCAATAGGCGCCGTTGTCGCCGGTCTGGCCACGGAACAGGCCAGTCGCAAATGGCGCTGAATCGTTTCGTCACAAGAGAGATTGAATTTGTCTGATTTGTTTTTCTATGGAACGTTGCGGTATCTGCCGCTGTTGCAGCGTGTCCTGGGTCGTCCGCTGAGCGAAATAACGTTTCACGCTGCCAAGCTGTGCGATCACGCGGTTCACGCGGTCCAGGGGCAGGATTTCCCGATGATCCTGTCCGCCAAGGGCGCCGCTGTCGAAGGTCTGCTGGTGCAGGGCCTGTCCTCCGATGATCTGGCCAGACTGGCTTATTACGAAGGATCCTTCGACTATGACCTGAAATCGTTGACGGTCATTCTGGAGGACGGGGGCGAAGCACAGGCGCAGGTCTTTTTCCCGACCCCGGGCGCGTGGCAACCCGGTGAGTTGTGGTCGTTGCAGGGCTGGGCGGACAAATTGGGCGAGGTTACGGCGCTCGCCGCCGAAGAAGAAATGGCCTATTTCGGCAAAGTCGATCCCAAAACCATGGCGCGCAGCGTCCGTGCCATTCAAACCCGTGCCTGGGCAAAGATCATGGCCAGGCAACGGCGAACCGGCGATCCACGGAACATAGCCGAAGACGTAATCGTGCACCGGCACGAACGCGTTTACGTCGACTATTTCGGGATGGAGGAAATAGACCTTCAGCACCGGCAGCATGACGGCAGCATGGGTCCGGTGCTGCACCGGGGCGGTTTGATGCAGGGCAGCGCCGTGTCCGTTCTGCCCTATGACCCGATCCGCGACACCGTGCTTCTGGTCGAGCAGTTCAGACCGCCGGTGTTTTTGATCGATGATCCAGAGCCCTGGCTTTGGGAAGCGGTTGCCGGGATGATCGACCCCGGCGAAACGCCGGAACAGACGGCACATCGCGAGGCCATGGAGGAAGCAGGAGTTAGATTTGACAGGCTGGAATATGCGGGCGGCGCGTATTCCTCCAGCGGGTCGTCTACGGGTTTCATGTATCTTTATGTCGGACTTGGCAACTTGACCCAGACAACCATCACCGGTGGCTTGGACACAGAGGGTGAAGATATCCGCAGCCGGATTCTGCCGTTCGACGAGTTTATCGATATGACGGACCGCCATCTTTTCAAGGATTTGCAACTGGTGTCCCTTGCGTACTGGCTGGCCCGCCATCGGGATCGTTTGCGCGCGTGACTATCTCGCTTGTGGTCGCGGCAGTGCGGCTGTAAATCTTCGAATATACCAAATGACAAGGGGCGACCATGCGCATTGCACGAGATCTTGCTGACGCAGTAGGAAAAACACCGTTGATCCGGCTGCGCCGCATCAGCGAAGAGACTGGATGCGAGATTCTTGGCAAAGCCGAGTTCATGAACCCGGGTCAGTCGGTAAAGGATCGTGCTGCTCTTTTTATCATCAAAGATGCCATCGCACGCGGGGATCTGAAACCGGGCGGTACCATCGTGGAAGGCACTGCCGGCAATACTGGTATTGGTCTGGCTCTGGTCGGTGCGTCGATGGGATTCAAAACGGTTATCGTTATCCCCGAGACCCAGTCGGAAGAAAAGAAGGATATGCTGCGTCTGGCTGGCGCTCAGTTGGTTCAGGTGCCAGCAGCCCCGTATCGCAACCCCAACAATTTCGTGCATTATTCCCGCCGTCTGGCCGAGGAACTGGCGCAGACAGAACCCAATGGCGCCATCTGGGCCAACCAGTTCGACAATGTGGCAAACCGACAGGCACATGTGGAAACCACGGGGCCCGAGATCTGGGAACAGACAGGCGGCAAGGTTGACGGGTTCGTCAGCGCGGTCGGGTCGGGTGGGACATTGGCAGGCGTGGCCCAGGTTTTGCAGCCCAAGGGCGTCAAAATCGGTCTTGCCGATCCCATGGGGGCTGGCCTGTATTCGTATTACACGACGGGTGAGATCGCGATGGAAGGTGGGTCGATCGCCGAAGGCATCGGGCAGGTGCGTATCACCAAGAACCTGGAAGGGTTTACACCGGATTTTTCTTATCAGATCACCGATAACGAAGCGCTGCCCTACATCTTTGATCTTCTGCGTGAGGAAGGTCTTGTCATGGGCGGCTCAACCGCGATCAACATGGCAGGGGCGGTGCGCCTGGCCAAGGAAATGGGGCCAGGTCATACCATCGTGACCATCCTGTGCGATTACGGCACTCGGTATCAATCAAAGCTGTTCAACCCCGAGTTCCTGCGAGAAAAAGAGCTTCCGGTTCCGGATTGGATGACCGAGGCACCACGCAGCATTCCCGGCGTATTCGAGGACGTGTGATGCTTGGACAGGTCCGCCTGTTTCTGACCCTGCTGTTCCTGAGTTTCGTCGGCTTTTCGAATAGCGCTGTCGCGCAACTGACGGATCGTCAAAGCGAGTATTACCAAGGTTGGATCAAAACGGCGAGCCGGGCCGAAGCCGTGATCGAGGCGAACCGGGCATCCGACGCTGCGCTAGAGAATTTACGTTCGGAAATAAGCAGATACAGGGAAGACTTCAATCAGGCTCGTGGGGCAAATACCGACCGGATCACAACGCTTGAAAGTCAGCTAAAGGCGTTGGGCCCCAAACCCGAAGGGGACGCGACCGAACCCGAAGACATAGCCAAGCTTCGCGCGCATTTGGAAGAACAGCTCAACAGTCTGCGTGTGCCGCGCATCATCTCCGAAGAAGCCTACAGTCGAGCAAATGGGCTGATCAGCGAAATTGATCAGATCATTCGCGCGCGGCAGAAAAAAGAGTTCTTCGAACAGGGCCCGTCGCCGATCAACCCGGCGTATTGGGGGCCGGCATGGGTGGACGTCAAAGAGGCCATTCTAAGCCTGGCAAACGAAACGATCACTAACTTTCGTTCAGATGTCGTACGCGAACAAATTCGCGCGCGCGGGCTCGCGATCTTCATACTTCTGATCATTTCAGCCGTGTTGCTGATCTTTGGCAAACGGTGGTCCGAAATTGGAGGCGACTACCTGAGGTTGCTCGGCGGGGCCGGGACGGGGGTCTGGTCGTTCGTAATCTCACTACTGCGCATTTTGTTGCCATGGATCGGTGTGGTGGCCGTGGTCACGGCGATCAGTCTCACCGGCGTTCCGGGGCTGCGGGGCAGCCTTTTGCTTCAGAATGTTCCGTATTGGGCTGCGATCGTGTTTTTCTATGACTGGATTGGTCGCCAGGTTTACGTGATCGGCGCGTCGCAAGGGTTCAAGCGTCTGTCCGCGGCACGCATCACCGAACTGCGCGTGTATATCGATCTGCTCGCCCTGATGCTGGTTCTGCACGAATTGGCGTTGCTGTTCGAACGGATCGAAAACATCTCCGACGCGACCCGTGCCGTGGTCAGTTTCCCGATCATTGTCGCTACAGCTTTGTTGTTGTTGCGAATACGCCAGATTCGAACAACGGACGGGCCACCGGATCAGGCTGCCTCGACCCGTTCCGCAGGGTTCAGCCAATTGGTCGAATTCCTGCGCCGGGCTTTGTTCCTGTTGGGGATCGTGTCTCCTTTGTTGGCAATTTTCGGATTCACCAATGCGGCCGAAGCCATCGTGTTTCCTGCGGTCAAGACACTGGTGCTGATCGGGGCCTTGGTCATCCTGCAACGGTTCATCAGTCAGATTTACGGCTGGGTCACCGGGCAGGGCGAAGCCGCGGGGGATTCGCTTTTTTCCGTACTGGTCGGGTTTGCATTGGCCATCTTGGCGCTGCCAGTTCTGGCGATCTATTGGGGTGCGCGGGAAACTGATCTGCTGGAAGCATGGTCGCGCCTGCTGCTTGGTTTTGATATCGGTGGCGTCACAGTTTCGCCCAGCAACTTTCTGACCTTTGTCGCCGTGTTTGCAATCGGTTATACGCTGACGCGTCTGTTGCAAAGCGGGCTGCGCAATTCGCTTCTGCCGAAAACCAACATAGATCCGGGTGGCCAAAACGCGATTGTCGCTGGTTCGGGATACGTTGGCATATTCCTTGCCGCGTTGGTGGCAATCATGGTGGCCGGTTTTGATCTGTCATCGCTGGCGATCGTCGCTGGCGCGCTGTCTGTTGGCATCGGCTTTGGTTTGCAGACAATCGTGTCGAACTTCGTTTCTGGCATCATCCTTTTGGTCGAGCGTCCGATTTCCAAGGGGGATTGGATCGATGTGAATGGCATGATGGGATATGTTAAGGACATTTCCGTTCGTTCGACCCGAGTCGAGACCTTTGACAGGACGGATGTCATCGTTCCTAACTCTGACCTGATCAGCGGTGTTGTAACAAACTATACCCGCGGCAACACGATCGGGCGGGTGATCGTTCCGGTGGGTGTTGCATACGGAACTGACACGCGCCAGGTCGAAACCATTCTGGGCGAAATCGCCAACAACCATCCGATGGTTTTGGCCAACCCGGCGCCAAGCGTTGTGTTCCAGGGGTTCGGCGCAGATTCCTTGGACTTCGAAATACGGGCGATCCTGCGGGATGTGAATTGGGCTCTGTCGGTAAAATCTGACATGAACCATGAAATCAACAGCAGATTCTCGGAAGCAGGGATCGAGATCCCGTTCGCACAACGTGATGTCTGGTTGCGAAATCCCGAAACCCTGCGGGCATCTGGCCCGAGCAAGCAGGAGCCTTCTGTTTCTGTGCAGGATGAGCCACGCAAAGTCGCAGAGACTCCGGCGGATTTGACCGAGGCGGATATGGACCTGGGTGCCAGTGATGAGACATGAGTGGCCCAAACGCGGCACGTGTTGACCGTTGATCACCCCTCGGTGGGCGCATTGATTAAATTGCGCTATTCCCCTGAATTCGTCGAATTGAGGCCTTGCAAATCCGACAGCATTCGTCCAAATATCGCCGGCACGGAGAGGTGGCCGAGTGGTCGAAGGCGCACGCCTGGAAAGTGTGTAGGCGGGAAACCGTCTCCAGGGTTCGAATCCCTGTCTCTCCGCCACTTGCCAATCGCGAACCCGATATCAGGTCCCTAGCGGGGCCTTTTTCTTTCTGTCTCAAAAGGGTTTAACGATGGCACTCGACTTTCAGAGAATGGCCCTCGGGCCTACAGGCGCACGCCGCGACGTGGATGGCGGAAACGGTCCTGCGCTATGTTTCCGACGCGAAGGAAGAAGTGCTGCGCCAATGGGATGAGCGTCTGGCTGCCGTTCGCGCTCAGTATCACACCTATCCGCAGCGCCTGCTCCGGATACCGACCAGCACGGAAGAGTGCCTGATCAGACAGCAAGACCTCGGCGTCGAGCGATATATCTGGCGCACTGAAGATGATGCCAGGGCCCGCGCCAGCCATGCGATGAAACGATGCTCCGGCAGTTCCTCGGGTGTCGAAGGCGCCCCGTGCTGGCTACCGCATGACGAACGGGTTCGACATTGGCTGTTCCGACGTATTCAGCCAGACGGTTTTGGTCCTTGTGTAATCGTGAATGGCCTCGATCCCGGCTTCTCTGCCATAGCCGGATTGATTGTAGCCTCCAAACGGAGCGATCGGGGACACTGCGCGATACGTGTTGATCCAACAAATTCCCGATTTCAGGCGGGATGAAACCCGATGGGCGCGGGCGACATTTTCAGTGAAAACGCCGGATCCAAGCCCGAACTGCGAGTCGTTGGCCAATGCGATCGCTTCTTCTTCCGTATCGAATGGCAGCAGAGACATCACGGGGCCGAACATTTCGACCTTCAGCGTCTCGGTCTCTGGGCTCGAACACTCCACCAGCGTAGGGGCCATGAAGTTGCCCGGCCGGTCCAGAGGTTTTCCCCCGAAGCGGATGCGTGCGCCTTGTTCTGTGGCTTTCGCCAACGTCGCCTGAATTCTTTCCACCTGAGCTGTGGTGCAGAGCGGGCCAATATGGGTGGCCGTTTCCAACGGGTCGCCGATTGCGACGCCCTTCATCTTCTGTTCGATCTTGTCAACAAGCGCTTCCAGTACCGGGCGATGTATCAACCCGCGCGAGCCGGCCACGCAGCTTTGACCCGAGGCACCGAAGTTTCCCGCAATCAAACCATTGGCGGCGCCATCCAGATTGGCATCATCAAAAACGATGATCGGGGATTTCCCGCCCAGTTCCAAAGTGGTCACCGCAAAGTTCTCAGCCGAATTGCGCACGACATGGCGCGCTGTTTCCGGGCCGCCGGTGAATGCGATCCGGTCCACGTCCGGGTGCCGGGTAAGCGGGATGGCGCAGTTTTCGGCATCCCCCGTAATGACAGAGACGACACCGGGCGGAAAGCCGGCTTCATCGATCAGCCGTGCGAACTCCAGCATCGGAGCGGGCGCAATTTCAGAGGCCTTCAGCACGACCGAACAGCCTGCCGCTATTGCGGGGCCAAGCTTGGTTGCGGTCAGGAACATCTGTGCGTTCCAGGGGACGATAGCAACCACCACGCCAATCGGTTCGCGTTTGGTGAAGACGTGCATGTCCGGTTTGTCGATCGGCAAAACCGCCCCTTCGATCTTGTCCGCAAGCCCTGCATAATATCGATAATAGTCACCGACATAGGCTGTTTGGCTTGCGGTTTCGGCAAGCAGCTTGCCGCTGTCTGTGGTCTCAAGCTGGCCCAGCTGTCTGGCGTTTTCCTCGATCAGTTCGGCAAGTTTGAACAACAGTTTGCCGCGTGCGGTTTGCGTCATGTCGCGCCAGGCGGGATCATCAAGTGACCGTCGCGCGGCGGACACGGCGCAGTCAACGTCTTTGGGTGCGGCGCAGGCGAAACTGGACCAGTCTTTGCCCGTCGCCGGGTTTTGCGAATGCATCACTTGCCCGCGTGCCCCTTCGGTCCACGCACCGTCGATATAAAGCTGGAAATGTGGTTTCTGATGCATCATCGATCCTCACTGAAACTTTGGCATGACGTCGTCGATGAAACGGGCCAGCGATGCGCGTTTGCGTTCGAAACTCATACCGCTGTCTATCCAGAACGAATACTCATCATAGCCCAGATCTTCATAACGTTTCAGACGTTCCGTGACCCCATCCGGGGTTCCGACAGTCAGATCGCGCGCCAGGTTTTCCGGTGCCATCATCGTGTTGGCCGCCATCTCTTTGTCCGTCAACGTCTGGATCAAGCCCTGCCGGACCGGCCGCTTGTTTTGAAACCAGGCCCCGAAGTAGTTGTAGAAGCGCGACAATTCCCGAGCGGCCTGACCCAGATCACCATCGTCGCTGCCAACGTAAGTGTGATGTAGCAGCATGATCTTGGGGCGCGGCCCCTCATGGTTTGCGCATGCATCTTCAAAGCGCCCCATCAGCGTTTCAATCTCATGCATGCCCTGCCAGAGCGGTGTGACCTGAATGTTAAAGCCGTTTTGCACACCGAATTCATGACTGTTCGGATCCCGCGCCGCGATCCAGATGGGCGGCCCGCCGGGTTGCACGGGTTTGGGGGCCGAGGTGGTGGCGGGGAATTTGAAATATTCTCCATCATGGGCACAGTCACCCTCCCACAGCCGGGGCAAAAGTGGCGCGATTTCTCGCATGCGCTGGCCAGCATCCCATGCATCCATTCCCGGCATCATCCGTTCATATTCATACGAATAGGCGCCGCGGGCGATGCCCAGCTCGATACGGCCGCCTGTCATCAGGTCTGCCGCAGCCGTTTCGCCCGCCAGTTTGATCGGATGCCAGAACGGTGCAACAACTGTACCCGTGCCAAGCCGTACGTTCTTGGTGTGATGTGCGATATCCACCAAAGACATCAAAGGGTTGGGCGCGATCGTAAAGTCCATCCCGTGGTGCTCGCCGGTCCAGACGGCACGCATTCCCGCCTCATCGGCCATTTTACACAGCGCGATGAACTCTTCATACAGCTTCTCATGGGGTTGATCGGGGCTCAGCCGTTCCATGTGTGCAAAAAGGGAAAACTCCATCCATCAGGTCCTTTCAGAAAAGCTGTGCACGTCGCCTAGCTGCGCACTGCCCAGATACAGTGAGAAGTCGCGGGTCCGGCTTTCCAGCGCGAAACGGGAAATCATGGTGGTGATTGGCGTCGTCGTGTAGGAAAGGGTTGCCAGGTCTTCAATCGCGACGGCCTCAAGCTTGCCGTGTTTGGGAAGTTCCGGCGCATTGCCCAATATGTAGACATGATGCGCTGTGGCATCGTCATAGACCGAGTAGACGACGCCAAGACGTGCGTCGATGCCACGATCATGCAGATTCTGCCACAGGCCGTTGCGCAACTGTCGCCGGTCGGACAATGTGACCTGCGGCGGCCTGAAACCGGCTTCCGTTTTCTCAAGCAGCACGCGGCCTTCGTGTTCGATGATTGCGCCACAGACGATCCTGCGCCCCGTCGGTTCAAGTGCGCCGCGTTCCAGGCCAAGGCTGAAGTACTGCCCGTTCGCGTAGCCCAGCGCCGGGTGGTCGTTGTGGGAATAGGCTTCGACTTGTCCGATCAGAACGCAATGGTCTCCTGCCTCGATCACTTGGTGGGTCCGGCAGGAAAATGTTGCGACCGCGCCGTTGATCAAAGGGATCTCTCGCGCGTCGAGATCATGGTCGGTTTTGGCGAACCGGTCACCTTTGAAGCCGGCGAAGGTATTGGACACATCCTCTTGCCCCTCGGCCAGAACACTCACCGTGAAATGGGTGCAGGTCGAGAATTCGCCGTATGAAGACAAGTTCTTGCCGGGGCAGACGATCAACAGCGGCGGGTCGAGCGAAACCGAAGTGAAGGAGTTTGCCGTGAAGCCCAGGGCCATGCCAGAGGCGCTGCGCGTGGTAACGACGGTCACGCCGGTCATGAATTTGCCGAATGCCCGCCGAAGGTCGCGGGGATCATGTTCGGTCATGATTGCACCTCGCTTTGAAAGCTGGAAATGGCAGCGTTGACCTGATTTGCATGGGTCATCGGCATCATATGGGCCGCCCCATCGATGATCAGCGCGCGGCCGTTCGGGGTGACTTCGGCCATTTTGTGCGACATGTCTGGGGTGGAGTTCGGCTCCTGACTGCCGGTTATGAACAGCGCGGGGCAGGCGAGTTTCTCCAGCGCGTCGCGCCGCGGAGTTCGGCTTTGGGCAAAAACCGAATAGGCCAGCTTGTAAGCAGCCGGATCCATTGCCGTCAGCCATTCGCGGCAGGCATCACGTTCAGGCGAACCGATGTCACCAAACCACCGGCGCAGCGTGCTGGTTGGATCAACCGGTGTTTCCCCATCCAGCCCCGCCGCTCGTTCCTGAACCGCCAGCGCGGCCTTTGCGCCGCGTTCAAAAACGGCATTCATTGCCACGACGCCGCAAATCCGGTCGGGCGCCTTGGTGGCAAGGTCTAATGCGATCATTGCGCCCATCGAGTGGCCGACAACAAGGACGGGCCCGTTCAGATCGCGAAGCACGTTGTGTGCAGCATCACTGTATTCCGACAGTTCCGTGCCGAAAAAACTCAGTGGGCTTTCTCCGTGACCGGGCATGTCCGGCGCTGTCAGTCGAGCTACAGACGCCAAACCGTCCAACTGCGCACCCCAGGCTTCGGCCCGCAGGCCAACCCCGTGCAGCAACAGGATGTCCGGACCTGTGCCTGCCTGAATGGCGGCCAGCCCGCCGATTTCAGACCGCGGCCGGGTTGTCCACGTCATGACCCAAATCCTTGAGATCCTGATACCGGTCGCCGATACGGTGATGCGGTCTGCCCGATGTTGCCGCCCCCAGTACCACCACAATTTCGTCGTCGCGCGGTGCGTCCGGGATCGAGAATTGAACGGTCAGGTAGTGAGACCGCCGCCCGGCATCGTTTTTGTCCATCAATGGCACCATTATCGGCGCATTTGCGGGGCTGCGCGTATTCGTGAAAGCCAGATAGGATTTTGCGCTGACCGCCTGGCGGTAGTGGTTGCCGAACCGAAGGGTATGAATAATGCCCGAGGCGTGCTCGACCTCGCCATTCAATCCGACGACGGCTGCCTTGCCATAGGCTTCGATTGTGTCGCCACTGCCGGCCAACGCGATCATGCGGTCCGTCATCATCTTTCCCAGTATGGGGCCATATGCGTGGATTTCCGGTTTGAGGTCTTCGACATATCGACCCGCCCAGGGATTGGTAATCACTGCGGCCACGGCGAACATGCGCCATGGGATTTCCGCAGGGCGAAATCCCTCGACAAGAACTTCCTCCTCGTAGGTTACAATCTTGCGTATTTCCGGCTTCATCACACCTCTCCTGTCGCGCTGGGAAAAGGTAGAAACGGGTGTGATTTTTGACAAATGATTGAATTATGTGCTTTCGCATTAAAAAGATTAATGGCTAACTTGATCAATGGCAAAATCACTTCCCCCCCTGACCTGGTTCCGATCCTTCGAGGCGGCGGCCCGGACCCTGAGTTTTACCGCAGCGGCCGAGGAAATCGGCCTGACCCAATCGGCAGTCAGTCAGCAGGTGAAATCCCTTGAGATGCGTCTGGGGACAGCGCTTTTCATAAGGCATCCGCGCAGTCTGGCCCTGACGGATGCAGGGCGGAAACTGCTGCCCGAAGTCGGCAGTGCGCTTGAGGCGCTAGCCGCCGCCGCCGGAAGGGCCGACGCTAGCGCACCAGGAGATGTCCTGACAGTGGCCACATCTGTCAGCGTCGCGCAATGGGTCATCGCCCCAAACCTCGCGGACTTCACCGCACGTAATCCAGAGATCAGTGTGCGGCTGCTCAGTGCAATCTGGCCTGACGATTTCCACGCGTCGCAAGCTGACGTTCAGGTCAGGTTCGGATCGGAAAAACAAGTGGGCAAGGGGGGCGAACGTTTGTGGCCGGACAGGCTTGTCGCTCTCAAGGCGCCGACGCTTGCAGGGGATCCGTTTGACCTTCCCCTGATAGAGGCAGTCGGCACGTCAAGCGGATGGAAGTCGTGGTTCGACAAGCAGGGCGTGCAGCGGCAGCCTGCCGTTTTCGTCGATACGTTCGGCATGGCGCTTCAATTGGCGGTTCATGGCAGTGGGGTTGCCCTAATCAGCGAGTTCCTGGCGAAACATGCGATGATAACCGGTCTTGTCGAAAGCGCACATGACAGCACTGTAGACTGCAACGAAGGGTATTATCTTTCCGCTGACGCCAGCAATCCAGCGGCCGCATTATTTCGTGACTGGTTGCTTGATCAGATACGTGTTTGATCAAGCGCGGGCCTTGGATCGTTCGAATATCTCTTAGGGCTTGACGCATACTTTGCGTGGTCGTTTGCACAGACACTCTGCGGGACCGTTTTCCTTGATCAGGATGGTTTCGGTGATCGCAAGCCCCCAATCGTCCATCCAGAGCCCGGGCATGAAGTGAAATGTCATGCCAGATTCGAGGATCGTATTGTCTTCTTCCCGCAGCGAGATCGTGCGTTCGCCCCAGTCCGGAGGATAGCTGAGGCCGACAGGATAACCACAGCGGGCGCCGCGTTCGATCCCCGCACGTTCGAGAGGCGCCGCCAGCGCTTTGGCAATATCTTTTGCGCGATTGCCGGGGCGCGCAGCCTCCAGACCCGCTTCCAACCCTTCAACCAAGGCCGCCTCAGCCCTTTTGAGATAATCAGGCGGTTGACCCAGAAATACCGACCGGCAGAACGGAGCATGATATCGGCGGTAGCAGCCGGAGAGCTCGAAGAAGGTGCATTCGCCCGATTTGAACACATCTCCATTCCATGTCAGATGCGGCGCGGCGGCGTCTGACCCTGACGGTAAAAGTGGGACGATGGCTGCGTAATCCCCCCAGTCATCACCGACGCCCGTTATCGCGTCATGGTAAATCTGTGCGACCAGCTCGTTCTTGCGCAGGCCGGGTTCAACGCGCTCAAGCACGCCGTCAGTCACAAACTCTGAAATCCGGGCCGCCTTGCGCATCAGGGCGATTTCTTCGTCAGATTTCACGACCCGTTGCCAGTTGACCAAGGCCGTTGCATCGATCAGGGTTGCCCCGGGCAGTTCCGTCGTCAGAGTAATATGGGCTTTGGCCGAATAGTAATAATTGTCAAGTTCCACCCCAATGCGGCTTTGGCCGTGTCCGCAGTCCGCAATAAGTTTGGCCAGATCCTGCATTGGATGTCGTGTGGTCGACTGCACGAAGTGATCCGCGTATCCAAAAACCCGATCGTCCCCCATCCACACCGTGCGCAGCGCACCGTTTGCATCCTGCCGGCGCCCCCACCAGATCGGGTCCGCGTCAAGAAAGATCAAGGCACCTTGGTGAACGTAAAAAGACCAGCCCTCATACCCGGTGAGCCATCCAATGTTCGAAGGGTCTTCGACAAAAAGGCAATCAATTCCTTTTGCGGCCATCGCCTTTCGGGTCTTGGCAAGACGGCGATCATATTCCGCCCGGCTGAAGGCTGGATCAGAGTGGGTCATTGGCGCCTCCGGTCAACAAAAGACTTTGGTTGACAGAACCCTACCGATCCGCTCACGTCAACGAACGAAAATTCAGGGGGCTGCATGAAAACCGATATCAATCCGCACCGAACGGGCCGAAGCATCGGGCCATTCAAGCGGTGTCATTTCCACGTTTCAGGCTGCATGCGGCGCCCCACCTCTGAGGTCGCCGGATGAGAGGGTTCGAGCCAGCAGAATTCTCAGCGCGCACCGAACGCGCACAGGTGATGATGAATGCCGCTGGCCTGTCGGCGCTGCTGCTGACCACGGAAACCGACGTGCGTTATTTTACCGGATACCTGACCAGATTCTGGGAAAGCCCGACCCGTCCTTGGTTCCTGATCCTGCCTGCGGTTGGTAAACCGGTTGCAGTCATCCCCTCGATCGGCGCCTCGTTGATGGGGCAAACCTGGATCGATGACATTCGAACGTGGAGCTCACCCGATCTTCAGGATGACGGCGTCTCGCTTTTGACGGACACCCTGACGGAATTGACACCCCCCAAAGGCCGTATCGGAATGCCCGATGGTCACGAGACGCACGCGCGTATGCCCATGTCGGATATTGAACGCCTGCGAAACAGGCTCGGTTCGCGCCACATCACCGGAGATCACGGTATTTTGCGCCAACTTCGCATGGTCAAATCCGAGGCGGAAATCGCCAAGATCGAAACCGCATGCGCCATAGCCGGTCGGGCCTTCGCCCGGGTTCCCGAGGTTGCTCGGGTTGGCGTGCCTTTGGATGAAGTATTTCGCGGTTTCCAGATACTCTGTCTGGAAGAGGGCGCGGACTGGGTGCCGTATCTCGCAGGTGGGGCAGAGCAGGGCGGTTACTCTGACGTGATTTCTCCGGCGTCGTCGTCCCCCTTGAAGGCTGGCGATGTACTGATGCTTGACACCGGCTTGGTCTGGGATGGCTATTTCAGTGACTTCGACCGCAATTGGTCTGTCGGCCCGGCAAGTCCGGACGTGAAATCTGCTTACGCCAGACTGATTGAGGCGTCGGATGCTGCATTCGAAATCGCGCGCCCCGGCGCCACCGCAGCAGAGCTGTTTCATGCCATGAACACGGTGCTGACCAAGGCGTCCGAAGGCACAGATGCCGGTCGGTCGGGGCATGGGTTGGGAATGTCGCTGACCGAATGGCCGTCGCTCATCCCGACGGACCAGACCGTTCTTGAGCCGGGCATGGTGCTGACCTTGGAGCCGGGCATTGCGGTTGGTGGCAAGATCTTGGTTCACGAAGAAAACATCGTCGTAACAGACGATGTTCCGCGCTTTATCAGCCCGCGTATCGGGCCGGAGATGATCCAGCTATGACCTACGTGCCATACACGCTTGACGAGGACGACCCGCAAGCCCCGCCGCTTGGATTGATTGTTCTTCAGGTCGACGAGACGATTGAGCCGGAGTTCGGCAAGATTTTCTCGGACCGGAAAAACCCGTTGTATGTAACACGGATACCCAGCGGCATTGAAGTGACACCAGAAAGTCTGTCCGAGATGGAAGAGGCCCTGCCGGCGGCGGCAGGGTTGCTGCCCAGCGCGCGTCCTTTCGAGGTGGTGGGTTATGGCTGCACGTCCGCAAGTTCCGTCATTGGTTCAAAACGTGTGGAGGAACTTGTCAAACAGTCGTGCAATACAAAAGAGGTTACGAACCCTTTGCGCGCGGCCACGGCCTGCGCCGCGGATCTTGGGGTGTCCAGGTTTGCGTTGCTGTCGCCTTACATCGAAGAGGTCAACGTACCGCTGCGTGCCGCGTTTTCGGAGAACGGGATAACCATGGATGTTTTCGGGACATTCGGGCAGGCCGAAGAGGCAAAGGTTGCTCGGATTTCTGTGCAGTCGGTGATCGAGGCCGCGACGAAACTGGGATCTGATCCATCGGTCGAGGCCGTTTTCCTCAGCTGTACCAACCTGCGCACGATTGAAGCGATTCCTGAGATTCGCAAGCGGATCGGTAAGCCAGTTCTTTCAAGTAATCAAAGCCTTGCATGGCATATGTGCCGCCTCAATCTTGCTGATTGAAACAGCAGAAATGACATGAAAATTCGCAAAAGCGTCATCTATTGTTGCCAAGTGCCCACTGCATGGTCTTAACTGCTGACTACAGATCAATGAAATCCGCAACACTCGGATAATCATTTGACGCAACAGGGGGTCTTGTGACCGACACAAATACCGATGCCGCGTTTGTTGAATTTCAACGCGTACAAAAATCTTATGATGGCGAGAATCTCGTCGTCAAAGATCTCAACCTTGCAATGCCAAAAGGCGAATTCCTAACCATGCTCGGGCCGTCCGGGTCTGGAAAGACAACCTGCCTGATGATGCTTGCCGGATTCGAAACCGCCACTCATGGCGAAATCCTTCTTGATGGGAAGCCCATCAACAATATCCCTCCACACAAGCGTGGGATTGGCATGGTCTTCCAGAACTATGCCCTGTTTCCCCACATGACAGTGGCCGAAAACCTCTCGTTCCCCTTGGAAGTCCGCAAGTTGGGCAAGTCTGAACGGGATGAAAAGGTACAACGTGCCCTGGACATGGTTCAGATGGGGGCGTTTGGAGGCCGGCGCCCGGCTCAGTTGTCTGGCGGTCAGCAACAACGAATAGCCTTGGCGCGCGCCTTGGTTTTCGAACCCGAACTGGTGTTGATGGATGAACCACTGGGCGCACTGGACAAGCAGCTGCGCGAGCATATGCAGTTCGAAATCACACGTCTTGCGCACGAATTGGGAATCACCACGGTTTATGTGACCCACGACCAGACCGAAGCATTGACGATGTCGGATCGTGTGGCCGTGTTCGACGATGGCCGCATTCAGCAGCTTGCACCGCCTGATCAGCTTTATGAAGAACCCGAAAACAGCTTTGTTGCCCAATTCATCGGGGAAAACAACACTTTGGAAGGTGTCGTTAAATCGATTGATGGCGACACATGCCTTGTCCAGCTGGACGATGGGTCCGAGATCGACGCGGTTCCGATCAACGTTCACAATCCGGGCGAAAGGACAAAGGTGTCAATCCGGCCTGAGCGGGTGGAATTCAACAAGGATCGCTTGCACGCCGATGCTCATACGCTGAAAGCGACTGTCAAAGAATTCATCTACATGGGTGACGTATTCCGTTTCCGCATGTCCGTTGCAGGAAATGATGAGTTCATCGTCAAGACCCGGAACGCGCCAGATGCCGTCCGCCTGACCCCCGGTCAGGAGATCGAGATCGGCTGGCTGGCCCAGGATTGTCGTGCGCTCGACGCATAGACCAAGCTGCGCGAAACAAGCACAGCTCTATCAGAGGGACCGGCTGATGAAGGCCCGTGCATCAGCTGACCACACATATAAACGGGACTAACTGGGAGTTATTTACACATGAAAGCAACCAAAACCCTTCTGACAACGGCCGCCGTCGCCATTGCGGCGGGTGGTGTTTCGGCCGAGGAAATGACCATCGTTTCCTGGGGCGGGGCCTATTCCAAATCGCAGTTGAAGGCGTATCACGAGCCCTATTCGGAAAAGACCGGCGTCACCATTCTAAACGATGACAGCTCGAACGAGGCGGTGGCCAAGCTGCGCGCGATGAACGAAGCGGGGAACATCACCTGGGATGTGGTCGATGTCGTGGCGTCTGACGCGATCCGCTTGTGCGACGAAGGTCTGGCGATGGAAATCGACCATGACGCGATGCTGGCCCCGGCGCCCGATGGCACGCCGGCATCTGAAGACTTCGGTGATCTGATCGTCAGCGATTGCTACATCCCGAGCATCGTGTATTCGACCACGTTCGGATACCGCACCGATTTGGTTGGTGACACGCCGCCGACGGACGTCTGCGCCGTCTTCGATCTGGAAACCTATCCGGGCAAACGTTCGCTGGAGAAACGCCCCATCAACAACATGGAATGGGCACTGATCTGCGACGGCGTTCCCAAGGACGAAGTTTATGACGTTCTGGCCACTCCGGAAGGTCAGGATCAGGCTCTGGCCAAGTTGGACACCATCAAAGACAGTGTTGTTTGGTGGTCCGCCGGTGCGGACACACCCCAGCTGCTGGCCGACGGCGAGGTCATCATGGGCTCGACCTATAACGGTCGTCTGTTCAGCGTGATCGAGGAGCAGAACCAGCCCGTCGCCATGCTGTGGGATGCGCAGGTGTTCGATATTGACGGCTGGATCATTCCCGCCGGTCTGAGCGAAGAGCGTAAGCAACGCGCGCTGGATTACCTCCGCTTTGCGACCGACACCCAGCGTCTGGCGGATCAGGCCAAGTACATCTCGTACGGCCCGGCCCGTGCATCGTCGGCTCCGCTGGTGGGTGAGCATGCCGAACTGGGTATCGATATGGCGCCCCATATGCCAACCGATCCGGAAAACGCCAAGAACACGTTCCTGTACAACTACGAGTTCTGGGCGGATTACCGTGACGACATCGACGCCAAATTCCAGGCGTGGCTGGCGCAATAAGCCGGTTTTGAATTGGTGACACTGTCAGGGGCGGGAAACTGCCCCTGACCCAGGAAAAGCCAAGGGACAACAATGACTGACGCCACCCAAAACGCGGGCCCCATGCTGGCCGCTGATGGAACACCGCTCAAGCAGTCGCTGGCGCGCTCTCTACGCAGGCAGAAGCTCCGGGCGTTGATGTTGATTGCGCCGCTTCTTCTTTTTGTCCTGCTTTCATTCATCGTTCCCATTGCATCGATGTTGTTTCGGTCCGTTGAAAACAGCATCGTGTCCGACACACTTCCCTTGACCGTCGAAGCCCTGAACAACTGGGACGAACAGTCGGGTGAGTTGCCGGGCGAGGATGTTTACGAGGCCTTTGTCCGCGACATGATCGTCGCGATTGACAACAAAGAACACACAAGGCTCGGTTCGCGTTTGAACTACGAAGAGACTGGCATGTCTTCGATGTTCCGCAGGTCTGGGCGCCAGATCAAAAAACTGGATCCTGAAACGGATGGGCCGTTCAAGGAAACATTGATCGAGATTCATGACGGATGGGGAGATCCGCAAACCTGGCGGGTGATCAAGACCCACTCACCTGTGATTACCAATGGTTACTTCCTGAATGCCGTCGACATGCGCAGAACCCCGGAAGGCGCGCAGGCTCAACCTGAAGACAAGCAAATCCTGATAAAGCTTTTTGGACGTACTCTGTTCATGTCGCTCGTGATTACGGGTGCTTGTATCCTGCTTGCTTACCCTGTCAGTTATCTGTTGGCGACGCTGCCTATGCGGGTATCTAACCTGTTGATGATACTGGTCCTTTTGCCCTTCTGGACGTCCCTTCTGGTGCGAACCTCCGCTTGGAAGGTCATGTTGCAGCAACAGGGGGTTATTAACGATACCCTCGTTTGGCTGGGGCTGGTCGCTGATGATGCTCGCCTTATCATAATCAACAACCAGATCGGCACTATCGTCGCGATGACACATATCCTGCTGCCCTTCATGATCCTGCCCATGTATTCGGTGATGCAGACCATTCCGCCGTCTTATACACGCGCGGCCAAATCCATGGGTGCAACGAACTGGACGACGTTCTGGCGCATCTACTTCCCGCAATCCGTGCCCGGAATCGGTGCCGGTTCGATCCTCGTGTTCATTCTGGCGATTGGGTACTACATCACGCCCGAGATCGTGGGCGGCACAAAGGGTGTCTTCATCTCGAACCGGATTGCCTATCACATCTCGTCCTCACTGAACTGGGGGCTGGCCGCGGCCTTGGGTACGATCCTTCTGGCGGTCGTGCTGTTGCTCTACTGGGTCTACGACAAGATCGTGGGCATCGATAACGTGAAGTTGGGATAATCAAGATGGCAGCACTGACACCGATATCCCGCAAACCCATGTCCATGGTTTTGCCCAGTGTCGCACTTGCCGGGGCATTTGCCGGCATTTTCGTCGGGGCCGGAAATGGTTCGGTCCTTCTGGGCATACTGGGCGGGGCCGTCCTGATCGCGGGGCTGGCCTGGGTCTACATAAATATCGTGAAGAACGAAAACCTCGCACGCTGGATCAATATCATCGGGTTCGGCGTCATAGGTTTCATAATGGCCGGTCTGATGGGCGGTGTATTGGGCCTGCTCGGCGGCTGGTTTTTCGCCTGGTTTATCTATTGGTTGTACGAGGGGCGGTATCGGCGCAAGCTGCTGCCGTATCTCACGGCACAGCAGGTTTTCTATCACTACCTGTTTCGCGTGACCTGTGGTGCGATCTTCGTGTTCCTGATCACGCCGATTCTGGTGGTGTTGCCGTTGTCTTTCAACGCGCAGGATTTCTTTACCTTCACGCCCGAGATGCTGCGGCTTGATCCCGAAGGCTATTCGCTGAAGCATTACCGTGATTTCTTCACCAACAACGAATGGCAGCGCAGCTTCAAGAACTCGCTGATCATCGCGCCGATTGCGACGGTTATCTCGGTAACGTTGGGAACGCTGGCCGCGATCGGGCTCAGCCAGTCTCACGTTCCCGGACGCCGTGCGATCATGGGAATTCTGATTTCGCCGATGATTGTTCCGCTGATCATCTCGGCGACGGGTATGTTCTTTTTCTACAGTGATATAGGGCGTTTCCTCGAAGGAACACTGGGCATGAACAAGAACTTCGTAGGCTATCTGAAAGTTATCCTGGCCCACGCAGTGCTGGGTATTCCCTTTGTGATCATTACCGTGACGGCAACACTGGTGGGCTTTGATCGATCTCTGACGCGGGCGGCAGCCAATATGGGCGCCGGGCCGGTGCGGACCTTCTTCAAGATACAGATGCCGTTGATATTGCCGGGCGTAATCTCGGGCGGCCTGTTTGCCTTCATCACATCGTTCGACGAAGTGGTCGTGGTCTTGTTTGTGGGATCCTCATCGCAAAAGACGTTGCCGTGGCAGATGTTCACCGGCCTGCGGGAACAGATCAGTCCAACCATTCTAGCGGTTGCGACAATCCTCGTGGTCCTGTCCATTGCCCTGCTGACGACGGTCGAACTGTTGCGGCGCCGGTCGGAGCGTCTGCGAGGTCTTTCGCCCGCTTGACGCAGCAAACCGTCTGATCTAACGATTCACCTGTTCATCTCTGCCGCGATGGCGTCGCGGCGACTACGGAGGTGATCGGCTCTCGGACCCCGAGACCGCCTGTCCTGAACGCCGGGACATGTGGCCGGGAGATGCACGCCCGGCATAGATGAGAGACCAAGGATGACTGACATTTCTAACCGCCCTCAGTTCTTCACCTGCCACAATGGCGACAAAGCCCCGTTGCCGTTCAGCAAATCTGAGTATGACCGCCGTCTTGGCAAGCTGCGCGCGATTATGGCCAAGCGGGATATCCCGGTGGTGCTGCTGACATCGATGCAGAATATCGCCTATTATTCGGGCTTTCTATACTGTGCGTTCGGGCGCCCTTATGGCTGTGTTGTAACCCAAGACAACTGCACCACCGTTTCCGCCAATATTGATGCCGGGCAACCCTGGCGCCGGTCGGTTGAAGACAACGTGATTTATACTGACTGGAAACGCGACAACTACTGGCGGGCAGTTGCGAGCCTGATCGGGAATGCAAAGCGGATCGGCATCGAAGGCGACCACATGACGCTTGCAGCGCGGGACACGGCGCTGAACATGCTGGGCGAGCCAGAACTGGTTGACATCGCGGCCGACACCATGGCCGCGCGGATGATCAAATCCGCTGAAGAAATCGAATTGATCAAGGGAGGAGCGCGCACGGCCGATGTGGGTGGTGCTGCGATCCATGCCGCAATCCGCGAAGGAGCAACCGAAATCGAAATCGCGATGGCTGGTCGAGACGCGATGGAAGTGGAAATCGCGCGAGCCTATCCGGATGCTGAATACCGTGACACATGGGTTTGGTTTCAATCGGGTTTGAACACCGACGGCGCGCATAACCCGGTCACCAAACGCGCGTTGCAAAAAGGCGATATACTTTCGCTGAACACCTTTCCGATGATCTCGGGCTATTACACCGCCTTGGAGCGGACCCTGTTCCTGGGCGAGCCGGATGCCGACAGTCTGCGCCTGTGGAAGGCCAATGTGGCCGCGCATGAACTTGGCCTGAGCTTGATCAAACCCGGTGCCACCTGTTCCGGTATCACCGCCGAGATCAACCGGTTTTTTGCCGACGAAGGCCTGCTTCAATATCGTTCCTTCGGCTATGGGCACTCGTTTGGTGTTCTGAGCCACTACTATGGTCGCGAAGCCGGTTTGGAACTCCGTGAAGACATCGACACAGTGCTGGAACCCGGCATGGTGGTCTCGATCGAGCCGATGCTGTGGATCCCCGAAGGCCAGCCCGGTGCAGGCGGCTACAGGGAACACGATATTCTGGTTGTGGGCGAAGACGGAGCCGAAAACATCACAGGCTTCCCCTACGGGCCGGGACACAACATTATCGACGCCTGAGGTTTGGGGTGGAGCTTCTGCTCCACCCGCTTTTACGCGCGTCGGGCACGTTCGTGAAAAATGAAACCCAGAAAATTCAACAGCAGCTGTGCCGCCAGAATCTGAGTGCTTTCAGTGGGGTCGTAGGCGGGGGCCACCTCGACCAGATCGATGCCCACCACGTCGCCCCTTTTCGCCAGTCCCTGAAGGATTTCCAGAACGTCATAGTACAAGAACCCTCCGTGGCTCGGAGTGCCGGTTCCTGGCGCGATCGAGGGACAGAACGCATCGATATCGATCGTTACATAGTACCGTTTGCCTTCGGGAATGCGGTCAAGAACAGCCTCTGTTCCCAATCTGCGAACCTGCCGCACGGACAGGATGTCCGATCCGCGCGCACGCGCGTCGTCATACCCTTCCTTGGCGGTGGACGATACGTTTCGAATGCCCAGCTGGGTCATCCCTGAAACATAGTCTTTCTCGATCGCGCGGCGCATGGGATTTCCGTGCCCGTTGGTGACGCCGTGACGTTCATCCACAAAGTCCAAATGCGCATCGATTTGAACAACATGGATCGGGCCGTTTTCAGCGCAGTCGCTTTCAAATGCGGAAATGCAGGGGATGTTGACCGAGTGATCACCGCCAATCACCAGCGGAAGTGCCCCGGCCTCGAGAATTTTCTGCACGCCAAAGGCTATGTTCTTGTGGCTCGTCTCGGTCTTGGTGTGGACAATATCCGCATCGCCCAGGTCGACGATCCGAACCGAATTGTCCAGATAGGTAGCGTCATCCTCATGATCATAGGCGCCGGCATGGCCAAAACTGAAAAGGGTCGATGCCTCTCGCACGGCCCGAGGACCAAAACGCGCGCCGGGGCGCCATTGGGTTCCAAAGTCGAACGGCGCGCCGAGCACGCAAACGTCGGCCTCGATTCTGTCCCAGTTCTCGACATATGGAGATTTTGCGAAGGTCGATATTCCGACAAAAGGAAGATTCAGTCGCCCGGACGCATATCCATGTTCCTGCACTTTGGGTCCTTTCGATTGTTGTGCCGTTTTCCTGCATGTGAACATGAGGACACGCCGTTTTGAAACCAAATTCTCTTTGAACGGCGGATTTTGGGGGACCAGAGGAAATTTTCTTCCAGAAGGGCGGGCTGGCTTGCGTTCAAAGCTGATCCGGCCCAGCCCATCAGAGCGCTTCAAGATCAGTCAAAAGATAATCCCGCTGATGGTGTTGCATTTCTTTCATTTCCCATACCCAAAGAACGTATGAAAGATCCCCTTCGGCCTCAGCGGTGCTCTGGCAGATTTTCCTTTTCAGCAAGACGGTTTTTGATCCGTCTGGGCCAGAAAATCATAAGCGTTAACAAAAATATCGATTTGATATAAAGTTGTGGGGTTATTGATTGGTAACGCGCGGGTATTCGTGTGGCACAGACACTTTATGAGAAATATGGCGGTTTCAAAACGATCAGCCGGGTCGTGATGACCTTCTATGAAATGGCGCTGGATTCGGATGAGATCGGCCATCATTTCGAAGACATTGATATGCCGCGCCTGATCGACCATCAAACCAAGTTCGTCTCGTCCTTGATTGGTGGGCCCGCATCTTTCAGTGATGACAGGATCGAAGCAGTTCATCGGCATCTGAACATTTCGCACAATGAGTTTGACGTCATGGCCGAGCTGTTTGGCGACGCGCTAAGTCAGCATGGCATGTCCGACGGAGACATCAAAACTGCGCTGACCGCAATCGAAGGCAAACGTTCGATCATAGTCACCCGGAACGCGGCATGAGCATTCTGGCGATAAACGAGCAATTGCTGCGTGCGATCGGAGTCGGCGTCGCCGTGGTGCGCGCATCCGACCTGCAATTCGTGTTTCACAACGGGCCTTTCACGGAATGGTTCGGCACTCCTGAAAAGGGCAGCACCTTAAGCGACGTTCTGCCGGATCTCGACCCCAAGGAACTGGAGGATGTAAAGCAGTCCGGCCTTCGGTACTCGGTCGAATTGCAGATAAAGCCGAAACGCAGGACCTTGATCTTTGCAGTCGCCGTCTCACTGGCCAATGGCTTGTCCGAGCAGGTGCTGATTGTGGAATGTCAGAACATCACTCGCATTCGCGAATTGGAAAGCATGATCGACAGCTATTCCACCATGGTCGAGCGCAACACCCGAGAGCTTGAGCGCGAAAAGGAAAGAGTGGAACGCCTGTTGCTGAACCTGATGCCCCGAGCCGTGTATGAAGAGTTCAAGACGTTCGGCGTTGTCACACCGCAGCTGTATCAGCAGGTTTCGGTGGTGATGCTGGATTTTGTCGGGTTCACGGATTTTGCGGCCAAGACCGACCCGACGGTCACCTTGAGTGAACTGAACGACATCTTCACGGCTTTCGACCGGATCGTGGAACAATTCGGGTGTGAGCGGATAAAAACGATCGGTGATGCTTATCTGGCCGTGTCAGGCATGCCCGATCCAACACCGGATCATGCGACCGCCGTGGCGCATTGTGCGGTAAGGTTCCTGCGCTATCTCGAACGCCGCAACGAAAGCCATCCGCATAAGTGGCAGGCGCGGATCGGATTGGGGATGGGTGCGGCGGTTGGATCGGTCGTTGGCATTCAGAAATATGTCTATGACGTGTTTGGCCCTGCCGTAAACATCGCGTCCCGGTTGCAGGTCTTTGCCAACCCCATGAACATCGTGGCCCCGGAAGAGATGAAATATGCCTTGATTGACGAGTTTCAGGTCTCGGATCTGGGGTGCGTTGATATCAAGGGCATGGGTGAGATGGATCTGATCAACGTGACATCGGGCTTGAGTATGCCTCAGGGCAGCCGTTCGTTCTGACCGCGTCACTCGTCCTGGGGGATCAGGCCCAGACCGCGCAGGTAGATGCCAATACCGCTTTCCAGCAAATCTTCGGGAGGAAAAGGCGAAGTTGCGCCGGTATTTCGGGCGTACAGCTCGACGACGCCGTGGCTCATCGCCCAGATATGGGCGCTGAACATCGATGCGGGCGGGCGCTTGTCAGGCGGAATATGCTGGGACAGGTCCGCGGCCGCTTTTTCAAGAACGGCCTTCGCCCGATTGGCGGCCAAGGACAATTCGGGTGTCCGGTTCAGGGAAATCCCGCTTTCGAACATGGCGATGTAATGCCCGGGATTTTTGCGCGCAAAAGCCAGATACGCACGCCCCGTTGCTTCAAAAGCGGCAAGGGCTGAAGGCTGTCCCTCGTCATAGGCGTATTGCATCAGGTCTGCGAACATCTCAAACCCCTGCCGTGCGGCTTCGGCAATCAGGTCCTCGCGCCCTTGAAAATGACGGTAGACGGCGGCAGGCGTGACACCGGCCGTTTTGGCCGCCTCGGACAGCGTGAAACCGGTCGGGCCCTTGTCTTCGATCAGGGACAAGGCAGCCTCGATCAGGGCTTGCTTCAGGTTTCCGTGGTGATAACCGCGTTTCGTCATCCCGGCCTCAGTTGCATTGATTGCGTGTTGGAAGACAAGGACATAGACCACCGACGCATTGTCGTCCAATACATGATCGTGAAGGCATCGACGGGGCAGGGCGGGGAGACAATTTACGCCTCCCACATATCCGGGCCACCGCAGATACGGGCATCAATCTCGCCGATACTCTTCTCGTCCTTCTCATCATAGTCCAAGGCATGCAGAACCGTTCGGATGGCCGCAAGCCGCGCGCGTTTCTTGTCGTCAGAACGCACAATCGTCCACGGGCAGGCATCAGAATGCGACCGGGTCAGGGTTTCCGAGATCGACTGCGTGTATTCGTCCCATTTGCTCAGCCCTGCGATGTCGATCGCGCTGAGCTTCCAATGCTTCAAAGGGTCGTTTTCGCGCGCCAGAAAACGGTTCAGTTGTTCTGCGCGCCCGACATTGAGCCAGAACTTGAATAAATGGATGCCGTCATTCACCAGGCCCGTTTCAAGTGGCAGGACCTGACGGAAGAACCTCTCACGCTGTTCCTGAGTGCAGAAGCCAAAGACATTCTCGACGACACCTCGATTGTACCAGCTGCGATCAAAGAACACGATCTCTCCTGCGGCGGGCAGATGCGGGATGTAGCGCTGAAAATACCATTGGCTGCGTTCGGCGTCTGATGGTTTGGCCAGCGCAACGTTGCGCGCGCCGCGCGGGTTCAGGTTTTCGCGAAACCGTTTGATGGTGCCACCTTTGCCGGCGGCATCGCGGCCTTCGAAAATGATGGCAACCCGCTGGTCGGTTTCCTTGACCCAGGATTGCATTTTGACCAATTCGATCTGAAGCAGGTCCATCTGCTCTTCATAATCCTTGGTCTTCATTTTTTCGGAATACGGGTAGGTCGGGTTCAGAATATCGCCTTTTTTCGCGTTTTGAATCTCTTCCCGTACAGATCTGGGCGCGTCTTTCAGAAAATACTTCTCGATTGAGCCTTTTCCTGACCGGGCCATATGTCACCTCGCGATAAAATCCATATCTAACTATGGATTAGAGCGTGGGTGAACGCAAACCCGCGCGCTGCGCCGCGCGATCTATCGCGGCGGCCACCTCGGGTGCCGCGACCACCTGTGGCATATGACCGACACCCGGTAGCTCGATCAACTCGGCCCCGGGGATTTGTTCGATCAGACGTTCAGAATGCCATTCAAGACCAACGGTGTCGTCGGCCGCTCCGTGGATGATTTCCGTCGGAACGGAGATCTCGCCATATCTGGGTTGCAGACGGGTAATTTCGTCCAGCAGGTTGGCGCGCTGCTTGGCGTTTGCATGCATCGAGCCACGCCGGATCGTCAGCCCGGGCCCGAAATGTTCCGCATAACCTTCGGGCGCCGTTTGCGGTGCAAAAACTTTGTCCAACACCTGTGTGACGTACCACTCGGGCACGAAAGAGCTGATCAAGGGCAAGGCCAGCAGATTGCCCGCCGTGGTTGACGCAAGCCGGTTGAACCCATCCAAAGGCGTTTCCCATGGGATAGCGGCCGGGGCGATCAGAACCAGAGCCGAGATATTCTGGGGTCGGGTCACGGCCCAGGCCAACGAGACCGATCCGCCATAGCTCTGCCCGGCCACGATGGGTTTTTCCGCACCAAGCTGAGCCGCCGCCCGTTGCAGGATATCCGCCTGTTCAATGATGGTTTCGCCATCCGGATTGAAGCTTTCGGAATAGCCCAGGCCCGGTCGGTCAAAAACGATCACGCGGTATGACCTGGCCAGAATGGGGGCCAGCGCAAAGGTCATGTCGCGCGTGTTCCCGCTGGAACCATGGATCAGAACGACATCAGGGCCGTCCCCCATGACCACGGCGTGCACGGCGATGCCGCCCACATCCAGAATCCGACCCTCGGGGGGGAAAGCCGCCTCGGCCAGCGCTTCGTTCCGGGCGCTGCGCCAGGTTGTCAGTATGACAAGGCCCAGAACGGCCAGGCCAAGGGATATCAAGACTTTAGTGGCCAATTTTTGTCATGTCGAAAGGCGTGGTCTGATAGATTTCGTTGATCCAGTTGCCGTACAGCAGATGTGCGTGACTGCGCCACCGGTTCTGCGGCGTTTTGGATGGATCATCATCGGGGTAATAGTTTATCGGCACGTTGATAGGCGTGCCGTTGCTGACGTCCCGATCATATTCCTGTTTCAGCGTATCACTGTCGTATTCGAAGTGATTGAAGATATACAGCGCGCGATGGCCGGGATCTTCGACCAGACAGGGGCCGACATCGTCGCTGCCCAACAGGGTCCTCAGCCCGGGTGCGCGATCGATTTCATCCTGTTTCATTTCCGTCCATCGGCTGACCGGAATGACACAATCATCTGAGAAACCGCGCAGGAACGGAGACGCCGGGTCCAGGTTGCGATGCCGGAAACACCCAAAGGCTTTTGCGTCCAGCATGTACTTTTTGACACCGTGAAAATGGTTGATCATCGCCATCCCGCCCCAGCACACACCAAAGGTGGAATGCACGTTGGTTTGGGTCCAGTCGAAGATCTCGCTGATTTCGTCCCAATAGGTGACATCATGAAATTCCAGATGTTCGATCGGGGCACCGGTGATGATCAGGCCGTCGAATTTCTGATCCTTGATCTCCTGAAACGGGCGATAGAATTCGGACATATGCTCGGCGGCGGTGTTCTTGGTCCGGTGTTCGGTCATGCGGATCAAAGACAGATCGATTTGCAACGGGGTTGCCCCGATCAGACGCGCGAACTGGTTTTCGGTCTGGATCTTCTTGGGCATCAGGTTCAGTAATCCGATGCGCAGCGGGCGGATGTCCTGACGCATTGCCTGATCTTCGTCCATGACCATGACGCCCTCTTTGGTCAGGACGTCAAAAGCAGGCAGTTCCGATGGGATTTTGATGGGCATATGTCAGGCTTCTAAGAGATCAGTGAAAACTGGTAGTTAGGCGTTATTGCGCGTCGTCTCAAGTGTGTGTTCGATCAACTCATCGAAATCGGCGGCATCGCGGATTTTTCCGATGTCGTTGGCGGCAATCGTCACGCCCCAGTTGTTCGCCATGGCTTCGTAACGCGGCTGGCGGTGCGCCAAGGCCTGTGCATAGGTCCAACGGACGAAATCATCGGGATCAACATCCGCTTCCGAACAGCCTTGCAGATCCAGATAATCTGTCCACGCCTTGGTCAGGAATTCGGCCTGATAGGACATCGGCTTTGGGGCTTTGTCAAAACGGCGTACAAGCTCTGCCGTGTGTTCCTCATCCCCCTTCAGCCAGATCATCAGGGTGTGTTGCGAAAGCTCGGACAGTACCCGATCGTTCGGATCTTCGGGGTCTACCCATTCGCAGATCGATCCACCGGTGTCGCAGATGAAATGGGGGTATTTGTACAATCGCTCGGCCCGGTCGATGAAATACTCGGTATCCAGCAGAGCGTGTATTTCGGCCAGCCGAAACTGTTCCTGCCTGCGGCGGTATTCCGGCATTTCCAATCCGCCAAGGGCAGGGTTGCCCGGTTTGCCCAGATAGGCTGCGACCGGAGTCAGATTCGCGAACGAGATATTCGAGCCGATGTAAATGGAATCCGACAGGAGCAGGTCACGCAAGAACGGGACTTTCATCGCCTCGGCCTTCGCATTGTCGGTTATGTATTCGCCCATGTACCGGGTGCCGATGCGATAGTCGATCGAGTAGTGAAACCAGTTCCCTGAGTCCCGAAGAATGTTCGAGACATATGTCTTGCCCAGACCGGACATACCAAAGAACAGCACCTTCTTGCGGCTTGCCGTGCGCCAGTCTTCGGCTGAGTTGTAGATCATCTTGTGCTGTCCCTTTTTTGCCTTTGCTAAATCGGGCAGCGCACGGCGTCAATCACGGCGGCCGGCTCGGTTCAATACCAGAAGACCCATGGCAAGGACAACAAAGCCAAAATAGGCATTCGACGGCAGCGCTTCGTTTCGCAGAATTGCGCCAAGCACGATGGCGACAGGAGGGATTACAAGCGTCACCAGCATCAGGTTGCCGCTGCCCGCCATCGCCAGGACTCGATAGTACAAAAGATATGCCCCTGCTGTTGCCACAATGGCGTAATAGCCAATCGCAGCCCAGGTGATCGCGGGCAGCGCGAGCGTTGGCACCCCGTCCGTCATCAGCGCCAGGGGCAGGATCAGCAGGGTCGAGCCGGTTAACATGCCAGCGGCCGCGACGACGGGGTGAAGGTCAGACAAATGATACCGCGCCCAAGCTGCCGCAAAAGCATACGAGAGCGTTCCGGCCAACACGGCTAGCTGCGCTGTGTTTTGCAGGCTGAAAGACGTGAAGGTCTTTAGTCCGATGGTGATCGAGACACCGAGAAAGCCCAAGACGACACCGATCACGCGCGCTTGTGTCAAACGTTCATCCTTGAAAAACACAGCCGCAACCAGAACACCAAAAATGGCCGTGGTCGCGTTCAGAATGGCCGTAAGCCCAGAGTCGATGTAAAGCTGACCCCATGCCATCAAGCTGAACGGTATGACATTGTTCAGCAATCCCATGATCAGAAAAGCACCCCAGATGCGCAGAGAACGGGGCAGCGTAAACCCCTTGCCCAATGCCACCAGCCACAGCACCAGCATCGCCCAGAACGTGCGGTGCAAAACCGATGTCATAACGGGAATGGAATCCAGAGCGACCCGGATGGCCACAAAGGATGCGCCCCAAATGACGGCCAGAAGAATGAGCTCGGACCAGGCGCGCCGAGAAAGGTGTTTTTGGGTGTTCATGACCGCACAGTTTCATTCAATCGAAATATACGCGACCCGAAACCTGCGCATAAAAAGGCCCCGCTGAAACAGCGGAGCCTAAGATGAAAACACCTTGGATTTAGTTCAGAGCGTAAGTGATCTGAAACCCAACACTCCAGGCGCTGTTGCCGCTGAAGGTGGCTGTTTGCCCAAAGGCGCCATCTGCCGTTGCATCACCGATGTCAGTGTAGCGTACGCCACCGGAAATTTTGGCATTCTCCAACGAATATGTTCCGCCCAGACCAATGCTCCAGAACCCGTCAGTCGGGCCGAGGTTGGATACAGGAGTACCCTGAGAAGACTCATAGCCTAGTGTTACAGCACCGCTGAACTCTTCCGAGAATTGATACCCCAAGCCCAACGAATAGGTGAAGGTCGCATCGTCGTAGTCAACAAGGTTGCTGGTCGGTGGGTAGTTTGGCGGGTTGTACACCAGCTGTGGCCAGTCGACCCAACGAACAGAACCAAACAACAGCGTTTTAGGCGCGACGCCCGTCTGGAAGTCCAGGTTGATCGACTGGGGCGTCTCAATTTCGCTGTTTGTGTTGAAGGTGGCCACGGTCCCGGGTGGAATCGGAGGGAACGGTGGTGGGTTCAGAGATTCTGTTTGCGATAGATCGTGGCTGATCTTGGAGTTGTATGTCAGTGACACACGTGCTGCGATTTCCGGTTTCTCCCATGCAACCCCGATAACGTAGCCGAATGCAGTGTCGGCATCGGTGTCAACCTGGTACCCTGCTGCAAGCGGGACGGTGACAGAAGCCTTCACACGCTGTGCTCGAATACCGCCGATTGCGCTGAACCCGCCATCGAATTTGTAACGCAGCAATGCCGTAATGGCGTCCGTGTCTGCTGTAGCCCTCAAAACATCGGTACGACCACCCGGAATAGGGTTGATCGAAAGAGGGTAGGTGTTTGCGTATTCAATGTCTGCGCCAAAGGGCTGGTCATACATGATCGCGAAATCGAGCTTTTCGGTCAGTGACGTTTTGTAGCCCAGATGCGGTGTGAAAAAGTCGTTCGCAACCTCTCCGGAATCGACCGGCTGCCCGATGTTTGGTCCGGCCAAAGCAGGCATGGTGCCCGTTACGCTGGGATTGGTGTATCCCAACCGGAACTGAACAGCTGATCCTTCTTCGAAGATCAGGTTGATGCCCTGACCGCTTCGATCTAGGCCGCCTGCATATCCTGCCGTCGCTCCAACGCACAAAGCGCAGGTCGCGAGAAGTGTTTTTTTCATTCTGTCCTCCCTAACAATCCATGGCGGGCTTCACTGGCGTTTGGTTGAGTGTAATGAACGCCTGTCCCGTGTATGATGATGAGCGATACTCTCTTTTTGGTTACTTTAAGGTCAACTGGTGACGGTGCGTTACGTATTGCGACTAGTGTTTTCAACTGTTGCTAAACTGTTACGGCTTTCAGACCAAATATTCAGGAAAATACCGGAAAAGATGACCGCCGCCCCGATCAGGACCCAGTGGTCTATGGGTTCGTGGTACAGGATCATTCCGACCACTGCGATCGTGGGAAGCCTCGCAAAATCAAATGGGATCACAACTGTCGCCGGGGCAATGGCCAATGCGTTGGTTATGCAGAAATGGGCCAGCAGCCCCGCCAACCCGACCAGAACCAAAAACGGAACGGTTTGCGCCGTGGGCAAGGCAATCTGCCCATCAAAACCGGCTGCGATGGCCCCAAGCACCGCCTGCATGGAAGTAAGCCAGAAAACGATGCACCCGATGCTGGCAAAACGAGTGAGGTTTTTTGTCGTAATCGTTGTAAATGCGAAGAAAATCGCAGACGCGGCTGCGGTCGCAAGGCCAGGGCTCAAAGGCGCACTGCCTGGGCGCGTGACAATCAGAACGCCCGCAAAACCGATAAGCGCTGCCGTTATCTTAAGGGGCGTCAGACGTTCGTTCAGCAGCAGCGGCGACAGCAGGATCACCCAAAGCGGCTGTGTGAATTCCAGCGCGAATACCTGCGCCAGAGGCGCAACAGCGACCGCATAGAACCAAAGATTCTGCCCTGTGAAATGCAGGGTGTTTCGCAGGGCGTGCAACCCCAGGCGTTGCGTGGAAACCTGAAACCAACCGCCTGTGGCCGTAAGTACGAGGGCGACAACAAGAAACCCCACGAGGCTTCGGTACATCATGATCTCGAACGTGTCGTGCACGAGGCTCAGTTCGCGACCGGCAACCGCCATCGAGGAGAAGGACGCGATGGCTCCGGTCATCCACAAGGCGGCTTTGAATGTGTTTTTTTGTGTCTGATTCACGTGCGCACCCCGACCTGGCCGCGCGGTCACGGCCCCGGTACCGGGGCTTTCGCTACGCGATCAAAAAGATTGAATTCGTTGAATCATTGAAACGCTTATGAAGCGTCAGGTTCAAGGTCGTGCCCGACATTTTCAGGCACGGCTTGGCAAGATTTCCCGGGATCGGGTCGTTTTGGCGTCGAACGCCGTTGCGGTTTGCCGGATCATTCCCACTCGATGGTTCCGGGCGGTTTCGAGGTGATGTCATATGTGCATCGGTTGATGCCCTTGACCTCGTTGATGATCCGGGTTGCCGTTTCGCCAAGGAACTCATGGCTGAACGGGTAATAATCCGCGGTCATCCCATCGACCGAGGTGACGGCCCGCAGCGCACAGGCATAGTCATAGGTGCGCCCGTCGCCCATCACGCCGACGGTGCGGACGGGAAGGATGGCAACGAAAGCCTGCCAGATGTCATCATAAAGCCCGTGTTTGCGGATCTGATCGATGTAGATCGCGTCGGCCTCGCGCAGAATCTCCAGCTTTTCGCGGGTGATCTCGCCGGGGCAGCGAATGGCCAGACCCGGCCCGGGGAAGGGGTGGCGCCCGATAAAGCTCTGCGGCAGACCAAGTTCGCGACCCAAGGCACGGACTTCGTCCTTGAACAATTCGCGCAGCGGTTCGACCAGTTTCAAGCCCATCTTTTCCGGCAGGCCGCCCACGTTGTGATGGGATTTGATCGTTACGGAAGGCCCGCCCGAGAACGACACCGATTCGATCACATCGGGATAGAGAGTGCCCTGCGCCAGGAATTCGGCGCCGTCGATGGTATCGGCGTGTTTCTGGAACACGTCGATGAACAGCTTTCCGATGATTTTGCGTTTGGTCTCGGGGTCGCTCTGACCTTCCAGTTCGCCAAGGAACAACTCGGATTCGTCGGCGTGGATCAACTGAATGTTGTAGTTGTCCCGGAACATGCCAACAACTTCCGCGGCCTCGTTCTTGCGAAGCAGCCCATGATCGACAAAGACGCAGGTCAGCTGATCCCCGATTGCTTCGTGAATAAGGATCGCGGCAACCGAGCTGTCAACGCCACCGGACAATCCGCAAATGACCTTTTTGTCTCCGACTTGTTCGCGGATCTTGCGGATCATCTCTTCGCGATAGGCACCCATGGTCCAGTCGCCCTTGAACCCGGCCAGCTTAACGAAGTTTTCATACAGTTTCGCGCCCTTTGGCGTATGGTGTACCTCGGGGTGAAACTGCACGGCGTAGAAGTGCCGCGATGGATCGGCCGTGATCGCATAAGGTGCGTTGGGCGAGGTTCCGAATACCTCGAACCCAGGTGCGATTTCACTGACATGGTCACCATGGCTCATCCAGACTTGTTCAGCGCCGTCCGCGAACCAGCCATCCAGGATATCCAGCTTGTCTTTGGGTGTAACAAAGGCACGACCAAACTCGGCTGTGCCATGGCCGCTTTCGACTTTGCCGCCAAGCTGATGCATCATCACCTGCTGGCCATAGCAGATGCCCAGAATCGGAACGCCATAGTCAAAAATCTCTTGCGGGGCGCGGGGCGAGCCCTCGCGCGTCACGCTGTCCGGACCGCCCGAGAAAATCACGGCGCGCGGCGCCATTTCCCGCACGAAATCCATCGTGACATTCTGGTAAGGGTGAATTTCACAATAGACATTCAGCTCGCGCAGGCGGCGGGCGATAAGCTGCGTAACCTGGCTGCCGAAGTCGATGATCAGAAGGCGGTCGTGGGATGTCTGGGTCATAACCGGCTCATAAGTTGCAAGCCTTGCATGTGCAAGCGGTATGGCGTCATTTGGTACAAAAGCTGAGTCAAACCGGCGGAAAGATCAGGTGCCATGTCGAAGATAGAGTTCAGAACGGCTGCTGTGGTGGATGCGGATAAGGTAACGCGGTGTCTGGAAAATGCTTATGAAGATGCAATAAGCCGGATCGAGGATCTGCCTGACGTTACTGCCGGAATCGCGGAAGACATCAAGACCCATCGCGTCTTGCTTGCGGTATCTGGCGGTATAGTTGGGGTCATCGTTTTTGACCAAGTTGACGACGCAATCATGGTGTTCAACCTTGCGGTTGCGCCCGAAGCCCAAGGGCAGGGGGTTGCGCGGCAATTGATGCAGTTTGCCGAAGAAGAAGCACAGGCGCGGAATCTATCCAAGTTGAAGTTGCGAACTCATAAAATGATGAAAGACACGATTGCGATGTACCGGCACATGGGCTGGAAAGTGACGGATCAGGTGGGTAGCGGCCTTACCATGGAGAAAGCGTTGGCGGCCGATCCTGACTGACCGCCTGGTTCGCGGTGGGGCAGCAATGTCGCTTTTCCCCCCAGAGCGCCGCAATCCCTATGCTTGAGTTCTGGCAAACCTGTATCAAAACGCTCAATCTAACCAACCAGACGGGATTTTCTCATGGCAGAGGCAAACACCCGGCGCAGGGCGAGAGGTGGCGGTGGCGCCGCCCGCCGTGCCGAGCGTACCGCAGTTCGTATCGAGACTGCGAAATACATCGAACGCAACATTCCGAATTTCGAGATCCTCAACGAAGAGGCGCTTGAGATTATCGAAAACAACGCTGAAACCGTGTTGGAAGAAATCGGCGTCAACTTTGTCGACAATCCAGCAGCTTTGGAACGGTGGCGTGACGCGGGCGCAGATATCGACGGTGAGCGTGTGCGCATTCCGCGTGGTCTGGCGCGTGAGCTGATCAAGACAGCCCCCAGCCAGTTTACCCAGCACGCCCGCAACCCCGAAAAATCGGTTGTAATCGGTGGCCGCAACATGGTTCTGGCCCCGGTATACGGTCCTCCGTTCGTGCGTGATGCACAGGGTGGGCGCCGCTATGCAACCATGGACGATTTCAACAAGTTCGTGAAACTTGCTTACATGTCCAAGTGGTTGCACCACTCGGGCGGTACGGTGTGCGAGCCGACCGACATTCCGGTGAACAAGCGCCATCTGGATATGCTGAAGGCGCATATGACCCTGTCGGACAAGCCTTTCATGGGCTCGGTAACCGATCCCAGCCGGGCACAGGATTCGGTTGAAATGTGCGAAATCCTGTTCGGCAAAGAGTTCGTGCAGGAAAACACCGTGATGACCTCGCTGACCAATATCAACTCGCCGATGACATTCGACGATGTGATGATGGGCTCGTTGGAGGTTTATGCGCGCAACAATCAAGCCTGCATCATTTCGCCCTTCATCGTGGGTGGAGCGATGGCGCCGGTCTCGGTGGCTGGTACTTTGACACAGGTTCTGGCCGAGGTGATGGCCGGCGTTGCCTACAGCCAGATCATCCGTCCGGGTGCCCCCGCGATTTTCGGCGCGTTCGTGACGTCGATCGATATGAACTCGGGCGCACCCACCTTCGGCACACCAGAAGCCGCGCATATCACATATGGTGCAGGCCAGCTGGCGCGTCGTCTGAACCTGCCATACCGCTCAGCCGGGTCGTTCTGTGGCTCGAAACTGCCGGATGCGCAGGCGGCTTACGAAACAGCGAATTCGCTGAACATGGGGCTGCTTTCGGGCGTGAACTTCATGCTGCATTCCTGCGGCTGGCTGGAAGGCGGTCTGGTTGCCGATTTCGAAAAGTTCGTCATGGATGCGGATCAGTTGGGAGTGCTGCATTCACTGGCCAAGGGCGTTGCTTATGACGAAAACGCGCAGGCCATGGACGCAATCCGCGAAGTAGGGCCGGGTGGTCACTATCTCGGCTGTGCCCACACGCAGGCCAACTTCAAGGAATCCTTCTGGAAATCCGAAGTGCTGGACTACAAACCATATGAAACCTGGCAGGAAGAGGGCGCGCGTGACACGCGGGCTCTGGCCACGGCGCGGGTTGAACATTTGCTGGCCAATTATCAGCAACCGCAGATGGACCCGGATACCGCGGCGGCGCTGGAAGCCTATATCGCCGAGAAAAAGGCCTCCATGCCGGACGCATTCTCCTGATTATTGAAGAACCGAGGCGCGGCTGGCCTGATACAGCTGCGCCTCACCCAGCAGCGCTATAAGCAGATCCAGATGCCGCACCAATGAGTAGGCGGCATCATCTTCTTTTCGCTGTTCATTTACCTCTTTCTCCATCTCGAGCAAACGCAGCAGCGCCTGACCTGAACCGGGCAGCGACCCGTATCCCAGAATGCGTTGCAGATGCCTGTCCCGATTGTAATCCCGCGCCCCGAATCTGGCAGCACGCGCCAACATGCGTGGGCGGCGGAGGGTTGCGATCATTGTCATCAGGTCCTGCATGTTATGTGTCCCTTTTTTGGAAATTGATGGATCCTGTTTTGCACAACCTAAGCGGGTGTTGCCTTAGTCAGAGTCCTCCCGAACGATGGTTTCACGACTGTTTATCTTTTTGAATCAAATCTGGTTCTTGCCTTGTGTGGTTAACGAACGAGTAACGAATGGACCTCTAGTTAGATTTGGTTAACCCACATTCCGAGGGCGAAAAGTGGCAGTTTGTTTTGTCGACGAGGGCAAATAATTATGGAAAACAACATGGCTTTCACCATTCCGGCATGGGTTCCAGAAGGGGCGCAAAGATACCTTGCTCATACCGAGACCGGTCGCTCGATCCGCGATATCGCGCGATCAGCCGGGTGCCATGCGTCAACTATCCTCAGACAAATTCGACGCATCGAAATGCGCCGCGACGATCCATTGGTGGATGCCGCCTTGCAATCGCTTGCAGAGACACATTTTTCAGTTTCGGAGTGCGCCGACGGCCCGACAAGCGGGTCAGAAAACGCGGTTGAAGAAGAATTTGAGAATGAGGCACTGCGTGTGTTGCGCCGCCTGAGCGAGACGGGTTCGGTCCTTGCCGTGGCCGAGGAAATGGACAAGGCGGTCGTCGTACGCGACACCGGCAATGCCGGGGCTACAAGAACCGCAGTCGTAGAATGCAGGATCGCGCAGGCCCTGGCTTTGAAAGACTGGATCACCTGCGACAGTCCCGGACGCATTTCGCGATATCGGATTTCCGCAGCGGGACGAACGGCGCTAAGCCATCTGATCGCCAAGGCAGAAAACAAGGCGCGTGCCGGGACTGACTTTGGTTTTGCCGAAGCTCAGAGTAGCTTTCAGGGCAAGCCTTCGGGCGGGTCCGCCGAGCGGGTCAAACGCATTCGGTACAGTGCTGCGGAAAGCCCGCTGATTGCTTTGTCGCGCAGACGGGATCGTGACGGAAAACCGTTTCTGGATGACTCCCTCGTCAGCGCCGGCGAGCGCTTGCGCGAAGATTTTGAGCTGGCACAGATCGGCCCTCAGGTTTCGCAGAACTGGGATCGTTTTCTGACGACAGGTGGTCGAAGCAGTTTTGCCAGTGAAAGCCATGGGGGAAAGGGGGCTTCCGATGCGAAGGACCGCGTTGCACGTGCCTTATCCGACCTGGGACCGGGTCTGAGTGATGTTGCGTTGCGATGCTGTTGCTATCTGGAAGGGTTGGAGCTGGCGGAAAAGCGAATGGGTTGGTCTGCGCGGTCCGGCAAGATTGTCCTGCGGATCGCCCTGCAACGCCTGAAACGGCATTATCAGGAGCAGGCGGAACGAGATCGGATGATCGGCTGAACAGAAAAAGGCCCGGTGTATACGGGCCTTTTCTTTGGATTTGAGGCTTAGGCCATTTCAGGTTCTGCTGACGCCTTCAGGTGTTTCATCAGGTTTTCCGGCGAGGACACGCCATAGGGGTCCTCCGGGCAATTATCCATCAGGCCGGGCTCTTCGAACCACGCCTCGACAACGCCATCATTGACGATGGCCGCATAGCGCCACGAGCGCATTCCGAAACCCAGATTGTCCTTGTCGACCAACATGCCCGTTTTCCGGGTGAACTCCCCCGATCCGTCGGGGATGACTTTCACGTTCTTCAGGTCCTGATCCTGTGCCCATTTGTTCATCACGAAACTGTCGTTGACGGACATGCAGTAAATTTCGTCGATCCCCATGGCCTTGAAATCGGCATAGCCGTTCTCAAACCCAGGCAGCTGATAAGTCGAACAGGTTGGGGTGAACGCACCCGGCAATGAGAACAGGATTACGCGCTTTCCGGCGAAATAGTCAGCTGTCGTCTTGTCTTCCCAACGGAACGGGTTTGGTCCTTCGATGGAATCGTCACGGACACGGGTGTGAAAGGTCACGTCGGGCAGTTTTGCGCCGGTTTTCATAGTCAAACTCCTGTGATTCACATATGATTTTGGTGTGAATTAAAACAGTTCTAAACCGCATTCAATCGCGTAAACGCTGCGATTGCGAATAAGGCCAACGTCTTGCTAGATATTGAAATTAAATCGCAAATACGAATACGCGCATGATATCTTTCTGCGCTTGCGAGGGTACAACGCATAGCGGCTATGCGCCGCTGGTCTAACACCGCGCTTCTGTCTATGTTATGAGTAACAAGAGTTGACCCAAAGTCAGGAAAACGACCGTGCGAGATCTGAAGATCCCCGAAGAGCGCCATCCGGAAAAAGCCCATCGTCCGGACAATGCACAGCCCAAAAAGCCAAATTGGATCAGGGTCAAGGCACCCGGTGGCAAGGGCTATGCGGATACACGGCGGATCATGCGCGACAACAATCTGGTGACGGTCTGCGAAGAAGCAGGGTGCCCCAACGTAGGAGAATGCTGGAGCCAGGGTCATGCCACCATGATGATCATGGGCGAGATTTGTACGCGCGGCTGCACCTTCTGCAACATTGCAACCGGTCGCCCCGACGATCTTGACGCATTTGAACCCGGTCGCGTGGCCCATGCGGTCGAAAAACTTGGCCTGAACCACGTGGTTATCACCTCGGTGGACCGTGACGATTTGCAAGACGGCGGGGCCGAGCACTTTGCGCAGACAATCCGCGCGGTACGTCATCGTTCTCCGAAAACCACGATCGAGATCCTGACACCGGATTTCCTGAAATGCGACAACACTGTCCTTGAGACCGTGGTCGAAGCGAAACCGGATGTATTCAACCACAATCTGGAAACGGTGCCGGGTCTCTACCCCGAAGTGCGCCCGGGGGCGCGGTACTTTCATTCCCTGCGCCTGCTACAGCGCGTGAAAGAACTTGATCCGTCGATCTTCACCAAATCAGGCATCATGGTCGGGTTGGGCGAAAACGAACAGCAAGTGCGCCAGGTCATGGACGACATGCGCGCGGCGGATATCGATTTCCTGACCATCGGCCAGTACCTGCAACCGACTCCGAAACATCACGGAGTAGATCGGTTCGTAACCCCGGAAGAGTTCGCATCTTACGAAAAGGCGGCCTATGGCAAGGGGTTCCTGATGGTATCCGCGACACCTCTGACCCGGTCTTCGTACCACGCCGGCGACGATTTCGCCCGGCTTCGCGCGGCCCGGCAAGCAAAGCTACAGCAAGCGTGACACCCGAGCGGATCGCGCAGCTTATCCGCCTGCGCCACGAGTTTCACCAACAGCCAGAGCTTTCGGGGCAAGAGGAGCATACCGCGGCGCGGGTTGCGGATCTTTTGCGCCAAGCGGGTGCGGACAGAGTTCTGTGCGGCATAGGCGGGCACGGTGTCGCGGCCCTTTACGAAAGCGGTACTGCCGGACCCACGGTTGGAATTCGATGCGAACTGGATGGGCTGCCAATTCAGGAACGCTCGGATCTGGAATACGCGTCTCAGATTGCAGGCAAAGGGCATCTGTGCGGCCATGATGGCCACATGGTGATGGTCCTTGGGGTGGCGGAGGCGTTGAAAGAACAGCGCCCGAAATCTGGCCGCGTGGTTCTGATTTTCCAACCCGCGGAGGAAACCGGACATGGCGCTATTGCTTATCGGGTCGATCCTCAGTTCGCTGAGGTTTCCCCTGACATCGTGCTGTCTCTGCATACTTTGCCGGGGCTGGAGCTGGGCGCGGTGGAACTGTGTGAAGGTCCCGCGAACTGTGCCTCGCGCGGGATGCAAATCGTTCTGACAGGCAAAACCTCACACGCAGCGGCCCCTCAGGACGGCGTGTCACCGGCAGGTGCTTTGTCGACGTTGATGCCGGCATTGGCCAGATTGGGGGCGGGTGGCGACTTGGATGACACCTACACTTTGACCACTGTTACCCATGCCACTCTGGGCGAGCGCACAGTTGGTGTCGCACCGGGGTGGGCCGAATTGTGGGTAACCCTACGCACGGTTTCGGACGCGCGTATGGCAAGCCTGATGACGGATGCGGAAACTCTGGTAAAAAACACGGCGAAGGCCGAGGGGCTGGCGTTCGAAATCAGCTATGACGAGGTATTCGAAGCCTGCGTCAATGACCGTGAAGCCGTTTCGGTTTTGGCCAAAGCCTGTGCCGATCGGGGCGTCGTGTGCCGGCTGGTCGATCGGCCACAGCGTTTTTCCGAAGACTTTGGCCAATTTGGGAAAGGCGCGCAGGCGGCCATGTTCTGGTTGGGGGCGGGGCAGGACCATCCACAACTGCACAACCCGGATTACGATTTCCCGGATGCGCTTATTCCGATTGGAACCGGGATTTTCCTGAGCGCGATTGATGTCGTGCTTGGCAAAACCTGCTAGTCACGATCCACTTATTTAACCAGATCGCCAACGATTCCAACGGCTTCTATAACTGTCTTCGTATCATCAGATATCGAGAGTATTTCATCATCCACTCGGATATAGCGCTGGCCGGGCCCCAAAGGCTTGAGCTTCCATTTGTCGAGATCGTCGATATAGTCAAAACTCAGATCACCCGGCAGCTTCTGCCCTCGCGTGTATCTTTTGATTTGACCGGGCGGTACGGCTTTGCCGTTTGACTTGATGGATTTCTCTACCTTGCTTTTATTGGCACCTTGCCCTTTACCCTTGTTGTCTTTTGCAGCACCCGAACTTGCAAGTGCCACGATCGCCATAACGACAGCAGCTGTCGCAACTACACGCTTCATACATAATCCTCCCGTGCTGATAGGAAGAGTAAGGGCGCGCAAATAAGTTTGTCTACTATTATTCGGGTTTTTGAATTTGGGGCGCTGGGTAGCCACTCAAATTGCCTGGGTAAAGTGCAGCTAGTCCTTGGTGAACCGGACTTTGCCGATAAACGGCAGGTTGCGGTTGCGCTGAGCGTAATCGATCCCGTAACCCACGACGAATTCATCCGGAATTTCAAAGCCTATCCAGTCTGACCGGAATTCAACTTCGCGACGGCTGGGTTTGTCGAGCAGGGCAATCGACTTGAGCCGTTTCGGCTTGCGGCTGCGCAGCAGGTTGGTGACGTGGTTCAGCGTGTGCCCGGTGTCGACGATATCTTCGACCACCAGCACGTCGCGGCCTTCGATCGCGCCGCGCAAGTCTTTGAGAATGCGCACTTCCCGGCTGCTCTCCATCGAATCGCCATACGAGGACGCCTCAAGGAAATCCACTTCGATCGGCAGGTCCAGTTCCCGCACCAGGTCGGCGATGAAGACGAAACTGCCGCGCAGCAATCCCACGACGACAAGCTTGTCGGTATCGCCGAACTCATCCGTGATTTCGCGGCATAACTCTTCGATCCGCGCCGCGATGGCCTTGGCCGAGATCATCTCATCTATCACATATGCGCGGTTAGTCATCGCAGCCCCCTTGATCTTTGGCGCGCAACATACGACATGACGCGCCATTGTCACCTGCAAATACCGGACATCATGCCAATCCATTCGGAAACCCGCCACCTGCCATACACAGCCCAGCAGATGTATGATCTTGTTGCGGATGTGGGCAACTACCCAAAGTTTCTGCCCTGGTGCGCCGCGTCCCGGATCCGCAAGACCTATGCGGTTGGTGAGGCCGAGGTGATGGAGGCCGATCTGGTCATCTCGTTCAAGGTATTCCGCGAACGGTTCGGCAGCCGGGTGACCCTGTTTGCAGATCAGAAGAAGATCGATACCGAGTATCTGGACGGGCCTTTCAAATACATGAAATCCGACTGGCAGTTCGAGGACGCGCCCGATGGGGGCTGCAACATCTCGTTCCATGTGGATTTCGAATTCAAGAACGCCATCCTTCAGGGGATCATCGGCGTTGTGTTCAACGAAGCCATGCAGCGGATCGTCCGCGCCTTCGAGGCGCGTGCGAAAGAACTCTACGGCTAGGTCTTTACGCGGCAAGGGCGCACGCTAGACTGCGCTCATGACGGATTTCACAGCAGCATTGGCCACCTTCGCGGCGGGCCAGGTTTCAACGACGGCTCAGGCACGGATTGTCACGTCGCTATCCGTTCTGGATTGGATGGCAGTTGGTCGTGCAGGGGCGTCCGAGCCGGTGTCCTGCATAGTTCGCGATATGGTTCTGGCCGAGGGCGGGAACGCTCAGGCCCATCTGTTCGGAGGGGGCGCGGCCCCATTGCGCGGCGCAGCTTTGGTGAATGGAACCATATCCCACGCGCTGGATTACGATGACACGCATTTCGCGCATATCGGGCATCCGTCAGTCGCCATCCTGCCTGCGGCCCTTGCTGTGGCCGATTGGGATGACCGCATTCTGGTTGATCTGCTCGAAGCCGCGCTGGTCGGTATGGAAACGTCAATCCGTGTCGGCCTGTGGCTGGGCAGGGGGCATTATCAGGCCGGGTTTCACCAGACAGCGACATCCGGTGCATTCGGGGCCGCTGTCGCCGCGGGGCGGTTGCTTGGATTCGACAAGGTTCAGATGCGATCCGTATTGGGTTTGACGGCAACGCGCGCGGCCGGGCTGAAGGCCCAGTTCGGAACAATGGGCAAGCCTTACAATGCCGGGCTTGCCGCTTCGGCAGGGGTCGAGGCGGCTGTGCTTGTTCAGCGTGGATTTCAACCCAACGCCGACGCGCTGGAAGGCACGTATGGATTTGGCGCGACCCATCAGGGTGCAGCGGATCAAAGCGCGCTGGATGGTTTGGGCGATGAATGGTTGTTCGAAACGGTAAGCCACAAGTTCCACGCCTGTTGTCACGGCCTGCACGCGGCGTTGGAAGCGGCGCGCGCGCTGGACATCGCGGAACCCGAAGTGGCCGAGATTAAAATCAAAACCCATCCCCGTTGGATGAGTGTGTGCAATCAGCTTTCGCCCACAACCGGGCTGGGGGCCAAGTTCTCTTACCGGACGGTCATCGCGATGCAGGCGCTGGGGTATGATACGGCTTTGCCGGGCAGCTACACCGACAAGATCTGTGCGGACCCACGCATTACGTCTCTGCAAGATCGCATCACGGTCGAAGCAGATGAAAACCTGTCGGAAACGCAGGCGCATCTGGCCTTGTTGCGTCGCGACGGTGTCCGCCGCGAGGCGACGCATGACCTGATGACCCCAATGTCGCTGTCTGACCGCGAGGATCGCGTGCGCGTCAAAGCGTCGAAGCTGATCGGATCGGATGAGGCGGACGCGATCTGGTCGATGCTGCGCACCGGTGGTCGCGCCCGTGATCTGGCCGAACGTATGGCGGGTTAAGCCACGCTCCAGCGCAGCGGAAAACCGGGGTCGAACACCGTGACAGGCCCTTCGCCGGTGTCGATCTTTGACGGGTATGCAACCGGCTCGCCTTTGGTCAGGGTAATCGTCTCTTCGTTCACAGGCAGGCGGTAAAAGCCCGGCCCGTTGAGCGAGACGAACGCCTCGAGCTTGTCCAGCGCACCTTTGCGGTCGAACATCTCAGCCACCAGAGACATGGTATTCGTCGCGGTGAAACACCCCGCGCAGCCGCAGGCCATTTCCTTGTTTGCATCCGTGTGCGGAGCGCTGTCTGTGCCCAGGAAGAATCTCGTGTCGCCCGAGGTGGCGGCAGCCAGCAGGGCCAGGCGATGTTCCTCGCGCTTGGCGACCGGAAGGCAATAGTAATGCGGTTTGATCCCGCCCACCAGAATATGGTTGCGGTTGATGATCAGGTGGTGCGCGGTGATCGTCGCGCCCAGATCCGTTTCGTTGGCTTTGACATAGTCCACGCCATTGGACGTGGTGATATGTTCCATCACCACGCGCAGACCCGGCGTCGATTTTCGGATCGGGTCCAGAGCGCGGTCGATGAACACGGCCTCGCGGTCAAAGATGTCGATCTCGGGGTCGGTCACTTCGCCATGGACACACATGGGCAGGCCGATCTCGGCCATTTTCTCCAGAACCGGGCGCACTTTGTCAAAGTCACGCACGCCCGAGGCCGAATTGGTCGTGGCCCCTGCCGGGTACAGCTTGACCGCTTTTATCAGCCCGCTGGCATGGGCGGCGGCGACGTCCTGCGCATCTGTATCCTCGGTCAGGTACAGGGTCATCAGTGGTTCGAACACCATGCCGTCGGGCAGGGCGGCCAGGATTCTGTCGCGGTAAGCGGCGGCCTGATCCCCGCGCACGACCGGCGGCACGAGGTTCGGCATTATGATTGCACGGGCGAAATGACGTGCAGTTTCGGGCAGAACGGCCTGCAACATGGCGCCATCGCGCAGATGCAGATGCCAATCGTCGGGGCGGCGGATCGTGAGGGTATCAGTCATGGCCTTCCGCTAGCATAGCTGCCCCGAAAGACCAACCAGCCCGGAACGAGTTGCTGAAAAAACTTGTCAACCAACCGGAACGTCGTAGCTCTGACAGGGGCTAGGGCCTTGACGCAATGGCGCTTGCGTGACCTGTTTGTCCGCGAAGTAGAGAGGAATTCCATGACGCAGCCAAATTCCATCGATACCGTGCAGCAGATGCTGGGACGTCAGGGCTATGTCTGCGGACGAGCCCTTGCCACGGTTGTGTTCCTGTCGCTGAAGCTGGGACGCCCGTTGTTTCTGGAAGGCGAGGCCGGAGTTGGCAAAACGGAAATCGCCAAGGCGCTGGCATCCGGTCTGAACCGCCGTTTGATCCGGTTGCAGTGCTACGAAGGTCTGGACGCATCCTCGGCCGTTTACGAATGGAACTTTCCGGCACAGATGGTTGCGATCCGAACGGCCGAGGCTTCGGGCGGGGCCGACCGGGGCGCGTTGCAGGCGGAACTGTTTTCGGATGAATACCTGATCGAACGCCCCTTGCTGCAAGCAATGCGCCCGGACGAAAACGGAGCACCGGTTCTTCTGATCGACGAACTGGACCGGACCGATGAACCGTTCGAAGCCTTTCTGCTGGAAGCTCTGAGTGATTTTCAGGTCACGATCCCTGAACTGGGCACCGTTGCAGCACCCCAACCACCCATTGTGATTGTCACGTCGAACCGGACTCGCGAAGTGCACGATGCCCTCAAGCGTCGCTGCCTGTATCACTGGGTCGATTATCCCGATTTTGAACGCGAGATCGAAATTCTGCACGCGCGCGCGCCCGAGGCCGCCGATGCGCTCAGCCGCGAAGTCGTGGCTTTCGTTCAGCGTCTGCGCACCGAGGATCTGTTCAAGAAACCCGGCGTGGCCGAAACCATTGACTGGGCCAAATGTCTGCTGGCGCTGGACGTGATGAACCTTAGCCCCGAGGTGATCGGTGACACGCTGGGGGCGATCCTGAAATATCAGGACGACATCCAGAAGCTGCAAGGGTCCGAGGCCAAGCGCATTCTGGATGAGGCCAAAGCGACCCTTGAGCCGGCCTGACGCGCTATGGCCGAGCAGATCCCGCTGGAGATTCCCGACAACCCGAAGCTGGCGCAGAACATCACCCATTTTGCCCGCGCATTGCGGAAGGCGGGGCTGCCGATTGGTCCGGGGCGGGTGATCGATGCAATTCGCGCGGTACAAGCCGCGGGTTTCACTCAGAAACGGGATTTCTACTGGACGCTGCACGCCTGTTTCGTGAACCGCCCCGAACATCGCACGGTGTTTGCGCAGGTCTTCCGAATGTACTGGCGCGACCCGCGATACATGGAACACATGATGGCCATGATGCTTCCTGCCATTCGGGGCGTGCAAGAGGAACGCAAGGCGGATGCCGGTGAAAAGCGTGCAGCCGAGGCCCTGCTGGAGGGTGTCGAACGTGACGCGCCCCAGCAGGCTGCGCAAGACGAGGGGGAAACCGAAATCGAGATTGACGCCACGCAAACGGCATCGTCAGAAGAGCGTCTTCGCAATCTGGACTTCGAACAGATGAGCACCGCTGAAATCGCGCAAGCCAAACGCGTATTGGCGCGGATGGCCCTGCCGGTCAAACCCATTGAGTCGCGCCGCGGACAGGCCAGTCATCTGGGGCACCGTATCGACCGTGCCCGCACCTTGCGCGCAGCCATGCGGCAAGGGGGCGAATTGCGTGATATCGCCCGGCTGCAACCCAAACCGCGATGGCCAAATCTTGTTGCGCTTTGCGATATCTCGGGTTCGATGAGCCAATACAGCCGAGTCATTCTGCATTTCCTGCACACGGTCTCGAACGCCAAGGGGGCAGGTTGGGCCAAGGTTCATGCCTTCACGTTCGGCACGCGCCTGACCAACATAACCCGCCACTTGCATCATCGGGATGTTGACGCAGCGCTCGCCGCTGCCGGGGCCGAGGCGCAGGACTGGGAAGGGGGCACACGCATCGGCGACTGTCTGCATCAGTTCAACAGGGACTGGTCAAGACGTGTCATGGGGCAAGGTGCGGTTGTTCTTTTGATCACCGACGGTTTGGAACGGGGTGACCCGGAGAGCCTCGAGAAAGAGATCGAGCGGCTGCACCTGTCCTCCAAACGCCTGATCTGGCTGAACCCTCTGCTGCGCTGGGACGGGTTTGCCCCCAAGGCACAGGGTGTGGCGGCCATGCTGCCCCATGTCGACAGTTTCAGGGCAGGGCACTCGATTGCCTCGCTCGAGGACCTGGCCGCCGTGATTTCACAACCCGACGACCAGGGGCAGAAAGCACGGCTGATGGCCGCTCTTTCCGATTAGACCGTTACGACAACTGTTCTTCGTTGCACTTCCGGGCCATTTCCATGGCCTTGTAGGTGCCGGTCAGATCGACGGTAAATGCATAGGATGTCTCGGGGAACACGATCATGACCTTCTTCTTGGCCAGATCATCCGCGAATTGCGGGTTGTCAGACAGAATGTAACCACCGGAATAACCCTTGGTGATGTTGCCTTTCATACCTGTGGCTTCACCCAGATAGATGTTGTCCCCAATCAGGATAGCCACTTCTTGGGTTTCGCCACGTTTGATGTCGGTATCGGCTTTGGTGAACACCCCCACATACCCCACGCCGCGATCTTCGGTCAGGCCCATCTGAACGACGTTTTCCGCATCGTCCACGGCCTCGATCAGGCAGGATTTCTTTTCGTTGTCGATGAAGACTTTCCAGCCCTCGACCTCTCCATAACGTTCGAATGTGTCAGCCCACGCTGCGGTCGAAGCCAAAAGGCCAACCACTGCGCCCAGTGCAAGATAATGTTTCAACTGCTTGTCTCCGAAAAAATGTGTTTGGTATGCAGCTTGGGCAACTGGCCCGCTGCCCGCACAAGCTAAAACCCGGGCCCTTAACAATCAATACTATGATTTATTGAATATTGTTCAGGCTTTAGCATCGGCTTGCAGGGCTCAACATAGACGTTTTGACAGGGGTGTTGCGCTTTTCATCACGCCAATCCTGCCTATGTTGGAGACAGACGACGTCTGGAGGTCCTGATGGAACGATTCGACAGCAGCCCGGAAACGGCATTGAAGTGGCACCGCAATGGCAGCGGCGCCGCGCTTGCCACGGTTGTCGAAACCTGGGGCAGCGCGCCACGCCGGGTGGGTTCCCAGCTGGTGATCGGCGGCGATGGCCGGATCGAGGGTTCTGTGTCGGGCGGCTGTGTCGAAGGCGCGGTGATCGTCGAGGCGCTTGAGGCCATTGACGAAGGCGAAGCCCGCTTGCTGGAATTCGGAGTGAGCGACGAAGATGCCTTTGCGGTCGGGCTGGCCTGTGGCGGGACCATTCGCGTTCTTGTCGAACCCGTTGGAAAGGTTCTGCCCGAACCGATGCTTGCGGAACTGGTTGCAGCCCGCGCAGCGCGTGAACCCATCGCTTACGAAGTCAATATCGATACCGGGCACAGAGCCTTGCGTCGTAACGCCTATGCGGAACGGCTGCGCATGGATCGGTCTGGTTTTGAAGAAGATGGTCAGACCTTTGTGGCCGTTCACAACCCGCCGCTGCGATTGATCGTAGTTGGTGCGGTGCATATCGCGCAGGCACTGGTGCCGATGGCGCGAATTGCCGGGTATGATCCGGCCATAATAGACCCGCGCGACGCGTTTGCATCCAGCGCCCGTTTTCCGGGCGAAACGATCCTTACGGATTGGCCGGATGAGGCCGTTGCAATACTCGGGTTGGATGCGCGCACCGCAATTGTCCTGCTGACGCATGATCCAAAGCTGGATGATCCGGCATTGCAAGCTGCACTGGATGCGGGCGTGTTTTACATTGGTGCCTTGGGATCGACACGTACCCACGCCAAACGCGTCGAGCGTATGAAAGCGGCCGGTTTCAGTGATGAGCAAATCTCGAGGATTCATGGGCCAATCGGGTTGGATATCGGGGCTGCCGGCCCATCCGAGATTGCCATTGCAATTCTGGCGCAGATGACGGCCGTTCTGCGAGGCAAGGCATGAGGTTTGGTCCGGTACCCGTCTCTGAAGCAAAAGGCGCCATTCTGGCCCATTCGGTGACGGCTGACGGTCAAAAGCTGCGCAAGGGGCTGTCACTGCGCGCAGAGCATGTGGCGCAGTTGACGCAGGCGGACATCCGCGAAGTGATCGTTGCGCGCCTCGAACCCGGCGATTGTCACGAAGACGAGGCCGCACGTCGTTTGGCCGCAGCTCTTGCGCCAGATGCGGCGTCGGCCAATCTGCGCGTGACAGACGCGTTCACCGGCCGGGTCAACCTGTTGGCGGACGGGCCGGGCGTCGCGGTTCTGGATGTGGATGCGCTGGAAATGTTCAATCAGGTCAACCCGATGATCACGGTTGCGACGGTTCCGCAATACCAGCAGATGGGCCCGAAGAGCATGGTCGCCACCATCAAGGTCATCTCATATGCCGTGCCAGAGGCTGATGTTCTGCGGGCTGCCAATTTGGCGCAAGGGGCCGTGCGTCTGGCAAGACCCGTTCACAAGACGGCAGGTTTGATCGTCACGGATATCCCCGGCGGCCCGCCCAACGACAAGGGGATCGCCGCCATTCGCGGACGGACCGAAGCCCTGGGTCTGGATTTGTGTGATGTTCAGATCGTGCCGCATCGCGTGGATGCGCTGGCCAAGGCGGTTTCCAGAACGACCGGTGATCTGCTCATGATCCTGACCGGATCCGCGACTTCGGATCCGGACGATGTTGCCCCGTCTGCTGTTCGGCTTGCCGGCGGGCGGGTGGATCGGTTCGGAATGCCGGTTGATCCGGGAAACCTGCTGTTTCTGGGTGCGATGCAGGATCGACCGGTGATCGGGTTGCCCGGATGTGCACGATCTCCAGCGTTGAACGGGGCGGATTGGGTTCTGTCACGGGTTGCCTGCGGGATCGAAACGACCGGATCGGATATTGCCGGAATGGGTGTCGGAGGATTGCTGAAGGAAATCCCGACCAGACCGCAGCCGCGCGCCAAACGAAAAGAATGATCCGCCACTGATCCTGAGCGGGGCTGAATTCTGAGGTTGACCCCAGAGGCTTTGACCGAACCGGCTTATGGTTTTCTGAGCTTTGGCAATACGCCGGGTCGCCAATACGCACCGGTATCTTCCCGCGCTTTCTGATAGGCATCCACTCTTTCCCTGGCGGTCTCTCCGCCGGCGGCAAACAAATGGCCCAGCAGGCATTCAAGTACAGCCATTGCCCCCGAAAAACTGGAAAACGGGTGCAAGGTTCGCGTGCTGACAGGCAGGACGACATCCGGTTCAACCCCCGGGGCGATGACCTCGCTATCCGACAACAGGACGATGCGCATCGACCGGTCCCGAGCATACCGCATCGCCTGAATCGTGTCGGCTGAATAGGGGTGAACCGTGATTGCAAACAGACAATCCTCGGCGGTGGCTTCGACCAGATCGTCGATGGCCGAACCCATGTGGCGGGGCACCAGCTGAAGCCCGGGATGGGCCATGCGTGCGGCGTAGTGAAAATAATAGGCCAGCGCATGGCTGGATCGTGTGGCCGTCACATAGCAGCGGCGCGCCGACCTGATGTGTGCGACGGCCTGTTCCGTCAAATGGGGGGCCATGAGGCGCAGCGATCTGGCCACGACATTTATTTCGTTCTGCGCAAATCGTGCCTGCGCCGCACCAAACTGCCCTTGTTCCTTTAGGTGTTCCAGCCAATCCTGCCCAAACCTGTCCTCACCATCGGTTGTCAGAGCGTTTCGAAATGGGAGCCGAAAAGCGTCAAAGCTGTCATACCCCATGCGTTGCGCCAGCCGGATCAGAACGTTCGAGCTGATGCCGATGCGATCGGTGGTGGTGCGGATCGAATTCAACGCGAATTCGCCGGGATGATCGATGATATACTTTACAGCGACCTGCATTTGCGCAGGCATTTCATCGATCTCGCGGCGCAATTGCGTAACGATGGCAGTTAGAGTGCGGGTCATGCGGAAAACAAAACATATGTTTTCTAGTTGGTAAATTGAAAACGAAACTTGGGCTCATTAGCTGAGGACAGACGATCACGAGGGCGCAATGACCGAGAGCACAGTGAAAACCACCGGGAAACCATATATACTGGTTGCTCCGAACGGGGCCCGGCGGGGCCGCGCGGATCACCCTGCTTTGCCAGTCACGACGGATCAGATCGTCGCAACGGCGCGGGGCTGCCACGAGGCTGGTGCAAATGGCATACACCTGCATGTACGGGATGCCGACGGACATCACACGCTGGATGCCGGATTGTATCGCGAAACAATCGCGGAACTGAAAAGGGAAGTGCCGGGCATGGATGTTCAGATCACCACCGAGGCAGCAGGCGTGTTCGATGTCCAGTCGCAGTTTGAATGCCTGCAACTGGTTCAGCCTGAATGGGCCTCGATCTCAGTCCGGGAAATCGCGCGGGCCCTTGATCTTGCGCCTCGGGTCTATGCGCTATGTGCGGCTCAGGGCACGCGGGTTCAGCATATTCTCTACGACTTGGAAGATGTGAAGCTGCTGGAAGGCTGGCATTCAAAAGGTATCGTCCAGCCGGACCAGACAGACCGATTGCTTGTGTTGGGACGCTACAGTCAGAATCAGCAATCCGTGCCAGCGGATCTGGATGCGTTTCCATCCAGCCCGGCCAAATGGATGGTGTGCGCCTTTGGGACGCAGGAACATGATTGTCTTGTCGAAACCGCGCGGCGCGGCGGTGACTTGCGTGTTGGATTCGAAAACAGCCTGACGGCACCGGATGGCACGCTCTGGACGGACAACGCGGCCTCGGTCGCGGCTTTGGTAGAAACACTTGGAAGGACCGGAACATGAGTCATGTTTTCCCACGCCACACCAAATCTGAACTTCCCGTCGCGGCGGGTGGCGACGGCGCATACCTAATTGATGCCGACGGCAAGCGATATCTGGATTGCGGCGATGCGGCCGTGTCCTGTCTGGGGCATTCCAACGCGGCAGTGATCCGGGCCGTGCAACAGCAGGTGGAACAGATCGCATTCGCCCATACCGGGTTCATGACTTCGGAACCGGCCGAGGCATTGGCCGATCTTCTGATCCAGCACGCGCCGGGGGATCTGGACCGGGTGTATTTCGTATCGGGTGGGTCCGAGGCGACCGAAGCGGCCATCAAATTGGCGCGCCAGTATTTTCTGGAAATAGGGCAGCCCGAGCGCCGCCACGTGATCGCGCGCAAGCAAAGCTATCATGGCAACACTCTGGGGGCCTTGTCTGCCGGGGGAAATGCCTGGAGACGGGCCCAATTCGCGCCGATGCTGATCGAAATGACCCATATCTCGGCCTGCTATGAATATGCCGAAAAGCCCGAGGGTGAGAGCAGCTTTGACTATGGTCAGCGCGTCGCCAATGAGCTGGAGGCGGAAATTCTGCGCCTTGGTCCCGAAACGGTTATGGCCTTCATGGCCGAGCCGGTTGTTGGTGCTACACTTGGCGCGGTTCCGGCGGTTGAGGGGTATTTCAAACGCATCCGGGAAATCTGCGACCAATATGGCGTGTTGCTGATTCTGGATGAGGTGATGTGCGGCATGGGGCGCACCGGTCATCTGTTCGCCTGCGATCACGACGGTGTTGCACCGGATATTCTGTGCATCGCCAAAGGGTTGGGCGCAGGATATCAACCAATCGGGGCGATGCTGTGCACCGGTAAAATCTATGGCGCAATTCGCGATGGGTCAGGGTTTTTCCAACATGGGCATACCTATATCGGCCATCCCGTCGCCACGGCTGCGGCTCTTGCGGTGGTCCGTGAACTGACAGAGGGTGATTTACCGGCGCGCGCCGGACGTATGGGCAGCAAAGTGCATTCCGCACTGGAAGCCGCGTTTGGACAGCACCCGAACGTGGGCGATTTGCGTGGCCGGGGCCTGTTCCGGGGTGTGGAATTGGTAGCGGATCGCGAGACGAAGACCCCCTTTGATCCATCGTTGGGCATTGCCGGAAAGATAAAGAAGGCGGCGCTGGCCGAAGGCCTGATCTGTTATCCCATGGCGGGCACCCGGGATGGCCGGAACGGAGACCATATACTTCTCGCGCCGCCTTTCATCATAGAAGAGGCCCAGATAGGCGAACTTGTCAGCAAACTGAAACGCTCTTTTTCAGCCGTTCTCTGACAATACCGTGAGCACCCTGTTTGCCTGCGACACGTTTGCTATGTGTCGTGGGCAATGGATCTGGAAAAGGCGACGTCCATGGTGCTGGATATCTGGCGCAGTTTCCGAACGCTCCCTGTGTGGGTTCAGGTCTGGGTAGCGTTCATTTTGGTACCGGTAAACCTGCTTCCGCTGGCATTTCTGGATCAGCCAAAGGGGCACCTGATTGCATTGCTTGCAATTTCGGGCATGGCGCTGAACGTGCCGATCATGTTGGGTGCACGCGGGATGAGCGGCGCGATGGCGTTGCCACACATTCTGTGCTGGGTGCCGTTGGTCATCATCGTGACGCTTCTGCTGTTTTCCGAAGACCCCCTGAGCCCAGCCTTTGTTTGCTTTCTCCGGGTGCTTCTGATCGTCGATATCACCTCGCTGGTGTTCGATTTCCGGGACGCGGCCCGTTGGTTGCGCAGCAGGCAGGCGCCCTGAACGAAAAAGCCCCTTCAAAAGAGAAGGGGCTTGGACCGTTTCGATCTTTGGACCGGATTATTTCTGCGGCAGCGGGCCGATCATCATGATCATCTGACGACCTTCCATCTTGGGCATGTTTTCGATCTTGCCCAAGTCCTTGACGTCCTCGGCAACACGCTGCAGCAATTCGCGGCCAAGGTTCTGGTGTGCCATTTCGCGACCGCGAAAACGCAGGGTAACTTTGACCTTGTCGCCTTTTTCCAGAAACTTGAAGACGTTCTTCATTTTGACGTCATAGTCATGCGTGTCGGTGTTGGGTCGGAATTTGACCTCTTTTACCTCGATGATCTTTTGCTTCTTGCGGGCTTCGGCTTCGCGTTTTTGCGTTTCATATTTGAATTTGCCGAAATCCATGATCTTGCAGACCGGTGGGTTCGCATTGGGCGAAATTTCGACCAGATCAAGACCGGCCTCAGCGGCCATCTGCATGGCTTTGGCGGGATGAACCACCCCGACATTTTCACCTTCGGCGCCAATCAGGCGAATTTCGGGGGCACGGATCTTATCATTGACGCGCGGGCCGGTGTCTCGTTGTGGCGGCGCGTTGTGAGGTCTGCGAGCTATGGGTTCATTCCTTTGATAATTGCAGAATTTCGAGCCCGGAATTTAAACCGGGCCGGGCCACACTTCAAGCGGCATAAACACCGGCAGTTGCGAAAAAACAGTGTTTTGTCCGCTGAATTTTGCGTTCGGGGCTGCAAAGCTCCGAACGCAAGGTGCCTTTAGCCGACAAAGGCTTTTTCGATCACAAACTCTTTGGGTTCGGAATTCGCGCCTTCGCGCAGACCAAAACCTTCAAGGATTTCCTTGATGTCCAGGTTGAAAGCCAGCGACCCGCAGACCATGGCGCGATCGGTTTCGGGTTTGATTCCGCCTTCAATGCCCAGATCGCTGAACACGGTGCCATCCTTCAGCAGGTCGGTGATCCGACCCATCTTGGGGCTCTCTTCGCGCGTGGTTGTCGGGTAATAGCGGATCTTGTCTGCAAAGCCTTCGCCTATAAGTTCGGCCAGCATTTCATCCTGTCGGATGCTGTCGATCAATTGGCGGCCGTATTCCAGTTCGGCCACTTCGCGGCAGGTATGGGTGATGATCACCTCGTCATAATCTTCATATGTTTGCGGTTCACGCAACAACGAAGCAAACGGGGCAAAACCGGTGCCGGTGGCAAAAAACCACAAACGCTTGCCGGGCAGAAGGGCGTCATGCACCAACGTGCCAACCGGCTTGGGGCGCAGGATGATCTGGTCGCCGGGCTTGATGTGCTGAAGCTTCGACGTCAACGGGCCGTTCTGAACCTTGATCGAATAGAACTCCAGCTCATCGTCCCACGACGGCGAAGCGATTGAATAGGCGCGCAGCAATGGCTTGCCATTGTCGCCCAGCAGACCGATCATCACGAACTCGCCCGAGCGGAAACGCAGCGTGGCGGGGCGCGTCACCTTGAAAGAGAACAGGCTGTCGGTCCAATGCTTGACCTCGGTTACAGTTTGCGCGTCCGGCAGGACCGGGGCCTTCACGGCAGTTGCTTCGCTCACGGGCTTCATCTCTGTCATCGTTTACCTGCCGGTCTGCTAAACCGACATCTCCGTTTAATCTTTGATCCAAGTCAGGAAAAGGGGACAGATTGCCCCCTTTGTGTTTCAAGCCGGCGATGGGCGGCTTTTAACCGCGCAAACGCGCCTGATAATTGTTCTCTTTCCAGTTGGCCCGGGAAAGCCACTGATCTTCGGGCTGGCGATCTGCCAGGTCTCCGTCAATCTCAACTTCGTCAAAGCCGCAGCGACGCGCCATGGCGTACTGGTCTGCCAGAACATGACCCTTGGCGCGCAAACGTCCTGTATAGCCCTTAAGGCGCAGGGTGCGGGCGATGGTAAAGCCGCGACCGTCGGCAAAGGATGGAAAATCCACCCGGACCAGCTTGGCACTGCCCAAACGGTCAAAAAGCTCATCCGGGTCCGTGTCCGAGCTGACGTCCAGCGCAACCACGTCATTCGCGGCATCATCCAGAGTGACAAAGCCGTCGGTCCAGTCATCGGGCGAAAAGCCCTCATCTGTTACGATTACGTTCATGTTTTTTCTCCGATGCGCACCATCTTGCCATCGACAAAATGAATGCCGCATTCTTCCTTGTTCTGATCGCGCCAGCGGCCGGCGCGGGGGTCTTCGCCTTCCTTCACCGGCGAAGTGCAGGGCGCACAGCCGATCGAAGGGTATCCCTTGGCCACCAGCGGATGCCGGGGCAGGTTGTTTTCTTCCATATAGGCGCGCACATCGTCCGGCGCCCAATGGGCCAGCGGATTGACCTTGATCCGGCCCGTGCCGTCTTCGACCTCGAAAAACTCGAGCGCGGCGCGCGTGCCGGACTGAAACCGTTTCCTGCCGGTAATCCAACCGCAATACCCGGTCAGGGCTTGCTGCAAGGGAAAGGTCTTGCGCAGGTTGCAGCACGCATCCGTATCCCGCAGGCGCAGCGCGCCATAGGGGTCTTCGCGTTGCAGTTCTTCGTCATCCGCCCGGATGATCCGGATGTTCCTGAGCCCCAGGCGCTCGCTGACTTCCTGCTGGTACTCCAGCGTTTCGGTGAACAGCAATTGGGTATCCACGAACAACACCGGCGTCATCTTATCGATCACCGCAGCCATGTGCAGCAGCACCACCGATTCCGCGCCAAAGCTTGAGACCAGAGCAAGCGCATCGATCTCTTCAAGGGCGCCATGCATCACGTCATGGGCGCTGTGGTGACGGAACCGGGCATTCAATGCGCTGACCTTCTCGGTCAGGTCGCTGCGGTCTTTGCCCAGTTCCGTTTGAATCAGATCAAGCGGCATTCGCCCGAGCCTCGGGGTAGAGGGCGGCCTTGAACGGCTCCATGCCGACGCGGCGATAAGTCATCAGAAAGGTTTCTTCAGCATTCTCGCGCAGATCCAGGTAGGTGTCGACGATGCGTTCCACGGCCGGTACGATCTCGTCATAGGCAAAACCCGGACCGGTGCGGTCGCCGATCGCGGCCGTCTCGGTGGCGTCGCCACCCAGTGTGATCTGGTAGTTTTCGACGCCTGCACGATCCAGGCCCAGGATGCCGATATGGCCCACATGGTGGTGGCCGCAGGCGTTGATGCAGCCCGAGATCTTGATCTTCAGGTGCCCAATGTCATGCTCCAGCTTCAAATCTTCAAAGCGGGTCGCAATTTCCTGAGCAACCGGGATCGAGCGCGCCGTCGCCAGCGCGCAGTAATCCATGCCGGGGCAGGCGATGATATCGCTGATCAGCCCGATATTGGCGGTGGCCAGTTCGTGTTCCTTCAGCTTTGCGTGGATCGCGGGCAAGTCCGATTTGTGGACATGCGGCAGGATCACGTTCTGCTCGTGGCTGATACGCAGCTCATCATAGGCGAATTCTTCGGCCAGATCGGCCATCACGCGCATCTGCTCGGCGGTCGCATCACCCGGCGTCTGGCCGTGTTTCTTGATCGAGATCGTAACGATCGCGTGGTCCGCGTTCTTGTGGGGCGCGATGTTGGTATCGACCCACGACCGGAAAACCGGATCGTTGGAATAGGCGCTTTCAAACGACGCAACCGAACCTTTGCGGAAGGCCGGAGGCGCAAAATGGCCTTTGATCTCATCCAGCAGCGCCATGTCGGCGCCCTTGAACTGTGGGCGAACCTGCAAGAAACGTTCATTCACCTTGGCGCGGATGGCGTCGATGCCGTGTTCATGCACGGTGATCTTGATGCGCGCCTTGTACTTGTTGTCGCGGCGACCGATCTGGTTCCAGACCGACACGGTGGCTTCCAGATAGGCCAGCAGATCATCGAATGCGACGAATTCGGACAGTTCCTTGCCGATCATGGGCGTACGGCCCAGGCCGCCACCGACGATGACGCGCGCACCCAGAACGCCGTCACGTTCGACCAGTTGCAGGCCGATGTCATGCGCTTTGATCACGGCGCGGTCGTTTTCCGAACCGGTGATGGCGATCTTGAACTTGCGCGGCATGAACTGGAATTCCGGGTGGTCGGTCGACCACTGGCGCAGCAGTTCGGCATAGGGGCGCGGGTCGGCGACCTCATCCGCGGCGGCACCGGCGAAATGGTCGGCCGTCACGTTGCGGATGGTGTTGCCCGAGGTCTGGATGGCGTGCATGCCCACCTCGGCAAGCGCGTCCAGCATGTCTGGCACATCTTTCAGTTTCGGCCAGTTGTACTGGATGTTCTGACGGGTGGTGAAATGGCCATACCCCTTGTCCCACTTTTCAGCCAGAAGGGCCAATTGGCGCATTTGTGTGCTGTTCAGCGTGCCGTAGGGAATGGCGACCCGCAGCATGTAGGCGTGCAGTTGCAGATACAGGCCGTTCATCAGGCGCAGCGGCTTGAATTCATCTTCGGTCAGCGAACCGTCGATGCGGCGCTCGACCTGAGCGCGGAACTGCGCGTTACGCTCTGCCAGAAAATCTTTGTCAAACTCGGAGTAGCGATACATGTCTAGCTGTCCTTGGTTGCAGCCCCGAACCTGGGGCCTTGAAGGGGAGAGAGAAGGGCCAGAGGTCAGGCCCGGGGCTGCGGGGAAGCTTCCTGTTTGCCGTGGGCATAGTTGGACGGACCAGTGCGGCGGAAGTCTTCCCGGAAATGGGTGGGCTCGGGGCCGTTTTCGCCAGCAACGGCATCGGCCAGATAGGCGCCCACAATTTTGTTTGCCTGACGCGCGGCATCCAGCAGGCGAACCTGCGCATGCGCCTCGTCGGTGATCAGTTCTGCCTCGCTCAGGTCACGGGACCAGCGGTCATCTTCGGTCAGATAAATCACGTCACCTTCGAGCAAGTCATTTGCAGTGACGACTTTGGGGGTAAAAGCGCGGGCCATCAGGCAAGCTCCTTGTTGAATTCGGTTACAGCCTGCGCCGCTTCGCGCGGGGCAAGGCCATAGAAGGTCAGGGCCGGTCCATCCATTTCGGCGGCGGCCAGATCGGTGGGCAACTGGTCCAAAGTGGTGGCCAAAATCCGTTGGTCGGGACGCGAGGCATTTTCGACCAGGGTAATGGGCGTGGCGCGATCGGCGCCGTGCATGATCAGGCGACCCTGAATGAACCGAGCGGACTTCTTGCCCATGTAGATTGCCGCCACGGAACCCGGCTTGGCCAAAGCGTTCCAATCGTGATCCGCAAAACCCTGCATGTCGTGCCCGGTCAAAAAACGCACCGATGAGTTGCGTCCGCGGCGAGTCAGGCTTTGACCGATGCTTGCCACTGCGGCAGAGGCCGCCGTGATGCCGGGAATGATCTGCCAGGAAATACCGGCCGCGTCGACGGCCTCGATTTCTTCGTCCAGACGACCAAAAACCGTGGGATCCCCCGATTTCAGGCGCACCACACGGTTGCCATTCAGGGCGTGTTCAACCAGAAGCGCGTCGATATCGCTTTGCTTCCACGAGGGGCCGAACCCGGCCTTGCCGACATCGACCAAAGCGGCGTTCTGGGCGGCAATGTCCAGCACAGGCTTGCTGATCAGGCGATCATGCAGCACCACATCCGCGCGCTCGAATGCGGCCAACGCCTTGAGCGTCAGCAATTCGGGGTCACCGGGTCCGGCGCCGACAAAGTCGACATGACCTTTGGGACTGGTTGTGTGAAAATCCTGCATCGGATCGTCTCGGACATTGTTTGACTTGACCCTCAATATAGGAAATATTCCCACCGAAGCGCCATATCACCGCTAAAATAAGGACAAATGTTCCGATTTTCGGAAAAGCCGGAACATAGGTGTCGAAACAGAAGGAAAATTGGAATGTCGGTGCGGATAGATGACACGGATCGAAAAATTCTGGCCGAGCTGCAACGGGACGCAGGCCAATCATTGGACGAAATTGCGGCTCGGGTCGGCAGTTCAAAGACGCCTGTTTGGAATCGCATTCGGAAGCTCAAGGGGGCGGGAATCATCGGCCAGCAAACGGTGCTGCTGGATGCCGAGGCACTTGGGTTCGAAGCCACCTTTTTTGTTTTGATCCGCACCTCGGAACATGAGGCGGACTGGCAACGTAAATTCCTGAAAGCATTGAAGGATCACCCCGAAGTGCAAGAGGCGCACCGGTTGGCGGGTGATATCGACTATATCCTGAAAGTCCGGGTTAAAAACGCGCGTGCCTATGATCAGTTCTATCAGTCGCTCATCTCGGAAGTGCGCGTGCACAACGTCACGGCGTTGTTGTCCATGGAAGAGATCAAGTCCACAACGATGCTGCCGCTGAATGCGTTGGCAGAGGGGGCTTAGAACACTCGACCGCGGCTCCTCCGCCCGTGTCTTTCAATGGGCTTAGAGCCAGATGAGCTGATGGGTGTTTTCATCCGGCCGGAAGCAAAATCGCCAGAGGGATCGTGTAGGTATGCGGAAGGTGATGGCTAAGGTCTGACCAGCAGCTGATTCAGCCCGTGAAAGTGATAGCTGTCCGAATAAAGCGGCGGCGCAGCCAGTTGCAGGTTTGGACAGCTTTCGAACAGGATCGGCAAAGCAATGCGCATTTCCAGACGCGCCAGAGGTGCCCCGACACAAAAATGAATTCCGCCCCCAAAGCTTGTGTTGACTTCAATCGGACGGTTCGGCTGAAACGTGTTCGGTTCAGCCCAGACAGCGGGGTCGCGGTTGGCCGCGCCAAGCAACAGTGCCACTTGATCGCCACGTTTGAATGAATGGCCGAACAGATCCACGTCCTCATACGCGTAACGTGTGAACATGTGCAGAGGCGGGTCATAGCGCAGGATTTCTTCGATGGTTCCGTCGAGTCCATCCGGTGCCAGGCCGTCAGGGGCGGTGCGGGTCTGCAACAGGGTTTTCACCCCGTTCCCCAGTGAGTGCACGGTAGCCTCATGGCCTGCGTTGAGCAGCAAGATGCAGGTAGCAACCAGCTCGTCCAGTGACAGTTTCTGGCCTTCTTCCTCGGCGCTTATCAACCGGGTTATCAGATCGTCGCGGGGATCATTGCGCCGCAGCTCTATGTATTCCTTCAGGAATTCGGTGAATTCCTTAGATGATTTGGCGGCCGTGTCTTCGGTGTCCTGCGTGCGATTGGCCTGATACATGGCAACCATATCGTGAGACCATTGTAACAGATCGGGCGCCATGGCTTCGGGGACGCCCAGAAGCCGGCAGATCGTGACCACCGGAACCTGAGTGCAATAGGCTTCCAACAGGTCGAACGTGTTCCGAGGGAAATCTTTGATCAGGCTGTGGCACAGATCTTCGATGGAAGGTTGCAGCGCAGAAATCGCCCGTGACGTGAAGGCGCGCATCACCAATGACCGAAGGCGTGTGTGCCTTGGTGGTTCTGCCTCAAGCAGTGAATGGGCCTCGATGGCCAGCCAGGGCGCCAGATGGGCGGGACCTTGCTCTGCCAGTTCGGGCGGTACCTCGCGGCCAAACCTGCGGTCCCGAAACAGGGCGCGAACCGCGCGGTATGAAACCGCGGCGACCATACCATAGTCCTGCCAATAGAACAGATCGCCCGAGCCTCGCGCCATGTCGTAGAACGGGTAGGGGTTTTGGACGAAACCCGGGTCTGTCGGTGATTGCGAAAAAGACTTCATGCGCCGCACACTTGCCATGCGGCGCGTTGAATGCAAGACCCTGTCTATGCACAGGGTTTGGTTCATTTCCGGTTTCTTGCTCGCCGTTGGGTTATTGTCGGGGTTTGTCTGGTCTTATGGATATCGACAGGCCCTGTCTCAGCTGAGCGAGAAGGCAGAGGCAGATCTTGAGCTGGCGGCTGACCGGCTGAGCACGCAGATGCAAGTGTATCAGGAACTTGCCGTGCTGATGGCAACTCATCCCGTTTTGCATGAACTGGATACGCAGGCCGGTATTCGCCAAGCCCGGGCAACGCTGCTGGACGTCGCTGACAAAACGGCCGCCGTAAACATGATGTATCTGGATACGAACGGGCAGGTGCTGGTATCGGCGCAGCCTGTGTCCCAGCGCAACATGGCCCATCATCCGGCTTTCCGCCGTGCGATGCAGGGCGCCTTGGGCAGTGCGCATGAGGTTGTACCGTCGGGCGAAGACCGGATCTATTCCTATGCCGCCCCCACTTTTGGCCCGTCTGGCCAGATTGAAGGCGCGTTGATGGTCGTTGCTGATGTTCAGGACGTTGAACAAACGTGGCGCGGCAGTACCGAGGCGGTTTTCTTTGTCGATTCCGATGGTGTCGTTTTCATTTCCAACAGATCCGACCTGCTGTTCTGGCGCCGGGCGGACGGTGAGGCGGGATTGACGCCGCCAGATGGTGCGACCGTTGATTTTTCTTCGAAACAGGTCGGCAGGCACGAGTTGTGGCACTTGAACTGGGGGCGTTACCTGCCGCGCGATGCGCTGCATCTGACCCTTGATTTGCCGGTGATCGACATGACTGCCGAGGTGCTGGTGGACGTGGCGCCGGCCCTTCAGCTTGCCAGGCTTCAGGCGGCGGCCGTCGCAGCGATCTGTCTGGCCTTTGGGGCCATGCTCTTTCTTGCCATGGAGCGGCGGCGGGCGTTGGCCGAAGCGAATGCCGTTCTGGAAAGCCGTGTGGCCAAACGCACCCATGACCTGACAGTGGCAAATGCCAGTTTGCGCAAGGAAGTGGCGGAACGGGAAGAAGCCGAGGCGGCGCTGCGGCGGGCCCAGGCAGACCTGGTGCAGGCCGGAAAGCTCAGCGCTTTGGGGCAAATGTCGGCGGGCATCAGCCATGAACTGAACCAGCCGCTTATGGCCATACGGCAATTTGCGGATAACGGTTCAGCGTTCATGACGCGGGGAAAACCTGAAATGGCTGCCGAGAATCTGGGCCGGATCTCGGAAATGGCGGCGCGGATGGCGCGGATCATCAAGAACCTTCGCGCCTTTGCCCGCAACGAAAGCGAACCGATGGGACGGGTTGACCTGATTCAGGTTCTCAACACTGCTGTTGAACTGACCGAGGCCCGCCTGCGAGACGACAATGTAACCCTGAACTGGGCCCCCCCGAATGGGGCTGTGTATGTTTGGGGGGGTGAAGTACGTTTGGTGCAGGTGTTCGTGAATCTGATCAACAATGCGGCGGATGCAATGCTGGGACGACCAAAACGGATTATAACGATAACGCTGCGAAAAGGTGCACGATTGAGCGTTTCCTTGCAGGATACTGGCCCGGGCATTGAAGATCCCGACCGGATGTTCGAGCCCTTCTATTCCACGAAAAGCGTTGGATCGTCAGAAGGTTTGGGGCTGGGGCTTTCCATTTCCTACGGGCTGGTTCAGAGCTTTGGTGGGGACATAAGGGGCGCGAACACGGCGGATGGGGCCATGTTTACCGTCGAACTGGAACCCTGCGACAAGGAAGAGGCTGCGTGATGCGCAGGGTTTTGTTGGTCGATGATGATGCCGCCGTACGCGAGGCCTTGTCTCAAACTCTGGAATTGGCGGACTATCAGCCAACGACCGCCGGATCCTTTGTGGCGGCCAAGGATCACATCAGCCGCGAGTTTCCCGGTGTCATCATCTCGGATATACGCATGCCGGGGCGGGACGGGTTCCATCTTTTGTCTTATGCCCGAGAGGTCGATCCGGATCTTCCCGTGGTTCTTCTGACGGGTGAGGGCGATATTCCCATGGCCGTCGATGCCATGGGAAAGGGCGCGTTCGATTTTCTGGAAAAGCCGTGCGCCGCGTCCGACCTTCTCGAGGTGCTTGAACGCGCGTTTGCAGCCCGTTCGCAGATATTGGAGCAAAGAGCGGCAAAATCCGAGCTGGAACGAGGAGACCCCACCGCGCGTTTGCTGTTCGGACTGTCGCCGCAGGCCGAGGCCCTGCGCGAACGGGTTCGGACCGTTGCGCCAACAGGCGCCGAGGTTCTTGTGACGGGACCGCCGGGCAGCGGCATCTCGAAGGTCGCCGAGGTCGTGCATCTGATGTCGCCAGCAGGGCAGGGACCATTTGTCAAACGCACGGCCTCCAGCCTCAGCCCCGACGACTTGGCCAAGAGCTGTGAAGATGCGGCAGGTGGGTCATTGTTTCTGGACGAAGTCTCGGCCATGCCCCATGCCACGCAATTTGCGGCGTTGGAGATCATCGAGCATGGACCGGGCGGGCGTATCATTGCGGGAACGACCGCTGATCTGTCGGCGCTGAGTTCTGAAGGCCGGTTCAATGCAGACCTGTTTTACAGGCTGGATGTCATGCGGGTTCGTATTCCATCGCTGGCAGAACGTCCCGACGACATTCCGGTGATCTTCCGCCATTACGTTGCACAGGCCGCGGAACAGGCGGGGATCGTGGCGCCGGAAATCTCGTCCGAGCATCTGGCGTCGCTTATGGCCAGCGACTGGCCGGGGAATGCGCGATCCCTGATGTCAGCCGCGATGCGCTTCGTGCTGGGAATGCCGGAAGAAGTCGCGCAGGCAACAGACCTGGGCCTTAGCGAACAGATGGCGCGGGTGGAGCGGTCGCTGCTCATCGCGGCGCTGGGTCGTCACAACGGCAAGGCATCAGATGCGGCGAAGGCATTGAAACTGCCGCGCAAGACATTTTACGACAAGCTGGCACGGTACCAGATTCGGGCCGAGGATTACCGACGGTAACGGCCGGGCTCCCGCCACCTTTTTCCGCATTAACATGCGTCTAAAGCTGTTGGGCCGGGCAGCCCGCTGTCGCGGGCTGCGGTTTCGCGTCAGTTGATTCGGGGGTTTTGATTCGCGGCGTGTGCGGATTTTCGCACAAACTGGAAGATTGCTGTGCGGAATCTCGCACTCGGGGTTTCGAATGGGTCCAATATCCATTGCAAAGCGCTTTATAACCTTCTGAAAGAAAATCACTAAATAGAAAATCGAGGGACAGAAAACAAATCGTTGAGTGGATCGTGCCGATTCGTTTCACTTCGCTGCATCTGATACCGAATTGGTGTCGAAGGACAATTTCAAGGAAGTCTGGGAGGAAAAGACAGATGAAATTCCTGACAACGGCAGCGACCGCTCTGGCGCTGACAGTCACAGCCACCGCAGGGATGGCAGCCTGTGACGATGGTGAAATCGTCGTCAAGTTCGCGCATGTGACCAACACTGATAAACACCCCAAGGGCATCGCCGCATCGCTGCTGGAACAGCGCGTCAATGATGAGATGAACGGCGTGATGTGCGTGGAGGTCTATCCGAACTCGACACTGTACAACGACGACAAGGTGCTGGAGGCGATGTTGCAGGGCGACGTTCAGCTTGCCGCGCCGTCACTGTCGAAGTTCGAGAAGTTCACCAAGCAGTTCCGCCTGTTTGACCTGCCGTTCATGTTCAAGAACATCGACGCTGTGGATGCATTCCAGGCTTCGGCTGATGGTCAGGCGATGAAGGACAGCATGCAGCGCCGTGGCCTTCAGGGGCTGGCCTTCTGGCACAACGGCATGAAGCAGATGTCGGCCAACAAGCCGCTGGTCGATCCGTCGGATGCAAACGGTCTGAAGTTCCGCGTGCAGTCTTCGGACGTTCTGGTGGCACAGATGGAGGCTATTGGTGGCAGCCCGCAGAAAATGGCGTTCTCGGAAGTTTACGGCGCGCTGCAACAGGGGGTTGTGGATGGTCAGGAAAACACCTGGTCGAACATCTATGGCAAGAAGTTCTTCGAAGTTCAGGACGGCATCACCGAGACGAACCATGGCATCATCGACTATCTGGTCGTGACCTCTGTGGACTGGCTGGACAGCCTGGATCCGGACGTGCGTGATCAGTTCCTGACCATTCTGGCTGAAGTCACGGAAACAAGGAACAAAGAAGCCTTTGCCGTGAACGAAGCAGCCAAAGCTTCGATCGTTGAAGCAGGCGGAGTCATCCGCGAGTTGACCCCGGAACAGCGTCAGGCCTGGGTTGATGCGATGAAACCCGTTTGGGACCAGTTCGCAGGTGACGTGGGTCAGGACAAGATCGACGCGGCTCAGGCCATCAACGCCGGCTTCTGAATCTGGCCAAAGGCCGCGCGTCCGGGGACTGGGGAGTATTCGACGCGCTGGCCGGGCGGGCTGAACAAGCCCGCCCAACACTCTCTCATCACAAAAAATGCGGGGACAGAAAGATGTCTGGTGCGAATTCCGGCCAAGGCGGGCTGGTCGACCATATCGAAGAAACCCTGATCGCGTGTCTGTTGGGCCTGATGACGGTCGTGACATTTGCCAACGTGATCGCGCGGTTTGTTTTCAATTCCAATATCCTGTGGGCGCTTGAACTGACGGTGTTCACCTTTGGCTGGCTGGTGCTGCTTGGCGCCTCTTATGCGGTCAAGAAACACTCTCATCTGGGTGTTGATGCGATCCTGAACATGCTGGCCCCGGCGCCACGTCGCATTCTGGCGCTCATCGCCGTGGGGTGCTGCCTGGTGTTTTCGTTGCTGCTGCTGAAGGGCGCCTATGACTATTGGGCGGTTTTCGCGGATCTGCCGCCGACATCCGGACGCTGGTTCCCGACCGGGTTCAACTTCGACGCCCGCAGCCAGAGTTTCTATGAGGTGGACGATATCCCGATGGTCGCTCCGCTGCGGTTTCTGGAAGACCTGATCAACTATGGCGAAGGGTACGAGAAGCTTCCCAAAGTGGTGCCTTATCTGGTGCTGCCGGTATCGATGCTGCTGCTGGTGATCCGGTTCGCCCAGGTTGCCGTTCAGATATGGCGTGGCGAAACGGATCGCCTTGTCGCCAGCCACGAAGTCGAGGACGAGATCGAAGAAGTCCGCGCTCAGCAAGGAGAGCATAACTGATGGACGTCGTACTTCTTTTCTCGATGGTCGTCGGCCTGCTGCTGATCGGTGTGCCGATTGCAGTTGCGCTTGGCCTCAGCTCGACCCTGTTTCTGCTGATCTACTCAGACAGTTCACTCGCGTCTGTCGCGGGTACGCTGTTCGAGGCTTTTGAAGGGCATTTTACCCTGCTGGCGATCCCGTTCTTCATCCTGGCGTCGTCCTTCATGACTACAGGTGGTGTCGCACGACGGATCATCCGGTTCTCGATCGCCTGTGTCGGGCATTTGCCCGGCGGTCTGGCGATTGCGGGCGTCTTTGCCTGTATGCTGTTCGCAGCCCTGTCCGGGTCGTCCCCGGCGACCGTGGTCGCCATCGGCTCGATCGTCATCGCGGGGATGCGTCAGGTGGGCTATTCCAAGGAATTTGCCGCCGGTGTGATCTGCAACGCGGGGACATTGGGTATTCTGATCCCTCCATCCATCGTCATGGTCGTATATGCCGCCGCTGTTGAAGTCTCGGTTGGGCGCATGTTCCTTGCGGGGGTTATTCCCGGTCTGATGGCCGGTTTGATGCTGATGATCACCATCTATGTCATGGCCAAGGTCAAGAACCTGCCCAAGGGGGAATGGAAAGGCTGGGGAGAGGTCTTTACCTCGGCCCGCGAGGCCGGTTGGGGTCTTTTCCTGATCGTCATCATTCTGGGTGGTATCTATGGTGGCATCTTCACCCCGACCGAAGCCGCCGCAGTTGCCGCAGTCTACGCGTTCTTCATTGCCAGCTTTGTGTACAAGGACATGGGCCCGCTGAGCACGGAAGAAGGCACACAGAACCTGCCGCTGCTGAAAAAACCCTATGCGCTGATCACGGCGTTCTTTCACCCGGACACCAAGCATACGCTGTTCGAGGCAGGCAAGCTGACGGTCACGCTGCTGTTCGTGATCGCCAACGCGCTGATACTCAAGCATGTTCTGACCGACGAGCAGGTGCCGCAGCATATCGCCGAAGCGATGTTGTCGGCCGGCCTTGGCCCTGTCGCTTTCCTGATCGTGGTGAACGTGATCCTGCTGATCGGCGGTCAGTTCATGGAACCGTCAGGCCTGTTGGTTATCGTGGCGCCCCTTGTGTTCCCGATCGCTATCGAGCTGGGCATTGACCCGATCCATCTGGGTATCATCATGGTGGTCAACATGGAGATCGGGATGATCACGCCTCCGGTCGGTCTGAACCTGTTCGTGACTTCGGGTGTTGCGGGTATGCCGATGATGAGCGTTGTGAAGGCGGCGCTGCCCTTCCTTGCGGTGCTGTTCGTCTTCCTGATCATGGTGACGTATATTCCGTGGATATCGACCTTCCTGCCCAACACGTTCATGGGGCCGGAAATAATAACCAACTAGACTGTTTGAAAACTGAACAAAGCCGGGTGGTGTCAACTGCCCGGCTTTTTCGTGTCTTGAAACCACGCGATGGGTTCTTATCTGAGGCACAGAGGACGACCTCTGCTTTCTGGGACATCATTCGGGACGACCCGTACGGATATGAGGTTGTCTTATGCCCTGGATCTTTCTTCTGTTTGCTGGCCTTTTGGAAATTGTCTGGGCGGTTGCCATGAAGCAGTCGGCCGGTTTTACCCGATTGTGGCCGACGGCCGTGATGGGCGTTTCGATGTTGGGCTCATTTGGTCTGCTGGCGCTTGCAATGCGCAACTTACCGTTGGGCACCGCATACACGATCTGGACTGGGATCGGTGCGGTGGGGGCGTTCAGTGTCGGTATTCTGTTTCTTGGCGAAGCCCTGACACCTGCGCGGATCGCAGCTGCGGTTCTGATCGTGACAGGCCTTGTGGTGATGAAGCTGGCCTGATGTGCTTGACTTGCCAAGCCAAAGTACTTCGGCAGTTTACAGCACACACTCGAAGCGGAGCTCGGAATTTTGACCGGCTCTGACAGACGCATTTTGCGTGGCTCCTGAAAAGGCGAAGGCCGGATTTGACGACGGCGGATGTCGCATCGGATCGGTTCTGGCGCGGGATGGCGGAGTTGTCTCACAAGGTCGCAATCAGCCTGTACAGGGCGGCAACCCGACCGTGCTGGAACAGATGGAAGCCCTGCGCAAGGCGGGGCGTCAGAAAACCTGTTCCCGCATACCTCGCCATTGCCCAGTGCAATTTGTTCGCTTCCCATCGCTCAGTTCGGAACCCCGCGTCTCTTCGTCAACTCACGGAATTTCGCGCGCAAGGCAGGATTTTTTGCGATCAAAGGGGAGGGGCCTGTTGCAGTGAACAACCCCGACCGCATCGCGTTGAAGCGACGATCTATTGAAAAAACCGATCCTTGAGCCGAAGAAACTGCGGGGCGAAGTCTGGAATTAGGCGCCTTCCAGCGCTTGAATGATTCCCGAGAATTCAGTCGCTTTCAGGCTGGCCCCGCCCACAAGTGCGCCATCGACGTTGGAAACTGAAAATATATCCGCCGCGTTGCCGGGTTTCACCGAGCCGCCATAAAGCAGGCGGACGGAACGGCCCACGCCTTCGCCAAAGCGGCGCTCCAGCCGGGCGCGCATGAAGTCGTGAACTTCCCCGATTTCTTCCAGGGTGGGAACTTTGCCGGTGCCAATTGCCCAGATCGGTTCATATGCGACGATCAGGTTCTCGCCGGTCGACTGATCCGGGATCGACCCGGACATCTGGCCGCCGATGATGTCCAGCGTATTGGCCGCTTCGCGCTGCTCAAGGCTTTCACCGACGCAAATGATCGCCTTCAAACCTGCATCCATCGCTGCGCGCGCCTTGGCCCGCACATCTTCGTCATGTTCACCGTGGTCCACGCGGCGCTCGGAATGGCCCAGGATGACCGAAGTTGCACCGGCATCCACCAGCATATCCGCACTGATATCTCCGGTATGCGCGCCTGATTTTGCCGCATGACAGTCCTGACCACCGACAGAGATGGCGGTGCCCTGAACGGCAATTGATGCGCGGCTGAGCAATGTTGCCGGCGGGCAAATCAGGATATCCACCGAGGCTGCCGGGTGGATCTGAGACAGCGCCTTCAACTCGGTCAACTCAGCGCCGGTCCCATTCATTTTCCAGTTTCCAGCCGCCAGCTTCTGCCGCATTTTGGTATCTCCCTGATCATCCGATGATTTTAGCATGCGGATAGCATTGTAAGGACCATCTTACAATTCTGCTCGCATGCTGATCCCGGGCGCAAACATCGAAGATCGGCCCGCATGCGACGTTCAAATGAAAAGGGATGAGGCAGGCTTAGCCTTGTTGGCCGATGCTTTCGTCGAATTTGATCGATTCTCCACAGCCGCAGGCGTCGACGACGTTCGGGTTCTTGAACTTAAAGCCGGATTCCAACAACGACACTTCGTAATCGATTTCGGTTCCGAACAGGAACATCTGGGCCATGGGCGCAATCATGATGCGCGCGCCATCCTGTTCGACCACTTCGTCATGAGGATCTGCGTGATCAACATACTCCATGGTATATTCCATGCCTGCACAGCCGCCTTTTTTGACGCCGATGCGCAAACCAGCGTGACCGCCTGATTTCATCAGGCGGGTAATCTGTTCTGCGGCTTTGGGCGTCATTGTCACAGCCTGTTTGCCAGGGATGCCGAACATGTAAATCTCCGTTGTCGCGCGTTACACCCAATCTAGGGGCCAAGGCTCTTTTGCTCAAGGCAATGTCGTGTAAAGAAATTGAATTCGCTGGAAAGCTTAGTGTTTCTGCGTCGCCGCTCTGCAAACTTGCTTTGATACGGGAGGCGGGGTTAGCATCGGTCTTATGACGTTTTGGAACCCCGTCCGAATAGATGGCATGACATGAAGTGGTAGAAATATGAATTATTTATGGTCGAAAGTTAAAGTAGCTTTACTTGCGGCCGCATTTTTTTCCGTAAGCGTGTGCGCGGTGTCCGACGAAGCTTGGGCGGCCACGGGATCCGAACGGCACCCGGTGAATTGTGCAACGGCGGAAGGGGATCTGCGCGCGATTGCATCGGAAAAGAAACATGCGGAAGACAAACAACTGGAAAGCATTGCCGCCATAACACCTGCCGGGGCTCTGTTGGGGCTGGTCACGGGAACCGAGCAAAAAAGGCTGCAAATGCTGTCAGGTGACTACGTCAAGCAACTGGATGCCAGAACGGCAGAGATCAAGGAAACCTGCAATCTGAATTGATCGTCGTTGTCGGAACAAAAAAGGACCGTTCTCGGGCAAGAACGGCCCATATTCTTGAGCTGGGAAGCGGGGGGCGGTCATGGCGTGCCCAGCCCACGGCACCGCATACGCGACGGCCACCTTAAGATGATATCCGTCTGGAGTGTGACGGGGACTGCACGATAAGGTGACGAAAATGCCAAGTTTTCGTGACGGTTGGAAGGGCAAGTGCCTGATGGCTACATAAAGCCCAATTCCAGGCGCGCCTCATCCGACATCATTTCCATGCCCCAAGGCGGTTCCCAGGTCAGTTCGACATCGACTTCCTTGACGCCCGCAACAGGTTCAATCGCCTCGACAATCCAGCCAGGCATGTCGCCCGCGACCGGACACCCGGGTGCCGTCAGGGTCATGATGACCTTCACGGCGTTGTCCGGAGAAATGTCGATCGTATAGATCAGGCCCAGGTCATAGATGTTGACCGGAATTTCCGGATCGTAAACCGTGCGGCACGCTTCGACGACTGCCTCGTACAGCGGGTGTTCAATCGTTGACGGCGCAATCAGCGGGGTGCCTTCAAACTGTTCGCTCGGGTGGGTCATCTTTGCCTCGGGTCAGTTGCCTGAGTGATTATATAGGGAATACCTGCAACAGCGTCCAGTAGGGGCGTGACGCTCGGGTGAGCGTCACTGTGTCTTAGTCATTGATGTCATGCGTGAAGGTTTTGACCTGACCATGCGGCAAGGCAAAAAGCCGGCGCAGGACTAGCCATGCGATCAACGAAAGAACTGCGAAGATCAGCGCGATCACATGCAATGACAGTGTCAGACCGGGGATGACAAGGATGAGACCGGTGATCGCGGCCCCGATCGCAAAGCCCAAGAAGATGAATCCGGGCAGAACGATTTCCAGGATCCCCAGAGCCAGCGCGGCGGCCAGCCAGATCCACCAAGTCAGCCAAAAGGGATCAGCCATCATCTACCTCCTTTGAGCATTTTGAACGCGTCACCAAAGGCTTCGAGAGCATTGGCGGGCACAACTATGGTCTGCTTGCCGGAACCGTTGCCCAGTGCATTAAGGGCTTCAACCTGTTTCAACGCAACCTGATACTGCGCAGCCTCGATGCCATTGTCCTGAATGGCCTTGGCGACGACGCCTGTCGCGTATGCCTCGGCCTCGGCCTGAATGCGCCGCGCCTTGGCGGTTTGTTCCGCTGCGTACAGCTCAGCATCGGCGTGCAATTCGACGGCGCGTTTTTTGCCTTCGGCTTCGGTCACCTGCGCACGGCGGGCGCGTTCTGCGTTTAGCTGTTGCAGCATGGCATCGCGGGTGGCCTGATCCAGATTCACATCCAGAATCTCGGCCCGGGTAACTTCGATTCCCCAATCATCCACTGCTGTTTCGACGCTTTCCTGAATGCGTGTGATCAACTGTGCACGGTTCGACTGCACTTCGTCCAGATCCATCTTGCCGATCTCGGCACGAACGATACCGGCAACCGTGGTTGCAATCGCTCCATCAACGTCGCGGATACGATAGACCGTCTTTTCCGGTTCGAGAATTCGGTAGAAGACAGAGGTGTCGATTTGCACCAGCACGTTGTCCTTGGTGATCGCGTCTTGGGTCGCGTTCGGCAACTGGCGTTCAAGGATCGAGATCTTGTGGCGTGCAACGTCCAGTAACGGAACAATGAAATTGATGCCGGGGCCAAGCACCGAATGCAGGCGTCCAAACCGTTCAATCACGTATTTTTCGGATTGCGGAACGATCTTGATGCCCTTGAAAATAACGATGACCACCAGCACGGCGGCCAGCAGGTAAATGATATTTGACGAAAGCAGTCCGATGATCTGATCTTCGGTCATTCTGTCCTCTTTTTATTGTGTACTATGGTATACATATATGGTTGAGTCGCTCGATTTCAACTCTGGTATGGAGGGAAAGCTGGCGGATGCAAACGCCTCACTACGGGAATTCAGCATTGAACCGAACTGCTGTGACTGCTTTGCATCCCGGCTTGTTTGCGGTATCGGGCGGGAATGAAACTGATAATCGATACAGACCCCGGCATCGACGATGCCATGGCGATTGCCTATGCCGCCGCTGCGCCTGAATTTGACCTGATCGGCCTGACCACGGTGTTCGGCAATACGCATGTTCATCAGTCCAGCCGCAATGCCCGTTTCCTGCTGGACAAGCTGGGCCTGGACCTTCCAGTGGCGGAAGGCGCGCCTTTCCCGTTGGGGGCTGACATGCACGTCCCATCGGACCATGTCCATGGTCCCGAAGGGTTTGGCGATCTGACCGAGATACCCGAGATCGGACGGAATCATGATCTTCCTGCCGCAGAGTTTCTGGCCGAGATGGCCCGGAAGCACAAAAACGAATTGGTCGTGTGTGCGGTCGGACCGCTGACCAACATTGCCAACGCCATGCGATTGGACCCGGAATTTGCCGGTAATCTCGGCCGGTTGGTGATCATGGGCGGTGCCGTCTACTGCAAGGGCAACGTTACCGACCATGCAGAAGCCAACATTTATCACGATGCGGTTGCCGCGGATGCGGTCTTTTCCGCACCGCCCGAGACCGTGCTGGTTGGTTTGGACGTTACCCTGAAAACACTTTACGAGACCGCGGATTTCGAGGCGCTGGCTCGGAAATCGCCCGGCATGGGATCTTTTCTGCGTGATATCTCTCGGTTTTATCTGAAATTCTATAAAGAAATCGGAGGATTGGAAGGGTGCGGTCTGCATGATTCAACCGCTGTGATCGCCTGTTCGCACGGGGCCATGTTCGACGTGGTCGAAACCGGGCTGCGTGTAGTGACGGAAGGCGACCGGATAGGTGCGACGCAACCTGACCGGGATCGTCCCGCAGTTCGTGTTTGTCGTGATGTGGATGGAGCGGGGGTCGTGCGTCTGTTTACTGACCGCGTTGCATCCTTGCCCTGACGGGTTGCAAAGACCGATCGGATCGGGCAAATCCTGCCCGGTTCGGCGATCCGAGGCGATAACATGACCCAGCAATTCTCTTTCAAGCTCAAGGCCACAGACGGCAAGGCGCGCACTGGTGTGATCAACACTCCGCGTGGCGAGGTGCGGACACCTGCCTTCATGCCAGTTGGTACCGCCGCGACGGTCAAGGCGATGATGCCGGAAAGCGTCCGGGCCACCGGGGCCGACATCCTGCTGGGCAACACCTATCACCTGATGCTGCGCCCCACCGCCGAACGGATTGACCGTTTGGGCGGGTTGCACAGGTTCATGAACTGGGACCGACCGATCCTGACGGACTCGGGGGGGTTTCAGGTCATGTCGCTGGCCGGCTTGCGCAAGCTGACCGAAAAAGGCGTGACCTTCAAATCCCATATTGATGGATCGAAGCACGAGCTGACGCCAGAAAGATCAATGGAAATTCAGCGCCTTCTGGGGTCCGACATCGTGATGTGCTTTGACGAGTGCCCTGCATTGCCTGCAAATCGCGACCGGATCGCCGAATCCATGCGTTTGTCGATGCGTTGGGCCGACAGGTCCCGTGACGCCTTTGGGGATCGTCCGGGGCATGCTCTATTCGGAATCATGCAGGGTGGTCTCGAGCGGGACCTGCGGGAAGAAAGCGCCGAAGCGTTGAAGAAGATTGGTTTCGAAGGCTACGCCGTTGGCGGTCTGGCAGTGGGCGAGGGGCAAGAGGCCATGTTCGACTGTCTGGATTATGCGCCTGATTTCCTGCCCAAGGACAAGCCACGTTACCTGATGGGCGTTGGCAAACCGGATGACATAGTCGGAGCAGTGGCGCGTGGGATCGACATGATGGATTGCGTTCTGCCCTCGCGTTCGGGCCGTACCGGTCAGGTGTTCACGCGCCATGGCGTCGTGAACATCAAGAACGCGCGTCATGCGGACGATCCACGCCCGCTGGATGAAAACTGTTCTTGCCCGGCCTGTTCGAACTACTCACGTGCTTACCTGCACCATGTGTTTCGCGCCAACGAGATGATCTCGGGCATGTTACTGACCTGGCACAACCTTCATTACTTTCAGGAAATCATGCAGGGCATGCGGGACGCGATCGCTGAAGGCTCATTTGAGGCGTGGCAGGCCGCGTTCCACGCGCAACGCGCGCAGGGCGATATCGAGCCCCTGTAACCTGTCCGTTCAGGTGACAATTGCGGGGTCTTCCGGTATTCTGAAACAACTTTATTCAAAGTTGTTTTTGTATGTGACCCGGAGAACTGTTGATGTCCCGCCTTTTCCTCGGCGCAGTCATTTTTTTGTACAAGCCCTGCAATTGCAGATGTCTGGACCTTTGAAACCCCATCCGAAAACACTCAGTGCTCGGTGGGCGAAGGCGCCGAGTCCTCGGACACTCGGTGCACGATCATAAAAAGATACGGCCCTCCGGCGTTGCCGCGCCCCGCGAACTGTCAATCTGACTGGGGGGCATGATTTTCAGATGTTCGACACCGGTCCCGTGGAAATGCTGTGCCAGCCGCTGAATCGGAACCGGGACGGATTTGACCGTGCGGAATACGGTGTAACCGGTCGGTTCGGAGGATTTACCTGCGCCTCTTCCACGAAAGGTCTGGAATGCCGCAACCTCGGTGGCCGCGGTTTTTTTCTGTCCCGGGCGGTGCAGCAGGTGTTCTGATAGTGAATATGCGCATTGCATATGCATGTCGCACTAATTTCGGTGGATATGTTCCCGGGACATCTTGCAGTCCCGAAAACCTCGGTTCATGCTGCGACACGATACATGGCGGTAAGGTTGAAAAAGGGCGATGAGGCCCCACCTTTATCGTCCAAGACAGGAGATGGCCGGATGTTGCCTCGATGAGGGACAAGCGCCGTCTTGCCAACGATAAGGATAGAGCATGCAAGAGCCTCTGAATTCCTCATACCCCGTCCTGCCGCTGCGCGATATCGTGGTGTTCCCGCATATGATCGTGCCGCTTTTCGTGGGCCGAGACAAATCGGTACGCGCGCTGGAAGAGGTGATGCAGGATGACAAACAAATTCTGCTGTCCAGCCAGATCGATCCCGGCGTAGACGACCCGGATGAGGACGGTATCTACCGATCCGGTGTTCTGGCCAATGTGTTGCAGCTGCTGAAACTGCCCGACGGCACCGTCAAAGTGCTTGTCGAAGGGCAGGCGCGCGTGCAGATCACCGAGTTTCTTGAAAACGAATTGTTTTTCGAAGCACGGGCGGAATATCTGACCGAAATCCCGGGTGACGTCACCACGACCGAAGCCCTGTTGCGCACCGTTGCGGACGAGTTCGAGCGCTATGCCAAGGTGCGCAAGAACATCCCCGAAGAAGCGCTGACGGCCGTGGGTGAAACCACCGAGCCGGCAAAGCTGGCCGACCTTGTGTCGGGCCATCTGGGCATCGAGGTCGAACAAAAGCAGGACCTACTGGAAACACTCAGCGTCAGCGAGCGGCTTGAAAAAGTTTATGGCCTGATGCAGGGCGAAATGTCGGTTCTGCAGGTCGAGAAAAAGATCAAGACCCGCGTCAAATCCCAGATGGAGAAGACCCAGCGCGAGTATTATCTGAATGAGCAGATGAAGGCCATTCAGAAAGAGCTTGGCGATGGCGAGGACGGCGCGAACGAGATCGCCGAACTGGAAGCCAAGATCGCCGAGACCAAGCTGTCGAAGGAAGCGCGCGAGAAGGCGGAAGGCGAGCTGAAGAAGCTCAAGAACATGTCGCCCATGTCAGCCGAAGCAACCGTGGTGCGCAATTATCTGGACTGGATTCTGTCTTTGCCGTGGGGCACCAAATCCCGCGTCAAAAAGGATCTGGGTCGTGCGCAGGATATTCTGGACGCCGATCACTATGGCCTTGAAAAGGTCAAGGAGCGGATCGTCGAATATCTCGCCGTTCAGCAACGTTCGAAAAAGCTGAAAGGCCCGATCCTGTGCCTTGTCGGCCCTCCGGGCGTGGGCAAGACCAGCTTAGGTAAATCGGTCGCCAAAGCCACGGGGCGCGAGTTCATTCGCATTAGCTTGGGTGGGGTGCGCGACGAATCCGAGATCCGCGGCCACCGCCGGACCTATATCGGTTCGATGCCCGGCAAGATCATTCAGGCGCTGAAAAAGGCGAAAACCACCAACCCGCTCATCCTGCTCGATGAAATTGACAAGATGGGGCAGGACTTCCGTGGTGACCCGGCCTCGGCGATGTTGGAAGTGTTGGACCCGGAACAGAACAACACGTTCATGGACCACTACTTGGAGGTGGAATATGACCTGTCGAACGTGATGTTCCTGACCACGTCCAACAGCTACAACATGCCCGGGCCCTTGCTGGACCGGATGGAGATCATCCCACTGGCCGGCTATACCGAGGACGAAAAGCGCGAGATCGCCAAACAGCACCTGATCGCCAAGCAGGTCAAAAACCATGGCCTGAAAGCCAAGGAATTCGAACTGACCGATGAGGCGCTGCAAAAGATAATCCGCACCTATACCCGCGAGGCCGGTGTGCGGAACCTTGAACGTGAAATCGCCAAGGTTGCGCGAAAGTCGCTGACCAAGATTATCAAGAAAGAGGCGGACACTGTGACGGTGACGCCGGATAATCTGGATGAGTTCCTGGGTGTGCCCAAGTTCCGCTATGGTCTGGCCGAGCAGGACGACCAGATTGGTGTCGTGACCGGTCTGGCCTGGACCTCGGTCGGGGGCGATCTGTTGCATATCGAGGCGTTGAAACTGCCCGGCAAAGGTCGGATGAAGACGACAGGCAAGCTGGGCGATGTGATGAAAGAATCCATCGATGCGGCATCGTCATATGTGCGGTCGATTTCTCCCAAGATCGGAGTGAAGCCACCTCAGTTCGACAAGATCGACATCCATGTGCACGTGCCCGATGGTGCAACGCCCAAGGATGGTCCGTCAGCGGGTCTGGCGATGGTGACATCGATCGTATCGGTTCTGACGGGCATTCCCGTACGCAAGGATATCGCCATGACGGGCGAGGTTTCGTTGCGCGGGAACGCAATGCCGATCGGTGGCTTGAAAGAGAAACTGTTGGCTGCGTTGCGCGGTGGTATCAAGACGGTCCTGATCCCAGAGGAAAACGAAAAGGACCTGGCGGATATCCCGGACAATGTGAAGGAAGGGCTGAAAATCATCCCGGTCAAGCACGTCTCGGAGGTTCTTGAGCACGCTCTGGTTCGTACACCGGAACCGATTGAGTGGGACGAAGCCGCCGAGGAGGCCGCCGCGGCCGCCGCAGCCTCGTCTGAAACGACCGGGCCATCGGCCACTGCGCACTAAGCAGATTGAGAGAATGAAAAAGGCGGGGCGAATGCCCTGCCTTTTTTACAATCCAATGACGGGTTGCTTTGCATCAAGTATTTCTTCTTCGGCTATGTATTCATTGAATTTTTTCGATGGCAGTGCCGAGCGGACGGCAAGAACAAAAATGATCGACGAAAACAGGATACAAAGCAGAAGGTCCCACCCAAACGGGATCTGTTTCAACGATCCGGCTCCGAATTGCCCAAGGAATGAGATCAGCCCAAGGCCTGAGAAATAAGGCACAAGCCACAGGGCCTCGGTAACGTCCATTTCATCCAAACGTCCCCGGAACCGGATCAGCAACAGAATTTTCCCGACAATCAGCGCAATGCCAAGCCGCCAGACCGTGTCCCATCCGCTCCAATAGACGATCAGCGTGGCGATGGCGAAAGCGGACAGCGCGACAAGACGCACGGCCGGTATTCGGATCGATCTGGGATGATCTGGCATAAGGTTTCTCAGGCAAACCACGGCGATGGGCCCGACGGCAAATGACAAGACGATGGCCGCACCGTTCAAGGCAATGACGGTGGTAAAGGGTACTGTCAGCAGGAAAACCGTTCCGATCACAAAGTTCAGCCCCAGCGCCCACAGTGGAACCCCGAAAGACGATAAAACCTGCAACCGTCTGGGCAGGAACCCGTTTTTTGAAAGGGCGAGGGCGATACGGGCGTTCGACCCGGTTGCGACCAGCCCGTTTCCAAAAGGGCCTATCACGGATCCGACATTCAGCAGGCTCAGAAACCAGACCAGCCCAACGGACATGATGATGGCGTCCAGTGGTCCTTCACCCCCAAAGCTCAACTGTGCCCATCCTTTGGACAGCATGGATGGGTCCAGCGCACCGATGAAGGCCACTTGCAAGCCAAGGTAGATGATGGCGCACAGAACTATCGACAACACCAATGCGGCCGGAATTGCAAATTTTGGATTTCGAACTTCGCCAGCCATATCAACTACATGGCGAAAGCCGATGAATGAAAAAATAACGCCCCCGGTGGAAACGGCGGCCATGATTCCCTGCGCGCCGTAGGGCGCGAAACCATCGGGCTGTGTGAAGTTCTCGGTGTTGAACCGGCTTGCGACAAGCAGAACGGACAGGACAACTGGTATGGCGATCTTGGCCCAGGTCAGCGCAGCATTGACGCGCGTGAAGAACTTGACCCCAAGCGCATTCACCGCGACGAACAGCAGCATGAAAACCAGCGCGACGAAAATACCCGCCCCGGTTAAATCACCTGTCTCGGCCGTATGCAGCCAAGGCGCATACGGCGCCAGGTACTTCAACATGGCCTCGACTTCGATGGGCGCTGTGGTGTTGTAGCCGATCCAGGCAGTCCATCCCATGGCCATCGAAACGATGTTGCCATGCGAAAACTGAGGCACGCGCGCGATCCCTCCGGGAATGGGCAGCATGGCGGAAATCTCTGCGAAGGTGATGGCCAAAATGAACATGGCAACCGCGCCGATAATCCACGAGATCGTAGCCGCGGGCCCTGCATGCTGAACGGCCAGAAGGGGGCCGAATAACCAGCCCGAACCGATGATTCCTCCGACTGAAATGAAGGTCAGTCCCAGAAGGCCAATGTCGCGCTTCAACCCCGTCATGGTGACCTCAGCGTTTGCGTGTGGCCTGTTGTCAGGCCAAATAGGACACGATAGCCGTGGAACGCACGACGTGGCAAGCCCGCTGGCTCCAAGCGAAAATCCGAAAAGGGGGTGGTGGGTGATAAGAGATTTGAACTCCTGACATCTTCGATGTGAACGAAGCGCTCTACCACTGAGCTAATCACCCATGACATGCGGTCATATCTTCCGCGGGGGTGCACTGCAAGGGAAATTGAGCAATTCGCGCGGGCAAAAAACAGCGGGCAAACAAAAAACTGGATTCTGACAAAAAACTTCAAAACGCCGCTTGACGCTGCCCGACCGTGGCCATAATACACCCAAACGTTCAGCAATGAACATGCAGCGGGCGGTTGTAGCTCAGTTGGTTAGAGTACCGGCCTGTCACGCCGGGGGTCGCGGGTTCGAGCCCCGTCAACCGCGCCATCGCTGCCTACCTTGGTCCAGGACAAAGGCCATGAAATAGATGCGCGGTTGTAGCTCAGTTGGTTAGAGTACCGGCCTGTCACGCCGGGGGTCGCGGGTTCGAGCCCCGTCAACCGCGCCATTTTCCCCTTAAAATCATAAGTTCGCCAGATAGCCAGGCATTGAGCTGTTCGATTCCATGCCCATCGTTTGATTTGGTCGGCGAAAACCTGTACGTTCACTAAATGTTCTAACTTTTCTGTTGGAGACTCGGGCAAGCTCGCCTATCTCTAAACCACTTGTTTGTTGGGGGCCGGAAATGGCTGAGCTGAAGAATATAGAGGTGCGCGGCGCGCGCGAGCATAACCTCAAAGGCATCGATGTCGATATCCCTCGGGATCAGTTGGTGGTGATCACCGGGCTGTCCGGTTCGGGGAAGTCGTCGCTGGCGTTCGACACGATTTATGCCGAAGGTCAGCGCCGTTATGTCGAAAGCCTGTCCGCCTATGCGCGGCAGTTTCTCGACATGATGGAAAAGCCCGATGTTGACCATATCAGTGGACTGTCTCCAGCGATCTCCATTGAACAGAAAACGACCTCGAAGAATCCGCGTTCGACCGTGGGGACCGTCACCGAGATCTATGACTATCTGCGTCTGCTCTTTGCTCGCGCAGGCACGCCGTACAGCCCGGCCACCGGCCAGCCGATCGAGGCGCAACAGGTGCAGGACATGGTCGACCGCATCATGGCGATGGAGGAGGGCACGCGGGGGTATCTGCTGGCTCCGATCGTGCGCGACCGCAAAGGTGAGTACCGGAAGGAATTTCTGGAACTGCGCAAGCAGGGGTTCCAGCGCGTGAAGGTGGATGGTGAGTTCCACGAGCTGGATCAGCCCCCGACATTGGACAAGAAGTTCCGTCACGATATCGACGTTGTGGTTGACCGCCTGGTTGTTCGTGAAGGCATGGAAACGCGTTTGGCCGATAGCCTGCGCACCGCTCTGGATCTGGCGGACGGAATCGCGATTCTGGAAACCGCCCCACGAGAAGGAGAGCCGGAACGAATTACCTTCAGCGAGAATTTTGCCTGCCCGGTCAGTGGTTTCACTATCCCCGAGATTGAACCGCGCCTGTTTTCGTTCAATGCGCCATTCGGAGCCTGCCCGGATTGTGACGGATTGGGGGTCGAGCTGTTCTTTGACGAGCGTCTCGTGGTGCCGGATCAGACGCTGAAATTGTATGACGGGGCCCTGGCGCCGTGGAGGAAAGGCAAGTCGCCGTATTTCCTTCAGACCATCGAGGCCATCGCGCGTCATTATGAGTTTGACAAGAACACGCCCTGGAAAGACCTGCCCAGCAAAGTGCAGCAGGTGTTCCTGCGGGGCTCGGGCGATGAGGAGATCCAGTTCCGCTATGACGAGGGCGGACGTGTGTACCAGGTGACACGCAGCTTCGAAGGCGTGATTCCGAATATGGAACGGCGTTATCGCGAAACGGATAGCGCGTGGATACGCGAGGAATTCGAACGGTACCAAAACAACCGCCCGTGCGGCACCTGCGAAGGGTATCGTCTGCGCGCCGAAGCCTTGGCCGTGAAGATCGCGGGACTGCATGTCGGTCAGGTGGTGCAAATGTCCATCCGCGAAGCGCTTGCCTGGATCGAGGATGCTCCGAACCATCTGAGCGCTCAGAAGAATGAGATCGCCCGGGCCATTCTGAAGGAAATCCGCGAGCGGCTGGGATTCCTGAATAATGTTGGTTTGGAATACCTTACGCTGTCTCGTTCAAGTGGAACCCTGTCAGGCGGCGAAAGTCAGCGCATTCGTCTGGCAAGCCAGATCGGATCAGGCCTGACCGGGGTGCTTTACGTATTGGACGAGCCCTCGATCGGCTTGCACCAGCGTGACAATGACCGGTTGCTTGGTACGCTCAAGAATCTGCGGGATCAGGGCAACACCGTGATTGTTGTCGAACATGACGAGGAAGCCATCCGCGAAGCCGATTATGTGTTCGACATTGGCCCCGGTGCGGGTGTGCATGGCGGGCAGGTGGTCAGCCACGGCACGCCCGAGCAGATCGCTGCGGACGCGGCCTCGATCACGGGGCAGTATCTGTCGGGCGTACGCGAGATTCCAGTGCCCGCCGAGCGGCGCAAGGGGAACAAGAAAAAGGTAACGGTCGTAAAGGCTTCGGGTAACAACCTCAAAGACGTGACGGCCGAGTTTCCCTTGGGCAAGTTCGTTTGTGTCACGGGGGTATCTGGTGGCGGTAAGTCGACCCTGACGATTGAGACGTTGTTCAAGACCGCCTCGATGCGCCTGAATGGCGCGCGTCAAACGCCTGCGCCGTGTGAGACCATCAAGGGTTTGGAGCATCTGGACAAGGTCATTGATATCGACCAGCGCCCGATCGGGCGGACTCCGCGATCGAATCCGGCAACCTATACCGGGGCCTTCACCCCGATCCGCGACTGGTTCGCCGGGCTGCCCGAGGCGAAAGCGCGGGGATACAAGCCGGGCCGTTTCAGCTTCAACGTGAAAGGCGGCCGCTGTGAGGCCTGTCAGGGGGACGGCGTCATCAAGATCGAGATGCACTTCCTTCCCGACGTCTATGTCACCTGCGAAACCTGCAAGGGCGCGCGGTACAATCGCGAGACGCTCGAGATCAAGTTCAAGGGCAAGTCCATTGCGGATGTGCTTGATATGACGGTGGAAGATGCGCAGGAGTTCTTCAAGGCCGTGCCCTCGATCCGAGACAAGATGGATGCGCTGGCCCGCGTTGGTCTTGGCTATATCAAGGTGGGTCAACAGGCGACCACGCTGTCGGGTGGTGAGGCGCAGCGCGTTAAACTGTCCAAGGAACTGTCGAAACGATCAACCGGGCGGACGCTCTATATTCTGGACGAACCGACAACAGGCCTGCATTTCGAAGATGTACGCAAGCTGTTGGAAGTGCTGCATGAATTGGTCGACCAGGGCAATACTGTCGTGGTGATCGAACATAATCTGGATGTGGTCAAAACCGCGGATCATATCATCGACATTGGACCTGAAGGTGGTGATGGCGGTGGCGAAATCGTCGCCACCGGAACACCGGAAGACATAGTCGATGTTGAACGCAGCCACACCGGGCGATACCTGAAGCCGATGCTGAAAGGCGCGCGCGTCGCGGCAGAATAACTGCCCAGACGCGGCCTCAGTTCAGAATATCTGCGATCGCGCCGATCAGGTTCAGGACTTTGCGTGTCTCGGGGTCGACCCGGTACACGTAATCACCTGCACGGACATATGAATAGTTTCGGTTCAACCCATAGCGATAGGGGTCATTGATCCAACGGTAGTCGTTGGTAATGAAGTCTCCATCTCGGTAGATTTTCTTAGCCTGACCAGGCGGCACACAGGGAACGGATTTCTTGGCCAGACCCGGAGGGCAATGCCCGGCCTTGTTCTTTGCCGCCGCGGCAACTGGGGAAAGGGCCAAAGCCGCCAGAGTTGCCGTCGTCACCAAGAATCTCGTCATGTCGCCTTCCTTTGCGATTTGGCCAGCCGGGGCCATTTGTTCATGACTGCCTAGATGGTCACTTGCCCAATATCTGTCAAATCGTTGGGCAAGATGCCGCCAGTTGTCTTATTCACGTCCGCGTTTTTCGAACCGTGGCAACATGGCACTGAAATCGCGTCCCTTGCCGTCTTCGGTCTCGACGAATTGCTCGTAAAGAGCAGTCGCGGCCTGTCCCATCGGTGTATCCGCATCCGCACTGGTTGCGGCCTGTTGGCTGAGGCGCAGGTCCTTCAGCATCAACTCGGCTGCAAATCCAGGAGTATAGTCATTGTCGGCTGGGCTTTGCGGGCCAACGCCCGGGGCAGGGCAATAGGCGTTCATTGTCCAGCTGTATCCGGATGAGGTGCTTACCACATCGAACATCTTTTGGCGGTCCAGACCCAGTTTGTCGGCCAGGGCAAAGGCCTCGCACGTGGCGATCATGGTCACTCCGAGGATCATGTTGTTGCAGATCTTGGCGGCTTGGCCGGCTCCGGCTTCGCCGCAGTGAACCGCTTTCTGCCCCATGATGTCGAACAGAGGAGCCGCCTTTGCAAATGCGTCGTCTGACCCGCCGGCCATGAATGTCAGGGTGCCACCTGCCGCGCCGCCGACACCCCCCGAAACCGGAGCGTCCACGAACAGCAGACCGGCGCCGCTGGCCTGTTCCGCGACTGCGCGTGCACTGTCCACGTCAACTGTCGAGCAATCGATCAGCACGGCACCCTTCGCCATGGCGGGAATGATCTGATCTGCAACGGCCCGCAGGATGGCGCCATTCGGCAGCATGGTTATGACTGCATCGGCAGAGGCGACGGCTTCTGTCGCGGTATCGGCTAGAGTCACCCCGTCAACGACAACACCGGCCGTGTCGAATCCGAGAACCTGATGGCCAGCCTTTGCCAGGTTGGCCGCCATGGGCGCCCCCATGTTTCCCAGCCCTATGAACCCGATCTGCATCTCTCAGTCCTCCTCGAATGTCAGGGTGTCCGCACCCAATGGCTGCAACATTTTCGAGACGGCCACCAGGGGGATGTCCGTATCGGAAAACTGCCAGTTCGGGTTGCGGTCTTTGTCTATGATCTGCGCGCGGATACCTTCCAGAAAATCACCATGCTCCATCGCCCGGTGGGTAAAGCGGTATTCCATCTCCAACGCGCGCCGCACGGTCAGAGAGGGGCCACGCAAACGGTGCAGCATCTCGATCGTGCAGGCCACGGAAAGCGGCGCGTTTTTCATTATTTTTTCCAGAGTTTTGTCTGCAAATTCCTGATCGTCATTGCGCAGGCTGATCAGGATGTCGCCCAGAGTTTCACCGGAAAAATGTTTGTCGATTTCCGTCAGCACCCCTGCCAATTCACCATTGGGTGGTATTTCGGCATGTTCGGCCACCAGTTTCGCATTTCCAGACGCTTCCAGAATTTCGATCAGATCAGACCATTGCGATTGCGGGATGAAATGGTCGGCAAACCCCGCAAAGATCGCGTCCGCAGGCCCCATCCTGAAGCCCGTAGTCCCAAGGAATTCACCCAGTCGCCCCGGTGCGAGGGCCAGCATCAGTGACCCGCCGACATCCGGAATCAAGCCAATCGAGCATTCGGGCATGGCAATCCTGGAGCTTTCTCCGACGACACGGTGGCTGCCATGGCAGCCGATGCCGACACCCCCGCCCATGGTAAACCCCTGAAGAAAACTGATGACTGGTTTGGGATATTCGAAGATCAGGGCATTCAGACGATATTCGTCCCGCCAGAACTTCTGACCATACGCATAATCTTCTTTGGTGCCCGTTTCATAAAGTTCGGCGATGTCGCCCCCTGCACAAAAGGCTTTTTCCCCCTCGGCGTCCAGAACGATCAGGTCAACGGCATCGTCTTCCCGCCAGTTGCGCATCGCCGTGTCGATGGCCATGCACATGTCATAGCTCAACGCGTTCAGCGCTTGGGGACGGGTGAGGGTGATGCGACCGGCACGGCCTGTGGTGCGGATTTCAATGTCTGACATCGGGGCCTCAGCGATTGGCGAGCATTTGACGCGCGACGATCACGCGCATAATCTCGTTCGTGCCTTCCAAAATCTGATGCACGCGAAGATCGCGCACAAGCTTTTCGATGCCGTAATCCGCAAGATATCCGTACCCGCCATGCAGTTGCAGGCACTGATCCACCACCTTCGACCCGGTTTCGGTTACGAATTTCTTCGCCATCGCACAGAATTTCGTGGCATCGGGCGCGCCGTTGTCCAGTTTCCACGCCGCCTGGCGCAGGAAGGTGCGTGCCGCCTGTAATTCGATCTCCATATCCGCCAGACGGAACTGAAGGGCCTGGAACTGATCGATGGATTGGCCGAACGCCTTGCGCTCGGACATGTATTGCAGGGTCATATCCAGCCCGGCCTGAGCAGCCCCAAGAGAACAGGCCGCGATATTGAGACGTCCGCCATCGAGGCCCATCATCGCGTATTTGAAGCCGTCGCCTTCGGTGCCCACGAGGTTGCCAGCGGGAATTTTGCAGTCGTCGAACTGAACCTGCGCAGTGGGTTGGCTTTTCCAGCCCATTTTCTGTTCCAGCGCCCCAAAGCTGAGCCCCGGCGTGCCGTCCTCGACATAGACGGTCGAGATCCCCTTGGGCCCGTCCTGACCGGTGCGTACCATGCAAACATAGGCATCCGAATAGCCACCGCCCGAGATGAACGCCTTGGTACCGTTCAACGTATATCCTTCGTTGGTGCGTTCGGCGCGGGTTTTCAAGGCCGCCGCGTCAGAGCCGGAACCGGGCTCGGTCAGGCAATAGCTCAGAACCGTATTCAGGCTCAGAACATCCGGCATGATGCGCGCCTTTAGGTCATCATCCGCGAAATTGTCCAACATCTTGGCGCACATGTTGTGGATCGACAGGAAGGCGGCGACTGAGGGGCAGGCCATCGACAGCGCCTCGAAAACCAGCGTGGCATCTAGGCGGGTCAGATTTGACCCTCCGCTTTCCTCGGATACGTAAAGCGCGCCGAAACCAAGCTCGCCTATCTGGGGCCACAAGGTTTTGGGAATGGTTCCGTCCGCCTCCCACTGGCGCGCAAAGGGGGCGATGTTTTCCTGCCCGAACGCGTGCGCCATGTCGAATATGGCTGTTTGCTCCTCGCTGAGTGCGAAATCCATGACGCTCCCTCCCGTCGGCAATGAATTGAACGGTTGTTTATTTCTGAATTCTTACAGAAATTTTGCAGGCGCAACAATGAGTCGGTTGAAACGGGTCGCAAGCCGGAAACGTTCAGAGATCGGCGTGAAATTCCTCGATCAGGTGGCGCACGACGGCTTGGCCGGGATCATCACCGCGCGCTGATGCCTCGGCATGAATACGGCGTTGGCGCGTGGCGGAAGTGCCGTTTTCCGCGATCTGCCTGAGCTGTGCAAGCTCGGTCATCGTGCCAAGTGCTTCGGTGTCTTCTGCCAACAACCCCATGAGGTCGCCGATCAGTTCAGACATGGGTTTGACTGACCGGTCGCCGAAATCGATCAGCCCTTCACCCACTCCGTAGCGCTGTGCGCGCCAGCGGTTTTCACCGATCAGGAAACGATCATATTGCCGCCAGCGCAGGTTGCGATCCTTCAGACGGCACAGCATCCGGGTCAATGCCTGAACCAGTGCCGCCAACGACAAAGTGTGCTCCAGACGGGGTTGAACATCCATGATCCGCGTTTCCAAAGTTGGGAAACGATGTGAGGGGCGCAGATCCCACCAGATCTTTGTGGTGTCTTCGATGACCCCAAGCTCGACCAGAATGCCTGTGTTCCGTTCATACTCGCCCCAGCTGGCGAACACGGGCGGCAGCCCGGTGCGGGGCAGGTTGTCGAACACCGTCAGCCGGTATGAAGACAGGCCGGTATCCTCGCCGTTCCAATAGGGCGAAGACGTGGACAACGCCAGAAGATGAGGAAGAAAGTATGACAGTTGCGGCATCAGATCGGCACGCAGGGCAGGGTCCTCGACTCCAACATGTACATGCATCCCGCATATCAGCATCCGCCGGGCAACGCCGCCCAATGCATGTTGCAGCGCGTCATACCGTTCTTTCCGGGTGTGGTGTTGATCCTTCCAGTTGGCGAACGGGTGGCACGAGACGGCGATAGGGGAAAGGTTGTATTCGGCGGCCCGTTTCGAAACGCATGACCGCAGCCGCTTCAGGTCTTCGCGCGCCGAAGCGACCGTGGCGTGTGGTCTGGTTCCAACCTCGATTTGACATTGCAGGAACTCGGGGCTGACCTGACCTTCGAAATCGCTTTGGCAGGCCGCCATCAGCGCTTCGGGGGCTTCGGACAATTGCAGGCTGTCACGATCCACCAACAGGTATTCTTCTTCGATCCCGAGTGTAAATTCCTGCTGCATGGGGCCCCTCACAGTTGTCCGTTCCATCAGTGAATACGGAAATTTACGTTTTGCCAAGGGTTTGACAGGCTTGCCCTTGCAGAGAAACGGTTCGCAACGGTAAGGAACATTGCATCACAGATCGCGGAGCCAGCGCCTTGAAACCCAGAAAATTCCCGAAGATCAATGCCGCCCTTGAAGAATTGGGGGTGAAACTGGTCGACAGAGTTACGGAACAGGATGAACGGGCGCGGCTGGAAGCCTTCGAAGCGGCGGGTGGGTTGACGCGCCCCGCTTATGCTTTGTCGCCAGGGATGGAGGGGTTCGACATCTCTCAACTTGTGGCGGAATACGAGCGTCACAAAGCTGCCCTGGAGGCGCTGAAAGATCCCGCACGCAACCAGACCGGTTATCGTACCGGCAATGGTTACTATGACAGCCCGGATGCGGATGCATTGTATCTGATGATCCGCCGTTTTCAGCCCAAACGCGTGATAGAGGTCGGATGCGGTAATTCCACCCGTGTGTCCCGTCAGGCAATCATCGATGGCAATCTGGATACCACCATTACCGCGATTGATCCGTACCCTCGCGCCGATATTGCCCATGTGGTCGACCGGTTCGAACAAAAACGTCTTGAAGAAACTGACCCGGCGCTATTCGCAGAGCTGGAGGCTGGAGACATTCTGTTCATCGACTCCAGCCATGTTGTGCGGATGAGCAACGATGTCGCACATCTGTTCTGCCGCATTATACCGTCTCTGAATCCCGGGGTGGTGATCCACGTTCACGATGTTTTTTTGCCCTACGAATATCCCAAGCGCTTCTTCTATGATTGCCCAGGCTGGGGAGAGCAGTACGTATTGCACAGCTTGCTGCAATCTGGCGCGTATTCAATGCTTTGGCCGGGGTATTACCTGCAACAGGATCGGCCTGATGCCGTTGTTGCCTTGCCGTTCCTGGCCGAGGGGCGGGCGCAAAGCATCTGGGTGCAGCTCAAAGAAAACTGAAACCAAAGTGATCCATTGCGGCAAAAGGTCCGTAACCCTTTCCATAACACGCTGGAGAGGAGAAGACAGCTATGTTCCGTCGTACATTCATGGGCGCAGCCGCCGCACTTGCTTTTGCTATGCCGCTCAAAGCTCAGGCCGCTGATATCGTCGACACCGCCGTTGCCGCCGGGTCGTTCAATACTCTGGTCGCCGCCGTTCAGGCTGCAGGCTTGGTTGACACCCTGAAAGGGGATGGTCCGTTCACGGTATTTGCACCCACAGACGAAGCCTTTGCTGCGCTTCCTGAAGGCACTGTCGAGACGCTTTTGAAACCAGAAAACAAGGATCAACTGGTCGCGATTCTGACCTATCACGTGGTACCGGCCAAGGTTATGTCTGGAGATATCGCGGGCAAACGCGCCAAGGTTCTGACTGTTCAGGGCGACCGGCTGAGCGTCAACGCCAAAAACGGCGTGAAAGTGAACGACGCCAAGGTCGTACAGGCCGACATTGAAGCCAGCAATGGCGTCATCCACGTCGTCGACGCGGTAATCCTGCCGGAATAAATGCCGTCTTCCGAAGACAAGAAAGCCCCGGCGACCGACCGGGGCTTTTGCGTTTTAGAGAGGGTGGATCAGACCAGTCGAACCTGTGTGCCAACTTTTACCAGCGGATACAGCTCTTCGACATGCTGGTTGTACAGGCCAATGCAACCTGACGAGCTCTGACGACCGATCTTGCGCGTGTCGTGCGTGCCATGGACAAGATAGGCAGGCCAACCCAGATACATGGCGCGGGTTCCCAGTGGGTTGCCGGGATCGCCACCTTCCATCCGAAGTGGCAGCGAAGGGTCTCGTTCGCGCATTGATGCCGTAGGTGTCCAGCTTGGGAATTCGGTTTTACGCACAACTTTCGTGTACCCGCGTTTGGTAAGCTCTTCGCTCATGGGCACGGAACTTGGGTACAGTTTGTAGGTGCCGTCAGGCCCCCAGTAATGGACGGCGCGGCTGGTGATGTCGGCCAGCAGGCATCCAACGCCCAATTCATCGAAATGGTCCTGCCAACTCTGTTGCGAGAAGGACGATATATTGCGTCGGACCGGCAATTGCGTACTGATCGCGTCTTCCGTTTCAGGGAAAGCATCCGTGCTTTGTGCCCGAACAAGGGCAGGTGTTGCCACCAAAGAGGCCACGCCCAGCAAGGCAGAGCGACGGGTTATACGAGATTGGGACAAGGTTGCCTCCGATAAGTTCACTGCTCAGTACAATGTTCACGCCAAAATATGGGTGTTGGTTGGATTTTTCCAGAGTGAACCACTTGAATTTCCTGTGACCGATTGGACGAAAGCAGGTTTTTCGGCGGAAAGATGCAAAAAGCCCGGCCGTTGAACGGGCCGGGCTTCAAGCGTCATGAAACTGTAGGATCAGTCCATTGCTTTGAAGTTAAACTCGCCACCTTCCTTGATGCCAGACGGCCAGCGTGCGGTCACGGTTTTGGTGCGGGTGTAGAACTTGAAGCTGTCCGGGCCGTGCTGGTTCAGATCGCCGAACATGGATTTCTTCCAACCGCCGAAGGTGTGATAGGCCAGCGGAACCGGGATCGGAACATTGATGCCGACCATTCCGATGTTTACACGGCTGGCAAAGTCACGTGCGGTATCACCATCGCGGGTAAAGATCGCGGTGCCGTTTCCGTACTCGTGATCCATCGCCAGTTTAAGGGCCTCTTCGTAAGAACCCGCGCGCACGGTGGACAGAACCGGGCCAAAGATTTCCTGTTTGTAGATGTCCATCTCGGGCGTCACGTTGTCGAACAGGTGCGGGCCGACAAAGAAACCGTCCTCATAGCCTTGCAGGCTGAAGTCGCGGTTGTCGACAACCAGTTTCGCACCCTGTTCGACGCCTGAATTGATCAGGCCCAGAATGCGCTGTTTCGCGGCCGCTGTTACTACAGGGCCCATGTCGACATCGTCACCAGCGGTGTAGGGGCCCACTTTTAGCTTTTCGACGCGCGGGATCAGCTTTTCGATCAGCTTGTCTGCGGTTTCTTCCCCAACGGGAACCGCGACAGAGATTGCCATGCAGCGTTCGCCGGCCGCACCGAAACCAGCGCCAACCAGCGCGTCCGCGGCCTGATCCAGATCGGCGTCGGGCATGACGATCATATGGTTCTTGGCACCGCCGAAGCACTGTGCTCGTTTCCCATTCGCGGTTGCGCGGCTGTAGATATACTGTGCGATCGGGGTTGAACCCACAAAGCTGACGCCTTGAATAATCTCGCTGTCGAGGATGGTGTCGACAGCTTCCTTGTCGCCGTTTACGACCTGGAAAACGCCTTTGGGCAGGCCGGCTTCGACGAACAGTTCAGCCAGCATCAGGGGCACGGACGGGTCGCGTTCGGACGGTTTCAGAACAACGGCGTTACCGCAGGCCAGAGCAGGGCCAACATGCCAGAGCGGCATCATGGCCGGAAAGTTGAATGGCATGATCGAGCCGACAACGCCCAGAGGCTGGCGCATGGAATACATGTCAATGCCGGGGCCCGCGCTGTCGGTAAACTCACCCTTGAGCATCTGCGGCGCGCCAATGCAGTATTCGATCACTTCCAGACCACGCTGCAAATCACCCTTGGCGTCGGGGATGGTTTTGCCGTGCTCGCGACTCAGCGCTTCGGCCAGTTTGTCCATGTCGCGGTTCATCAGGCCGACCATGGCCATCATGACGCGCGCGCGCTTTTGCGGGTTGGTTGCGCCCCATGCGGGCTGGGCCGCAGCGGCGGCCTCGATCGCGGCGGTGGTTTCCGCTGCACTGGCCATCGGGCACTTGTATTGAACTTCACCCGTTGCCGGGTTGTAGACGTCGTCGAAACGACCGGACGTTCCGGCGACCATTTCGCCGTTCAGGAAATGGGTCAGGTTTTGCATCAATAGCTCCTCCGATAGATTTGCGCGCAGAATAGGCTTGCAGAAATCCCGCGAACAGAGGCAATGTCTCAAAAGAGTTTTGCAAAAATGCAAAAGGGATCAAAATGACCCCAAATTGGGATGATATGCGGATATTCTTGGCTGTCGCGCGCGAGGAAAGCCTGTCATCCGCTGGTCGTATCCTGAAGATCGACCCGGCCACCGTTGGTCGGCGCATTGCGCGCCTGGAGGCGACGCTGGATTCCACATTGTTCACCAAGTCGCAGCAAGGCTATATTCTGACCCCGGCGGGACAGCGGCTGTTGGAACACGGGCTGCACGCAGAAGAAGCGATGCGCGCGGCGGCCGGGGCGGTAACAGGACCAACGAAAACCCTGAGCGGGCAAATCCGGATTGGCGCGCCGGACGGCAGTGCCAACTATCTGCTGCCGCAGGTGTGTGCCAAAATCAGCGACGCAAACCCTGATCTGGACATTCAGATCCTGGCGCTTCCGCGTGTGATCAACCTGTCCCGTCGCGAGGCGGATATGGCGGTTACGGTCAGTGCGCCGACCGCCGGTCAGCTGCTGGTGAAGAAAATCAGCGACTACAAGCTGCACATGGTCGCGACCGAAGAGTATCTGAAGCGACATGATCCGATCCGGAGCATAGCTGACCTGAAGGGCCACAGGTTGATCGGCTATATCCCTGATATGATCTTTGACCGGGAACTTGACTACCTGAATGACATTGGCGTTGACCGTGTCGCTCTTGCATCGAATTCGGTATCGGTTCAACTGCGGCAGGTCTGCCTGGGAACAGGGGTTTGCGTGGCGCATGATTTCACGTTGCCATTCCACCCGGGGCTTCGGAAAATCCTGACGGATCAAGTGAGTTTGACGCGCAGCTTCTATCTGGTCAGGCATCAGGGTGACCAGCGCAACGAGCGGTTGAACCGCTTTGCGGATGCCCTGACACGCGGTATTCGCGATGAAGTGCTTCGTTTGGAAGCAGGCCCCGACGCTTGACAGGTCGCGGCAATCGCGCAACGCTTTGGAATAAGTGTTATTATTCCGGAGGTATTCTTCATGCTAGTTCAGGCCATCCTGAAGTCCAAAGCGACAGATGGTGTCGTGACCGTGGCGTCAACGGCGACAGTCTCAGAGGCCTCGAAGATTCTTGCGGACAAGCGCATCGGTACGGTCGTTGTTTCCGACGACGGTGGCAATACCGCGGTCGGCATCCTGTCAGAACGTGACATCGTCCGGGAATTGGCGGCCAGCGGCAGTGGTTGTCTGAACCAACCGGTTAAGTCTTATATGACCCAGAACCTCGTCACGGCGACGCGCCAGACCACCGTGGAAGACATCATGTCCCGTATGACAGAGGGGCGATTTCGCCACATGCCGGTGGTTGAAGACGGAAAACTCGTAGGTATTGTCACTTTGGGTGATGTGGTGAAGGCTCAGCTTTCCGAACTTGCGATGGAAAAAGATGCCCTTGAAGGCATGATAATGGGGCACTGACGACAAGGGTTGCCCAAGCAATCACTTGCACCTGCAGCAAAGTTATGTTTGCTTGCGCAGAAATTTTGTTGCGCAGGAGGGCGCGATGCGGGTTGGATTGTATCCTGGAACCTTTGATCCCATCACCATGGGGCACATCGATATCATCCGTCGGGCGGCAGCTTTGGTGGACAAACTGGTTATCGGTGTGGCCATCAACCGGGACAAGGGCCCTCTGTTCTCGCTGGAAGAGCGCGTGGCCATGATCGAAGCGGAATGCGCCCGGCTGTCCGAGCAGACCGGAACCGAAATCATCGCGCACCCCTTCGAAAACCTGCTGATTGATTGTGCGCGGGATGTAGGCGCACAAATCATCGTGCGCGGCCTGCGTGCGGTTGCCGATTTCGAATACGAGTTTCAGATGGTCGGCATGAACCGGGCTCTGGACGATTCGATCGAGACCGTGTTCCTGATGGCCGAAGCGCGCCATCAGGCGATCGCGTCCAAGCTGGTGAAGGAAATCGCCCGGTTGAACGGGGACGTGTCGAAATTCGTCACGCCCCGTGTCAATGATGCGCTGAAAAAAAGGTTAGGCTAGGGCACCCATTGCGGCCGCCGTATCAAGCATCCGGTTCGAAAAGCCCCATTCATTGTCATACCACGCCAGCACACGAACCAGCGTGCCATCAGTAACCTTGGTTTCAGCCAGTGACACGGTCGAGCTGTGCGGGTCGTGATTGAAGTCGATGGAAACCAGAGGACGGCTTTCCGCGGCAAGAACGCCGGGGATTTTGGCAGCCGCATCGACGAACAGTTGGTTGACCTCTTCTTCGGTCGTGGGGCGTGAAACCTCGGCCACAAGATCAACGACCGAGACATTCGGGGTTGGAACGCGGATGGCCTGACCGGTCAGTTTTCCTTTGAGTTGCGGCAGCACCAGGCCCACGGCAGCGGCCGCACCGGTTGTCGTAGGGATCATCGACAGCGCTGCCGCTCGGGACAGGTAGGGATCTTTTCCCACTGTATCATGCACAGGCTGGCTGGCAGTATAAGCGTGAACAGTGGTCATGTTGCCGTGCTTGATACCAAGGCCGGCATCCAGAGCGGCAGCAACAGGAGACAGGCAGTTGGTGGTGCAGGATGCGTTTGACACCACCAGATCATCGGCGGTCAGTTCGCCATCGTTGACGCCAAAGACGATGGTTTTCACACCGCCGTCACCTCGGGCCGGGGCAGAGATCAGAACTTTCCGGGATCCGTTCTTGAAGTGACGTTCCGCCGCCTCGCGCGTACGAAACACACCCGTACATTCCAGAACGACGTCAATATCCGACCAGGGCAGATCCTCGGGGTTGCGCTCGTTACTCAGCCGAATTGGACCACGACCCACGTCCAGACCTGCATCGCTGAGCGTAACCGGGTTGGGATAGCGGCCGTGAACGCTGTCAAATTCAAACAGGTGCGCGTTCATTTCGGGTTTTCCAAGATCGTTGATCGCGACGATCTCAACGTCTGTACGTCCGCTTTCCATCACCGCGCGCAGAACCCCGCGCCCGATCCGTCCAAATCCGTTGATCGCCAGTTTCAAGGTCATGGTCTGCTCCGTCCAAATGTCTCAGTAAGATGAGTTAGCGCTAACAATGACAGATCAAGCGAAATGTCAAGGAAAACCTCTGTCAGCGCCAGAAAGCGAGCCAGTCCAGAAAGTCGTAAAGCTTCTTTCCGAGGAAAAGCAGATGTTCGGTGCCGTACAGCGCTACATCCAACATGATAACGCCGAGAAGAAGAAGGCCGAGCCAGATAGCGATTTGGTTGGTCATGGCTGTCCCGAACGTAAAATGCCCGCTCAGATAACCTGAGCGGGCATCAAGGTACAAGCGAAGTCCGAAGGGTCAGTTAAGGCGGCCCATCGCAACAGCTACGTCGGCCATACGAACCGAGAAGCCCCATTCATTGTCATACCAGGCCAGAACGCGGACCATGCGGTCATCGACGACGCGGGTCTGATCCGGTGCAAAGATCGAGCTTTCCTCGGTGTGGTTGAAGTCGGTCGACACCAGCGGAGCGGGCTCATATCCCAGAACGCGCTGCATCGGGCCTTTGGCGGCCTCTTCGACGATCGCGTTGATTTCCGCCGTGCTTGTGTCGCGTGAGGCACGGAACGTCAGGTCCACCGCCGAAACATTCGGGGTTGGGACGCGAATGGCGGAACCGTCCAGGCGGCCTTTCAGGTTCGGCAGAACTTCACCCAGCGCCTTGGCGGCGCCGGTCGAGGTCGGGATCATCGACATTGCAGCAGCGCGGGCGCGGTAGAGGTCGCTGTGGCGACGGTCCAGTGTCGGCTGGTCGCCTGTGTAGGCGTGGATGGTCGTCATGATACCGTGTTCGATACCGACGCCCTCGTCCAGCACCTTGGCCAGCGGGGCGAGGCAGTTGGTCGTGCACGAACCGTTCGAAACCATGTTGTCATTGGCGGCCAGCGTGTTGTGATTGACGCCGAAAACGATGGTCTTGTCCACGTTCTTGCCCGGAGCCGACAGCAGTACCTTGCCGGCGCCACGTTCCAGATGCGTTTTGGCCTTCAGGCCATCGTTGAACTTGCCGGTGCATTCGAGGACGACGTCACAGCCTTCCCAGTCCAACTCGGTCATGTCGTAGGTCGAGAACATCTGCATCGGGCCGCGACCCAGATCCATGGTATTGCCGTCAATGGTGACGTCGCGCGGAAAACGCCCGTGAACACTGTCATATTTCAACAGATGCGCCGAGGTTTCCAACGGGCCAGTTGCGTTGACTTTGATCACTTCGATGTCGTTGCGCCCGGACGCGGCGATGTGCGACAGGGTGCAGCGGCCAATACGGCCAAAACCATTGATACCGACCTTGATGGTCATATGACGTCTCCAGATGCGCTTGCTTTGAGGGCCATATAACGGCGAAAAGGGAATCTCAAAAGGGCAAAAGCGGCATATTTTTAAGGTGTTAGCGCAAACCTGCGCCGGTTGCGCTAACGCTTGCGCTAGCCGTTGGATCAGGTAGGGTCCGGTTGGCGACAGCAGATTGAAGGGAAACGCGATGAGTGGTCTTTTGGCCCTGTTGGATGATGTGGCGGGCATTGCCAAGGTTGCGGCGGCATCAGTGGACGATGTGGTTGCGGCGGCAGGCAAAGCGGGGGCCAAAACCGCCGGTGTGATCATCGATGACGCAGCGGTGACGCCGAAATATGTGCAGGGTTTCGCCCCGGCGCGCGAGTTGCCGATCATCTGGCGCATTGCGCGCGGGTCGATCTTCAACAAGATCATACTCTTGCTGCCCGTCGCCTTGTTGCTGGCCAATTTTGCGCCGTGGCTGATCACGCCCTTGTTGATGCTTGGCGGGTCATATTTATGTTTTGAAGGGGCCGAGAAGATTTTTCATGTTCTGTTTCCTCATGGCAGCCATGTGATTGAGGACGACATGAAAATCCGCGATCCGGGCCACCTGGAGGAGCAAAAGGTCAAGGGCGCCATCAAGACTGATTTCATCCTGTCTGCCGAGATCATGACCATTGCACTGGCGGCGATAGAAGCCCCGAACCTGTGGATGCAGGCCGCGACGCTGGCTGTTGTCGGGATCGGCGTGACGGTGGCCGTCTATGGATCCGTCGCGTTGATCGTGAAAATGGATGATGTGGGACTTTTTCTGGCGCAGAACGCGCCAACACCTATCGGTCGCGGTCTGGGCCGAGGGTTGGTCAAGGCAATGCCCGGGGTGATGAAAACACTGTCCATTGTCGGAACTGCCGCGATGCTGTGGGTGGGGGGCTCGATCGTCATCCACGGGATGGAGGTTCTGGGTTTTGGCTGGCTGGGCCATCATATCCATGATTGGGCCTATGCCATTGGACATTCCGTGTCTGATCAATGGGTTGGTGCGGTTGAGTGGGTATCCAAGGCCACGATGGATGGCGTATTTGGTTTGGCTTGGGGATTGGTTTTGATCCCGGTGGCAACCAAGATAATCATGCCCCTGTTCAGCAAATCCGAAACGCATTGAAACCAAAATGAAAAGAGCGGCCAAAGCCGCCCTTTGCTCGATCAGAAGGGACTGTCTTACAGTCCCAACAATTCCTTGACCTTGGCCACAGTTGCTTCGGCCGTAATGCCGAAATGCTTGTACAGCTCACCGGCAGGGGCCGAGGCGCCAAAGCTGGACATGCCGATGAAGCCTGCCTTGGCTTCGCGGCCACGCTCGCCCAGCAGCCAGCGGTCCCAGCCACCCGCGCGGACGGCGGCTTCGATGCCGACGCGGACGGGGCCGGAGGGCAGAACGCGCTTGCGATAGGCTTCGTCCTGCTGCGCGAACAACTCCATGCAGGGCATGGAGACGACGCGGGTGCCGATGCCCTCAGCCTCAAGCATCGCTTTGGCTTCCATCGCCAGCGACACTTCCGAACCGGTCGCGATCAGGATGGCCTGACGCTTACCCTCGGCCTCGGCCAGAACATAAGCGCCCTGAGCAACAAGGTTCTTGGTCTTGTGATCCTTGCGCACGGTCGGCACGCCCTGACGGGTCAGCGACAGGACCGAGGGGCTGTCCTTGAAGGTCAGCGCCAGTTCCCAGGCCTCAGCCGTTTCGACGGTATCAGCAGGGCGGAACACATAGGTGTTCGGTGTCGCGCGCGAAATGGCCAGATGCTCGACCGGTTGGTGGGTCGGGCCGTCTTCGCCCAGACCGATTGAGTCATGGGTCATCACAAAGACCGACGGGATTTTCATCAGCGCCGCCAGACGCATGGACGGGCGGGCATAGTCGGTGAAGGCCATGAAGGTGCCGCCATAGGGGCGGATACCGCCATGCAGCGCCATGCCGTTCATCGCAGCAGCCATGCCGTGTTCACGGATACCGTAATGGATGTAACGACCCTTGCGGTTTTCCGGCAGGAACACGCCCATATCAGCCGATTTTGTGTTGTTCGATCCGGTCAGGTCAGCCGAGCCGCCAACAGTCTCGGTCATGATCGGGTTCACGACGTTCAGAACTTTTTCGGACGAGGCGCGGGTGGCCAGTTTCGGCTGCTCTTCAGACATCTGCTTTTTGAACGCACGAATGGCGCCAGCCAGCCGCTTGGGGGCCTCAAATGCATAGGCGCGTTTGAATTCGGCCTGTTTCCTCTCGGAAAGCTGGGCAAAACGTTCTTCCCAAGCCCCACGTTCGTCTGCGCCGCGTGCACCAATGGCTTCCCATGCGGATTTGACGTTGGCTGGAACTTCGAATGTGTCGTGGGGCCAACCATAGGCCTCTTTCGCGGCTTTCAGCTGATCCTGATCCGTCAGTGCCCCATGACCTTTCGAGGTGTCCTGCGCAGCATGACCCAGAGCGATATGGGTTTCACAGGCGATCATGGTTGGTTTTTTGGACTTTTTCGCCTGAACAATGGCCGCATCGATGGCCTTGGGGTCATGGCCGTCGATTTCAATCACGTGCCAGCCAGAAGCCGCAAACCGGCGGACCTGATCGGTGCGATCAGCGATATCGACAGTGCCGTCGATGGTGATGTTGTTGTTGTCCCAGAAGACGATCAGTTTGCTCAGCTCATGGCGGCCGGCCAAAGTGATCGCTTCCTGACTGACGCCTTCCATCAGACAGCCGTCGCCCGCGATCACGTAAGTATAGTGATCCACGACCTTCTTGCCGAAATGCGCGCGCTGGATTTCCTCGGCCATGGCGAAACCCACGGCATTCGAGATACCCTGACCAAGCGGGCCGGTCGTGGTTTCAACACCATCGATCAGAAAGTTTTCAGGGTGGCCCGCGGTCTTGGCGCCCAACTGGCGGAAATTCTTGATCTCTTCCAGAGTCACGTCGGCATGACCGGTGAGATAGAGAAGTGAATAGACCAGCATCGAACCGTGGCCAGCCGACAGGATGAACCGATCGCGGTCCGGCCAGTTCGGGGCCGAGGCGTCGAATTTCAGGTGCTTTTCGAACAGAACGGTCGCAACATCGGCCATGCCCATCGGCATGCCGGAATGGCCGGAATTTGCGGCGGCGACGGCGTCAAGGGTCAGGGTGCGGATGGCCGCAGCTTTGTCCCAGTGTTCGGGGTTGGCTTTGCGCAGCGCAGTCAGGTCCACGGGCGTTGTTCCTTTGGATAAAAAGCAGATTGCGCGCTCAATACCATTCAGCACCCAAAGTGCAAGCGGAACCGGGCTTTGGCAACGCCCGATAGGTGAAGAGCGCGGCCCAAGTGATTGAAACCAAACAGTGGGTATTTTCTGTCGCATTCCGTTAGACTGTCGGCAAGCGGGATTCGGTTTTGATTCGGATCACTTCGCGACAGAATGAACCTTGATAAAGAGGTGACAGGGGCATGAGCCAGTTAGAGGAACTACAGCACCGCATTATTGCTGCGATGGATCGTATCAGTGCGGGCGTCGAAGGGTTGGACGGTGCGTCCCGGAATGCTGAGGTAAGTGAGAGGCTTCAGGCCGAACTTGAAGACGAAAGAGTTGCCAATGCGCAGCTTCAGGAACGACTGAAGACCCTGAAAGAGCAGCACGAAAAACAAGTGGACGCGCTGCGTGCCGATCTGGAGGAGCTGCGCACGGAACCAGCGGGTGCCGCCGACGCGGATGCGCTGCGCGCAGAGCTGGAAGAAGCCCGGGCGAAAATCGCGTCTGTCGAAGCGGCCCGCGCCGAGCTGGCCGAGGCCAAGGCGGCCTTGGACAACAATGCCGAACTGGATGCGTTGAAGGCCGAGAACGAAAGGCTGCGCGCCGAACTTGACGGCATCGAAGATCCTTCGGCGGTGAAAGCCGAGCTTGAGCAATTGCGTGAATTGCTTGCTCAGGCAAAAGAAGTCGAGGCGGAAAACAGCCGCCTCAAGGCACAACTTGAAGATACGGTACGGGTCGATGATCTGAGCGCCGAGCTTGAGATGCTGCGGGCCGAACGGGCCAGCCATGGCGCTGCGATGTCCCGGCTGGATGACGATCTGCAACGTTTGCGCAAGGCGAACGAGCAGTTGCGGAATTCCGTAGAAGAGTTGCGTTCCGCGGCCGCAGAAGGGCTGACGGATGCTGAATTGCTGAACCGCGCCACCGTTGCCGAGCTTGAGGCGACGCGTGCGGCGCAGGCTTCGGACGCCGCCGAAGCGCAGGCCGTGTTGGCACGGTTGGAACCTCTGCTGTCGCAGGCAAAACTTGTAGAAGGTGAGGTAGAGTAATGCCCGAGGTAACCATTCATATTGGCGGGCGGGGTTTTGATGTGTCCTGCCGGGACGGGGAAGAACCCTTTCTGCAGGCGGCCGCCAAAATGCTGGATGACGAAGCGCAGGTTCTGTCCGATCAGATTGGGCGGATGCCCGAAGCGCGTATGTTGCTGATGGCCGGTCTGCTGCTGGCTGACAAGACGGCGGCAACGGAAGACAAGGTCAAGTCGCTGGAGGCCAGGCTGGCCGAGGCCGAGGCCGAGCTTCAATCGCTGAGAAATGCGCCCGTGCCGGAACCTGAACGTATTGAAGTCGCGGTGGTGCCGCCATCCGTCACGGATACGCTGGCCGAACTGGCAGCACGTGCGGAAGCGCTGGCTTCCGTCGTCGAGGAGAAGAAGGCACAATGACCTATCTGCGCAATTTCTTCTGCGGTGCTTTGCTTGTTTTCCCGGCAACATCCGCACTCGCCGAAATCGACATTCTGTCTGTCACCTTTACCTGCGAGAACGGCGTGCCGTTGCCGGTGACCTATTTCAACGCACCCGACGGTTCAGGCGCGGCGGCGACGATGGTGGACAACACTCTGGTCGCGATGCGCCAGGTCGAAAGCGGATCGGGCATCCGCTATGAATCTCTCGGAGCCGAAGGAACCTATATCCTGCGCTCAAAAGGTTGGAACGCGACAATCAGCTATTTGGCGGCAGGCGCCGCCAATGAGCAGGCTATTTATCAGAATTGTTCCAGCCGATAAGCAGGATTACGCGTTTGCTTCGCGGATTTTGTCGGCTGCTTCCTTGTTGTAGCCGACACCGTTTTCATCAAAAAGCGTGTCCAGCTCACCCGAAAGGGTCATCTCGGTGATGATGTCGCAACCGCCTACGAATTCGCCTTTGACATACAGCTGCGGCACGGTCGGCCAGTCGGAATAATCCTTGATCCCCTGACGCACTTCCTCGTCGGCCAGCACGTTTACGTCGGTGTATTCAACGCCCATGTAGTTCAGCACGCCAGCCACGCGTGAGGAAAACCCGCATTGCGGCATTTCCTTGGTGCCTTTCATGTACAGCACCACGTCATTGGCTTTGACGGTTTCGTCGATCTGGGTTTTTACGTCGGTCATTTTGCGTTTCCTGTTCGTTTCTCCAACGGGAGAGTCATATGTTCGCCTCGAAAGAAGCCGAGAAGCTTATTCCGGCACTTTGGTGGTGAGCGCCAGCGCGTGCAATTCTCCGTCCGGGCCGTCCATCTTGCCCTTCAGAGCTGCGTAAACAGCGCGCTGTTGCTGAACCCGGTTTTTGCCGCGAAAGCTTTCATCCACCACCATGGCAGACATATGAACACCGTCATTTCCGCCGACCTGAATCTCGGCGTCGGGAAAGGCTTCGCGCAGCAGGTGTTCGATTTCGTGGGCGCTCATCGGCATGTAGATAACTCCAGAAGGTCTTTCCCAAGATGTAGAGCGCATGAACCGGGCGTGCAAGAGCACTGGCACATGCAAAAACAACCAAACCCGCACCGGATCACAGCGCGGGTTTCGATTGGCATTCGCGTTGCGTTGTTAGGCGACAGCCTCGGCAAAGCTGTTGCGGTAAATCGCGGCAAGTTCATCAAGCGAGGCTTCCGAGCTGCCGATCTTCACCGTATCGCCGGTGAAACGACCAACCGCATTCAGTGGAACGCCGGCCTGACCGGCCGCAATCATCAATGCCTCGGCCTGATCGAAATTGCACGCAACAAGATAGCGGGCCTGATCTTCACCGAACAGGAATTCAGTCGGGGCGTCGTCAAGACATACGCCAACGCCTGCGGCTTCTGCCAGTTCGAAGGCAGCCAGAGCGATGCCGCCATCGCTGACGTCGGTGCAGGCCTTGATCATCTCGCGGTTGGCGCGGATGAAATCACCGTTGCGCTTTTCGGCATCCAGATCGACATGCGGGGCGTCGCCGTCTTCGCGGTTGAACACCTCGGCCAGAAGGGCGGATTGACCCAGATGCCCCTTGGTTTCACCGATCACAAGCGCAACGTGGCCTTCGCGCACCTCGTTGCCGATGATCTCGTCCGAGTGCTGCAACAGGCCGACTGCGCCAATGGTGGGGGTCGGCAGAATGGCCTGTCCGTCAGTCTCATTGTACAGCGAGACGTTACCCGACACGATCGGCATATCCAAGGCGCCGACTGCGGCGCCGATGCCCTGTATGGCACCGACAAACTGGCCCATGATCTCGGGCTTTTCAGGATTGCCGAAGTTCAGGTTGTCGGTTGTGGCCAGCGGCTTGGCTCCGACGGCGGTCAGGTTGCGATAGGCTTCGGCCACGGCTTGTTTGCCGCCCTCAATAGGGTTTGCGCGCACATAGCGCGGGGTCACGTCGGATGTGAAGGCAAGCACCTTGTCGGTCCCGTGGACGCGGACCATGCCCGCACCCAGACCCGGCGTGCGGACGGAATCCGCCATCACCATGGTGTCGTACTGTTCATAGACCCACTGTTTGCCTGCGTAGTTGGGCGAAGCGAGCAGGGCGCGCAGCCCGTCAATCGGGTCGATCTGGGGCACTTCGGCCAGTTCCTCTGCCTGTGGCGTAGGCTCCCATGGGCGGTCGTATTCCGGCGCGGTAGAAGACAGTTTGGACAGAACCAGATCGGCTTTGACTTCACCGTTATGCATGATCAGAAAGCGGTCTTCGGCAATGGTTTCGCCAACGATCGCGAAATCAAGATCCCATTTTTCGAACACGGCGCGGGCCTCGGCCTCAAGCTCGGGCTTGAGGACCATCAGCATACGCTCCTGAGATTCGGACAGCATCATTTCATAGGCTGTCATGTTTTCTTCGCGCTGAGGAACGTTTTCCAGATCAAGGCGCACGCCAAGGCCACCCTTGTCACCCATTTCAACGGCCGAGCAGGTCAGGCCCGCCGCGCCCATGTCCTGGATCGAGATCACCGCACCGGTCTGCATCAGTTCCAGCGTCGCCTCCATCAGGCGTTTTTCAGTGAAGGGGTCGCCGACCTGAACGGTGGGACGCTTTTCTTCGATTGTGTCGTCGAATTCGGCGGATGCCATGGTTGCACCACCCACACCATCACGCCCGGTTTTTGCGCCCAGATAGACGACGGGCATACCCACGCCCGACGCGGCCGAGTAGAAAATCTTGTCGCTGTCGGCCAGACCAGCGGCAAAGGCGTTAACAAGGCAGTTGCCATTGTATGCGGGGTGAAAGCGCACTTCGCCACCGACGCAAGGCACACCGAAGCAGTTGCCATAGCCACCGATGCCCTCGACCACGCCGTTGACCAGTTGACGGGTCTTGTGATGGCCGGGTTCGCCAAAAGACAATGCGTTCATGGACGCAATGGGACGCGCGCCCATGGTAAAGACGTCGCGCAGGATGCCCCCCACGCCGGTCGCCGCACCCTGATAGGGTTCGATGTAAGACGGGTGGTTGTGGCTTTCCATCTTGAAGACCACGGCCTGACCGTCGCCAATGTCCACCACGCCTGCGTTTTCACCGGGTCCGCAGATCACCTGGGGCCCAGAGGTGGGCAGGGTGCGCAGCCATTTCTTCGAAGATTTGTAGGAACAGTGCTCGTTCCACATGGCCGAGAAAATGCCGAGCTCGGTGAAAGTAGGTTCACGCCCGATGATCTCGAGGATCATGTCATATTCCTCGGGCTTGAGCCCGTGTGCGGCAATCAGATCGGGTGTGATGGCGGGCTCTTGCATCTTCTGTCCTGTGTCCAAGTGGGCCGAGATTGCGCGCCTTGTAGGGCAAGCGCGCGCGTGTGGAAAGGGTCAAGACGGCGCAGGTTGCGTCTTTCAAAGAAAAACGGAACCGGCATCACTGCCGGTTCCGGATGAATGCGTCCCAAAATGGGTGCATGCAGCTGGCGTGGACCGCGAAGCTTACGCCGATCCCTGATCCTTGTTGAGCTGCGCTGCGGCTGCGGCACCAACAGCTGTCTTCTGTTCCGGGGTCAGGTTTTCATTGTCGTCCAGACCCGGAATTGCAACGCGCACCTCGCGGCGGGCAAAGTCGATGCCGTTTTCCTTGAAGGCCGCCTTGACCCGGTTGAAGATCTCCTTGCGCAGTGTGAACTGCTTGCCGGGCTTGGCCATGAACTTGCCGCGGATGATCATGCCGACATCGTCAAAATCGAACACACCTTGCGACTTGAACGGTTGCAGGAAGCCATCCTTGTGGGTCTCGTCCTCCATCATCTCAGCACCGATCTTCTTGAAGATCTTCTTGACCTTGTTGGGATCGGTGTCGAACGGCACGGTGAATTTCAGCTTCATGATCACCCAGTCGCGGCTGAAATTTGTCAGCTTCTGAATCTCACCGTAGGGTATCGTGTGTACAGGGCCGCGATGGTGACGCAACTGCATCGAGCGAACCGAGATTTTCTCGACAGTGCCCATCGTGCCGCCGACATCGACATATTCTCCGACGCGGAAGGCATCGTCGATCAGGAAGAAAACCCCGCCCACGATATCAGCAACCAGCTTCTGCGCACCAAAACCGATCGCCAGTCCCAGAACACCGGCACCGGCCAAAAGCGGTGTTATATTGATGCCCAATGCGCCCAGCGCCAGCAGGCCAAAAATCACGGCAATCGTAATCTGGGCCGTGATCCGCATCAGGGGCAGAACCGTCGCCAGACGAGAGCCGCCGACACCGCCGCCTTCACCGCCTGCTTCTTCGTCCAGCGCCTCGGCCGCAGTCTGTTCCTTGGCCAATCGGCGGTTGATCCAGAGCGAGACGACCTCGTTTAGGATATAGCCAACGGCGATGATCAGCAGGAATTCGATCACGGCACCGCCGACTTCGGCACCGACACCGGCCGAAGCGACATTGCGCAGGTCAAGATGCCATACGCGTGCAATCATGAAAACTACGACCAAGCCGGCGATAACGCGACCAATCCGGATGTAGCTGCGTTTCGCGGAACGGTAGGCGCGTTCAGCAAGAGGGCCTTCGCCCGACATTGGCGGTTGCAAATGCCGCACAAGACCGCGGATCAGCGTATCCAGCGCAGGTGCAATCAACAACCAGAACATCGTCGTGAAATGCGCGCCGCTGGTCAGCAATCTCAATGTTGCCGGATCACGCTGCGCGACCAGGAACTCGACCAGCAGCCAGATTGCCACCGAAACGCCGATGGCAAAATAGGGGTAATAATGTGCAACTTCTTCATCGAATTTCGTGTGATCCGGGTCTGTCCCCAGCATCATCTGCGACAGACCTTCACGCGCGGTCCAGGCGATTGCGGCGATATAGACGTGAATTGCCGCGTTCAGCCAGAAGCCAATGCGGGTATCGTCACCCGTGACGCCATTGAGTGCGTTGAACCGAACGACGAACAGCGTGAACCCGATCAGGATCAACAGACCGATCAGGTTACGGTGCAGGTACTTTGCCCAGTGGTCGTCGATATTGACCAACCGAAATTGCGGCTTCTCCGGCGCCAGAACAAACCGGGACGCTGCTGCACCCAATCGCGGCACCCAGATGAGATAGAATACAAACGGTGCAGCATAGGTGATCTGTTCCGTCGTCAGAAGACCGCGGCCAACCGCGCGGATCACGACATAGAAAATGATCAGCCCGGCGATTTCGCGGCAGAACCGGCGAAACAGGTATCTGACGGCGCCCCAAAGGTCGGCCTCGTCCGCGGCTTCGGTTGCTTCATGCCAGCGTCGGGTCAGGAAAATGAACAGCTTTTCCGCAATGAACCCGACAACAAGCACAGAGAGGACAAGCCCTATAAGTGTAAAGACACCGGTCGATCCGAACGTATCGCTAAAATTGCTGAACGCGGTAATCTGCGCCGTCACTATGTTGGGAAGCGTGGTCAGGACATGTGTCCAAGACGCGACCATTTCAGCCCAGATCTCGCCTATCTCGGTCAACGGGTCTTCTACGTTTGCTTTTTCGGCGGCTTGTTTTTCCGCCACGGCATCAAGGCGTTCCAACAGAATTGCGCGAACCTGATCATCGGACATGCGAGCAACAAGATCGTCGACCTGCTCGGGTGTCAGGTCTTCCGGGATGGTCACTGTAGAAGTTGAACCGGAGTCCTGTGCATATAGTGGCACTGCCATGAATAACGCGGAGACGAGCGCCAAAACCAGACGGAGTGGGTGGAACATGTATTTTCCCTCAAACACGAAATTGTATCGTTTTTTGAGGATCATATGCCTATGCGTGTATTTTTCCCAGAGCTTTCGCTGACTTAATGCAGGGTCCAGCCAAAAAAAAGGCCGAGCTATAAGCTCGGCCGTAGTCCAACAGGGAGGTATGAAGATGATGAGCGTTTCAGCATCACCGCCTTCGAGTGCTCATTTAGGGGTCAGTTAGTGAACGTTCAAGACAATTAACCCTGTGAACACTTCATGTCCGTTATGCTATTTGCGCATAGCTACAGTTTTCCCATCTGTTTCAGTTGTTTACGCTGTGCGATGATTTCGTCCTGCACGAAATCGCGAAACGCTCCAACGCGTTTTGAATGCCGTAATTCTTCCGGGTAAGCCAGATAAACCGGAACATCTGCGGTTTCTATGTCTGACAGGATGGGCACGAGGTGCGGAAAATCCTGTGTGACGTAATCGGGCAGAACACCGATGCCCAGATTGTGCAAAACGCCCTGAAGCACGCCAAAATAGTTGTTCACAGTCAGCAAAGAGCCGGGATTATAGGTCATCAGGTGGCGCACCATGGCGGCACTGGCGCCAACCTGCGGCGCCGCAGGGGTCTGACAAATCAGACGGTGGTCCTTGATCTCTTCCAGGGACTGCAACATGCCGCCGTGGTTTTCGATATAATCCTGGGTTGCATACAACATCATCTGAACGGTCATAAGGCGCTTGCGCACCAGGTCGGCCTGGCTTGGCTCTTTCATGCGGATGGCGACGTCCGCTTCGCGCATCGGAAGATCCAGAACGCGTTCTTCAAGCATCAGGTCGATGTTCAGGTCAGGGTATTGCTCATACAGTTTCGGCAAGCGCGGTGCCAGCCAGAGTGTACCAAAGCCGAAGGTCGTCGTGACCCGCAAAACACCGAAGACTTCTTCCTCGCTGTCCCGAATACGCGCGGCTGCGGCATCCAGCCGTTTCGACATGGCAGATGTGGCGTCAAACAACAACTCGCCCTGTTCGGTGAGAATCAGCCCCCGCGCGTGACGGTGGAACAGAGTGGCATCCAGAGACTCTTCCAATGCGCGGATCTGTCGGCTTACGGCGGATTGAGACAGGTTCAGCTTGTCTCCGGCGTGCGTAAGGCTGCCCGCATCGGCCACCGCATGAAATATTCTAAGCTTGTCCCAATCCATTACCGCAACTTTCGTTATCTTTCAGAAGCCCTATATGAAATAGGTGACAAGTTCTACATTCAATGGACGAAATCGTTACATATCAGTGGATAAATTCTATACAGGTCAGAAATTATGACCTAAAATAAGTCCAAGTATAGCACACTGATCTGACGAGGGGAGACGTCTGATGAGCCAGCCACAGATAACGCTGAACGACCGGTTCGATCTTGAGAAAAACCCGGTTCTTCTGAATGGAACGCAGGCGCTTGTGCGCTTGATGCTGATGCAAAAGGCCAGAGACCGGCAAGCGGGCCTTAACACCGCGGGATTGGTCACCGGATACCGCGGGTCGCCTTTGGGGGCAGTGGATCAGCAAATGATGCGGGCCCAAAAGCCACTGGCCGAAAGCGATATCACGTTTCAATTCGGTTTGAACGAAGACCTGGCGGCCACCGCGCTTTGGGGCAGCCAGCAGGCGGGCCTGCGCGGCGACGGCAAATTCGATGGGGTCTTCGGGCTTTGGTATGGCAAGGGGCCGGGCGTTGACCGGTCCGGTGACGTCATGCGCCACGCAAACATGGCAGGGACAGCCAAACATGGCGGTGTGCTCATGGCGATGGGCGATGACCATACCGGCGAAAGCTCGACGGTGCTGCATCAGTCGGAATGGTCGCTGGTCGACATGTACATGCCGATCGTCAGCCCCGCTGGCGTTCAGGAAATCCTTGATTATGGAATTTACGGATTTGCACTCAGCCGTTTTGCGGGGGTCTGGGTGGGCCTGAAGACGATGAAGGACACGATCGAAGTCACCTCGGTCGTGGATGGAAGTCCGGACCGGATGCAAATGGTCATCCCAGAATTCGACATGCCGGAAGGTGGGTTGAACATCCGGTTGGGCGACACGCCGCATCTGCAGGAAACGCGTGTCATCGATTACAAAAGGTTCGCGGCCGAAACGTTTTCACACGCCAACAAGCTGGACAGGCGGATGTGGGGCAAACCCGGCGCCAAGATCGGTTTTGTCGCGGCGGGCAAGAACTGGCTGGACCTGACACATGCGCTTTCGCTTCTGAATATCAACGAAGCCGAGGCCGAGCGTCTGGGGATTACCACATACAAGGTGGGGCAGACTTTCCCGCTGGATATGGTCGGATTCCACGATTGGGCCGAGGGGCTGGACCTGATCGTGATCGTCGAGGAAAAGCGCAAGCTGATCGAGGTTCAGGTCAAAGAGGCCATCTTTGACGACCGGCGCGGACGCCGGGTCTATGGCTGGTACAAAGGCGGTGCCGGGACACTGCACCGCGAAGAACTGTTCCCGACGCGCGGTGCGCTTGACCCGATCATGATCGCTGAAAAGCTGGGCGAGATCCTGATTGAAGAGGGGCGCGAGACCGATGGTATCCGGGCCGGGCTGGCGTCTTTGTCAGAAGCGCGCCGGGCCGACAACGCACAGGAAATAGCCACGCGGCTTCCGTATTTCTGTTCTGGCTGCCCGCATAACAGCTCGACAAGGGTACCGGAAGGCAGCCGCGCCTATGCCGGTATTGGCTGTCACTACATGGTTCAATGGATGGATCGAGAGACGACCGGTTTCACTCAGATGGGAGGGGAAGGCGCCAACTGGATCGGCGAGGCTCCGTTTTCGACGACCAAGCACGTGTTCCAGAACCTTGGCGATGGCACGTACAACCATTCGGGCGTTCAGGCGATCCGGGCTGCATTGTCCGCAGGAACGAACATCACCTTCAAGATATTGTTCAACGACGCGGTTGCCATGACCGGCGGGCAGGACAATGAAGGCGACCTGACCGCCGAACGGATCGTTGCCGAGGTCAAGGCAATGGGTGTCCGAGAGGTAGCCGTGGTTTACGATGAAAAAGAGGACGTCAACTTCAAGGCTCTACCCGCCAGCGTTCAGACATACGAGCGTGCCGATCTCATGCAGGTGCAGGAGAAGTTTCGCGAGATCGAGGGCGTATCGGTCATCGTCTACGTACAAACCTGCGCTGCCGAAAAGCGCCGCCGCCGCAAGCGCGGCACATTCCCCGATCCCGACAAGCGTGTGTTCATCAACACCGATGTCTGCGAAGGCTGCGGCGATTGCGGTGTACAGTCAAACTGCGTGTCGATCGTTCCCAAACAGACCGAGCTGGGCCGCAAGCGGGCCATTGATCAATCGAGCTGCAACAAGGATTACTCGTGCTTGAACGGTTTCTGCCCGTCATTCGTGACGCTTGAGGGCGCGAAAATTCGCAAAGAGGCGACGACCGAAATTGATCTGCCAGATTTGCCAACACCAGATCTGCCGAAGATCACCGGCACGCACAACGTCGTGATTACCGGCGTCGGCGGTACTGGTGTCGTCACCATTGGCGCTATCCTTGCGCAGGCGGCGCAGATCGACGGAAAAGGCGCGGGCATGATGGAAATGGCGGGGCTGGCGCAAAAAGGCGGCGCAGTCCACATCCACTGTAGATTGGCCAACCGCCCCGAGGACATCAGCGCGATTCGCGTCGCCACTGGCGAGGCCCACGCGCTGATCGGTGGCGATCTGGTGGTCTCGGCCGGCGCAAAGACGTTGGGCCTGACGCGCACCGGACGTACGGGGGCCGTCGTGAACAGCCATGAAACGGTGACGGGCGACTTCACGCGTGATACCGAGTTCCGCATTCCGGCGGATCAGCTGGAACTGGCCCTGCAAGCGCGGCTGAAAGAAGATGTCTCGCTGTTTGATGCGACCGAACTGGCGCGCGCGGTGATGGGGGATTCAATCTATTCCAACATGATGATCTTTGGCGCGACCTGGCAGCGCGGGCTGTTGCCGGTCAGCCATCAGGCGATCTTTGAGGCCATCGAATTGAACGGCACGGCGGTCGAACGCAACAAACGTGCGTTTGATATCGGACGTTGGGCGGTTCTGCACCCGGAAGACGTGCAATCCATCCTTGCGCCGACCGTGGCCGAGATGCCCAAGACACTGGACCAAATCATCGCTTTTCGCGCACAGCACCTGACGGAATATCAAAGCGCCCGGCTGGCCAGGCGGTACCGCAAGCTGGTGGACAGTGTCGAGGACGCATATGTGCGCGAAGCGGTGGCGAAAGGGTATCACAAGCTGTTGTCATACAAGGACGAATACGAGGTTGCACGTCTTCTGCTGACCAGTCGGGAAAAAGCGGCGGCCGAGTTTGATGGTGACTTCAAGATGACCTTTCACCTTGCCCCGCCGATATTCGGCGGATCGGGTAGCAATGGCAGGCCGAAAAAGCGCGCGTTCAGCGAATCCATCCTGACTGCATTGAAGCTGTTGACCAAACTCAAGGCATTGCGCGGCACACCACTGGACATTTTTGGATATTCATCCGAACGCAAGATGGAGCGCGCCCTGATCCGACAGTATGAAAAGGACATGCGCGAGGTACTGCCCTTGGTGTCGCAGGACACCCGTGATGCGATTGCTGCCCTGGCTCGTTTGCCGCTGGATATCCGCGGATTTGGGCCGGTACTGCGGGAAAATGAGGCCAAGGCTGCGAAACGGCGAGAAGAGCTGCTGGCCGTCATCCGCAGCGGTGGGCCTGAATTGCAAGCTGCGGCAGAGTAATTCGTCACAAGGGTGTCACGATAGCTGGTCAAACCTGTTGCTTGTACTTATTTTGCGGGCAGCAAAACGGAGCCCTTCATGTCTTCTCGTCGTCATGTCGTTCGTGAGATCTCGTATGCGCATTCCGCCGAAACCAAGGGGGGGCGGTTGGTCATCAGGCTGATGGAGAACACCACGGGACGGTTGCGTCTGATCAAACGGGCGGACGGATACGAAAAAGAAGTCGCAAAGGGTCGGGATTTTTGGTCGGTCATGGTCGATCGCTATGGATTGACCTTGGATGTCGTTGGTGGCGCGCTGGCGAATATCCCCAAGGAAGGTCCGCTTATCCTGATTGCAAACCATCCATATGGAATTCTGGATGGGCTGATGATGGGGCATATATTGTCTCAGACCCGTGGTGATTTCCGAATTCTCGCAAATCGCGTTTTCCGCAAGGCTGAAGACCTGAACCGTATCGTTTTGCCTGTTTCGTTTGATGAAACGAAAGAAGCGGTGAAACTGAACCTGGATACGCGGAAGACTGCATTGAATTACCTTGGCGATGGCGGCGCGATCGGGATTTTCCCTGGGGGTACGGTCAGCACCGGCGTTAATCCGTTTGCCCATCCTATGGATCCGGGTTGGCGCGGTTTCACGGCCCGAATGGTGGCGAAATCCAACGCCACTGTCGTTCCGGTGTTCTTCGACGGGCACACGTCACGTCTGTTTCAGATTGCTAGCCATATGCACAACACCCTGCGCATGGGGTTGCTGATCAAGGAATTCAAAAAACGTGTCGATACTCCGGTCAAAGTGGTGATTGGCACGCCTATCGGGCGCGACATTCTGGATCCGCTGGGCAAGGATACGCGCAAGATGATGGATTTCCTGCGCAAAGCGACGTATGAGCTGTCTCCGACACCGCTGAAGTCTTATGACTATGGCTATGAATTTGAGGAACGGCATCGCGCCTGAAGGGGCTAATGGCAGTAGGTATCTTTGATTCCGGATTGGGCGGTCTTACCGTCCTGAGCGCCGCGCAGACACGACTGTCTGACGTTGATTTCCTGTATTACGCGGACAGCGCGCATGCCCCATACGGTGTGCGCGATGCCGAGGACATCTATCAGCTGACCCGAAAGGCCGTGCAGGACCTTTGGGATCGCGGCTGCAACTTGGTGATTCTGGCCTGCAACACAGCCAGCGCGGCGGCGCTGCGCCGGATGCAGGAAGAGGGCGTGCCCGAAGGCAAACGTGTGCTTGGTGTCTTTGTTCCCTTGATCGAAGCCCTGACCGAACGGCAATGGGGCGACAATTCCCCACCACGCGAAGTGGCGGTCAAGCATGTCGCCTTGTTCGCCACGCCCGCCACTGTATCCAGCCGGGCCTTTCAGCGCGAGCTGGCGTTCCGGGCAATTGGTGTGGATGTCGAGGCGCAGGCATGTGGTGGAGTCGTGGATGCCATTGAAGACGGTGACATGATCCTGGCCGAGGCGCTGGTGCGCAGCCATGTGGAAGCCCTCAAGCGCAAGATGCCTGAACCGCAGGCGGCCATTCTGGGCTGTACGCATTACCCGCTAATGGCTGACGTGTTTCAGGCGGCATTGGGACCTGACGTGCAGGTCTATAGCCAGGGGGAGTTGGTCGCGGAAAGCCTTGCGGATTATCTGCATCGCCACCCCAACATGCTGGGTAGTGGCCCGGGAGGGTTCCTGACGACGGGGAAACCCAATGTGGTGAGCGATCGGGCGACACAGTTCCTCCGACGACAAATCACATTCGAGGCTGCCTGACTTCGGTCAAGGACGCGGCCGCTCTGCTTTCATTATTTCAAGACCGTCGCATCGGCGGTCGTAACATGTGACACACGTTGAGAAGAGGTCTGACATGACCCATAAAATCGCAATTCTGGGCGCTTCGGGTTATACCGGTGCGGAACTGGTGCGGCTGATCGCCGAACACCCTAACATGGAAATCGCCGCGCTGGCCGCGGAACGCAAGGCGGGGATGACCATGGCGCAGGTTTTCCCGCATCTGCGCCACATGGACCTGCCGGATCTGTGCAAGATTTCCGAGATCGATTTTTCCCGGATCGATCTGTGTTTTTGTGCCCTTCCGCACAAGACCAGCCAGGAAGTGATCAGTGCACTGCCCAAGGATCTGAAGATCATCGATCTGTCTGCTGACTTCCGGCTGACTGACCCGGATGAATATGAAAAGTGGTACGGAAACCCGCATACCGCGCTCGAGCAGCAGGAAGAGGCCGTTTATGGCCTGACCGAGTTCTATCGCGACGAAATCCGGGGCGCACGGCTGGTGGCGGGTACGGGGTGCAACGCGGCAACCGGTCAATACGTTCTGCGGCCGCTTGTTTCTGCCGGGGTGATTGATCTGGACGATATCGTGCTGGATCTGAAATGTGCTGTATCCGGGGCAGGGCGGTCGCTGAAGGAAAACCTGCTGCACGCCGAACTGAGCGAGGGCACCAACGCCTATGCCGTCGGCGGGACCCACAGGCATCTGGGCGAGTTCGATCAGGAGTTTTCCAAGCTGGCCGGGCGTACGGTTCATGTGCAGTTCACTCCGCACCTGATCCCTGCAAACCGGGGCATTCTGGCCACGACCTACGTAAAAGGTGACCCGCTGAGCATCTATGAAACGCTTGCAAAGGCTTATGCGGATGAGCCTTTCATTCAGATGCTGCCGATGGGCGAGACACCATCGACCCACCATGTGCGCGGGTCCAACTTCTGTCATATCGGAGTTGTGGTAGATCGGATCGAACGGCGTGCGATCGTGATCGCGGCGCTGGATAACCTGACAAAAGGTAGCAGTGGCCAAGCCTTGCAGAACGCCAATCTGATGTTAGGTGAGATTGAAACCCGGGGCCTGATGATGGCACCGTTATTCCCGTGAGGACGGTATGAAAACGCTCAAGAAACGTCGCCGAGTACAAGTCATTCTGGTAGCTGTCGTTGCCTTGGTGGCATCGACGGCGTTGATTGGCTATGCCATGCGCGACGGGATCAACTTTTTCCGCTCGCCAAGCCAGGTGATTGCCGAACCACCCAAGCCGACCGAGGTCTTTCGGATTGGCGGCCTGGTCGAAGAAGGTTCGATCATCCGCGGGCAGGGCGAAACCGTACATTTTGTCGTCACCGACGGCGGCGAAAGCGTCAAGGTTTCTTTCACCGGGGTTCTGCCTGATTTGTTTTCGGAAAATCAGGGCATGGTCGGCACCGGACGTTACGTGAACGGCGTGTTCGAAGCCACGGAAATTCTTGCCAAACATGACGAAACCTATATGCCGAAGGAAGTCGTGGACGCGTTGAAAGAGCAGGGCGTGTACAAAGAGGCTGAAGAAAGCTGACCTGACCCACATTTGTGTTGAGGGCGTTGCGCGCGGGATGCAGGCAGCGCCCTCGGTCGTTCAGGCTTGTTAATTCTTTTTCGGGATCGTCAGCGCCATTCAACGAAATGAGGGCGCTATGCAAACGGTTCGGCAGATTGCCAATGAAATTGTGCGTCGGGAAGGCGGGTACGTGAATGACCCGGACGATCCGGGCGGGGCAACCAAATTCGGTGTCACCATCCATACGATGCGCCGGCTTGGATTGGACCTGACCGGGGATGGGCTGGTTGACGTGGCGGATGTCCGGGCGCTTACTCAGCGCGAGGCGGTCGACATCTTTGTTCAGCACTACTTTGAAAAGCCACGCATCGCGCTGTTGCCGGATGTTCTGCATGCCCCTGTCTTCGACATGTACGTCAATGCCGGTGCGCAAGCAGCAATAATCCTGCAACGGCTTTTGCGTGATATGGGGTTTGACGTCGTGGCAGATGGCGTGATCGGCGCGCAAACGGCACAGGCGTGCGAAGACGCGGCCCAACCAGACCCCAACGCGTTGCGCGATGCGTATGGCGTGGCGCGGCGGAACTATTACTTTCGGCTGGCCGACAAACGCCCGGCATCCAGAAAATACGCGCGCACCCGATCCGGTGGCAAAGGAGGCTGGATCAAACGGGCCGAAGAGTTTCTGTCGCCACGCTATCGTCTGACGGAAAGTGAATTCAAGGAAAGGGTTGCGGCATGGGGTTGATCTCGGGGGTATTGGCGCTGCTGTTTGGGGGCGGTCGCAACGCTGTGCGTGAGACGGTTGAAATATACCGGGAAAACGCCGAGTCCCGTGCCGAGCGCGCGACAGAGTTGCAAAGTCAGGCAATGACGCAGTTCGGCCGAGAGTTCGTGGTTCCTCAAAAAGGCCTGTTCGACCGCGTTATGGATGGCGTGAACCGGTTGCCGCGACCGGCGTTGGCACTAGGAACGCTGGGATTGTTTGTTGCCGCGATGGTGGATCCGCTGTGGTTCGCTGAACGCATGCAGGGCATTGCGCTGGTGCCGGAACCTCTTTGGTGGTTGCTGGGCGTGATTGTGTCTTTCTATTTTGGCGCGCGCCATCAGAGCAAAATGCAGGATTTTCAGCGGGATATAGGCGCAGCCATGCAGCGGTTGCCGACGGTCATGGGGAACATAGAAACAGTACGGGCCATGCGCAGCGACAGCCCGGGCGTCGCCGACCCCGGCCCTGATGGCAACCTGATACAGAACGCCTCGCGTCCTGATGCGAATCCAGCATTGACCGATTGGCGCAAGCTTCGGGGGCTTTGACCCGCGACACTATGTGCCCCCGGATCGTGCGAAAGTTAATGGCCCCCGGTTCAGCCTCGCAGTATATTCCGGGGCATGATTACAGAGCTTGGCCACTTCGCCCTCATCCTCGCCTTTTTCGTCGCCATCGTGCAAAGCGTGGTGCCTCTGATCGGTGCGTCAAAAAACTGGACCGGCTGGATGGCTTTTGCCGAGCCTGCTGCCATCGTCCAGTTTCTGCTGACTGCATTTTCCTTCGGTGCGCTGATCTGGGCATTCATCGTGTCGGACTTTTCGCTGCGGATCGTGGTCGAAAACAGTCATTCGGCCAAGCCGATGATCTACAAGATCAGCGGGACGTGGGGAAACCACGAAGGATCGATGTTGCTTTGGGTGCTGATTGTCACGCTGTTCGGAGCGATGGCGGCGTTCTTTGGGGGCGGGTTGCCCCCAAGCCTGAAGGCGCGTGTGCTTGCGGTTCAATCTGCCATTGCCGTGGCATTTTTTGCTTTCATTCTGTTTACCTCGAACCCGTTTGACCGGCTGGCAATTGCGCCGTTTGACGGGCGGGACTTGAACCCGTTGCTGCAGGATCCCGGTTTGGCCTTCCACCCGCCGTTTCTGTATCTCGGCTATGTGGGGCTGAGCATGGCGTTCAGTTTTGCCATCGCCGCGCTGATCGAAGGGCGTATCGATGCGGCTTGGGGGCGCTGGGTTCGCCCATGGACGCTGGCGGCCTGGGTCTTTCTGACCATCGGCATCGCCTTGGGGTCCTGGTGGGCCTATTATGAACTAGGCTGGGGCGGCTTCTGGTTCTGGGATCCGGTTGAGAACGCTTCTTTCATGCCGTGGCTCCTGGCGGCAGCGCTGCTGCATTCGGCAATTGTTGTTGAAAAGCGCGAGGCGCTGAAAAGCTGGACCATCCTGCTGGCAATCATTGCCTTCGGGTTTTCGCTGATCGGAACATTCATCGTTCGTTCGGGGCTGCTGACCTCGGTTCACGCCTTTGCCAATGACCCGGAACGCGGGGTGTTCATCCTGTTCATTCTGGTGGTTTTCATCGGCGGGGCGCTGACTTTGTTTGCCGCGCGGGCGCAGGCGATGGAGGCCAAGGGTGTTTTCGGCATGGTCAGCCGCGAAAGCGCGCTAATCGTAAACAACGTCCTGCTGGCGGTCAGTTGTTTCGTGGTCTTTGTCGGTACCATGTGGCCGATGGTGGCCGAGATGATGTTTGATCGCAAACTCTCGGTCGGAGCGCCGTTTTTCAACGCTGCATTCTCCCCATTCATGGTTTTGCTGGGATTGATCCTTCCCATCGGGGCCATGTTGCCGTGGAAACGCGGGCGGATTGGAAAAACGGCCTGGTCGCTGCGCTATGCCTTTGGTCTCGCCTTGGCGATTGCCCTGTTGGTTTGGGCGATGCAGACCGGCCGCAGCGCTTTGGGGCCGGTGGGTCTATTCCTTGGGGCGTGGATTACATTTTGCGCGATCGTTGATCTGTGGAGCCGTACGGGGCGCAATGGCAGCCTGAAACGCTTGTTCCGTCTGCCTGGGGCGGATTGGGGTAAAGCCGTTGCTCATACCGGGCTGGGTGTTACCATCTTTGCCATTGCAGGCCTGACTGCGTGGGAGGACGAGGATATTCGTGTCGCCCAACCCAACCAACCTTTCGAAGTGGGACAGTTCACGCTGACGCTGCAAGATGTCCGTCGGGTCGAGGGGCCGAACTATTTTTCGACTACGGCGGATGTTCTGGTTGAAAAGAATGGCCGTCCGATCGGGACATTGCACCCGGAAAAACGGGACTACCCCGTTGCGCGGATGCCCACGACCGAAGCGGCGATCGATTATCGTTTCCTCGGGGACCTTTACGTCGTGATCGGCGATCAACAGGCAGATGGTGGCTGGGTTATGCGAACCTATATCAAGCCGCTGGCAAACTGGATCTGGGGCGGCTGTATCCTGATGGCGCTTGGCGGTGTCCTGAGCCTGTGTGACAGGCGCTTCCGCGTGGCCGCAGGCGCAAGAAAAACCCCGGTCGGCGGAGTACCTGCGGAATGAAACGCATTGTTCTGATTGTGATGATGTTCGCAACCCCTGTCTTTGCGGTGCAGCCTGACGAGGTTCTGGATGATCCGGTTCTGGAACAGCGTGCGCGGGATCTCAGCGCCGGACTGCGTTGCCTTGTGTGCCGCAATGAGAGCATCGACGAAAGCAACGCGGATCTCGCGCGCGATCTGCGTGTGTTGTTGCGGGAACGGCTGGTGGCTGGGGATACGGATGAACAGGCGATCGCGTTTATCGTTGATCGGTATGGCGAATACGTACTTCTGAAACCGACTGCCAGCGGCTCGAACCTGTTTTTGTGGCTGGCCGGGCCAATCATGCTGTTGATCGCTGCCGCGGTTGGGTTGAACTTTCTCCGTACCCGGGCCAAGGCCCGTGCGTCAGTGGACTCTGCCGCGTTGAGTGAGGACGAAAAAGAACGTCTGCGTCAAATTCTTGAAGACTGACGCGTGGTTCTGCTTTTCCCGTCCCGTCCGGGCCAGTAAGTGTGCAAAAACACATGGCGCGACGGGAGGGTTTTCATGAATTACGAAACGGTTGCTCTGGAGATTGCAGATGGTCTGGCAGTTCTGACGCTGAACAGGCCGGACAAGATGAACGCGCTGACCACCCAGATGCGGGCAGAGATTACGCATGCGATGAAAGATGCAGCGGTCAAGGCGCGCTGTGTCGTCATCACCGGTTCGGGCCCTGCGTTTTGTTCCGGGCAGGATCTGGGCGATGCGTCTTCAACCGGCAAGATCGATCTGGAACGGTCGCTGCGCGATGAATATGAACCGATGCTGGAGACGATCCACAATTGCCCGGTGCCCACGATTGCCGCGGTGAACGGACCGGCGGCCGGGGCAGGCGCGAACCTTGCCCTTTGTGCAGATGTGGTGATTGCCACCGAAAGCGCCTATTTCCTACAGGCATTTGCCCGTATCGGTCTGCTTCCCGATGCCGGGGGGACATGGTTCATGCCCCGCCAGATGGGGTTGGCCAAAGCAATGGGCGCGGCCTTGTTTGCCGACAAGATCACCGCAAAGCAGGCGGATGAATGGGGCATGATCTGGGAAGCCGTGCCGGATGACGCCTTCGCCGATCATTGGCGCAAGAGGGCAGAGTATCTGGCAAAAGGCCCCACGGCCGCCTATGGCGCAATCAAGCAATCCATTCGCGGAACGTATGAAAACACCCTGCAACAGCAGCTTGCGACCGAGGCGCACCTGCAAGGCGAATGTGGCCGTTCGCGGGACTTTGCCGAAGGTGTTGTGGCCTTCATGGAAAAACGCCCTCCGAAATTCGAAGGGCGCTGATCAGGCTGGCATCATGCGCGGCGGCGGCGGCGTGTGCGGCGATCCGGTGCCGCATCATCGTCCGTCCCGTCCGAGGCGGATGTGAACGGACCCAGCGTATCAGTGATCTGATCGAGTGTCGGGCGTTCGCCACGAGGTGTGGTATCCAGCGCCTCACGCATCTTGCGCAGGTGGTCGGGCATGGTTCCGCAGCACCCGCCAATGATGGTCGCGCCGGCATCCCGCGCCATGGCGGCATACTGCCCCATCAGTTCGGGCGTGCCGTCATAATGGATGTGACCATCCACATATTTCGGAATGCCTGCATTGCCCTTCGAAATCAGCGGGCGTTCAGTCCCTTGCGCGGCAAATCCCAGTACGGTGCGCAGAATGTCGGATGCGCCGGTGCCGCAATTCGCACCGAAAGCGATGGGAGGATTCGGCAGGGTTTCGACCAGTTGTGCCAGATCGGCCGAGGTGACACCCATCATCGTGCGTCCGGCCGTGTCAAAGCTCATTGTGCCGCACCAGGGCATGTCGGCCAGGGCAAAGGCTTCGGCGGCGGCGCGAAACTCTTCCGGGGCGCTGATGGTTTCCACCCACAGAACATCCACCCCACCTTCTTTCAGCGCTTCCGCCTGTTCGTGGAACATTTCCACGGCTTCCGCGTGCGACAGGCTGCCGACCGGTTCCATGATTTCACCAGTCGGGCCGACCGATCCTGCAACGACGACAGGTCGTCCCGCCTTGTCGGCGATTTCGCGCCCCAGCTCGGCGCCGATGCGGTTAAGCTCGCCCACGCGGTTGTGCGCGTCATGCAGTTTCAGCCGTGCCGCTGTGCCGCCGAACGTGTTGGTCAGGAACAGATCGCTGCCTGCATCAACCGACCCCTGATACAGAGCCCGGATCTTGTCCGGGGCATCCACGTTCCAGAGTTCGGGAGCGTCACCAGATTGCAGGCCCATGTTGAACAGATTCGTTCCCGTGGCACCATCGGCCAGAATGGCGTCATTGGATTCCAGAAGCTTGCTCAGCGCGTTTGTCATAGGGTTGTTCCAGGAAAAGGCGCAAAACGCCGTTAAAAAAAAGAGACGCCCCGTGTCTCATGACCAAGGCGTCAAATCAAATTCATAAAACTCATGAAGATCATGAGTCGGACGCCCTGGGCTCAGTTGGTCTCGCTCAGAACCTGTGCCTTGGCTTCCGGCAGAAGCTCGGCCATTTTTGCGCGGATTTCCTCGACCGAGGACAGGTTGCCCAGGTCACCCGAAACCTTGCGAACGACATCTTCGTGCCCGGCTTCCTCGAAGTCGGAAATCACGACCGTCTTTGCATATTCTTCGGCGTCGGCACCGGATTTACCCAGTTTTTCAGCAGCCCAAAGACCCAAAAGCTTGTTGCAGCGGGCTTGTGCCTTGAACTGCATCTCTTCATCATGGGCAAACTTGGCTTCAAAGGCGTTTTCGCGTTCGTCGAACGTCGTCATAGGGCAAGGACCTCTTGGGTTATGTCTTCTTTCCTGATGATATGACTATACGACGTCCCATGCGCAAGGGATTTGCGCTGCGTCAAAGCCTCTCGGGTACATGAACTTGCGGGAAATGGGTGCTTGGACTATGAGGACGCCAACGTGAGGGGACTCAATCCCTCTGTGCAGAGTGGAAAGGTCGCTTATGGCGCGTCGCAAGAAAATCTACGAAGGCAAGGCCAAGATTCTGTACGAAGGCCCCGAACCGGGCACCATCGTCCAGTATTTCAAGGATGACGCCACCGCCTTCAACGCGGAAAAGAAGGACGTGATCGACGGCAAGGGTGTGCTCAACAACCGTCTGTCGGAATTCTTCATGACCGGCCTGACCCAGATCGGCATTCCGAACCACTTCATTCGCCGCCTGAACATGCGTGAACAGCTGGTTCGCAACTGCGAAATCGTTCCGCTGGAAGTGATCGTGCGCAACTATGCCGCCGGATCGATGTCCAAGCGCTTGGGCATTGCAGAGGGCACGCAGCTGCCGCGCCCGATTGTCGAGTATTGCTACAAGGACGATTCGCTGGGTGATCCGCTGGTCACCGAAGAACATATCGCCGCGTTTGGCTGGGCCAGCCAGCAGGACATGGACGATATCCTCAGCCTTGCCTTGCGCGTGAACGATTTCATGAGCGGTGTGATGCTGGCGGTGGGCATTCGTCTGGTCGACTTCAAGATCGAGATCGGCCGCGTGTTTGAAGGCGATTATCAGCGACTGATTGTTGCTGACGAGATCAGCCCGGACAGCTGCCGCCTGTGGGATATCGAAACCGGCCAGAAACTGGACAAGGACGTGTTCCGCCGTGATTTGGGCAGTTTGACCGACGCCTATTCCGAAGTTGCACGCCGTCTGGGTGTCCTGCCCAGCAACAATGTCACCAAGCCGACGCTGATCAACTAGGAACAGCCGGACCACAAGTTTGCCAAAGCGCCGCAACCGTGTTTGCGGCGTTTTTTCGTTCGCGGTTGAAATTGACAGTTTCCCGTTTCCCCAGCATGTTTGCCTCGGGCAGGCACAAAAGGTTCAGGATGGGTGTCAAATGGCGGAACTGTTTGATCAGACAGTATTTCTGAAGTTTCTGGCCGCCGTGCTTGCAATCTTCAATCCGCTTTACAACATCCCGATTTTTCTGAGCATGACGAAAAACTGCACCGCGGCAGAACGGCGGCATGTTGCGGTTGTTGTCATGATCTCGGTTACCGTCATTGCACTGACCGCTGTTGTGATCGGGGAAGAGGTGCTTGGGGTTTTTGGCATTGATGTGCCGGCTTTCCGGATAGCCGGAGGGATCATCATCTTCGGAATCGGGATGTCGATGTTGAAGGCCGAGGACCGGCCGCCGGGCGATCAGGCCGCGATGGACGACGGGCACGAGCGGAAACTGAATTTTGCCGTCGTACCGCTGGCGATACCTTTGACCATCGGGCCGGGCACGATTGCCATCACGATCGTTTTTTCGCACCAACTGTCGAACGGTGCCGAAATCGTGACGCTGGGTTCGGCGATCCTGATTGCCTGTGCGATCGTGGGGCTGGGATTGTTGTTCGCAGATCAGATCTCGCGCCTGTTGGGTGAGACAATGATCAACGTCCTGACCCGGATCATGGCCATCCTGCTGGTCGCCGTCGCGGTCGAGATGGTTCTGACTGGCACGTTCCATGCGATTGATGCGCATTATCCGGGATTGGTCAATGAAGGCGAATAGTTGGATTGCTGCGGCAAACTGCTTTGCAAACAGGGTTGTCGAAAGCCATTTGGCGCGCTATCCCCCGCGCAACGAAATGGGTCCCGGATTGCGGCCCGCAGGTGGAGTTGCCAAAATGAAAGCACGGGTTCATGTGATGCTCAAGAACGGGGTGCTGGACCCGCAGGGCGAAGCGGTTCGGCACGCATTGGGCGCAATGGGCTTTGATCAGGTCGAAGGTGTGCGGCAGGGCAAGGTGATCGACCTTGAACTGGCCGACGGCGCGACCGAAGCAGATGTGACCGAGATGTGCGAAAAGCTTTTGGCCAACACGGTTATCGAACGCTACGAGATCGAACTGGTCTGACGGAATGCGGGCCGCGCGTCTGATCACTTACCGTCAGCCGCTTGAGGTAACGACGATCCCGGATCCCGCACCTGCGGATGACGGCGTGGTCGTGCGGGTGCTGGCCTGCGGCGTGTGCCGGTCTGACTGGCACGCGTGGTCTGGTTCGGACCCGGATGTCATCCTGCCCATGACCCCCGGTCATGAATATTGCGGCGAGGTTGTTTCCGTCGGCGCGCGCGTCACCCGGTGGCGTGTCGGGGATCGGGTGATTGCTCCTTTCATTCTGGCCTGTGGCCGGTGTCCGGATTGTGCGCAGGGTCATCAGACGATCTGCGCGGATCAGGTTGTGCCGGGGTTCACCTGTGACGGCGCTTTTGCAGAATATGTCGCGGTGGCCCATGCCGACGCGAACCTGACATCCTTGCCGGACAGCATCGCGCCGGACATCGCGGCCGCGTTGGGTTGCCGCGTGACGACAGCGTGGCAGGCATTGGTCGGTCGGGCACAGGTTCAGGGTGGTGAATGGATTGCCGTCTTCGGCGGCGGCGGTGTCGGGATTTCCACTTTGCTGCTGGGCAAGGCGCTTGGCGCACGTGTGGTAATTGTCGACATCACGGATGACAAACTGAACTATGCCCAGACTCTGGGCGCTGACGCGGTGGTCAATGCGGCAACCTGCGATGCGCCTAAGGTGGTGAAGGAAATCACCGGTGGCGGCGCCCATGTTGCGATCGAGGCGCTTGGCGTCGAAGCTACGACCGTTTCCGCGATGCGTTCCCTGCGCAAAATGGGGCGCATGGTGCAGATCGGGATGCCTGCCGGAGATCACACCCAGATGGCGTTGCCGATGGATGTGCTTTACTCTGACCAGCTTTCCGTCTTTGGCACACGCGGAATGCCAAGCTGGCGCTATCCGTCTTTGTTGTCGCTGATCGCGGGGGGTGGAATTGACCTGAGCCCGTTGGTTACGCGAAAAATATCTCTCAACCAGGTGAGCGCCGAGCTTGCCGCCTTTGACCACCCAACCCCTCCGGGCGTTGCGGTCGTCACCGATTTTGTCTCGTAGGAGGGCCCGCCATGCGCGCAGCCGTAATCGTTTTCCCCGGATCAAATTGTGACCGAGACCTCGCGGTCGCCTTTGAGCAGGCTGGTTTTCAGGTCGACATGGTCTGGCACAAAGATGCGGCGCTGCCGGACGGTATTGATATCGTGGGTGTTCCGGGCGGGTTTTCTTACGGTGACTATCTGCGGTGCGGTGCAATCGCTGCGCAGTCGCCGATCTGCAAGGCCGTGGTCAACCACACTGAACGCGGCGGTTATGCGGTCGGGATCTGCAACGGATTTCAGGTTCTGACGGAAACAGGTATCCTGCCGGGGGCGCTGCTGCGCAATGCCGGGCTGAAATACATTTGCAAGACTGTGGGCCTGAAAGTCGAAACCAGCGACAGCGTGTTTACCGGTGGCTATAACGCAGGCGATGTGATCGGTATTCCGATCGCGCATCACGACGGCAACTATTTCGCGGATGACGCAACGCTGGCGGCGTTGAGAGATCAGGACAGGATCGCATTCACCTATACCGAGAACCCCAACGGATCAGTCGGTGATATCGCGGGGATCCTTTCCGAAAACCGTCGTGTTCTGGGTATGATGCCGCATCCCGAGCGTGCGGCCGATCAAGGGCAAGGCGGCACCGACGGGGCGGCGCTGTTCCGCGCATTGTCAGGTGTGTTTGAAGCGGCGTGACTTGAGGTCACGCGCGCCCGCGCGTAACGTCTGATCATGAACTCGGACGTGCGATCAGGCTGGTCAAAGCTGCTGAAACCGTTTCGCGGCGCCCCGTTGGGGTGGCGGCTGCGGCTGGCTGTTATTGTATTGATGGTGGCAACAATCGCAACGGTTTGGATCACCAACCGCTTGTTGACCGACAGGTTCACCGAATCCACCCGCAACCGGGCCGAGCTGCGCCTTGCGCTGTATTCGGGCAATTTGCTGAGCGAACTGCGCCGCAACTCGATCGTGCCCCAGTTGCTGGCGCGGGACCCGACACTGATTTCGGCGCTGCAATCCAGAGACTATTCGTTATCGACGCAGCGTTTGATTTCGTTCGTTGAGGAAATCGGTGCGGCGTCGTTGATGCTGTTGGATGGTGATGGGCGAACGGTTGCGGCGACGGATCGGAACAGGCTGGGCGAGGCGCACAGGAATATTCCGTATTTTGTGGACGCGATCCGGTCAAATGCGACGATCTTTTCCGTTATTCCCAAGGAATCCGGCGGATACAGCTTTGTCTATTCGCGCCGGCTTGAAAACAGTGCGGAAATACTGGGCGTGATCGTTGTCGAAGTTGATCTGCAAAAGTTTGAACAGGCATGGGCCGGTATTTCGGATGCGGTGATGGTCACTGACAGCACCGGGACCATCATTCTGTCCACCGAACCGCGCTGGCGGGGTCTGGATGAGGGGGCGGCCCTGCTGCGTCAACCGCCGCAAGGGGCGATCCAGCGGGCCATTCGCGCGACCACCGATTGGACCGCTTTGCCACCTGACGCCTACCTGCAAGGCGAGGCCGTGATGCGTCTGGAGACGCGCATCCCGTTCCGCGGCTGGCAAATGACATCTTTCACGACCTATGCCTCGATCCGCGAGAAAGTGAACAGCGTTCTGGCGCTCGAGATCATGGGCTTTGCGATTCTTCTGGCGCTGGCGTTCTACGCGCTGAGCCGAAGGGCGACGCTGCGCATGACCCTGTTTCAGCGCGAGTCGGCAGAGCTTCGCGCATTGAACGCCAGGCTACAGCGGGAAATCGCTGAACGCGAACGGGTTGAAAAGACGTTGGATTTGGCCGAACAGACCCTTGCCCAAAGCTCGAAACTTGCAGCTCTGGGTGAGATGTCAGCGGCGGTCAGTCACGAGCTGAATCAACCTCTGGCTGCAATGAAAACCTATTTGGCCGGCGCCCGTCTGCTGTTGCGTCGAAACCGGCCGGAAGAAGCGTTGGCAAGTTTCGGTCGCATCGATGGTCTGATCGAGCGGATGGGGGCGATTACGCGGCAGCTAAAATCTTACGCGCGCAAGGGGGCAGATGCGTTTTCACCTGTAAATCTTGGCGAAGCGCTGGCCTCGGCCTTGTCGATGATGGAACCGCAGTTGCGTCAGCGCCATGTAAAGATCACCCAGATCCTGCCGGAAGAACCGGTGGTGGTGATGGGGGACCGGATGCGGATCGAGCAGGTTATGGTCAACCTCTTGCGCAATGCGCTGGACGCCACCAAATCAGTGGCAGAGCCGGATGTGGAAATCATCCTGGCGGCGGGTGACACGGCTGTCCTGACGGTACGCGACAACGGGCATGGGATCGAGGATATCGAGAACCTGTTCGAGCCGTTTTATACCACCAAACAGCCCGGAGACGGGGTGGGCCTGGGGCTTGCCATCTCGTCGGGGATCGTGAACGACCATGGGGGACGGCTGACTGCGCGCAACGGCCAACACGGCGGCGCGGTGTTTGAAATGCAGTTGCCAGCACTGGGAAGCGACGGCCTTGAGGCCGCGGAATAACGAGGAATGACTATGGCACAGGCCATGAAAATCGCCATTGTGGATGACGAACAGGACATGCGCCAATCGATCAGCCAATGGCTTGCTTTGTCCGGGTATGACACGGAAACCTTTGCCAGCGCCGAGGACGCGCTCAAGGTTCTGGGGCCGGATTATCCGGGGATCGTGATCTCGGACATCAAGATGCCGGGAATGGATGGCATTCAGCTTCTGAAAAAGCTGATGGGGGCCGACAGCACCTTACCGGTGATCATGATCACCGGCCACGGTGATGTGCCGATGGCGGTTGAAGCGATGCGCGTTGGCGCGTTCGACTTCCTTGAAAAACCGTTCAACCCCGATCGGATGTCCGAACTGGCCAAACGCGCCAGCAATGCGCGCCGTCTGACTCTGGACAACCGCGCCTTGCGGCGCGAGCTGTCCGGCGGCACCCAGATCATGAACAAGCTGATCGGTGCCAGCCCGGTCATGGAGCGGCTGCGTGAGGATATTCTGGATCTCGGCCAGGCCGACGGCCATGTGTTGATCGACGGTGAAACCGGCACCGGAAAAACGCTTGTAGCTCACGCGCTTCATGCCGTTGGCAGCCGTGCCGGTAAGAAGTTTGTTTTGGTGTCCTGCGCCGCGCTTGAAGAGGATGCACTGGCCAAGCGCCTGTTTGGCCCGATGATGCCCGAAGATGCGCAACTGCCCGCCATCGAAGAGGCGCGTGGCGGCACGCTGGTTCTGGAAGACGTGGAAGCGTTGAGCGATACGTTGCAGGCCAAACTGCTAAGCGTGATGAACGAGCAGGGCACACCTGCGGAGACCCGGATCGTTGCCATCTCGAACTTGCAGGAGGCGGGCAAGACGTCGGAAGACGTGCTGCGCCCGGACCTGTTTTATCGCTTGGCGGCGCTGCGCATCACCATGCCACCGTTGCGGCAGCGGGGCGAAGATATCCTGACCCTGTTTACCCGTCTCAGCGAGCAGTTTGCCGAAGAATACGGTTGCGATGCACCCCAGGTGAGCGCGCAGGAGGCTGCGCAATTGTTGCAGGCCCCTTGGCCCGGCAATGTGCGCCAGTTGATCAACATTGCCGAACGGGCGGTGCTGCAATCGCGCCGTGGCTCGGGCACCATCGCGTCTCTGTTGATGTCCGATCACGAAGAGATGCAGCCGGTGATGACCACCGAGGGCAAGCCGCTGAAGGAATATGTCGAAGCGTTCGAACGAATGCTGATTGATAATACGATGCGCAGGCACAAAGGCTCTATCGCGTCAGTCATGGACGAGCTTTGCCTTCCTCGCCGGACGCTGAACGAGAAGATGGCCAAATACGGCCTTCAGCGTTCGGACTATCTGTAAGCGATGCGATTTGGGGGCTCTGCCCCCGTCGCCTGTGGCGCCTCCCCCGGGATATTTTTGGCCAGATGAAGGGGGCGTCACCGCTGGTTTGGGCGCAGAATGCAGTTTGCCCATTGTCTTTTCCACAGGGTTGCTTTTATTGTGTCGGAACGGGCCGGGCGAATTTGACGCCTGCAAGTCCCGAATCTTTGAGTTTCGCTGCTGATCCGTTGGTGAGGGTCAAGACCTCGCGGTTCAGCAGACCGATTATGCCCATCAACGGGCAGTGGAGTACCTGAGCCCGGGATCACTGGGCGAAAGGAATAAATGGGCAGGCTGCGTTCAGACGCGCCTGTCGGAGAAGAACCGCGATGACGCGCGCGCAACGATTGAGAGAACGGGCAGGGGGCCACAGCGCCAGACCCTGCCGCGCGCCGTCTGATATCGCCCTGACAAGACACCTCCCCAAAAGCGCCTGTCCGCCTGGACAGGTCAGGACAACGCGTTTGGCGCGGTGCACCAAGGACAAATGGCTAAGAAAATGCTTATCGATGCCACCCACGCGGAGGAAACCCGCGTCGTGGTGGTTGACGGAAACAAGGTCGAGGAGTTCGATTTTGAATCCGAAAACAAACGCCAGCTTGCCGGCAACATCTATCTTGCAAAAGTAACGCGGGTTGAGCCGTCGCTTCAGGCGGCCTTTGTGGATTATGGCGGGAACCGGCATGGTTTCCTGGCATTCTCTGAAATTCACCCGGATTATTACCAGATCCCTGTCGCTGACCGTGAGGCGCTGATGGAGGAAGAGCGCGCCTATGCCGAGGCTATGAAGGCGCGCGATGAGGCTGAGGAGGCCAAATCCAAGAAGCGGCGGACCCGGTCTCGTGCGAAGGCTGCTGACGTGAAATCGGATGATCCGGTTGAAACGATGGAGGTTTCGACCGAACCAACCGGCATGGAAACCATCGATCTGGACGAGGGTGAAGAAGCAGATGTTGATGTTCCGGAAGGAACGTCGCCGATGGAAGTCGTCGCTGAAACTCCGGTAGAGGAGCCGGTTGACGATGACGCGGCGGCCACTGAAGGAGCAACCGAAACCGCTTCGGGTGAGGCTGCGCTGGACGACGTTGCCGAGGAAGCAACTGAACAGGCTGTCGAGGTCTCGGACGACGACGCGGAGGATCAGGCCGAAGAGGCGGTGGAGGCCGTTGAAGACGTTTTATCGGAAGGCGATGAAGCCCAATCCGAGCCCGAGCAAGCAGAAGAACCTGTCGAAGCTGCGGATGATGAACAAGACCCTGATGAGGACGTTGACGAAACCAAAGGTACAGACGCTGCATCAAAAGACGCATCGATTGAATCGGTTGCTGACGATGATGACAGCGAAGACATTCGTCCGCCGCGCAAACCGCGCCCGCGTCGTTACAAAATACAGGAAGTCATCAAAGTACGTCAGGTTCTGCTGGTGCAGGTTGTCAAGGAAGAGCGCGGAAACAAGGGTGCTGCGCTTACGACCTATCTTTCGCTGGCAGGACGGTATTGCGTTCTGATGCCCAATACCGCACGTGGTGGTGGCATCAGCCGCAAGATTACCAACGCGGCGGACCGGAAAAAGCTGAAAGAGATCGCAACGGATATCGATGTGCCAACCGGGGCGGGTTTGATCATTCGAACCGCCGGAGCCAAGCGAACCAAATCCGAGATCAAGCGCGACTATGAATACCTCCAGCGTTTGTGGGAGCAGATCCGGGCGCTGACACTGGAATCCATCGCGCCGGCAAAGATCTATGAAGAAGGTGATCTGATCAAACGGTCGATCCGAGATCTTTACAACCGTGATATCGACGAAGTCTTGGTCGAAGGTGAGGGCGGGTACCGCATCGCCAAGGACTTCATGAAGATGATCATGCCGTCGCACGCCAAGAACGTGAAACGGTACGAAGATGCGCTGCCTCTGTTCGCGCGCTATCAGGTGGAAAGCTATCTGGCCGGGATGTTCAATCCCACCGTACAGCTGAAATCCGGTGGCTATATCGTGATCGGCGTGACGGAAGCGCTGGTGGCGATCGACGTGAACTCGGGCCGGGCGACCAAGGAAGGCTCGATCGAGGAAACCGCACTCAAGACCAACCTTGAAGCTGCGGAAGAGGTTGCACGTCAGTTGCGCCTGCGCGACCTCGCAGGTCTGATTGTCATCGATTTCATCGATATGGACGAGCGCAAGAACAACGCTGCTGTCGAAAAGCGTCTGAAAGACAAGTTGAAAACCGACCGCGCCCGCATTCAGGTTGGTCGTATTTCGGGTTTTGGTCTGCTGGAGATGAGCCGTCAGCGTCTGCGCCCCGGTATGATCGAGGCGACCACACAGCCATGCCCGGCATGCCACGGCACCGGCCTGATCCGTTCGGACGACAACATGGCGCTGTCGATCCTGCGTCAGATCGAAGAGGAAGGCACCCGCCGCCGCTCGCGCGAGGTTCTGGTGCGCTGCCCGGTCAGTATCGCGAACTTCCTGATGAACCAGAAGCGCGAGCATATTGCCCAGATCGAGGCGCGGTATGGGCTTTCGGTGAGGATCGAAGGGGATATCCATTTGGTCAGCCCGGACTTCTCGATGGAGAAATTCAAGACGGCCAGCCGGATTGTTCCCGAGGCCACGGCGCCTGTTGTTTCTGTCGATGCGTCGCTGATGGATCTTGTCGATTCATCGGACGCGGAAGAGACCGAAGAGGAAATCGTTCAGACCGAAGAAGAGGCAAAGCCCAAGCGCAAGCGCCGTCGTCGTCGTCGCAAGAAAGGCGCGGGCAATGGGGATACGCCGGAGCAGACCGCAGAAGAGGGTGAAGCGCCAGCACAAGAAGACGCAGAGAGCGATACGCCTGACGTCGAAAGTGCTGAGCCGGCTGAAGCTGAGGCTTCGGAGGAAGAAAAACCGGCAAAGCCCAAGCGCAAACGCGCCCCGCGCCGTCGCAAGAAAGATGCGGTGGCCGAAGAAGTTGCGGATCAGCCTGAAGAGCCATCCGCCACGACGGCGGACGCCGTGACGGAAGAGCCGGCAGCCGAGGAAACCGGCGAGAGCATCGAGGGCGAAAGCGCAGAGGTCGTGGCGGAACAAGTTGAGGTGGCCGCTGAACCAGCCGAAGCACAGGCTGACGCTCCGCCGTCGGAAGAGCAACCTGCAAACGGTGTGGATGCGGCACAAGCGGTTGAAGAAGCGGATGAGGGTGAAAAGCCTTCTGCGGAAGCTGTAGAAGCCGCTGACGTTTCAGAAACCGACGATCCTGCCGAAGACGGGCCAGCGGAAACAACGCCCGAGCCGGTGCTTGAAAGCGTGGCGGAAGAGCCTGAACCTGTACCCGCCAAACCCAAACGTCGCGGTTGGTGGTCGCTGGGAAGTTAACAAAAAAGGCGGGCTGATCGGCCCGCCTTTTTTGACCTGCAACGTAGGTCAGCCGGATTTTTTGATCAGATAGATCTGATGTGCGCCGTCAGTGTTCTGGGAAAGCAGTGTATGCCCGGCCTCAGCACAAAAATGCGGAACATCCACGATGGCCGCAGGGTCATCGGCCAGCACCCGCAGAACGGCACCCTCGGGCATGGATTTCAATCGTTTGCGGGCTTTCAGGACGGGCAAGGGGCACAACAGGCCCAAAGCGTCCAGGGTATCTGTAATCTCTGACATGATTTTCGGGATAGGGCGAAGTTGTAATATTGTCCAGATTCCGAGCACGAGGATGTGACTGTTTGGCCCCGTGACGGATTGCTCTTCATCACATATGTGCAGAAACATGTTCGGAATCGAAATCATAGACGCGGGACTGCTGCCCGCCATGTTGGTCGCGCTTCTGGGTGGCCTGATCAGCTTTCTGTCGCCTTGCGTATTGCCAATCGTACCGCCTTATCTGGCGTATATGAGCGGCGTTACCATACATGAGATGCAGGACGAGGCCCGTGCGCGGCGCAAGGCGACCCTGTCGGCGCTGTTCTTTGTCATGGGCCTGTCGACCGTGTTTCTGCTGCTTGGCTTTACCGCATCGGCCTTTGGCGCGTTTGTGCTGCAAAATCAGGTTCTGTTCGCCAAGCTATCCGGTGCCGTTGTCATCGTCTTTGGCCTTCACTTTCTGAGTGTTTTCCGGATTCCTTTTCTGGATCGCGAAGCACGGATTGAAACCGGTGATTCCGGTGGGTCGGTCTTTGGCGCTTACATCCTTGGCCTGGCTTTCGCATTTGGCTGGACCCCCTGCATTGGTCCTCAACTGGGTGCGATCCTGTCACTGGCGGCGAACGAAGCGTCGGTCGCGCGTGGCACGTTTCTGCTGGGGGTCTACGCTGCGGGTTTGGGTATTCCGTTCTTGTTGGCAGCCATGTTCCTGAATCGCTCCATGACCGTGATGAACCGGATCAAACCGTATATGGGCACGATCGAAAAGATCATGGGCGGGCTGTTGCTGTTTGTGGGCATCATGCTGATAACCGGGCTTTTCACCCGTTTCAGCTGGTGGTTGCTGGAGACTTTTCCGGCGCTGGCAAATTTCGGGTGATCAACTGACCCTCTTACCTTGGCTGCAAGCCTGCGTTAACCTGCGCATCAGAAGGTAAGGGCATGAGCAGTCACACAAATCAGCCGCAGGTGCGCAGACGTCGGGTGTTCTATATACCCGGCTATGATCCGATGCCGCCCCGGCGATATCGCGAGCTGTATCGCAGTGAATCGCAGAATCAGGCCCGGATCTCGGGGTACGAGATCGCCATATCCCCAAAGGCCACGGACGGGCGTTTTGGGTGGCGTGTGACCTCGGAACAAGATGGCCTGAATGTTGATACGGAATTCGAGGTTCTGGTCTGGTCCGACATCGTGCGCGACAGCATGTCGGCCTCGATCCCGGCGACCTATTGGCAATTGGCCCGCACGGCGTGGATTTACATGTCAACCGGTACGTTGTGGCGTCTGATGCGATTGCGCAAGGGCCCGGTGATCGCCGCGTTGTATCCTGTGGCGATGTTGGTGTCTCAGCTGCTGATCGCGCTTGCGTTGGCATGGGCGTGCATAGCCATGGCAGGTTGGTGGGGGATATTCCCCGGAGCGGCCATCGCCGTCGCGTTACTGCTGTGGTTTCGCAAGGTCGATAACCGGTTGTTTGCGTATTACCTTATGCATGATTACGCCTATTCAGCGCAGTTGAGCGGGCAAATGCCGGTCGAGCTGCGGGACAGGTTGTCTTCGTTTAGTGAAGCGATCCAAGAGGCGCTGAATTCCGATGTGGATGAAGTGCTGGTCGTTGGCCACAGCTCGGGCGCGCATCTGGGGGTGTCTGTTCTGGCCGAGCTGATCCGAAAAACGAAAGTGCACGAGCAACGCGCGGTGCTGTCGTTTCTCAGCCTGGGACAGGTGGTTCCCATGGTCTCGTTTCTGCCCCAGGCACACGATTTGCGGTCCGATCTGCATTTCCTGTCCACACGGTCCGAGCTCAGCTGGATCGATGTCTCGGCCCCCGGTGATGGCTGCGCCTTTGCGCTTTGCGATCCGGTTGCGGTCACGGGGGTGGCCGATGCTGATAAACGCTGGCCGCTGGTCCTGTCAGCGGCTTTTTCGCAAACCTTGTCTCCGGAACGCTGGAAGGCTTTGCGATGGCGGTTTTTTCGCCTTCATTTTCAGTATCTTTGCGCCTTCGATAAGCCGGAAAGTTATGATTATTTCCGGATAACGGCTGGCCCGTTGACGTTGGGGCAAAGGTTTGCGGATCGTGAGGCTTCGCGCAGCCGCATCGAGACGCCTGTCTCCAAGTTCACCTCGGTACAGCCATGACCATGACCCCGCCCAAGCCAGACCCGCGCCCCGAGAAAGTTTCGTTGCTGCGCTATGTGAAACTGTTCAGACATGACCTGCTGTCGGCGCAGCCAGCCCGGTTGTATCGCGCGTGGATGGCAGAATTCAAAACCCCGTTCTTCCGATCGTTCCTGATCAATCAACCGGACCTGATTCAAACCGTCCTCAAGAAACGGCCTGACGATTTCCCCAAATCCGGCAGGATCAGCGAAGGCCTGCGACCGTTGCTTGGCAATTCGGTGTTTCTGACCAATGGCGAGGTCTGGAAACGGCAGCGGCGGATTATCGATCCGGCGTTCGAAGGCGGGCGTCTGAAGGATACATTCCCGGCCATGCTGGCCGCCGCCGAGGCGTGTGTAGAACGGCTGCGGCCTCATGTCGGAGGGGAGCTCGAATTCGAAGAGCAGACAAGCCATGCGGCAGCGGATGTGATATTTCGCACCCTGTTTTCCGTTCCTATCGACAACGCTATCGCCAGCCAGGTGTTCGAAAAGTTCCGGACCTATCAACGCGCGCAACCTTTGCTGAATCTGGCGGCTTTTGTTCCCTTGCCAAAGTGGCTGCCCCGGTTTCATTCCGGGGCGACCAAACAAAACGCGCGGGATATCAGGGCGCTGATTGCCGAACTGACCAGAACACGCGCAAAGGCCATCAAGGACGGAACGGCACCTGATGATCTTGCGACCAAGATCATGACGACGGCTGATCCCGAAACCGGGCAATTCTTCGACCCCGAGGAAATGGTTGATCAGGTGGCGATCTTTTTTCTTGCCGGGCATGAAACCAGCGCGTCAGCCTTGGCCTGGACGCTGTACCTGATGGCCCTTTACCCGGAATGGCAGCAGAAGGTTGCAGAGGAGGCCGCCGTTCTGGATGATCCTTCATTTGCCTCTGTTTCAAAACTTCGGATCAGCCGGGATGTGTTCCGTGAAGCGCTGCGCCTTTATCCTCCGGTGCCCATGATGGTCCGCGAGACCACGTGCCCCGAACGGTTCCGTAACCGGGATGTTCCGGTTGGCGCGCAGATCGTGATCAGCCCGTGGCATTTGCACCGTCAGGCGCGTTTGTGGGACGATCCGGACGGTTTTGATCCCAGCCGTTGGGGCACGGAAAACGGCAAGCGGTGCCAGCGCGACGCTTACATCCCGTTCTCAGCAGGCCCCCGAGTGTGCACCGGGGCAGGGTTTGCAATGGTCGAAGGGCCGCTGATCCTGTCAATGCTCTTGCGCCGCTACCGGTTCGAAACAATCCCGGGAAAAACACCCGTTCCGGTCGCTCACCTGACGGTTCGATCCAAAGATGGTATATGGTTGCGCCTGTTTGAGCGCTAACAACCTACCATCGGTTCACGCCCTGTTGTATGCGGGGAAGAACATCGGAATCATCATTGAACGGGAAAACAATATGTCCAAAGCAGAACAGCGCGCGCAGATGATCAACGGCACGGGCTTTATCGCGGCACTGGATCAAAGCGGCGGATCAACCCCGAAAGCGCTTGCGTTGTATGGTGTCGAGGCATCCGACTACAACTCAGACGAAGAGATGTTCGGTGAAATCCAGAAGATGCGTGCCCGCATCATTCTGGCCGACGATTTCACAAAGGACAAAGTGATTGGTGCAATCCTGTTCGAACGTACCCTGGGCGAAGAGATCGAAGGCCGCAAGGTTGCCGATTACCTGTGGTCGGTCAAAGGTATCGTGCCTTTCCTGAAGATCGACAAAGGCTTGGAAGAACAGGCAAATGGCGTTCAGATGATGAAACCGATCCCCAGTCTGGCCGAGACCCTGGCCAAGGCCGATGGTGTGTTCGGCACCAAGGAACGCTCGGTCATTCACGAAGCGAATGCCGACGGCATCGCGGCGGTGGTTGCGCAACAGTTCGACGTCGCCCGCGAAGTCACCGATGCCGGTATGGTTCCGATCGTGGAACCCGAAGTGAACATCCATTCGGAAACCAAGGCCGAGGCGGAAGACATTCTGAACGCTGAAATTCTCAATAACCTCGATCAACTGGCCGAAGGCCAGGAAGTGATGCTGAAGCTGACGATCCCGACACAGGCAAACCTGTATGACGCGCTGGCTGACCACCCGCGGGTCTTGCGCGTTGTGGCCCTGTCGGGCGGTTATTCGACGGAAGAAGCCTGTGATCTGTTGGGCCGGAACGGCAAGATGATCGCATCCTTCTCGCGGGCCTTGACCGAAGGTCTGTCGAAGCAGCAGTCAGATGCCGAATTCAACGCGGCCCTGGGTGCCAACATCGACAAGATTTTCAAAGCCTCGGTCTGATCCGTCAGACAGGTTTGACGAAAGAGCGGCGCAACTGCGCCGCTTTTTTTCTGCCGATGCAGGTCTCGGCATGATCATTGACCAGCCCCATGGCCTGCATGAACGCAAACACGGTTGTAGGGCCAACAAACTTCCATCCCCGTTTCTTGAGATCTTTCGACATGGCCACCGACTCGGGCGATGTGGACGCCGTTTGCGGAGGCGGAGGTGTTTCAGCCTCGTAACGCCAGACATAGGCCGCCAGAGATCCTTCGGCCGCCACAAGGTCCTGCGCGCAACGCGCATTGTTGATCACCGCTTCAATCTTGCCGCGATGACGGATGATCCCGGAATCCCGTAGCAGGCGTTCCACATCGGCATCAGAAAACGTGGCCATCTTGTTGAAATCAAACCCGCAAAAAGCCTTCCTGAAGTTTTCGCGCTTGTTCAGGATCGTTCGCCAGCTGAGGCCTGACTGAAAGCTCTCGAGGCACAGTTTTTCAAACAGCCGTTGGTCGCCGCCGACAGGGTAACCCCATTCATTGTCATGATATTCAAAGAATTCGGGCGCGGCCTGACACCATGCGCATCTTTGCTGCCCATCCGGCCCGGTAATGGTGTCGCTCATGGTTGTACCCTTTTTGTTCCAACTCACGTTACACGTCCAGGCGAGGGCGTGACAAGTCTCAATCAGGGTTGCGGAACCAGTTCAGCACAAAGACGCGTATGGCCGATGCAAGACCCGTTTCCGGGTCGCGGGCCACATCAATTTCAGCCGCCAAGACATTGATTGGCTTACCTTGTTCCTGAGCGATTTCGCGAAAAGCACGCCAGAATTCATCCTCGAGTGATACCGAAGTTCGGTGTCCTTTCAGGGTCAGAGAGCGTTTGACAGGACGGCCGCTCATTCGTCCAGCTCATGATTGTCGAGGTCGCGCTTTTGTTTTTTCTGTTGAAGCTTCACGACTTCTTTTTCAGCTTTTGTACGCCCAAATGCGACGGCGTTCCGGTCAGCGCGGGCCTTTCTTTCGGCCCGCGCTTTTTCCTTTCGATACCGGTTCAGATTGACCGGCTTGCCCATCAGTCTTTTGGGCCGATCATCTGTTCGGGGCGGACGACAGCGTCAAAGGTCGCTTCGTCCACAAAGCCCAGCGCGATGGCTTCTTCCTTGAGCGTGGTACCGTTCTTGTGGGCGGTTTTCGCAACGGTGGTCGCATTGTCATAACCGATGGTAGGGGCAAGCGCCGTGACCAGCATCAGCGATTCCTTCATCAGCTTGTCGATGCGCGGCTCGTTCGCTTTGATGCCCATTAGCATCCGCTCGGTAAAGCTGTCGGTGGCATCCCCCAACAGCTGGATCGATTGCAGCAGGTTGTAGGACATCATCGGATTGTAGACGTTCAATTCGAAATGCCCTTGCGACCCGGCAAAATTCATCGCCGCGTTGTTGCCCATCACATGCGCGGCGACCTGCGTCAGCGCTTCGGCCTGCGTCGGGTTTACCTTGCCGGGCATGATCGACGAGCCGGGCTCATTTTCCGGCAGAATCAGCTCACCCAGGCCGGAACGAGGCCCGGAGCCCAGGAAACGAATGTCGTTTGCGATCTTGTAGCAGCTGCCGGCAATCGTCGCCAAAGCGCCCGAAAGGAAGACCATGGCATCATGCGCGGCCAGCGCTTCGAACTTGTTCGGCGCCGTCACGAAGGGCAGGTCAGTGATCTGGGCCATATGCCCTGCGACCGCTTTGTCCCAGCCGTGCTGGGTGTTCAGGCCGGTGCCAACGGCCGTTCCGCCCTGGGCCAGTTCATAAATCCCCGGCATCGCCGCATGTACGCGTGCGATTCCCTGACGAATCTGGTGGGCATAGCCACTGAACTCCTGACCCAAGGTCAGCGGTGTCGCATCCTGCGTATGGGTTCGGCCGATCTTGATGATGTCCTTGAACTCCTCGGCCTTCTGCTCGAGCACGGACGCCAGTTTTTCAAGGCCGGGAAGCAGGACGTCGCGTACGCTCATCGCTGTTGCGATATGCATGGCGGTTGGGAAAGTATCGTTCGACGATTGTCCCATGTTGCAGTGGTCATTCGGGTGTACCGGGTCTTTGGAACCGATCTTGCCGCCCAGAATCTCGATGGCTCGGTTGGCGATGACCTCGTTCGCATTCATGTTCGACTGGGTGCCCGAACCCGTCTGCCACACGACCAACGGAAAGTTGTCGTCGAACTTGCCCTCGATCACCTCGCCTGCGGCCTGAATGATCGCATCTGCTATCTTTGCGTCCAGCTTGCCCGTTGCCTTGTTTTCCATGGCGCAGGCTTTCTTGATCACGCCCAGCGCGCGCACGATGGCGACCGGCTGTTTTTCCCAGCCGATGGGAAAATTCATGATCGAGCGCTGCGTCTGTGCGCCCCAATACTTGTCGGCAGGAACCTCGAGCGGGCCAAAGCTGTCGGATTCTGTGCGGGTTTGAGACATCGGTCACTCCGTCTGGTATGCAGTTGTATGCCGTTTAGCCGCAGCCACGCCGTGACGCAATCGGCCAGTTGCGCGCACCTTAAACTTAAGGGCGTCAAAGGTATAGGCGCGGGGTGCGTCACTTTAATCGTCATAGGCGGGGAATGTGCATTGTTTGCCGATACCGCTGGGCTACAATGGAGCAATAGACGCCATGGAGGACAAAATGCCAGATTTCCATCGCCTTACGCTTGGAAAAGCAGTCGCGATACTTGCAGTTTGCGCTTTGTGGCTGTCGGTTCTGAGCGCAGCGGCCCGCGCGGCAGACATTACACCGTTCACAGGAGATTATATCGGTTCAGCCGAAGTTGTGGACGCGGATGGCACGACAACGCCCCGCGACATGAGCGTTTCCATCTTCGAGACCAAGAACGGTTTCAACGTCAGTTGGCGGACGACGACATACAAGTTGGATGGACGCGTAAAGGAACAGAAGTTCTCGATTGATTTTGTTCCGTCGGATCGACCGGATGTGTTTTCGGCGGCGATGAAACGCAATGTCTTTGGTCACGAAGTCCCGTTGGACCCGATGAAGGGCGAGCCATTTGTATGGGGCCGCATCGTCGGCGAAACACTGACCGTGTTTTCTTTGTTCATTGACGAGGACGGAGGATATGAGTTGCAGCAATTCGACCGCACGCTTGCACAAGGTGGGCTGAACCTCGCGTTTTCACGATTCATAGATGGTCAAAAATCACGATCGGTCGAGACTTTCCTAATGAAACGATAAACCCCGCGCCGGGCGGGGTTTGAAGGTTCACTTCCGAAAGCTGTCCAGCGACACGATATCCGCATCGTGATGTATTTCTTCGTCTTCGACTTCGATGTCGTCTTCGATGATTTGATCTTCTTCGATTTCGTCTTCCGGGCTTTCGAAGCGAAGGCCGAATTCCACGGATGGATCGACGAAAGTCTTGATTGCGGAATAGGGGACGTACAGAGGTTCCGGGGCGTCGCCAAAGTTCAAAGTGATGCCAAAGCCGAGGTCACCGACTTCGAGGTTCTCGAACCAGTGCTGCATGACGATGGTCATTTCTTCGGGATATCGTTCACGCAGCCAGTCGGCGATTTCCACACCATCTTCACGTGTGTCGAACGTGATGAAAAAGTGATGCGCCCCGGGTAAACCGGTTTCAGAAACGTCCTTCAGCACTGTTTTGATCAAGCCGCGCATGGCGGTGTGCATCAGGTTTCCATAGTCGATGCCTTGCGACATGTGTGATCCTCAAAAGTGGTTATGCTCAGCATAGGGGTTTTGTTCGGAAACGAAAGGGCGGGTACGACCGGATTGATCAGATATTGTGTGCAGCCAGGCCGGCAATCGACATCAGGGCAAGCACGGTTCCCATCCCTAATTTCAGTCGAAAAATCAAGGCCCCAGCAAGGATAGTTAGACCGAATGCGGTAAAATTCAACGCGGAAATCTGCGGCATGGGGATTGCCAGAGGACCCCATGATTTTTCAGACACCGATTCGAAAAGAACATTCAGGGCGAACCACACGGAAAGGTTGAGAATCACTCCGACGACGGCCGCGGTGATTCCATGCAGGGCCGCGGACAGGCGAGGACGCGCGGCCAGACGGTCAAGATATGGGGCCGCAAGAAAAATCCAAAGAAAGCACGGAACGAACGTCGCCCACAATGCAACCGCACCGGCTGCAAGCGCCAGCGTGAACCCGCCGGTCAGTTGCCCGGTCAGCATGGCGACAAACTGTGTCACAAGTATGAGCGGTCCCGGAGTCGTTTCCGCCAGACCCAGCCCATCAATCATCTGATCCGTGCTGATCCAGTGGTACTGGTCGACAACCGTTTGGGTCATATAGGCCAATACGGCATATGCGCCGCCAAAGGTCACAACGGCGAGTCGGGCAAAAAACCACCCCAGATCGCTCAGCAGTTGATGGCCTGTGACGCTCAGAGTAACGAGCGGGCCCAACCAAAGGGGCAACCAGACAGCAATCGTTCGCAGAGACCGCGCCAGATGTGGTGTTCCTTCTCGCGTGGGAGTTTCTACGGGTCCTTTGAAGGTCACGTACCCCCAAGCTGCGGCAACGAATATGATCGCCGGAAAAGGAAGGTTCAGCAGAAAAATGGCCAGGAAGGACAGGATTGCGATTGTTCGATGCTCGCGATCATTCAATGCCTTGCGCGAAAGATTGCGGAGCGCCTGCAAAACGATGACGATGACGGTTGCCTTGATGCCCGTGAAGGCCGACTGCACTAAGGGTACATCGCCAAATACTGAATAGAGCGCGACCAGAACCGCAATCACCAACGCGCCGGGCAACACGAACAAGCTGCCGGCAATCAGCCCGCCGGCAACGCCGCGCAGGCGCCACCCCGCATAGGTTGCCAGCTGCATCGCCTCGGGGCCCGGCAGCAACATGCACAGAGACAGGGCGCGCAGGTAAGTCTGTTCATCCAGCCAGGGTCGGCGTTCGACCAATTCCTGATGCATCAAGGAAATCTGAGCCGCAGGACCACCGAAAGACAGCAGACCGATCCTGCCAAAGACCTTGAAAATCTCGGCCAGTGTCGGTGTCATGAAGTTCGCCCGGTGGGCCAGTCATGGCTTTCGTCAAACCCATCGCGCGCCCAGCGATACATCGCGTCGTAAAGGTTCATCCCGGCTTTCAGGTTTTCATGGTCATCGCGGTACTGCCTTGAAAGCCCGACAGACACCGCCAACAATCCCGCCGCTTCGGGTGCAAGCGCGTGCCGGTTCGTGTCCGCTGCCCGGATGACCGTCGCCAACCGGTCCAGCGCAGGGGAGTGAAGCTCGAATTCATCCAACATGGTGTCAAACGTGCAATTGTCGCCTCGGTGGCTCCAGAACGTGTTCTCGATATCAAAAGGTGACGCCCCGAAAGCAGTCGCAACGCTTTCGACTTCGCCGGGTGCCACAAACAGGAACTTGGCGTCGGGATCAACAAACCTGCGTATCAGCCAGGGACATGCGATTCTGTCGATCTTGGGTCGGTGACGTGTGACCCACAGCGTATGGCCACCAATTCGATCAGGAATGCGTGTTGCGGGCACACGTGGTGCATCGGCGATGTCGCGCCAGGCATGCATTCCACCTTCCAGATATTCGGCTTGATGCCCTTCGCCGCGCAACCAGGAGACAACGCCCTGGCTCAGCTTTTTGCCTTTTTGACAGATAATCACGACCGAACGGCCCGAGATCTTGCACAAAAGCCCCTGAAGATCCGTGGCCGGGTGCCGGATTGATGCGGGGATCAGATAGGGATCTTCTTCAAAATCGTCATTCAGGCAGACGTCGAATAGAACGGGCGCATTCGGAGTACCAATCAGACGCAGGAGTTGTTTGGGAGAAATAGAGTTGGGCGATGCCATGGCATGTTTCCTTGTGACCGCGGATACATGCGAAACTTGGGCTGTCGCCTCACGGGGCGTTCGCAATCTTACCCCATGGCACTTGCTAGCGCGCAAGGGTCATGGGGGTCAAGATTGCTTTGGGTTCACGCCCAGTCCAGGCGTTGCCCGGTCATGCATACGGGCAGGGTGTCCGATGGAAACTGGCCCAGCTCTTCAAAAAACGAGATGAAGTCAAAATGGTTGTAGGCTTCAACCATCTTTTCGGCCTTGAACCGCGCCATGACCTGGCCCGTGACTTCCAGTGGCGCGCCATTGTCAGCCCGAAAAGTACGAACATGCAGAATGGCAGACACCCAGTCGCCGTTTTCGATGATCTTGGGCAATTCGACCTTGATGTCCCCCAGAATATGGCGGAACGCCATGACCAGATCCCGAAAATCGTCCGCACCGACCTGCATTTCCGGAATCAGCCCCTCGGCCATCGTTTCGGGTGCAAAGAACTGATCAATTGCTTCGGTGTTTCCATTTTCCCAAACTTCGGAGTACCACTTTCTGAGTATCTCTGAATTCGTCATCCCAGTTCTCCTGTCCAAGTGCTGGCAAGATGGCAAAAAGGAATGAATAAACTCTGAATCTGCCAAGGGACGGGTGAATAAAATCAGACATGTGGGGGATTAATGCAGGTTTCTGTTGCCAGGTACCTGCGAACCCCGCCTTACGCGGCTAGGCGCAAGGGCTTAAGTTTCGGTCTTGCTACTGCTTACGCAGCAACTGCAACCGGAGCACGATTGTCGTTTGCAATTGTACTGTTTTCGCCGGTAACGGTGGCAGACAGCCGAGACAAAGCTAACCCCTTTAGACGTTCGTCGATCCTGTTTCGGCCCCAAAATCCCCAAACGAAGGATGGTTGGTGGAGCCGCCGGGTACCGCCCCCGGGTCCGATCCGCTTATTACGAGCGCGTTTATGTCCATAGTCCCGAAGGACGATTCTTATATAGGTGAGGTGATGGGTGGATGCAAACTCAGAATGAACTCAGCCGTGTTTAACATTTCCAATCTGTTAGGTGGCTTTGTTGAAGTTTGCAGCGATGAGCCAGACGGCCAGAACCAGTTCGATTCCCCCAAAGATCAACGCCTTGGCCAAGGGGGGATTGTCCAGCGCGACTGACACAAACCGGCCCAGCGCCGCACCGGAATAGACAATGCCCAGCATGACATAGGCCATTGGGTTGTTCAGCCAGATAACGGCGATCCCCGTCACAACAAACAAACCACCGACCGAGGCGCGCATCTCGGACAACCCCATCGTGCTGTTGGTCGGGGCCAGATCCAGGGCCGACGCGGTGTGGGCCGGCGCCAGAAACCCGAATGCGCCGAACCCGATGGTCAGCAATGCCGCGATGACGTTCAGAGTTGCGACCATTCCGGCCCCCTTATGGTTCGGGCCGCGTAGGCGGCGTCAAAGAAATCACGTTCCAGTTCGACAGCGCGATGGAACAGTCGCGTGACCTCGGCCTGTTCGGCCGCATCCAGCGTCGGCCAGACGTTATCCAACTGACTGCGCAGATACTCCACGACGCTTTCGAACCCTTCGCCCGCATGTAGCGTGATCCATTCTGCAAACCAGAACGGCAAGCCGTCTTTGGGCGGGTTTTCTGGGCTGGCCCAGCTCAGGTATACCCATTCCGCCACGACGAGTACCGCCAGCATGTTCTGATAACGGTCAGAGGCTGCGGCTTCGGCCATCAGATCTTGAAACGCCCGCGTGGCAGGCGCGGGCTCGGTGCTGGGCTCAGTGCCCAAAGCGTCCATCGCGCGCAGGAAATAGGTGTTCTCGGGGCCTGTGATCACCGCCAGAAACTGCGCGGCCGGTACGCTGTCAGCAAGGGTCGGCGCATGCGCGATGGCGCTGGCCAAAAGACGCACGAAACCGTCGACGAACTGATAATCCTGTTGCAGATACCAGCGCATCTTGTTCTCGGGCAGGGTGCCGTCAGACAACTCGCGGGTGAAAGCATGGGTTGTGGCGGCCGTCCAGTCGTCGATTTTGCCCTGACGCAGCACTTCGGTTGGGCGGGTTTGGTCCTGCATTCGGAAGCTCCAGTTTTGTTTCGATGCAGACAAAGCGCGTTTCAAAACAAAGTACAAGGTCAGCCAAGGGTGGACCAAAGACCCAGACCACCGACCAGAATGAGACTCAGGGCCCAGATGAGTTCCAGGTTGAACCAGCTGCGCGACAGGAATTGCAGACCAAGCCAACGATAGACCGCAAAGGCCAAAAACCCGCCACCCAGAACCATGGCGGCCGTATGCAGCGCGGCGACGCCCAGAACCAAAAGGGTGTTCGTGGTCATGATCTGAGAAATCGCTTGATGGCCCGCGTCCAGTTCATCCACGGCACACAGGCCCAGATAGATTGGAACCAGCATCAGGGCAGCCCCGTGGGCAAGCGCCACAAGAAAAGACCACAGCGCGAGCCTGCTTGGCGGGATCCGCGAAAGAAAGCGGGGATGACGGCGGGTTATCGCGATGTACAGGCCCATGCCAATCACGACCAGAGCCGCGCCGATGCGGATTTCATTCTGATAATCGACCAGTACGGCCATCAGGGCAAAAGGAAGAAGTACGCCAAGCATGGCCACGAAATGCCCGCCAGCCAAAGCCGCGAGTGCACCCCAAAGCGCGGATTGGCGTTGTTCCATCAGAGCCGAAGACACCGCCAGCGGCCAGCCCATGCCGGGGTTCAGGCCGTGATAGGCTCCGCTCAGAACAACGGCCAGCCACAGGCCAGCCGTTGATGACATCAATAATTCCAACTCAGACCGACGGATAGCAGAAGCTGTCGGTTGAACAGTCTCCGCCCTCCAACCGTATCTGGTGGCTGCGATAGCCCTTGGGAAACTCTACCCAGAACTTCGGATCCAATGTCAGACCACCATTCTCGCCGACATCAGCCTTGACCATGGCCGCACCACCTTCCTCGGGGTAGAACTGATCGTCCCACGTGGAATAAAGCGAATTGGTCCAATAGACGCGTTTGCCGTCGCGGCTGATTTCGACCATCTGTGGACCATAGCCAAAGGTTTGACCATTTGGATGCTTTGTCTTTTTGACGATTCCGCCGATCTCGACCTTGCCTGCCAGGGTTGGGTTCATCGGGTCGGATACATCGTATTGATGCATCTCGCCGGTTCCCCAGCACGCGACATAGAGGTACTTGTCGTCCAGGCTCAGGTCGATATCAGTGACCAGCGGCGGAACGGCAGAGAAGCCCTTCAGAAGGTCAGGAAGATCATCAGGATCAGCGGGTTGCGGATCGATTGTTATGGTCTTCTTGGCTTCGAACGTGCCGTCATCATTGCGCCACCAGGTGAAGATCGCCCCTTGCAGGTTGGTCGTATCGACGACAACGCCGCAGAACCCGTATTGTTTTACGGGATCATGCGCGGGGCGGATTTCCAGGGCCATCTGATGGTTTTCGCCCAGATCGATGGTTTGAATATTCGTCCGGTTCCGAAGGTTCCAGAAATGGATCCGGTGGCCGTACTTGTTGGACAACAGATCCTCGGCCACCAGCCCGTTTTCGAATTGCGGCGGCAGGCCCCATTCGGAACTGACCATGTAGTCACGCGGCAGGTTCCACCAGAAATCATAATGCTTGTCCTGCACGCCGCGCTCGATCTCATAGCGCCCGATGATATCGAAGGTCTCGCAATCCATGATGAATATGCCCGGAGGGCCATCTGTGCCGTCGGGGCCGCCGCCACCAAGGGTGCTGACATAGATGCCCTCGGGCCCGCAATGGATCGTGTGCGGACGGGAATACCCTGTCTTTGCAAAGACTTCTTCGGGTTCGATGATCTTGTGAATCTTGGCCTCAAGCGGGTTCTTCACGTCAATGACATAAATCCGGCTGGACCGGATGCCCGGGATGATCAGATAGCGCCGCTCCAGAAACGCATGACCGCTCAGCGGCGACAGGGAAGAAGAACAGGCGTTCCAGCCAAAATGGTGAAATTCGTCGCCCTTTTCGGGCATGATCACCTGATGCACGATCTTTCCGAAATCGTCCGAGCTTGGATCGACATTCACAACCGCCAGCCCGTCGGGTTGAGAAAAGTCAGGGCTGAGCATCAGCGTGAATGCAAGCGTCTCGGCGGGGCCCTCCATCGCCAGTTTCGCGGATGGATAAAAACTAGGGTCCGGTCTTTGGTTCATAACGTCCTCCCGTAAGTCATTGAACTTCAATTCATATTGAAAGTTCCGATCTTGGCGCCGGATGAAAATCTGCCCGCTTTTTTGCCCCTTGTTCTGATCTTGTTTCGAATGCGGCCCTCAGGTCGGTTTACGTTTGTTTTCGGCCACGTCATGGGCCAGCCGTCGTGTGTAATGTTCCAGATCAACAAGTGCGGAGTCTACGGTGTCCGCGTCTTTTGCCTCAAGCGCGTCCACTATTCTGCTGTGCAGTCCGATGATCTCTTCGCGGGATCGCGCCGTGAATGTGATCATGTTCATCAGCGGTTGCATCGCTTCCACGGCGCCCGCCAGCTGATAGGACAGGACCGGGTTGCCAGCCCCATCCACCAGCGCGCGATGGAAAGTCACGTCCGAGGCGCAAAATGCCTCGTCCGTCAGGCCCGGTTGGGACTGGCGGAATATTTCTGCCCGCATGGTCGCCAGGTGATCTGCCGTGCGCCGCTGCGCTGACAAAGGCGCACAGGCCCTTTCCAGGGCATATCGCGCCTCGCATGCGGTATCGAAGCTGACCGCATTCATCGACAGCAGCAATGTCGAAGTCGTGACTTGCTGAGAATAGGCATCCTCAAAGCTCAGGCGATTCACGAACGCCCCGCCGGAAGCGCCGCGTTGTGTGCGGATCAAGGATTGCGCGGCCAGCCGTTTCAATGCCTCACGCACGGTCGGGCGAGAGACCTGGAACTGATCCGACAGCTCGGCTTCGGACGGCAGGCGCGCGTCCACGATCAGTTCACCCGATACGATCGCATCCCGAATAGCCTGGGCGATCTGGGCAGACAGGTCTGCGGTTTTCCGGGGCGCGGTTTTCATCTTCAGACGGCCTTGGGCAAATTTTTATTTGTCTGACATTTAAAAGTCTGACATTTGAAAAGCAAGGGAGTTGAGTCGGGAGGCCGAAGTGAGTCGTACGTGGCTGCGCAGCGGAATGTGGCTGGGCTTTTATGTTCTGATCTTGTGGGCGTGGTGGGTCATGTTCTCGATGAGCCGGGACATGGGCCTTGATCTGATCGGCCGTCCGGGGCCGATGGGGCAGGCGATGGCCGCGATGGATCCGCGCATGGACATGTACATGCCCATGGCCGAGTTCGGGCCGCTGTTTTCAATGTGGGCGATCATGATGGCGGCCATGATGCTGCCGACCCTGATCCCGACCCTGCGCAGTTACGATGACCTGATCCGCAGCGCAAATGGCAGCCGCGCCGGCTGGCTGGGGGTTCTTGCCGGGTATTCCATCGTCTGGGTCGGGTTTGCGGCCGTGATCGCAGGAATTCAGTTGGTTCTGCTGTTTGGCGGTGTTGTCGATATGCTGGGAATTGCCAAATCCGGCTGGGTCGCGGGCGGCTTGATGATTGCCGTGGGCGCCTTTCAGTTTTCCCGCGCCAAAGAGGTGTGCCACGGTGTCTGCCATGCCCCGATGACCTATTTCCTGGGACATTGGAGAACCGGTTTTGCAGGTGGCGTGCGCATGGGCCTGGGTCTTGGCGCCTTTTGCGTCGGCTGTTGCTGGGGCTTTATGGCACTCGGCTTTGTAGGCGGTGTCATGAGCCTGTTGTGGATGGGGCTCGCGACCCTGTTCATGGTTTTGGAGAAACTTCCTCAGATCGGGCACGCCGTGACCCGTCCAATGGGGTTTGTGTTGATTGCGGGCGGTCTCGTCCTGCTCGTGTATCCAATTAGCTACGGAGGATAAGCCAATGGCTAAAAACAGAAAACCAGATGCCGATCGGCTGCCCGTCAGTCAGCGTATCGACAGCCGCATGCCCAATCCCAAGCGGCGAGAGATGAGTCCGACGGAATGGGCCATCAAGGGTGAACTGATCCTGAACTGTTCATGTGACGTGTTTTGCCCCTGCGTGGTGTCGCTGGGCGCACATCCCCCTACGGAAGGTCACTGCCATGCTTGGATGGGCATCATCGTTGATGAAGGCCACTATGAAGGCGAGGATCTGTCGGGTCTGAATGTCGGCTTGCTGGTCGATATTCCGGGCCGGATGGGGGAAGGCCAGTGGAAAGTCGCCGCTTATGTCGACGAGCGCGCAAGCGGCAAGGCTTACAACGGATTGTTGCAAATCTTCAGCGGTCAGGCGGGCGGCACGACGGGTCTGTTTACCATGCTGGTCAGCGAGATCATCGGTGCGGAACGGGCGCCGGTCCAGATCGAGCGCGACGGAAACAAACGTCGGATCGCGATTGGTCGCAAGATACAGGGAGAGATCGAGATGCTTGCGGGCAAGGACCCGGAGCATCCGGTGATGGTCTCAAATTCCAAATACTGGATGGGACCTGACATCATCGTGGCGCGTGGCACCAAATCGAAGGTGCGAGACTATGGCCGGGTCTGGGACTTTGGCGGCAAGTCCGCTGAAATCTGCCCGATCGACTGGCACGGGCCCAAATGATGATCACGGGCGGGTATGCGCAGGAAATGGCGCGTTACAATCGCTGGCAGAACAATCAGTTGGCAGAGTTTTTGCAATCTCTGACACCGAAGGAACTGACCCTTGAACGCGGAGCATTCTTTGGCTCGATTATGGGCACGGTGAACCATCTGCTGTGGGGTGACTGGATGTGGATGTCGCGTTTCGAAAAGCGCGACGGGCCAGATGGCAATATTCACAAGGCGGGCGGGGGTATCCATGAAAGCGTATACCTGTGCCCGGACCTGCAAAGCTGGTTGGCGTTACGCGAAAAGATCGATGCGCGTATCCTGAACTGGGCAGAAGGGCTGGGGGATGATCCGCTGACCGGCTCGTTCACGTGGTATTCCGCCGCAAAAGAGGCTGATGTCACAATGCCTTACGCGCTGTGCGTGATCCATTTCTTCAATCATCAGACCCATCACAGGGGGCAAGTGCACAAAATGCTTACCGAGACGGGCTCGGAAGCGCCTGTCAGTGATATCGTCTTTATGCCGCAGGAGGTATGAATGCCGCAGATTTCCGCCTCACGCCGCTTGCGGCGCACTCCGTTCTCTGAAGGAGTCGAAGCTGCCGGGGTCAAGGGTTATACGGTCTACAACCGTATGTTGTTGCCGACGGTTTTTGAAAGTGTTGAAGCCGATTACCGGCATCTTAAGACCCATGTGCAGGTCTGGGATGTGTCGTGCGAGCGGCAGGTTGAATTGCGTGGCCCTGATGCTGCGCGTCTGATGCAGATGCTGACCCCGCGCGATCTGCGCGGTATGCTGCCGGGGCAATGTTTCTATGTGCCGATCGTTGACGAAACCGGCGGCATGCTGAACGACCCGGTGGCGGTGAAGTTGTCCGAAGACCGATGGTGGATCTCGATTGCCGACAGTGATCTGTTGCTGTGGGTCAAGGGTATCGCCGTTGGGTACCGTCTGGATGTGCTGGTGGATGAACCGGACGTGTCGCCGCTTGCCGTTCAGGGCCCAAAGGCGGACGAGCTGATGGCGCGTGTCTTCGGGGACCGAGTGCGCGACATCCGTTTCTTTAAATTTGACATGTTCGAGTTCGAGGGGCGCGATCTGGCCGTCGCGCGATCCGGTTATTCGAAACAGGGTGGTTTCGAGATATACGTTGAAGGTGGCGATATCGGCATGCCTTTGTGGAACGCCCTGTTTGCCGCCGGCGAAGACCTGCACGTGCGCGCGGGCTGCCCGAACCTGATCGAACGCATTGAGGGCGGGCTGTTGTCCTATGGGAACGACATGACCGACGACAATACCCCGCATGAATGCGGTCTGGGAAAGTTCTGCAACACGCATACCGCGATTGGCTGTATCGGTCGGGATGCTCTGTTGCGTGTCGCCAAGGAAGGGCCGGTGCAGCAAATCCGGCCAATCGCCATCGCCGGTGAGCCTGTACCGGGCTGCGATCGTCCCTGGGACCTGTTTGCAAGCGGCAAGCGCGTGGGGCAGGTGACATCAGCGGCCTGGTCTCCGGATTTTGAAACCAATGTGGCGATCGGTATGGTGCGCCTGAGCCATTGGGATGCCGGGACGGAACTGGAAGTGGAAACACCGGCCGGGATGCGCCGCGCGACCGTGCAATCGCATTTCTGGATCTAGCAGAATCAAGGACGCTGCCGCGTCGACCTCGGGAAATTTTGAACCAGTTGACGACATGGGCTGGTCGCTGAACACGAAAGGAATGACAGATGTTCAATGCACTTGTGATGGACAAGGATGAAGAGAGCGGACTTGCCACCGGCTCGATCAAACAATTGTCGGTGGATGACCTGCCGCATGGTGATGTCACGGTTGCGGTCGAATATTCTACGGTGAACTACAAGGACGGCCTGTGCCTGTCTCCGAAAGGGGGCGGGCTGGTGCGGGCCTATCCGCATGTCCCCGGCATTGACTACGCCGGCACGGTCGAGGCCTCATCGGATGACCGCTACAAACCCGGAGACAAGGTTGTTCTGACCGGATGGCGCGTTGGTGAGGCACACTGGGGCGGCTATTCGCAAAAAGCCAACGCGCGGGCCGATTGGCTGGTGCCGCTGGCCGATGGGCTGACAACGCGTCAGGCAATGGCAGTGGGCACTGCCGGGTTTACTGCGATGCTGGCGGTCATGGCGCTGGAGGATCATGGGCTGACCCCGGATCGTGGACCGGTATTGGTAACCGGGGCCGCGGGCGGCGTCGGGTCGGTGGCCACGGCCATTCTTGGCAATTTGGGCTATGAGGTCGCCGCGGTCACCGGACGGCCCGAAACCGGTGACTATCTGAAATCACTTGGAGCGACGACCATCGTGCCGCGCGACGACCTGAACGAGACCACAAAACGCCCTCTGGAAAGCGAAACATGGGCGGGCTGCGTTGACGCTGTGGGCGGCGCCATGCTGGCACGCGTTCTGGGCCAGATGAAATACGGATGCTCTGTTGCTGCGGTAGGTTTGGCAGGGGGGGCTGCTTTGCCTGCGACGGTGATTCCGTTCCTGCTACGCGGCGTGAACCTTTTGGGCATCGACAGCGTGATGCAGCCCTATGACAACAGGGTGCGCGCGTGGAAACGGATCGCAACGGATCTGCCGATGGACAAGCTTGAGGCGATGGTTCAACCGGCCGGTTTGTCCGATCTGCCGCAACTGGGCGCCGACATTCTGAAAGGTCAGGTCAAGGGCCGCGTCGTGGTGGATGTGAACGCCTGAGGCTGACCCATGAAAGCAACCTGGCCGAAGAAACTCGGCCAGGTTCCGGAAAACGATGTTTGTCCAAATTGGTCGCAACACCTCTGGCCATTGATACAATTCCCGATCATGATTGCTATACATCCCAATTGCGATGGCGTAAGACCCATCCAAAGAGTACCTGAAGACGGGGAGTGAGCAGAATGTCTGACGACTTCGAACTGGACACCAATGATCTGCAGCGCCGCATGGATGGCGCAATGGCCAATCTGAAAACCGAATTTGCATCATTGCGAACAGGGCGTGCTTCGGCCTCGATGCTGGAACCTGTCATGGTTGACGCTTACGGCTCGATGACACCGATCAACCAGGTGGGCACCGTGAACGTGCCCGAACCGCGTATGGTCACTGTTAACGTCTGGGACAAGTCACTGGTGGGTAAGGTGGAAAAGGCCATCCGCGAAAGCGGCCTTGGTATCAATCCGCAATTGAACGGAACCATCATAATGCTGCCGATTCCCGAGTTGAACGAAGAACGCCGCCGCGAGCTGAGCAAGGTCGCCGGTCAGTACGCGGAAAACGCGCGCATTGCGATCCGCAACGTGCGTCGCGATGGCATGGATCAGATCAAGAAGGCCAAGGCGGACGGCATGTCGGAAGATGACCAGAAGCTTTGGGAAAGCGAAGTTCAGGACATGACGGATGAGATGATCAAGGCCGTGGATGCTGCGCTCGAAACCAAGCAAGCCGAAATCATGCAGGTCTGAGCCGAACTGATGCCAAAAGACCCGCAAACCGAGCTGGAGTCCGGCCCGCGCCATGTGGCCATCATCATGGATGGCAATGGTCGTTGGGCGCAGGCGCGCGGCCGTCCCCGGCTGTTCGGCCACCATGCCGGCGCGCGGCGCGTGCGCGAGGTTGTCGAGGCCTGCCCTGGTTTGGGGATCAAGTACCTGACGGTGTTCGCTTTTTCGACCGAAAACTGGAAGCGGACCCAGGTCGAGGTGGCCGGCCTGATGAACCTGTTTCGCCGCTACATCATCAAGGAAACCCGGACACTTGCGGATAATGGCATCCGCGTTCGGTTCATCGGAGATCGGGTCCGGCTGGATTCCAAATTGATCGAGTTGATGGACTCGCTGGAAGAAGAAACCAAGAACAACGATCTGGTTCATTTGACCGTCGCGCTGAATTACGGTGGTCGCGACGAGGTCGCACGCGCCACCAAGCGTCTGGCACGGGATGTGGCTGAAGGGCGGCTGAAACCCGAAGAGGTGGATGAAGAAACTCTTCCTAAATATCTGGATACGCGTGTTCTTCCTGATCCCGACCTTGTTATCCGAACCAGCGGTGAAGCGCGGATTTCAAATTTTCTTCTTTGGCAATCGGCTTACTCGGAATATGAATTCATCGACACCCTCTGGCCGGACTTCACTGCTGCTGAACTGGCCCGTCTGTGCCAGAATTACGGCACCAGAGATCGGCGGTTCGGAGCGGTTCTGGCATGAGAGACGGCCGATGGTCTGACCTGACAACACGGGTTCTTTCTGCTGCTGTTCTTGTCGTGATCGGATCAATCGAAGTCTGGCTTGGCGGGTGGTGGTTCGAAACCTTCATCGCCGCAGCCTGTGGTCTGATGACGTGGGAATTGGTTCGGATGATCGACCCGCAAGCCCGCGGCGTGGCTGTTCAATTGGGGATTCTGACAAGCATCACCGTGGTTCTCAGCTATCATCTGCCGACGATTTACACTTTGCCGGTCGTGCTTGCGCCTGCGCTTGTGGGAGTGGGGCAGATCAGTCGTTCGAAGGTTCTGTTCGGGTTGTTCGTGGTCTGGATCGTCGGGGCCGGGCTGGGTTTCATTTCGATCCGCGAAAATTCCGGTTTTGGCTGGATGGTTTGGCTGATTGCTGTCGTGGTCGCCACGGACGTCGCGGGCTATTTCGTGGGCAAGGCGGTTGGTGGCCCGAAATTCTGGCCCAAGGTCAGCCCGAAGAAGACGTGGTCGGGAACCGCCGGAGGGTGGGCCGCCGCGGCATGTGTCGGCGCGGTTTTTGCAAGCCTGGCCGGCTTTGGATTCGCTTTTGTCCTTGTTTCCGTTTTGGCTTCAATGGCAAGCCAAGCCGGTGATATTGCTGAAAGTGCGGTCAAACGCAAGTTCGGTGTCAAAGACAGTTCGAACCTGATACCGGGCCATGGCGGCTTTCTGGATCGGTTCGATGGCATGATGGGGGCCGCGCTGTTCGTTCTGATCGCGGGGCTGATCTATTCGCCGGGTGAAATGTAATGCGAAAGGTATCTGTTTTTGGAGCCACCGGGTCGATCGGGCAGAATACGATTGATCTGATTTCGCGTGCACCGTCCGAGTATGACGTCGTGGCCTTGACCGGTGGCGCCAATATTCAAAGACTTGCGGATGACGCGCGTCGGCTCGGTGCCGATATTGCCGTCACTGCTCATGAAGACCGGCTTGATGACCTGCGTTCCGCTTTGGCCGGCAGTGGCGTCGAGGCGGCTGCGGGCCCGCGTGCCATCGTCGAGGCTGCGGCACGTCCGGCGGATTGGATCATGTCGGCCATTGTCGGCTCGGCCGGGTTGGCGCCGGGCATCGAGGCGTTGAAACAGGGGGCGACCCTGGCACTGGCCAACAAAGAGACATTGGTCTGCGCAGGATCGTTGGTTCTGGAAACGGCCAAACGGCATGGTGCGCGATTGCTGCCGGTCGACAGCGAACATTCGGCGGTGTTTCAGGCTTTGGTCGGTGAAGACATCGAAACAGTCGAGCGTGTGATCATCACCGCCAGCGGCGGGGCGTTTCGTGATTGGCCCCTGAGTGAACTGGTGAACGCGACGGTGGAACAAGCCTCGAGCCATCCGAATTGGGATATGGGGCAGCGTATCACCATCGACAGCGCATCCATGTTCAACAAGGCGCTGGAAGTTATAGAAACAAAAGAATATTTCGGTGTCAATCCGGATCAGATCGAAGTGCTGGTGCATCCGGAATCCATAGTACACGCCCTGGTCGGGTATCGTGATGGTGCGGTGATGGCCCATATGGGGGCACCCGATATGCGCCACGCCATCGGTTACGCACTGCATTGGCCCGAAAGACGGGAATTGCCGATACAGCGCCTTGATTTGGCCAAGCTGGGGCAGTTGCGTTTCAACGCTCCGGATCTGGCACGTTATCCCGCATTGAAACTGGCCCGGGATGTGATGGCGCGTGGCGGCCTGGCGGGTGCTGTTTTCAACGCCGCGAAGGAACGTGCGCTGGATCATTTCATCGCGCGCCGGACCGGATTTCTGGATATGGCTGATGCCGTCGCGGCGGTTCTCGACAGGTTCGACGCGTCAGACAGCCTTATTGATGCCCCGATGACCCTTGATAACGTACAGCAAACAGACCATCTGGCACGTCAGTGGGTCGATGACGCTGTGGTGGAACGAGCAGGATAGAATTTTGGACGTACTTTCCCTAATCCCGCAATTTGGGAATCTTCTCTGGACGATTGTCGCGTTTGTCATCGCATTGTCGGTCATCGTCGCGGTGCACGAATACGGCCACTACATTGTGGGGCGTTGGTCCGGTATCCATGCCGAAGTGTTCTCGATCGGGTTTGGCCCGGTTCTCTGGAGCCGTGTCGACAAACGGGGGACAAGATGGCAGATCGCGTTGCTGCCGTTTGGGGGGTACGTAAAGTTCCTGGGCGATGCCAATGCAGCATCGGGCAAGGATGAAAAGGCGATGGAAGGCATAGCTACCCAAAGCCCGGAAGAGCTGCGCCGCACCATGCATGGTGCCCCTTTGTGGGCACGGGCCGCAACGGTCGCGGCCGGACCTGTCTTCAACTTCGTCATGTCCATTCTGGTGTTTGGCCTGATTTTCTGGTCACAGGGCGTATCGAAGGAGCCGCTGACGGTCGGAACGTTGCAACCCTTGCCAGGCACTGTGCAGGAACTGAGAGAAGGTGATGTGATCACCGCAATCGCCGGCACACCGACACCTGACTATGATGAAGAGGGGGCCTGGCAGGACTTTATCGATGCGCTGCCTGTGGAACCGGTTCTGGATTACACGGTGATCCGGGACGGTGAGACGCTGGATGTACAAGCACCATGGATGTTTCCACCCCTGATCCGCCAAGTGGCCCCACGCAGCGCGGCGATGGATATTCAACTGAAACAAGGCGATGTCATCACGGCGGTGAACGGAGAGCCGATCTTTGCCTTCGAGCAGCTGAAGGATTTTGTCGAAGGGTCCGACGGCCGGGTTCTGCTGTTGGACGTCTGGCGGGATGGGTCCGAGCTGGAATTCGCATTGGCCCCCCGACGCACGGATGAACCTCAGCCGGATGGCGGTTTCGTCACCCATTGGCGGATTGGGATCATCGGGGGCATGATGCTGGAGCCAGCAACTGAACCGGCCGGTATTCTGGATTCACTGACCGGCGGTGTCAGACAGACGGGCCGCATTATCGAAGGGTCGCTGTCTGGTATGTGGCACATGGTGACGGGGGCAATCAGCACCTGTAACATCTCGGGGCCGATCGGGATTGCCGAAACCTCGGGGGCAATGGCCAGCCAGGGGGCGCAGAACTTCATTTTCTTCATCGCGGTTCTGTCGACGGCGGTCGGATTGCTGAACCTGTTTCCGATCCCGGCATTGGATGGCGGGCACCTTGTGTTCTACGCCTATGAAGCCATTGCAGGGAAACCACCCAGTGATGGGGCCTTGCGGGTGCTCATGGGTGTAGGGATCACCTTAATTCTCACCCTCATGCTGTTTTCAGTGAGCAACGATTTGTTCTGCTAATTGTGGCGCGTGGCGCAAGATTGGGCCGCAAAATTGCCTCATTCTGACGTTATGATTTTTGCGTCTGAGGGAAAAACCATGACCAAAACGCTGAAAAAATCGTATCAGAGCTTTAGCTTCCTGTTCGTGCTGAATTGGGATGTTCTGCTGAGCTTTGCAGTTACGGCGTTGGCTATGGCAGGTGCCGCCTATCTGGCGGCCATGTGATTCTTACTGAAATTAACGTCGTCAATTTGAATGGCAGTCTTCGCGGCTGCTTCTATTTCGCCTTTTGACAAGCTCATTCAATCCCGTTACTCAGCATTAAAGTCTTAAAATTCTGGGTAGAGCATAAAATGACTGACAGGCGAGGGGCGGGCACATCCTGCGGGCAGCAAATGCCAACAAACAATATTTTGTGGCAGGCGCTAGCGGTTCTTTTCCTTTTTGTTGCTGCAAGCTTAATGACTTTTCCGCATGCAGCACTGGCGCAAAATTTCACGATCAATTCGTTTGACGTTGAGGGCAATCGCCGGATCGAAACCGGTACGATCATCGCCCGAACGGGAATCGAACCTGGCCAAACCGTAACTGCCGGCCAGCTCAATGATGCCTATCAGCGATTGCTTGACAGTGGTGTATTTGAAACAGTCGAACTGACGCCGCGCGGCTCGACGCTGGTCATTAAGGTGCAGGAATATCCGACGATCAACCAGATCAGCATCGAAGGTAACGCCCGCGTCAAGGACGACGTGTTGCTGGACGTCATCGAATCGCAGCCGCGCCGCGTCTTTACCCCGCAGGTGGCCGAGTCTGACGCTGATATGATTGCCGAAGTGTATTCAGCCCAAGGCCGTGTTGCCGCGACCGTGATCCCTCGGATTATCCGCCGCAGCGACAACCGGGTTGATCTGGTTTTCGAAGTGGCCGAAGGCACGACCATCGAAGTGGAACGTGTCAGCTTTGTCGGCAACCGTGCCTTTTCGGACCGACGCTTGCGCCGCGTTCTGGAAACCAAGCAGGCAACTTTCCTGCGGACGTTCTTCAGGAACGACACCTTCATCGGCGATCGTATCGAGTTCGACAAGCAGGTCATCCGGGATTTCTACCTGTCACGAGGCTATGTCGACTTCCGCGTGAACAGCGCCAATGTCGAGTTTACCAGCGAACGGGATGCGTTTTTCCTGGTGATGAATGTAACCGAGGGCCAGAAATTCTCATTTGGTAAGATCACGACCGTCAGTGAGATTCCGGGCGTGGATCCGGCCCCTTATCAGGACGCGCTGAAGATCAAGCCCGGCGTGACATATACGCCGACGCTGGTTGAAAATTCGATTACGCGACAGGAACGGCTGGGCCTGAAGCAAGGTGTGGATTTCCTTCGCGTGGAACCACGTGTTACACGCAATGACCGCGATCTGACTTTGGATATCGAATTTGTTCTGACAAAAGGTCCTCGGATCTTTGTCGAGCGGATTGATATTGAAGGTAACACAACCACCTTGGACCGGGTGATCCGCCGTCAGTTCGATACCGTCGAAGGTGACCCGTTCAATCCCCGCGAAATCCGTCAGGCCGCCGAGCGCATCAATGCCCTGGGCTTTTTCGCCGTCGCGGAAGTCGAGCCGCGCGAGGGATCGTCGCCCAGCCAGGTCATTCTGGATGTAGACGTTGAAGAACAACCTACCGGCTCGCTGAGCCTCGGAGGCAGCTACTCGGTTACGGACGGCTTCGGGATTGCCGTTGCCCTGAACGAATCCAACTTCCTGGGTCGTGGCCAGAACCTTGGTGTGTCGATCTCGACCGCGCAGGACTCGGAACAATATACGCTCAGCTTCACAGAGCCTTACCTTCTGGGTCGCAAGCTGCGCTTTGACCTTGGTCTGGGGCTGTCTGCCACCAATTCCGGGTTTGCAAGTTACGACACAAGCAGTCTTTTCTTTGCACCGCAGCTGACCTATGCGATCGGTGAATTGTCGGCTCTGCGGCTCCGCTATGGCTGGGACCGCAGCGAGATGACGCAGCAGGACAACGAAGTTAACGGCGCGGTGATTGCTTCTGAAATTGCGCAGGGCAAACGGACGTCCAGTTCTTTGGGACTGTCCTACATTTATGACAGCCGTATCGGCGGTCTGGACCCCAATACCGGCGTTCTGTTCGAGGTTGGCGTTGATGCCGCTGGACTTGGCGGGGACAACAAGTACTTCAAGACCACGGCGCGTGGTATCGCGCAAACCCGGGTATGGAACGAAGAAGTGGTGCTTCGGGCCACGATGGAGCTGGGCGCGCTGCACTGGCGCGGAAACGATTTCAGCCGTACTGTTGACCGCTTTGTGCTGGGCCCCAATACCTTCCGGGGTTTTGAACCTGCGGGTATCGGACCGCGTGACCTGTCCAACGGTCAGGATGATGCGATCGGCGGCAACTACTACTGGGTTGCCCGTTTCGAAACCGACTTCCCACTGGGTCTGCCCGAGGAGCTGGGTCTGCGTGGCGGCCTGTTCTATGATGTCGGCAACCTCTACAACATCGACAACGTCAATACGGCAGGTGCAACCATTGTCGGTGCAAACGGATCGATCCGGCACGTGATCGGTATTTCGGTGCTCTGGGAAACTCCGTTCGGGCCGTTGCAGTTCAACTTTTCGCAGCCTCTCAAGAAAGAATCTTTCGACAAGGAGCAGAACTTTGACTTTACGATCCAGGCCCGGTTCTGATCCGCGATGCTGAACAGATTGCTTGGCAGAACACGGGGCCCGCTTTGGGCCCTGTGTGCATTTATGGCGATGGTCCTGGCGTCTTTGGCAAATGCTCAGCAGCTTGGTGTGCCTCAAGCCAGTGTGGTCACCCTGTCCAGTGAAGAGCTGTTTGCCAAGTCCGCTTTCGGACAGCGCGTTTTGCGTGAAATTGAAAAGGAAAGCGCCTTACTGTCCGAAGAAAACCAACGGATTGTCGCGGAACTGAGCCGCGAAGAAAAGGAACTTACCGAGCAGCGCGCCACCATGTCGGCCGACGAGTTCCGCCCCTTGGCCGAGGCGTTTGATCTCAAGGTTCAGTCCCATCGCGAGGGGCAAAGGGCAAAGCTGGACGTACTGGCCCGTCGCAGCGAAGAAGCCCAGCAGACCTTTTCCGAGATTGTGCGCCCGGTGCTTGTCGATCTGTTGCGCGAAATTGGGGCCAGCGTGATGATCGAGCGATCTAATGTTGTCGTCAGCACATCTGACATCACCGAAGCCGCAATCATCCGAATAAACGCCGCGATTGGTGATGGAAGCGATTTGCAACAGGGTCAGGGCGAATAGGTTCGCTTGCCCTTGCAGTGCTGTATTGCTAACCACGCAAAAAAAGAAACATCCAAAACGGGATATCTGCATCATGAGCACAGAAACCAAAAGCGCAGACATTCAGCTGATCCAGAGGATCCTGCCGCACCGCTATCCGTTTTTGCTGGTCGATAAGGTGGTAGATATCTCGGGCTATCAGTCGGCGCGCGGAATCAAGAATGTCACCATGAACGAACCGCATTTTCAGGGGCATTTCCCCGGTACGCCAATCATGCCGGGTGTCACCATTGTCGAGGCAATGGCGCAGACCGCCGGTGTGATGCTGGGTGTGGGAATGGACGTCATCGACACCGAGCTGTTGATTTACTTCATGAGCATCGACAAGTGCAAATTCCGCCGCAAGGTGGTGCCCGGTGATGTGCTGGAAATGCATGTGGAAACAGTGCGTGGGAAAAAAGGCGGAAAGCTGTTCAAATTCAGCGGCCGTGCAACTGTCGAAGGCGAAGTTGCCGCCGAGGCGGAATTCTCGGCTTATGTCGACTGGGATATGGAAAAGACAACATGAACGGAGTCCATCCCAGCGCAATTATTGAAGACGGTGCGCAGATTGGACAGGATTGTATCATCGGTCCCTTCTGCCACGTGGGCCCACAGGTGAAACTGGGCGATCGGGTCGAGTTGAAATCGCATGTGGTCGTGACGGGCGACACCTCGATCGGCGACGATACCGTCGTGTTCAATTTCTCGGTGATTGGTGAAATCCCTCAGGACCTGAAATTCAGCGGCGAAAACACCCGGCTTGAGATTGGCAAACGCAACCGCATTCGCGAGCATGTGACAATCAATACCGGGACCGAAGGTGGCGGAGGGGTCACGCGGATCGGTGACGACTGCCTGTTGATGGCGGGTGTTCACGTGGCCCATGACGTTCAGATCGGCAACCGTGTGATCATGGTGAACCATGCCGGCGCGGCGGGGCATTGCATCGTCGAAGACGACGTGATCGTCGGTGGCATTTCAGGGCTGCATCAATGGGTGCGCGTTGGACGCGGGGCCATTATTGGCGCGCTGACCATGGTGCCGAAAGATGTTATTCCTTACGGCCTGGTACAGGCGTCGCGGGGTGAGCTGGATGGCCTGAACCTCGTCGGTCTCAAGCGCAAGGGTGTATCGCGTGAAGATATCTCGGCGCTGCGCGCGGCATTCAAGGAATTGTCCGACGGCGAAGGCACCTTTATGGATCGCGCCAGCCGGATCGGTGAAGGTAACGAAAGCGACTATGTGCAGCAGATCGTGGATTTCGTCACCGGCCACAGTGACCGATCCTTCCTGACCCCGAGGAAATAGGGTCATGCTTGCGTTGATTGCGGGAACCGGGACGCTGCCGACGGAAGTTGTTGCGCAGTTGCCAGAACGCCCTCTGATCTGCGCAATGGAGGGGTTTCTGCCTGACAGCCTGAGTGCAGATGTCGTGTTTCCTCTGGAACAGCTGGGCAGTTTCATCGCTGACCTGAAGGCGCGGGGCGTGACCGATATCTGTCTGGCCGGCGCTGTTCGACGCCCGCCAATCGACCCATCGCGCATCGACGCCGCGACGCTGCCATTGGTTCCGATCATCCAAAAGGCCATCCTGTCCGGGGATGACGGAGCTTTGCGCGCGGTGATCGGAATTCTTGAAGGGGCCGGCCTCACCCTCAGGGCCGCACATGAGATCGCGCCCGGTTTGTTGCCGCCTGTGGGATGTCTGACCGAGGCCCAGCCCTCGGACGCCGACATGGCCGACGCTGACCGCGCCGCCGGGATTCTTCGCGCAATGGGGGCGGCGGATACCGGGCAGGCTTGTGCCGTGTCCAAAGGGCAGGCGCTGGCCATCGAGGGGGTGTTCGGCACCGCGTGGATGCTGCAATCCCTGACCCAACGCCCCGACGCTGGCGGGGGCATTCTGTTCAAAGGCCCCAAACCCGATCAGGATCGGCGCGCCGATTTGCCCGCCATCGGGCCGGAAACTGTTACCGACACGGTTGCGGCAGGTTTGTCCGGGATCGTTTTGGAAAAAGGCGGTGTGCTCGTTCTGGAAAAGGAACGCGTCATCGCTGAATGCAACCGTCTGGGTCTGTTTCTCTATATCCGCGAGCGGGCAGTCTGATGCGTGTCTTTCTGGTCGCCGGTGAACCTTCGGGCGACCGGTTGGGTGGCGCGCTGATGGAGGGGTTGAAAACCCTGGTGCCCGAGATTGAATTCGACGGTGTGGGAGGCCAGCTGATGCAAGCGCAGGGCCTGCGCAGCCGGTTCCCGATGTCCGAGCTGTCTGTCATGGGGCTTGTCGAAGTGCTGCCGAAGTTTTTTCACCTGAAACGGCGGATATCCGAGACGGCACAGGCGGTGCTGGACACGAAACCGGATGTATTGATCACCATAGACAGCCCGGATTTCAGCTTGCGCGTCGCCAAAATCGTAAAAGCCAACAGCAAAATCCGAACCGTGCATTATGTTGCGCCCAGTGTCTGGGCTTGGCGCCCCGGGCGTGCAGACAAGATGGCAAAGGTCATCGACCATGTGCTGGCTCTTCTTCCTTTTGAACCTCCGTACATGGAGCGGGCAGGGATGGAATGCGACTTTGTCGGCCATCCTGTGGTTGGCGAACCGACTGCCACACCAGATGAGATCGCCGCCTTTCGCCACCGCTTTGATCTGGGTAATGCGCCGATCCTGCTGGCCTTGCCCGGGTCGCGGCGGGGTGAGATTGAACGTCTGGCAGAGTCTTTCGGCGGCGCGTTGGGGTTGTTTTTCGATGACCACCCGAATTACCGCGTGGTGATCCCGACCGTAGGTGCGACAACAGATCTGATAAATGAACTGGTACCAGAATGGCCTGGCGCGCCCGTGGTGCTGGATCCCCGCCGGGTGGGTGCGGAACAAGCCATGGCCGACAAACGAGCGGCCTTTGGCGCCGCAGATCTTGCCCTTGCTGCTTCGGGAACGGTTTCGCTGGAACTTGCAGCGCAGAATACGCCGATGGTCATTGCGTACAAGCTGAACTGGCTGACGCAGAAAATGGCGGAACGGATGGTCAAGCTGGACACCGTTACACTGGTCAATCTGGTTTCGGAAACACGCGCCGTGCCGGAATGCCTGCTGGATGATTGTCAGCCTCAGAAAATCGCCGAAGCCTTGCGAAAGGTCGCCGACGCACCCGATGCGCAACAGCATGCCATGAACCTGACCATGGACAGGTTGGGGCGTGGGGGCGAAGCACCCGGCTTGCGCGCAGCGCGGGCGGTTTTGAACAGAATGCAGCCACGCAATGCTTGATCACGCGCTGTTTGCAGTCTCTGCGGGGATCGCGATGATCTCTACCAATCTGGACAATCTGGCTGTCTTGTTGGGCTTGATCCTGGTGATGGAACAGCGCCGCGCGATCGTGGGTTTTGCCGTCGCTCAGACGATCGTACTTTCCCTGGCCATGACCGTGGCCGTGGGCCTGAACCAGAGTGGCCTTCCGTTTTGGATCGGCTATCTCGGCCTTGTCCCGCTGGTGTTTGGCTTGCGCGGAATCTGGCATCAGTTTCGCGACGCGGACACCGAAGGTGCGGAGTCAAAAGGGGCGGTGACTTCGGTGGTGACGCTTTTCCTGAGCCTCTCGATAGACAGTTTTGCGGTAATGACCCCTCTGCTTGCGGACTCTGCGCCGTCCTATCGGATTGTTGCGTTGATCGGTGCCGCCAGCGCGGCCGTCTTGCTGGTTGTTGTTGCGGCATGGGGGGCGCCCCACGCCAAAAGCCTTGGTCCGCGCGTTGCCCGGCTGGATCGGATTGCGCCCTATATCATGGTCTGCGTCGGGCTCTATATTCTCTTCAACTCTCCCACCGATATGGTGTGACCCGGCAAAGAGAGCGCGTTGTCTCGCATATGTGACCTGCAAAGGTCTGTTGCTGGGGCGCAGGTCCAAGGTATCGTGACCCAGAAAAGGAGTTTTCAACATGACCCGCATCCCCCCTTTGTCGGATCAGGAAATGACCGCCGACGCGCGCGCGTCCCACGCTGCATTGGGCGCCTATGGCCCGTTTGATAACTGGGCCCGCGTCGCAGCGTATTGCCCTCCGGTTCTGAACCATGTCACGGGAATGCTGACAACCCTGCGAGAGCAAGAGAACTTGCCGCGCCGTGCGTTGGAGCTGGCGATGGTGACGGTTTCAAAACTGAATGCCTGCGATTATTGCGTCTCGCATCACACACCGCTGCTGACCGTCGCGGGGCTGAGCCCCGAAGGGGCGGCGCGTCTGCCGGACGTCGAGGATCATCCGGAACTGGATGCCTGTGACAAGGCGGTCGTGCGCTATGCCGAAGCCGTGACGATCCGGTCGGGCCGTATGAAGGATGCCGAAGTGGCGGATCTGAGGGAATGGTTCACCGATGCTCAGATCGTCGAGCTGACCTGGCGCATCGCCTTGTGCGGTGCGTTCAATCGGTTCAACGATGCATTGCAGATTCAGATTGAACCCGAGGTCGAGCCGGTTTCAGCCTAATACCCACGCCAGATCCAGCCACCGCCGAACACGCGGCTGCCTTCGTTTGCGTAAAACACGCAGGCCTGCCCCGGCGAGATGCCTTCCTCGGGGGTCAGCAGTTCGACCTCGGCCGTAGTGTCCGACAGCGGCCGAATGATTGCCTCGCGCGGCGGGCGGGTCGAGCGGACTTTGACGGAAAGATGCCATTCATCGCGTGACGAGAAGGGGTCATCGCCCAGCCAATTGATCTCGCGCACCGGAACGACTCGCGTTGCCAGCATCTCTTTCGGGCCGACAACGACCTGCTTTTTGTCGACGTCCAGTTTGACGACATAAAGCGGCTCGCTGAGGCCGCCGATGCCAAGACCGCGACGTTGGCCGATCGTATAGTGAATCACACCGTTGTGTTGCGCCAGTACGCGGCCGTCGGCGTGAACGATCTCGCCGGGTTCCGCGGCTCCGGGGCGCAGTTTTTCGATGACGCTGGCATAATTGCCGTCGGGCACGAAGCAGATATCCTGGCTGTCGGGCTTGTCCGCCACCGACAGCCCATACTGCGCCGCCATCTCACGGGTTGCGTCTTTTGACGGCAGGTGGCCCAGCGGGAAGCGCAGAAAATTAAGTTGCTCTGGCGTGGTCGAGAACAGGAAATAGGACTGATCGCGATTGGCGTCTTCGGCGCTGTGCAGTTCCGGTCCGTTGGCGCCCATCTTGCGCTGAATGTAATGGCCGGTGGCCATGCAGTCTGCCTCGAGATCCTTGGCGGTTTCCAGAAGGTCCTTGAATTTCACCCGCTCGTTGCAGCGGATGCAGGGAACCGGCGTCGCGCCTGCCAGATAGCTGTCGGCAAACTCGTCGATCACGGCATCCTTGAAGATGTTCTCGTAATCCAGAACGTAATGCGGAAATCCCCGTTCTTCCGCCACGCGTCGCGCATCATGAATATCGATTCCAGCGCAACAGGCACCTTTCTTGGCCAATGCCGCGCCGTGGTCATATAGCTGCAAAGTCACACCGACCACATCATAGCCCTGATCGGCCAGATAGGCCGCGACAACGGAACTGTCGACGCCCCCCGACATCGCCACAACGACCCGCGTTTCCGAGGGTGGTTTGGCAAAGCCAAGCGAGTTCAGCGGGGTCTCGGTGTCGAGGGCCATTGCAGATTCCAGTCCGGGTTAAGAAAGACCGGCAGAATATAGGAAAATTCTACACACTCTCAAGGGGCGGTTTCACGCGACTTTAAGTAGGCTGAGGGCAGCTTTGGTGCAGCAAGAAGGGTAAAGCGATGTATTTGCACAAAGTTGAAGGGCCAAGGTCTGTTGCTCTGCCGGATGGATCCATTTTGACGCATGCGGATTTGCCGCCCGCGAACACAAGGCGATGGGTGGCGTCACGCAAGATTCTTGTCGTGCGTGGCGTGCTTTACGGGTTGATCAGCCTGTCTGACGCAAAAAAGAAATACGGCCTGAGCGACGAAGAATTCAACGGTTGGGTTTCTTTGATCGCGGAACACGGCGTCGAGGCGTTGAAGGCGACGGCGCTAAAAAAGTATCGACAACCTAAAGGAGAGCGTGAATAAATGATTCAACGGTAACGTCAGATTAACCATTCTTGGTCAGGTTTAATTTTAATTGGAACTATTGACCCGAATTGGAGCAGTGAAAAATGCGCATACTTCTTGTCGAGGATGATCCGACCACGTCCAAAAGCATCGAACTGATGCTGACGCATGCGAACCTGAACGTCTATGCGACGGATCTTGGCGAAGAAGGAATCGATCTGGCAAAACTCTATGATTACGACCTGATCTTGCTGGATTTGAACCTGCCGGACATGAACGGGCATGAGGTTCTGCGCCAGTTGCGGATCGCCAGGGTGGAAACACCGATTCTGATTTTGTCCGGTGCCGATGATACCGAAAGCAAGATCAAGGGATTCGGCTTTGGCGCCGATGATTATCTGACCAAGCCTTTCCATCGCGAAGAACTGGTGGCACGCATACATGCCATCATCCGCCGTTCCAAAGGGCATTCGCAATCGATCATTCATACAGGGCGAATTGCGGTGAACCTTGATGCAAAAACCGTGGAAGTGGATGGCAAGACGGTTCATTTGACCGGCAAGGAATACCAGATGCTCGAGTTGCTCAGCCTGCGCAAGGGGACGACTCTGACCAAGGAAATGTTTCTGAACCACCTGTATGGCGGCATGGATGAACCTGAGCTGAAAATTATCGATGTGTTCATCTGCAAACTGCGCAAAAAGCTCAGCAATGCGACCGGTGGAGAGAACTATATCGAAACCGTCTGGGGCCGTGGCTATGTGCTGCGAGACCCGCAAAGCAACACGCTGGACGAAACACGGATGGCAGTCGGACTTTGAATTGAACCACCAGTGCCGCCGGTGGTCCAGGGTGGCACTTTGCACTCACGGCTCAGCACGTCTGGACCTGGCCATGGCCTCGCCCTATCACTGAGGTCCAAGTACGCGTGACAGGGCGAGGCCATGAGCAACTTAATTTCCATATCCGAGCTGACGGAAGATGAGGCGCGTGCCGAGCTTGCACGTCTGGCCGAACTATTGTCGAAGGCAAACACGCTGTATCACACGGCTGATGCGCCTGACATGTCGGATGCCGACTATGACGCTCTCAAACGGCGCAATGCCGAGATAGAAGCGCGTTTCCCTCATCTCAAGCGTACCGACAGCCCGACGGATCAAGTGGGTGCAAAGCCTGCCGATGGTTTTTCGAAAGTCACGCACGCCGTGCGCATGATGTCGCTGGGCAACGCTTTCGATGATGACGACGTGGCCGATTTCGACAGGTCGATCCGGAAATACCTGGGCCTTGGGGCTGGTGAAAGTCTGGCCTACACCGCCGAACCCAAGATAGATGGCCTGTCGCTGTCATTGCGGTATGAAAACGGACAGCTTGTTCAGGCTGCCACGCGCGGAGATGGCGAAATCGGTGAAAACGTAACGGCCAATGCCCGCACGGTTTCCGATATCCCGCAGCACCTGAAAAACGCGCCAGAGGTTCTGGAAGTCAGGGGTGAGGTTTACATGTCTCACGCGGATTTCGAGGCGTTGAACGCGCGGCAGGCAGAGCGCGGCGGCAAACCCTTTGCCAATCCAAGAAACGCGGCGGCGGGGTCTTTGCGGCAACTGGATCCGGAAATCACGCGCTCGCGCCCGTTGCGTTTCTTTGCTTACGCCTGGGGAGAGGTTTCAGAGCCATTGTCCGACTCGCAGATAGGGGCGGTCGAGCGGTTGAAATCACTTGGATTTTCGACGAACCCCCTGACCCGCCTGTGCAAAACGACGCAAGAGATGCTGGAGCATTACCAGGATATCGAGGCGCAACGTTCCACCTTGGCCTATGACATCGACGGGGTTGTCTACAAGGTGAATGATCTGTCGCTTCAGGCGCGTTTGGGGTTCCGCTCAACCACGCCGCGATGGGCGATCGCACACAAGTTCCCGGCCGAACTGGCCTGGACGAGGCTGGAGGCGATCGACATTCAGGTCGGTCGTACAGGCGCGCTTAGCCCGGTTGCACGGTTGCATCCGGTGACGGTGGGCGGTGTTGTTGTGTCCAACGCCACATTGCACAACGAAGACTATATCGCGGGACGCGATGCCAAGGGCGGCACGATCCGCGATGGCAAGGATATTCGTGTCGGTGACTGGGTTCAGGTATACCGCGCCGGGGATGTGATTCCGAAACTGTCAGATGTTGATCTGTCCAAGCGCCCGGCCGGTTCGCAGCCGTTTATCTTTCCGACGCGCTGTCCGGAATGTCAAAGCGAGGCGATCCGTGAAGAAGGTGATGCGGTCCGCCGCTGCACCGGTGGCTTGATTTGCCCCGCGCAGGCCGTTGAAAAACTGAAACATTTCGTCTCACGCAAGGCGTTTGACATAGAAGGCCTTGGTGCAAAACAGATCGAGATGTTCTATGATGATCCGATCCTTCCGATAAAGACTCCGGCGGATATCTTTACACTGGAGCAGCGTGACAGGACCAATCTGGCACGGCTGAAAAACCGGGATGGGTGGGGGGAAACCTCGGCCAGAAATCTGTTTGCCGCGATCGACGAAAAGCGGACCATTCCGTTTGCGCGCCTGTTGTTCGCTTTGGGCATTCGACATGTCGGCGAGGTCGGAGCGCGCGATCTGGCGCTGTTTTACCGCGATTGGGAGACCATGACGCAAGCCCTGGACACGGCCCGCCCTGCGGCTTTGGCGCAGCGGCAAGCAGATGAGGCCGAGGATGCCGAACGGGCGGCCGCGCTGGCAGAAGGTCGTCGGGCACGTGTCAAGGAAGTGCGGGATGCGGCCATAACCGCGGCGCGTGTTCCGCCCGATGCCAATGCCGCCTGGGCTGAATTGATCGGAATAGACGGGATCGGCGCAACGCTGGGTCTGTCCCTGTCCGATGCGTTTTCGAACGTGGAAGAGAGGCGCGCGTTCGATACGTTGCGCAAGGAACTGACAATCGTCGCACCTGATGCGCCTGCCTCAGACAGCCCGGTGGCTGGCAAGACGGTTGTGTTCACCGGTACTCTGGAAAAGATGACTCGAGCCGAGGCAAAGGCACGGGCCGAGGCGTTGGGTGCGAAGGTTTCTGGTTCCGTCAGCAAGAAAACCGACATTCTGGTCGCCGGGCCCGGTGCGGGTTCGAAAGCCAGGAAAGCCGCAGAGCTGGGTATCGAAACTCTGGATGAGGATGGCTGGTTGCAGCTGATCGAAGGCGCATGAGCGGGAGGCCGGAACAGCTGTTCCCGCTGTTTGCGGGGCTTGAAACACTCGATGGCGTCGGCCCCAAGACCGCTCAGGTCCTGCAACAGGCCGGCGTTGAGAGCCCACGCGACGTTCTGTTCGGCCTGCCTTACGCGGTCGTCGACCGACGTCGACGAGAGACGATTCAGGGTGTCGATCTGCCTGCGACGTTGACGGTCGAAGTAACGGTCGGCCCGCACAGGCCGCCTCGAAACAAGGGGGGCGCGTATCGGGTGCATGTCGAAGACAGCCAGGCCGATTTTCAGCTGGTTTTCTTTCACGCGCGCGGGGACTATCTGAAGAAAGTGCTGCCTCAGGGCGCACGCCGCGTGATCTCGGGCAAGCTGGAGCTGTTCGATGGTATGGCTCAGATGGTGCATCCGGATCATATGTTGCCGGTCGAGCAAGCCAGTGAAATTCCGGAATTCGAACCGGTATACCATCTGACACAGGGGCTGACTCAAAAGACGGCTTTCAAGGCTACCCGCAGCGCATTGGCGCGGGCGCCAGAGCTGGCGGAATGGATCGACCCGGCGCAGATGGCACAGCAAAACTGGCCGGATTGGATTTCGGCAATTCGTGCCGGCCACAATCCTCAGGGGGCTGATGATGTCTCACCATTTGCGCCCGCGCGTCAGCGTCTGGCCTATGACGAGCTGTTCGCGCATCAGATGACGCTTGCTCTGGCGCGTCAGCGAGAGCGGAAATCCCGTGGTGTCGTCAGCGTAGGGACAGGCGCGTTGCAATCCAGGGTGTTGGCCAGTCTTCCTTATCGTCCGACCAGCGCACAAAGCCGCGCAATCGAGGAAATCGCGGTCGATATGGCATCTGATTCCCGCATGAACCGATTGTTGCAGGGTGACGTGGGGGCCGGCAAGACATTGGTGGCCTTCATGGCCCTTCTGATTGCAGTCGAGGCCAAAGGGCAGGGCGTGATGATGGCCCCGACCGAGATACTCGCCCGCCAGCACCTGGAAGGGTTGCGCCCGTTGGCGGAAGAGGCCGGAGTGGTGCTGGAGCTGCTCACCGGGCGTGACAAGGGCGCAGAGCGGCGCGCCAAGCTTGAGGCTTTGAAAAATGGCAATATCCAAATTCTGGTCGGCACCCATGCCGTGTTTCAGAGTGATGTGGAATTCAAAGCGCTACGCTTGGCCATAGTTGATGAACAGCACCGGTTTGGCGTGCGCCAGAGGATGGAGTTGTCAGAAAAAGGGCAGGGCTCGGATGTATTGGTGATGACCGCCACCCCGATTCCACGCAGTCTGGCACTGGCGCAATATGGCGATATGGATGTGTCGGTGCTGGACGAAAAACCGCCGGGGCGCAAACCGATCAAGACAGCGATTGTCAGTACGCAGCGCATGGACGAGGTCGTGTCGCATCTGCGTCGGGCGATTGATGAGGGGCGGCAATGTTATTGGGTCTGCCCCTTGGTCGATGAATCCGAGGTTTCAGACCTGACGGCAGCTGAAGAACGGTTCAAACGCTTGCGTGCGATATTGGGCGAAGGTGTGGTCGGGCTGGTTCACGGGCAAATGCCGCCATCGGAAAAAGACGCGGCAATGTCCGCATTCCAGAACGGGGACACCAAGGTTCTTGTGGCCACGACCGTCATTGAAGTGGGGGTCAATGTGCCCAATGCCACGATCATGGTCATCGAACGGGCCGAAATCTTTGGTCTGGCCCAACTGCATCAATTGCGCGGCCGCGTGGGCCGGGGTGATGCGGAATCGACGTGTTTGCTTCTGTATCAGCCGCCGCTCAGCGAAGGGGGGCGCAAAAGGCTGGAGGTTCTGCGTGAAACCGAAGACGGGTTCCGTATCTCGGAAACCGATCTTGAGATGCGCGGTGCCGGGGATCTGATCGGAACTGCGCAGTCCGGTCTGCCAAAGTTCCGCATTGCGGATCTGGAGCGTCAGGCCGGATTGATGGCCGTGGCCCAATCCGATGCCCGGGCATTGCTGAATGCGGATCCCAAGCTGACCTCGGACCGGGGGCGCGCGGCGCGCGTACTTTTGTGGCTGATGAAGCAGGATCAGGCGATCCGTTTGATTTCAGTGGGTTAGGCAAAAAGTTCCAGAAAGTTCACAAATGTTCTCAAAAAGTTCTTTACCGACTCGGGTAAATATGAGAACAAAAGGTCAACAAAGGATTAAAGCTCTGACCGGAGGTGACCCTATGCTGACCCAGATCAAGACCGTATTCAGCCGCTCGCAATCGACGATCCTGCAGGATGCCGTGGGCGTGATGTCTCTGGTCGTGATCCTGATGGTCGCCTTGCACCTGCCGGTTGGCTTCTGAACCTTTCTGCCTGCGATCTCGTGCCGAAAGAACCGCGCTGTCATCCCCATTTCAGTCAAGGGTGACCTGCCTGTCCCAAACCCCTTGAGGGGCCTTGCCTCGGCCCCGTGCGGTAATCCGGACCCCACGCGAGACACGCATTGCCTGCCGCCGCCCTTTCGCCCGGAAGGTGCGGCGGTTTTTTTACAACTGGCCGGTTTTGAAAATCTCAAGCAATGCGGACAGAACCGAATTGACCGCGACCGAGGCCAGGATCATCCCCATGATACGGCTGATGATCGCTGCTCCTGAATGGCCAATCAGGCGGATGATCGGTTCGGCCAGAAGCATGAGAACAAAGGCGACTACCAAAACCGACAGCATGACCAATGCGGTAATCCCCTGATCGGCTGCACTGTATCTATGGTTGTCCGTCAGGATCACCACTGCAAGCATCGCGCCGGGCGAGGCCAGAGATGGAACAGCAAGAGGAAATATCGCGGGATTCTGCTTGTGATACTTATCTTCCTGATCCTCTTCGGCCTGACGCTGTTCTATGTCTTGTTTGCTTTCACCAAAGATCATGGTCAGAGCGAACAGAAACAGGATGATGCCGCCTGCGACCTGAAATGAATTCAGTCCTATATCCAGCGCCTCGATCAGCAATTGCCCAAACACGAGAAAGAACAAAAGGACACCGGCGCTTATCAATGACGCCAACAGCGCTGTTTTGCGACGGGCGGCGGCCTCTAGCCCCGCAGTGACGGCAATAAAAACGGGAATAGTTCCAATCGGGTCAATCACGACCCAAAGAGTGACAAAATGCTCGAGTAGATTTTCCAAAACCCATCCCTCCTTAAATTTAAGCGGAAGGTAAACGGGTTTACATCAAATAGCTATGATCAGGCGCAATCTGCCTGCTCGGCCTGCGCCATGGCTTCGACGGCGGCATCCAGCACCAGCAGGATTGAAGCGTGGCGGTTCTTGTAGTCCCGCGCCGGCATCAAGACCTCAAGACCGTCAAACGGCGCATCCGGGGCGGGGCCATCCTTTTTTAACATGGCCGCAAGCTGATCGCGCGCTGCTTCGACTTGCGCGCGTGTGGCACCAATGATCGCGTCGCCAACCACCGAAGCAGAGGCCTGTCCCAGCGCGCAAGCTTTGACGTCCTGACCGAAGGCGCTGACACGTCCATCCTGAACCTTCAGATCAACGGTCACGGTAGAGCCGCAAAGAGGCGAGCGTTTCTTGACTGTTGCATCCGGATCTTCCAACCGGTCCAGATGCGGGATGTCGGCCGCCAACGCAAGAATGCGTCCGGAATACAGCTTGATCAGGTCGTTCTCGCCGCTCATGGCTTTCCCTCGTCGTGTGTTCCTCATACATAGTGGCCAACCCAACGGATGCAAAAGGTTTTTGTCATGTCTCACCCCGTCGCGTTTGATCCATCGACTCTGAAATATAACGAGGCGGGACTGATTCCGGCAATTGCGCAGGATGAGGTGTCGGGCGAAGTTCTGATGATGGCTTGGATGAACGCACAGGCCGTTGAAAAGACACTGGAAACGGGCAGGGTGACCTATTGGTCGCGCTCGCGTCAGTCTTTCTGGATCAAGGGCGAAACCTCGGGTCATGTGCAGGAACTGGTGGATTTCCGCATCGACTGTGACCGCGATTGTCTGTTGGTTCTGGTGCGTCAAACCGGTGCTGCCTGTCACACCAACCGCCGGACGTGCTTTTACACTGCGGTGCGGGACGGGGCCGAGACCGAACTGATGGCCCCGATGGCGTAACCGAGCCAGATCAAAGCCCCACCATATGCCGGACGTCTGCCGGGCTGGCACCGTCGGCCCGGTATTTCGCGATGGCACGCGCATCGTCGCGTTTCGCCAGTCGTTTGCCGGCGTCATCGCGGATCAGATCGTGGTGGTAATATGCAGGCGTCGGCAAATCCAACAGCACCTGAAGCAGCACATGTATGCGGGTGGCTTCGAACAGATCCTGACCGCGAACCACATGGGTGATCCCCTGGGCCGCGTCGTCAAGAACGACGGACAAATGGTAGGACGTGCCCATGTCTCGGCGGGCCAGAACGATATCGCCGACACTGGTTTCCATCTCATCCGGGGTGAACGTGACTGTACCTGTTTCGCCATCGGGGCCGGTGCCCAGTTCCATGAATTGGAATCTGGCCGGATCGTGGATTGTTCGACAGGCCTTGGCAACATCCAGTCGCAAGACTTGGTCCTTTGGGTGAGGATTTTGGCTTAAGTCTATACCTATGTTAGCTTTTCGGCACGTTCCGGGATAGATAATTCCGTCTGGCCCAAGCAATGGCGCGCCTTCCTGGGGGGCGCTTGCGGCGGCGGCAATATCTTTGCGATTGCACAGGCAGGGATACAGAAGACCCTTCTTCCACAGCCGGTCCAATGCTCGATCATAGATACTCAGCCGGTCTGATTGACGCAGCACCGGCTCCGGCCATGTCAGCCCCAACCAATTGAGGTCATCGTAGATCTGATCCTCCCAATGCAGACGCGAGCGGGACCGATCGATATCTTCGATGCGCAGCAAGAACTGGCCGTGTTCGGATCTGGCCATGTCGCTAGCGATCATCGCAGAATACGCGTGCCCAAGGTGAAGCGGGCCAGTCGGGGATGGCGCGAAACGCGTTACGAAAGTCACGCTTTTTCTAATACATACACGTCAGAGTTAAGGTTGATGCCGGGCATGTGCGGCCCGTATTCGCGAAATAGCAAACGTGCGGCACCCATGTCGACCCAATCCGTCAGTCGGCAGGTGAATTTGTGATCTGACAGCGCATGGTCGTTCAGGGAATACGCCAGCAACCCACCTTTGGGCAAGGCGTGCATCAACTGGTCGAATGTCTCGGGCGGGGCCGCGCCCTGACCGATGACACCGATGGCGGTGATCACCGAATACGCACCGCGCCTGAGCGGAGCCGGTTTGGTGATGTCAAACCCGGTCAGGGTTCTGTAAACACTCTTGGCCGCTGCCTCTTCCAGCATTTTGGGGGTGGGGTCGATACCATCGATGACCTCAAATCCCGCCGCCCGCATGGCGAGTCCGGAAAGCCCCGTTCCGCAGCCGAAGTCCAGAATCGGCGTTTGGGGGTGAGGGTGGAATTGCCACAAAGCCGCGGCCACCCGTCCCGGGGTTGCATATCCTTGTTCCGCGACCTCTTTTTCGTAGGTCGCGGCCCAGTTCTGATAATGCGTTTCAGTGTCTTCAGGCGTGTCGAGTTTGTAGGTGTTGTCCAGGAACTTGTCGCTCATCCCGTCATGCTAGGCCGAGATCACGCCGCGCGTCCAGTCAGCATTGATCCAACCAGGTTTGCCATTCTGTCTTGGCACGATCGGTATAGGCCTTGTACCGGTCTTTCCGGCCGCGCCGCCCGCCTTTCAGGCCGTCCACGGGGCGGAACAGGCCAAAGTTTACGTTCATCGGCTGAAACGTCTTGGCTTCGGCCCCGCCGGTAATGTGATGGATCAACGCACCCATTGCACTGTCTTTGGGCACTTCGGGCAAGTCACGCCCCTGTATTTCCGAGGCGGCCATGCGACCGGCAAGCAATCCCATTGCGGCACTTTCAACATAGCCTTCGACGCCCGTAATCTGCCCGGCAAAGCGGATGTTGGGCTTGGACTTCAAGCGCATCTGTGCATCGAGCAGGGTAGGAGAGTTGATGAACGTGTTGCGGTGGATGCCGCCCAGCCGGGCAAAGCTGGCGTTTTCCAGGCCGGGGATCATGCGGAACACGTCGGTCTGGGCGCCGTATTTCATCTTGGTCTGAAACCCCACGATGTTGAACAATGTGCCCAATGCGTTATCGCGCCGCAACTGAACCACGGCATGGGGTTTGACGTCAGGCGCATGAGGGTTTGTCAGCCCAACAGGCTTCATCGGACCATGGCGCAGTGTCTCACGCCCGCGTTCGGCCATGACTTCAATGGGAAGGCAGCCATCAAAATAGCCTGCGGTCTCACCTTCGTGAAACTCGGTTTTTTCCGCTGCCAGAAGGGCGTCGATGAAAGCCTCGTACTGATCACGGCCCATCGGGCAGTTCAGGTATGCCGTGCGTTCTTCCTCGGTTTCGCCTTTGTCATATCGGGATTGCATCCACGCTTTGCTCATGTCGATGCTGTCGGCATAGACAATGGGCGCGATTGCATCGAAGAAAGCCAGCGCGTCCGATCCCGTTTCCGCCCGGATGGCTTCCCCCAATGCGGGTGAGGTCAACGGGCCGGTCGCAAATATCCAATGGCCGTCATCAGGCAGCGAGGTGACTTCCTGATCGGTGATGCTCACGCGTGGGTGGGCGCGGAGTTTTGCGGTGACCGTTTCGGCAAACGGGTCGCGATCCACGGCCAGAGCCCCCCCGGCAGGAAGCCTGTGTGCGTCGGCGGTTGTCATGATCAGCCCATTGGCTGCTCGCATTTCCCAGTGCAGCAGACCGACAGCATTCTGTTCATCATCATCCGATCGGAACGAGTTCGAACACACCATTTCCGCCAGGTTTCCTGTCTGATGTGCGAAGGTGCTAACGGTGGGACGCATTTCATGAATGATCACGTCAACGCCCATTTCAGCGGCTTGCCAGGCCGCTTCGGACCCGGCCATTCCACCGCCGACGATATGCAAAACTTGTGTCATGTGCAGCCACATAGGGCACCGCACACACAGGCGCAACTGCCGTATTGTATCTGACTGATTTGCTGGAGGGGTCTTGGGGTCGCCGCTGCGGGAATGTCAGCGCTGGTGAGAGAGACCAGCTGGAGGGACCTTCCGCCCACGGCGACCCAAAAGTGTCTTGAGGCCTTGGCCTCGACCCAGCTTTGCCACAGAGTTGCCCTTTTGAAAAGTGCAAAAATGAAGACAGTGGCAAAAAATGTTCAAAACAATTGCGTCATTGGGTCCAATTCGGGGGGCGCTTTTCAATAAAGGCGGAAATGCCTTCTTCTGTATCGCGGTACAACATATTCTGCGCCATTGCGTCTCCGGTATAGGCATAAGCCTGATCCAAAGGCATTTGCAGCTGTTGATAGAACGCTTCCTTGCCGATCTTCACGGCCATGCCAAGCTTGGATGCGACCAGTTCCGCAAGCCCGTTGGCTTCTTGTTCCAGCAGCGCTTCAGGAACGACGCGATTTACCAGCCCCAATTCGGCGGCGCGCTCTGCTGAAATGAATTCGCCGGTGGTCAGCATTTCAAATGCCTGCTTTCTGGGGATGTTGCGGCTGAGAGCAACCATCGGCGTGGAACAGAACAGGCCGATATTGACCCCGTTGACGCCAAACCGCGTTCCTTCTGCGGCCACCGCCATATCGCAGGTTGCAACCAGTTGACATCCGGCGGCGGTCGCAATGCCATGGACTTGCGCGATAACGGGTTGCGGCAGGGACTGGATCGACATCATCATCTGGGCGCAACGGGAAAAGAGATCTTGAAAGTAGGCCTTGCCACCATCTTCGGATTGGCGTCCGGCCGTCATCTGCTTCAGGTCGTGCCCGGCGCAAAACGCCTTTCCTGCCCCTTTCAGGACCACGGCCCGGATCGAGCTGTCGTCGCGCAGTGTATCAAGTTCGGCTTGCAGTGCAGCCAGCATCTCATCACTTAATGCGTTCAGCCGGTCCGGGGCGTTCAGTGTCAGCCGTGCCACCGCGCCCGTGTCGTAACGTTCCAGAATTGCCATCTTGCCCTCCATTCCCAAGTTGGGCCAACTCTAGGTCGGCAAGAGCAGGAGGGGAAGTATGGCTTTGGCAATGAACCGGGACGAACTGTCACAATACCTGAAACAGGTGTTCCCGCAGGTGCACAAGGATTTCTTCGTTGAAGATTTGACCGAAGATACGATCACCATGCGCCTAGTGGTTCAGAATCAACATCTGCGCCCCGGGGGCACGGTTTCCGGCCCGTCGATGTTCGGGCTTGCCGATGTCAGTGTCTATGCGATGGTTTTGGCACGGAAAGGGCGCCAGTCACTGGCTGTTACCACCAACAGTTCTTTTGATTTCCTGCGCAAGCCGGAAGGCGGCGCCGATATGATTGCGGCCTGTCGTTTGTTGAAGCTGGGAAAAACACTGGCCGTTGGGGATGTGCTTTTATACTCGGAAGGCAGTGATCTTCCGGTTGCACGGGCAACGATGACCTATTCCCTGCCGCCAGCAGGGTCCGCTGCCGCGAATTTCGGATAAAAAAGGCCGGGGACAGGCCCCGGCCCAGGAAGAGGTCCCAATAATTGGGACTGGGGATCAGTCAGGGCTGCCAGAAAAAGCGCTTTGTTTCCCAGCCAGCCTGATGGCGGGTCAGCCCGACGTCCTGAAGCAGACGGTCATCCAGATAGCTCAGATTGACGCGACTGCGGCGACGGCGTTCCCATTGAGTGACCGCCGCCGCAAACCGCACGGCCAGAGCCGCGAGCAGAGGCAGCCGTGGGCTGTCGTTCAGCAGCAGAAGGGCGGGGGTGTGCATTGTGCGTGTCATCTCGGAATTCCTTTCAAATTGTATTGACACAAAACAGTATTGCTTGGTACATAAGTTTGATACATTCGAAATTGTGTCAAAGGCAAAGGAAGAATTGTAATGGATACAATTTGGCCGGACGCTCTGCCAAAATCCAAGGGTCCGAAATACACATTGGTTGCTGACGCAATAAGAAAAGCTATTGGTGACAGGAAATTAGATGTTGGCGCCAAGCTTCCGCCGGTTCGTGAGCTGGCGTATCGCCTGCAAATCACACCTGGTACAGTCGCACGTGCCTATACGATCCTGACCGACGAGGGCTTGCTCCACGCCGAGGTTGGGCGTGGTACATTTGTGGCCCCGCCGAAATCACCGATTCTGGATGATGTCTGGGCCAGGCAACTGCATCTGAGGGAAGACAAGTACAACGCCAATGTCAGCCTGTTCAGCCCGCGTTTGCCGGATGCGGGGCAGGTCGCGCTTATCCGGGAATGCCTGCAAAAGGTTTCGCAAGCTGATCCCGGCCTGTTTCTGAATTACCCCACGCGGGACGCGTATATACCCATGAGGCAATCGGTCGTGGATTGGCTGTCGGATTTGCCGCTGGGCCCGCTGACCCATGATGACATCGTCTTGACCCATGGCGGGCAGAACGGATTGTGTCTGGTGTTCCAGACCATCCTGCGCGGACCCAAGCCTATCGTGTTGGTTGAAGATCTCTCTTACGCCGGGTTCCGTCGGGCCGGAGAGTTGATGCGCGCCGAAGTCATTGGCGTCAAGATGGATAAATGGGGCATCGATCCGGCGTCGATGGATCATGTTTTGCGGCAAACCAATGCTCAGGCCGTTTGCGTTTCGCCAGAAGTTCAGAACCCCACCGGCATCCACACGCCGCTGGAACGCAGGAAAGAGGTCGTGGACGTCGCCCGGCGCTTCGACCTTCAGATTGTGGAAGACGATTGCTATCGCATGGGAGAGGCGCGTGAACCCAGTTATCGCGCGCTTGCCCCCGAGCGGGGTTGGCACGTGTCGTCCATTTCAAAGATACTCACACCCGCTTTGCGCGTTGGCTTTGCCATTGCCCCAAAGGATCGCAGCGTCGATCTGCGCCGATCGGCCGAATATGGGTATTTTGGCCTGGCTCAACCCTTGGCCGAACTGACCCGGCTGCTGCTGTCGGATCCGCGTACCCGCCAAATTGCACAGGATGTGCGCAAACGGATGGGCGATTATGTTCGGATCACCGTCAACGCGCTGGGTGGGTTCGATCTGAACTGGGCACCGGATGTGCCTTTTGTCTGGCTGAACCTGCCATCGGGGTGGCGGTCTGCCGCGTTCAGCCGCGCGGCAGAGCGGGAAGGCATTCAGCTCAGATCAGCGGATGAGTTTGCCCTGCGCGACGGGCGTGCTCCAAACGCAGTGCGCATCGCAATGAATGGTCACGTTTCGTTGGAACGGTTCGAGGACGCAATGCTGAGGTTGCGCGCTTTGCTGGACAATCCGCCTGAACAGATCAGCGTCTAGCATTCAACTCAGCGGCGGCGGGTCGCCAAAGAATCCGGCCAGATGGGCAATTTTTCCGTCCTCGTCCAATCGAATGAAATCATGCCCGGCCACCATGATTGCGCCGTTCGGGGCCACCATATGCCAAGTGAAGTGGACGACATCATGGTGCGACACAGGGCTGCTGGTGATTTCGACACGCCCATTCGAATTCAAAAGGACTTCGCCGATATGTGTACTCAACCGCTCACGGCCTGAAACATCGGCTGTCGGATCCACGTACCGACCGTTTTCCACAAAGCACTGGGTCAGAAGCGCAAGCCGTTTTTCGGCCGACTTTTCCTGCCAGGCCGCGCCATAGTTTTCAATCGTGCGCATCAATTCCTGCATTCGACCCTCCGTGGTTGGGCATGATCAATTCCAACCGAGTGTATCAGAGTGTCGAAATTGGGGCGATCTCGGTGCTGAAAGCGTGGGGTAAAATAATACCTATTTAACAAGCCATTGTTTTGAAACGTTTTAAATGGCGTTTGGTCGCTTGACGTGGCGGTCATGGGTGTCTAGATACGCATCCATCGAATTCGGGCCGCCTCGCTTGGGGCGGTCTTTCACATCAAACAGGACTATCCTGCCATGAAAACCTTTTCTGCAACACCTGCAGACATCGACAAGAAATGGATCCTGATCGACGCCGAGGGCGTTGTTATGGGCCGTCTTGCGTCGATCGTCGCCATGCGTCTGCGTGGCAAGCACAAAGCGTCGTTCACCCCGAACATGGACATGGGCGACAACGTCATCGTAATCAACGCTGACAAGATCCAGATGACCGGCAAGAAGCGCGAAGAAAACTTCTACTGGCACACTGGCCACCCGGGCGGCATCAAGTCGCGCACCAAACAGCAGATCCTTGAGGGCGCACACCCCGAGCGCGTCGTGACCCAGGCGGTCAAGCGCATGCTGCCGGGCAACCGCCTGTCGCGCAAGCAGATGACCAACCTGCGCGTTTATGCCGGTGCCGAGCATCCCCACGAGGCGCAAGCGCCCGAAGTTCTGGACGTCAAGTCCATGAACAAGAAAAACACCCGGAGCTAATGACCGATGGCTGATCAGATCAATACTCTCGAAGAGCTGAGCGCCGTCGCAGGCGTTGAAACCGTGGCCGAAGAAGTCATCGTGCGTGAACCCGTACGTGACGAGCTGGGCCGTTCGTACGCCACCGGCAAGCGTAAAGACGCTGTTGCCCGCGTTTGGATCAAGCCGGGTTCCGGCAAGGTCACCGTGAACGGCAAAGACCAAGACGTCTATTTTGCACGCCCCGTTCTGCAACTGATCCTGCGCCAGCCGTTTCAGGTTGCTGGTGTCGAAGGCGAGTTCGACGTTGTCGCCACTGTCAAAGGTGGTGGCCTGACCGGTCAGGCCGGTGCGGTCAAGCATGGCATCTCGAAAGCGCTGCAACTGTACGATCCCAACCTGCGCGGCGCTCTGAAAGCTGCTGGCTTCCTGACCCGCGACAGCCGCGTTGTGGAACGTAAGAAATTCGGTAAGCGCAAAGCCCGCCGTTCGTTCCAGTTCTCCAAGCGTTAATTCGCCGGGAACACCCAACAAAGAAAGGGCTCGCAATTGCGAGCCCTTTTGCATTGTGTTGCGGGAAATTTTATTCTTCGTAGACGAGCTTCCACGCACCGTTTTCAACGACATTGACGAACACGGTATCCGCGCCCTGATGGTCGTCAGGACCATAGGTGATGTGATTGCCGACCAGATCGTCCTGATAGTCCAGTGACTCCATCGCTTCGATAAAGCTGTCATGGGTCAGGTCAGGGCCCGCGGCTTCAAGCGCTTTGACCATCATTTCGGCAGCGGAATAGCCCAACATGGCAAATCCAACCGGATCTTCGCCGGTCGCGGCCTTGTATTCTTCGATAAATGCCGCCGGGGCAGGTTGATCCGCACGCGCCCAAAGATCCTGCCACGAGGCTGCTGCATAGAACCCGTCAGTCACTCCACCAGGAACCTGTGCCACGACTGTCAGGAAACTGGCCGAAGTCCCAAGGAACTTCATGTCCGTCAGGCCCATCTTCTTGGCCGTGCCAACTACGGTGATCGCCTGACGCACCCCAAGCGCCATGGTGACGATATCGCAGCCTTCTTCCTTGAGCTTGCTGAGCGACCCGACAAAATCCGTCTCATCCGGTTTGTGGGTTGTTTCAGATCCAAAAGCGATCCCGGCTTCTTCGGCACCGGCCTTGCTGCCTTCAAGAATTTCCTCGCCAAAATCTGTTGGCAGATACATGGTGCAGACCGTCTTTGATCCAAATTCTCCGGCCAGGTATTTCACACCGACACGCGCCTGATCATAGTAGGTCGAGAAAGACGTGAACTTGTTTCGCATCGGCTCTTGCAACATCTGACGCGCAGCGGTCAGAGGTGCCACGTTGGGAATTCCCTTGGGATCCAACAGCTTGAACCCAGCCATGTTCATCGGCGTGCCAAGCGATTGCAGCATGGCGAACACCTTGTCGCGGTTCAGCAGTTTGTTGTAGCCCTGCATCGCACGCGGCATCTGGTATCCGTTGTCCTCGACCACATAGCGGATTTTGCGCCCGTGTATGCCACCGGCTTCGTTCACCCGGTCGAATACCACATTCGCACCTTTGGTCGCCGGGACACCCACCGCGGCAAAGATGCCGCTCAGGTCGTTGACGGACCCGATGACAATCTCGTCATCCGTCACGCCCTGCGTCTGAGCCCAACCGATGCTTGCCGAGGCGGTCAACGCCGTGGCTGCGGCCAGCCATTTGAATGACTTCTTCATCTTTCTCCTCCCGAAAACTCTTTGGCTAAGTGTACATGTCTTCAATCAGATGTCCGTGTTTCTTTTCGACCAGGCCGCGTTTCAGCTTCATCGTGGCGGTAAGCTCGTCATCCTCGGCGGTCAGCAGAACGTCGATCAAGCGAAAATCCTTGATCTGCTCGACCCGTGCGAATTCCTTGTTCACCGCGGCCACTTCGGCGCCGATCAGTTCTTTGACTTCGGCCGCGGCGCAAAGCGAGGCAAAGTTCGAGAAAGGGATTTTCTGGTCCTGCGCATATTTTTCGACATTTTCTTGATCGATCATGATCAGCGCCGTGAGGTATTTGCGCCGGTCGCCGATGATCACCGCGTCCGAGATGTAATGGCTGAACTTCAGCCGGCTTTCGATTTCGGCCGGGGTGATGTTCTTGCCGCCGGCGGTGATGATGATGTCTTTCAACCTGCCGGTGATGGTAACGTACCCGTCCTTGTCGATACGTCCCATATCGCCGGTGCGCAGCCAGCCATCGGCAGTAAAGCTTTCCGCCGTCTTTGCGTTGTTGCGCCAATAGCCCTGAAAGATGTTCATGCCCTTGAGTTGAATTTCACCCTCGTCCGAGATGCGGATATCGCACCCCGGGACGACCTTGCCGATGGTTCCGATCTTGTTGCTTTCCACAGTGTTGAGTGTGGCAAGGCCGGACGTTTCGGTCATGCCGAAGCCCTCGACGATCGGCACGCCGATGGCCCAGTACCATTTCAACAAATCCGCCGAGATAGGCGCAGCACCCGTGCCACCCCGGCGCAGTTTGTCCAAACCGAGCATCCGGCGCAAATTCTTCAGAACCAACTGATCCCAAACCCAGAACCGGGCTGCGATGGCGGCGGGAACGGGTTTTCCCGAACTCACGTACCCGGCCCGCCGTGCGCCGGCCTTCAGGGCAAGACCGTATGCCATTCGACCCAACGGCGTTGCATCCTGCGCCAGGATTTGCACATGCGCATAGATCTTTTCCCAAACTCTCGGCACTGCCGTGAAGGTCGAAGGCGAGACCTCTTGCAGATTTGCAAAGACCGTCTCAGGGCTTTCCGCGAAATTCACCGTGCAGCGGGCGGCCAGCGGGAAATAGACGGATACGTCGCGTTCCAGGATATGGCAGAGCGGCAGAAAGCACAGTTGTTCGTCACTGGCCTGTGTTGGCAATGACCAGGCACCGGCCTCGATGCCGGCCAGGATGTTTTCATGGCTTAACATCGCACCCTTGGGCTGGCCGGTGGTGCCGGATGTATAAACCAGCAAGGCTGTATCCTGAGGTTTGGCCAATGCGATTTCGGCCTCGAACCGTCCCGGATCTTCCTGTTCGGCCTGCTGGCCCAAAGCGTAAAGATCGTCGATCATCATGCAGCGCGGATGGGTCAGGTCGTGCAAGCCTTCGTCTTCCAGAATGATCACCTTGATCAGATCCGGAACTTGATTTTCGACTTCCAGAAACTTGTCCAGATGCTCTTCGTCCTCGACGATGAGGAACTTGCTGCCACTGTCGTTGACCAGATATTGCAGTTGATTGGCCGAATCCGTGGTGTAGACGCCAGAAGAAATGCCCCCGACGCACTGAATGCCCATATCGAACCACATCCATTCCTTGCGGTCCTCGGACAGGATTGAAACAACGTCACCGCGTTCCAGGCCCAGCTTGCGCAGGGCAAGCCCGATCCACTTGGCGTGCTGCCAGTAGTCGGCCCAGGAATATGACTTCCAGATGCCCAAATCCTTTTCGCGATGGGCTGTACGATCCCCCAGTTCCGCGCAACGGTGTTGAAACAGCATGCTGATGGTGGTGCACCCATCCACGCGCAACGGGCGTTGTCCGGGGGTTGCATTCAGTTCAACGCCGTTGATCTTGACCTGCGAGGCGAGGGGCGTGGCATCCATCTTGCTTACCTCCACGTCTTCTTGCGTTTCCAACGGCGACTTTCGCGTGCGCCTTCCTCCTGCACGCCAAGATAGAAGTTCTGGATGTCTTCGGATTTCAGCAACGTATCCGCAGCGCCGTCCATGACGATGCGGCCTACCTCCATCACGTATCCATGATGCGCCAGCCGCAACGCCGCATTGGCGTTCTGTTCGACCAGCAGCATCGTCATATGCTGTTCTTCGTTCAGACGTTTCAGAATGGCGAATATTTCCTGCACCAAAAGCGGTGACAGACCCAGCGACGGCTCATCCAGCAGCATGATGCGGGGACGGGCCATCAGTCCCCGTCCGATTGCCAGCATCTGTTGCTGCCCGCCCGAAAGGGTGCCGGCCTCTTGCGTGCGACGATCTTTCAGAACGGGAAAGTAACTGAAAACAAGCTCGCGATCTTGGTCGATCTGCACTTTGTCCGTTCGGGTATACGCGCCGAGGCTCAGGTTTTCATCGACGGTGAGCAGAGGAAACACCTCGCGCCCTTCGGGCACATGCACGAGTCCGCGCTGGACGACGGTATGCGGCTCGGCCCCCTGAATGTCGTCTCCATCAAAGGTGATCGTGCCTTTTTCCGGATCCATCACCCCCGAGACGGTTTTCATCAACGTCGTCTTGCCGGCACCGTTTGCGCCAAGGATCGAAACGATCGTGCCTTCGTGAACGTCCAGCGAAACACCGCGAATGGCCATGATCGGGCCATAAAAGCTTTCGACATTTCGGATTTTCAGGATTGGCGCGCTCATGAAGCTTTCCCAAGATAGGCTTCGATCACTGCCGGGTGCGATTGAACTTCGGCCGGGGTCCCAAGCGCCAGTTTTGCGCCGTCTGCCATGGCCAGAACCCGGTCTGACACGCCCGAGACCAGGCCCATGTCATGTTCCACCATCAAAACGGTGATGCCCATCTGCCGACGGATATCATCGATCCACCAACGCATGTCCGTTGTTTCTTCCACGGACAACCCCGAGGCCGGCTCATCCAGCAGCAAGAGTTTTGGGTCAGTCGCCAAAGCCCGTGCAACTTCGACCACTTTGCGCACGCCGTAGGGCAGCCCCGATATCATCTTGTCGCGATAGGCTTGCAGGTCGAGAAAGTCGATGATCCGTTCCACTTTCTCGCGGTTTTCCAGTTCCTGTCGCTTTGCCGACGGGGTGAAAAGAATCTCGGAAATCAGGTTTGTCCTGCGGTGGCGGTGGCGTCCGACCAGCAGGTTTTGCAGGACGGTTGCGTGTTCGAACAACTCGATGTTCTGAAATGTCCGTGCGACGCCATAGGCGGCGACACCGGACGGTTTGACCCGAAGCAGATCATGACCGTCATACCGGATCGCCCCGTCAACGGGATCGTAGAACCGGGAAATCAGGTTGAATACAGTGGACTTGCCCGCACCGTTTGGGCCGACGATGGCAAAGACTTCACCTTCCCGAACGTCGAATGACAGGTTATCCACCGCCGTCAGGCCGCCGAACTTGAGGGTGACATTTTCGAACTCCAGCAAGCTCATCTCAGACGCTCCGTCTTGAGATAGGATTTCTGCCGTTTGAACATGTCTTTTCGATAGAAGGGGAACAGCTCGAACCAGGTGCGGATCTTCAGCCAGCGGCCATAGATGCCCATGGGTTCGAACAGGATGAAAGCGATCAGGATCATGCCGAAGATGCCGAACTCCAACCCCGGAATGGCGACTGTATTGCCGCCGAACAGGGCGCCGGCATATTCTTTTGAGATCGACAGAAACTGCGGCAGGAACCCGATCACGATCGCGCCCAGAAACGCGCCGTGGATCGACCCCAGCCCGCCGATGACGATCATCATAAGCAGTTGGATCGAGATCAGAACACTGAAGGTTTCGTTGTTAAACGCTCCGGCGAACAATCCCATCAGCGCCCCGGCCCAGCCCGTCACCGCGCAGGACAACGCGAAAGAGATCATCTTTGTCCGCGCGATGTCGATGCCCATCGCCTGGGCCGAAACCTCAGAGTCGCGCACCGCGATGAAGCTGCGCCCCAAAGGCGCGCGCAGCAGGTTGATATATCCCAGTGTGACCAGAACGGCGACGGTCAGGACCAGCCAGAAAAACTGATCGGGCGTTCCCCAGCGGTCTACCAGATGGCCGAAGATTTCGACCCCGCCGACATATTTGCCCGCAACACCGCCGGTGATGGGTTCGGACAGAACGATGATGTCGTCCATCAGGATAGAAAGCGCCATGGTGAAGATGGCCAGATAGATGCCATGCAGGCGCAGGGCAGGGATCGCGACCGTCACGCCCGCTATCCCGGTCAGAATGCCCGCCAGCGGGAAAGCAACCAGAAAGGGCACCCCGGCTTCAATCAGGGCAACGTTGGCATAGCAGCCAAAAGCCAGAAAGGCTGCGTGGCCCAGACTGACTTGCCCTGTATGCCCGGTCAGGACCATCAGACCCAACCCGGCGATGGCCCAGATCAGGACGTTGGTCAGCTCGCCCAGATAGAACTCATCCAGCCACCACGGGGCTGCGGCAACGACCGTCAGAAGGATCAGATGCAGGACAAGCTGGTAACGGTCTTTCCACGGGCGGATATCCTGCATGTAGTCGGTTTTGAAGATGATCCGCATGGCTCAGACCTTTTTGACCCGAACCTGACTGAACAACCCGTTGGGGCGAAAGATCAGCACGGCCAGCAGCAGGGCGTATGGCGCGATCTGGCTGTAACCCGCCGCTATATAGCGGCTGGCGAAGGGCTCGATCACCCCGACGACAAGACCACCAGCCAGCGCCCCGGGCAGGCTTCCGAACCCGCCGATGACGGCGGCGGCAAATGCCTTGATTCCCAGCAATCCCGTTGTCGGATCCACGGCGCCCTTGGCGGCGAACAGAATTCCTGCAATCCCCGCAACGATCCCGGCCAGCGCCCAGATGAACCCCTGAACCCGCTTGACAGGCACGCCCATGTAATACGCCGCCAGCTGGTTTTGCGACGCCCCCTGCATCGCCAGCCCGAGTTTGGAACGGTTGAAAAAGACGTAAAGGCCCCATGTCAGCAGGATGGTGACGACGATCACGGCGACATCCTCCAGCCCCAGTACAAGGCCGCCAAAGCGCAGCTCTTTCCCCGCAAGCGGGTTTTGCAGCGTTTGCGGTTCGTGCCCCCAGATCAATCCGGCCACGAAACGGATCACAAAGCCCAGGGCGATGGTCAGGATAACGACGGCGGTCTGACTTTCGCCAAACAGGCGACGGATGATCAGGCGATCCAGAAGATATCCCAATGCCCCCATGATCCCCAGTGAGATCGGCAGGGCCAGCCAGAACGGCAGGCCCATATATTCGGTGTTGGTCAGGCCGATGGTGACAAAGGCCCCCAGCATCATGAAATCGCCCTGTGCGAAGTTCACCGCTTCGGTCGCCTTGTAGATCAGAACAAAGCCAAGCGCGATCAGGCCATAGACACACCCGTTTGCCAGTCCGCTGATCAGCAGCTGCGCGTTATCCAAACTGTCCTCCCTCGACCGGTTTGCCGGTGTCGCGTTCCGCCCGCGCGCATCCTCCGGTGACGCGGGTTTGTTCTACTATGGCGTTATTATCACCTTGCCGTCACTCTTTTTCAGCGCATCAGCCAGGTTTGGCACAAGATTTCTGAGTGTAAGGTGTTCAGAAACATCCGTTTTCCAGCGCCCGTCGGCAAACCGGGCCTGAACTTCGGCCACAACTCGCATCTGATCGGCGGGCGGGGTCGACATCATCCAGCTTGTCAGCCAGAACCCTTCGATCCGCTTTCCCATGAAAATCAACTGCCCTGTCTGAGTCAGTGTCGGCGCCTCGGTAGACAGCTTGCCATAACTGATCCAGCGCGCCCGGTTGGGCATGGCGCAGAACAATTGTTCGGACAATTGGTCCGTCACGGCATCCAGAAACACGCGCGGTTTCAACTGCGCGCTCAGATCCGCAAACTTTGCGACAATGTTTTCGTCGGTTGTCACAAGCACTTCGACCGCGCCAAGGTCTTTCAACATCCCTGCCGTCTCGGCCCGGCGTACCAAAGCGATCGGCTTCAAACCCAGATCCCGACCAAGGCTGCACATCAGCTTGCCCAACTGGCTGGTCGCGGCTGATACCACAAAGGCATCGCCGTCGGCCTTGGCCATATCCACCATAGCCATCGCCGTCATTGGATTGACGATCTGAGCGGCCCCGTCATCGTCCGAGATATCAGGGCGCAGAGGGATGCACATCTGCATCTGTGTGACGACATATTCCGCCCAGGCCCCCGATCCGGCGGCGACGAACGCAACGCGTTGCCCTTGCAAGGCCTCGGCGCCCTTTCCTGCGGCCACGACGTCTCCGCATCCTTCAAATCCGGCGGGGGATCCCTTTACCCTCGGCTGCCCGTATTCACCCTTGATGAAATGCAGATCGGACGGATTGACCGAAGCCGCGCGCAAACGGATCAGCACCTGGCCCGGGCCGGGTTCAGGCGTGGGAACTTCGGCTTCTTCCAGCCAGTCGGCGGCGGTTTCAATGGCCGGTCCGGTGGCCGTACCGGAATACCCGTCATGCTTTAGGATTGCGGCGAACATAGTCTGGGGCAGGTCGGTCATCGGTTGATCCTCGAATTTGGCTGAATCAAAGCGCGCGCCTTGTCCGAAAAGCCTTCAGACCAGTCGGGCAGGGCGCGGGCATTTTGTCAGGCACAGCCAATCAAAAGCCGCGCAAGAGGTCAATTCAACGACACCGTAACGTAGGGGCAGCGCAGATGCGCCCAGGGGCAAAGGCCGACCCGTGGATCGGCCTTCAACACTTTACTGTTGGGTCAGCAGGTTGGTTAGTTCCTGAATTTTCTGAACAATCGTTTCAGGCGAATCCTTGATATCGTTCACAATCTTGATCGCCTGATCTTTCAGATCGGTGGCCAGAGTGCTGTCCTGAATGGATGTCATAATGCCATCATAGTCGAAGTTGGTCGGGTCCAGCTTGCCTTCCTGAATCCATGAGTTCAGCAACTCCTGCCCTTGACCGGCCAGCGCGGCCACCTGATCGCTGGCCTCCTGAGCAGCATCAGAGGCCTGATCCGCCACCGATGACGCTGCTTCGCTTGCCTGATCTGCAACCGATGACGCGGCTTCTGTCGCTTGGTCCGTCAGCGACGAAGCTGCTTCGGCGACTTGTTCGGTCGCGGCATCGACAGCGTCAGAGGCAGCGTCCTGTACAGATGAAGCTGCGTCGGTCACCGCTTCGGCGGCTTCTTCTGCCGCAGTTTCCAAACGCTCAGCGGGTGTGGGTTCGGGTTGATTGAGGTAATAGTATCCGCCAGCGCCAATTGCGGCGATGACGATGGCAAGAATAAGAGTACGCGACATGTGTGTCTCCTTTGGAAATTGTGTCGCCGGGATGCGCTAAAAATAACTCAGGTACAAAGGGGAATTCCCGATAATTCTCAGCAGAATAGAGTATAAGCCGGGCTATGCTCATTGTCCTTTGAAACGCGGCAAGAACACGCCTGCACAAAGATGAGGCGACCGGTTTTGGCAGCGATCCGCCGGGAATGGCCTGCAGACGCAACCAATTTTCGGGCGCTTCCTGAGGGCCCAAAAGGCAGCATTGAGCCAGCATTGGGATAGTGGCGGAGAGACAGGGATTCGAACCCTGGGTGGGCTTGCACCCACAACGGTTTTCGAGACCGCCCCGTTCGACCACTCCGGCACCTCTCCGCGGGGGTCTGTGAGGGGGGGATTTAGTGAGGAACGGGCAGGGGTGCAAGCAGAAAATTCGGGAATTGAAGAAACCCGGGATTTTCCGTTGCCTGCCAGCGCAAAACTCCTAGTCTGATATCTATGATACAGTTTGTACGCCGCTCCGCCTTTTGGTTTCTGGCCCCGCTCTTTGCGCTTGTTCTGATCCCCATGGAACTTTCCGCCGCCAGCCGCGATCGGATAGAGGCCTTTCTGACCACGACCGGGTTTGACGTTGCCCTGGAAAGCATCGCGCTAAGCTCGAGGTCTGCCCCCCAGATGCTGGGGATTGATCCGGATGGATTCGGATCGGATTGGACGCGTCTGGCAGACGAAGTCTTTGACGTCGGCGCCATGCATGAGACCGCGGTTTCCATCCTCGAACAAACCCTGAGTGATGAGGCCCTGACACACGCGGTTGACTTTTATGCGTCGGATCTGGGGCAGCGCCTGGTAGAGGCCGAGAACGTCTCGCATATGCTTGAGGACGATGAAGCTAAGCAGCTGGAAGGCCAAAAAATCATCGCAAACCTGATCAAGGACGGATCGCAACGGGTCGAAAGTTTCAAGCGTATGAACAAGGCGATCGATTCGACCGGTACCGCAGTGCGGGCCCTGCAAGAAATTCAGGTGCGTTTTCTTCTGGCAGCCAGCGCTTCAGGTGTCATTGACCTGCAACTTGATGCGGATGAATTGCGTGCGCTGATGAAGCGGAACGAAGCCGGTATGCGCCAGTCACTGCAACTGTCCAGCCTTGCGGGGGCAGCCTATACCTATCAGGACTTTTCCGATGCGGATGTCGACTCGTATGTCGAGGCGCTGGAACAACCCCTGATGCAGGAAGTGTATGAATTGCTGAACGCGATCCAATACGAAATTATGGCCATGCGGTTCGAAGTACTTGCGGCCCGAATGGCCGAACTGCATCCCGCGCAGGATATTTGATGCACCGCGTTTTTCTGACGATTGCGTTTGTTCTGTGGGGCGCACAATTGCTGGCCGATCAAAAGGTCGACCGGCTGGCGCAGGCCATGCACTTGTCGCATGTGATGGAAATTCTCGTACAGGAAGGTCAGGGTCACCGCGAGGAACTTGACGAAACGCTGTTGGACAATACCGGGGGCGCCTATTTTGAAGCGCAGGTCAAAGATATTTACGACCCGGTCTGGATGCAGGAATTCCTGACGGATGCCTTTGAGGCGGGTCTGTCCGTTGCCCAGCTTGATCAGGCGATCCTGTTTTTCGAAAGCGATCTTGGTCAGACGATCGTGTCGCTGGAAAACTCGGCCCGGCAGGCGATGTCGGACCAGGCCATCGAGGACATGGCCCGCGAAGCTTACGAGTCCGTTGAGCGCGACTCGACCCGTTTCGAGTTGGTCGATGAGTACATCCAGGCGAATGACCTTGTCGAAAAGAACGTTCATGGGGCGCTGAGTTCCGACTTCAGCTTCTTTCAGGGTCTTGATGTCGATGCGCAAGGCGACGATCAGGAATTGCTGGCCGAACTTCTTTCACAGAAAGAAAGCCGCGCAGCAGAAACCGAGGCGTGGCTTTATTCTTTTCTTCTGATGGCCTATCGGCCCTTGGACGAGGCCCAGATGCGCGAGAATATTGCGTTTTCCAGAACCGAAACCGGGCGCGCCCTGAATGAGGCGCTGTTTGACGGCTTTGACCGGATGTTCAACGATATCTCTTTCCGATTGGGGCGGACGGTCGCACAGACACTTAGGGCGTCTGATCTCTGACGACGCTTTGGTGTTGACTTTTCCCGGCGATCTATGGATAAGCGCGCATCCCGGCCGGTTTTCCGTGCCGGGTATCGTTATTATTTGACCCTTGGGATGTCCTGATGGTCATTCACACAGCCCGAAAAGGGCGCGCTGTTCGAGGTGGCTTTCAAGTGTCTTGGGGCCGAAAACTCCCGGAAGGGGACCACAGAACGCGGTTAGACAAAGGAAAGACGCATGTTTGCGGTCCTCAAGACTGGCGGCAAGCAGTACAAGGTTCAGGCGGGTGATATCCTCCGCGTTGAAAAGCTGGCTGCCGACGCAGGTGAAAAAGTTCAATTCAACGATGTTCTGATGCTGGGCGGTGACGCTCCGGTTGTTGGCGCACCTTTCGTTGAAGGCGCAGGCGTACAGGCCGAAGTGATCGAACAGATCAAAGGTGACAAGGTCATCAAGTTCGTCAAGCGCCGTCGTAAGCACAGCTCGAAGCGTACCGTTGGCCACCGTCAGAAGCTGACTCTGGTCAAGATCACCGACATCCTGTCGTCGGGCGCTGACAAGTCGGGCATCAAGGCTGCAACCGGTTCGGCTCCGGCTGGCGAAGCGGCACCTGCTGCTAAGCCTGCCAAGAAAGCTGCAGCCAAAGCAGAGGCACCCGCCGCTGCTGCCGCTGACGATCTGACCAAGCTGAACGGTGTCGGCCCTGCCGCTGCCAAAAAGCTGGTTGAAGCCGGTATCGAGAGCTTTGCCGCTCTGGCCGCCTTGTCGGACGAGCAGATTGCTGCTATCGAAACGGTCAAAGTGAAACCCGAATGGGTTGAGCAGGCCAAAGAGCTGGCCAAAGGCTAAGGAGAGAGAGAATGGCACATAAAAAAGCTGGCGGTTCCTCCCGTAACGGCCGCGACTCAGCGGGTCGTCGCCTTGGCGTGAAACTGTATGGTGGCCAGGCTGCCATCGCAGGCAACATCATCGTGCGTCAGCGCGGCACCAAGTTCTGGCCGGGCGAAGGCGTCGGTATGGGCAAGGATCACACCATCTTTGCAACTGTGGATGGCGCCGTGAAGTTCCACAAGGGGCTCAAAAACCGCACCTTCATTTCGGTCCTGCCAGTGGCGGAGGCCGCAGAGTAAGCCGAAACCCAGAAGGTTTAAGAAAAATTCATGGGGGACCGGCACAAAGTGCCGGTCCCTTTTTCGTTTTAACGCAGTCGTGATCAAACAAACCGATGACAGTTGCAACCACCAGTTTCCTGATCTTTGCCGCCAGCCAGGTCGGCACGCCAGGACCGGCCAACATGGTCCTGCTGGGTACTGGTGCGCGTTTTGGATTTCGCGCCGCGTTGCCTTTTGTCGGGGGTGTTATCCTTGGGAAGCAGTTGATCATTTGGCCGGTCGGCTTTGGATTGCTGCATCTCGCGGATCAGGCACCCGCGGTGTTTACGGTGCTTAAATACGCGTCAGCGGCCTATATTTTTTGGCTGGCGTGGAAGATCGCCAACACGCGTTTGTCGCGACAACAGGCTGAAGGGAACGCCCCCGGCTTTCTGGCCGGGCTGATTGTTCATCCGCTCAACCCCAAGGCCTGGGCCATGATCATTGCCGGGTTCACCGGGTTCGTGGCTGCGGGCACCCCCAGTTTCGAAGCGACGGTTACGATTGCTCTGTGTTTGTTGTTTTGCCAGGTGATCCTTCATCCGATCTGGACTTTTGCGGGCGATAGAATTGCCCATGCGGTTGAAGGACGACCCGTTGAAAAATATCTGATGTGGACGTTGGCAGGCCTTACGGTTGCGTCCGTACTTTTCGTGTTGTTCGGAGGAGGAACACACCCATGAAACTTGAAACAATAATAAATCAGCCGGTCATAGAAACCGAGCGGTTCGATCTGCGCCCTCTGCGTCGTTCGGATATGGGGCTGATCGAGCACTATGCCGGTGATGAGCGTGTGGCGCGCATGACGACGAGTATCGCGCATCCTTTGGCCCCCGGCTCGACCGAGGCCTTTGTGACGCGCTCAATGGCCGAGGACCGGGACGAGGACGTCTGGGTCATGGATGCCACCAAGGACGGCGGTCCGGAACTGATTGGTCTGATCACGCTGAAGCGGCTGGATCGGAACCAGTCCGAAGTCGGCTATTGGGTGGCGCCGATCTACTGGAACACTGGCATTGCGTCGATGGCTGTTGAAGCACTGGTAAATGCCAACCCGCTGAAAAACGCGACGATGTTTGCCAGCGTGTTTCAGGACAATCCGGCGTCGGCCCGGGTCCTGACTCATTGCGGGTTCCAGTATCTTGGCGATGCAGAAAGCTATTCGGTGGCGCGTGATGCGAATGTGCCCACCTGGACATACAGTAAAAAACTCTGACTTGTGGCCGATGGGGCCTTTGCAGTAGGGGACAGACCATGAAATTTCTCGATCTTGCAAAGGTCTACATCCGGTCCGGGGCCGGCGGTAGCGGCTGCGTCAGCTTCCGACGCGAAAAATACATCGAATACGGCGGCCCTGATGGCGGGGACGGCGGTAAGGGCGGTTCTGTCTGGGCCGAGGTCGTGGACGGGCTGAACACCCTGATCGACTTCCGGTATCAGCAGCATTTCTTTGCCAAGAACGGCCAGCCGGGCAGGGGGCAGCAACGTACCGGCAAGGATGGCGATGACATTGTCCTGCGTGTGCCTGTTGGCACCGAGATCCTGGATGAGGATGAAGAAACCGTCATCTGCGATCTGACCGAGGTGGGACAGCGCGTTCTACTGGCGAAAGGGGGCAATGGCGGTTTCGGCAATCTGCACTTCAAATCGGCCACCAACCAGGCCCCCCGGCGTGCAAATCCGGGGCAGGCGGGCATTGACCGCACGATCTGGCTGCGTCTGAAGCTGATCGCCGATGTGGGCCTGCTGGGCATGCCGAATGCAGGCAAATCGACCTTTCTTGCAGCCACGTCAAACGCGCGGCCCAAGATCGCGGATTATCCGTTTACCACGCTGCACCCAAATCTGGGTGTCGTGGGGGTCGACAACGTGGAATTCGTGGTGGCTGACATCCCCGGCCTGATCGAAGGCGCGCATGAAGGACGCGGGATAGGCGACCGCTTTCTTGGTCATGTTGAGCGCTGCGCCGTGCTGCTGCATCTTGTCGATGGTACCTCGGAAACGGTAGCCGATGATTACCGCACAATTATCCACGAGCTGGAGGCCTATGGTGGCGAACTGGCCCAGAAACCCCGGATCACCGTCCTGAACAAGGTCGATGCACTGGATGACGAAGAACGTGATTTGGCCAAAGCCGAGCTTGAAGAGGCCGTTGGCGGCCCTGTGATGATGATGTCCGGTGTTGCTCATCAAGGTGTAACCGAGGTTTTGCGTGCGTTGCGCGGCCAGATCGATGACAATCGTGTTCTTCAGAAATCCGCTGAGGAGACGCAGCCTTGGCAACCCTGACTTCAGCCCGCCGATTGGTTGTCAAAATCGGGTCGGCTTTGCTTGTTGATCGCGAAACCGGCCTGTTGCGCAAGGAATGGTTGTTTTCGTTGGCGCAGGATGTCGCATGGCTCAAGGGGCAGGGGATAGATGTAATCCTCGTCTCGTCCGGGTCGATTGCACTGGGCCGCGGCGTTTTGGGGCTGTCCATGGCGACATTGCCTTTGGAAAAGTCGCAAGCCGCCGCTGCCGTCGGGCAAATTCGTCTGGCGCGCGCATATGAAGAGGCGTTGACGCCTCATGGGATCACCACGGCGCAGGTTTTGGTGACATTGGAGGACAGCGAGGATCGCCGCCGCTATCTGAATTCACGCGCGACCCTGGAAACTCTGCTGGGTTTGGGTGTCGTGCCGATCGTCAACGAAAACGATACCGTGGCAACGGATGAGATCCGGTATGGCGACAATGATCGTCTGGCCGCGCAAATCGCGGTGACCGTGGGGGCGGACCAGTTGATCCTGCTGTCGGATGTCGATGGTTTCTATTCGGGCAACCCCAACGAGGACGCCTCGGCCACGCGTTTCGAAACAATCGACAAGATCACGCCCGAGATCGAAGCCATGGCGGGCGATGCGGGCTCTGGCTTGTCAAAGGGCGGAATGAAGACAAAGCTGCTGGCCGCCAAGATGGCCACCGCGGGCGGATGTGCGATGGCGATCACGGAAGGGTCGGTTCTGAACCCTCTGAAAACGCTGGAAAATGGCGCAAACTGTACGTGGTTTACCGCAACGCTGGATCCGCACGCTGCGCGCAAGCGTTGGATTTCAGCCATGAAACCGCGTGGCGAAATCACCATCGATGAAGGGGCTGCCAACGCCCTGGCAAATGGCAAAAGCCTGTTGCCCGCGGGTATTGTCGAAGTGACCGGCGATTTCGGGCGCGGCGACCCTGTCGCGATCCTTGACCCCAAAGCCCGCCGGCTGGCGCAGGGGATCAGCCGTTACACCGCGCAGGAGGCTGACGCGATCAAGGGGCGCAAGTCGTCCGAGATCGAGGCGACCCTTGGATATCCCGGCCGTGCGGCCTTGATTCACCGGGATGATCTGGCCCTGTAAATACTGAAAAGACGACCTGAAAGGCACGCGACATGAAAGATTTCGACAGCATTCCCGCTCTGATGGCTGATCTTGGGAAACGTGCCAAAGCGGCATCGCGCGATCTGGCTTTTGCGAGCCCAGAACGCAAACATGCCGCCCTGATTGCAGCGGCCGACGCGGTTTGGGCCAATCGGGCGCAGATCATCGAAGCCAACCGGAAGGATCTGGAGTTCGGCCGAGAAAAAGGTCTGAGCCCGGCGATGATGGATCGGCTGATGCTGGATGAGGCGCGTGTTCAGGGCATGGTCGATGGTCTGCGCGCGGTGGCTGAACAGACCGATCCGGTGGGCGAAGTGCTGGCCGAATGGGACCGCCCGACCGGATTGAAAATCCAACGCGTACGCACCCCGTTGGGTGTGATCGGCGTGATCTATGAAAGCCGCCCCAATGTCACGGCCGACGCAGGTGCGCTGTGTCTGAAATCCGGAAATGCCGTCATTCTGCGCGGCGGCTCCGAGAGCTTTCATTCTTCGACTGCTATTCATGCCTGCCTGGTCGAGGGGCTGAAGGCCGCCGATCTGCCGGAAGATGCGATTCAACTGGTGCCGACGCGTGACCGTGCGGCGGTTCAGGAATTGCTGACCATGACCGACTATGTCGACGTCATCGTTCCGCGCGGCGGCAAGGGGTTGGTCGGGCTGGTCCAGCGTGAGGCCCGTGTGCCTGTTTTTGCCCATCTTGAAGGCATCGTGCACATCTATGTCGACAAGGCCGCTGATCCGCAGAAAACGCTGGACGTGGTGTTGAACGCCAAGACGCGCCGTACCGGGATTTGCGGCGCTGCCGAATGCCTGCTGATCCATCAGGACATCGCCGAAACGCTGGGGCGTGACGTGATCGCCGCGCTGCTGAAAGCAGGGGTCGAGGTACACGCCGAAGGTGCACTTGCGGTCGAGGGTACAATTCCCGCGACGGCGGAGGATTGGGGAAAAGAGTTTCTGGACAGCGCGATCGCGGCCAAGCCCGTCGTCGATATCGACGCCGCCATCGCGCATATCCAACATTACGGGTCGAACCATACCGACTGTATCATGACCGAGGATGACAGGGCCGCGGCCCGTTTCTTTGAGCGCTTGGATAGCGCGATTCTGATGCACAACGCTTCGACTCAGTTCGCCGATGGTGGTGAATTCGGGATGGGCGCCGAGATCGGTATCGCCACGGGCAAAATGCATGCCCGCGGCCCGGTGGGGGCCGCCCAGTTGACCAGTTTCAAATATCTGGTGCGCGGGAACGGAACGATTCGGGATTAAAAACGCAGCACAAGGCGGGTCGCAGCGGTTTCCACGGAAACGCGCCGACCCATCGCGTTTGCCGTTTCCGGCAGCAGAGCGAACTGGACCTGTGCGGGGGTAATCTTGTTGGGGAACCGGCCGGTTGCAACGTGTTTCCATAGGGTTTTGTCTACGTTCAACTTGTCGGCAGTTCCGGTCACTGTCCAATTGGCGCCTTGGTTCTCGATCTCAACCTCTCCGCCCATCGGCATGGCACTTTCGCAGCACATGAGCGCAAGGAGCGCCAGCTTGATTTGGTTGCGCGGCATGGGCTCGGTCATAAACCAGTTTACCCGCACCCGTCCGGTGCGTTCGATGTCCTTGAGCAGTTCGGCCACTTCGGCGCGGCCCAGCGGCTGTTCTCCTGCAGATCCGAAGGCAACCCGAAAAAACCGGATACGCGCGCCCGCACTGCCGACGCTGCCCGAGATCAACTCCATCTCGGGGCCCTGGACAGCACCAACCATGTCCAACAGCTCCAGCCCGTTGGTGATCGCCCCGATCGGGCTGATCAGATCGTGGCAGATCCGTGAGCCGATCAATTCAGCCAGGTTGACGTTCGTGTTGCCCATGCATACCTCCTGCGGTATCTGCCTCAGGAACCGGAAGCCCCAAATGACAGACATGAATGCTATTCTTGCACCGGGCATGTTTGTTCGCCACCCGGATTTCCCCGAATGGGGTGTCGGACAGGTTCAGTCCAACATCGCAGGCAAGATCACCGTAAACTTTCGCGAGCAGGGGAAAGTGGTAATCGACGGAACACGCATCGCCCTGATGCCGGTCTTTGATCCGTGAAACTGGTTTAAGAAGAGTTAACGGAAAAGACCAGATTCCCACTTGTTGCCTTCCCCCGAAGAACTGAGGTATCAGCCGCGTTGATAAAACAGGATTGATAAGTCTGACATGCCGGACGCTGGCCCCTCGTTCACGATCAAACTGGCGGAAACCCAGGACGAACTGCGCGCAGCGCAGCGGTTGCGTTATGACGTATTTGTGCGCGAACTCGGCGGAGGAGGGGCGCTGGTCGATCATGTGGCCGGGCTGGAACGGGACCGGTTTGATCCCTATTTCGATCACATGCTGGCCCGTGATGATGCGACCGGAGAAGTTGTCGGCGTTTACAGGCTGTTACCGGGGGATCGCGCCGCTGAGTTGGGGCAGTTTTATTCCGAAGACGAATACGATCTGAGCATTCTCAAGCAAAGTGGCCGCAAGTTGCTGGAACTGGGCCGGTCGTGCCTGCACAGGGACTACCGGGGCGGTACGGCCATGTATCATCTCTGGAATGGTCTCTCTCGCTATGTGGCCGAACGCCAGATCGAAGTTCTGTTCGGCGTCGCCAGCTTTCACGGCACGGATGTTCAGGAACTGGCCCAGCCGCTGTCGATGCTGCATCACAATCATCTGGCGCCGCCAGACCTGCGGGTGCGCGCCCAGCCGAGCGTGTTTCAGACCATGGATATTGTCGCACCGGACGCGCTGGATCGTCGCCGTGCCATGGTGCAGGTTCCAGCCCTGATCAAAGCCTATCTGAGGCTTGGCGGGTTTGTGGGTGAGGGGGCGTTCATCGATCATTCCTTCAACACCACCGATGTGTGCCTGATCCTGGATACGAGCCGTATGAACGAGCGGCAGAAGCGCATCTATGGCGGAGCTTGATCCGGTGAATGATCCGCTTTGGAACAGTGAGGATGCGCCGGATCCGATCGAACTGGGTTTTGTCGGCTGGATTCTGGTGATCCTGAGGGGCTTGCCCTTGGCCATCCTTGTGTTCGGTGGGCTGATAGTTCTATTGGCCATTCGACTGATCGAGTTGCCACTTTGTGGTGTTCGTCGCCCCGTCACACCGTTCATCAGCCAGTTCGTGTGCCGAAACGCGTTCCGAACCCTGGGAATCGGATTTCGTTGCTCGGGCGCGTTGATGAAGGAACACGGTGCCGTTGTCGCCAATCACACATCCTGGCTGGATATCTTTGCCTTGAACGCCCGCAAAAGGGTCTACTTCGTGTCCAAGGCAGAAGTTGCGAACTGGCCGGGTATCGGATGGTTGGCACGGGCCACCGGGACCGTATTCATCGAGAGGGATCGCAAACAGGCCCGCGAGCAGACGGCGATCTTCGAAGAACGTCTGAAGGCCGGACATAAGCTGTTGTTTTTTCCCGAGGGCACCTCGACCGACGGATTGCGTGTTTTGCCATTTAAAACAACGCTCTTTGCCGCTTTCTTCGCGGACGAGCTGCGGGATTTCATGTATGTTCAACCGGTCTCGGTGGTGTTTCACGCGCCGAAAGGTCAGCCTGACCGGTTCTATGGCTGGTGGGGTGATATGGATTTCGCGCCCCATCTGCTCAAGACATTGGGCGCGCGCAGGCAGGGGTCCGTTGAACTGATCTATCACGCACCAGCCCGGGTCAGGGATTTCGCCAACCGCAAGGAACTGGCGGCCCATTGCGAGGCAGCAGTGCGCCACGCGCATGCATTGGCGCGGCTTGAAAAATAAGGGTTTGACCCTTGCGCTGCCTTCAAACCTGCCGTATACGCGCGCCATTCAAACCCGCAGGCGGGGTTTGGGCCTTGTAGGGGAGACATCCCTATCTGGCCCGCCGGTTGGAGCATTCGCTTCTTTCACCCCCGCCGAGGCGAAAACCGGAAAAGGAAAACATAGCATGGCTCTTCCCGAGTTCACCATGCGTCAGCTGCTGGAAGCTGGCGTACACTTCGGTCACCAGACACAGCGTTGGAATCCCCGCATGGGCCCGTTCATCTACGGCTCGCGCAATGGCATCCACATCATGGACCTGACCCAGACCGTTCCGATGCTGGACCAGGCGCTGCAGGCCGTTCGTGACACCGTTGCCAAAGGCGGCCGCGTTCTGTTCGTTGGCACCAAGCGTCAGGCTGCTGGCCCGATCGCGGAAGCGGCCGAAAAGTCGGCTCAGTACTACATGAACCACCGCTGGCTGGGCGGCACGCTGACCAACTGGAAAACCGTTTCCCAGTCGATCAACCGTCTGAACCAGATCGACGAAGCGATGGAAACGGGCGCCGAAGGCCTGACCAAGAAAGAGCGTCTGGGCATGGAGCGTGACCAGGCCAAGCTGCAGGCTTCGCTGGGCGGTATCCGCGAGATGGGCGGCGTTCCTGACCTGCTGTTCGTTATCGACGTCAAGAAAGAAGCACTGGCCATCGCCGAAGCCAACAAGCTGGGTATCCCGGTTGTGGCTGTGGTTGACACCAACTGCTCGCCCGACGGCGTTGACTACATCATCCCCGGCAACGATGACGCAGCCCGCGCCATCGCGCTGTACTGTGATCTGGCCGCACGTGCCGCTCTGGACGGCATGACCGCTCAGATGGGTGCGGCAGGCGTTGACCTTGGCGCATTCGAAGAAGCACCGGTTGAAGAAGTCGTTGCAGAAGAAGCGCCCGCCGAAGCAGAAGCCGCACCGGAAGCCAAAGCCGAAGCGTAAGCTGCCCGTCACGTAAATGACATATGGGGCAGGGTATGACCTGCCCCAATTCCGTTTGAATTGAGGAGAGCCTAAAGATGGCAATCACAGCAGCAATGGTTAAAGAACTGCGCGACTCGACCGGCGCAGGCATGATGGACGCAAAAAAAGCGCTGACCGAAACCGGCGGCAACATGGACGAAGCCGTTGACTGGCTGCGCACCAAAGGTCTGGCCAAAGCGGCCAAGAAATCGGGCCGTACCGCAGCAGAAGGTCTGGTTGCAGTCCACGTCAACGGTGGCAACGGTGTTGCTGTCGAAGTGAACTCGGAAACCGACTTCGTTGCGAAAAACGCCGAGTTCCAGGAAATGGTTGGCAAGATCGCATTTGCCGCAGAAGGCGTTGCAGATGTTGACGCGCTGCTGGCTGCTGATCTGGGTGGCAAATCCGTTGCCGACACCCTGACCGACAAGATCGCCACCATCGGCGAGAACATGTCGGTACGCCGCATGGCCAAACTGTCGGGCGACACTGTTGTGTCCTACGTCCACAACGCAGCCACCAGCGGCATGGGCAAAATCGGCGTTCTGGTTGCTCTGACCGGTGGCGACGTAGCGATCGGCAAGCAGGTTGCAATGCACATCGCGGCTGTGAACCCGGCGGCCCTGTCCGAAGCAGACATGGACCCGGCAATTGTCGAAAAAGAAAAGCAGGTCCAGATGGACATCGCCCGCGAATCCGGCAAGCCGGAGCAAGTGATCGAAAAGATGATCGAAGGCCGTATGAAGAAGTTCGTCGCGGAATCGACTCTGCTGAACCAGCAGTTTGTCGTGAACCCTGACCTGACCGTCGAAGCAGCGGCCAAGGAAGCCGGCGCAACCATCACCGGCTTCATCCGTCTGGAAGTTGGCGAAGGTATCGTGGTTGAAAAAGAAGATTTCGCTGCTGAAGTCGCCAAAGCCGCGCAAGGCTAAAACGTTACAGGGAAAGTACCGGCAACGGCCTTTCCCAACAAATCTAAAGGGTTACGCACTGCGTAACCCTTTTTTTCTGCCACCGGCAAAAAGCATACTTCCATAAGTAGAGAAGGATTGGAGGGCCCCGCATGATGGGGATGGTCGAGGCCCCCCAAAATTCCGACACCGGTACGCGGACAAATAAGCGCCCCCTTGTCAGAGTGATCGGAGAGCTTTGTTATTGCAAAGATCCAATCCAATGTTCCCTGGCTAAAGCCACCACTCACGGAACACTCTCACTTTGCAACTTTTACGATTAGTTTGAAAAGTAGTGATTTCCTTACCTAGGGTAAACTGACGCGGGATAGCGTCAAAATATTGCGGTTATGCTTCCATAATGAACATCTGGTTGTGCAGTGACGCCTTGAGAACCGCTTGTGCCGTCGTTTCGACCGAAAGCGCCTCACGCGCGAGTCGCAGGTGCTTCTCTACCGTTGCAGATGTCAGTCCCATCAACAGCGCGATATCCTGAGTGGTTTTCCCGTCACCAACCCACTGCAAAGCTTCGCGTTGGCGTTTGGTAAGTGCCCGGTTCGGCGGAAGAAACGGCAATGTCAGGATTTTCAGGTGGGCGACATTGTTCATAAGCAGAATGTCGTCGCCGTGCTCTTCCCAGACCGCATCCACATCTTCCTGGCTCAGCCCATCATTGGCCGACAGGGAAATCGCCCCCTTCGAGCGCATGGAAACCGAGTTGAAGCTTACGGTATAGCCGGAAACCACGCCCATGGATTTGTTGAACTCGAAAACTTCGCGCTCCTTCGCGGTCATCGTTCCGCCCGAGCTCATGTCCTGCAACATTTTCCAGCTGGCGGCGCCTTCGTTGTCCAAGGCCCACTTCAACATCGGAGCGTGAAAATACAGACCATCCTTGATGAACCCGTCCACATAAGCCCGTTTGTGGTTCGTCAGGATTACGAAATCTTCCGGGTCACCCAAGGACGTGGCCGTCCGGAATTGCGTGTACCCATAGATCAGGCGGGTAAATCCGAACTCGGCCATTTGGCGGCAATGTGCATCCCACAGGTCTTCCAGGGTTTTGGCGTAGCTGACAAAGCGAAGATATTCCTTGAGCTTCATGTCGCGCTGCCCGCCTTCAGATGGGCCGCGAGCGCGTCCAGCGCGAGAATATAGCTGTGGGCACCGAAGCCACAGATCTGACCCAGTGCGACAGGGGCTATGTAGGACCTGTGCCGAAAGGCTTCCCGGGCATGAATGTTGGAAAGATGCACTTCGACAACCGGCAGTTCCACCGATGCAATCGCATCCATGAGGGCAATCGACGTATGCGTGAACGCGCCTGCGTTCAGTATCAGCCCGCTTTGTACACCGCGGGCCGCGTGAATGGCGTCAAGCAGCACACCTTCGTGATTGGATTGCAGGTGGGTGACGTCCAGCCCAATGGAGGCGCCATGCTGAACGCAACGGTCCTCGATCATATGTAGTGTCGTGCTGCCGTAAACCTCGGGCTGCCGTGTGCCAAGCAGATTGAGGTTTGGGCCATTCAATACCAAAACGTTATGCATGTTTTCACGATCCCCATACTTGGTTCATAGACGCGAAAAGGCCGGGTTGTCTACCTGACTTTGGTGGATTGAATACAGACAGTTGCCCTGAAAACAGACCTGGAGATGGAAGAGTAAACCAAGTTCAGTCCTTCGACATGACGACGCCGCGCGTCCGTTTGGACTTGGGCCGCACATCTACATCCGCTTTTCGTTAGCGGGAAAACAGGTTTTCGGGCGCATTGTCGTCGGTTTCAGTATCCGAACATTGAAACTACCCGGGCTTATCGGCCGGCCCTTTGCGACGCTGAGTAATCCTTGCAAACCGTGTCTAATGCGATTGAAGATTGTCATGTGGAATTTTGGTGCAACCCGGTTTCGCGCCAACGCAGCGGACGGCTAATTGCTGTAAAGACGACAAGGTTTTGAATCTGGTCGGAATGCAACCGAAATCAGATTTAGCAGAGGAACACGACAATGACCCCCGATACCCTTTTCTCGCTGCCCGGCAAAACCGCATTGGTCACCGGAGGCGCCACGGGTATCGGTCGGATGGCCTCAGAGGCGTTGGTCAGGGCCGGCGCGCGCGTGTTGATCGCTTCTCGGAACGGGGACGCGTGTGTCGCGGCCGCCGCCGATCTGAATGCGCTGGAGGCACCGGGAAGTGCCGAAGGGTTTGCCGGAGACATCGGCAGCGAGGCAAGTATAGCTAAACTGGTTTCGGACATTCAGGACCGGACGGAAAGACTTGATATTCTTATGAATAATTCTGGCGTGACCTGGGGAGCACCCATGGGCCAGTTTCCGTATGACGCGTGGGACAAGGTGATGTCGGTCAACGTGGCCGGGGTATTCGAGCTTACCCAGAGGCTGCTGCCGATGTTGATGCAATCCGGAACCGCAGACGATCCGGCCAGGGTCGTGAACGTCGGGTCCGTGATGGGAGAGGTTCCCATGGGGGATGGCGCCTATAGCTATTCAGCCTCCAAGGCTGCGGTACTGCATCTGACAAAAATCATGGCCAAGGAACTGTCGCCCTACCACGTAACGGTCAACGCGCTGGCTCCGGGGCCGTTCGTATCGCGGATGACAGCCTTTGCTACGGCGGATGAGGACAAGCGTGAAAAGGTCGGCAAGTCAGTGCCGCTTGGGCGCGTCGGCTGTGATGAAGATATAGCGGGGTGCGTGCTGTTTCTGTGCGGACGCGGGGGCAGTTATGTAACCGGTTCGATTGTCCCGGTTTCTGGTGGGATCAACGTTGTAACATCGGGCAATATCTTCGCCGAAGCCTTCTGAGTCGCGCTGCGGTCAAAGCCGCTCCTGCTCACAACGTGTTGGATTTGTTTCGTTTCTTGTTTTTCGACAGCTCAATTTCCAGGTTCGGCAAGCTGTTCTTGCCAAAGAACATTTCAGAGCCGTAAAACAGGCTGGGAACGCCAAAAACGCCGCGGCGCACGAACGATTTGGTCTGATCCTTCAGGTCCTGTTTGATTTCAGGGCTTGTCATGGCCTCGCGCAACTTGCGAACCGGCAGTTCGTTTTCGTGTAGAATGTCAATCAGAACGGCCAGCTCATCCGCCTTTTGCCCATGCACCCATATGGCATCAAATATGGCGTTTATGTACTTAATTTCCCATGATTTACCGCTGGCGAACCGGGCGCCGCGCATCGCAAACTTCGTATTGATCGGAAAATGCGGGCTCATGTGAAAGCTCAGCCCGCGACGCCGCGCGAACCGATGCAAGTCGTGGGTAAGATAGGCGGTTTTCTGGCGGTTTTCGGAAAACGCCTGAAACGGGCTTTGGTTATGCGTTGCCTTGAAAACAACAGGCAGAAGGACGGGGTAATACGTGATCTTGGCATTATGCCGCGCGGCCAGCTCTGGCAGCATCTTGTGGGCCAGAAAGGCATTTGGGCTGCAAAAATCGTAAACGAAATCTAAGCTTTGCGTCATGCTATTCCTCCCGGCCAATACGGCACGTCGCCGTCCAACAATTTACAAGCGAATCTGTATCGGTTTCACTGTATCACTTGGATTTAAGGCGTGCCTCTTGGCTCTGCTGGTATAACCATTCATTTCAGCCCGGGTTATGCGGTTGTTTCAGGCCCTACGCGTACACGATATTAGTCAACTTCTGGTGGAACTCAAAAATGCTTCGAAAACAAGTCATGTTCGATGAAACGCGCCTGAACCGGATTCGCATCTGGATGGACCGCTATGTTGAGCAGCGCAAATACGCGGGCTCGTCCTTTTTGCTGAAGCACAAGGGGGATGAGGTCTTTTTCCACTCCAGCGGCCTGCGAAATCTTGAACAGGACTTGCCGTTCCAACGCGACGCGCTGGTACGCATCTACTCGATGACCAAACCCGTCACGTCTGTTGCCTTGATGATGCTGGCGGAACGTGGGCTGTTTCACCTCGACGCGCCGCTGTCGGATTTCCTTCCCGAGTTCAAACAGATGCAGGCTCTGGTACCCGGCGCGGACAAGCTGGATCAAACCGAGGACGCGGCAAGCCCGACCCTTCATCAGTTGCTGACCCATACTGGCGGTTTCAGCTATCCGTTCAATCCCGGGATACTACCGGAGGCGATGGATGAAAAGGACCTTATTTTCAAACCAAATCAGGGCCTTCTGAAAGATCGCGTACGTGAACTGGCAGAGCTACCCTTGGCTTTCCAGCCCGGAACACGGTGGGAATATTCGGTTGGAACCGATGTGGTTGGGCGCGTTGTCGAGGTCGTCTCGGGACAGACCTTGGAACAATTCTTCCGGCAGGAAATCCTGGCGCCCCTCGAGATGCGCGAAACCGGGTTTTCCGTGCCGGCCGGGGCAGGGGACCGGTTCGCCTCGCTTTATACGCCGCTGGCTGGCGACGCGATGGCGTTGAATTCCGCGGACCAAAGAGGCGATACCTTGCGGCTGGTGGATGCCCACGAAACCTCTCCATTCGCGAATGCGACAACGTTCTCGGGCGGCGGTGGGCTGGTTTCCACAATCGATGACTATGTCAAGTTCGTTGACATGCTTCGCAATCGCGGGTCCGGCAACGGGCATCAACTGTTTGGCCCGAAAACGGTGGACTTCATGATGCGCAACCACTTGCCGGGTGATATCGCTTCGATGGGACCAAAGAGCTTTGCGGAACAGCCCATGGAAGGCATGGGATTTGGCCTTGCAGGGTCGATTGTCCTCAACCCGGGTCGGGTGCGCGTGCCAGGGTCCGTCGGTGATTTCAGCTGGGGTGGCATGGCCTCGACCTATTTCTGGATCGACTGGCAGAACGATCTGACGGCTGTGTTCTTCACGCAATTGTCGCCGTCCAGTTCCTATCCATCCCGGGCTGAACTCAAGGCCTTGGTGCACGCCGCCATGATTGAATGATATTGCTTAGGCTGATACCCGGGTTTCGATCAATTAGCCCATGAGCAGACAATGACCGAAGCGGAACGCATCTTATTGGACCTTCTGGATATCGAACGGCTTGAAGTCGATCTTTTCCGCGGCACAGGATCGGGTGGAGAAACACCGACCCGAATTTTCGGCGGTCAGGTCATCGCGCAGGCCCTTGCCGCAGCATACAAAACCGTGGAAGACCGGTTGTGCCATTCCCTGCACGCCTATTTTATCCGCCCCGGGGATCCAGATAAACCTGTTATTTATCAGGTGGATAGGGCGCGTGACGGCGGGTCGTTCACAACCCGTCGCGTTGTCGCCATTCAAAATGGAAAGCAGATCCTGAACATGTCAGCTTCCTTTCACGTTCAGGATGAAGGTTGGGATCATCAGCATCCGATGCCAACCGTGAATCCTCCGCAGACGTACCCATCGCGATCCGAGCTTCGACACGCATATGTGGATCGCGTGCCCGAAGGTTTTCGCGGTGAGCTTCTGCGTGAACGCCCGATCGAAGTCCGGGAGGTGGACCATCTGGATCCGTTCAACCCCGAAGTGTCGGATGACCGCAACAAAACCTGGTTTCGCATGGCGGCTGCCGCGTCTGCGGACGCAAAAACTCAACACCTGCTTTTGGCCTATGCGTCTGATATGAACCTGATGTCGTCAGGTTTGCGACCGCACGGGCTAAGCTGGTTTTCCGGAGAGTTCAACGGCGCCAGTCTGGACCATGCTTTGTGGTTTCATGCACCTGTGAAATTTCAAAACTGGCATCTGTATGTGATGGATTCTCCGTGGACGGGGCAGGGACGCAGCTTTAATCGCGGATCGATCTATTCAGAAGACGGAACCCTGGTCGCGTCGGTAGCTCAGGAAGGTCTTATGAGGAAGGTTCAGAGAAAACGTCAAGTATCCGGCGTAAAGTGTTGATTCAACTTTCGCATTCCGCCCAGCCAGCGATCGTAGTCGGCCGCTTTGAGTTGCAGGTAATCCAACACCTGCGGATGCGGAAGAACCAGAAATCGTTCTTCCCGGATGGCTTGTACGCAGGTTTCAGCGACGTCTTCGGGTTCCAGCACTCCGTCGATCGATGCTACTGAAACCTCATGTCCTTCAGTCATTTTCGACCGAACCGCCTGAGGACAAAGAACCGAAACCCGCAGACCTTTGGCGCCATATGTCAGCGACAGCCACTCGGCAAATCCGACCGCCGCGTGTTTCGTGACACCGTAGGGCGCCGCACCGGGTTGGTTTAGCAAACCTGCCGCAGAGGCCGTCGTCAGAATATATCCGCCGCCGCGACCGATCATACGAGGCACCAAATGGCGCGCGGTCCACACGTGGGACATCACGTTGATTTTCCAAATTTTTTCCCATTGATCATTGGGAACATCCAGACCGCCAAGCGTCAGGATTCCGGCATTTGCACAGAACAGATCAATTGGGCCAACGGTATCTTCGGTGAAATCAATCAACGCCTCGATCTGTTCCTCATCCGAAACGTCACATGTGAAGGCAACGCCGCCAGTTTGGGTTGCGACTTCACGGGCTCCGGCCTCGTCAATATCCGAACAGATGACGCGCGCACCTTCCTGAGCAAAGCGTTCCGCCAAGCCCCGGCCAATGCCATCTGCGGCACCGGTCACGATGACAGTTTTATCTCTGAGCTCCATGGCGCGTTCCAAAACAAGTTTTGCGTGTTCTGGGCAGAGTGTTCACTTTGCGGCCAAGTTACAAGGAGCTACTAATTACCATAATACCGATTATGCGAATACCAGTTACCGCCACGGGGGCGCCACCCACAAATACGAGTTCTGCAAAAAATCAAACGATTTTGGCGTCATGTGCGCAGGATGTGGTTACCCCAAGGCGTATCCAGCGCCCCGGACGGTTCGTACTGGGTCGGTCCCGCCATATTGCGTCAGAGCTTTGCGCAATCGCCCGATATGCACATCAACGGTTCGGGTATCGACATAGATGTCGCGACCCCAAACCCGGTCCAGCAATTGCTCGCGGCTCCAGACCCTGCCCGGCTTTTCCATGAATGTGCTGAGAAGCCGGAACTCGGTCGGCCCAAGTTTTAGGGGTTTGTTGTCCCGGCTAACCTTGTGCGTCTCGGAGTCAAGAATGATGTCATCGAATTCTAGGCGCAAACCAACGGTCGAAGGACGGACGCGGCGCAATTGCGTGCGAACGCGCGCCATCAGCTCGACCACGGAATATGGTTTGACCACGTAATCATCCGCGCCGGTTTCAAGACCGCGAACTTTGTCGACTTCCTCGGTCCGGGCCGACAACATGATAATCGGGATTGAACGCGTGTCCGGGCGGCTTTTCAGGCGTCGGCAGACCTCGATACCGCTCAGATTGGGCATCATCCAGTCCAGAACAATGATGTCCGGACAGTCTTCGTCTACCAACAGCATGGCTTCTTCGCCGTTGCCAGCCTTTGAAACCCGAAACCCTTCAGCTTCAAGGTTGTAGGCCAAGACTTCACGCTGGGCCATTTCATCCTCTACAACCAGAACGGTAGGTTGATCTGCGGACATCTCACTCGTCTCCTACACGGTTTGCGACGTGTTGTCAGCCTTGGGCCGGGCTTCGGCCGGGCGGTCGCCGGTGACCAGATACACGACCTGTTCGGCGATCGAGGTTACGTGATCGCCCATGCGTTCGATGTTCTTGGCAATGAAATGCAGGTGCATGCAGGCCGAGATATTGCGTGGGTCTTCGGCCATGAACGTCAGAAACTCCCGGAACAGCCCGTTATACATCTGGTCAACCTCTTCATCACGGTTGATGACGTCTGTGGCCAGTTCCGCATCGCGCTGGATATAGGCATCCAGTGCATCACGCAGCATCCGTTCGACCTCGCGTGCCATACGGCGCAGGGCCGCAGCGCTTCCGTTGATCTCGCTGGCATTGACCAGAACCGTGGTTCGTTTGGCGATATTCTTGGCATAGTCGCCAATACGCTCAAGGTTGCCGGATACCTTCAGAACCGACAGGATCAGCCGCAAGTCACCGGCGGTGGGTGCACGCAGCGCAATCAACCTGGCCGTTTCTTCGTTGATCAGTTCTTCAAGCGCGTCGATGGCTTTGTCGCCTTTTCGCACCTCTTGCGCCAACTCTTCATCGCGGGTTTCCAGCGAGCGGGCCGCGCCTATGATGGCGGCCTCGACCAGCCCGCCCATCTTCATGATATGCGCTTGGATCGCCTCGAGGTCGCGATCAAAAGCAGTTGCAATATGTTGTTCGCTCATTGTCAGATACCTGTGCTTAGCCGATGCGGCCGGTAATGTAGCTTTCCGTGCGCGGATCTATCGGATTGGTAAAAATCTGCCCGGTTTCACCGAATTCAACCAGATTGCCCAAGTGGAAAAAGGCCGTTTTCTGACTGACCCGCGCCGCCTGCTGCATCGAGTGGGTGACGATCACAACGGAAAACCGCGACCTCAGTTCGTCGATCAACTCTTCGACCTGTGCGGTCGCAATCGGATCAAGGGCCGAACACGGCTCGTCCATCAACAGAACTTCGGGTTCGGTGGCGACGGCCCGGGCGATGCACAAACGTTGCTGCTGGCCGCCGGACAGGCCGGTGCCAGGTGCATCCAGACGATCCTTGACCTCATCCCAAATCGCGCCGCGGCGCAGAGATTTTTCCACGATTTCATCCAGTTCCGCCTTGTTGCGGGCCATGCCGTGAATGCGCGGGCCATAGGCTACGTTGTCATAGATCGATTTCGGGAACGGGTTGGGTTTTTGGAACACCATCCCGACCTTGGCGCGCAACTGGACCGGATCGACACGCTTATCATAGATGTCTTCACCATCCAGCAGGATGTCGCCTTCGACGCGGCAGATATCGATGGTATCGTTCATCCGGTTCAGGCAGCGCAGGAAGGTGGACTTGCCACAACCAGATGGCCCGATAAAGGCCGTGACGGTCTTGTCTTCGATCTCAACGCTCACGTCCTTGATGGCGTGGGTTTCACCGTAGAAAACCTGTACGTTCTTGGCGTTGATCTTGATGTCTTTGGAGTCCACGGTTCTCTCCACTCGTGTCATGTCGTTCATTCCAGCCCCCATTTACCAGCGGCGTTCAAAGCGGCGGCGCAAGATGATTGCGATGATATTCATGGTCAGCAGGAACATCAAAAGTATGATGATCCCACCCCACGCCTTCTCGTAAAAGCCAACGTCAGCACGTGCGGCCCATGTATAGATCTGGGCGGGCATGGCTGAATTCGGCTCGGTAAAGCCTGCCAGAAAGCCGTCAGGATAACCGCGCGCGACAAATCCAACCATGCCGATCAGCAAAAGAGGTGCGGTTTCTCCCAAGGCTTGCGCCAGACCGATGATGGTACCCGTCAGAATGCCCGGCGCAGCCAGCGGCAGCACGTGGTGAAACACCGCCTGCATTTTTGACGCCCCTACCCCAAGCGCCGCGTCGCGGATCGACGGAGGCACGGCCTTCAAAGACGCGCGGGTCGAGATGATGATCGTCGGAAGCGTCATCAGGGTCAGAACCAGACCGCCGACCAGCGGTGCCGATTGCGGCAGGTGCATGAACTGAATGAAAACGGCCAGGCCCAGAATACCGAAGACGATGGACGGAACCGCGGCCAGGTTCGAAATGTTCACTTCGATCAGGTCGGTCAACTTGTTCTGCGGCGCAAATTCTTCGAGATAGATCGAAGCTGCAACGCCAATCGGCAGAGACAGACACAGAACGACCAGCATCATGAAGAATGATCCCACAACCGAGACACCGATGCCTGCGCCGCCGGGGTTGTCCACGCCTGCGTCCGCTCCGGTGATGAAGGGCCAGTTGAATGCCTGCTTGATGATGCCGGCCTGTTCCAGCGCATCGACCAGATCCAGATCGCTTTTTTGCAGAAACCGGCTGTCTTGTATCGTGTCGCGGGATACGCGGCCTTTGAAGTATCCGTCCACCCGGCTGGATGCTGCCAGATCGAATTGAACCGGCTGGCCCAGCTTGTCAGGGTTTTCTGTATAGAAGGTCCGGATCGTTCCGCCGACTTTACCCAAAAGACGCTCGATCGCGGCCTCATCAAAATCAACGCTGATTCCGCGTTCAGCAAGTTCACTGTTCAACTGGGCGACGAACAAGTCGGAATAGACTTTTGTCTTGAACAGGGCCCCTTCGGCCTCGTCCCGCTGCGGTTCGGTCAGTGTGAATTCAATGCTGACGACCGTGCGTTGGAAGGCCGGAATCCCCTGCGACAGGATCGAAGCGAACAGAACAACCAGAAAGAACAGACCGGTTGCGATTGCGGCGATGCCATAAGCGCGGAACCGTTTCTCGGCTTTGGCACGTTTCGTCGTACGTTCATCCGGAGCCGTAAGCGAGATCATATGGCGACCGGATTGGGGGCTTTGCATACTGGTGTCGGTCATTCGTACTGCTCCCGATACTTGCGCACGATATACAGGGCACACACGTTGAGCCCCAAGGTCAGAATGAAAAGGGTCATGCCAAGTGCGAAGGCGACCAGCGCCTCGGGCGAGGCAAAGTCGGCGTCCCCCGTCAACTGGCTGACGATCTTGGCTGTCACGGTTGTCATGGCTTCGAACGGGTTCAGGCTGAGGCGGGCCGCGGCCCCTGCCCCGAGAACCACGATCATGGTCTCGCCGATGGCGCGCGATGCCGCCAGAAGGATCGCGCCGACGATACCGGGCAACGCGGCGGGCAGAACGACCTGACGGATGGTTTCCGATTGCGTGGCGCCAAGACCGTAGGAACCATCGCGCATTGCCTGCGGCACGGCGTTGATGATGTCGTCAGACAGCGATGAGACAAACGGGATCAACATGATCCCCATCACCAGACCCGCAGTCATGACGGCGGTGCCGGCTTTCATCCAGCCCAGGCCATTTTCACCAAAAACATCCAACAGCAGCGGACCAACGGTCAACAAAGCGAAGAGACCGTAAACGATGGTCGGAATACCGGCCAGCACCTCAAGCAGCGGCTTGGCGACAGAGCGCAAGCGGGGCGAAGCGTATTCGCTGAGATAGATCGCGGCAAACAACCCGATCGGCACTGCAACCAGCAACGCCACGACAGAGATGTAGAGCGTCCCCCACAGCAGCGGCAAGATACCAAGTTCGGACAACCCGCCGCGGCCCGAAAAGCTGGGCGCCCAGGTCATGCCGAAAAAGAAATCTGACGCCGGGTATAGTTTGAAGAACTCCCAGGTGTTGAACACAAGAGACAGGACAATGCCCACCGTTGTTAGAATGGCAACCGACGCGGCCGCCATAAGCAGGACACGAACCCCCTGTTCCACAACGTTGCGCGCACGGTATTCGGCGTTGGTTTGCAACCAGCCCGCTACGGCACCGATCAAGGCAACCGCGACAACGGCAATGGACATGATCGCATACCCGGTCGAGCTCATGGCGCGATAGCTCTGCGCAGCGCGCAATACCGGTTGAGTGATGTCCGAGGTCACCACCTGCCCCGCGTCCTTCAAAAGCTGGGTGATCTCGGCGACATTCGCATCGGCATCACTGGCGGCGTTCTCGGTCAGGTTTCCTTGCGCAACCGCATTGTCCAGCCCGGCGGCTGTGCGGCGTACTTCGGCCATCACCAGGCTGCGAGAGGAACCTTCCTTTATCACGGAGTCGGATATCATGCCCGACACCTGCGCATTGAGAAAGAAAGGCTGCGCCAACAGCCACACGATCAAGAGGCCGAAGGCCGGCACAAGCGTCTTCAGCGCAACGTTTGCACCATAAAATGAAGGCAGGGAATGCAGATTCCGACTGTCACCACCAGCGTTTTGCAGCGCGCGTTTGCGTCCCAACAGATAGCCGACAGCCGCGATCGCCGAAACGATCAGAAAGAGCCAAAGTATCGGCATAACACCCCCATTGCCTTCGATTGCGTGTAGTAAAAAGACAGTGAAGGGGCGACTGATCCGTCGCCCCTATTTGCGTTAAACTGACGTCAGGCTCAGCTGCCCGAACCCATGGTGACTTCGTTGGAGATCGCGTCCTGAGTTTTTGCCAGTTCGGGATCGGCGACCAGGCCATAGTTGGCAAGCGGGCCCGACGGACCGGCGATTTCGTCATGGGTGAAGAACTGCGCGTATTCCTTCAGGCCCGGGATCACGCCGATATGAGCTTTCTTCACGTAGAAGAACAGCGGGCGAGAAACCGGATATTCGCCGGTCGAGATGGTTTCGGTCGACGGTGCGACACCCGACATGGTGGCAACCTTCAACTTGTCGGTGTTGTTCTCGTAGAACGCCAGACCAAACACGCCGATACCGTTGGGGTTGGTGTCGATACGCGCCAGGGTTTCGGTGTAGTCACCGTCGATATCGACCGATTTGCCGTCGGTGCGAACCGCAAGACAGGCGTCTTCAGCGTCGTCCTCGCTCATACCGCCCGCGATCATGGCTTCCATGGCGCCGGTTTCTTCACAGCCGATCAGCAGAACTTTTTCTTCGAATACTTCGCGGGTGCCGTGCTTGGTGCCCGGGATAAAGCCTGCGATTTCAACATCGGGCAGTTCCGGGTTGAACTCGGCCCAGGTGTTGTACGGGTTGTCAACGATCTGGCCGTCTTTCAGAACTTTTGCACCCAGAGCGTTGAAAATGTCGGACGGTTCGAACGCGGTAAAGGCAGGCCCGGTCTGCTGGCTTGCGAATACGATGCCGTCATAACCGATGCGGACTTCCATGATGTCGGTCACACCGTTTTCGGCACAGGCTTTGATCTCTTTTTCACGGATCGCGCGGGATGCGTTTGCAACGTCGATGGTGTTTTCGCCAACGCCTTCGCAGAACCGCTTCAGACCAGCCGACGAACCGCCGGATTCAACAACCGGAGTTGGAAAGTCTGTGTTTTCACCGAACAGTTCGGCTACGATCGAGGCATAAGGCAGAACGGTCGACGAACCGGCGATCTGAACATTGTCACGCGCCGCAGCAGTGGTCGCCGAGACGGCAGCGATAGCCAGCGCAGATGCCGACAGTTTTACAAAGGACATTTCAGTCTCCCTGAAAAGATGTGCTTGATCACCACCATGATGATCCTGCGGGGACCCCTATGGCGCGTGCGTAAGCCTTTTGTGACACATGCGTAACGGTTTTATGACAGCAGGGGTTTTTTTGCGTTTTTTCCAATGAAACGCCAATGCCCCACGGGGTCAGATCAAAAGCAGACTTACATTCCAAGCTGTTTCAACGGGGCAAAATAACCGTAAAAACAGAGCCTTTTCCCAATTCGCTTTCGACACGAAGTCTTCCACGATGGCGATTGACGATATGCTTCACGATCGCAAGGCCAAGCCCGGTTCCGCCCAGCTGCCGCGACCTGTGGCTGTCGGCGCGATAGAATCGCTCTGTCAGGCGCGGCAGGTGAACGGCATCTATGCCGGGGCCTTTGTCTATGAACTGGATTCGGACCGCCGGGCCGCGCATCGCCGGATCCCTGTCCACCGGCAGGACACGTACCGTAACACTACCGCCACTGGCACCATACTTGATCCCGTTCTCGATAAGATTGGTGAAAACCTGTCGCAACTGGTCGCCGTCACCGGTGGCTGAAAGCGGGCCGTTTTTCACGTCCAGCGACAAAACCACACCGGCGTCTTCGGCAAGGGGCCGCAGCGAGTTTATCGTGGATTGAAGAAGACCGGTAAGTTCCAGCTGTTGCCTGGGTCGAACACGTTCTTCGCTTTCGACCCGGTTCAACGACAACAGATCCCCGACCAGACGGTTCATCCGGTTGGCCTCATCGGCCATGATCTTGAGGAACCGGTCACGCGCGGCGGGGTCATCCCGGGCCGGACCGCGCAAGGTTTCGATAAACCCCATCAAGGCAGTCAACGGTGTGCGCAATTCATGGCTGACATTGGCCACGAAATCCCGCCGCATCTGGCTGGCGTGTTCCAGATGGGTGGTATCCTGAAACGTGACCATAACGGCCCCTTCCGAAGCGACCCCGTTCATGTATCTGCATTCAACTGCGTATGTTGTGTCCTGCGCACCGTCATTGGACAGATGACGTGCTTTCTTTGCGCTTCTGCTTGTCAGGCTTTGCTCGATCGCGTCCAGAACCTGTGGCTGTCGCAATATGGTCGCAAAATGACGTCCAACAATGTTCTGGCCCAGAAGGGACGTTGCATCTGTGTTCGCGGCAATGATCCGTTCGGTCTGATCCACCATCAGCGCCGGCAACGGGATCGCAAGAACAATGTCCTTAAGAACGTCTTCGGTCATGCGTCAAAACCCACTCATTCCTTCGCGTCAAAGCGCAGGTTTCAGGGTATCGCGGAATTTGCGCATGTTCTCCTGATAGTGCAGCGCACTGAACGTGATCCTTTGCGCCGCAGCCTCATCAAGCTGGCGTACGACCTTGCCCGGCGATCCCATGACAAGCGAATTGTCGGGGATTTCCTTGCCCTCCGTGATCAGGGCCCCTGCTCCGATCAGACAGTTCCGGCCGATCTTTGCCCCGTTCAGGACGATTGCGCCCATTCCGACCAACGTGTTTTCGCCTATGGTGCAGCCATGCAGCATCACCTTGTGGCCGATGGTGCAGTTTCGACCAATCATCAGGGGAAAACCGGCGTCGATATGCATCACGCAGTTTTCCTGAACGTTGCTGCCCTCGCCGATCCGGATTTCTTCGTGATCCGCGCGAATCGTGCAGCCGAACCAGACCGAGGCTCCCTGCTCCAGCACAACCTTCCCAATCAGATTGGCATCCGGCGCGACCCAGGTGTCGTCGTGAATGTGCGGAGCGTGCTCGCCCAAAGCGTAAACTGTCATGACAGTCCCTCGAATTCTCTCTGCAACTTGCGGACGTGCTGTTGCAACCTGGGTTGCTGAATGCGGCGCATCCGTTCCGCGCTGACGATGGTTTTCAGCTTTTCTTCGGTTGCCTCGAGGTCATCGTTGATCAGGACGTAGTCGTAATAGCCCCAGTGACTGATTTCATCCCAGCTTTTGAGCATCCGACGGGCGATGACGTCATCACTGTCCTGCCCGCGCGTTTCCAGCCGGCGGCGCAGCTCGGGGATGGACGGCGGCAGAATGAAAATCGATAACGCGTGTTTGCCCAGATCCGAATTCCGGATCTGCACTTCGCCCTGCCAATCGACGTCGAACAATACGTCCTTACCGGCATTGATCGAATTTTTGACCGGCTCGGCAGGCGAACCATAGAAGTTTCCGAATACATGGGCGTGTTCCAGCATCTGCCCATCAGCGACCTGCTGTTTGAACTCGTCCTCGGACAGGAAGAAATACTCGCGCCCATGCTCTTCCCCGGGGCGCGGGGCACGGGTCGTCGCCGAGATCGAGAATTCCAGATCCGTATCCCAGGCCATCAGCCGTCTGGCCAGGGTCGATTTGCCCGCTCCGGACGGAGAAGACAGGATGATTAGTAGGCCTCGGCGGTCCGCCATGTCAGTCGTTCCCATTCTTATTCCACATTCTGCACTTGCTCGCGCATCTGATCGATCACCGCTTTCAGTTCCAGCCCGACCGATGTCAGGTCCGAGCTTTGCGCCTTGGAACACAGCGTGTTGGCTTCGCGATTGAACTCTTGCATCAGGAAATCCAGCTTGCGGCCCACGGCCCCTTCCTGTGCCAACAACTCACGAGCGGCCCCTACATGCGCGGTCAGGCGATCGATTTCTTCGGTGATATCCGCCTTGACCGCGATCATCGCCAGCTCTTGCGCGACACGATCGGGATCCGCGCCCTGCGCATTCTCCAGCACCCGCGCGAGATTCTCGCGCAGCCCCTCGATCATCTTGTCTTTGCGTTGCTCGGCAATCTCTGCGGCCTGCGCCGTCAGTTCCGCGACCTGATCCAGTTGCGTGTTCAAGACCGCGGCCAAAGCTGCCCCTTCGGTTTTGCGCATATCTATGAACGCCGCCAGAAGATCTTTGAATTCGGACGTCAGATGAGCAACAAGCGGAGCCGGATCGTCGGCCTCGGTTCCTGCGTCCATCATCCCCTTGAGCGCCAAAAGATCTGACGCACGCGACGGCGCAAGCGTGATGCCGCGCGCAGCTGCCAGCGCTTCCGTTCGCTCAAGAGCGGTCAGGGCCGCAGCCATCGCGGTTTCGTTCAAGGCCAGTTCCGGGGCAGAATCCTCGCGGTTCAAGCGCATCGACAGGGTCACGTTTCCCCGGCTCAGGGATTTGGACAGGGACGCCCGCAACGCGACTTCGAGACCGGTCAACCAATCGGGCACGCGCAGACGCATGTCCAGCCCCTTACCGTTTACGCTGCGAAGTTCCCACGACCAGCTGTGCGGGCCAAAAGTTCCCTTCCCCGAGGCAAACCCGGTCATGGATCTGATCATGATGGCCCTTTCCTGTTCCCCAGCTGTTTCGAGCATGTGCGCACCTAATGCCATTGACTGGTGCAGAGCAAGAGTTTGCTGAAGACGCATTTGTTTGGCGCAAGTTAACCATTCGTTAAAGAATTGCTCCAAAATTGAATTAACCCGAGTCAAAATACCCTTAGCAATGGTTTGCGGGCCGTAGATGCTTCCATTGTGTTGCATTTTATGAAAAAGGCGGCCAATTGACGGTAGGGTGATGAAAATGAAAACCTTTTTCGGGATAGGTTCCGGGTCAGAATTTGGAAAGATCGTCGCAATGGATCGCTTTGACAGTGGGCGCAGCCTATCGCCGATCCGCCAGGCCGAGGCGTATTGGACCGCATTGTTGAGCGGCGACAGCGTGCCGATGCGGTCTCAAATCGACCCGCGCGGTCTTGAGAATGTTCTTGAATATACTTTCATCCTGGAACGCATCGCACCCGGCCTGGCCCGTTTTCGTCTGGCAGGCAGCCATCTGAACGCGCTTGCAGGGATGGAAGTGCGGGGGATGCCGTTGACCGCGTTCTTTCAACCCGATGCCCGCGCGCAGACCAAGGATGTACTGGAACAGGTATTTGCGTCCCCTGCTGTTGCCGAATTGAGTCTGAACTCGGACGGGGTGTTGGGACGTACCCGGATGCAGGCCCGGATGATCCTTCTGCCGCTGAAAAGTGACCTTGGGGATGTCAGCCGTATTTTGGGGGTCATGATCGCCGATGGCGCAATCGGCAAGACACCGCGCCGGTTTTCACTGACCGATACGCGGATCAAACCGGTTTCTGAAATTCAGGTTCCCGCGCCCACACTGCGACGCCCTGTGGAAGGTTTTGCCGAGGAACAACGCGAACTCAAGCGCTCTGCCGGCCATCTACATCTGGTGGTGTCTCGCGACGATTGAGACCCGCCAATTGCCTTGATCAGAAACAGCGGGCCGATGGCCCGCTGTTGTCAGTGTTTCGGATGCGCTCAGCTTACCGCGCGTTTCGAGCCGTTGCGACGCAGGTTGGTCAGCTCTTCCGCCACCAGGAACGCAAGTTCCAGCGACTGCGATGCGTTCAAGCGCGGATCGCAGGCGGTGTGGTAGCGGTCCGACAGGTCTTCTTCGGTCACGGCACGTACACCGCCGGTGCATTCGGTCACATCCAGCCCGGTCATTTCGAAATGCACACCGCCGGGGATGGTTCCCTCGGCCTGATGCACTCCGAAAAAGTCACGCACCTCGCGCAGAACAGAATCAAACGGGCGGGTTTTATAGCCCGTGGCCGATTTGATCGTGTTTCCGTGCATGGGGTCGCAGACCCAGGTGACCTTGGCGCCCTCTTCCTTGACCGCCTTGATCAGACGCGGCAGATGCTCGCCCGCTTTGCCCGCGCCGAAGCGCGCGATCAGGGTCAGCCGCCCCTCTTCGTTGTCCGGGTTCAGCTTTGACATCAGAACCTTGAGGTCCTCGGCCGTAGTGGTTGGGCCGCATTTCAGACCTATCGGGTTCAGTACCCCGCGGCAGAACTCGACATGCGCGCCGTCGGGCTGACGGGTGCGGTCGCCGATCCAGATCATGTGACCGGAGCCAGCCAGCCAGTTGCCCGAGGTGGAATCCAGTCGCGTCAGTGCCTCTTCGTATTCCAGCAACAGCCCTTCGTGGCTGGTGTAGAATTCGACGGTCGAGAATTCATGGGTTGTTTCCGCAGTGATTCCAGCGGCTTCCATGAAGTCGATGGTGTCCTGAATACGATCGGCAATCTCGGAATATTTCTGAACGTCCTGTTCATCCGCGAAACCCAAAGTCCAGGCATGCACGCGGCTCATATCCGCGAAGCCGCCGGTTGAGAACGCCCGCAGCAGGTTCAGTGTCGCCGCCGCCTGCGTGTAGGCCTGCAACATCTTGTTGGGATTCGGAATCCGGGCTTCGGGCGTGAAGGCCAATTCGTTGATGATGTCGCCGCGGTAGCTTGGCAGTTCCACACCATTCACGACTTCGGTCGGGGCACTGCGTGGTTTGGCAAATTGCCCGGCCATACGACCGACTTTGACCACTGGCACCTTGGCGCCATAAGTCAAAACCATCGCCATTTGCAGCATCACTTTGAAAGTGTCGCGGATCGCATCAGCGCTGAATTGTTCAAAGCTTTCAGCGCAATCCCCACCTTGCAGAAGGAAGGCCTCGCCGCGCCCGGCGGCACCCAGATGCTGTTTGAGACGCCGCGCCTCGCCTGCAAAGACCAGCGGGGGATACTTTGAAAGCTGAGCCTCGACCTTGGCCAGCGCGGCCGCGTCGGTATAATCTGGCATCTGAACCCGGGGCTTGTTGCGCCAGTTCGATTTTTGCCATTCGGTCATAGCTTTGATCTCCGCTGAAGTTTTCAGGTGGTCTCTATACAAAATGCAATGAAGAGTGACCATATCCCATTTGCGCCTCTTGACGACGCAAACAAGCTTTGATCATGGTGGCTGTCAAATCTGCGGCTGGATAATCACACGTCCAGCAGCGAAGCAAGGACATCTCGCCATGCAAGAGCAACGCCAAGTTGTCACGGTGGAAGACACTGCGGCCCCACCCCGGAATTTCGTGTTTGTCCTTTTGGACAAATTCTCGCTTCTGTCTTTTGCTTCGGCGCTTGACAGTCTGCGCATCGCCAACCGCATGGCGAACAGACAGCTTTACACCTGGAAGCTGATAGGAGAAGGCGGAGAAACGGTAACCTGCTCGGCCGGGACCGAGTTCAGTCTTGACAGTGATCTGGTGGAGTTGCAGCGAGATGACGTTGTTCTGATTTGCGGTGGCGTGGACGTTCAGGCGGCCACCACCAAGCGCGTGCTGAACTGGCTGCGGCGTGAAGCGCGAAGGGGATTGCGGATCGGTGGCCTCTGCACTGCGGCCTATACTCTGGCAAAGGCCGGGTTGATGGACAATAAGAAGGCAACGATCCATTGGGAGAACTCTGACAGTTTCATCGAAGAGTTCGACGAGGTCAAACTGACCAAAGCCGTCTTTCAGATCGATGGAAGTCGCATGACGACTGCGGGCGGCACCTCGTCGATTGACCTTATGCTCAAACTGATTGCAGATGACTATGGCGAGGATCTGGCCAACGCGGTGGCGGATCAGATGATCTATTCCTCGATTCGAACCGACCAGGACACGCAGCGTTTGTCAACTCCGACCCGAATCGGTGTGCGGCATCCGAAGTTGAGCCAGGTTATACTGATGATGGAAAAGAACATCGAAGAACCGATCTCGCCCTCGATCCTTGCCAAGGAAGTGGGTATGTCAACCCGCCAGCTGGAGCGTCTGTTCCGCCGGTATCTCAGCCGTTCCCCCAAGCGCTATTACATGGAACTGCGCCTGCACAAAGCCCGCAACCTGCTGATGCAGACCGATATGAGCGTCATCAACGTGGCGCTGGCCTGTGGTTTCGCCTCGCCCAGCCATTTTTCAAAATGCTACCGGGCGCATTACAACACCACGCCCTATCGCGAACGTGGTGCGCAAAGTGGAAGACTGTCAGTCTAAGGTCCAGCGTCAAAGCTCTTTGACGAAATAGTGCAAGTACGGTCGGAGCATGGGCTGATCTTTGTAGGTTGTTGTCTCGATCGGAGTGTCCAGTTCCACAAACCCGAGCTTGGGATACAAAGATCTCATTTCCACATTTGGGGTGAGTGTATCTGCGATCAACCGCTTCAGCCCCATAGCTCTGGCGGCTTGTTCTCGTGCTTGAATCAATGCGCGCCCCACTCCGGTGCCCCGAGCGTCTTCGGTTACAAATACACGTTTCAACTCGCCGGTAGACTGATCAAACCGTTTCATCATTCCACACCCCACGATTTTGCCACCGTGGTTTCTTGCGACGATCAGGCATCCGTTCGGAGGCATGTAGTCATCCGTGTTCGCCCAGAATTCCTCCAGTGCGCTTTGCGGCGCGGAAGGATCCAATTCGAACCCCATACCCTGCATTCTTAGAGCGATAAGAGCATAATATTGCTCCAAAATCATATTCAGCTCGGTTCTTGGCGGGATACTTGTGCACAATTCAATGTCGAAATCACTCATTAATATCCCCTTAACCGTGTAACCTGTTGGACAGAGTGACTGCGACGATGGAAACGCGCAAATGGAATTGAAAAGTCTGCTGGCATGCTTCGTATGTCACTGTTTGACAGACATCCTGTAAACCGCGCCCTGCCCGACTGAAATGAACCAGATCGCCCCATCCGGGGCCTGCACGATGTCACGGACCCGTTCGGTCTCGGGGCCCTTGATCTGCTCGACCTCGCGCAGCGGATCTTCGGACAGCCGCGCGATATAGTCGAATTTCAGCGAGCCCACGAAAATGTCGCCCCGCCATTCTGGAAACATGTCGCCGGAATAGACCATCAACCCCGACGGCGCGATCGACGGGTCCCAGTACAGGCGCGGCTGTTCCATACCGGGCTTGCTGGTGCCCTCGCCGATCTTCTCTCCGGAATAATGTGTGCCGTAAGAGATAACCGGCCAGCCGTAATTGGCGCCGGGTTTGACAAGGTTCACCTCGTCACCGCCGCGCGCACCGTGTTCCGACACCCAAAATCGGCCGCGCGTATCCAAATCGGCCCCCTGTGGGTTGCGGTGCCCATAGGTCCAAATTTCAGGTCGGATATCTGCCTGCCCGATGAAAGGATTGTCTGAAGGCACCGAGCCGTCGCGGTTGATACGGATTACGGAACCCATGGCGTTCGAGCGATCCTGCGCCTGTGGCGCATCCCCTCGATCTCCGATGGTTACAAAAAGAGTGCTGTCATTGGCTTCTACAACGCGTGAGCCGAAATGCCGCCCGCCTGATCCGCCGGGGGAAGCCTCGAAAATGACCCGCAGATTCGTCAGGCGCGTGCCGTTCTCGGACAGGCGCGCCACCGCGACAGCCGTGCCCGCGCCACCCTTTTGCGGTTTTGAAAAGGTCAGAAAGACCTCGCGGCTTTGATTGAAATCGCGCGGGATCGTAACGTCCAGCAATCCGCCCTGCCCCGAAGCTGCGACTTTGGGAACGCCGGATATGGCATTCGCCTCTCCGCCCTGAACATACAACAGGTTTCCGTCGCGTTCGGTGACAAGAAAACTGCCGTCAGGCAAGATGCCGACGGCCCAGGGCGTATCCAGCCCACCTGCCATTTCGGTGAGTTCAATTTTCCCGACCGAGGTCGACAACGCCTGTGCCAAGGCGCTTTCACTGTAAATAGTGAAGAACAGAATCGCGGCAGCTCTGAGCATGTTGACACTTCTCCGGACAATCTTAGGCAAACCCTAACAAAACAGATAGATTTCCGATCGATAAAAACACGATTGCGTTAGGACTTTTCTTTTCCGGGCAGCTTGCCTAGGTTCGTGGCCAGAACGAATACGTTCACAATAGGGAGTAACCATATGAAAAAGCTGCTTACAGCAACTGCAGCATCCGCTTTGCTGGCCGGACCTGCGCTGGCCGAAGACATTACGCTTGGTGTTTTGTTCGGATTCACCGGCCCAATTGAATCGCTGGCACCCGCAATGGGTTCGGGCGCTGAATTGGCGATGGCGGAAGTCACCGAATCCGGAAAACTGCTGGATGGATCCAAAGTGACCGCATCGCGCGCCGACACCGGCTGCATTGATAACGGTCTGGCCACTTCGAACGGCGAACGCATGATTGCCGACGGTGTTGCCGGCATCATCGGCGGCGATTGCTCGGGCGTGACCGGCGCGATCCTTCAGAATGTCGCGATTCCGAATGGCATGGTCATGATCTCGCCCTCGGCGACCTCGCCGGGCCTGTCGACCATGGAAGACAACGGCCTGTTCTTCCGGACCGCGCCTTCAGATGCGCGCGAAGGCCAGGTGATGGCGGATATCCTGAAGGATCGCGGCATCAACTCGATCGCTCTGACCTATACCAACAACGACTACGGCAAGGGTCTGGCGGACGCGATCCAAACCTCTTTCGAGGCAGCAGGTGGTGAAGTGACCATCGTTGCAGCGCATGAGGATGGCAAGGCCGACTATTCGGCCGAAGTTGGTGCTCTGGCCTCGGCCGGTGGCGACATTCTGGTTGTTGCGGGCTATCTGGATCAGGGCGGTCTGGGCATCATCCAGTCGGCGCTGGACAGCGGTGCGTTTGACACCTTTGGCCTGCCCGGCGGCATGATCGGTGACTCGCTGCCGGCCAATGTCGGCCCCGACCTGAACGGTTCGTTCGGTCAGATCGCCGGTTCGGGCGGTGAAGGCGCCGAGAAGTATTTCGCCATGGCCGAAGCCGCAGGGTTCGACGGTTCGTCGCCCTATTCGCCCGAATCCTATGACGCTGCTGCTCTGTTCATGCTGGCCATGCAGGCTGCCGGATCGACCAATCCGGCCGACTATGGCGGCAAGATCATGGACGTCGCCAACGCTCCGGGAGAAAAGATCTATCCCGGCGAACTGGCCAAGGGTCTGGAATTGCTGGCAAACGGTCAGGACATCGACTATGTCGGTGCGTCCGGTGTCGAGCTGATCGGCCCCGGCGAAAGCGCGGGGTCCTATCGTGAGATCGAAGTGACCGACGGTGAAAACAAGACCGTCAACTTCCGTTGATTGATCGCCAAAAGCTATGAATGCAAGCAGCCCGGGCCTTGTGTCCGGGCTGTTTCAATGAAAAAAGACCGCACCCGGCAAACGGGGTCGAGACAACAGCGCCGAACAGGCGGCAAGGGGAAAAGATGATCGTCGTCGAGGACGTGCACAAGCATTTCGGCGGATTTCATGCGGTGGACGGGGCATCGCTGGAAATCCAGAAAGGGTCGATCACCGGCCTGATCGGGCCCAACGGGGCAGGAAAAACCACTCTGTTCAATGTGATCGCAGGTGTTCTGCCGCCGACCAGCGGCAAGGTGGTGATGGACGGCGAGGATATTACCGATCTGCCCCCTCATGAATTGTTCCACAAGGGTCTGTTGCGCACGTTTCAGATTGCACATGAATTCCCGTCTATGACCTGCCGCGAAAACCTGATGATGGTGCCCGGAGCGCAATCAGGTGAGTCGCTGTGGAACACGTGGTTTGGCCGCAAACGCATTGCTGATGAAGAACGCGCGCTGAAGGCCAAGGCCGATGAGGTGCTGGAGTTTCTGACGATTGAACATCTGGCTGACCACAAGGCGGGCCAGGTCTCGGGTGGTCAGAAAAAGCTGCTGGAGCTGGGCCGCACGATGATGGTGGACGCCAAGATCGTGTTTCTGGACGAGGTCGGCGCGGGTGTGAACCGCACCCTGTTGATGACTATTGCCGACACGATCCTGCGTCTGAACAAGGAGCGTGGATACACCTTCGTCGTCATCGAGCACGACATGGATTTCATCGGCAAGATCTGTGATCCGGTCATCTGCATGGCCGAAGGCAAGGTACTGGCCGAGGGTACCTTGGACGAGATCAAGGCGAACGAGCACGTGATCGAAGCCTATCTGGGCACCGGCCTGAAGAACAAAGACAAACTGGAGGCAGGCGCGTGAGCGACAACCCCTATCAGGATGACAAGGGCAACAAGGACGCCTCGATCACCAATCCGCATGGTGTCGGCACCATGACCCCGGCCCATCGCAAAAGTGGTGCGACGCATAAGGTCGAAGGCGGCCCGTTTCTGATCGGCGACACCATGACGGGTGGTTACGGCAAAGGGCCGGACATTCTGCATGATTGCACCATCGCCGTGGACAAGGGTGAAATCGCAGTCATCGTCGGCCCAAACGGTGCGGGCAAGTCGACGGCGATGAAAGCTGTGTTCGGGATGCTGGATGTCCGTTCAGGGTCCGTGCGTCTGGATGGCGAGGATATCACCAACCTCTCCCCGCAGGACCGGGTCATGCGTGGCATGGGTTTCGTGCCGCAGACACAAAACATCTTTACCTCGATGACGGTGGAAGAGAACCTGGAAATGGGTGCCTTCATCCGTCGCGACGACATCAGCCAGACGATGGAGCAGGTCTATGACCTCTTCCCGGTCCTCCGCGACAAGCGCAATCAGGCCGCCGGAGAGTTGTCGGGCGGACAACGCCAACAGGTCGCAGTTGGCCGCGCGCTGATGACCCAGCCCAAGGTGCTGATGCTCGACGAACCCACGGCAGGCGTTTCGCCGATCGTGATGGATGAACTGTTCGACCGGATCATCGAAGTGTCCCGCACCGGCCTGCCGATCCTGATGGTCGAGCAAAACGCCCGCCAGGCCTTGGAGATTGCCGACAAGGGATACGTTCTGGTTCAGGGGCGCAACGCCTATACCGGAACGGGCAAGGAACTGCTGGCCGACCCCGAGGTGCGAAAGTCGTTTTTGGGCGGCTGATCGACGCTTTTCAATGGAAGATTTTAATGTGGGGCCAGTCGAGATTCTCGGCTGGTCCTTTTGCTTGACCGCAATGCGCAAAATTGAAGGCCAGAACATGGCAACCGGTGCTTCAAACCGAGGCTCAGGACATGAGAGCCTTTATTAGGTATCTGAAAAATATCAATTAATCTCCCGCGGACCGTTGCGGAAAAAAGACTTTGAAAACGCGCCGAATGCCAATCTGCTGCTTTAATCAGGCCCAATTTCAAAAATATCGCTGCGCACGAACACCTAAACCAATCCCCGAAACGCGCCCCGGTTGGGGACACAAGAATTGGAAGTCAAAATGAAAAAATGGATGATCGCCGCCCTGGTCGCACAACTGGCAACCGGTGCCGTCGCTCAGCAGCGCGAATTTGTGTGTACATCGGAAATTGATGGAACCGAGTATCGGCTGACACGGTTCGAAGGTGCGCAAAAGGGATCGGTCAAATTCGGTGACACGACCGGGGACGCGCAGGTGTTTCCGGGGCTGAACAACTTGACGTTCATTCTGACGACCGAGCAGCATGTCATGACGTTCTTCGTCAAAAGCCCGGATCTGTCCTACAACCTGTCTATCCGCCGCCCGGTTCTGCAAAATGATCGCGGCCAATGCATGGAAACCGGTGCCTAGCCCCGCGATCTTTCACGATTTCGGACCGCGCCCCTCAGTGTGGCGCGGTCTTTTTCTTTGGGGAAGAACCAAGGGGCCTCTGCCAGCGTGTCCGAAGCCTGCCAAGCGGCATAAAAACATGCATAAAGCCCTAAAAATCATGTTCCAAATTGTTGTGTCTTTCGTCGGCGTCGTGCCATAAAGCCGCACCCGGACAGTGAGAAGAAATAATGGATCTACTCAACGCGCTTGTTGCGCTTGCGAATTTTGTGTTGGTGCCAGCGGTCGCTTATGGCAGCCAACTGGCATTGGGCGCGCTTGGCGTGACCCTAATCTACGGCATCCTGCGGTTTTCGAACTTTGCCCATGGCGACACCATGGCCTTTGGCGCGATGGTCGCCGTACTGGTCACATGGGGGTTGCAGGCTGCCGGGATCAGCTTTGGACCGTTGCCAACCGCCCTGCTTGCCCTGCCCTTTGCCATCTTGGGCTGTATCGTGCTGGTGCTGATCACCGACAGGCTGGTCTACAAATTCTACCGCGAACAGAAGGCGAAGCCCGTTATTCTGGTGATCGTTTCCATGGGCGTGATGTTCATCATGAACGGCCTTGTCCGGTTTATCATCGGGCCGGATGACCAACGGTTTTCGGATGGGGCTCGGTTCATTGTTTCGGCGCGCGATTTCAAGGCGATGACCGGTCTGCGCGAGGGTCTCGCCATCAAGACGTCGCAAGGCATCACGGTGATCGTGGCCGTTGTTGCCGTGGCGCTGCTGTTCTGGTTTCTGAACAAGACGCGCACCGGCAAGTCGATGCGGGCCTATTCGGACAACGAGGATCTGGCGCTGTTGTCAGGCATCAACCCGGAACGTGTGGTGATGATCACATGGATCATCGTTGCGGCACTGGCCACAACTGCTGGCGTTCTTTACGGGCTGGACAAAAGCTTCAAACCCTTCGTCTACTTCCAGCTTCTGCTGCCGATCTTTGCCTCGGCCATCGTGGGTGGTTTGGGCAATCCTCTGGGCGCCATCGCAGGCGGGTTTATCATCGCGTTTTCCGAAGTGACGATAACATACGCTTGGAAGAAGGTGCTGACCTATGTGTCGCCTGAAAGTCTGGCGCCGTCAGGTTTGGTGCAACTTCTCTCGACCGATTACAAATTCGCGGTCAGCTTTGTCATCCTGCTGATCGTGCTTCTGTTCAAGCCCACGGGACTTTTCAAGGGAAAGGCCGTATGACCGACTCTGTCAAAAACACGCTGCTGTTCACAATTGTCGGCGGCCTGATCCTGTTGACCGGTTTCACGCAAAGCTGGAACACCGCGATCCTGATCCTGAATATGGGGCTGATTTCCGCCATCATGGCGATCGGAGTAAACCTGCAATGGGGTTTTGCCGGTCTGTTCAATGTGGGCGTGATGGGCTTTGTCGCACTGGGCGGTCTGGCCGTCGTACTGGTTTCAACGCCGCCCACGCCCGGTGCTTGGGCCGCCGGAGGTTATGGCATCGTTCTGTCTTTGCTGCTGGGCGCCGCGACAGTGGTTGCCGCCGTTCTGGTGGCAACAAAGCTGCCGAAGGGCCGTGTGCAAACCCTGACGATCATCGCCGTTCTTGTCGTGGGCTTTTTTGTCTATCGCGCGGTGTTCGATCCCAGCATTGCCGCGGTCGAGGCCATCGACCCGGCAATTGCCGGCAATATCGGAGGTTTGAATCTGCCGGTTCTGCTGGCCTGGCCGGCGGGTGGTTTGCTGGCGGCGGGTGCTGCGTGGCTGATCGGTAAAACGGCGCTGGGCCTTCGCTCGGATTATCTGGCGATTGCCACATTGGGTATCGCCGAAATCATTATCGCGGTCATGAAAAACGAAGACTGGCTGGCCCGGGGCGTCAAGAATGTCTACGGCATCCCACGCCCGTCCCCTGTTGTGGGCTACGAAGTGGATTTGCAGAACGACCCGGCCTTTCTGGCGCGGGCCGAATGGTTGGGGTTGGACCCCGTCACCGCATCCACCCTTTCGGTCAAACTCGGTTATTCGCTGCTGTTCCTGATTGTGCTTCTGGTTCTACTCTGGATGGCTCAGATGGCGCTGAAAAGCCCGTGGGGCCGGATGATGCGCGCAATCCGTGACAATGAAGTGGCGGCTGAGGCCATGGGCAAGGATGTCACCCGTCGTCATCTGCAAATATTCGTACTGGGTTCGGCTGTTTGCGGTATCGCGGGTGCGATGATGACAACGCTGGACGGCCAGTTGACGCCAAGCGCGTATCAACCGCTGCGCTTTACCTTTCTGGTCTGGGTGATGGTGATCGTAGGTGGTTCGGGCAACAACTTCGGGGCCGTTCTGGGCGCATTCCTCATCTGGTTCCTGTGGGTTCAGGTTGAACCGATCGGCTTGTGGCTGATGAATGTCATTACCGCCGGCTTGCCGGACGGAAGTGCATTGAAAGTCCACCTGTTGGACAGCGCCGCACATATGCGTCTGTTCACGATGGGTCTGATCCTGTTGATTGTTCTCAGATTCAGCCCAAGAGGGCTGATCCCAGAGAAATAGATCGCTTCCACCTTCAATATGCGAAACCGCGCCTCTTATCCGGCGCGGTTTCTTGATTCTTAACGATTTTTTGAATAAACGGACACACCGCAGTGATTTCTTTTTGCGGTATGTCGCCGGCACTCACATCCGTCTACGCCGATCTGTAACGATCATTTACACGTTTTGAAAAGAGTCAAAAATGAAAGCACCACGGTTCAAGACACTGCTTCTATTTCCGGTTGTTGCCATCGTAACAACCGCCTGCATTCCCACTCCGGAAGAACTTGAAACAACTCCCGTCAAAGTTCAAACGCCCAAAGGTGTCGTAACCTGTCAGCTATATCGTCACGACCGGGTGACCTGGGACCGGGCGATTGACTTCCCGGCTTCGAAAATGTCCGTGCCGGAGGCTGACGCCTACTGCCGTCGGGAAGGCCAGCGCCGTCTGAAGTAAATATTGCGGCGCCCTTGATGGGCGCCGTTCCGTCATCTGTTGCGGAACAATCCACCCAGAATACCACGAACGATTCGGCGTCCGGTCGTTCCTTTCAGTTCTTTGATAACTGCGTCGGTCATCGCCGATGCAAACGTGTCTTTCCGCCGTTGCACCCGGGACGAGGATCTGCCGACCCGGCTTCCCGAATATCTGCGAGCCGAAGAATACTCTCGTTCCATCGGTGATTGTGCCTCTAGAACTTCATCGGCCTCTGCCTGTTCAGCGGCCTTGGCGGCCGCCTCGGCCCGAGCCTGGAGGATTTCAAAGGCCGATTTTCGATCAATACCATCGTCATATTTAGACGCCATCGGCGAGGCATCGAGAATGGCCCTCCGCTGCGCATCAGAAATGGGCCCCAACTGGGAACCCGGCGGACGAATCAATGTGCGCTCGACAATTCCGGGAACACCTTTTTTCTGCAGCATCGACGTGACAGCCTCACCAACGCCCACCTCACGAATTGCGGCTTCGGTGTCAAAGGCGGGGTTTTCGCGATAGGTTTCAGCCGCCAGACGCAGGTTCTTTCGGTCACGCGCCGTGAAGGCCCGCAAAGCGTGTTGAACGCGATTGCCCAATTGCCCCAGAATATCCTCGGGAATATCGGCGGGATTCTGGGTGATGAAATAGACACCCACCCCTTTGGACCGGATCAGGCGCGCAACCTGTTCAACCTTGTCCACCAACACTTTCGGAGCGCCGTCAAACAACAGATGCGCCTCGTCGAAGAAGAACACCAGCTTGGGTTTGTCAGGATCACCGACTTCGGGAAGCTCCTCAAACAATTCGCTCAGCACCCACAGCAGGAATGTCGCATAAAGCCGTGGCGCTGCCATCAGTTTGTCCGAAGCAAGGATGTTCACCATCCCCTGCCCGTTTTCATCGGTGCGCATCAGATCGGACAGATCCAGCGCGGGTTCGCCAAACAGTTTTGTTCCACCCTGGTTTTCCAATACCAGCAATCGCCGCTGGATCGCGCCGATCGAAGATGTCGATACATTGCCATATCGCAATGAAAGCTGGGCCCGGTTCTCGCCGATCCAGACCAGCAGCGCCTGAAGGTCTTTGAGATCCAGAAGAGGCATTCCCTCTTCATCGGCCACGCGGAACGCGATGTTCAGGATACCTTCCTGCGCTTCGCTCAATTCCATCAACCGGGACAGCAGCAACGGGCCCATTTCAGTGACCGTCGTCCGCACTGGATGCCCCTGTTCACCAAAAAGATCCCAGAACGTAACCGGGCAGGCGGAATAAGCAAAATCGTCGAACCCTATGCGTTTGGCACGATCCATAAATGCCTGATGCAGTTTTTGCGCGTCGCTTCCGGGCAAAGCCAGGCCCGACAGATCACCTTTGACATCGGACAGAAACACTGGAACTCCGGCTTGGGAAAACCCTTCCGCGAGGATTTGCAACGTTACGGTCTTACCGGTCCCAGTGGCGCCGGCAATCAGCCCATGGCGGTTGGCATATTTCAGTGCCAGTTCCTGCGGCTGGCCATAGCCTTCGCCTCCGCCACCCAAAAATATATTCTTGCCCATTAACATTGCCTTATGTTTCACCGATCCTTGACCAGCATACAAAGTTAACCTTTGACTGCGATAGTCAATTTGCCCCGCGTTTGTTTCCTTCACGTGGGGCAGACTTCCTCCCTGTCGACTGGCCGTGCCTTCGGGCACGGCTTTTTTGCAGGTTCAAAAATGGTTTCAAAGCTCTGACCGCAGTATTAAAATTTGAGGATAGCTGTTGACCCGTCTGCGACCCTCTCGTAGGGTTTGCGCATAAATAAGTCGGCCAGTCCGACGGGGAGAACCTTTTGGAAAAGAGAGCTGGCTTATGCAGCTCTCTTTTTCTGTCTCAGGGCAGTTGGTTTCTGGTGTTCTGGCAAGAATCCGTTCACGTTCAGACCAGCCGTTCTGTTAGTGCCTGACACCAGTTCAGAAGAGTGTTAAACGAAGCAAAAAGCTCAAGCATCAAGTCGAGGCATTCATGATCAAGCAACTTCTAACCGCAAATACAGTGGCCGTCGCCTTTCTTAGCAGCGCAGTCTATGCCCAAGAGGCCAACGACGAAAGTCCGCAGCAGGCCGAGCCCGCCCAAACCGAAGCCGCGCAAGAACTGGATCTGGGAGAGACTGGCCCACGTATCGGCGAGCAATACGTCAAAGAAACAAGCGGTGCTTGGAATATAACCTGTCTACGGACCGAAGAAGGCGACGATCCTTGCCTGCTGCGTCAAGTTCTTTCCGGCGCCGAGGGCCAGCCGATTGCGGAAATCTCGATCAACAAGCTTCCCGAAGGAGCGGAGGCCGTTGCCGGAGCTAGGTTGACTGTGCCGCTGGAGACCATGCTGCAAGCACAAATTGCTGTGTCCATAGACGGCGCACCGGGTAAAAGATACAACTATCATCACTGCAACCCAGTAGGCTGCGTCGCGCAATTGGGCTTTACGCAAGGCGATATAGACGCCATGAAAGCGGGCAGTGAGGCAACAATCTCGCTGGTGTCAATTCTGGCCCCGAGCCAACTTTTGCAAATCGAAATGTCGCTGGCTGGATTTACCAGTGGCTACGATCAGCTGGAAGTCCTGCAAAACTGACAGATCGCAGACAAAGGCCGCTCTGAATGCGGCGGCCTTGTTTTGTACGTTGTTCGTTATATCCGCTTCAGCGCCAAAACCGCATTCAGCCCGCCGAAAGCAAACGCATTGCTGAGCGCGACGTCAACTTTGGCTTCCCGAGCTTCGTTCGGCACAACATCAAGCGCGCATTCCGGATCGGGTTCCTCGTATCCGATGGTGGGTGCGATCACACCGTCCCGCAGCGCCATGATACATGCCAACAGTTCCACCGCACCGGTTCCACCAATCAGGTGACCATGCATGGATTTGGTCGACGATATCATCAGGTCGTCAGCATGGGGCCCGAAAACATCCGCCACGGCGGCACATTCGGTTTTGTCATTCGCAGCCGTCCCGGTGCCATGCGCGTTGATATAACCCACATCGCTTGCATTCAATCTGGCATCAGCCAAGGCACCTGACATGGCCCGTGAAGCCCCTTGCTTGCTGGGCATCACGATATCGGCCGCATCCGATGACATGGCAAAACCAACGACTTCGCACATGATCTCGGCGCCACGGGCGCGGGCGTGTTCGTATTCCTCGAAAACAAAGACCCCGGCCCCTTCGCCCTGTACCATTCCGTTGCGATTGGCGCTGAACGGTCGGCACGCATCCTTGGACATGACGCGCAACCCTTCCCAGGCCTTGACGCCTCCAAAGCACAACATGGATTCGGACCCGCCTGTGATCATGACCGGGGCCATGCCGCTTCGGACCATCTGAAAGGCCTGAGACATGGCATGGTTCGAGGACGCACAGGCAGTCGACACGGTGAAGCTGGGGCCTTTGAGGTTGTGTTCCATGGAAACATGGCTGGCCGCCGCATTGTTCATGAGTTTGGGAACAACAAACGGGTGTACCCGGTTCTTTCCGTCCTCATAAACCGAGCGATAATTGTCATCCCAGGTCGATACGCCACCGCCGGCGGTCCCCAGAACAACACCTGATTTTGCGGCCAACTCTCCGTGAAACTCGATGCCGGACTGATCGATGGCCTCTTTGGCGGCGGTCAGAGTGAATTGAGTGAACCGGTCATACAGCGACATCTGCTGACGGTTGAACCGACCTTCAGCCTCAAAGCCGCGAACCTGCCCGCCGATTTTGATGGCTAACCGATCAACGTCCCGAAATTCCAGTTCCGAGATGCCGCAACGGCCTTCGCGCATGGCTTCCAGCGTGTCAGGAACCGAATGGCCCAGTGAATTGATCGTACCTGCGCCGGTAATGACAACACGTTTCATGAGCGTCAGTCAGACCTTTTCAGACACGAGCTTTTCGATCCCGGAAGTGATCGCAGCGACATTGGATATGTCAAAATCGTTAGCCTCGGGTTCATTGGCGTTGAACGGAATTGAAATGTCGAACTCTTCCTCGATGGCGAATATGCTTTCCACCAGACCAAGGCTGTCGATTCCCAGATCTTCCAGCGTGCTTTCGGGCGTCACATCCGATGGCTCCAGCACGGCCTGCTCTGCAATGATTGCGATGACGCGGTCGCTGATGCTCATGTCGATCCCCTGATTTTCAGTTTGACGATGATTTAATCGCTTGGGGTCTGTTTGAAAACAGCCTTTTTCAATGCCTCAACGTCGCGTGCCATTCGGGGCAGTCGGCGCTGCGCCTTGTAGACATCGGTGTGGGTCTCCATTTTGATGCCCGGATACCCCATGATCACGCGCCCGGCGGGCACATTTGACAGAATCTTCGTGCCCCCACCCGAAATAACGCCGTCCCCTATGAAAATGTTGTCGACCACTCCGGTCTGACCACCCAGAACGACGTTGTTGCCGATCTCGACCGAGCCGGAGACACCTGTCTGACCGCACAGCAGACAATCCCGCCCGACGCGGGTGTTGTGCCCGACATGGACAAGATTATCCAGCTTGGTGCCATCACCGATCCGCGTGTTGCGGATTGTTCCATTATCGACAGTGCAATTGGCGCCAACCTCGACATCATCACCGATCTCAACCGCGCCCAAAGAATGGATACGGAGCCAACTTTGGGCCTTGGCGTCGCCCTGATCGCCCAACGTTTTGCGGGCGTTCTCAGCGCCAGAAACCTCGGGGGTCACGAAACTGAACCCGTCACTACCAATCCTTGCACCGGGCTGCGCGATGAACCGATCCCCGATTTGTGCGCGCGCGCCAATGCTGACCATTTCACGCAACAGGGCCTGTTCGCCAAGAATGGCGTCCATTCCCACCACGCAGTGTGCTCCGATGACCGAGCCCGAACCTATTCGCGCCCGAGCACCAACAACAGTCAGAGGTCCTATCGCCACATCTGGTCCAATTTCGGCCGTTGGATCGATCACTGCGGAAGGATGAATGCCCGGTTCAATCCCTTGCCCGCGATCCAGCATTGAGGTGATCCCCGCCATCGCCATGCGCGGACGCTTCACGAATATGGCCGCGCGCAGCCCCATGTCCTGCCAATCCGCGCCCTCCCACAGAACGGCGGCGCGCGCGCGCCCTTTCGAAAGCGCTTCGGCGTATTTCGGAGACATGGCCATGGCCAGATCGGTTGGGTCAGCATCGCCCGGTTCGGCCGCCCGCACGATCGTCAGGCCACCGTCGCCTTGGCATTCAGCACCCAAAGCGTCGGCGATTTGTTGAATGGTAAACTGCATCTCGGGCTTCCTTTTGGCAGGATTTGCCCTGTGCTTAACTCTGAACGTCCGGCAGGGCCACCCCTGCCTTTTGCAGGGCCTCCCAAATCTTGCCGTCCCGGCCATAGACATCACGGCGATACTGCACCTCGCCTTTTGGCCCGACATATGCCGTTCGATAGATCAGGTGGACCGGAACATTTTGTTCCAAATTGACCTTGGTTTCCTTTCCCGTGCTCAGAACACGATGAAAGAATGCCTTGGGGTCCTCTTCCTGTTTGGCCAGCAACGCATATGCAAATTCGAAAGGCTGCGCCAGCCGGATGCAGCCGTGCGAGAACGCCCGCACCTCGCGCGCGAACAGGCTTTTCTGAGGCGTATCATGCAGATAGATATTGTACTTGTTGGGGAACATGAACTTGACCAGCCCCAAAGCATTGCTTTTGCTGGGCGGCTGGCGCATCGCAAAAGGAAAGCTTCGCGCGGTGAACTGATTGAAATCAACCGCCCCGCGATTGACCTGCCGCCCCCTGCTGTCCGTGATCTGAATATGACCGACCGCGTTGGGGTTCGCTTTCAGCTTCGGCAGGTATTCCTTGGTGATGATCGAGCGCGGAACATACCAGCTGGGGTTTATCACCATATGTTCCATCACATCCGAGAACTCAGGGCTGCGGCGATCATGCGTGTTCTTGCCGATCACCGCACGGGTTTCAAAGGTGACTTGCCCGTCATCCACGATCTTTGCCGAAAAATCTGTCTGGTTGACAAGGATATGACGTGCGCCGCGTTCCCGAGGCAACCAGCGCTCCCGTTCCAAAGCGACATAAACAGCCTTGAGCCGGTCCACGGCGGGGCGATTCAACTCGGCAATCGTGCCCTTGCCTGCAACGCCATCGGGTTCCAACCCATGCGCGATTTGAAAGGCCCTGACCCCTTCCAGCAACGCGGCGTCGAACGACGGGCTGGCCGAGGGTTTCATGTAGCCCATCAACACCAGCCGATTGCGAAGCTTCACGACATTGGGCCCGGTATCCCCGAATTCCAACTTAGTTTCCGGAACTGTCGCCCCCCAACCGCCTTGATCTACCAAATCCTGAAGCGCCAGCTTCTGTTTCATCAGAGCCCGGTACTGACGGGTTTGAGGAGCTAATTGCGCAAGATACGCGGCGCCATGTGTGTTCAGGGCGTTCAGATGCTCGGCCGCGCTGCGACGATCCACCGACCGAACAAGCCCGTCGTCGATGTTTCCGGGCCGAATAAAACCCGAGTACAATGCGTCGGCAAAATCCACAAAAACCCGGCTCAGTTCCGCTTCAACGGCGCCAAGATCGCGTGTCGAGCGTGCATCCTGCATTTTCTGCATCAAGGATGAAACTGTCGCATCGGCCCTCGGCAGACCGTGCAGATGCGCATGTGACAGTGCCTGGATCAATGCGGCCCGGCGTTGCATATGCTCATCGGATTCACCCACCCAAATCGGCGAAAACCCGGTTGTCCGGTAAAACTCTGCGATCTGCGATTCCCGTGGGGTATGTTCTGCAACGGCCATCTGAAACGCCGTGTTGTGCGCAGGTTCAGAAGTGGTGTTTGCCATACTCGCAGTGGCCGCAAAACAGCCGGCAAGCAGGATACTGGTACAGGTTCGGAATACAGAAAGCATTGGATGGCCTTGGAATCAATGGCTTGGTTGGTGATATGTGCGTCGAACAACTATGAGTTTGGCTGCGCAGACTTGTCTATTCACAAATTCCTTACCGAATTGCTTCTGTTGGCGTCTGATGCGCGTTTGCATCGGCCCGGTGATGTGCAGCCCACACCTGCAAATATTCTGTGCTCGGCTGTGACATTTGCGCAAAAATCTGCCGAAAATTCCCCCTTGAAAAGGTGCCTATGAAACACTTCTTGGCCGTCGAATCCGATTGTGTCATAAATTCCGCATCTGGGATGGGAAAAAATTAAGACAGCGCGCGTAACATCGTGCGCAGGCAGGAACAGTACGGGACGAACCAAAATGACCAAGAGCAGTTCCTCGGGCTTGACCCGACGTGCCCTATTGGGTGCGTTTGCAGCAACAGCAGTCGCAGCAGCACCCACCTACTCCAAAGCAGCAGGCTTTTTGCGCGGCGGCGGCGATATCCGTCGCATTCGCATGTATTCCGGTCGCACGGGCGAACGGTTGGACATGATTTATTGGGTCGATGGTAAGTATATCAAGGACGCAGTCAAAGAAGTGAACCATTTCATGCGCGATTGGCGCACGGATCACGTAAAATCCATCGATTTACGCACGATTGATATTATGGCGGCATCACACAACCTTCTGGATGTCAACGAACCTTACATGTTGCTGTCGGGCTATCGCTCCCCCCAGACCAACGCCATGCTCCGCGCCCGCTCTCGCGGCGTCGCCCGGAAGTCGCTTCATATGAAGGGACAAGCGGCAGACCTGCGCCTGTCTTCCCGCTCCGTCTCGCAGATGGCTAAGGCTGCTATGTCATGCCGGGCCGGCGGTGTCGGTCAATATAACGGGTCCAATTTCGTGCATATGGACTGCGGTGTCGTCCGCACCTGGCGCGGCTAAGACAGCGACTTCGCGATCTCGGCTTATATGACAGGGGTTTGACGGGGGCGGCCAGTTACATCCCCGCGTCTCCCCCTCCGCCGCTGGCATCACCGCCTCCGGTGTCATTGCTGGATGCTGTCGCCGCAGTGGAATTGCTGGTCTCACGAGACTTTTCATCGCCGACGTCAGCGGGAACACTGGAACCGGAAGCATTGTCGCTTTCTGAATCATCATCGCTTTCGGGTTCTTCATCATCGGTCAGCTTTCCAAGGATAAACGCCAGAATTACGGCGACCAAGATCCATCCTAAAACGCTTGAAGCTGAAACCCCGGTAATCGCGCTACCCAATAGTGCTACAATCACGACAACGATTATCAGCTTCTTATTTGAAGAGATGACTTTCACATTCCTTCCTCCATTTGAGCTGACGCGCGCCAGCCTCGTTCGGAAAGTGTACATCAAAAAAACCACTGCTTGAGGGGTTAAGCCTCAAAATGATTGTCAGGATTGTTCGCGTGGTGGCAAGCAGGCGAAAAACAGAGGCGTGCAGACACTATCCATGGCCCGAAAGGGTATTCGCATGGAAAATATCCCGAGAGCGGATCAGCCAGGGCACCTTTCATAGTTTCAACACTAGATGCTGTTTGGAACTGTTGTAAGCCAAGATGTTTCGGGCGCTGGAAACCGAAAACGCGAAAACTAAAGAAGCGCTTGACCGGGGCAGATGTTGAATAACGCTATGCTGCGGCATATCCCCGGAGCAGCGCAAGACCCTTGTCCTTCATTAGCGATAGCTATGCGGCTCGGGAACTTCTCCCAATTTGGTGCGGAAGTTCCTGCTTTGCCCAATAAACCTTAGAAATATAGCATGGTGGCGCACCTGAGAGGATTCGAACCTCTGGCCTCTGCCTTCGGAGGGCAGCGCTCTATCCAGCTGAGCTACAGGTGCCTTGGCCGTTAGCTAACCTTGTTCCAATCCGGGTGCAACTGAAAATCGTGATTGTTGCACCCTCTTTGAAACCAAAATCAGGCGAAAAGATCATGCGCCAATTCAAGCGCTTCGATCAGTGTGTCGACCTCATCCGTCGTGTTGTAGAGACCAAAGCTGGCACGGCAGGTCGCCGTGACGCCCAGGTGATCCATAAGCGGGCCCGCACAGTGATGCCCGGCGCGGACGGCAACCCCTTTTTTGTCCAGAATCGTGGATACATCATGGGCATGGCCGGCCCCGTCCAGCGTAAAGCTGAAGATGGCTGCCTTGTCTGGCCGCGTGCCCTGAACCTGAAGCCAGTTGAGACCGTTCAGGCGCTGCATGGCATAGTCCCGCAGGCCGGATTCATGGGCGGCAATGTTGTCCATTCCCAAATCCATCATGTATTCCAGCGCAACGCCCAGGCCAATTGTTTGGACAATGCCGGGTGTTCCGGCCTCGAACTTCATCGGCGGGTCGTTGTAGATCACCTGATCCTTGCTGACCTCTTTGATCATGTCACCGCCACCGACAAAGGGGCGCATCTCGGCCATGCGTTCGGACTTGATGTAGATCGCACCCGACCCCGACGGGCCATACAGCTTGTGGCCGGTGATGGCGTAAAAGTCGCAACCGATGTCCTGCACGTTCACCGGCATATGCACCGCGCCCTGACTGCCATCAACCAGCACCGGGACGCCCCTGGCATGTGCACCTTCGGTGATGGCTTTGACATCCACGACGGTACCCAGAACATTGGAACATTGCGTCACGGCCACAAGTTTGGTTTTCGGGCCGATCGCATCGATTACCGCCTGCGGATCCAGCCCCCCGTCAGCGTCCACATCCACCCACTTCAGAACAACGCCCTGCCGTTCCCTCAGGAAATGCCAGGGCACGATGTTGGCGTGATGCTCCATGACGCTCAGGACGATCTCATCCCCGGCTTCCAGGCGCGGCATGGCCCAGCCATAGGCAACAAGATTGATCCCTTCGGTCGTTCCTGAATTCAGAACGATCTCATCCTCGTTCGATGCCCCCAGGAAACGGGCGATGATCCCCCGAACAGCTTCGTATTTCTCGGTCGACAGATTGGACAGATAGTGCAATCCACGGTGAACATTCGAATACTCTTCGGAATAGGCACGGGTCACCGCATCGATGACGACCTGAGGCTTTTGAGCCGACGCACCGTTGTCCAGATAGGTCAACGGCTTGCCATTCACCTGACGTGACAGGATCGGAAAGTCAGAGCGAATTTTCTGCACATCATACATGATACGGTTTTCCTAGACAGGCGCGGCCGGTGTTAAATACAGGACGAAGGGAACCGCAATCAGGGCTGACAACAGAATTACGGCGAAGGATTTCCAAAGGGATCCGAATTGATGCGCTTCGTTCAGGAAATGAAGCGTGATGTAAAGGCTCAGGATCGCCGTCGCGAACAGCATTATCATCATCAGAAACGGCATCGTCAGGCTTAGAACAAGGGTCATGACAAGGGCGACGATTTGCAGGAACTGCAACCACACCGTCAGGACCATCAGATCGTCAAAGCTTGCTTTGCCGCCTATTGCTTTTCCGACGACGAAGAACGCAAGGATGCTCAGCAGCATTGCTCCGGCGGATCGCAGCAAAACAACGGGGATACTTTCGGGAGGCGGTGCGATCTGACCTTGCGGCACGGGCACCGACAAATCGATTCCCAACTGGACGAGACAGTTCAAAACCACTGCCAGCGCAAAGGCCAGCCACAACCCTTCCCGCCCCGGTTTCAGGGACAAAAGCTGGCGGGCGGCTTGGTCGGGGCTTCTGATCGTCAGAACCGCCAGAGCGCCGAGGGAATTGATAGTCATGCAGCGGACCTTTGTACTTGTCTCAGACCGGATAACCAGAACCAGACAAAAACAGCAACCCAGGCGATGCCCACAGTTGTCAAAGCGGGCCCGGGCCCGATGAACCCGGCAACCAGACCATTCAACAAGACCAGGGGGGCGGATGCCAACAAAGCCCAGAACAGGGCAAGTCGTGCGCCATAAGCAGTGCCCTGCCCGCCCGCCATCCGCGCCGCCCAATAGGAAATCAGCGCCAGCGTGTAGAAAAACAACGGCAGTATGAACACCGACCCCAGCAAAGCGCCGCCCAGAAGCATGTTCAGCTCGACGCCTTCAAGATGCGCTTTGCGGGCAAGGCTGGGCATTTGCGCGACAAAGGCCACAACGCAAAACGCCATGACAAACACCAGTGCCCTGTCTTCCCGCTGACCCATTTCAAGAAGCCGGCGCACCACGCGCCCCGGCCCCCGGTATGTGGCCAATATGTCAGACGAGACGGCCATCAGCTACGACGCGCCAGCCACCCTTCCAGACGGCTTACGATCTCTTCCGCCAAGGCGCTGTCTTCGATCTCATCCACCGCTTCGGCAAGAAAGGCCAAAGTCAGCATGTTGGTTGCGTCCTTGACCGGCACGCCACGGGACCGCAGATAGAACAGCGCGGTTTCGTCGATCGCACCCGAGGTCGAGCCATGCGAACACGCCACGTCATCGGCATAGATCTCAAGCTCGGGCTTGGCGAGGAACTGGCTGTCATCATCCAGCAGCAACGATTGGCTGATCTGGTAACCGTCGGTTTTCTGTGCGCCTTCCTTCACAAGGATCTTGCCCTGAAACACGCCGGTCGCCCCGTTGCGCAGCACTTTCTTGAACACCTGACGGCTTTCGCAGTTTACCGCATCATGGGTGATGAAAACCGTGTCGTCATGATGGAAGTCTCCATCGCCAACACAGGCCCCGGCCACATGGGCCACCGCGTCATCGCCTGTCAGCTCGACGACCTGCTCGTTGCGGGTCAGCACGCCATTCACTGTCAAAGTGAAGGATTTATAGACAGACTCCGTGCCCAGACGGGTAAACATATGGGTCGCGGCCCGGCGTTCATGGTCCCTGCCCTGGGCGCGCACATGGTGCAGCGTGCCCTTGTCGGCGATGTCGATCTCCATGCATTTGTTGAAGCGTGACGCAGCCGGGCCGGTTTCCAGAATGGTTGCCTCGGCCCCGCCTTCCACGCGAATGACGTGGTGCAGGATCGCATCCGAGGTCGGCGATGCATGACGATAGACCAGGTTGATCGGTTTGGACGGTTTGCCGGTGATATGGATGGCCACACCATCCGACGCAAAAGCCGTGTTCAGCGCCGCCAGCGGACGCTGGACCGGAGACTGACCGCGCGTCTCAAGCACGCCATACAGGTCTTTCGCCCAATGAATGTCCTTGCAGCAGATATCCTCGAGCCGGTCGATGGTCACGCCTTCCAGCGTCAGGTCGTCCGACTCTTCGGCGCTGAATTCACCGTCCACGAAGACGATGTTCAGCCGGTCGAGTCCGCTGAACATCAACGGCTCATCATCGGCAAACACCGCAGCCGGAGGCGCGTCTGGCGAGACCAGAGTGTCCGGTTGAGTGTATTTCCAATATTCGTCACGCCGTCCGGGCAGACCAGTTTCCAGAACACGGGCCAGCGCGTCTTCGCGCGCGGCGCGGGTGCATCCCGCGTCGGGCATGGTCAAGGCAGACAGCCGGGCCTCGGTCGCGGTTTGTTTGACTTCGGGCAAGGCCATCAGTTCACCTCGGCAAGAATGTCGGCATAACCGTTGTTTTCAACCTCGAGCGCCAGATCTGGGCCTCCGGTTTTGACAATGCGGCCATCGGCCATGATGTGCACGACGTCGGGCTTGATGTGATCCAGCAGGCGCTGGTAATGGGTGATGACCAAGAACCCGCGACCTTCATCGCGCAGCGCATTCACACCTTCGGCGACCAGCTTCATCGCATCCACATCCAGACCCGAGTCGGTTTCGTCCATGATGCACATCTTGGGTTCCAGCATGGCCATTTGCAGGATTTCATTGCGCTTTTTCTCACCGCCCGAGAAGCCCACATTGACCGGACGCTTGAGCATATCCGCGTCGATCTTCAGCGTCTTTGCCTTGGCACGCACTTCCTTGAGGAAATCAGCGGCGGACAGCTCGTCCTCACCCCGCGCCTTGCGCTGTGCATTCACGGCGGTGCGCAGGAAGGTCATGTTGCCCACGCCCGGAATCTCGACTGGGTATTGGAAGGCCAGAAACACGCCGGCAGAGGCGCGCTCTTCCGGTTCCATCTCCAGCAGGTCCTCGCCATCCAGCGTGGCAGAACCCTCGGTCACTTCGTACCCGTCGCGGCCCGACAGCACGTAGCTGAGTGTTGACTTGCCTGACCCGTTCGGCCCCATGATCGCGTGTACCTTGCCGGCTTCAACCGTCAGGTCCACACCCTTTAGGATCTGCTTGTCTTCTTCTTCAAGCTTCACGTGCAAATTCTTGATTTCCAGCATTTTTTATCCTTTAGCGCATCGCAAGGGGCACCGTGGCCCCGAAACCTTCTTATCCCAGCAACTTGCGGATCAGACGCGCGACGATCCAACCCAGGATCGCCCCTCCGCCAACCGCCCAAACCGGGTTGATGAATTCCATGTGGTTGATGTTGACGTAAGCCATACCCAGCAGACCGCCAAGAACCGGCAACGCGTAACCCAGCCAGGTCAACACGTCTTCTTTCCGGATGCCGCTTCGTGACGCCCGCGTCATCAGCCAACCGACCCTTCCAGCGAGATTGCCACCAGTTGCTGCGCTTCCATGGCGAACTCCATCGGCAGTGCTTGCAGAACGTCCTTGCAGAACCCGTTGACCACCAAAGCCACGGCCTCTTCTTCATCCATGCCGCGCTGACGGCAATAGAACAGCTGATCGTCATCCACCTTGGACGTCGTCGCCTCATGCTCGACACGAGATGAGTTGTTTTTGACCTCGATATACGGAACCGTATGCGCGCCGCATTTGTCGCCGATCAGCAAGCTGTCACACTGGGTGTAGTTGCGGCTGTCCTTGGCCTTCGGATGCATCGAGACCAGACCGCGATAGGTGTTCTGCGCCTTGCCCGCACTGATGCCCTTGGACACGATGCGAGACTTGGTGTTCTTGCCCAGATGAACCATCTTGGTGCCGGTATCGGCCTGCTGATAGTTGTTGGCAATCGCGATCGAATAGAACTCACCTTGGCTTTCGTTGCCGCGCAGGATGCAGGACGGGTATTTCCACGTCACGGCCGAGCCGGTTTCGACCTGCGTCCACATCACCTTGGACCGGTCGCCCCGGCAATCGGCGCGCTTGGTCACGAAGTTGTAGATGCCGCCCTTGCCGTTCTCATCGCCCGGGAACCAGTTCTGAACGGTCGAGTATTTCACTTCGGCGTCTTCTTCGACAATGATCTCGACCACGGCCGCGTGCAGCTGCGCGGTGTCGCGCTGGGGCGCGGTGCAGCCTTCCAGATAGGACACGTACGAACCTTTGTCGGCGATGATCAGCGTGCGCTCGAACTGGCCGGTGTTTTCGGCGTTGATGCGGAAATAGGTACTCAGCTCCATCGGGCAGCGGACACCGGGCGGAATGTAGACGAAGGACCCATCCGAAAACACGGCCGAGTTCAAAGTCGCATAAAAGTTGTCCGACACCGGAACCACAGTGCCCAGATACTTCTTGACCAGCTCAGGATGTTCCTTGATCGCTTCGGAAATCGAACAGAAAATCACACCGGCCTTTTTCAGTTCGGCCTGAAAGGTCGTGCCGACGGACACCGAGTCAAACACCGCGTCCACAGCAACCTTGCGCCCCTCGGCCGGAGCATCCTCAGCACCTTCGACACCAGCCAGAATCATCTGTTCTTTCAAAGGGATACCAAGCTTTTCGTATGTGGCCAGCAGCTTGGGGTCGACATCGTCCAACGACTTGGGTTTCTCTTCCATCGATTTCGGACGCGCATAGTAATACTGGTCCTGAAAATCGATCTTTGGATAAGTGACCATGGCCCATTTCGGTTCTTCCATCTTGGTCCAGCGTTCAAACGCGGCCAGACGCCACTCGGTCATCCATTCCGGTTCTTCATTCTTTTCCGAGATCAGACGAACGATGTCCGGGTTCACACCTTTCGGCGCGTACTCCATTTCGATGTCCGTGTCCCAGCCGTATTTATAGGTTCCGACCTCGCGCACCGCATCCACGGTTTCCTGGTCGACACCCTCTTTCACCTGGGTCTGGTCCAAAGCGGCCATAACTTGCCCTCCGTCAGATCACGCGGCGCGCGCGCGATGCTTTTTCTCTTTCTCAAGCCACGTTTCGGCGAAACGCAGCACATCTTCTTCCGTTGTCCGAGGTCCCAGCGATACGCGGATTGCGCTGCTGGCTGTCACCTCGTCGTATCCCATTGCGGTGAGCACCGCGCTGGCACGAACCTTGCCGCTTGAACAGGCAGAGCCCGCACTGACCGCAAAACCCGACAGATCCATCTGCATGACCTGGGTCTCACCTTTCCAGCCGGGGGCGGCAAAACACAGGGTGTTCGGCAGGCGTTGCCGCCCTTTCCCGACAAAAATAGGTGATTTTACAGCAGCCTCAAGAGCGTTTTCTAGAATATTTCTAAATTCCTCGACCTGCTCCCAAACGCCATTGGCCAGGTCCCGCATCGCAGCTTCAGCTGCGGCGCCGAACCCCGCGATACAAATGACATTTTCGGTTCCTGACCTGCGGCCCATTTCCTGGCCGCCCCCCTTGATCTGTGCCGCCAGATCGGTTCCGCGTTGCATCACAACGGCACCGACACCTTTTGGACCGCCCAGTTTATGCGCCGAGACCAGAGCCATCTGGGCATTCATCCAGTTGAACGCGACGGGCAGCTTTCCAAAAGCCTGTGTGGCGTCTGTCACGGCCAGGCCGGACGGCAGTGTTTGAACAATCCCCGTCTCTGAGTTTGCCAGTTGCAATGTCGACATTTCAGGCGCGATTACCTGCACGTCTCCGGCCTCGGAAACCGTAAGATCCTCATTGATCCAAGATCTTACCGCGTCATGTTCAATCGCCGCGCCGTGCAATTGGCGCCCCGACAATGCCAGCGCCGCACCTTCGGTTGACCCAGATGTAAAGACGATATCCGCCCCATCCGCCCCAAAGGCCGATGCAATTTGGGCCCGGGCGCGCTCGATCAGAGCTTTGGCGGCCCGACCTTCCGCATGAACCGACGAGGGATTGCCGCAGACATCCATCGCCGCAATCATCGCGTCCCTCGCTTCGGGGCGCAGCGGCGTTGTTGCATTGTGATCCAGATAAACACGTTTCATGGATACATCTTTTTGCCAGCAGACTTCATTTCATATCCCGCCCGTTCAGATCATTCATCTACAACAGAGAACAGGCTCGGCACGGCCGGGCACGGGGCGAGGTCGTTCTTGATCACATCTGACAAACGGGTTTGATGCAGGAACACATAGACATGCGCGCTGAGACTTTCCCAAAGCCGATTGGTCAATGATTGAGCGCGGCTGCCGGACGAGGCCCCGGACGCGCCTGCCCCTTTTTGCAGCGCATCAACGGTTTCGTCCACGGCGGCCAGAATTTCGACGACACGAATTTCGGATGCCGGGCGTGCCAGTCGATACCCGCCGCCGGGCCCCCGCACGGAAGACACCAAGTCCGCCCGGCGCAGTTTGACGAAGAGCTGCTCGAGATATGGTAACGAAATGTCCTGCCTCTCGGAGATTTCTCCAAGCGTCACCAGTCGTTCCGTCGGCTGGAGCGCAATATCCGCCAGGGCGACCATTGCGTAACGCCCTTTGGTCGACAGCTTCATTCCATGTCCCCTTTCAGCAGGATTTGCGCGAAATCATTGACGCCGACGTTGCCAGTGCGTATCTCCGACTGACAGCGCTGGTATGCGCCAAGCAATGTAATTAGAACCGTTCTAAGGTGCCCGACGATTATCGTCAAGTATATCCGGGCATCGGCACGAAAAAGACAGGACCAAAGCACACATGCCCGAGGTGATTTTTCCCGGACCCGAAGGCCGCCTGGAAGGCCGCTACCACCCGCAAAAGGAAAAAGACGCACCGATCGCCATCGTGCTTCACCCGCACCCTCAGTTCGGCGGGACCATGAACAACAAGGTGGTCTACAACCTGCACTATGCCTTCTACAACATGGGCTTCACCGTGTTGCGCTTTAACTTCCGCGGTGTCGGTCGCAGCCAGGGCGAGTATGATCAGGGCGTGGGCGAGCTGAGCGATGCGGCGTCGGCGCTGGATTACCTGCAATCGATGAACAACAATTCGAAACACTGCTGGGTCGCAGGTTTCTCGTTCGGTGCATGGATCGGTATGCAACTGCTGATGCGCCGCCCTGAAATCACGGGGTTCATCAGTGTATCGCCCCCTGCAAACATGTATGACTTTTCGTTCCTTGCCCCCTGCCCGTCTTCCGGCCTGATCATCAACGGCACGGCTGACAGGGTGGCGCCACCGGCTGACACGACCTCGCTGGTGAACAAGCTGCACGAGCAGAAGGGAATCACCATCACGCACACCGAAGTGGAAGGTGCAGATCACTTCTTTCAGGATCGTCATATGGACACGCTGATCACCAATGTCAGCGACTATGTGAAACGCCGCCTGACCGAGAACACCCGCTGATGTCCGACACCATCACATCTCTTGCCGCCAAACTGGCCGAAGATACGATGAAGGTTATGGATGAGACAGGCGAAGACAGGTTCTTTGTCGAAGTTGGTGAAGTGCTCGGGGCCGCTTCTCAGTCTCTGGAAGAGGCGTTTCTGACGGAAATTCGTGTTCGGTTGGCTGAGCGGAAAGCCAGGCAGTTCGTGATCAAACGCTTGTCTGCGCATCGCGCAAAGCAGAAGGCGATCGAAAAGCAATGACCGACCGTATGTCGGCGCAAATCGCGTTTCTGAAACGGGCCGACGAACTGAAAATGGTCGAGCGGGCAAATGTCCTGCTTGACCAGTCCAGACCCGAAAATTCGGCAGAGCACAGCTGGCATCTGGCCTTGTGGGCCCTGGTCATGGCCCCGTTGGCAGGGCCGGATGTCTCGATTGATCGGGTCATACGTATGCTATTGCTGCATGACCTGGTTGAAATCGTTGTCGGCGACCACCCAATTCACCTTGAGACCGATTGGACCTCGGTTGCCAAGGCCGAGCAAGCTGCAGCCAAAGATCTGTTTGGGCTGTTGCCAAAGGATCAGGCCGATACGTTTCACGCTGTCTGGCGTGAATTTGAAGAGGATCAGACCGCCGACGCCCGATTTGCCAAGGTTTTGGATCGTTGTCAGCCACTGTTTCAGGTTCTGTGTGCCCCGAACCCCGATCCGGATCACGTGGACATAGCGCGTTCAAATCTCGAAGGCGGTCGCGCCGCCTATCTGGAACAGGTTTTTCCATTGGCCTACGAGCACGCCGCAAACCTGCTGGCTGGTGCAAATACGCAGGCCAACGCGTTTACGCAACGGCTGGCGTTTCTGACCGAAGCTGATCAGCTGAAGTCCGTTCTGCGTGCCTCGCGGCTGATGGCGGGTGATCGTTTCGAAAACTCGGCAGAACACTCGTGGCACATCATGCTCTACGCCTGGGTCCTGGCTGAAACTGCGCCCTCAGGTATCAGTGTTGATCGGGTCCTTCAGATGCTGTTGCTGCACGATATCGTCGAAATCGACGCCGGCGACAATCCGATCCACGGGCAGGTCGATCACGCAGCGCAAGCAGCCAAGGAACAAGCGGCGGCCATGCGCTTGTTCGGACTGCTGCCCGACACCCAATGCAACACCTTCACTGCCCTGTGGCAGGAATTTGAAGCGGCAGACAGCCCGGACGCCAGGTTCGCCAAAGCCGTTGATCGGTTTCAGACACCTGTCGCCAATCTGGAAACCGGCGGCGGGTCGTGGGTCGATTACAAGGTTACATATGCCCAGCTTGAGGCGCGCGTGCAGCCTGCGATTGCAGCAGGTTCTCCTCGGCTGTGGGATTGGCTGCAACCGAAACTGGCAGCACACTTCCAAAGCGTCGAGGTTGTACACCCCTAGACAGAAAAGAAAAAAGGAGCCCGACGGCTCCTTTTTCCCTGCTAAGCTCTACGTGGTATTTAAAAAACACTACTACCATCAAACTGTTGAACCATGTTGGCTGCTTCAACTTCGACGGACCCCCCGTCAGCAAGCCACCCAATCACCACTATCAGACCCGCAGCAAATATTACGGATTTCGAAAATGTCGTCATAACTCAATACTCAAAAACAAATCCTAAAATACGCTGAGAAGATTACACTAATTCGATTCTCTGAATAGTCAGGTATACCTGACCTCAGGTGGTTTTCTTCCATCTTCAGATCCAAAATTGCCTTGCCCACTCCTTCGGTTTCATGCTCAACGCGGGGTATCTTTCCTGTTTCGAGGATCAAAATGCCCCAAGCGTATCTGTATCTGATGCTGGCTGTTGTTGCGGAAACCATCGGCACCACGGCCTTGCAGGCCAGTCAACAATTCACGCGGTTCTGGCCGTCCGTCCTTGTGGTCGTGGGGTACGGAGTCGCATTTTATCTCATGGCGCTGACACTGAAATACATGCCTGTCGGTATCGTTTATGCAATCTGGTCCGGTCTGGGCATCTTTCTGATCGCCGTGATTGGGTTCATCGTGTTCGGCCAAAGGCTGGATTGGCCTGCAATCCTGGGATTGACGTTGATCTTGTCCGGAATCCTGATCATTCACCTCTTTTCCAAGACTGCCGGTCACTGATCCACGGTTAGGGCTGGTATATTTTGTCGCGCCGCGCTATGCGCGCGGCAACTTCCCGTTCAAAGGCTGACCTCTCATGGACCTGCGCAATATCGCAATCATCGCTCACGTGGACCACGGCAAGACGACCCTGGTGGATGAGCTGCTCAAACAATCCGGCGCGTTCCGGGAAAACCAGGCCGTGGCGGAACGCGCCATGGACAGCAACGATCTGGAGCGCGAGCGCGGCATCACCATTCTGGCCAAGGCAACTTCGGTCGAATGGAAAGACACGCGCATCAACATCGTCGACACGCCGGGCCACGCCGATTTCGGTGGTGAAGTCGAGCGTATCCTCAGCATGGTCGATGGTGTCGTCCTGCTGGTTGACGCGGCCGAAGGCCCGATGCCGCAGACCAAGTTCGTGACGTCGAAAGCCTTGGCGCTGGGCCTGCGCCCGATCGTGGTTCTGAACAAGGTCGACAAGCCGGATGCGGAGCCTGATCGCGCATTGGACGAGTGCTTTGACCTGTTTGCCAACCTCGGCGCCGATGATGATCAGTTGGATTTCCCGGCCATGTATGCCTCGGGCCGTTCAGGCTGGGCGGATATGGAGCTGGACGGCCCGCGCAAGGACCTGAGCGCACTGTTTGATCTGATCGTCGATCACGTTCCTGCCCCGAAACAGATCGCGCATAAGGGGGAGCCGTTCCGGATGCTGGCTACCACTTTGGGCAGCGATCCATTCATCGGCCGCATTCTGACGGGTCGTGTGGAAAGCGGCACATTGAAAGCTGGCGACAGCCTGAAAGCCCTGAGCCGTGACGGATCGTTGATCGAAAACTTTCGCGCCTCAAAAATACTGGCATTCCGCGGGCTGGCTCAGCAACCTATCGATGTGGCCGAAGCCGGTGACATCGTCACCATCGCCGGCATGAGCAAAGCCACCGTGGCGGATTCTCTGGTTGCTCCGCAGGTCGAAGAAGCCCTGCCTGCACAGCCCATCGACCCGCCGACGATCACCGTAACTTTCGGTATCAACGATTCACCGTTGGCCGGTCGTGACGGCAAGAAAGTTCAGTCACGCGTCATCCGTGATCGTCTGATGAAAGAAGCCGAATCGAATGTCGCGATTCGCGTCACCGACACACCCGGCGGCGAGGCTTTCGAGGTCGCCGGCCGTGGCGAATTGCAAATGGGCGTTTTGATCGAGAACATGCGTCGCGAAGGGTTCGAGCTCAGCATCTCGCGCCCGCAGGTTCTGTTCCGCGAGGAAAACGGCCAGCGGCTGGAACCGATCGAGGAAGTCACCATTGACGTAGACGATGAATACTCGGGCGCCGTGATCGAAAAGATCACTGGGGCCCGCAAAGGTGAGTTGGTCGAGATGCGCCCGGCAGGTGCAGGCAAGACCCGCATCATCGCGCATGTACCGTCCCGTGGCCTGATCGGTTATCACGGCGAATTCCTGACCGATACCCGCGGCACAGGCGTTCTGAACCGCGTGTTCCATGACTGGGCGCCGCACAAAGGCCCGATCCCGGGCCGCCGGGCTGGGGTTCTGATTTCGATGGAGAACGGTCAGGCCGTCGCTTATGCTCTGTGGAACCTCGAGGAGCGTGGCCGGATGTTTGTTGGTCCTCAAACGGATGTCTATCAAGGTATGGTGATTGGCGAGCATTCTCGTGACAATGATCTGGAAGTGAACCCGCTGAAGGGCAAGAAACTGACAAACGTACGCGCCAGTGGCTCGGACGACGCGGTTCGTCTGACGCCACATGTTCAGTTCTCGCTAGAAGAGGCAATTGCCTATATTGACGACGATGAACTGGTCGAAGTCACCCCGAACGCGGTGCGCTTGCGCAAGCGTTTTCTTGACCCGCACGAGCGCAAGCGGATGGCCAAGTCGGCCTGATTTACCTGGCAGACCGCTACCGCAATCGGAAACAATTGCCCAAGTGTGGCAATTTTGCGTCCAAACGGACAAAAGATGAAAAACGGACAACCGGGCAATACGCCCGGTTTTCTTCTGAAAACAGGGATTTTTCTTCTTTAGGTTGCATTAATTTTCCCCCGCTCCCTCGATCCACATATTGTGATTGAGACCCGTTTAAGGTGAAAATGTGCCAGTTGTGTGACGTCGTTCATAAACACCTTCGCTCCGATGGTTCATATGAACACGTAGTAAAGTATCGAGTTTCGAGGAGTTCCAAATGGGTATCCGGTCCCGCAATATCCCGCTGTTTTTTGTTGCTACGACGTTTTTGTTTTCGCCCGCGGGCGAAGCTTTCGCAGCAGGTACATGTACCGTTCAAACAGCCAGACAATCCGCAGCATCCGCACAGGTATTATGTGAGTGCGACGCTGTAACATCGGGCATGATCCGATACATTCAGCGCCGGCACGATTTCGATCAAATTCTGGCGCGTGTCGGAGCTGAATGCACACCACTTGCAGACTTGCTTTCTGATTTTCCAACGGCATCGATCGGCGCAAGTGATCAGCGGTCCGGAGATGGGCCGTCTGATGAGACTGTCGACAGCAGCCCGGCTTTCGGTGGCGGCGGCGGTTCAGGCGGTGGAGCTGGCACCACTGGCGCTGGAGACGGTGGTGGTGGCACTGGCGGTGAAGGTGGCGGCACTGGCGGTGAAAACGAAGGTGGCGGCGAAAACGAAGGCGGCGGCGAAAACGAAGGCGGCGGCGAAAACGAAGGCGGCGGCGAAAACGAAGGCGGCGGCGAAAACGAAGGCGGCGGCGAAAACGAAGGCGGCGGCGAAAACGAAGGCGGCGGCGAAACGTTCTAATTGGGAAGCAATACTACCGGTGCAAGATACGATTGCACCGGTATTCAGTTTCTCAAAAAGATCTCCAGGTTTCGTCAGCTATGGCCGTACACACCAACCCAACGTCCGGGCCGATTCGGGTCTTGCATGCGAAGAAACAGGTACCGCGTTGCCGTCCAGGGTTTGATACGGTTTGTGAGGTTGTCCAAAACCAAATCACCCTTGGAAGAGCGATACACCAGCACCGCATGAGGCACGCGACGCGTGTCCAGAACCGTAGCGATCAACAGTTTACTTGGATCGACGCCGGCATGGATCAAATCTCTTTTCTTCAACAGCGCGAAGTCTTCGCAATCGCCACCCCTGGCTGTCGGAAGCGCCCAACGCTCGGTCATCTTGTACTGGGATTGATCGGTGACTTCTCGCGTCGATCTGTTCACGCGCCGATTTACCTGTTCGACAACCTTCAGTTCTTGCTGGCTGGACAGGGATACGGAGCGTTTTTTGGCACAGGCCCATTTGTACTCGGCGCACAGATTGGCCGCCCCTGACGGTGGCGGAGAGGCCGCGACACTTGGGATAAATCCGTTACCGGACGCATGTGCGATGGGGGCCACGGCTAGGGTGCAGACGCCCAAAAAACTGATGCTGAAGGCCCGTACTGAAACCGGCAGAAGTCTTGCACCAAACCGCTTGGCCAGATTTGTGAAGTGTTTCATGCCTGTACCCCAATCCGATGTTCTTCGCACGATTGCACGTCAAACAGGGTCGCATTCCGATTCGTGAAACTATCCGCGAACAACCCCGCCCAGGCAATCACCTAAAAAGTTGAAGGGGAAAAAGGGCGGAAATTCGTCCGTCAATCTGACCTTTTTGCGCAAGAATTTGGGTGGCGCGGCCACAATTCGGGTGCCGATCGCGCAAATACGCGACAGCGTGGCCTGATAAGTGATTGAAATAATGAAAAAATAAAATCAGCCCCCTGTTGACGGGCTGAGTTCCCTTGGCCGAGTGGTGGTATAAGCCAATGATTGCCTATTGGCTGCCCCTTTACCGGGCAAACCGCGCTACACGTCGTGAACGCAGTCGTTCACTCCGTGATTTCAACCACAACCAATTCACGTTCGCTGGCGTCGCGCGCATGACTCAATGCTTCTTGATAGTCATCCGAGTTGTAGCATTCGACGGCTGCTTCTAGCGACGGGAAACGGGCAACAACGTTGCGTGGCCGTTCCTTGCCTTCCAACTGAACGTAACGCGCCGCACGGGCGATGAAAGTGCCCCCGTGCTTGGCAATGGCTGGCCCGGCCAATTCGGCATATTTTCCATACGCCTCGGCATCGGTCACCGTCACGTGTGCAATCCAAAGTGCAGCCATCTTACCCTCCCAAAACCTGTTCTGCAGCCTTGATCGCCGAATCCGCATTCGACGCATCCCGTCCACCGCCCTGGGCCATGTCCGGGCGGCCGCCGCCGCCCTTGCCGCCCAATTCCACTACTGCGGCCTTGACCAGATCGACCGCCGAAACGGTTCCTGTCAGGTCTTCGGTGACGCCAGCCGCAACCGCGGCCTTGCCGCCCGTATCCGCGATGAGCAACACCGCCCCCGATCCAAGACGCGCCTTGTGTTCGTCGATCAATGCCGGAAGATCCTTGCCGGACACCCCGCTGAGGGCCTGCGCTATGAACTTCACACCGTTCACATCACGCGCTTCGGCACCGCCGCCCTGCCCGCTCCCGCCGGCCATCGCCAGATCTCGACGCAGTTGAGCCACTTCGTTCTGCAATGATTTGCGTTCCTCCAGCAGGCTTTTCACGCGGGCCACCACATCATCCGGCTGCGCCTTCAGTTCCGAAGCCACCTGCGCAAGACGATGATCCTGTGCCGAAAGGTAACGGAACGCTTCATCCCCGGTCAGTGCTTCGATGCGGCGCACTCCGGCACTGCTTGCGCCGTCACCCAGGATGACAAAGGTGCCGATATCACCCGTCTGACGCACATGAGTACCGCCACACAGTTCGATCGACCAGGTTTCGCCATCATGGCCCTTGCCCGTAGGTGCCTTGCCCATCGAAACAACACGCACCTCGTCACCGTATTTCTCGCCGAACAGTGCCTGCGCGCCCAGTTTGCGCGCGTCATCCGGTGTCATGACCCGTGTCTCGACAGCCGAGTTCTGGCGGATGAAATCGTTCACCTCACGCTCGATCTTCCGGATTTCCTCCAGGCTCAGCGCTTTGGAATGGCTGAAGTCGAACCGCAGACGATCCGCCGCATTCAGCGAGCCGCGCTGCGCCACATGGTCCCCCAGCGTGTCCCGCAGCGCTTCATGCAGCAAGTGCGTGGCCGAGTGGTTGGCCCGGATTGCGGTCCGGCGCGCATGATCGACTTCCAGCTCGACAGCATCGCCTTTTGAAACGGCACCGCTGACGACCGTCACCTTATGCGCATAGACCTTCCCATCAGCGAATTTTCTGGTGTCTTCCACTCGGCTGAGGTGATCGCGATCTTCAAGGCGACGCATCTCGCCAGTATCGCCCACCTGGCCACCAGCCTCGCCATAGAACGGCGTCTGGTTCACCACGACCCAGCCGCTGTCGCCCGCTTCGATCTTGTCAACCAAAGCACCGTCAACAACCAGTGCCACAACCTGAGCTTCGGCTTTCTCGGTGTCATAGCCAAGGAAGTCGGTCGCCCCGGCGCTGTCCAGAACATCGAACCATACCGCCTGATCCGCGGCTTCACCTGACCCGGCCCAGGCAGCCCGCGCCTTGGCCTTTTGTTCGGCCATCGCCGTTTCAAAGCCTTCGGTGTCAACTGTCCGGCCTTTTTCGCGCAGCGCATCCTGTGTCAGGTCCAGTGGGAAACCGTAGGTGTCATACAGTTTGAATGCCGCCTCACCAGACAAAGGCGCCCCCTCGGAAAGGCCGGACACCTCATCGTCCAGCAGCCTCAACCCCCGGTCCAGCGTCTGCTTGAAACGCGTTTCTTCAAGCAACAAGGTCTCTTCGATCAATGGCTGTGCCTGAGTCAACTCGGCATAGTGACCGCCCATCTGTTGAACGAGGGACGGGACAAGACGGTGCATGACCGGATCCTTGGCGCCCAACAGATGCGCATGACGCATGGCACGACGCATGATGCGGCGAAGAACATAGCCGCGGCCATCATTGCTGGGCATCACGCCATCAGCAATCAGGAACGAAGTCGAACGCAGGTGGTCCGCGATCACGCGGTGGTGCACGTTCTGATCCCCGTAAGGATCCACGCCAGTTGCATCGGCTGATGCCTCGATCAGTGCCTTGAACAGATCGGTGTCATAATTGTCATGGCTGCCCTGCAACAATGCACCGATCCGCTCGAGACCCATGCCCGTATCGATCGACTGCATGTCGAGCTCGACCATCGAGCCGTCTTCGAACTGCTCGTTTTGCATGAAGACCACGTTCCAGATCTCAATGAACCGATCGCCGTCTTCCTCGGCAGAGCCCGGAGGACCGCCCCAGATGTGGTCTCCGTGGTCATAAAAGATCTCGGTACACGGGCCGCAGGGGCCGGTCGGGCCCATCTGCCAGAAATTGTCGCTGGTGGCGATGCGGATGATCCGGTCTTCGGGAACACCGACCTTTTTCCAGATTTCAAACGCCTCGTCATCAGTATGATAGACCGTTGTCAGCAGGCGGTTCTTGTCGATCCCAAATTCCCTGGTGATCAGCTCCCACGCGAATGGGATCGCTTCGTGTTTGAAGTAATCACCAAACGAGAAGTTCCCCAACATCTCGAAGAATGTATGGTGGCGCGCTGTGTAACCCACATTGTCGAGATCGTTGTGCTTGCCGCCGGCACGCACACATTTCTGCGCCGTGGTGGCGCGCTTGTAGTCACGTGTTTCCAATCCTGTGAACAGGTTCTTGAACTGCACCATGCCCGAATTGACGAACATCAGCGTCGGGTCGTTGCGCGGCACCAGCGGGCTGGACGCCACGACCTCATGCCCCTGTTTTTCAAAGTAATTCAGAAAGGTCGATCGGATGTCGTTCAGGGTTGGCATAGGGCTCTCTCGGCGCACAAAAAACTTGGTCCCCGCAGGTTTATCCCCCTGTCAAACGAGTGTCCACAGCAGAGGCGTGTCCGAACGAAACAAGGCGACCCGGGGGACCGCCTTGTTCATAGTATTTTCAACACAACACCTCGGACCGGGAACGTATCGCACCCCGTCAGCGACCGTCAGGCTTCAAGGATGTCATCATCCTCGGCTGCGCCCGGAGGCATGTCGAACTCCAGCCCGTGAGCCGCCCGAATCTTGTCTTCGATCTCAAAGGCAATGCGGCTGTTGTCGCGCAGATATTGTTTGGCGTTCTCACGCCCCTGCCCGATCCGTTCGTCGCCATAGCTGAACCATGACCCTGACTTTTCGACCACACCGGCTTTGACACCCAGATCCAGCAATTCGCCCATCTTGCTGATGCCTTCGCCGTACATGATGTCGAATTCCACCTGCTTGAAGGGGGGTGCAACCTTGTTCTTGACGACCTTGACGCGCGTCTGGTTGCCGACAACTTCGTCCCGGTCCTTGATCGCGCCGATGCGGCGGATATCCAGACGAACCGAGCTGTAGAATTTCAGTGCATTACCGCCGGTGGTGGTTTCGGGGCTGCCGAACATCACGCCGATTTTCATCCTGATCTGGTTGATGAAAATCACCATGCAGTTCGAGCGGCTGATCGAGCCCGTCAGTTTCCGCATCGCCTGGCTCATCAGACGGGCCTGAACGCCGACATTGCTGTCACCCATGTCGCCTTCCAGTTCGGATTTCGGCGTCAGCGCCGCAACCGAATCGACCACGACCATGTTGACCGCGCCCGAGCGCACCAGCGTATCGGTGATCTCCAGCGCCTGCTCTCCGGTATCGGGCTGCGAGATCAGAAGCTCGTCCAGATCAACACCAAGCTTTCGCGCATATTGCGGGTCCAGCGCGTGCTCGGCGTCGACAAAGGCGCAGACGCCGCCGCGTTTCTGCTGTTCCGCAATGCAATGCAGCGTCAGCGTCGTCTTCCCCGAGCTTTCCGGGCCGTAAATCTCAACAATCCGCCCCATTGGCAGACCACCAATTCCCAACGCAATATCCAACCCGAGCGAGCCTGTCGAACTTGCATCGATGTCCTGTTTGGCGCCTTCGCCAAGCTTCATGATAGAGCCTTTGCCGAACTGCCGTTCGATTTGGGCCAGCGCGCTGTCGAGCGCCTTTTGCTTATCTGCGTTTTTCTTGTCGCTCATTGTCAGAAGATCCGCCATTGTCCTGTCGCCTTCCCTTTTGTCACACCCTTGATCGGGCGGCAATCGCTGCTTTGTTCGCCTCTTGTTCCTTATGGGACCAAAAGAAGAACATTTCAATAAAAACTTACGGGATTTAGTCTTCAGCAATTGTATTAAGAAGTCCTTTACGACAATCTGCGCGCATAGCCGGATGACAATTGGAGCAATTAAATGCTTGTTTTCTATGAGGAACGCCTTGCCTTCCTTGCCGTTCCGAAAACCGGCAGCACGGCTTATCACACGGCGTTGCGGGATCGCGCTGATATCGTCGTCACTCATCCTCCCGAGCTCAAACATGCTCCGGTGCGCAGGTATGATCGGTTCTTCCAGAACATTTTTCGGAAAATGTACGATACCGAGATGGAGATCCTGGCAGTTGTTCGCGAACCCGTTGACTGGCTGGGCAGCTGGTATCGATTTCGCAGCCGCGCCGACCTGATCGGTCACGTCCATTCGACCCGAGACATGAGTTTCGACACGTTTGTGCAGGCCTATATGACAAACCCCCGTCCGGATTTTGCCGATGTTGGTAGCCAAAGCCAGTTTTTCCGCACCCGCAGCAACGGTCGCGGCGCCACGCATATTTTCAAATACGAAAACCAGGACAAAATTCTCGACTTCCTGCAAGCGCGACTGAATATGCAGATCGACCTGCCACGAGAGAATGTATCACCACCGGGTGATCTGACGCTGACGCCCGAAACACGGCAGAAATTTCGCAAAAGACACGTAGAGGAATTCGCGCTCCACGATGCAGCCTTGTAGGGTGCTCAGTTCAGCTGTTGGAAAACCGCCTCGGTCAACTGGGTGAGGGAAAACGGCTTGGGCAGGAAGGTCGAGTTGGCGATCTCGGGTTCTGAATCGCCAAAGGCACCTTCCGTGTAACCGGATACGAAGACCACGCGGGCATCCGGGCGTGATTCCCGAGCTTTACGCACCCAGGTCGGACCATCCATGCCGGGCATGACCACATCCGTTACGAATACGTCGACGTTCAAAGATGGATCCTCCAGAAGCCGCAGAGCTTCCTCGGCCGAATCCGCCTCCAGCACGGTATAGCCCTTGAGACGCAGGGCCCGGGTTGCGAAGGCGCGGACCGGCGCTTCGTCTTCAACCAAAAGCACGACGCCCTCTCCTTGCCGGGCGCTTTGGGTTTCGGGCTGGGCCGGAATGTCCTGTTCAGCCTCTGCCACCGTGGCGCAAACCGGTAGAAAAACGGTGAACTCGGTGCCTCGACCCACCGTGCTGTCGACAAAGATGAAACCGCCCGTCTGCTTGACGATGCCATACGCTGTTGAAAGCCCAAGCCCTGTGCCCTCACCCGTACGCTTTGTCGTATAGAACGGCTCGAAAACCTTTTGCAGTTTGTCGGCGGGTATTCCCACACCGCTGTCCATGACCCTGACCGTAACGTATTCGCCGGGCTGGACGGTCGCCCTGTCCCTGCTGAGCGGTTGCGACAGGTTCAATACCTCGGTCTCGATACGGATCTCGCCCCCGTCTGGCATGGCATCGCGCGCGTTTACGACAAGGTTCATCAACACCTGTTCCAACTGCCGTTTGTCCGCCCGAACCGGCTTTAACACCGGATCATGGCTGAGGGTCAGCAGAACTTTCTCGCCCACCAACCGGTTCAACAAGTGAATGAGATCCGAGATCGTGTCGCGCAAATCCAGAACTTCGGGCCTGAGAGTCTGTTTGCGCGAGAATGCCAGAAGCTGGCTGACTAGCGCAGCGGCCCGGTTGGCGTTCTGATTGATCTGAACCAGATCCCCATAATCCGGGTCATTCTGATCGTGACGCAACAACAGCAGGTCGCAATGCCCGGAAATGGCCGTCAGCAGGTTGTTGAAATCATGTGCGACCCCGCCGGCCAATTGACCCACAGCTTGCATTTTCTGCCCTTGGACGAATTGAGCCTCCAGAGTCTTCAACTCGGTCGCATCATTCAGAACCGCGATCAGACAGATCTTGCCATCGACAACGACACGGCTCAGCGTGACCTGTACGAAGACTTCCTTGTCTTTTCGGGTCAACTGAAGAAACTCGGATCGTTGCGCATCTTCTTGCGCGGCCGTCCGCGCCAGCCAATCCAGAATGGGGTGCCCCATACCCCGCATGATGTCGGCTATGTTCGTGCCTTCCAGGCTTTCATTTCCAAGCAACTTATTCGCCAGCCTGTTGGCATTCAGAATGGCCCCCGCCGGAGACAGGGTGAGAACCGGAACCGGAAGATCTGCAAAAGACGTGCTGGCCCCGGGCGCCGGAGTTTCAATGAGCGGCACCAAACCAAGGCTTCGTTCCTTGCTGGATCGGGAAAGCTCCGTCACAGCGACCGGTATCATTCCGTCCTGTGACTTGATAATGTTTGAGGCTCCGACCCGGGGGTCAGCATCACTGAAGACGTCGCGAACCCGACCGGGACGCAGCCCAAGCAACTTTTTCGCCGCCGGATTCGGGCACACCACATCATCCGCGCATCCGATGGTCAGGACCGGCAGGTTGAGAGACTGCCAGCTTTCCTGTTCTGACTGTTGAAACCGCCAGCAAAAAATGTCGGGAGCCAATTGAAACACGGTTACACTGCTTGTGTTTCCCCTGATCACGCAGTCTTCCCGGGCCCGACCGAATGATCGGGCCTGAGATTGCAACCTCAACAAAATCACCTGAGGCGTCGAGAACGTCGAACCGAGGCAGTTTTCAAGGCTGGCTCCTTTCGCCGCGCCGAATTGTTCCCGCGCTGGTGCGTTGGATGCCAGAATGTCGCCATAGGCATTTGCGATCAGGAAAGGTGACTCGTCCTGTTCTGCAAACGCGGCCATGACGGCAGTGGTTTGTTGCGCATGTCTGACGTCGACCTGGCCTTTGATCACGACGCATAGTGCCACAATCAAAAGCGAAGTTCCCGCGACCATCATGCCCATGGTCCAATCCGGTGGCAACAACCCGACCATGGGGGCAATGCTGATCAGTAATGCCACCGCCACCAACGACCATAGACGAGATGCCAAGGGCGTGTGGACAAGAGATGGGTCGCTGAAAAATTCTACTGTGTCAGACATAAACGGCTCGGGCGCAAAGTTATCGGCTATAACGGCCAAAATTGGTTAATTCCCGCTTAACGACGTTCGGAAAGCAGCAATCTACCCAAGGTTGTTATTTGCCAAAAGCTCAGCGCGTCAAGTGCGACGTAAAGAACCCGTCAGATTCGTGTGTAACGTGCCACGTTTTCCGGAAGGTTTCCCGCCACTGGGAAAAGTGATCCAGAAAATCGTCTATGATCGCGCCGTTTTCATCGTTCAGAACCGAACAGGTTGCGTAAGCCAACAGGCCGCCCGGATGCACCAAAGGCGCAATGTCGGATAAAATACGGGCCTGAATGGTGGTGAGGTCCAGCAAGCGATCCTCGGTCAAGGCCCATTTCCCGGCCGGCGCCCTTCGCCACGATCCGCTGCCAGAGCACGGCGCATCAACTAAAACAACATCAAACGGATCAACACCTGAAAGGTCATCGGTGTTGAGGATGGTTATCTTTGCGCCTGCTCGTTCCGCCCGCGTCGGAATATCTTTCATGCGGCCGGAATTCACATCATGGGCGTACACTTCGACGCCCTCGTGCGCTGCAAGCGCCAGCGCCTTGCCGCCACCACCCGCGCAATAATCCAGAACGCGCATTCCCGGCCGCAGATCCAGCGCGGCCACAACCGCCTGGCTTGCAGCGTCCTGAAGTTCGACCAGGCCCCGGGCATAGGCCTGGCTTTGGGCAATGCGCCGGGCCCCCTCTGTCACTTCAAGGGCGGTTTGGCATACCTGAACCGGATGGGCGACAATACCCTCGGACTTCAAGGCGTCGATGGCCTCGCCCAGATCGGTTCTTCCCAAGTTGACCCGCAGATGAACGGGTGCCCGGTTCTGCAAAGACATCGCGCAAGGAACCATGGCATCCTTCAGAGAGTCAACGAACCGAGGCCACAGCCACTCCGGAATGTCATATCTCTCGGCCTCGGACGCGAAATCCCGCGCCGCTTCCGTTTCCTGAACCGGCATCGGAGCGTGACGGTCGCCGGTGAACAACTCGGCCAGATCCCCGCCTGACGCACGGGTCGCACCGATCATCAAACCGCGCCCGGTGTCGGACCCTCCCAACGCAGCGTACGAGCGCTTGCGTCGCAGCGCGTCGAATACGTGATCGCGAATGGCTGCCCGATCCTTGGATCCGGCGAAGCGACTGCGCCGAGCCCAGCCGGTGAGTGCTTTTTCGACCGGCGCGCCAGCCAGAATATCATCCAGAATTTCGATCGAGGCCTGAACACGGGCGGCGGGTGTCATTGTGGAATACCTCGGCGGAAATGGGCCCGGCTGGCCGATCCAAGTGGCAAATAGGCACCCGTATACGGGTGCCATGTGTCTTGCTGGATGGCTTACATGACCCGGTAGTTCGGGCTTTCGCGGGTGATCTGAACATCATGCACGTGGCTTTCCTTCAGACCAGCGCCTGTAATTTTCACGAAATTGCAGTTCTTGCGCATCTCTTCGATAGTGGCGCAGCCGGTATACCCCATCGCCGCACGCAAGCCGCCAACCAGCTGGTGGATCACGGCACTGGCCGAGCCTTTGTAGGGCACCTGCCCTTCGATGCCTTCGGGCACCAGTTTGTCATTGGCTGCATCTTTCTGGAAATAGCGGTCGGCTGAACCGCGCGCCATTGCACCCAGGCTGCCCATCCCGCGATAGGATTTGAACGAACGGCCCTGATACAGGATCACCTCGCCCGGGCTTTCGTCGGTGCCCGCAATCATCGACCCGACCATGGCGCAGGACGCCCCGGCCGCGATCGCCTTTGCAAAGTCACCCGAGAACTTGATGCCACCATCCGCGATGACCGGAACGTCGCCCGCTGCCGCCGCACAATCGCTGATCGCGGTCAACTGCGGGACGCCAACCCCCGCCACCATCCGTGTGGTACAGATCGATCCCGGGCCGATGCCCACCTTGATCGCGTCGGCACCAGCATCGATCAGGGCTTTGGTCGCTTCTCCTGTTGCAACGTTCCCGGCAATGATCTGAACCTCGTTCGACAGGGTCTTGACCCGCTTTACAGCGTCCAGCACGCCCTGAGAATGACCATGCGCCGTATCGACGACGATGATGTCGACACCCGAATCCACCAATTGCTCGGATCGTTCGAACCCGGCATCCCCGACTGACGTCGCCGCAGCGACCCGCAGGCGACCCAGGCGGTCCTTGCAGGCGGTTGGGTTCAAAACGGCCTGCTCTGTATCCTTAAGCGTCAGTAGACCGGTCAGCTTGCCGCCACCATCCACGACCAGCAGCTTTTCGATACGGCGCGCCCGCATCAGGCTTTTGGCTTCTTCCAGATCGGCCGGTTCCTGTAGCATCGCCAGGTTTTCCGAAGTCATCATCGCGTGTACCGGCGTATCGTCCGAGTTCGCAAAGCGCATGTCGCGGTTGGTCAGAATACCCACCACGCGGCCCTGCTCGTCGACGACCGGAAAACCGGTGAAGTTGTAGCGCTGTACCAGCGCGTTGGCGTCCGCCAATGTCTGATCCACCCGCAATGTCACCGGGTTATAGACAATACCGGATTCAAACCGCTTGACCCGGCGGACTTCGCGGGCCTGTTCTTCCACCGAAAGGTTCTTGTGTACCACACCGATGCCGCCCGCCTGAGCCATGGCAATGGCCATGCGCGCCTCGGTCACGGTGTCCATGGCCGAACTCAGCAATGGGATGTTCATGGTGATTTCGCGCGTCACACGCGTGGTCGTATCCGCGGTTGCCGGCAGCACGGAAGATGCGCCCGGAACCAGGAGAACGTCGTCAAAGGTAAGTGCCTCACGAATCTGCATCTGAATACCCCATGCAAAAGCCCGTTTGGCGGTGACCCTATTACATGGATTGAACCAAAGGAAAAGCCCTTGGGGGCAACTCTTTGGCTCTGGTTGTCGTTGCAGTGGAAGAAAACGACGCTCGTTGTGCAGATCGTGCCGCAGATGGTCTTTCCCTTTTCGCGCAAACCCATATCTTGCCCGGCATACGCGCGAATATGAAAAGGTATGTCACTGATGACCACCGACCCTCTTGTCGTCTTTACCCCTTCCGGCAAACGCGGGCACTTCCCCGTCGGCACCCCAATTCTGACGGCAGCCCGTCAATTGGGGGTGGATCTGGATTCGGTCTGCGGGGGCCGCGGCATCTGTTCAAAGTGCCAGATCACACCCAGCTATGGTGAATTTCCCAAGCACGGCGTCACGGTGTCAGAGGATGCGTTAAGCGAATGGAACGCCGTCGAACAACGTTATGAGGACAAACGTGGTCTGAAACCGGGCCGCCGTCTGGGCTGTCAGGCCTCGGTTCAGGGCGACGTGGTGATCGACGTACCGCCGGAAAGCCAGGTGCACCGGCAGGTCGTGCGCAAGGCGGCAGCCGCGCGTGCCATCACGATGGACCCGGCCACGCGCCTTTACTTCGTTGTGGTGGAAGAACCCGACATGCATTCGCCCACCGGCGATCTGGAACGGCTCGAGCGCGCGTTGCGCGAACAGTGGGACATCGAAGCCGTCACGGCGGACCTGACGCTGATGTCCAAACTTCAACCGGTTCTGCGCAAGGGTAAATGGGAAGTCACCGTGGCGGTCCACAAAGGTCACAAGGACAGCGTGGCGCGTATCGTCGAAATCTGGCCCGGCCTGCATGAAGGCGGGCTGTATGGTCTGGCCATCGACCTCGGATCGACCACCATCGCCGCGCATCTGACCGATCTGGAAACCGGCGAGGTCAAGGCATCCTCCGGCCTCATGAATCCCCAGATCCGGTTCGGCGAAGACCTGATGAGCCGCGTTTCGTATTCCATGATGAACCCCGGCGGCGATCAGGAGATGACCAAGGCAGTGCGCGAGGCAATCAATGACCTGGCCACGTCGATTGCCGAAGAGGCAGGCATCGATGCCTCTCTGATCGTGGAAACTGTGTTCGTCTGCAACCCGGTCATGCATCACTTGCTGCTGGGGCTGGACCCGGTGGAACTGGGTCAGGCCCCGTTTGCGTTGGCAACGTCGGAAAGCATGTCCCTGCCCGCCCGCGACATGGATCTGACAACCATGAACCCACGCGCGCAGGTCTATATCCTGCCCTGTATCGCAGGCCATGTGGGCGCGGACTGCGCGGCGGTGGCCCTGTCTGAAGAACCCGGAAAGTCGCAGGATCTGGTTCTGATCGTCGACGTGGGCACCAACGCCGAAATCCTGCTTGGCAATACCAGCCGCGTGCTCGCCTGCTCCTCGCCCACCGGGCCTGCTTTCGAAGGCGCTCAGATCAGTTCAGGCCAGCGCGCCGCACCCGGGGCGATCGAGAGAATTGAGATAGACCCTGTCACCAAGGAACCCCGGTTCCGCGTCATCGGGTCTGAAAAATGGTCCGACGAAGAGGGCTTTGATCAGGAAATCGCCACGACCGGGATCACAGGCATCTGCGGATCCGGTATCATCGAAGCAGTGGCCGAGATGCGTATCGCAGGCCTGCTGGACGAAGGCGGCCTGATCGGATCGGCGGAACAGACCGGCACTGCACGCTGCGTGCCCGAAGGTCGCACACACGCCTATCTGATCCACGATGCCAGCGCCGAAGGCGGCCCCCGCATCACGGTCACGCAGGGTGACATCCGTGCCATCCAGCTTGCGAAATCCGCATTGTACGCAGGTGCACGCCTGCTGATGGACGAAATGAAAGTCGAAAAAGTGGATCGCGTGGTTCTGGCCGGTGCGTTCGGCGCGCATATCTCGACCAAACACGCCATGGTGCTGGGAATGATACCCGATGCGCCGCTGGAAAAAGTCTCGAGCGCGGGCAACGCCGCAGGCACCGGCGCACGTATCGCGCTGTGCAATATCGGATCGCGCGCCGAGATCGAGCGCGTCGTGCGCGAGATCACCAAGATCGAAACCGCCATTGAGCCGAAGTTTCAGGATCATTTCGTGGCCGCCAATGCGATCCCGCACAAGACGGATCCGTTTCCGGAACTGGCCCAGGTTGTCACACTGCCCAACCCAAGCTTCAACACCGGCGGCGAAACCGAAGCAGGCGGCGGGCGGCGTCGCAGGCGCCGCGGTTAAACCGACAGTTCAATGCCCCGTGGGAAACCTCGGGTCATTGCCGTCACCCACATCAGGCGTTGCGTCTGACCTCGTCCAGCGACGTGACGCCCAGCTGGGCCATGGCGATGCTGATTTCTTCGCTGAGTACCGACCATAGCTGCGCCAGACCCTTTTCGCCTTCGGCCGCAATTGCAAACTGAAGGATACGGCCGAAAAAGGCAAAGTCCGCCCCGTTCGCAAGTGCCTTGAGGACGTCTTCACCCGAGCGCAGCCCGCTGTCGTAGAAAAGCGGAAAATCCGGACCGACGGCCTTGCGTATCTCGGGCAGAACCGTGATTGGCGCGGGCGCACTTTCCAACTGGCGCGCACCATGGCTTGAGACCTGAATGGCGTCCACGCCCGCTGACTTGAGCCTTTGCGCGTCGTCTGTATCCAATACGCCTTTGACCACCAGATTTCCGGTCCACTGGTCGCGCAGACGGGCCAATGTCTCCCACGTGGCCTTGGCGCGGCTTTCGGTGCGGTCGAAGTCGTAGCCATCCATCCGGAAATTCGCCATTTCCGGCTTGCCTTTCAGCAGGACCGGCAAGGACCACCGGGGGTGCAGGGCAAAATCCATCACCTGCTTTGGCCCCATTTTGAAAGGCATCTTGAACCCATGACGCAACTCGCGCGGGCGTCGGCCAACCTCGGGCACATCCACGGTCAGCACCAGTGTCTCGTACCCCGCTGCCTTGGCGCGATCGACCAGCTTGAACGTGCCGCTGCCATCGCCGCTGAAATACAGCTGGAACCAGGCATGGCCTTCCGCTTCGACGATCAGATCCTCCATCGCGGTCGAGGCCACAGTCGAAACCCCAAGCGGCACCTCGTGGCGTGCCGCGATGCGGGCCAGCATCAAGTCGGCCCCCGGTGCAGACAAATTGCACATACCCATCGGCGCGATACCAAACGGGCGTTTCGCGGGCCGGTCGAACAGCGAACTTGCCAGAGATCTTTCACTGACGTCGCGCAGGATACGCGGGCGCAAAGTCATTGCATCCAAAGCGGACCGATTGCGACCGGCACCCATCTCGGCCCCGGCTGCACCATCAATATAGTCGAACACCATCCACGGAAGACGCCGCCGCGCCAGGCGGCGGGCGTCCTCGGCGCTGTGGATGGCGCTTGCGCCCATCAGGCCTGAACGGCCTTCATGAAGCGGTCGCGGATGACCACCGGATCCATCGTGATCGGCGGCATCTTGGCATTGCCGCTTTCGCATTTGCTGACGATGATGGTCATCTGTTTGGCATCCAGCGCCTCTTGCAGTACGCGCCCGGTGTCTTCGGCGGCACATTCGATCACGCGCTCACACCCGGCGGCCTCGGCCATTTTGGCCAGCGAGGTCTTCTGCCCCGCATAGGTCGGCTGATCGCCGGTCGAGCCGTACGAGCCATTGTCCACGATCAGCAGGATGTAATTGTCCGCCACGTTGTTGGCGATCGTTGGCAGGGTGCCCAGATTGGTCAGGATCGAGCCGTCGCCGTCGATGACGATCACCGGCTTCGGCTGTGACAGCGCCAACCCCAGACCGATCGAGGACGCAAGCCCCATGGTGCCGAGCATGTAGAAGTTGGTTGGCTGGTCGTCGATGGCATGCAGTTCCTGGCTGGGGATGCCGATGTTACAAACAACCAGTTGATCACGCAGGATCGGGGCGATTTCCTTCAGGATTTCAGAACGGATCATTGGTCGCCATAGCCTCCCCAGAAATTGGCGTCGGTCAGGATGGCGACCGGCTTGTTGCACATGAAGGTATATTTCAGGATCGCGTCGAGCTCTTCGACATCGGCCTGATGGTGGAAGTGGTAGGTGGGGATGTTCAGCTGAGCCAGCAGCGCCTTGGTGTGAACCGCCATTTCAACCTGGCAGGCAATCGGTTCGCGCAGTTCCCCCCGGTACGATATCAGCATCGGTAGCGGCATCCGGTAATACTGGATCAGCGTCGCCAGCGTATTGATCGTCACGCCAATGGCTGTGTTCTGCATGATGATCGCGGGCCGCTTGCCGCCCATCCACGCTCCTGCACACAGGCCCATCCCTTCGTCTTCCTTGTTGGACGGGATGTGATAGATGCCTTCGCGCTCGTCGATTTCCGCGATGACACCTGCCAATTGCTTGCACGGGACAGTGGTGACAAACGAGATATCGTTGGCCAGCAGATCGTCGGTGATCTTTTTGTCTATGTTCATGATCCAGCTTTTGGTCCTGTTTGGGGCGCTAGACGCGCGATTGAGGAATTCAGGCCCTTCGGTGCACGTGTACGGCACAGGGGGCATGGCGGACGACGCGCGAAGCGGTCGATCCCAGGAAGTAGTCGCTCAGGTCCGGCTTGTGCGAGCCGATTACGATACAGTCGACATTCTTGCTGCTGGCATAGTCGATGATTGACCGCGCGGTATGGCCTTTGACGATTTCGGCCCTCACCCCTTCAAGCCCTTCGACTTTTTGCAACAGTTGCAAACGGGCCCGTTCGAACCCTTCGGCGACAACCGATTTGTCCAGATAGGCGCTGACCGATCCCTGAGGCATCTCGTAGACATGCAGCGCAATTATTTCTGCGCCCTCTCCTGACAAGGCCCGTGCGATTTCCAGCGTGTGTTGCGATATGCCGTGATCCAAAGCTAACGGGACCAGTATTTTCGTGTACATGAAGGTCTCCAGTTCTGTCAGTTCTATCCCCAGGGTCTCAGGATAATCTTCGGTGCGGCCACGGCGCCAGACCGGATATCGCAAAACGCTTGCGCTCCGTCGGCCAGGGCGCGTTCTTCTATCCAGTCCAGAGCCCCCAGCCGCCCGTCAAAGATCGCCTGAGCCGTCTGGCGAAAGTCTTTGGTGGTGTATGTGTAAGTCCCTATGAATGTGATTTCCTGCAAGGTCATCCGGCGAATATCCAGACCACCGGTATCCTCACCCAAACCCACATGCGCGATCACGCCGCCCGGTTCGGCCTTGGCCGAGGCAACCGACCGCGTCGCAGCGTACCCCACGGCATCTATGACCAACGGGTAAGTCCCTTTGGCTGACTCCACCAGCGCAAAGCTTTCGATTTTCGCCAGGTAGTTGCGACGCAGCTGGTTTGGTTCCGCGATGGTCACATCGTCAACGCCCATTGCCCGCAAGGCCAATGCCGCCGCAAGGCCGATGGCCCCGCCGCCAATCACCAGTGCGCGACGGTCCATTGCAGGATGCAGAGCCTCGATCCCCAACCGGACCGTATGCCAGCTGACGGCAAGCGGTTCCGCCAGCGCGGCTTTGGCAAACGAAACATCCTTAGGTACTTCAACAAGATTGCTGGCAGGCATTGTAACGTATTGAGCAAACGCCCCTTCGCGCGGAGGCATCGAGATGATCTGGCGATCCGGGCACAGGTTTTCCCGGCCGGCAAGGCAGGCTGCGCATTGCCCGCAGCTTACCAGCGGATTGATCGTGACACGATCACCGGCACGTATCCCGTCAACAATCGCACCGGCCGCCTCGTGCCCCAGGATCAGCGGAGCCGGACGGCGGGCATCATGGCCCAGATAGGCGTGCATGTCCGAGCCGCAGATGCCGACCGCTTCGATCCGGATCAAATGCTCGGACGGACCGGCCTCGGCATCCGGCACATCACCGAACACCATCTGTTCCACTCCTTGGTAAACCAGTGCCTTCATTTGGCTGTGAACCCTCCATCAACCATAAGAACCTGCCCCGTGACATAGCCGGACGCGTTCGAGCACAAAAACAGGATCGGCCCGTCGATATCCTGCATCCGCCCATTGCGCCCTATGCAGGTTTGAGCGGCGTTGCGTTCCGCGCGCTGGGGGTCGTCAAACACGGCCTGGGTCAGCTCGGTCGGAAAGAACCCCGGACCGATTGCGTTGGCGGTAATGCCAAATGGCGACCAGGCTTCGGCCATGGCACGGGTCAATTGCGCGATCCCGGCCTTGGTGGCCCCATAGGCAATGCCGCCCGGAAAGGCCCGCGTCGTTTGCAGCGAGGCGAAATTGACGATGCGCCCCCACCCCTTCCTTTTCATTTCGGGCACCATCGCCTGGCTGAGGAAAAACGGCGCGCTGAGGTTCAGGGCAAGCGTGGCATCCCAGCCATCAGGTGTCACCTCGTCAGCGGGCTCACGCGTGTTGACCCCGGCCGCATGCACCAGAATATCCGGTGCGCCGTACTTGGAATTGATCACCTGCACCAGCCCGCCGATTCCGGCTCGATCCGCGACATCAGCAACAACGGCTTCTGCGTGTTCGCCGATTTCAGCCTGCATCTGCGCCAAAGCGTCGCCGCGCCGCGCCACGCCGACAACACGCGCGCCGGCCGCGGCAAGTGTCCGCGCCACCTGCCGCCCCAGCCCCGAACTGGCGCCGGTGATACAGGCCACCCGGCCCGTCAGGTCAAACAATGTGCGCGGGTCATCCATCAGCGGTCAGATCAAACTGTTCATCCGGGAAATACTTGGCCAGACGCACATCCGCTGCGCGAGCGTGACCTTCCATACCTTCCAGTCGGGAAATCCGTGCGGTAGCTTCTGCGATCGATTTCGATCCTTCACGTGTAGCCCGCTGCCAGGTGACGATCTTCATGTATTTGTGAACACTCAAACCGCCGGTGTAACTGGCCGCACCCGAAGTCGGCAGAACATGGTTCGTTCCGGTTGCCTTGTCCCCGTAGGACACGGTGGTTTCCTCACCCAGGAACAGCGAACCATAGCAGGTCAGGCGATCCAGCCACCAATCCAGATCCTCGGCCTGAACCGTCAGGTGCTCGGGCGCATATTCATCGGAACAGGCGGCCATCTCTTCGCGGTCGGAACAGACAATGACTTCGGCATAGTCGCGCCACGCGGCCGAGGCGTTTTCCCGGTTCAGCTCTGGCAGATCATCGATCAAAACCGGAACCAGCTCCATGACTTTCTGCGCAAGGTCGCGATCATCCGTCACCAGCCAGACGGGCGAATTGTACCCGTGCTCGGCCTGACTAACCAGATCGGTTGCCACCACGTGGGCGTCCGCGGAACTGTCGGCAAGGATCAGGCTGTCGGTCGGACCCGCAATCATGTCGATACCAACCTTGCCGTACAGGATGCGTTTGGCCTCGGCCACGAACTGGTTTCCCGGCCCCACAAGGATATTGGCGCGCGGCAAACCGAACAAACCATAGGTCATGGCGGCCACGCCCTGCACACCGCCCATGGCCAGAATGCTGTCGGCTCCGCAAATATGCGCGGCATAGACAATCGCTGGCGCCACGCCCTCGCCCGGACGGGGCGGAGAACAGGCCGTGATATGACGGCATCCGGCGACCTTGGCCGTTGTCACCGTCATAATCGCGCTGGCGATATGGCTGTAGCGCCCACCGGGAACATAGCATCCTGCTGCATCCACCGGGATCGCCTTTTGCCCCGCAACAAAACCGGGAACGATCTCCATCTGTACGTCCGACACGGTGGCCTTCTGCGTCTCGGCAAAGCGACGGACGTTGTCGTGGGCAAAGCGTATATCGGCCTTCAGTTTTTCCGGCACCTGTACGATGGCCGCATCAATCTCGTCCTGCGTCATCAGGACATTTCCTTCGTACTTGTCGAACTTGAGGGCATATTCCAGTGCTTTGTCGTCGCCACCCGCCTCGATGTCGGCAAGGATGGTCTTGACCGTATCATGCACCTCAGAGGCATGCGATTGAGCGGTGAGAGTCGCCTTTTTCAAATATTCACGAGGCATTTTCAGCAGGTCCTATTGGTAGATTTCAGGAAGCAGGGTGGTCGACACAGCAGGCACGTAGGCAATCAGGATCACCACGATCAGCATGGTCAGTACGAAAGGAACGGCCCGGGCGGCAATCTTCAGAATGGACTCACCGGTAATGCCAGATACGACGAACAGGTTCAGTCCCAGCGGCGGCGTGATAAAGCCCACACCCAACGCGGTGATCATCATGATGCAGAACTGAATCTCGTTCATGCCGATATTGTCGGCCAGCGGTTTCAGGATTGGTGCCAGGATCACGATATTCGGCGTTGTCTCCATCACGCAGCCTGCTGCGATCAGGATGCCGATCATCAGCAAGATCAACAGATAGGGATCATCGGTCAGCGACGTGACCGAGGCCACGAAACCCTGCGGGACACCCATGATCGCAAGTGCTTCGGCCAAAGGTGCCGAGAAGGCGATGATCGGCAGGATGACTCCGTTCACCTTGGCCGAACTGACCAGCATCGATGGAAAATCTGCCAGCGTCAGGGTGCGCAGGATAAAACCCATGATTATAGTGACGACAACGGCCGTTGCGCCGGCTTCAGTCGGGGTCAGGCGACCTGAGAAGATGCCGTAGAAGATGATCCCCGGCACAATGAACGCGTACCAGCCCGATTTCAGCGCCTTGCCCAGATTGGCCAGCCATTCCCCCATGGTCATCATGCCGCCGCCCTCATAGGCATAAAGGCGGTTCATGATGATGTTGGTGATCAGGATCGACACCAGGATGGCCAGACCCGGGATCAAGGCTGCAAGGAACAGGGTCGAGGCGGAAATACCCAGCACGAGGCCGATGATGATATAGGCGATCGAAGGCGGGATCAGGATGCCGGTACAGGCACCAGCCGCAACCAGAGCACAGGCATAGGGGCGCGGATATCCGCTTTCCACCAGCCGGTTGATGGTCATGCGACCCACCGCAGCCGCCCCGGCAGCATCCGACCCTGAAATCGCGGCAAACATACCGCAGACCAGAACCGTGGCCGACCCGAACCCGCCTTTGGCAAAGCATGTCAGCGCCTCGGCCACGTCCAGGAATTTGCGCGACAGACCGGTCCGCACCAGAACGTCTCCGGTCAGAATGAACAACGGAACAGCGGTCAGGGCAAATGCGTCGATACCTGTGAACAGGCTTTCTCCGACCAGGCTGAGGGGCAGATCACCGGACATGATCAGCATCACGATCGCCGCTGTGCCAATGGCGGCCCAAACGGGCACGGCCAAGGCGATCAGGCCTACGAACAGGATCACCGGCAGGTAAAAATCCCAGCCCAGTTCAACGGTTTGATTGAGGGAATTCCAAAGCATTCGTGTTCTCCTCAGTCAAACAGCTTGTCGCCTTCGAAGACGGGGGTGCCGTCCCGAAGCGATTTCACGTCACGCAGGAAAGATTGGATCAGCCGCCATATCATCAGGGCGAATCCGGCGGGCACCGCCATAAGGAACCAGACTTTCGAGACCCGAAGACCATCCGTGACCGAGCCGAACTTGGCCGAGACATGAACCGCCTCATACGACCAGTAGAGCGCGATGATCGCCACGCCGAACATCACGAGATCGCCGAAAATATACAGCACCGCCTTGGGGCGTGGTCCGATGTAATGCATGATCACATCGATCCGGATATGCGCCCGCTCTTTCACCGCAGCCGCGGCACCGATCCAGGCCAGATAGATGAAGGAATACCGAACGATTTCCTCGCCCCAGATCGACGAATAAGCAAAAATCTCGCGCCGCAGCACTTCGATGGCCATGGTAATCACCAGCATCACGTAGAACACCAGCAGCAACCAGCGCTCTGCGTTTCGGTCTATGTTTTGAAGAATGGTCATCTGATCCTCCGGCGCAGGGACAGCCTGACCCGCGCCTGACGTGGCGGGTTGTTGCCGGGCTGACTGAAAGTAAAGTTCGTGGACGCCTGTCTGGCGCCCACGGCTTGGGCCTTAGGCGTCGTGGACGTAGTATTTGCCCTGAGTACCCGCGGCTTCGACCAGCTTTTCGAAGTTTTCCATCGATCCGGCCAGTTCTGTCTTGAACGGATCCCAATCGGCGTTCTGATACCCGCCGGCATCCTGCCATTCCGCCAGTTGGTCGTCACTGAGCGAGTGGAACTGCACCCCGGCCTTGTTCAACTCGGCCATGGCATAGGCGCGGGCCGACGGAACCTTGGACAGGTTCTGATGGCTGGTCATTTCCGACCCCCACATGATGCCTTCCTGCACATCTGCCGGCATCGAGTTGAACCATTCCAGGTTGCAGGAATAAACTTGGCTGTCCGGCACCGCCTGTGTGAAGGTCACATGGCTGAGTATGTCCTTGAACCCAAAGACATAGAGCGCGCCAACCGAAGGATCGAGCGCATCCGCAACGCCCTGCTTGATGGCCGAGGGGGTCTCGCCCCAGGCAACGGGTGTCGGGTTGGCGCCGACCATCCGGTAGTATTGTTGCAGCATCTTCGATCCCGGCACGCGGAACTTGATCCCGCTCATATCACCGGGTGTGAGCACGGCATTGCCGCCCTGACGAACCGCAACCACCCGCGGGTCGATGTTAACATAGAACAGAGCCTTGAACCCTGCCGCTTCGACCTTGGGGTGAACCTCACTTTTCCATGTGTCCGAATGGACGAGGTTGGTGAAACGCTGGTTCGAGCCACACAGGTACGGCATGTTGATCAGGTCGACTGTCGACGCGAACGGCGCGAAATTCGACAGCGAATGCTGCGCGGCCTGGATGGTACCGCCCTGCACTTTCTGCACCAGCGCGCCGCCTGCACCAAGCTGACCGCCGGGGGCCAGTTTGACATAGACCTTGCCGTTGGTGGCGTTCTGAATGTTTTCCTTTAGGTCCAGCTGCATGATCGGATAGCTGCGCGACGCGCCAAGCACATAAGCCGTGGCCACCGTCATCACGTGATCTGCGGCCTTTTCACGCTCGCTCTCTTCCTTCGCGGTCTGCGCGGCGGCCTCGGAAGACCACAAAACGCCCCCTGCCCCAGCGACCAATGCGGCTGTGAATGCGCCACTGGCGCTCAGTTTCAGAAAATTGCGGCGCTCGGCCGATGCCAGTTCGGTCTTGTCGGTTTTCATCAATTGCCCTCCCAAGCAAAAGTTCAGCTGCCGTCTTGTGCGTCCCGGTCAGCTTCCTTTTTCAGAATTGCGACAACGAACAGGATCGAAGCCGCGAACAGAACCAACATCTCTCCAACGTCGCCAAGAAACGCGCTGCTCGCAAAAGCACCCAAAGCGACATTTGCGAAATAGATCGCAAAAACGATGACTGATGCAGCGAGATACATTTCCGGGACTCCCTTCAGAATCGGCTCAGATACCTTTGTAAGCGCTTACATCACAAATGCAAGCGCTTACATAAACGCTTTCATCCCTGGAAAAATGCGACTAACTTAGGCGAACCGGAATTGAGAGTTCGAGAATGTCAAAACATCGGTCCGCACCGACGCTGGATGACGTTGCCAAGGCAGCAGGCGTTTCAACTGCCACCGTGTCACGGTGCCTGAACACCCCGCAACAGGTGGTCGAGGCAACGCGGAAACGTGTTCTGTCTGCCGTAGACACCCTTGGCTACACGCCGAACTTTGCAGCCCGAGTGATGGCTGCACGGCGTTCTTTCACGATAGGTGCGATAATTCCGACGATGGAAAATGCAATCTTTGCAAGGGGGTTGCAGGCGTTCCAAGAGGAGATCCACAAACAGGGCTACACCTTGCTGGTCTCCAGCTCGGCCTACCAGCCGGCCGCAGAAGAAGATCAGATCCGAACGCTGGTTGCACGGGGCGTGGACGGGCTGTTGCTGATCGGGCATGACCGGGACGTACAAATCTACGACTATCTCGAAAAGCGAAAAGTGCCGGCCCTTGTAGCGTGGTCTTTCCTGCCAGACGAACCAATACCGTCCGTCGGGTTTGACAACAGGCGGGCGATGGAGGCTTTGACAAGCAAGATCATCGAATTGGGCCACACACGCCTGGCAACGATTTCAGGCATCAGCAAAGGCAACGACCGTGCGCGTCTTAGGATCCAGGGGATAAAAGACGCGATGTCCCGACATGGACTGTCGCAGGATGAACTGGCCGTGATCGAAACCTCGTACGAGATTGAAAACGGCGCCGATGCGTTCAAGCGTCTCATGTCGAATGACAACCCGCCGACCGCGGTGTTGTGCGGCAACGACGTTCTGGCCGTCGGTGCGGTACGGCAAGCTCAGCAGATGGGACTTCGGGTGCCCGAAGATGTATCGATCACCGGATTTGATGATATCGAGCTAGCGCGCATTGTCGCCCCTGCGCTGACAACTGTCCATGTTCCTCATCGTGACATGGGACGCAAGGCTGCTCAGGCGCTGATTCAGATGATCGAATCCAACGCACCGGGCAAATCTGTTGAACTGCCGACGCACATAGTTGGCAGAGAGTCCTTGCTTGGCCTCAACAGCTAGAACCGGCTTTGCAAACCCGTTGAGCAGATCCGTGGAAACACGTGCCAGCTAGATCCGTAAAGGCGATGGCTAAGCCACGTAACGTCACCTTTTTGATGAATTAACAAAGCCTTACAGTCCGAATTGGAGCGGGTAGCGGGAATCGAACCCGCGCGTTCAGCTTGGGAAGCTGACAGGCTACCATTACATCATACCCGCCTTGTCAGATGAAATAACACCAGAACATCCAGACGTTCAACCCGGATCGTAACCAACCTTTTTCGGGTTCTTACTCGGTTCGGGCCCGCAGGCTGTCAATCAGGGACTGGTCGACGGCCAAGGTCTTGCCCGCTGCTTCCAAAGTACGGCGATCCAGATGCTGGGGGTTCAGATCAACCCCTTCCGAAAACGCCTCGACAATAGCCTTCATGGCCGTAATCCTGGCATATTTCTTGTTGTTGGACGGGATCACGTGCCAAGGGGCAACTTCCGTAGACGTCCGTGCCAGCATTTCATCCACGGCCACCTCTGCGACATCCCATTTTTCGCGGTTTCTGAAATCTTCATAAGTCAGCTTCCAGCGTTTCATCGGGTTGGTCAGCCGTTCGGTAAATCGGCGCATCTGCTCTTCCTGTGAAATGTGGAAGAACAGTTTCACGATTCGAGTCCCGTCATCGACCAGCATTCGTTCGAAATCATTGATTTCCTGATACGCGGCCCGCCAGCGTGTTTCCGGGGTCAGCTTTTCGATCCGCTCAACCAAAACTCGGCCATACCAGCTGCGGTCGAAAGCGGAAATCGCACCCGAAGGCGGCAGGCGTTCCCAGAAACGCAACAGATAATGCCGGTTGAGATAGTAGTTCCGGGGCGCACCGATCGGCCAAACCTTGAAGCTGCGCGGGTCCAGGGCCTGACTGATCCGGCGAATGGTCCCCCCTTTTCCGGCAGCGTCCCACCCTTCGAAAACCAACACGCCCTTGAGCCCGTGAAACAGATAAGCTTGCTGAATTCTCGCCAATCGTGTCTGCAACTTGATCAGCTGATCGAAGTAGACCTTTTTGTTCAGTTTCCTGGTCAGATCTGCATCTGAGAGTTTTGGGGGGTGATGTTTGCTCATGCTGCCACCTGATCAATGCATCCTGGATCAGGGTATTCTGAAACCTTCTGCAAATTCGACATTGATCAGGGTCAAATGCAAAAGGCCGGGCGCTGAGCCCGGCCTTTGCAGTCTGTGTCGTTCAGATCAGGCGCGGCGCCGACGGCCACCACCGCGACGTCCACCTACGGGTCCTGCGGCACCCGCTTCGTCCGGTGCTTTGTTGAACCGGATCCACTCGCCGCCATGCGGGTCGTTGTTGGTCAGCAGGTTGGCGGCGCGGATGGCCTCCATCTCTTTGCCGGCGCGCGGCTTGGTGGAGCCCAGGCCGAACATCTGCACGAACGCCTCGTCATCCATGCCTTCGGGCAGGATGATGCCCGCCGCGGCAACGGCCTCTTTTTTCTCGGCGATTTTTGCCTGCGTCACCGGCAGAGCCACCGGGTTCATGATGGCCGAGGTCATGCCCGCGCCCATCGCCATCGGCAGGAACGCGTTGTTGATGCCGTGACGGTTCGGCAGACCGAACGAGATGTTGGACGCTCCGCAGGTGGTGTTCACGCCCAGTTCTTCGCGCAGACGACGGACCAGCGCGAATACTTGCTGACCGGCGGTCGCCATCGCACCGATGGGCATGACCAGCGGGTCAACCACGATGTCATGTGCAGGGATGCCGAAATCGGCAGCGCGTTCGACGATCTTCTTGGCGACGTCAAAGCGCACATCGGGGTCTTCCGAAATACCAGTGTCATCGTTCGAGATCGCCACGACCGGTACGTTGTACTTTTTGACCAGCGGCAGAACCAGTTCCAGACGTTCTTCTTCACCGGTGACCGAATTCAGCAGCGGACGACCTTCAGCCGCCTCAAGACCGGCTTCCAGCGCGCCCGGAACCGACGAGTCGATACACAGCGGCACGTCAACCAGACCCTGCACCAGCTCGACGATCTTGCGCATCAGCGGTGGTTCGGTCTCGTTCGGGTTGGGGTTCGAGTTGTAGACAACGCCCGCATTGATATCCAGAACGGTCGCGCCAGCCGCTACCTGAGCAATGGCGTCTTTCTCAACGGTCGAAAAGTCGCCCGCTTCCAGCTCGGCGGCCAGTTTCTTGCGGCCGGTCGGGTTGATCCGCTCACCGATCACGCAGAACGGTTCATCAAAGCCCAGGACGGCTGTTTTTGTTTTTGATTCTACGACTGTTCGGGTCATGTCCGTTCCTTAGGAGTTTACAGGCTTTGCCGAAGCGCCGCCGTTATTGATCGCCCAGTTGGCGTTGGTCTTGATCCCGCCCAGCGGGAAGAAGTGCACGTTCGTGATGTTGAAATCCGGGTTGGCCGCCTTGTGGTTGGCCAGTTCGGTCACGACATCGGTCGGCTCATAGGGCAGCAACAGCTTGGAGACATCCATGGCGCGCTTTTGCAGAACCTTCAGAGACGGCCCAACGCCACACGCGATGGCGAATTTGATCAGGGTTTGCAGCTTGGCCGGACCCGCGATTCCGATATGGATCGGCAGATCGATGCCCGCTTCTTTCAGGCTGTCGGCCCAGGCGATGATCGGCTTGGCGTCAAAGGCGAACTGTGTTGCCAGCGCCATTTCGGCATCCGTGGTCTCGTTGAACTTCTGCTTCCAGCGCAACGCGTCATCGACGTTCTTGGTCGAACCGTCCGGGTCGATGTCCTTGTTGCCTTCGGGGTGACCCGCCACGTGCAGGCGCTTGAAGCCCGCCTTGTCAAACAGACCGGTTTCCAGCAGCTGCATCGAGCTGTCGAACTCGCCGTGCGGGTTGGCGACACCGCCCGCCAGCAACAGCGCCTGTTCAACGCCTGCTTCGCCCTGATACATGGCGATCCAGTTCTCCAACGTCGCCGCATCCTTGATGATGCGTGCCGGAAAATGCGGCATGACAGGGTAACCTTCCGCCGCAATTCGCTTGGCCGTCTTGACCATGTCTTCGATGGGCGTGCCCTCGATATGGGCGATATAAACGCGTGTACCCTCGGGCAGCAGCGCGCGGAAATCGTCGACCTTTTCGGCGGTACGCGGCATGACCTCGATCGAATAGCCTTGCAAAAAGGCTTCGACGGTCGGATTTACTGGGCCGCTTTCGACCGCATCACGTTTCTTGAAGTTCAGCAAAGCCATTTCGGCCTCCCATAAAGTCTGGGGCTCATGCCCAACCGTCATTTGCGATCAGCGCTTTGACGCGGTCCTGATCGTATTCCGTTTCCAGACGCACAGCCTCGGCTTCGGCAATCTCGGCAGGATCGCCTTCAATCGCGAAAGGTTCGGCTTTGCGCCATTCGGCCAGATAGGCATCACTGTCCTTGGCGTTCACCTTCATGGCCGCACGGTCGATGGCTTGTTCAAACCGTTCTTCCAACTGCCGCTTTGCGCCCCGACGGCCTTTGCCGACGATGACCTGAGCGGGAATGTCGCGCCAATACACGATGGTGACGTCAGGCATTGCTGTGATTCCTCCTAACCCGATGGGCCGGTTCTAAACTTCAATGTAGGCCTGGGTCGGTCGATTTTCGACACACGACGCTTTCCAAGCGACGTTTTGTGCCCACTGCGGTGTACGTGGCTTTTACCCAGTTTCTGGCAAAACGCGCATATCAAAATTCTCATCGTCTCTATGAAAGCGCTGCATGAAAAAGAAAAACCCCGGACGGTAAAAACCGTCCGAGGCAAGAATTGATGGAGCAAATGGCCTTAGCCGACCAAACCGCCATCTTCGCGCGTAATGGCGATAATGGCCGAGCGCGGCACCGAGTCCCCGCCTTCAGGCCAGTGGCTGTTGCCGTCTTCGCCCGGGTGCTGAATACCGACAAACATCGTACGACGGTCCGGTGACCAGCTGAGACCGGTGACCTCGCATTCGTTGGGGCCAACCAGAAAACGACGGATTTCGCCGGTGACAGGGTCGCCTGCCAGCATCTGGTTGTTGCCCTGCCCGGCGAAGTCACCTTCGTTGCCATAATTGCCATCGGTCTGAATCCACAGCAAGCCGTTGCTGTCGAACTTCAATCCGTCGGGTGAGTTGAACATATTGTCGGCGTTCACGTTCTCGGATCCGGCATAGGCGTCTTGGTGGACGGTGGGATTGCCTGCAAGCACGTACAGATCCCAGCCAAAGCCAGCCGCAGCATGATCGCCGCCATCCGGGCGCCAGCGAACGATCTGACCGTAGTTGTTCTTGTCACGCGGGTTCGGGCCGTTGGCCGAGGTATCGTCTCCCCCTGCATTCGGCTTAACGCCACGGTTCTTGTTGTTGGTCAAGCAACAGTAAACCTCGGGCGCGTTTGGATTAGCCGCAACCCACTCGGGACGATCCATGGTGGTTGCTCCAACCGCCGAACCAGCCTGACGGGTGTGGATGCTGATCTCGGCCTGCGAGGCCATGCCAGTGCTTTCCGGCGTCAGATCAAGCCACTCACCGGTTCCATCGTCGTTGAACTTGGCAACCGAAAGTGTGCCTTGTTCCAACAGCGCGTTTGTGTCCACACCAGCGGCATAAACACCTTCCGAGACAAAGCGGTAAAGAAACTCGCCGCGTTCATCATCGCCCATGTAAACGACCACGCGACCGTCATTGTTCACTATGACTTCGGCGTTTTCGTGCTTGAAGCGTCCCAGAGCGGTCAGTTTTCGCGGAGTCGAGGTTGGATCAGTCGGATCGATCTCAACCACAAAACCAGCACGGTTCGGTTCGTTTGGGTTTTTCGAGACGTCGAACCGGTCATCAATCTTGGCCCAACCGTAACCCCAGTCTTTTGACGATACGCCATAACGTTTCAGATCAGCATTGACCTCGTGATTTTCGTCTTCGGCCGAGAAGTAGCCGTTGAAGTTTTCTTCACAAGCCAGATACGTGCCCCACGGTGTCACGCCATTTCCGCAATTGTTCCATGTTCCCTTGCACGTCGTGCCGGACGGATCGGCGGCCGTTTTCATCAAGTCATGACCGGCGGCCGGACCCGTAATGGACATTTCGGTCTGCGGTGTAACGCGGCGGTTATAGGGGCTGTCCTTAACGATGCCCCACTTGCCATCGGTGTTCGCGATTTCCACGATCGTGACACCATGCGCCATCATGCCCTTTGCGATGTCGTCATCGGATGCTGGCTTGGCGTCCGGATTGTTGCCCCACAGGATGTCACGATTGGTATATTCGTTGTTTACAACCAGCAGAACGTGACCGTCATGCAAGAAAATGTCCTGACCATCGGTATTGTCACCAAAGGCGCGTTCCTGGCTGGCAGCTGTGCCCCGGGTCGCGTGATCAAACTCAGGCGCGTCCGACCAAAGCGGATCGCCCCAGCGCACCATGACCTCGGCCTTGTAACCAGCGGGAACAATGACCTCGTCCGCGGTCGACACTGGAATCGCCTCAAACGCGAAACGGTTCGAAACCGCGTGAGCCCCTGAAGGAATCAGCGAACCACCAACAGCTGTGAAACTACCCATCGCCAAAACGCCGCCCAGAAAACCGCGACGGGACAATGCGCGTTCGACAACGCGATCAAATTCACATTCTTCTGGGCGCGGATTTACAACTTCATCGAATTCGTCGAAGGAAAGGATGCGCTCATCTTTCATTGCGGTCTCCGTATCTGGCTGAGAGCTAATAGATAAACCCGAACGTGGGTTCGCCCATGGAGATCGCATCATTTTGTGAACGGCATGTGACACGCGCGTTAATTTCAAAATTGAAATCACTTGCACGTCAGCAATCCCCCGCCTAGGGTCGGGGTAACTCGAAAATCGGAGGGCGTAAAGATGGCGCCCAAGCGTCCCAAAGGTGCGGGCGCGTTCCCGAAAGCGGTCGAAAGCCCCGCGCCGGCAAGACCCGATCCGGATGCTCTTTATGCGGCACTGGATCTGGGGACAAATAGTTGCCGCATGTTGATAGCCCAGCCCAAGGGAAGTGGGTTCCATGTGGTCGACAGTTTCTCCAAATCCGTGCAGTTGGGCGCGGGTCTGGAACGCACCGGACGACTGTCGCGGGCGTCGATGTCGCGTACCGTTCAGGCATTGCGAATCTGTCAGCAAAAGCTGAAACGCAACAAGGTCAAACGGATGCGTCTGATCGCGACCGAGGCGTGCCGCCGCGCCAAGAACTCGCGCGAATTCATCCGACAGGTGAAGCGCGAAACCGGCCTGACGCTCGAGATCATACAGCCCGAGGAAGAAGCCCGTCTGGCGGTGATTTCCTGTGCCCCACTGGTTTCGACCAAGACCGAGCAGTTGCTGGTCGTCGATATCGGAGGCGGCTCGACCGAATTGGTCTGGATCGACATCTCGTCCGTTCCACGCCGCGACCGACCCGCGGCCATCATGCGGCTGCATCACGGGTTTCACACTGTCGACAGCCCTTTTCCAGCCGCCAAGGTCGTTGACTGGATCAGCGTACCGCTGGGCGTAGCTACGCTGCGGGACCAGTTCAATGATGTTGAGGATGACGCGGCCCGATTTGCGTTGATGAGTTGGTTTTTCGAGGAAAACCTTGCCGACTTTGCCCCCTACAAGGACGAACAGGCGCGCGAAGGGTTTCAGATCGTCGGCACCAGTGGCACGGTCACTACTGTCGCGGCATCGCATCTGGGCCTCAAGCGCTATGACCGGACCAAAGTGGACGGGCTGCGCATGACCAGCGATCAGATTGACAAAGTCATACGCGGGTATTTAGAACTCGGCCCTCATGGGCGGCGCCGAGACCCTCGCATTGGTGAAGACCGGCAAGCCCTGATCATGTCCGGCTCGGCCATATTGCAGGCGTTGCTCCGTTGCTGGCCCACTGACCGCCTTTCGGTGGCGGACCGGGGGCTGCGCGAAGGTCTGCTTTACGCACAGATGAGCGCGGACGGTGTATTGGAAGACGGACCGTTCTAATGGCGAAGACACCAAGTGGAAAAAACAACTCGGGCCGCGGGCAACGCGACCTGAAGGTCAAGGTCAAGACGGCGCGCGGGCGCAAGCTCAGCTCGACCCGCTGGCTGGAACGACAATTGAACGATCCGTATGTCAAACGCGCGCAATCCGAAGGCTATCGGGGACGCGCAGCTTACAAGATTTTGGAACTGGACGACAAATTCCGCTTTCTCGTGCCCGGGGCGCGGGTTGTGGATCTGGGCTGTGCGCCCGGCGGCTGGTGTCAGGTGGCGGTCAAACGCGTGAACGCGCTGGGCGAAAAGTCAGGCAAACGGATCGGAACCGTGCTGGGCATCGACCTGCAAGAAGTCGAACCAATCGCCGGGGCCGAAATCCACGTTCTGGATTTCATGGAGGATGACGCTGACCAGAAGGTCAAAGACTGGCTGGGCGGCAAGGCAGACGTCGTGATGTCGGATATGGCGGCGGCATCTTCGGGGCACAAGCAGACCGATCACCTGCGCATCATGGCGCTGTGCGAAACTGCCGCCTATTTCGCCTTTGACGTTCTGGAAGAAGGCGGCACTTTTGTTGCCAAGGTTCTGGCTGGGGGGGCTGAGGGCGATCTGCAAAAGTTGCTCAAGCAGAAATTCCAGAAAGTCGCCCATGTCAAACCGCCGGCGTCTCGCTCGGACAGTTCGGAAAAATTCGTTGTGGCAACCGGGTTTCGAGGCGGCTCTTAATCATCTAGCCGGATAAGATTTCCGCTCAGACGCTGTTCACGCAAGGACGTGACAGCCATTCCCTGCAACATCAGCGTATCTCCGTGCGTAACGTATGATGGTTCACGGTTGCGCAGGTCTTCGATGCGCTGGGCTAGTGACACCGAACTTGAACCCGGCATCTTCCGCATTGTTGCATCGTTGGACATGGCTCACCTCGGATCAGCACTTTGTTCTTGGCTGTAACAAGGAATTCTGCCGTCAAAATGAAAGAATTCGGGCACGGATGTGCCGGGTCAGCGCCCAAACTGTTGCGACAATTGCAGCAGGTTCGGATCATCCGGCAACCTGTCCAGCGCCTCTTGCAGCACTGTGCGCGCAGCTTCCGGGCCACGATTGATCTGCGCCAGTTGCACTAACATTGGCCACGCCTCTGCCCTCTGCGGGTCCAGCGTCACGACCTCTCTAAACGCCTGTTCCGCCGCTTGCGCGTTGCGAAGCGTCAATGCCATGCCCCCCAGAACGAGATGGGTTTCCGGGGCGTCCAGCCTGTTCGAAATGACCTGCTGCCATTCCGACATGCCCTGCCCAAGCCTGGTCCGCTGCTCGGCCGTCAAGCCCTGCTGCGGTATGCTCAGGAACTCTTTGGCGGCAGCGATGCGCACGTTTCGCAGAGGATCAGACAGCAACGGCTCGAGCCTGCGCACCTGATCTGCCGGGCTGGCCTGACGTTGCAGCGCCGCTGCATTTGCTCGTATCAGCGGGTCAACGTCCTGCAAAAGCGGCGCTGTGTCAGCGGCGATCTGTGGCGACCCAAACGGTTGCAACAGATACGCGGCGGTCGCTCTGACGATCCCGGGCTGCGACGCATCCATTGCGACGGCAAGCAAACCTTCGGGCGTGTCGAGCTGCCCTTCGGCCGCGGCTTTGAAAACTGTCCCATAATGCGGGCGTCGATTTGGCGATCCCGGAAACCAGCCCTCTATCTGGCTTGCGGCCCAGGCCTGATCCTGGTCTTGATGGCAGTCCGTGCAGGCATCAACGCCCAGCCCAAGATCCGGTCGCGGTATGCGAAAACTGTGATCGCGTCGACCGTCGACACCCATGTAGATTCGCTCGATCATGTGGCAGCTTTTGCACTGGGCGCCTTCGCTGTCTTCCGGGTGATTGTGATGCGCAGACGTGTCATAGTCCTTTGCGGAAAGGGTTGCGAATTCCGGATTTCCGGCAGGCGAATGGCACTGTGTGCAAACCCCGTTTCCTTCGGCTTTCAATTCTGCGCTGTGCGGTTCGTGGCAGTTCATGCATCCGACGCCCTGTGCATACATCCGGGATTGCAGGAACGAGCCGTAGACGTAAACCTCATCCAGAATTTGTCCGTCGGGATGATAGGAACCGGGGCGCAGCACGGCCAGATTATAGGCATCATGATACGGGGTTCCCGGAACCGGGTTTCCGTTGCCATGCGCCTCGCGCCGGGAATGACATCCGGCGCATTGCTGTATTTCTTCTTCGGTCCGCCCCTTGCCCCAACTCAACAAAAAGCCGGCATTGGCCAGGCCATCTGAAGAACCCCGTTCCCGGACCCAATCGAGATGTGCGGACCCCGGCCCATGGCAGGCCTCGCACCCGACCCCGATTTCGACCTGTTGTGACGTGTAGCTTCTGGTTTGAGGGTCGTAGTTCTTCTCAAAACCCGTGGCATGACATTCGGCGCAGCGCGCGTTCCAGTTTTTGTAAGGGCCGGTCCAATGCAATCCGTCATCAGGCGGCAGGTCCTGATCAGGGTACAGGTGATACCAGCGCTTTTGCTCTATGTCCCAAACCACGTCGAAACTTTGCAACCGGCCCGGTTCGGTTTCGAAAAGGTATTGCTGCAAGGGTTCGATTCCAACGACGGAATGCACGTCATATTCCGTCGTTGCACCGTCTTTCTCCGTTACACTAGCGGTGAAGCTGCCAGCCTCATTTTTGAACTGGACGGACATCCCGTCATGATCGAACCGGGTACCGTCGAAATCCGCCACAACAGCGCCGCCAGTAGGGTCTGTCCAGGCCAGCGCATGGTGTGACGCGGCCCAGGCTTCGGCTTCTTGTTGATGACAATCGGTACACTGGTCTGAGCCCACATACTCTGGCGTCTGCGCCTGAACTTCACCAGCAATTGCAAGGCAGGCCAGTATCAGGGCAAATCTCATGCCGTATCTCCTTCGGCGGCTTTTTGCAGGTCAATCAATGCACCGTTGTATTCGGCCCCCAAGATCAGGATCGCCGAAAAGAGATACAGGAAAATCAATGCCGCCATGGCCCCCGCCAATCCAGCATAGGTGGCGCTGTAGGTGGCGAACTGGCTGATATAAATTGAAAACGCCCACCCACCGGCAGCCCACAAGACCAAAGTCAACAAGACGCCGGGCAGGATTTGCGTCAAGCTGTGCCTGCGGGTCGGCAGCACGAGATGCGCCAGAAGAACGGTACCCGCAGGAACCGCCACGGTGAACGTCCAGCGCAGGCGATCCACGGAAAACCAGTTGGCCACGGCAACCTCCGTGTGTTCAGCCACCAGTTTCGTATAGACCGGCAAAACCACCTCGACCGCGGCAATGATCAGAATGGCCGACCCGCCCAGAATGACTAGCACCAGACAGAGCAGCCGGGTTTTCCAGAACGGCCAACTGTCTTCGTCGTGGTAGGCCTGATTCATGGCTGCACGTACGGCAGCCACGCCGTTGGAGGCAAAGTAAATCGCCAGCAGCCCCCCCAAGGTGATGACACCCGAGCCGGATCCGGCCAGAACGGCCCGCAGTTCGGCCACGATCGGATCTGCGACGTCCTTGGGCCACGCTCCGAAAATCAGGTCGATCAACTCATCTGTGACATAGCCTTGAGACAACGCCCCTGCCAGCGCCACGGTGAACAGCACAAAGGGAAACAGCGCCATCATCAGCGACATGGCCACATGGCTGCTCATGACAAAACCGTTCTTTCTGCTGAACCGGCGGATCGACAGCCAAAGCGCCTGAACAGGTCGGCCAAACAAGGGATTCGCGGCAGTTGTCATGCTGCAACCCTAACCTGCCGAAATAGAACACAGAACCCGTCGTGATAATCTATTTGGCTAATGAGGGCCAACAAACGCCTGAACGCATTGCATAAACAAGACCTCGCGTGCAGGATTGGGCGGCGCAGGACGGGAAATGGGCCAGATACAGGATACCGAATGACCCCGGATCAAAAAGACATCACGGTTAGACCCAAGCTTCGATTGTCCGTTGTCCGGGATACATGCATCATCGCGACCCTGATCGTGCTGGGTCTCTATGCCGGTGCGAACTTCCTGATCCCGCTGGCCATGGCGCTGTTGGTCAATGTATTGATCATCGCGCTTAGCGATCGCGTCGTCGCCCTGACCCGCGCTCCGGTCTGGCTGGCCAATATTGCCGGTGTGACTGTCGTTCTGGCCGGTTTGTTCATGATCATGTACGTGCTGGGCAGTCAGGCGACACAGTTTGCACGATCCATCAGCACCTATGAAAACCAGTTTGACGGTGCGGTCGAGCGTGTAACGGGGCTGGTCGGCAACGACGTGACCACCTTCATTCGTGACAATCTGGTCAGTATCGACATGTCCTATGTCGCACGCGTGTTGCTGGGCAGTGCCACCTCATTGTTGAACCAGTTCTTCCTGATCAGCCTTTATGTCGCCTTTCTGATGGCCGAACGACTGGCCTTTCGGAAAAAGATCCAACTGGCCGCCGGAAACCCCGTCGCCGCAGCAGAATTTTCCGCCATGCTCGATGCGATTTCGGTCAGCTTGCAGCGCTATGTCGGCGTCAAAACCCTGATCAGCCTGATAACGGCAACGATCAGCTATACGGTTTTCCGCTTGCTTGGTCTGGAATACGCGGAAACCTGGGCCGTATTGACCTTTGCCCTGAACTTCATCCCCTCGATCGGTTCGATCATAGCGGTGCTTTTTCCGGCCATGATCGCGCTTGTTCAATTCGAAACGATCATCCCCTTCCTGGTGATCGTGCTGGGATGTGGTACGATCCAATTCCTGATCGGCAATTTCCTTGATCCGGCCATGCTTGGCCGATCCCTGAACATGTCGACCTTTCTTGTCATTCTGGCCCTGACCTTCTGGACAACGGTCTGGGGACTGATCGGTGCGTTTCTGAGCGTACCTCTGACCGTATGCATCCTGATCGTGTTCAGCCACATCCCGGCCCTTCGGCCCGTCGCCATACTGATGTCACTGGATGGCAGGTTGGGCGAGGACAACAGTCAGGCCGCAGCAAGCTAGGTCATGAAACGCCCCCTGTTCATCGGATCGGATATCTACCGCAACTCGACCTACGGTTCAAAACATCCGCTGGCCATCCCGCGGGTGTCAACCGTCATCGATCTGTGTCGCGAACTGGGATGGTTGACCCCCGAGAACTACCGCGTCAGCCCCTGCGCAAAGCCAAGTGTATTGGAAAGGTTTCATACGCCGGACTATATCGCCGCCCTGCAAAAGGCCGAAGCGGACCAGCACGTCACGGACGAAATACGGGATAAATACGGTTTGGGGACTCTGTCGAACCCGGTCTTCGCCGAGATGTACCGGCGGCCGGCAACCGCCGCCGGTGGGTCCATGCTGGCCGCCGAACTGATCCGGGATGGAGGGATCGTTTTCAACCCTGCGGGCGGCACCCACCATGGCCTTGCGGACCGGGCGAACGGGTTTTGTTATCTGAACGACCCGGTTCTGGCGATACAGACCCTTTTGAGCGCTGGCCTGGATCGCGTGGTCTATGTCGACATCGACGCCCATCATTGCGACGGGGTTGAACTTGCGTTTCACGGGTCGGACAGAGTGCGTATGATCTCGGTCCATGAAACGCGTCGATGGCCGTTCACGGGTCAACTTGAGGAAGACGCCGGTGGCGCGGCCTTCAACCTGCCGGTTCCACGACATCTGAACGACGACGAATTCGCCGCCATTCTGGATCACTTGATCCTACCTGCGACCGAAGCGTTCAAACCGCAGGCGATTGTCCTGCAATGCGGGGCCGACGCCGTGGCCGAGGACCCGCTTTCGCGTTTGACCCTGTCCAACAACGCGCATTGGCGAACGGTGGCGGCGCTGAAGCCTCTTTCGCCTCGTTTTCTGGTTCTGGGTGGCGGCGGATACAATCCCTGGTCCGTAGGGCGCTTGTGGAGCGGCGTTTGGGCCACCCTGAATGATTTCGAAATTCCTGACACACTTGACGTCGGTGCCCAGAAAATCCTGCGGGATCTGACCTGGAGCAGGGCCGCAGGACAGGCGCCTCACCCCCACTGGCTGGACAGTTTGCGCGACGCGCCCAACACCGGGCCCATACGACAGGAACTGAGGAACGATTTGCGCCACCTCACCGCCAGGCATTCACGGTAGATCGGTCCGCAAAAGCCTGTTAGCATTCCGATATTTCGGGATATTCCTGACCGGCTTACCCCCTGTTCCGCTATCAATTCGTTTCTTCCAGCTTGGCACCGATTGGACCACTACCCATGAATGCACTTAATCAGATACTTGATCTCAAGGCCCGCATGGGCCAGTCCATCATCGGGCAAACCGAGGTCATCGACCGACTGCTGATCGGCATGCTGGCCAACGGAAACCTTCTGATCGAAGGTCTGCCCGGATTGGCCAAAACACGTGCAGTCAAGGCGATGGCGCGCAATCTGGATGCAGACTTCAGCAGGATCCAGTTCACGCCCGATCTGCTGCCTTCAGACGTGACGGGAACCGAAGTGTTTCAACAAACTGACGAAGGCGGCACCTTTCGGTTCGAACCCGGGCCGATCTTTGCCAATATCGTCCTCGCTGACGAAATCAACAGGGCACCGGCCAAGGTTCAGGCCGCATTGCTGGAGGCGATGGAAGAACGGCAGGTCACGGTTTCCGGGACCACCCACAAAATGGAACCGCTGTTCATCGTGATGGCAACCCAGAACCCTATTGAACAAGAAGGCACCTATCCCCTGCCCGAAGCGCAGATGGACCGGTTCCTGATGCATGTTCAGATCACCTATCCACCGGTCGAGGACGAGGTTGAAGTGATCCGGCTGGTGCGGGGCGAAGAGATCGCCGCCGGGAAAGGCGCGTCAAGCGAGCCACCACCGACAATCCCGCAAGATGCCGTTTTTGCAGCGCGTTCGGAAATCGGGCAGATCCATGTTTCGGATGCAATGGATCGCTATATCGCCGATCTGGTTCAGGCGACCCGGACGCCTGCGGCGCTCAGCGCAGAACTGGCCAGCTGGATCGAAATCGGTGCCAGCCCGCGTGCCTCATTGGCACTGGACAAATGCGGTCGGGCGCATGCGTGGATGAACCAGCGTGACTATGTGGACCCTGCGGATATTCGAGCCATTGCACATGACGTTTTCCGTCACCGCATCACGCTGAGCTTCGAGGCGCAGGGAAACGCCAAAACGGCAGATGACGTGATCGCGGACATCCTGCGTCTCGTCGCGCTGCCCTGACTTTTAGGGTTGGCCGGGTGCAGCGATCCACAGCATATCCCGATGATCCCCGCATTCACGTCAGTGCGGATCACCTGTTGCGTCTGGAACTGCATTCCCGTGCCCTGAGCTTTTTGCCACGTCAGCCTGCCGGGTCGATCCTGAATGGCAGACACGCATCGCGCCTGCGCGGACGCGGCCTGAATTTCGAGGAATTGCGCAACTACCAACCGGGTGACGATATCCGCACAATTGACTGGAAAGTCACGGCGCGAACCGGTGAGCCCCATGTTAGGGTCTATACCGAGGAACGAGACCGCCCTGCCCTGTTGCTGGTCGATCAGCGCGTTTCGATGTTTTTCGGAACCGAAGTCTTCATGAAATCGGTCATCGCCGCCGAAGCTGCCGCAATCACCGCGCATCGCGTTCTTGGTCAGGGCGATCGTGTCGGTGGTCTGGTATTCAACGACACAAGCGTTGCTGAACACAGGCCGCAGCGCCGCGCGGCGGCGCTCATGCGGTTTCTGTCTTCCATCGGGGCTGCCAATTCGGCCTTGCATGCTGCCTTGAACCCGCAACCCATCGTAACTTTGAATGACATGTTGTCGGAAGCCGCGCGTATGACCCAAACCAACGGGCTGGTTTGCCTGTTTTCCGACTGCGACGGGCTTGACGAAAAATCGGAATCCCTGCTGCGCCGCGTTGCGGTCTCAAACGATCTGATCGTGTTCAATATCGCTGACAAGACAGCCAAGGAGCTGGCGCCCGATCTGAAACTCACGGTCTCGGACGGGCGCGACCAGATCGAAATCGACAGCGCCGACCCCGAATTGTCCGGCAAAATTCGCAAATCCATGGAAGACAGGTTGGACCACCTGCACACATGGTCCCGTCGATACGGCTTTCCGGTTGTTCCATTGACGACCGCGGAACCTGCCCTGGATCAGTTGCTGTATCTGTTCGGACATCGCAGGGGGCAGAAATGAGCATCGACACGACAGGGAAATCTCTGGTTGATCTGCTGAATATGCTTGAGCCGGCACCGGAACCCACGCTTGTTTCGATGTTTCCGCAGACATGGGGGTGGTTGGCGCTGGCCGTCATACTGCTTGGCCTTGCCGTACTGGCCAGTGTTTTTTTCATCCGGCGAAGGCTGGCGAACGCGTATCGCCGCCATGCGCTGGCCGAGCTGGCAGACCCGGATATCACGTCGGCAAAAGTTGCCGAAATCCTTCGCCGCACCGCTTTGGTCGCATATCCGCGCAGGCAGGTTGCAGGGATTCACGGGGATGACTGGTTAAATTTCCTTTCGCAAACCTCTGATGACAAGTCCTTTTTATCAGACATTGGGCAAACGCTGATCGACGCGCCGTACAAGGACCTGCCGCCAAACCGCGCCTTGACCCAGCTTGCTAGGCATTGGGTCAAGTCCCATAAACGGTATCGGGGAACCTGATGTTTTCCTTCTCTGCGCCCTGGGTGTTTCTGCTCTTGCCGCTGCCGCTGCTGGTGTACGCCATTGCTCCGCCCCGGCGGGAAACAGCCGTGTCCATTCGCATTCCGTTTTTTCGCCGCGTGGCCCAGGCGGCTGGCGTCGAGCCGCAATCCGGGTCAATGATCCGAACCCGGGCCCGGCTGCAAACGGCCAGCGCCGCCTTGATCTGGATACTTCTGGTTCTGGCGCTGGCGCGTCCGGAACGTCTGGGCGATCCCGTCGTGATGGAAAAATCTGCACGCGATGTGGTTTTGGCGCTGGATATCTCTGGCTCGATGGATCAGCGCGACTTCCGGACCGGATCAGGTGCCCCGATACAACGGTTGGAGGCGGTCAAAGAGGTTCTCAGGCAGTTCATCTCTGAAAGAGATGGTGACAGGATAGCGCTGATCATCTTTGGAACACGCGCGTTCATTCAAGCGCCCTTCACGGAAGATCTGAACAGTTTGAATGGGTTCCTGGATCAAACTCAAGTTGGCATGGCGGGTCCGAACACGGCTTTGGGCGATGCGATCGGGCTTGGCATTCGAACCTTTGAATCCAGCGAGGTTGACCAGCGCCTGATGATTGTCCTCAGCGATGGTGCCGATACGTCCAGTCGCATGACACCCGTCAATGCCTCGGCCATTGCTGCGGAAAAGAACGTGGTTGTCTATACGATTGGTGTCGGAGACCCGAATGCCACGGGCGAAGACCGTGTCGACCTTCAGGCACTGAAGGACATAGCCGATCGCACGGGCGGAGAATATTTCTTTGCCGACGATGCAACGGCCCTTGAACAAACTTACGCACGCATTGACTCTCAGAACCCCAGAATGGTGGAAACGCAAAGCTATCGCCCCAAGCAAAGCCTTGCCCATATTCCGTTACTCATCGCGCTGATCGTCATCATGGTCAGCATGACTTGGTTCCATTTCTCACAGCGACACCAGGGGGCCGTCTGACGATGGATCTGGCTGATTTTCATTTTATCCGAGGCTATTACCTGCTGCTTCTCATCCCCATCCTTGTGTTGTGGTGGCGGATCAGGCCCAGACCGATGGCAGACACCAAACTGCCATCAGGGATCGCCCCGCACCTTGCAGAGGCCTTGCTGCTGGGCAAGGAAGAAAACAGGCGCATCCAGCCCATTGACGTTGCGCTGATCATTGCGGCGCTTGTCACTTTGGCGGCCTCGGGCCCGACATGGTCGCGCGCGCCCAACCCGTTGATCGCAGACACGGCCCCGTTGGTGATCGCTCTCAAAGTCACCAACAGCATGGAAAGCTCGGATCTTGCGCCATCGCGGCTGGATCGGGCACGGTTCAAGATTTCCGACCTGATCACCGAACGTGCCGGCGCACGTACCGCTTTGATCGCCTATGCAGGAACGCCGCACCGAGTTGCGCCGTTGACCGAAGATGCGAACATACTTCGTCCGTTGCTTGAGGGGTTGACCCCCGCGGTGATGCCGAAGGATGGCGATGCGGCAGCCGATGCGCTTGCGTTGGCTCAGTCCATTCTGGAAGACAGCGACAGCCCTGGGGCGGTGCTGTTTGTATTGGACGATCTTGATCCATCTCAGGTAACGGGGCTAAGCTCCTCTTCTTCTGATATTTTCGTTCTCACCATGCTGCCGGATGGTGGTCGTATCGCGCAGCTGGACAACATCCCCAACGCCTCAGCGGTCGCGTTTTCGGACGACGATCGGGACATCAATCAACTGATGCGCCGCATTCAATCGGCCTATACTGCAGCGCTGGATGAGGATGATCGCCTAGACTGGCAGGACAAGGGCTGGATCTTGGCCTGGCCTGCTGCGGTGTTGTCTCTGCTGTGGTTCCGCAAGGGCTGGGTAATTCGTTGGGCGGTTCTGGTTTTGATTGCGTTGCCTTCATCCGGCGCGCGGGCAGAAGGATGGCGAGACTGGTTTTTCACCCCCGACCAACAAGGCCAGATCGCGATGACCCAAAAACGATTTGGCGACGCGGCCGAGATGTTCGAAGACCCATATCACAAGGGATATGCCTATCTCAGGGATGGTCAATACGAAAAGGCGTCGTCCGTGTTTTCCACGCTGGACACGCCGGAAGCTGCGTTCGCCGAAGGTATGGCCCGCATAAAAAACCGCGAGTATCGCCCAGCCATATCAGCGTTCGAGACCGCCTTGGAACGTCGCCCCGACTGGCCCGAAGCCCAGCATAATCTCGACCTGTCCAAGGCCATCCTGGATTATGTCGAAACGACGCGTGAACAGTCTGACACGGGGGAAGAGGCTGGCATCGGTGCCGATGATACCGTGTTTGACAACGATGCAGCACGTGGCAGTGACACTACGGTTCAAGCCCCCAATGACGGGCCACAGTCACTGTCCGCCGACCAGTGGATCAGTATGATCGACACCGACATGCAGGATTTTCTGAGAAACCGTTTCCTTTTGGAAATACAGGAGCAAACTGAATGAGATACCTAGCTGTCTTCATCCTGTTGATGCCGTTATCCTTGTCCGCACAGGAAAACTCAGCCTATCAACCTCAGGTATCAGTGGACGTCCCGAACGAGGCCGTCATCGTCGGCCAGCCCGCCATCGTCCGCATCAAGGTTCTGGTTCCGACCTTCATGCCGCAGCCGCCTGTATTTCCATCATTGGAGCAACAAAATATCCTGGTTCGCCTGCCAGAGCGAGCTTCTGGTCCGGTAAGCGAAACGGTACACGGAGAAACGTGGTCCGGTGTACAGCGCAGTTATCGACTGTATCCGCTGACATCAGGGCCGGTCGCGTATGATGCGCAAGAGGTTGTCGTGACATTTGCCGATCCGCAGTCCAATGACCCGGTTCAGGTTTCGGTGGCGCTTCCTTCCATACAGCTGAACGCAGAGATCCCAGAGGGCGCTCAAGGTCTTGACCCGCTGATCATCGCAAGTGGTTTCTCTCTTGATCAGAAGCTGGACGGTCCGACCGATATGCAGGCCGGTGATTCCATCACGCGCGAGATAAGCGCGCAGATCTCTGGCACCACGGCCCTGACGATCCCGGCGCTGACGCCGCAGGATCAAAGCCAACAGCTGCGCGCCTATCCCAAGGAACCCCGCTTTTCGGAAACAGAAGACCGGGGCATCCTGTCCGGGCAACGGGTCGAAGAAACCGTGTACATCGCCCAAGACGGGGGCGAAACACAATTGACGGCCGTTTCCATCGACTGGTTCAATCTGGACACCGGTCAGATCGAAACGGCATCACTTCCCTCGACCAAGCTTACACTGGCCCCCCCAAGGCGGCAGCCGCCTGACGCGCAAACCATCATCAAATCAGTTCTTTACCTTGTCATTGTTGTATTCGCATTGTGGACTTTGGGAAGGTTTCTGCGCCCGCGCTATGCAACCTGGAAAACGGAACGGCGCCGCAGGTATCTGGCATCGGAGAAATATGCCGTCGATGCCTTGCGATCCGCTTTAAAATCACGGGATTTGCCCGCGGTTTATCAGGCATTGGATCTTTGGAAATCACGCAGCGCGTACCCCGAGCGTTCTTTGGATCTTGAAAGCAGTCTAATGAATATCGGTGCGGCGCGGTATTCAGCGACGGCTGGCAACAGCCCGGAAGACTGGCAAGCGGCCATGCAACACCTGGGCGCACTGAAAAGCGCAACAGAAAGAAAGAGCGAGTCTTTACCCCCGCTCAACCCTTAGACTTCAACTTTGACAGTTGCTGATCAGCTTGCGCCGGTCGATCAACCGTAGCCGGCCATACCCCAATTCCACAAGGCCCAGATCTGCCAGATGATGCAGATGTCGGTGCAACGTCGGCTGAGATACCGCAACCATTTCAGCAAGTTCTTCCTGAGACACAATAATCCATCCGTCCGAACTCAAAGCGCCTTCGTCAAGGTGCAACAGACGCAGCACAAGGCGCTTTTCAGATCCCGTAACCGCAAGATTGGCCATGATGCGCAGTGCAGTCTTCATGTTTTCATGCGTCAATGCATAGAAATCACGGATGTATTCCGGGTTTGTCTGAATCATGCGTTCTACCCGCGAGCCGGGAAAAAACAAGGTGCGGGTCTTTTGCGTTGCCACGACGCTGACCAGTCGTTTGGCTTCGGCAAACAGCGCAAGATCCCCGATCCAGAATCCTGATCCATCCTGATGCAATACGAATTCCTGTCCATCATCGGCAGGTGCCGTGATCTGAAGCGCGCCTGCGAGCACCGCATGAATACCGTTGGCGCGGTCGCCGTGGTGGTACAGGGTTTCTCCGGAATCGAAGGTTCTTTGAATTGCGCATGTCATAAGATCGCTCTGAAACTTTGAATCGCGCGTGCCAAACCAGTCGGTCTTGGCCAGAATCCGCATATCGTCATCAGAATCAAACATTTGTATCTTTCAAAGTGATCATATGATAAGTTTTCGATGCGTTTCATCGCGTAAAATAGCTGTGTTCACTGCCCGAACAAGAAATTGTTTTTATTCGGGCAATCAAAAACTTGCTTGCAGCTTCAAGTTATAAGCTAGCGGCTTCAACTAAATTTCAATTTTCCGAGTCATTAAGGCTCGACTGATCAGGAGCACTTCATGTCTTCTCCACGAATGATTGCAGATAATTGGCGTAGAACACTGCGCCGGTTCGCAGTGGCGACCGTAACTGTCGCCCTTGCCGTGCCCGCCTGGGCGCAGGATCAAAAGCCCAATATTCTTGTGATATGGGGCGACGATATCGGTCAATCCAACATCTCGGCCTATACCATGGGTCTGATGGGATATCAGACACCCAATATCGACAGGGTTGCCAAAGAAGGCATGATCTTTACCGATTACTACGGTGAACAATCCTGTACCGCCGGCCGTTCGTCATACATCATGGGGCAATCCGTGTTCCGCACCGGTCTGTCCAAAGTCGGCCTGCCCGGGGCAGATCTTGGAATGCAGGTTGAAGACCCAACTATCCCGGGACTTCTCAAAGACCACGGCTATGTGACCGGTCAATTCGGCAAAAACCACCTTGGTGACAAGGACGAACATCTTCCGACAAATCACGGATTTGATGAGTTTTTTGGCAATCTTTACCACCTGAATGCCGAGGAAGAACCGGAAAACGAAGACTATCCGGGTGATCGCGTTCTGGCGGATGGGCGCACCTTCCGCGAGGCCTATGGCCCGCGCGGCGTCATCAAATCCAAATCCGATGGCACGATCGAAGACACCGGACCGTTGACCCGCAAGCGTATGGAAACCGTGGATGACGAAACTGTGGCCGCGGCCATCGACTTCATCAAGCGGGCGCATGAGCAAGGTCAACCCTTCTATGTCTGGTGGAACGGTACCCGCATGCACTTCCGCACCCACGTAAAAGACGAGATGCGCGCCAAGGCCAATGAGTTGTCGGGGCGGGTCGCTGATGAATACACCGCCGGTATGATCGAACACGACATGCATGTTGGGCAGCTGCTGGATCTGCTGGACGAGCTTGGCATCGCTGACAACACGATCGTCCACTATTCCACTGACAACGGTCCCCACATGAACACCTGGCCGGATGCGGCTGCCACGCCGTTCTGGGGCGAGAAGAATACCAACTGGGAGGGTGGCTGGCGCGTTCCGTCGATGGTGCGCTGGCCGGGCAAGATCGAGGCCGGATCAGTCACCAACGAGATCGTTCATCACATGGACTGGCTGCCCACTTACCTCGCCGTGGCCGGCGATCCCGACATCAAGGAAAAGCTGAAGGCCGGCTACAGCTCATCGGGCATGGGTCGCGACTACAAGGTGCACCTTGATGGTTACAACATTCTGCCGCTGCTGACTGGTGAGACTGCGGCAAGCCCCCGGAAAGAAATCTTCTATTTCTCGGATGATGGTGACCTCACGGCGCTGCGCTTCGAAGACTGGAAGCTCATCTTCCTGGAGCAGAAAGCCTGGGCCACGTTGCGTGCCTGGATCGAGCCATGGACCGAACTGCGCATCCCGCTGATCATCAACCTGCGCCGCGATCCGTATGAACGCGCGTACCGCACGTCCAACACCTATTACGATTGGCTGTTGGACCGGGCCTATTTCCTTGTGCCCGCCCAGCAATACGTTGGCAATTTCCTCAGCACGTTCGAGGAGTTCCCGCCACGTCAGAAAGCAGCCAGCTTCAACCTGGATCAGGTCATGGAGAAGCTGACAACGCCGACCAACAACTAGGCCCGGCGACCCCACGCTGTAGGCCGCCCTGCGCAGGGCGGCCTTTTTTCAACACAACAGTTATCGAGAGCTTCATGAAACACGTTCTTTTAGGTGCTTTTCTGACCTGTGTTCCCATATCCCTGCTCGCTGATCCGCTGCCCAGTTGGAACGCCACTGCGGCAAAAGAGGCGATCCTTGAATTCGTGTCCAGTGTTACCGACGCAGAAGGACCTGACTATGTGACACCTTCAGATCGGATCGCGGTATTTGACAATGACGGCACACTCTGGGCCGAACAGCCGGTTTATTTCCAGTTTATCTTTGCCATGGATCGACTTTCTGAACTGGCTGAACAAGATCCTTCGATCTTGTCCACACCCGCTTTGAAAGCCGCTGCCGAAGGTGATTTAGCAACGGTTCTTCAAGGCGGCCACGATGCGTTGATCGAAGTTGTTAACGCCTCGCATTCCGGAACCAGCGTCGAGGCGTTTCAGGCCGAAGTTGCGCAATGGCTGGCCAAGGCCCGACACCCGGACACCGGATTGCCCTATGACCAGATGACCTATCAGCCCATGGTCGAGCTGTTGCGCTATCTTCGGGACGAAGGGTTCAAGACCTATATCGTCTCGGGCGGCGGTATTCATTTCATGCGGGTCTTCGCGGAACAGGCCTATGGCATTCCGCCGGAACAGGTTCTGGGCACCTATGGAAACTCGACATTCGAAGACGTCGATGGCGTTCCGACTGTCATCAAGGCCCCCGGGATTGCCTTCATCGACGACAAGGAAGGCAAACCCATCAACATCGAACGCACGATCGGCAAACGCCCCATTCTGGCCGGAGGAAACTCAGACGGCGATTTCGCCATGCTGAATTGGACAACCTCGGGTAGCAGACCACGGCTGGGTGTTCTGATCCACCATACGGATGCCGAACGTGAGTGGGCCTATGATCGGGAAAGTCCGATTGGGCGGTTGGTTGACGGTCTGGATCAGGGGCCGGACAAAGGCTGGATCATCGTCGATATGGCGAAAGACTGGTCGCGGGTCTACACTGGAGGAAACTGAACGACCCGAAAGACTTACCGCCCATGTGGACTTTGCTTGTATCCATCTTTGTTTTTGCGTTGTACGCAACTGCAGTTGTGTTTTCGGTGCGCGCGGCACAAACCGCGCGCACACCGCAAGGAGCCGTTGGCTGGGTGGTCTTTTTGGTATCTGCGCCGATCTTTGCGGTGCCGATGTACCTGTTTCTGGGGCACCACAGGTTTCGCGGCTACCGCATCTCGCGCCAACAAAGCGAACGGGTCGTCGAAGGGATCAAGACCTTTGCCGACTATTCCAGGCCTGATCCGACAACGATGTCGATCAATCCACGACCATTCGAATTTCTGGCTCATCTTCCGGTATCCAGTGGCAATGGCGCTCAGCTTCTGATCGATGGTCAGGCAACGTTTGACGCCATTTTCCAGTCGATAGACGAGGCCAGGAACTATATCCTGATCCAGTTCTATATCGTCAGAGACGATGCCTTGGGCCGAAAACTTCAGACCAAGCTGATCGAGGCTGCGAAACGTGGGGTGCATGTCCGTTTCATGACCGATGCCGTCGGCAGCTATGGATTGGAAAACACCTATCTGGACACGATGCGCGATGCGGGTATCGACGTCGCCGACCCGCGCGAGCAACGCGGGCCAAATTTCAGGTTTCAGCTGAATTACCGGAACCATCGCAAAACCGTCGTCATTGACGGTGAAACAGGTTTTATCGGCGGTCACAACGTGGGCGTTGAATATCTGGGAGAAGACCCGCATTTCGGCCATTGGCGCGACACGCATATCAAGATGACCGGCCACATCGTCCGGCAATTGCAGCTCATCTTCACCGAAGACTGGCACTGGGCCCGCGATGAAGACCTGATTGACGACCTCGACTGGGCAGGCAGCGAGGCCGAGCAGGACATGAATGCCCTATTGGTGGCCACTGGACCCGGAGATGAAACCGAAACTGGCGCCATGATGTTCTTTTCGGCCATCGCCGAGGCGAAAGAAAGATTGTGGATTGCCTCGCCCTATTTTGTGCCCGACATCGACGTCATGACCGCATTGCAACATGCAGCGATGCGCGGTGTGGACGTGCGCATCCTTGTGCCCGATATCATAGACCATCGGCTGCCATGGCTGGCTGCTTTTGCCTATTTCGACGAAATCCGCGACTGCGGCGTACGCGTGTTCCGATATACGGACGGTTTCATGCACCAGAAGGTTTTCGTGGTTGACGACACGCTGGCTGCGGTCGGCACGACCAATCTGGACAACCGGTCCTTCCGGCTGAACTTCGAAGCGATGGCCCTGTTTTTTGATGCCCGAGCAGCCTTGGCAGTTGATCACATGCTGCGCGCGGATTTCGAGGCAAGCTATGAGTTGACGCGCAGTTTGGCCCAGCAACCTGCCCATATCCGGTTTGGCGCACCGTTGGCGCGGTTGTTTGCGCCTATCCTTTAGGAAAAGAACTTTTCTTGAAAAACGCGCGTCATCATCGCCACCAGATAAGCGGTCGACAGACCAAAGGCCAGAAGACCGGCAACCGCGGCAAAAGACCCAAAAATTCGCAACCCTTCGCCCAAAACGATATCGCCGTATCCCAGGGTCGTGAACGTCACCAGTGAGAAATAGATGGCCGAGTTCCAATCCGGCAGAACCTCAAGCAACACCCAGACGATGGCCCAAATCCAGACCTGAATCGTGTGCGTCGCGACAATAAAGGCCAAAGATACCGCGATCGGTGCTGCCGTTCCAAAGAACACCCCCTTGGCGGACCATCTTTCATCCCACTTGATGATCGTGACGGTACACCAGGTCAACAAAAGAATCTCGACCAAGAAGCAGAGCGCCAGAAATGAACTGCCCCAAACGATCTGATGCAGCAACGTCATGTTTTTCATCCCGATTTACGACAGTGTACCGTCCGGGCAGAATGACCCGTTGAGGTGCAGGGCACAACCCCGGCGATCGTGAAGAACGCCTGCGGCGAATGGAACCGAGTGCGGGTCCGCACTGGACAGTTTGGAATTCCGTCGCACATCCTTGGAAGAAAAAAGGCCAGACCATGCTGTTGACCATCGACCGTGTTCAGAAAACCTATCCCGGCGGGCGCCCGGTTCTGCGCGACGTGTCGCTGACATTGGATGAAGGGCAGACACTGGCCCTGACCGGCGAAAGCGGCAGTGGCAAAAGCACTCTGCTGAACCTTGCCGCAGCGCTTGACTGTTTCGACAGCGGTGAAATCATCTTGAACCGAACCCCTCTGTCCCATCTGGACGATGCCGGGCGGGCCGAATTGCGGCGCAGTCAGCTTTCGTTGGTGTTTCAGCAGTTCAATCTGATCCCTTCGCTGACCGTTGCGCAGAACCTTTCCTTTCACGCCCGCCTTGCCGACGCCGAGGATGCCGGGTGGACCGCGCATCTGACCGAACGTCTGGGCCTATCCGATCTTTTGGACCGATATCCCGAAAACCTGTCCGGCGGGCAACAGCAGCGGGTGGCGATTGGTCGTGCCATGGCAGCGCGTCCGAAACTGCTGCTGGCGGATGAGCCCACGGGCAATCTGGATGAAACCGCCAGCGCAAGGGTTCTGGATCTGATGTTGGCCTTGGTGGCTGATACCGGCGCAGCGCTTCTGTTGGTCACGCATTCCCAACAGATTGCGGCCCGACTGGATCGAACCGTCCAGCTCTGCGGTGGTCGTATCCAATGACTCGCGCCGTCATTCAGGCTTTGATGTCACACTGGCGGGTGCACTGGTTGCAACTGGCGACGCTTTTGACAGGCATCGCGTTGGCCACCGGTCTCTGGTCCGCGGTTCAGGCCATCAATGCCGAAGCGCGCGCCAGCTATGCCCGGGCCAACGCGCAGCTTGCCCTTGGGCAGTTCGACGAGCTGCGCGATCCTTCCGGTCTGATTCCGGTTTCTCGTTACGTAGATCTGCGTCGTGCTGGCTGGCAGGTGGCGGCCGTTCTGGAGGGCCCCTATCGAATCCGGGGCCGCACATTGCGCCTGATGGGTGTGGACATGGTCGCCTACCCGGCCCTGCCCGCCGTCACCGAAGCCGACCAAAGCACCGCGCCGACTGAGCCGGCAGACATGCTGACCGCTCCGGGGCGGCTTCTGGTCGCGGCAGAGCTGGCGCCGCTGTTGCGCGACCAGAACAACCTTCCGCCGGTTTCGTTCACCACGGCGCTGCCACCGGACGTTATTCTGACGGATATCGGCACAGCCGAAGCCCTGCTGAACCAAACCGATTTCATCTCGCGACTCATTGTGTTGCCGGATCAGCCGCGTGATCGGCCACCTTTGGCCGAAATCGCGCCCGAACTGGAGCGCGCCAGCCCATCCTCGCAAGTCGATACTGCTCGGTTGACTGACAGTTTTCACCTGAACCTGTCGGCTTTTGGCCTGCTGTCCTTTGCCGTTGGCCTGTTCATCGTGAACGGCACCGTCGGGCTGGCTTTTGCCCAACGCCGAGGCATGATCCGCACCCTGCGTGCGCTAGGCGTTTCGATGCGGCGGCTGGTCTTCCTGATCCTGACCGAACTCACGGGGCTGGCCCTGATCGGTGGAACCCTGGGGCTGCTTCTTGGGTTCTTTCTGGCCGGCGCGTTGTTGCCCGATGTCGCAGCAACCCTTCGTGGCCTGTATGGTGCGCCCGTGACCGGACAGCTGACATTGCACCCCCATTGGGTGTTTGCCGGGATGGCGATGGCTGTCTGCGGCACCTTGTTTGCCAGTGGCCATGCGCTGTGGCGATTGTCTCGTATGCCCCTGCTGGCGGGGCCCGGTGTGCAAGCCTGGCAGGGCAATGCCGGCACACGTCGTGTGACAGGTTTGCTCGGCTTGTCCCTGATCCTCGGCGGTGTCATCGCCTATCTCGGCATCGGTGGGCTGGTTGCCGGTTTCGTGCTGTTGGCCGGATTGCTGACGGGTGCCGCACTTTTGTTGCCGGCGCTTCTGACCTTTGCGCTTTCCGTCTTTGGCAACAGGTCCCGTGGTGCCGTCGCGCAGTGGGTCTGGGCCGACATGCGCGCACAATTGCCCGGGCTGTCGCTTGCCCTGATGGCCCTGTTGCTTGCGCTTGCGGCAAATATCGGTGTGGGTACAATGGTTTCAAGTTTCCGGCTGACCTTTGTCGGCTGGCTCGACCAGCGCCTGACCTCAGAGCTCTATCTGACCATCCGTGACGAAGAACAGGGGCGCGAGATCACGGATTGGCTGCGTCCGCAGGTCGACGCCATCCTTCCAATTCGCAACATGGAACTGTCGCACGAAACGGGCCCCCTGTTTCTGTACGGGGTCATTGACGATCCGGTCTATCGGCAACACTGGCCCTTGATATCGGCAAACTCGACCGTATGGGACGACGTGATGGCCGGAGACGCGGTTCTGATCAACGAACAACTGGCACGGCGCGCGAACCTATGGCCCGGAGATACGCTGACACTGTCCCCGGCTCACACGCTGACCATCGCTGGGGTTTATTCGGATTATGGAAACCCAACCGGGCAAGCCATTGTATCGATGAGCCAACTTGACCGGATCGCACCAGGGGCCGAAACTCGACGGTTTGGCATCCGTTTGAACCCCGAACAGGCGACTGAAATGGCGCAAGCCTTGCGCGAGCGGTTTGCCCTGCCGCGTCAGGCCGTGGTCCAGCAGGCCGCCATGAAGGCGCAATCATTGGCAATCTTCGAAAAGACCTTTGTCGTGACATCGGCGCTCAATGTTCTGACCCTCGGTGTGGCGGGATTTGCCATACTCACCAGCCTGCTGACCCTGTGGACCCAGCGCTTGCCTCAGATTGCTCCGGTATGGGCGCTAGGACTGAATCGGGCGCAACTGGCGCGGCTGGAGCTTTTGCGCAGCGTGCTGCTCGCGGCTCTGACCGCGAGCCTGGCGTTGCCGCTTGGTCTGATCCTCGCCTGGGTTCTGTTGGCGGTGATCAATGTGCAAGCCTTTGGCTGGCGGTTGCCGATGTTCGTGTTTCCCTGGGATTGGTTGTGGCTGTTCCTGTTGACCCTGCTGGCCGCCCTGGTTGCAGCGGCCCTGCCCGCGCTGCGCATGTTGCGTCTGCCCCCTGCCTATTTGCTGAAGGTGTTCGCCAATGAACGTTAAAACCCTTTTGGCCGTTCTCGTGTTTTTGTGCCCATCGCCTCTTTGGGCGCAGGGCTTTGCAGGTCTTGGAGGGTCGGCGGAAGGGTTCGAGGTTCCGCAGACGGGCTTTGAATTCGACTTTCCCAAAGACCACGGGCCTCATCCCGCCTATCGGATCGAATGGTGGTATCTGACGGCCAACCTCGAAGGCGAGGACGGGCGTGACTATGGCATCCAATGGACCCTTTTCCGGTCGGCCCTGAAACCGTTTGAAACAGATGGATGGCACAGCCCGCAGATCTGGATGGGCCATGCGGCTGTCACCACGCCTGACACCCACTATTTTGCCGAACGCCTGTCGCGTGGGGGGATTGGGCAGGCAGGTGTTGCGGTGCAACCGTTCGAGGCCTGGATCGACGAATGGCGCATGGCCGGACCGGATATGGATACCCTGACCTTGACCGCGAACGGGGCTGATTTCGGGTACGATCTTGCGCTGAGCGCACAAGGCCCGTTGGTGTTTCATGGCCAAGCGGGCTATTCTGTCAAATCCGCCGACGGGCAAGCCAGCTATTACTATTCGCAACCCTTTTATTCAGTCGAAGGCGTACTGCACCTGCCGGATGGCGATATGCGCGTCACCGGTCAGGGCTGGCTGGACCGGGAATGGTCTTCGCAACCCCTGGCCGAGGATCAAACCGGCTGGGATTGGTTTTCGCTCAGCTTCGAGGACGGGGACAAGCTGATGGCCTTTCGCCTGCGCGGTGGTCGCGGCGATTTCACTTCGGCCACATGGATCAATTCAGACGGCAGCACCGATGCCATCCCCGACGGATCCGTCAGGCTTGAGCCGCTTGCGACCGATCAGGTGGCAGGGCGCGACGTCCCGACGCAATGGCGCGTCGTGCTTGCGGACCGAGGCATCGACGTCAAGGTATCCGCCCTGACGCCGGACGCCTGGATGGGGACACGTTTTGAATATTGGGAAGGTCCGGTCACGGTCACCGGCAGCCACGAGGGCGTTGGGTATCTCGAGATGACGGGCTACTGACCTGGCTGCGGGAGCCCGAACGGCGGCAGGCGACCGTCGGGGCTCCGGCACCTCTGTGCACGGCATCTGCTTTTCGCGTCAGCGCACCACGTAAACCGAGACGTTGGAATGTCGCACCACGCGTGCCGCATTCGGGCCCAGCAGGTAATCCTTGAAATCCGGCTTGTGGGCTCCGATTACGATCAAATCAGAGCCGGCACTTTCGGCCGTCTTCAAAATCTCCTGATAAGCTGTTCCTGTCGCAACCACATGGCGGATGGTTTCGTTGCGCTCGGCCCCCAGGGCCGATACGCACAGCGCCGTCAGTTTGGCCTGCGCTTCCTCCAACGCCTTGTCGTGAAAACCGGATTCGAAAAACCCCGACACCCAGCTTTCCCCGAAATCGGGCAGCACTGTCACCACGTCAAGTTGCGCCCCTTCCATATCCGCCAGCGCGGCTGCTTTTTTCAGAACCGGTGCATCAATCTCGCCATTGCTGATATCAACGGCACACAGAACGGAACGTGTCATGCGAGCACCTCTTGTCTGGCGGCACGGCCGCGTTGCAGAAAAGCGATCAGACCCAGCAGGATCAGCGCCGGGATATAGACCAGTTGCTTCGGAGGCTGGCTGGACGGCAGGCTGGCCGAGCTCAGACGCACGGCCTCGTCACCGTAATAGTCAAAGTTGGCCAGATCTTCGGCAACCGGTGATCCAAACATCGGCTCGTCAAGTTTGACAAGGCCATCCTCTTCCAGCAACAGCAGCCCCATGGCATCGACGCGCGCTTCACCGCCCTCTTCGGATCCGACTGGCACGACAACCGTGGTGTCCACCATCTTGCCGGTATCAAAATCCGGCCCGCTGATCACCATGCGAACCTCGGTTCCCGGTGGAGTCTGGCCAATGGTTTCGACAAACGCCGCAGGCTCGACCGAAGTGTATGGAGGCGCGATGCGATCCATGAAGAAATCCGGCCTGAACAGGGCGAAGGCCACGGCGATCAGCGCGATACTTTCGTAGATGCGGCTGTGGGTCAGGAAGTACCCCATGGTGCCTGCCGTGAAGACAAGGATCGCTATCGTCGCGAAAATCGCCACTATGATCCCTTCGACCCATGTCACATCGATCAGCAGAAGATCGGTGTTGAAAATGAACACGAAGGGCAGCGCCACGGTGCGCAGGCTGTAGAAGAAGGCCGTGAAACCGGTTTTGATCGCGTCACCGCCCGACACGGCCGCGGCGGCAAAACTGGCCAGCCCGACCGGAGGTGTCACGTCGGCCATGATCCCGAAATAGAACACGAACAGGTGGACAGCGATCAATGGAACGATCAGCCCGCTTTGGGCGCCCAACTCAACAACCACACCGGCCATCAAAGAGCTGACAACGATATAGTTCGCGGTTGTCGGCAGACCCATGCCCAGGATCAGGCTGAGCAGCCCGACCATGACCAGCATCAGGATCAGATTGCCACCCGACAGGAACTCGACCAGATCGGCCATAACCTGACCAACCCCCGTCAACGTGACGGTTCCCACGATCACGCCCGCGGTTGCCGTGGCAAGCGCGATGCCGATCATGTTGCGTGCCCCGTCGATCAGACCTTGCCACAGGTCGGCAACACCATCGATGAAAGTGTTGTACAGGTTGCTCTGCCCGCGGAACATCGCTTTCAGCGGCTTCTGCGTCAGCAGGATGACAAACAGCAACGATGTGGCCCAGAAGGCGGACAGGCCCGGTGATTTCTGTTCGATCATCAGGAAATAGACCAGCACGATGATCGGCAGCAGGTAATGCAGGCCAGCTTTGTAGATATCGGCGATGACCGGAAGCGTAACCTCTTTGGCGTTAGGGTCGTCGGGTTCCAGGTCAGGCACCTTCGCCGCCAGATAAAGCAGTGCGACATAGACCGCGCAGATAATCAGGCTGAGCACGATCCCAGCGGCCGACGGCACCCAGCTTGTCACGGCATCCACCGGGAATTGTGAGCCATAGCAAAGACCTGCAAACACCAGGAAAAAGCCCAGCATCCCCACTACGGTCCGCGCCAGATGTACATCGCGGTCGCCCAGCGTGGGCATGTTCCGCTTCACGGCCTCAAGGTGCACGATGTAAACCAGTGCGATGTAGGAAATCGCAGCCGGCAGGAAGGCATGGGTGATCACCTCGACATAAGAGATGCCCACATATTCCACCATCAGGAATGCAGCGGCCCCCATCACCGGCGGCATGATCTGCCCGTTGACCGAGCTGGCAACCTCGACCGAGCCCGCTTGTTCACTGCTGAACCCGACGCGCTTCATCAGCGGGATGGTGAAGGTACCTGTGGTAACAACATTGGCAATCGACGAGCCCGAGATCAGGCCGGTCGCAGCCGAGCCCACAACCGCCGCCTTGGCCGGACCACCACGCAGGTGACCCAGGGCCCCAAAGGCCATCTTGATAAAGTAGTTCCCTGCCCCGGCTTTATCCAGCAATGCGCCAAACAGCACGAACAGGAAGACGAATTTCGTGGAAACACCCAATGCAATACCAAACACGCCCTCGGACGTGATCCACATGTGGCTCATCGCCTTTTTCAGGCTCGCGCCCTTCCAGCGGATAACTTCGGGCACCCATTCCGAGGCACCGAAGAAGACATAGGCCAAAAATATGGTCGCGATAATTGCCATGGCAGGGCCAAGCGCACGGCGCGCGGCCTCGAACAACAGCACCAGGCCAAGCAACGCAACCCATTTGTCAGTGTCGTCGGCCAAACCGCCCGCATTGACGATCTTGTCATAGAAGAAATAGCCGTACAGCGCGACGAACGCGCCCACCAATCCCATGATCCAATCCTGAACCGGAATATAGTTCCGGGGGCTGGATTTGAGCGCCGGATAGGCCGCAAAGGCCAGAAACAAAGCAAAAGCCAGATGGAATTGCCGTGCATTGTTCACGACGCTTCCGGGCAAGACATAATTCGCCAAGGGCGAAGCCAGAACAACTTGAAATATCGACCAGATCGCGGCCACGACCGCCAGGAAAACGCCCACGTTCCCGACCGGATTTCGCCCTCCTGCGTCAGAAGATGCAACCAGATCCTGAAGCTCTTCTTCGGAAAGCGGACGATTGGATTGAGTGTCGGAATTCATCAAATGTCTCCCCGTCGCGGCCATTGTTCGGCCTTCTGAAATCCCGTTTCACACGGGTTTTGTGCAGGGCGCCCTTGGGCACCCTGCGTCAGGTCTGGTTTACTGAATCCAGCCTTTTTCTTTGTAGTACTTCTCGGCACCCGGATGCAGCGGAGCCGACAGGCCATCCGCAATCATCTCTTCGGGCTTCAGGTTCGCAAACGCCGGGTGCAGCTTTTTGAAGTCATCGAAGTTCTCAAAGACCGAGCTGACGACCGCGTAAACCGCATCTTCCGATACATCGGCCGAGGTCACGAAGGTCGCGCCCACACCAAAGGTCGAGGTGTCTTCGTCAGACCCACGGTACATGCCACCGGGAATGGTTGCCTTGCGGTAGAACGAGTTTTCGTTGACCAGCTTGTCCACGGCCTCACCGCTGACGTTCACCAGAACCGAGTCACATGCGGTGGTGGCTTCCTGAATCGAACCCGAGGGGTGGCCAACAGTGTAAACCATTGCGTCGATCTGGTTGTCGCACAGGGCCGCCGACTGTTCAGCCGCTTTCAGCTCGGTCGCCAGTTCGAAATCGTCTGTGGTCCAGCCCATTTCGCCCAGCAGGACTTCCATGGTGCCGCGCTGACCGGAACCGGGGTTGCCGATGTTGACGCGCTTGCCCTTCAGGTCTTCAAAGTTGGTGATGCCGGAATCGGCACGAGCCACCACGGTGAAGGGTTCGGGGTGCACCGAGAACACGGCGCGCAGGCCTTCGAACGGGCCGGCTTCTTCGAATTTTGAGGTGCCGTTATAGGCGTGGTACTGCCAGTCGGACTGGGCCACACCAAACTCCAGCTCGCCTTCGCGGATGGTGTTGATGTTGTAGACTGAACCACCGGTCGATTCGACCGAGCAGCGCACGCCGTGCTCTTTCCGGCCCTTGTTGACCAGACGACAGATCGCGCCGCCGGTCGGATAGTAAACGCCGGTGACACCACCGGTACCGATCGTAATGAACTCTTCGGCATATGCCGCCGGAGCCAGAAGGGCTGCGGTGACGAAGGCGCCGACGCTCAGTTTGCTGCTGTTTTTCATCTGTTAACTCCCACTTTTTTTGTCTGGCAGTTGGAAATCAAGTTTGATCACCTGCTCAGGGAAGCGTGCCGATAATACAAACCGGCCCGCATCGCAACGGCTACAAATCTTTGAATTTCCCAATTTCTCCCAACCCTTTCGAGGTTTCATTCAGATACCCGCAATGTCAAGGCCGGCACCGGTCTGACCTGCGCCAATTCGCATATATGAGCATAAATCCCGAACTTTCCCCATCAGTTCACAGCGAGCCGTCTGGGTTCATGCGGTCACTCCAAATCCAAAACCTACCCTCATTCCCGGCGCTAATCACCGCGAAACAGAGCGAACCGCGTTTCGGATAAGGAGGCAGGGCAAGTCACGGTTGTGCGTTCCGGCGAATCTGGCAAAGGCCCTTCAACACCAACCCGGTTCAAGATCCCCCCGGCCGGGGGCCTGATGACCTGTCTGCTGATGCAGGCCCGGAACGTTGTGGCATTCACAGCCCGCTACAGAGAACCTCAAACAGGACGTGAAGATCGAGGTTGCGGATCATCACCTTGATCACGGCACCCCGCCAAGAGGACGGGCGGTGTTCTGAGATTGTCGGAACTGTGGTGCCCAAGGAGAGACTCGAACTCTCACGCCCGTGAAGGCGGGGGATTTTGAATCCCCTGCGTCTACCATTCCGCCACTTGGGCCACGAACACTGGATTAGCGCCCATCCGAGCGAAGGTCCAGAGGCAAAAACCATCCAATATTCCATTTGTTTCGCCCTCGACTGTTGACGGTCCGTCAGGCGCATGGTTTGGCTGGGCTTCAGACCGAAAACGGGATTTGAGTGCTTTATGTTACGATCGCTTTATGACTGGACTATTCGTCTGGCCGAACACCCTCACGCGCTGTGGGCGCTGGCCATCGTGGCTTTCATCGAAAGTTCGTTCTTCCCGATTCCCCCAGATGTGCTGATGATTCCGATGATTCTGGCCCGCCCGTCCCGGGCATGGCTGATCGCAACCGTGGCACTGGTGGCTTCGGTTCTGGGGGGCATGCTGGGCTATGCGATTGGTGCGTTTTTCTATGAAAGCATCGGGCAGCCCATTCTGGAATCCATGGGGAAAGCCCATGCCATGGAAGAATTCAATACCCGGTTCAACGACTTCGGGTTCTGGGCCGTTCTGGCCGCTGGTGTGACCCCCTTCCCCTACAAGGTCATCACCATTATGTCCGGCTGGACCGGCATGCCGCTTGGAACCTTTATCGCGACCTCGATTCTGGCCCGCGCGTTGAGGTTCTTTCTGGTGGCAGGCCTGCTCTGGGGATTCGGTGAGCCGATCCGCGACTTCATCGAAAAGCGCCTGGGGCTAATGTTCACTTTGTTCATCATCCTCCTGTTTGGCGGATTCCTGGTGGTGAAATACTTATGACGAGACGTTCGCAACTTGTCGCAGTGGCAAGTCTTGGATCACTGGCGCTTCTTCTGGCCGCTTTTGGCTTTCAGCATCTCGGCGGACTTGCGCCGTGCAAGATGTGCATCTGGCAGCGCTATCCTCATGCAGTGGCAATCGCGATCGGCGCCGCGGCGCTGGCATTGCCCAGGCTGACCTTTCTTCCCTTGCTGGGCGCCGCGGCGGCCGCGACGACTTCGGCGGTGGGCGTATTTCACGCCGGCGTTGAACAAGGCTGGTGGGAAGGCCCAAGCAGCTGCACATCCGGCAGCATCAGCGGTCTGTCCGCTGACGATCTGTTCGATCAAATCATGTCCGCGCCTTTGGTGCGATGCGATGATATCCCCTGGGAGATGTTCGGTATCTCGATGGCTGGCTGGAACGCCATTGCTTCTGCCATGCTGGTGCTGATCTGGCTGGCCGCATGGAAATCCCGCGCGGCTTAGAACTCGTCCAGCTCTGCATCCCAGTACAGGAAATCGATCCAGCTTTCATGCAGGTGGTTCGGTGGGAATTTCCGTCCGATATTGCGCAACGCTTCGGCATCGGGCTGACGTGGCGGCTTGCGCAAGGTCATCCGAGCCTGGCGCAGAGACTTTGACCCCTTGCGCAGATTGCACGGGCTGCACGCGGCCACCACGTTCTGCCAACTGGTCACACCACCGGCGGCCCGCGGCACCACATGATCGAAGGTCAGGTTGTCCCGGCTGCCACAGTACTGGCAGCGGAATTCATCCCGCAAAAATAAATTAAAGCGCGTGAAGGCCACGCGCTTTCTGGGTTTTACATAGTCTTTCAAAACAACGACCGAGGGTATTCGGATTTCGGTGCTCGGGCTGCGGACGACCTCGTCATATTCAGCCACGATATCGACCCGATCCAGCCAGGCCGCCTTGATCGCTTCTTGCCAGGGCCACAGTGACAGCGGGTAATAGGACAAGGGGCGATAATCGGCGTTCAAAACCAGGGCCGGGTGTTGTTTGAGCGCACCCGGCTCCCTTACAAATTCGGTTCTGAAGTCTCCGTCCATCACAGAATCGCTCCTCGCTCTCAGCTGCCCGTTTGTGACACCAGAGCGGGGAGCACCCGCCCCGGTCTTTTTATAACTATATATCGTGTTAAAACTCTGACAAGCCCTGATTTTCCACAATATGTCGCAGACGGGGTAACGCGAATCCGTAACAGGCACGTGACAGTTATCCACAGCTTGCACCGGGGGTGACCTTCGGGCTATGCGCAGGTCATGTCCTGGTTCATTCGCTTCAACAAACCTTATGATGTTCTGCCGCAGTTCACGGACCGCGCCAATACGGACGGCCCACGCAGCACGCTGTCCGATTTCATCGATCTTCCCGGCGTCTATCCGGCGGGCAGGCTGGACCGTGACAGTGAAGGTTTGATGCTGCTGACAGATCATGGAAAGTTGCAATCCCAGATCTCTGACCCAAAGCACAAGATGGCCAAAACCTATTGGGTTCAAGTTGAAGGCACCCCCGACGAGGCGGCCCTGAAAACGCTCCGCAACGGGGTCGAATTGAAGGATGGTCTGACCCGCCCAGCCAAGGCCCGCCAGATCGACGAGCCCGAAATGCTTTGGCCGCGCACCCCGCCGATCCGCGAACGCAAGACTGTGCCGGACAGCTGGCTTGAACTGACCATACGTGAGGGCAAAAACCGACAGGTGCGTCGGATGACAGCGGCAGTTGGCCTGCCGACGCTGCGCCTGATCCGGTACCGCATCGGAGACTGGACCCTGGATGATCTTGAGCCCGGGCACTGGGACAGTCTGCCAATGCCGACACTGAGCGCGGCCCCCCAACGCAAGCGCGACCGTCGCCCGCGCCGGTGACAGACCCTGCCCCGATCTGCTAAACTGGGGTCATGAAGAAAACGCCTGACATCCCGGCCCCTTCGGCCATTCTGGAAGCCGCGCTCTATGTTGATGATCTGGACGCGGCAGAACAGTTTTACGGCGAAGTTCTTGGGCTCGAACGCATCCAACGCGTCGCTGACCGCCATGTTTTCTATCGCATCGGCGGATCGGTCCTGCTGATTTTCAATCCCGACCAGACCGAACAACCGCCGCTCGACCCCGGCATGCCGGTTCCGCCCCACGGCGCGCGCGGCCCCGGACATGTGTGTCTTGTGCTGTCACGAGAGGAAATCGCAGTGATGCGCAAACACCTTCTGGATTGGAATATTCCAGTAGATGCCGAGTTTGACTGGCCCGGCGGCGTGCGATCCCTGTATGTGCGCGACCCGGCCGGAAACTCGGTCGAGTTCGCCGAAGCGCACCTTTGGACTTGATCCGGTGCGGAACGCATGGGCGCTCCGCAGATCAGATTCCAAACACTAAAGGCTCAGCTTGTCGCGCATGAAAGCCAGCGCAACGCTCAGCCCATCCGGGGCGATACCGTGCCCGGTGCCTTTCATGACATGGGCATAGACCTCTTTGAAACCCGCAGCTTGCAAGGCTTCGGCCGCTTCCGGCAGGGATTGAGGCGGAACAACGTCGTCAGCGTCGCCATGCACCAGCAAGACAGGCATCCGGCTGACGGTTTCATCCACCAGCAAATCGGGTTCCAGCAAACGGCCTGAAAAGGCTACGATCCCGGCCACGGGATCTTCCCGCCGCGGCGCAACGTGCAAGCTCATCATGGTGCCCTGGCTGAAGCCAAACAACACAACCTGTTCGGGCAGAACATCTTCGTCCACCATCAGCGCGTCCAGAAAGGCGTTGAAGTCCTCGACAGCCATTTCCATGCCCCGGCGGGCTTCTTCTTCGGAAGATCCATCGATCCAGGGAATCGGAAACCACTGATACCCGTTGGGCATTCCGGGGATCTGCTCGGGCGCGTCGGGGGCCACGAACAACGTGTCAGGCAGGTGTTCACCCAGCGGATCGGCCAATCCCAGCAGATCGGCACCGTTTGCGCCATAGCCATGCACGAACACCACGACCGAGCGCGTGTCGCCCGAAACAGGCTCTTTCCGGAGCGCATTCAAAACCCGTGTCATCTGATCCCTTCTCTTTGTTTTGCAACCCGGTAATAGGCCCACAGCACCCGTGCCGCAACCGAACGCCAGGGCGACCAGGCCTCGGCCATATTGCGCAATTTCTTGTCCGTTGGACGTTCAGGCAAGTCATAGAGGATGCGCGCCGCCTCTTGCAGGGCGAGATCACCGGGTGCGATGACATCTGCGCGACCCAGTGAGAACATCGCATAGATTTCGGCTGTCCAGACACCGATACCCGGAACTTGCGTCAAAGTAGCGACGACATCTGCGTCAGTTGCATCGCGCAGTGCCTTATAGTCGATACGTGCCTCGGCCAGAGCGCGTGCATAACGGATCTTCTGTCGGCTCAACCCAACTGCCCGCAGATCGTCATCCGTTGCCCACAGGATCTTGCGCGGACCGGTCAAGCGGGCATCCTGAAGCCGTTTCCAGATCGCATTGGCCGAAGCCACGCTGACTTGCTGACTGACGATTGCACTCAATAATTGCGCAAACCCATCGGGGCGGCGGCGCAGCGGCAAGGGGCCGGTCTGATCCATCGCATACGCCATCCGCGGACAGGTTTGGGCCAGCCATTCGGCCCCTTCCGCCACACAGTCCGATGTTTCGATGATGCGGCCTGCGGGCATGCGGCCTCCCTGCTCTGTTATTTCGGGCAGGTTAGGCGCATGTGACGCAGATGCAACCCGCTTGTGCCGCAAACACTTAGCCGATAACCATTCGCCCATGACCATGATTTCAACCCTTCCGGACGACCGGCAGGCCAAACGCAATGTGGCCGTGCTGGTGGCTGCCCAAGCCATCCTGGGTGCGCAGATGCCGATGATGTTCATCGTCGGCGGGCTTGCAGGTCAATCGCTGGCCTCGAACCCTTGCCTGGCGACGCTGCCGATATCCCTGATCGTTCTGGGATCGATGCTGGCAGCCACGCCGATCTCGGCCATCATGCAAAAATGGGGCCGTCGCGTGGGGTTCCTTGTCGGGGCAACCGCCGGTGCACTGGGCGGGCTGATCGGGGCCTATGGCCTGTTTCTGGGCTCGTTCCCCATTTTTCTTGTCGGCAGCCTGCTGACCGGCATCTACATGAGCGCACACGGGTTCTATCGCTTTGCGGCAGCAGACACCGCGTCAAACGACTACCGCCCAAAAGCGATTTCATACGTGATGGCCGGTGGGCTGGCGGCCGCCATCATCGGGCCTCAGATTGTGAAACTTACGTCTGAAGCTTACGTCATCCCTTTTTTGGGAACATATATGGCCGTAATCGGGATCAACGTTCTGGGCTCGGCGCTGTTCTTCTTTCTCGACATTCCGACGCCTGCGAAACCTGCGGCCGATGAACCTAAGGGGCGGTCACGGATCGAGTTGTTGAAAACACCCCGCATCGCCGTCGCGATCATCTGTGCCATGGTGTCTTATGCGTTGATGAATCTGGTGATGACCTCGACGCCGCTTGCCGTTGTCGGATGTGGATTTTCTGCCAATGACGCAGCGGATATCGTGACCAGTCACGTGCTGGCAATGTATGTCCCCAGCTTCTTCACCGGGCACCTGATTGCCCGGTTTGGCGTTGAGAAGATCGTCGCTCTGGGTTTGGCCATACTTGCTGCATCAGGGGTGGTTGCGCTGCAAGGCGTTGAATTGGGTAACTTTTTTGTCGCCCTTGTTCTTCTGGGCATTGGTTGGAATTTCGGTTTCATCGGCGCGACCACGATGCTGGCCGCGTCGCATGAACCGCATGAACGCGGGCGGATGCAGGGCCTCAACGACCTGCTGGTGTTTGGCGGTGTGACATTGGCATCGCTGGCCTCGGGCGGGTTGATGAACTGCTCGGGCGGATCCGCGATCGAGGGGTGGAACGCCGTCAACCTTGCCATGATCCCCTTGCTGACACTGGCAGGTGGCGCATTGCTGTGGCTGGTTTTGCGCCCGGCCGATCCCGAAAGGGTCTGATCACCAGCGCCCGCTGCCGACGGTCCACATCAGGGACAGTCGCTGACGCATTTCGCCTGGTTCCAGCGCTCCAGCCGCCACCCGCTTGGGTTGGGCGATGGCCTGCTTAAGCACCCGTTCCGCCAACCAACCTGCATACAGCGCGGGACGCGCCTCAGGTGCGATGTCGGCCCGGTTTGATCGCGCCTTGCGCAATCGGTCCAAAGCGGATTGGGCCAGTTGCTGAACGCCACCCGTCGACCCATTAAGCAAAGGTACGCGACCCCGCTTTTCCAGTTCGGGAATGGCGCGGAACCAATTTGCCACACCGACTCCGTACCCGAAATCGCGCAACACGCTTTCATCCGCCGCACCCAGCGCTTGCGCCGAGGCGACGAAAAGAGATCCGGAACTGTGGTTGATATAGGCGTCAAAATGTTCCTGATCCTCGAACGGATCCCGGTATATATCCCAACGTCTTACGGCAACAAATTCATCCAGAACGCCTGCCAGATGCGGCGACAGGACCCGCGACAAAGGCGTCACCACCTCGTGCCGCCGCACCGCGGCCCCTTCTGCAATCTCCTGCAACGCGTCGCGCCACCATTGCAGCCGCATTTCGGCAATCATGGCCTCTTGCGTCACCCATGGCGCGCGGGCGACTTCGACATTCAACGCATAGATCGGAAACAAAACAACGCGGGCCGCGACCGGAGCAGCCATCGTCGCGCGGAACCGATCAGGATCCGCACGCTGTACCAGCGCGGCGCAGGCTTTGACATCATCGTCGAAGGTCCCACTCACTCGGCCGCAGCCTTTTGCGGATCGCAATCACGGACCAGTTTCCACTGGATCGCATCCAGCAGCGCCTCAAAGGACGCATCAACTATGTTCGCACTAACACCCACCGTCGACCAGCGCCGCCCCTGACCGTCTTCGCTGTCGATGATGACGCGGGTCACCGCTTCGGTCCCGCCCTGGGTGATACGGACCTTGAAATCGACAAGGCGCATGTCTGACAAAACCTGCGAGTATTGTCCCAAATCCTTCGCCAGCGCCTTGGCCAGCGCGTTCACAGGCCCCCTGTCGTTTCCGGAGTCGTCCATGGACTCGCTGACCGACAGTTTCTTTTCACCGCCCACTTTGACCACGACGACAGCCTCGGACAGGCTGACCATCTTGTTGTATTTGTTCTTCCGACGCTCAACAGTGACCTTGTAGCGTTTGACCTCGAAGAACTCAGGCAGTTGCCCCAGTTCATCCCGCGCCAACAGTTCGAAACTGGCCTGCGCGGTGTCGTAGGAATACCCAACCGCTTCACGATCCTTGATCCGCTCAAGGATGCGGCCCAATGCGGGATCACCGGCTTTGACGCTCAGCCCCGCCTCGGTCAGGCGTTTGCGCAGGTTCGACTGACCCGCCTGGTTCGACATCGGAATGATACGTTCATTGCCTATGCTCGCAGGGTCCACATGTTCGTAAGTCGACGGGTCCTTAAGGATCGCGCTGGCGTGCAACCCCGCCTTATGCGCAAAAGCCGACGCGCCCACATACGCCGCCTGCTTGCTGGGAACGCGGTTCAGGACATCGTCCAACATGCGGCTGATGCGGGTCAGCCTGGCCAGCGCATCAAGGCTGACGCCGGTTTCGAACTGCGAGGCGTAGGGTTCTTTCAGCAGCAATGTCGGGATCAGCGCCGTCAGGTTTGCGTTGCCGCAGCGTTCCCCCAGACCATTCAGCGTTCCCTGAATTTGCCGCGCACCTGCTTCGACCGCCGCCAGAGAACAGGCCACTGCGTTCTCGGTATCGTTATGGGTGTGAATACCCAACCGTTCACCCGGCAGGCCGGCCGCGATTACTTCGGACACGATCCGCCCGACCTCAGACGGCAACGCGCCGCCGTTGGTGTCACACAGCACAACCCATCGCGCGCCCGCCTCCAGCGCGGCCCGGCAAACTTGTGTCGCGTATTCGGGGTTGTCCTTGTACCCGTCAAAGAAATGTTCGGCATCGAACAGAGCCTCGCGCCCTTGCGCCACGATATGCGCGACCGAAGCACGAACGTTTTCCGTGTTCTCTTCAAGCGAAATGCCAAGCGCATGGGTCACGTGATAATCATGTGACTTGCCAACCAGACAAACGGCCTGCGTACCCGCATTCATCACCGCAGCCAGCACATCGTCATTCTCGGCCGAGCGCCCTGCCCGTTTGGTCATGCCAAAGGCCGTCAACCGGGCCGCGGTCTTTGGCGCCGCCTCGAAAAACGCGCTGTCGGTGGGGTTGGCACCTGGCCAACCGCCTTCGATGTAATCCACCCCCAATGCGTCCAGCGCCTGTGCGATCTGCACCTTTTCGGCGGTCGAGAACTGAACGCCCTGGGTCTGCTGCCCGTCACGCAGGGTCGTGTCGTAAAGATAGAGGCGTTCTTTGGTCATCAGACCTCCTCCAGCTTGGCAGCATCAAAACCGGCGCCCGGCACCAGTTCAACACCTTCCTTGCTCATTCGCACCTCAAGCCCCGCCGCAACATACGCCGCCTTGAGGCGATCGACCTCCGAGAAATCCTTGTTTTCCATTGCAGATACGCGCGCCCTTGCCAAGCGATCTGCATGGGCCGACAGATCGACCTGCGGCGTCTGAGCCCACGACGGGACATCGTTGCCCAACAATCCCAAAAATTGCAGCGAATGCCGCAACCCCACGACATCGTCAGCGATGGATAACTGGTGGAGTTCGGCGATGGCACCGGCTGTGTTCAGGTCGTCGGCCAAAAAGTTAACGATTTGAGGATGCGGCTCGCCATAACCAACCCCTTGCGCGGCCTGCGCGTAGAATTTGCGCAAGGTTCGCTCCGCTTCACGGGCCTTTTTTTCAGTCCAATCCATCGGCTTGCGGTAATGCGTCTGCAAAAAGACAAACCGGATCACTTCACCCGGCACGCCTTGCTCCAACAGATCGTGCACTGTGAAGAAATTGCCCAGAGATTTGGACATTTTCTTACCTTCGACCTGCAGCATCTCATTGTGCAACCAGTATCGAGCGAATTCACCTTCCGGGTGCGCGCAGCAGCTCTGGGCAATCTCATTCTCGTGGTGCGGGAACATCAGGTCGTTGCCGCCACCATGGATATCAAAACTCTTACCCAGCAACTCATAGCTCATGGCCGAGCATTCGATGTGCCAGCCCGGACGTCCCCGCCCCCATGGGCTGTCCCACCCCGGCAGTTCATCGGTCGAGGGTTTCCACAGAACGAAATCCATCGGGTTCTTCTTGTAGGGCGCCACCTCGACCCGCGCGCCGGCGATCATGTCATCCACCGAGCGCCCCGATAGCTTGCCATAGCTTTCTTTCCAGCTATCCACCGCAAACAGAACATGACCTTCGGCGGCATAGGCATGGCCCTTGGCGATCAGGTCTTCGATCATCGCAATCATCTGTGCGATGAACTGGGTCGCACGCGGCATCTCGTTCGGCTCCAACGTGCCCAAAGCGCCCATATCATGCAGGTACCAGCCGATGGTTTCATCCGACCGTTGCTGCACCAGTTGCTCCAGCGTGCCTTCCGCGCCCGCCTGTTTGCGGGCCAGCGCGGTGGCGTTGATCTTGTCGTCCACGTCGGTGAAATTGCGCACATAGGTCACGCGCTCTGCGCCATAGACGTGGCGCAACAGACGATAAAGAACGTCGAACACGACCACCGGGCGGGCATTGCCCAGATGGGCGCGGTCATAGACCGTCGGACCACAGACATACATCCGCACGTTGTCAGGGTCGATCGGTACGAAATCTTCCTTCGTCCGCGTCCGCGTGTTGTGCAGCTTGATCGTCGTCATCGGTCGGGCTCCTAGAAAACAGCAAAGGCTTGCGCGTTGGCGCGGGCTTAGCAACTTGTCTCAGGGATGAAAACGAAAGAAACCGGCCCGCTTGATAAATCAGCAGGTAATGCAGCAGATAATGATGCAGGTCACCGGGTTCATGCCCCTCGGTTAGCACGGGATTCCCGCCAAGCCAAGCGTTGAGTTTGATCACCCGGTCCGGCAGAGTGGCTGTCATGGATCGAGACTTCATCAATTCCATCTGCAAGGAATTTCCCGGTGCAGAACTGTCAGACCCATGGGGCGGCGGTCATGACGCATGGAAAGTTGGCGGCAAGATGTTTGCCTGTATCGGAATTGCAAATGACGGTGTTTCCGTCAAAACGCCCGACGTGGAAACGGCTCAGATGCTGATTGATGCCGGTGTCGCGGTGAAAGCCCCCTATTTTCACCGCAGCTGGGTCCGCCTGCCGTTTGATGCCGAGACCGAGGAGCTGCGCCATCGTTTGACGGCCTCCTATGACCTCGTGCGCGCATCGCTGACAAAAAAGCTTCAGGCAACGCTGGCGCCGCGAAGCTGATTGACAAACGGCCACTGCTCTGCCCCATTCAGCGCAAAGCAACCAGAGGCGATTTCATGAGATTGTCTGAACGCATCACGCAGATCACCGGCGGCCGCAGCGATGGCTGGGACGTGTTCTATCGCGCCCGCCGGATGTTGAGCGAAGGACAAGCCGTAACCGAATTGACGATCGGTGAACATGACACCCGAACCGACCCTTCGATTCTTCGGGCGATGGAGCTGTCGACCCGCAACGGCCATACAGGTTACGCGATGGTACCCGGCACGGACCTGCTGCGCGACACGGTCGCCGCGCGGGTTCAGACCCGCACTGGCGTTCCGACCTCTCGGAACAATGTTCTGATCACCCCCGGCGGGCAAGCCGCCCTGTTCGCGGCACATATGGCCGTTTGCGATCCCGGTGATGTCGGATTGTATCTCGACCCGTACTACGCCACCTACCCCGGCACGATTCGGGGTGTTGGCGCCGTCGCCCGCGCGGTTCAAACCGCCGCTGACGACGCTTTCCAGCCCCAGGCCGAGCGGATCGATGCCGCTGCTGAAGGCGCGGTTTCGCTGTTGATCAACACGCCGAACAATCCGACCGGCGTGGTCTATTCCCGTCAATCGCTCGAGGCGGTCACTGACGTGTGCAAGCGACGCGATCTTTGGCTGATCTCGGATGAGGTATACGACACGCAGGTCTGGGACGGTGAACATCTTTCTCCGCGTGCGCTGTCCGACATGGCAGAGCGAACGCTTGTGGTTGGATCCATGTCCAAGTCCCACGCCATGACGGGGTCTCGGTGTGGATGGGTCGTCGGCCCCGAGGAGGTCATCGCCCATCTGATCAATCTGGCGACCCACACCACCTACGGCGTTCCCGGGTTCGTGCAGGACGCGTCGAGTTTTGCGCTGACCGCGGGTGTTGAACTTGAAGAAAAAATCGCCGCTCCGTTCCGCCGCCGCCGATCCTTGGCCATGGATATTCTAGCCTCGCAAAACATCGTCGGCCTCGTCCCCGCGCAGGGCGCCATGTATCTGATGCTGGATATCCGCGCGACCGGGATGTCGGGGGACGCGTTTGCCAACGCGCTGCTGGACGCACACAAGATTGCCGTCATGCCCGGCGAAAGCTTCGGCAAGGCCGCTGCCGGGCACATACGGGTGGCCATGACCGTGGCGGATGAACGTTTTGCGGATGCGCTGAAAACGCTGTGCGAATTCGCGTCGCAACTTGCGAGGAAGCACGCAGCTGAATAAGCCCGTTGTCAGAAACGGAACGTTGTGCGCAGGTTGAAGACGTTGGAATCCAAACCACCGGTGGATCGGGTAACATCATCGAAATCTTGCCGCAACGCCTCGCCACTTATGACAAAATTGTCGCCAATCGGATAAGCGATGCCGATCCCGTAAACAGCGGCGGTATCGCTGTCGACGGATGTTTCGGCCCGTGCCGCGCCAACGACGACATACCCCAGCGCGCTGCCGAAATCGTACCCGCCACGCAGTTTCAATCGGGTCATGCTGTCCAGACTGCCCTGAGACTGGCTGAGGTTCAGGGAAAGGCGGTTGTATTCAAGTTCACCGCCCAGAACGAAAGCCCCGAAATCCCGATCATAGCCTACATGCGCACCAAAGGCGGTGTCGTCCCCGCTTGATCCACCCGGTCCATCCGCATCGCCATACCCAAAGCTGAGCCCAACGTACCCCCCTGTCCAATCCTCTGCCAAAACCGGGCTGGCGTTGGCCGTCAGAGCCACGACAATCAGGACAGAAAAAAGTTCAAAAGTCTGTTTCAACGCGATTTCACTCGGGCTTCAGATCATGTGTTAACTTACAATTCAACTGGGATCGCTTTTGTCAGAGTTCAATTCCTTGCACGCAAAGCTCAAGAGTAAGTGAATGCAGTATAACAGATTTCTGTCCTCGAGGGAGAAAATCTGCCTCAGAATTCCGTCAGAGGTTTGTTGGGCAGATATTTGCTGAAGTAAATTCCGTTGAGGTCGCAAACAGAACAGATTGCGTCGCCGTGTTTTGGAATTGTTGCGCCAAACGTTGAGAGGCGGAATGACTGACCACGACTGGAAAATCAGCCTGATCAGCCGCACCATTGGTGCGGACCGGGGACGTGCAGCGAGAGGACGGCCGTAAGCGGCCATTTGCCAGTTCCCCAAACATCTCTCACAGATCGGAAATAGAAATGAACGACCAATCCCGCAACACATCGCGCAGCGGCGGTCGCGCTGCGCGTCGCGCTGCCCGTGCAACCGCATTGCCTGAACATCTGCGCCCCGTGCGCCCCGGTATGGAAGGCGGTGTCCTGAATGTCCTGACCCAAGCACAGATCGAACGTATCCACGAGGCCGCCCTGACCGCATTGGAAACAATTGGTCTGGCGGACGCGCCGCAAAGCGGGATCGACTATCTGGTTGGTGCAGGCTGCGCATTGGGCGACGATGGCCGCGTCCGCTTTCCCCGTGCGCTTGTCGAAGACACGATCGCAAAGGCGAACCGCAATGTCACTTTGTACAGCCGTGACGGGAAATCCGATCTGGACCTGACAGGTACAAAAGTACATTACGGCACGGCTGGTGCAGCCGTTTCAATGGTCGACGTGCATGGTCGCGAGTATCGCGATTCAACCGTTCAGGATTTGCACGATGCCGCACGTATCTGCCAACAGCTTGACAATATTCACTTTGTTCAGCGCCCCATGGTCTGTCGCGACATCACGGACAACCTGGAAATGGACCTGAACACGATCTACGCCAGCTGTTCAGGAACATTCAAACACGTCGGCACATCCTTCACGGAACCCAGCCACGTCGCCCCCGCGATGGAGATGATCTATATGATCGCGGGCGGCGAAGATAAATATCGCGAGCGACCATTTGTGTCGAACTCGAACTGCTTCGTCGTCCCACCGATGAAATTCGCCACTGAAAGCTGCGAAGTGATGGAGGAATGCATCAAGGCCGGAATGCCGGTTCTGTTGCTGTCAGCCGGAATGGCCGGCGCCACCGCGCCATCAACCATCGCCGGAGCAATCGCCCAGGCCACGGCGGAATGCCTTGCGGGATTGGTTTATGTAAACGCCGTAAGTCCCGGCGCGCCCGCAGTTTTCGGCACCTGGCCCTTTGGTCTTGATCTACGGACCGGCGCAATGTCCATCGGCTCCGGCGAACAAGCCCTGCTGACGGCAGGCTGCGCCCAGATGCACCGTTTCTACGACTTGCCGGGGGGCGCGGCAGCCGGCGCATCAGATTCGAAGCTGCCCGACATGCAGGCCGGGTGGGAACAGATGTGCTCGAACGTGATGGCCGGGCTGTCCGGTCTGAACATGGTATATGAAGCCGCTGGCATGCACGCCTCGCTGCTGGGGTTCTGCTTTGAAAGCCTCATCCTCAGCGACGACCTGATCGGTCAGGCGCAGCGCTGTGTGCGCGGGATCGAAGTGACCGATGAAACCCTGGCACTGGATCAGATCGCATCCGTATGCATGGGCGGCCCCGGTCATTATCTGGGCACCGATGCGACCCTCAGCCGGATGCAGGCCGACTATGTCTATCCGACCTTTGGTGACCGCTCTTCCCCCAAGGAATGGGTGGAGCTTGGCAAGCCGGATCTGGTTGAAAAGGCAGTGGCCCGAAAGAATGAGATCCTGTCCACCCCGTCGGCGGCCCGGTTCGACCCGGTTCTGGATGCTGAGATTCGAGAAAAATTCAACATTCACTTGCCGTTATAGCATCAGAAAAAGCGGCCCGATGAGTGTCGGGCCGCCCTTTCTTGTCTACCCGTTGCTGGGTGGAAGCAAACCTGCCTCTTGTGCAACGGCCACTTCATCAGCATCCAGCGCCCCGTCGCCATTTGCGTCCATCGCCGAAAATGTATCAGCGTCAACGTCGGGCAACACGGCCTGAATTTCTTCGATGGTCAGAACGCCATCGCCATTGGCGTCGGTTGAGGACTGCGCCGAGAGCACTCCCGGCAAGGTCAGTGCAGCAATGGAAATCCCAATCAAGTACTGCGGTTTCATTTTCGTGCCTCCTGGATAAGTTGATTATGTCTTCGTCCGGACAGGCCCCAGAAACACCGGAACAGCCGCAGGCGTCACCCGTTTTACGTGATTTCCGGGAAATCGCGCCAATCTTTGCGTGTTTGCCCGAGTCGGTGTTGCGACACACCGCCGGGCAAAACCTTGCCAGACCCGTTTCGGCAGAACTTGCCCGACAGGCATGGCCCGATCCGGCAGGACCGCGCTTATCCGGGCAACCAGTCGCAAAAAAGAAAGGGGGCCGAAGCCCCCTGTCAGTTTCGCCATCCAGGCTCATTTCGTTGACCGCCCGGTGTTTTTTTTGCCTGCGGCCTGGACGTCGCATGGAACGAGCGCACCCGTTCCGTGAAAGAGTGGGAGGGAGCAAATATTCCGCCCCACCCTGTTTCCGGCCAACACGGGCATGTCGGCCGAGTGGACCAAGGCATCAACGGTAAGTCTCAGTGCCTTGCTCCGTATTCGTCGGGGTCGGTACCTGTGGCAGCTATCCGACCCCTGCACCCCGGGATGCCGGGGCGCTAAACTCAGCTACACCCGCTTGTCGCGCCACAGGTGTTGCATTTCATGCAGGTGCCGTTGCGCACCAGCGTGTAGTTTCCGCATTCGCCGCAGGGATCGCCCTCGTACCCCTGCATCTTGGCCTTTGTGCGGGCGTCCATTCCGGTGGCCACCGCCGTTTCGGCTGCCGGTGCTTCGAAGGAAGCCGCTGGTTCAGCCATACCGTTTACCTCGACCTGACCCGCGTTGAACACAGCCAGATCTTGCGGCAAGCGCTTGCGCAGATAGCCGGTGGAGCTGATTTGTTTCAGCACTTCCAACGACTTGGACGCGGCTGTATCGCTGATTTCCGATACATTCGAGACACCCTCGTCCTCGCCCCGACCCAAATCGTCAAAGGTTGCGCCTTCGGGTTTCACGTGGGCCAGATCGGTGCGGTCCAGATAGGACACGGCCAGTTCGCGGAAGATGTAATCCAGGATCGACGTTGCGTTCTTGATCGAGTCGTTGCCCTGCACCATCCCCGCGGGTTCGAACTTGGTGAAGGTGAAGGCGTCCACGAATTCTTCCAGCGGCACGCCGTATTGCAGACCGACCGACACGGCGATGGCAAAGTTGTTCATCATCGCACGGAAGCCAGCGCCTTCCTTGTGCATGTCGATGAAAATCTCGCCCAGCTGGCCGTCTTCGAACTCACCGGTGCGCAGATAGACCTTGTGGCCACCAACGATTGCCTTCTGGGTATAGCCCTTGCGGCGATGCGGCAGTTTCTCACGATGGCTGCGGATGATCTCTTTGACCACAACCTTCTCGATCACCTTTTCGGCCAGAACGACAGCCTTTTCCTGCGCCGAGCCGCTCTCCAGCACCTCTGCCGCCTCATCGTCATCCTCGACCAGTGCTGCCGCCAGCGGTTGAGACAGTTTCGAACCGTCACGATAGAGCGCGTTGGCCTTCACACCCAGCGACCAGCTGAGTTCATAGGCTTTCTGGCAATCCTCGATGGTCGCGTCATTCGGCATGTTAATCGTCTTCGAGATCGCACCCGAGATGAAGCTCTGTGCCGCCGCCATCATGGTGATATGGCTTTCAACTCCAAGGAAACGCTTGCCTTTTTTCCCGCACGGGTTGGCGCAGTCGAAGATCGAATAATGCTCTTCCTTCAGATGCGGCGCACCTTCCAGCGTCATGGTTCCGCAGACATGGTCGTTGGCCGCGTCGATATCCGCCCTGGTAAAGCCCAGATGGCGCAGCAGATCGAAGGTCGGATCATTCAGCTTGGTCGCCGGGATGCCCAGAACACCGGTGCAGAAATCCTCGCCCAGTGTCCACTGGTTGAAGACAAACCGGATGTCGAACGCGCTTTCCAGCGCGGCGTCCACCTTGGCCAGTTCATTCGGGCCAAAGCCATGACCGGTCAGCGAGGTGTGGTTGATCCCCGGCGCATTGCCGATGGTGCCGTGACCAACTGCGTAGGATACGATCTCTTCGATCTGCGACGAGGAATAGCCCAGCTTTTCCAGCGCCGAAGGCACCGAGCGGTTGATGATCTTGAAATACCCGCCACCGGCCAGCTTCTTGAACTTCACCAGCGCAAAGTCAGGCTCGATTCCGGTGGTGTCGCAATCCATCACCAGACCGATGGTGCCGGTGGGCGCGATCACGGTGGCTTGCGCGTTGCGATAACCGTTCTTCTCACCAAGGCTCAGCGCCTCGTCCCAGGCGGACATGGCCAGATCGACCAGGCGCTTGTCCGGGCAGTTGCCGTGATCCAGCGGCACCGGTTTGACGGCCAGTTTCTCGTAGCCTTCCGTCACACCCTGCGCCGCGCGGCGGTGGTTGCGGATGACACGCAGCATATGCTCGGCGTTGCGCTCATAGCCTTTGAACGGGCCAAGCTCTCCGGCAATTTCAGCCGATGTCGCATAGGCCACGCCGGTCATGATCGCGGTCAGCGCACCGCAGATCGCCCGGCCTTCGTCCGAGTCGTAGCTATAGCCCATGTTCATCAGCAGACCGCCGATATTGGCATAACCCAGACCCAGCGTGCGAAAGTCATAGGACAGTTGCGCGATTTCCTTCGACGGGAACTGCGCCATTGTCACCGAGATTTCCAGCGTCAGTGTCCACAGGCGTGAGGCATGCATGTAGTCCGCCGCCTGGAACTCACCATCCTTCAGGAAGGTCAGCAGGTTCATCGAGGCCAGGTTACAGGCCGTGTCATCCAGGAACATGTATTCCGAGCACGGGTTCGAGCCGCGGATCTCACCATCTTCGGGGCATGTGTGCCATTCATTGACGGTATCGTGGAACTGGATGCCCGGATCGGCGCAAGCCCACGCGGCGTGGCCGACCTTTTCCCAAAGATCACGCGCCTTGACGGTGCGGGCAACCTTACCATCAGTGCGGTTGATCAACTCCCAATCGGCGTCTTTTTCAACGGCGGTCAAGAACGCGTTGGTCACACGGATGGAGTTGTTCGAGTTCTGACCCGAAACCGAGCTGTAAGCTTCCGAATCCCAGTCTGTGTCGTAGGTTGGGAACTCGATGCTGTCGTGGCCCTGCTTGGCATAATCCAAGACACGCTTGATGTAAGTTTCCGGGATTGCGACCTTTTTCGCTTCACGAACCGCCTTTTTCAGCGCGTCGTTCTTGTTCGGATCATAGGCGTCATCGGCAGATCCATCCCAAGACCGGATGGCCTCGAAAATGCCGTTCAGCATCTTCTCGTGCATCTTCGATCCGGCAACGATCGAGGCCACCTTCTGTTCTTCAATCACCTTCCATTCGATGAATTGCTCGATGTCCGGGTGATCTGCATCGACGATCACCATCTTTGCTGCCCGACGGGTTGTCCCGCCTGATTTGATCGCGCCAGCGGCGCGGTCGCCGATCTTGAGAAAGCCCATAAGGCCCGAGGACTTGCCGCCACCCGACAGTGCCTCGCCTTCGGCCCGCAGATGGCTGAAGTTAGTGCCTGTTCCGCTCCCGTATTTGAACAGGCGCGCCTCGCGCACCCACAGATCCATGATGCCGCCTTCATTCACCAGATCATCATCGACTGACTGGATGAAGCACGCGTGCGGCTGAGGATGCTCATAGGCCGATTTCGACTTGGTCAGCTTGCCGGTCTTGTAATCGACATAGTGGTGCCCCTGCGCCGGGCCATCGATTCCATACGCCCAGTGCAGGCCCGTGTTGAACCACTGCGGCGAATTCGGCGCCGCGCGCTGGGTTGCCAGCATATAGCGCATCTCGTCGAAATAGGCGCGCGCGTCTTCCTCGGTCGAGAAATAGCCGCCCTTCCAGCCCCAATAGGCCCAGGCACCGGCCAGACGGTCGAACACTTGCTTGGATGATGTTTCTCCTTCGAACTCTGCGCCGTCCGCGGGAACCGATCGCCACAGGAATTCAGGAACGTCTTTTTCTTTCACTTTCTTGAGCTTGGTGGGCACCCCCGCCTTGCGGAAGTATTTCTGCGCAATCACATCACTTGCGACCTGCGACCAGCTCGAGGGGACTTCGATGTCATCCAGACGAAAAACGATTGTACCGTCCGGATTTCGGATTTCAGATGTTGCAGACACAAAATTCAGTTCCGCATAGGCGTCCTGATCCGGTTTGGTGAATTTTCTTTCAATCTTCATGTCCGCAGCCCTGGTTAATACAGCTCAATTTCCGATTCCCGACACCAAATCTTGTGTTGCAGGGTGTCGCCCACAACGCCCTGAGACGCGCGCAAAAAGGTACTGTTCGCTGTCTGAAACAGCGCAAAGCCGCAAATGCGACCGCACGTAAAACGATTGTGCTTTTCCGACCCTCGCCCGCTGCCTTTTCCGGATTATACACCAGATATTGTGGCAATCTCGTTGGCCCATACAATTTGACGTATGTTCCCATAGAAGGTCAACGCCCTTTTTCGGTCATTTTCCAAATCTTTTTTGTTGACCTGATGGTTGCGTGAAGCCTTCTGCGTGCAGGTCGCGATTCCTCCACAACTTCATCCACGGCGTATTTCCGCCGATATTTTGAACTCTCAAAATGAATTCCCGTTTTTACCAGCATAGTTATCTGCATTTGATCAACCAACGACATGCTGGTTACGCTGAAACGGAATCAATGCTGTCCGGGCGGACTGTCCCGCGCCATGTGCCGAACGGTCTACCCACGAGCGAGGGAGCTCAAGCGAATGAAGTTGTTTCATTTTATCCCGGCCACAGCCTGCATCGTGGCCTGCGCACCACAGGATGTGCCCATCCCGTCACGCAGCGCACAGTTCGACTCCTTCCCTCAACGACTGTTCGACACGTTTGAAACCAGCTGCTCGGGCCCTGGCGAGTCTTTCACGAAAACCGGGAATCAAATCTTTGAATGCAGCGAGTTCCTGCCCCCCAAGGCGACAGCTTATCTGATTCTGAACTATGACGGCCATCCGCAGGAGCTGCCGCAAAGCGTCATGCGCCTTACGTCAACAAAAACAAACGCAGGGTATCGCGTGGACGCGCGTGTTTTCTTCCGCGTCCCGCAAAAATCCGGTGCGGCAGTTGAAGTTCCGGTTGAAAGCAAGGTTCTGAACCAAGCCATCAGCGAGCTCTACCAGACAATGGGTGGCTCGCCGAATTAGCTTGATGGAAGTGGTCGGGGCGGCAGGATTCGAACCTACGACCCCCTGTACCCAAAACAGGTGCGCTACCAGACTGCGCCACGCCCCGGACCGTGCGCCTTCCTAACGACGCCGATCTGATTTGAAAAGCCCTAACAGGGCCAAATTGCAGGTCCTTGCGAAAAAATTTCGTGCTTCATCTGTGTCCCGGGCCCGATAGAGTAGCGCGCGGACAATCCTGCATTGATTTCCAGCACCGCAAATACGGAATCGCCCCCTTCAATCGGCGTAAGATCACCCGGAATCGCCTCTTCATGCACACGCGTCACCAAACCGGTGCGATCCAGAAATACCATATCGAGCGGGATCAGGGTGTTCTTCATCCAGAACGCAACGGGCTGCGGCGGATCAAAGACGAACAGCATACCGGATCGAGCCGGCAACGATTCGCGAAACATCAAACCGCGGGATCGCTCTTGCGGAGTAACGGCGACTTCCACATTAAATTGCACTGTCGCACTGTCATTTCTGAGCGTGACACGGTCCGATCTGCATGCGGCAGCGGCAACTCCTGTCCACAAAGTTACGAAAATGGTCAAGAGGATCCGAAGCCGTTTCATTCGGTTCAGCTATCCAAAGCCGCTTCCCAGGCCAGAACCTGCGCGGCCATCCGACCCCGCTTGCCGTCGATCACCCTCATGGCCAGCGCTTCACCAGGTTGCAGATCGGCAAGCCCCGAGCGGCGCAGCACCTCGATATGAAGGAATACGTCTTCGTTGCGCCCAAACACATTGGCGAATCCGAAACCTTTGCCCTTGTCGAACCATTTCACCCGCGCGGCTTCCAGCGGCGCTTTTGCAATGACCTCCGGATCCAACTCGGCAAAATCAGCTAGCATCATCGAGTCGGTCCGCGCCGGCGGATCAATCGCAACGACCTCGACCGCCTGAACCCCTCGGTCCGTGCGGTGAGTCATGATTTCAATGCTGGCGCCATCCGCAACCGAGCTCTGGCCGTAGTTGCGCAGAACATTCACATGCAACAGAATATCCGGGCCGCCCTCTTCGGACACAACAAAGCCAAACCCCTTGGCGGGGTCGAACCATTTTACGTGTCCACGGACGCGGTACATGTTGTTCAGGTCTTCTGGCACGGTTTTCCCATCGCGAATTTCAGCAGTTCGTTAAGGGTTTGTTGTTTAGGGGAATGGCAGACAAATTCAAGCTGAAAAGATTGTTTGTTTTCTGCCTGTTGCATTTCACGACACGTGAACGTCATGGATTCAACCTTTCAACATGCCATGCCGATCCCGGCTCAATTCGTTGCCATCTAAACCGGTCATGCAAGCGGAATGCACCATCGGCCCAGAACTCAATCTCGGTGGGCGTCAATCTGTACCCGCCCCAATACGGCGGACGCGGTGGATTTGGCCCAAGTTTCGCCGTCACTTTCGCGACCTCTGCCATCAAAGCTGCCCGGCTTGAAAGCGGTTGCGACTGCTTTGAAGCCCACGCGCCCAGGCGGCTTTTCAATGACCTTGATGCATAATATTCATCAGCCTGGGGCCCATTTTCACGACGTATTATACCACGAACACGAAGCTGACGCCGCAAAGATTTCCAATGCATCACAAATGCAGCTTTTCCGGCTGCATCCAGTTCCTTGGCCTTGGCGCTTTCGTAGTTCGTATAAAAAACAAACGAGTCCGCTTCGATTTCCTTGAGCAACACCATGCGAGCATTTGGCATGCCATCTGGATCAACGGTTGCAAGCGCAATCGCATTCGGGTCGTTCAATTCGCTTTCTTCAGCCTCGGCAAGCCACCGGGCCGCTATTTCAAACGGATCGGAGCCAGCAAAGATGCCATCACGCTCGGTCATTTCCATCCCCTGGAAAGTATTAACGACGAACCTAAGGCGAGAACCCGCTGCGGGCAAGAGCGCACGGCCTTGATGCAACGCAACCAATGGCATAAACCAACTCAACATAACGCGAAGACAGGCGGAGAACCGAACATGTCAAATCAGTTGATGGCCGGCAAGCGCGGCCTCATCATGGGACTGGCCAATGACAAATCAATCGCATGGGGAATCGCCCGCGCCTTGTCGAACGCCGGGGCCGAGCTGGCCTTTTCCTATCAGGGCGAGGCTTTGAAAAAGCGCGTCGACCCGCTGGCGGCGCAATTGGGCAGCGAAATCGTTCTGCCCTGCGACGTCAGTGACGAAGCGTCCATAGACGCGCTGTTTGCAGCGCTGGAAGAGAAATGGGGCAAGCTGGACTTCGTCGTCCACGCCATCGGCTTTTCCGACAAGAACGAGCTGCGCGGTCGCTATGTCGACACCAGCCGCGCGAATTTCAAACTGACGATGGATGTGTCGGTATATTCCTTCACAGCCGTGATGCAGCGTGCCGAAAAGATGATGTCAGAAGGCGGCAGCGCTGTGACCCTGACCTATTACGGCGCCGAGCAGGTCATGCCGCACTATAATGTCATGGGCGTTGCCAAGGCCGCGCTGGAGGCGTCGGTCAAATACCTGGCCGAGGATCTGGGCAAGGATGGCATCCGCGTAAACTCGATCTCGGCCGGCCCGATCAAGACGCTGGCCGCCAGCGGCATCGGCGATTTCCGCTATATCATGAAGTGGAACGAATATAACTCGCCCCTGCGCCGGAACGTGACCATTGACGATGTCGGAAACTCGGCGCTGTATCTTCTGTCGGATTTGTCCAGCGGCGTAACCGGTGAGAATCTGCATGTGGATTCGGGGTATCACATTGTCGGCATGAAGGCCGTTGACGCCCCGGACGTTGAAAAAGGTTAAGAACATGAGCGCCAAGGACCGCCTGCCCCACGAAAAAGGCTTTCACATCAGCTGGGACCAGATTCATCGCGATTCGCGTGCACTGGCCTGGCGTCTTGACGGGCAAGGTCCCGATGATGGCAACTGGCGGGGTGTTGTCGCAATCACGCGCGGCGGCATGGCGCCTGCGATGATCGTCAGCCGAGAACTGGACATCCGTACGGTCGATACGATCAGCGTGCGTTCATACCACCACCAGGAACAGGGTGAAGCAGAGGTGTTGAAATCTCCGGACGCCGACCTGATGGGTGACGGAACCGGTATTCTGATCATCGACGACCTGGTCGACAGCGGAAAGACGTTGGAACTGGTTCGGGACATGTACCCGAATGCGCATTTCGCGACGGTTTACGCCAAACCCAAGGGCCGCCCGATGGTGGATACCTTCATCACCGAGGTCAGCCAGGACACATGGATCTTCTTCCCATGGGATATGGCCCTTCAATATGTCGAGCCGTATCGCGGCACCGATTGATTTCTGAACAGTAGACCGCTCATGACGCTCAGCCGCACCGCCGCAACATTCGCCCCTCCGGTGATGGAGGCGCGCCGATGGGTCGAGGGCGTTGCCTTCCCATCCGACCGCCCGTTGATCAACGTAAGCCAGGCGGCCCCGGTCGATCCGCCGCCGCTGGCCTTGCGGAAGGCTATGGCCGAGTTCGCCGTTCGCGAAGACAGCGCACATCTTTACGGCCCGGTATTGGGCAATGACGATCTGCGCGCCGAACTGGCGGCGCAGATCAGTTCTCACTATGCGGCGCAGGTAGATGCACCTCGGATCGCCATCACCTCGGGCTGCAATCAGGCGTTTTCGGCCGTGATATCGGCGATTACCGGCGAAGCGGATGAGGTCATTCTGCCAACCCCCTGGTATTTCAACCACAAAATGTGGCTGGACATGGCCGGAGTACAGGCCGTGGACCTGCCGACCGGAGAGGATCTTTTGCCCGATCCAGAGCGTGCGCGCGGATTGATTACCGACAAGACACGCGCCATTGCGCTGGTCACGCCCAACAATCCGGGCGGCGTAGAATACCCTACCGAACTGGTCAGGGCCTTTTTCAACCTGGCCCGTAAAACCGGGATCCGCCTGATCGTCGATGAAACCTATCGCGATTTCGACAGCCGCAGCGGCCCCCCGCATGATCTGTTTCAGCAACCCGGGTGGGACGAAACGCTTGTCCACCTTTACTCTTTCTCCAAGGCTTATCGTCTGACGGGCCACAGGGTGGGTGCCATCGCAACAAACCCGGCGTTGTTGGCCGAGGTCGAGAAATTTCTGGATACGGTCGCCATTTGCCCGGGCCAGATCGGCCAGTTCGCAGCGTTGTGGGGAATGCAAAACCTGTCGCAATGGCTGGCCGGCGAGCGTGACGAAATTCTTGACCGTCGTGCGGCCATTGCAGAAGGAATGCCGGCGCTTGAAGCCCGGGGGTGGCGGCTTTTGGGACTTGGCGCCTATTTTGCCTATCTCGAACATCCGTTCGACATGCCGTCAGACGAGCTTGCGCGCCGTCTGGTCAGCGAAGCTGGCGTGCTGCTGTTGCCCGGCACCATGTTCATGCCCGATCATGACCCGGCTGGAAAACGGCAGGTCCGCATTGCTTTTGCCAATCTGGATCGGGCCGGGCTGGGCCAATTGTTCGACCGGTTGCAGGCCCTGTCCTTCTAAGCTTGCCCCTCGGCGGTGTGCGTCGTATTCAGGGCCGCAACCGACAGGGCAGAACTCTGCCGAAAAAACAAGAGGGCATCATGGCCGCAGGCGCTAAAAGTCTTTCGAAAACCTTTGTCTGGATTCTGATGGGCCTGCTGATGCTGGGCCTTGCGGGATTTGGCGCGGTCAACCTCAGCGGGACGATCCGCACAGTTGCGACAGTCGGCGACGAAAGCATCTCGGTCGATGACTACGTGCGCGAATTGCAGCGCGAGATTCGAGCGGTGGAGGCACAATCCGGGCAACCTTTGCAGATGTCGCAAGCCCGCGATCTGGGTCTGGACCGAAACGCCCTTGCCCGCCTGACCGCTTTGGCGGCGCTGGACAACGAGGTCGGTCAGCTTGGGATTTCCATCGGCGATGAGAACCTTCAGCAAGAGATCATCTCGATCCCGGCATTTCAGGGTGTCAACGGAACTTTTGACCGTGAATCCTATCGCTTTCAGCTTGAACAGGTCGGCATGACCGATTCCGAATTCGAATCCGATCTGCGCAAGGAATCCGCCCGAACCATCGTACAGGGCGCAATCATGGGCGGCGTGAAAATGCCGGCAACGCTGACGGACACGATGATCGATTATATCGGCGCGCGGCGCAGCTTTGCTGTTGCAACTGTTGGAACGGAAGCGCTGGATACACCTGTGGCCGATCCAACGGACGCACAGATCCAGGCATTCTATGATGACAATGGGGACCAGTTCATGCTGCCCCGCACCAAGCAGCTGACTTACGCGATTCTGTCGCCAGCAATGTTGGTGGACACGGTCGAAATCGACGAAGACGCGCTGCGCAAACTCTATGAAGAACGATCCGACGAATACAACCAGCCTGAACGCCGTTTGGTCGAACGTCTGAACTTCCCAAGCGAACAGGCCGCCAAGGACGCTTTGGCGCAGCTTGAGGTTGGCGGCACAACGTTCGAACAGTTGGTTCGGGATCGCGATCTGGAACTGAATGACATCGATCTGGGCGACGTGACGCGTGAGGATCTGGGCGAAGCTGCGGACGCCGTTTTTGCGGCCGAGCTTGACACTGTCGTGGGCCCGTTGCCTTCGGTGTTTGGTCCGGCCCTGTTCCGCGTCAACGGATCACTGGCTGCGAACACTGTTCCATTTGAAGAGGCCGAGCCGGCACTTCGCGAAGAGTTGGCGACTGAACGCGCCCGCCGTCTGATCGAAGCGCAATCCGAAGATATCAACGACATGCTGGCAGGCGGTGCCACGCTGGAAGAACTGGCGGAAGAAACCGAAATGGAACTGGGTCAGATCGACTGGACTCGTGACAGCGACGAAGGTGTTGCGGCCTATGACGGGTTCCGAGCGGCCGCAGAAGCCGTGCAGGAAGGAGATTTCCCTGAAATCGCATTCCTGGAAGATGGGTCAATTTTTGCCCTGCGCCTGGACGAGGTTCTGCCGCGTCGCCCGGAACCGCTGGAGAGCGCGCGCGACCGTGTCGCCGAGGCCTGGCAACAGGCCGAGATCAACAAAGCCCTGCGCGAAAAGGCGGATGCCATTCTGAACCAACTGGCACCTGACGGTGATTTCGCAGCGACCGGCCTGCCCTTCCGCGTCGAAAACGCCCTGACCCGCACAGCGTTTCTGGATGATGTTCCGGCCAGTTTCATGAACGAAGTTTTCGCGATGGAACCGGGCGAGATGCGCGTTGTTGAGGGCAATGGTGCGGCTTGGATAGTGCGTCTGGATGAAACCCTGCCGCCGGCGGATACGGATGAACTGCGTCAGTTGCGTGATGCCCTGAGCTCGCAGATGGATCAGGCTTTGGCACAGAATATCTTTAACGCCTACGTACGTGACGCCCAGACCCGGGCGCGCCCCGTGGTGGATCAACAGGCGCTGAACGCCGTGCAGGCGAGCTTTTAAACGAGACCGATATGGCCCTGACACCCGATTTCGAAACCTTCGCGCGCGCCTATGATGCGGGCGAAAACCAGGCTGTATATACGCGTCTGGCCGCCGATCTGGACACACCTGTGTCACTGATGCTCAAGCTGACGGGCGCGCAGAAAGATGCGTTCATGCTGGAATCGGTTACAGGCGGAGAGGTTCGTGGCCGCTATTCGATCATTGGCATGAAACCTGATCTGGTCTGGCGCTGTCATGGGGAAACCTCGGAACTGAATCGCTCGGCTCGGTTCGATGCCGAGGCGTTCTCGCCCCAAGATGGCAACCCGATGGACAACCTGCGTGCGCTTCTTGCCGAGAGCCGCATGGAATTGCCCGATGACCTGCCACAGGCCGCTACCGGGCTGTTCGGGTATCTGGGTTATGACATGGTTCGGCTGGTGGAACACCTTCCGGATGTGAACCCTGATCCGCTGGGTTTGCCCGATGCGATCATGCTGCGCCCGTCTGTCATCGCAGTGCTGGATGGGGTCAAGGGTGAGGTGACGGTGGTTTCACCCGCCTGGGCCAGCGACGGTCAATCGGCCAAGGCGGCCTATGCGCAGGCGGCTGAGCGTGTGATGGATGCGGTCCGCGACCTGGAACGTGCCATGCCCGCGGAAACCCGCGATCTGGGCGACGCGCGCGAGGTCGCCGCGCCGGTGTCGAACTTTACCAAGTCCGGCTATATGGAGGCGGTTGAAAAGGCCAAGGAATACATCCGCGCGGGTGACATCTTTCAGGTTGTCCCGGCACAGCGCTGGACGCAGGATTTTCCGCTGCCGCCTTTTGCTCTCTACCGATCCTTGCGGCGCACCAATCCGTCACCCTTCATGTTCTACTTCAACTTCGGCGGTTTTCAGGTGGTGGGCGCAAGCCCCGAAATCCTGGTGCGTGTGTTTGGCAATGAAGTCACCATTCGCCCCATCGCAGGCACGCGCCCACGTGGCGCGACGCCCGAAGAAGACAAGGCGAACGAGCTGGATCTGCTGGCCGACAAGAAAGAACTGGCCGAGCATCTGATGCTGCTGGATCTGGGTCGCAACGATACCGGTCGTGTGTCAAAGATCGGAACCGTGCGTCCGACAGAAGAGTTCATCATCGAACGCTACAGCCACGTGATGCACATCGTATCAAACGTTGTAGGCGAACTGGCCGAAGACAAAGACGCTTTGGATGCCTTTTTTGCGGGTATGCCGGCAGGTACGGTTTCGGGCGCGCCCAAAGTGCGCGCGATGGAGATCATCGACGAGCTGGAGCCTGAAAAACGCGGCGTTTACGGCGGCGGCGTCGGCTATTTCAGCGCGGGCGGAGACATGGACATGTGTATTGCCCTGCGCACCGCCATCGTGAAAGATCAGAAACTCTATATCCAAGCTGGGGGTGGTGTTGTTTACGACAGCGACCCCGAAGCCGAGTTCATGGAAACTGTTCATAAATCCAACGCCATACGGCGCGCGGCAGCTGACGCCGCCCGGTTCACCGGCAACGGAAACGGCTAAAAAAGGGGCGGCCGATCAGATGATCACCGCCTCTTTTCGTTGCTGTCTGTGCGGGTCACTGCACCTGTTTCATCATGACAGCCGAGATCGGAGCCATTGCCACGCGGTTGCCCCGATCTTCCAGCCCCCACAGCAACAGGGCTGAAATCGTCTCGGCACGCACGCGCCCCAGCATGACCACTGTCCCTTCCTGCCCCGCACGGAACGCGGCCTGATCCAGGAATCTGCGCATGATTTTGGGATCCTGCCGTGCGCCGTCGATATCGCGGAAAACGACACTGGACGGAATTCCGTTTCGCGCCGCCAGTTTCTGCACGGTGTTGAGCCCATTGTCCTGCGTAATCAGCCCCCGGCCGGTTCCCGCAGCAATCGCGGCGACCTGATCAGCCAGTTTGCGATTGCCCTGAATCCCGCTGTTCACACCTTCCAGAATACCAACCGTTTCCGGCAGGGTATCCAGCCACACCGACAGCGACACCTCGGCGTCCTGCGCGCTTGCCGCCTCGGGCAGATCCGCCAGGACCAGCACCTCGAACCCGGCGTTGCGGTGACGGGCCATCTTTTCTGCCGCGTCAGGATCCGATGGGTTCACGGCAAAGCTGATCGGATAGGGAAAGTCCTGCAAAGCCTCGGACCCGAATGCACCCTCGTCATCGATCAGAATGATGGACATCAGCGGCTTGGATTCGGGGTTTTCGAACTTTGCCGCAAAACGCTCGATCGGCTTGGCCGATTTCGCCGGTTCAGCCGAGGCCTGTTCCACGACGGGCTCATCATCCCGTTCCGTCAGCGGAACGACGCGTTTTCCGATGATCGAGCTGGCACTTGCTTTCTGCTCACCCCCGATCTGGGGCAGCGCAGCGATGCGCGGCAGCTCCCGAGGCATGGTGTCTTCATCCCCCTCCACGGCAATCGGGCTGTTTTCAAAGGGGTTCTGTTCTTCGGCTTCTGTCGACTCTGGCTCCGGTTCTGGCACCGCCCGTGGCAGAGGGTCTGGCTCGGGCGCAAGCGCGGCCACCTCGGTGTTCTCGGGCTCTGTTGGCGGGGCCGGTGTTTCATCAATGACGGCAGGCAGCGCATCGTCTGGCTGAATCGCGGGAACCTGACTTGGCTCTGGCAGGGCGGCGGGCGCTTCGATCACGAATGACACTTCATTTGCACCTGCCGCTTCCGGTTGGTTCAGCGCGTCCGTTGCCGCGCCGACAACCGGCTGGGAATCGATTGACGTTTCCAGCCCCGACAGATCGGCCAGATCCTCGCCTGCGTCATCGGCGGCTTCTGGCGCACGCGGGGCAAGTTCCACCAGATCGGCGTCAGAACCGGCGTCTGCCACTTCAGCCGGAGCCTCGGGAGTCTCAGAAATCGTCGGCGCCGGTGCTTCGGTTGCAACAACCGGGGTATTCACCATCGGCGTCTTGAGTGACACAACCGCACCCAAGATCAAAACAACGATCGCGCCCGCGACCATTCCTCCGAAAAATCCGCCCATTTTCCTGCCTTTCGCCTCTTTCCTCTGCCTCGTCCAGCTCTGCGCCATCTGGTGTGGCGCTCGGCCAATTGAACGCGCTAGAAACGGGATGTCCTCTTGACGCTGCCGCTCAAGCCTGAGCATGTATGTGCGGACATTATACCGTGGCCCGGGGCTGCATCGCCAGCCCGAAATGCCCAAGCGAAGATAAGTGCCCAAATGCTGCTGCTGATCGACAACTACGACTCGTTTACCTACAATTTGGTACATTATTTAGGCGAACTTGGTGCCGAAATGGTCATTCGCCGAAATGATGCGCTGGACGTGCAGGAAGCGATGGCCATGAACCCCGCCGGCATACTGCTGAGCCCCGGCCCCTGCGACCCGGATCAGGCGGGGATTTGCCTGGCACTGACGGAAGCCGCCGCAGAAACCAAAACGCCGCTAATGGGGGTTTGCCTGGGCCATCAGACCATAGGCCAGGTGTTTGGCGGCAAGGTGGTTCGGTGCCACGAGATCGTTCATGGCAAGATGGGCACGGTGAAGCACACCGGCAAGGGGTTGTTTGCCGGGCTGCCCTCACCCTTTGAGGCAACGCGCTACCATTCGCTGGTGGTCGAGCGCGAGACCCTGCCCGATTGCCTGGAGATCACGGCCCAGCTGGACGACGGCACGATCATGGGATTGCAGCACAAGGAATTGCCGATCCACGGTGTGCAGTTCCATCCGGAATCCATCGCATCCGAGCACGGTCACGCCCTTCTCAAAAACTTCCTGCAAGAACTGAAAGTCCCGGCATGAGCGACGCGCTGAAACCGCTGATCGGAGCCGCTGCCGATCGTCCTTTGACACGTGCCGAGGCTGAAAAAGCCTTTGCCATACTGTTCGATGGCGAAGCCACGCCCAGCCAGATCGGCGGATTGCTGATGGCCATGCGGACACGCGGTGAGACGGTCGATGAATACGCCGCGGCAGCCGCCGTGATGCGTTCGAAATGCAATGCCGTGAACGCACCCGAGGGGGCGATGGATATCGTCGGCACCGGCGGCGACGGCAAAGGCACCCTGAACATCTCGACCGCGACCGCTTTTGTCGTGGCCGGTGCCGGAGTCACGGTCGCGAAACACGGCAATCGCAACCTGAGCTCCAAATCCGGCGCGGCGGACGCATTGGGCCAGATGGGTATCAACGTAATGGTCGGCCCGCAAGTTGTTGAAAATGCGCTGAAAGACGTTGGAATCGGCTTCATGATGGCGCCAATGCACCACCCTGCCATCGCCCATGTGATGCCGTCCCGGCAAGAATTGGGAACGCGCACGATCTTCAATATTCTTGGCCCCCTGACCAACCCTGCCGGCGTCAAACGGCAATTGACCGGCGCCTTCAGCCGCGACCTGATCCACCCGATGGCCGAAACGCTTGGCCTGCTGGGCTCGGACCGGGCCTGGCTGGTGCATGGTTCGGACGGGACCGACGAGCTTACGATCACCGGCATCAGCTGGGTCGCCGCTCTGGAAGACGGGATTGTGAAAGAGGTCGAACTGCACCCCGAAGACGCAGGTCTTCCGGTGCATCCGTTCGAGGACATCATCGGTGGCTCGCCCGAGGAAAACGCCGTTGCGTTCCGGGCTTTGCTGGAAGGTGCCCCGTCTGCGTATCGTGACGCGGTGCTGCTGAATTCGGCCGCCGCTCTGGTCGTCGCCGAAGCGGCAAAAGATCTGCGCGAAGGCGTGGCCATGGCTGCTGAAAGCATTGACAGTGGCAATGCCAAAATTAAAATTACGGCCTTGGCCGCCAAGACACAGGAAGCCGCATGACCGACACCGTTCTGGATAGAATCAAAGCCTACAAACTGGAAGAAGTCGCGGCGGACAAAGCGCAGAAATCCCTGGAAACACTGGAAAGTGAGGCCCGGTCCGCCTCGGAACCTCGTGGCTTTGCCAATGCGCTGCAACACGCCTCGCGGCAAGGCTATGGCCTGATCGCAGAGGTCAAGAAAGCCAGCCCGTCCAAAGGACTGATCCGGCCGGATTTCGACCCGCCGGTTCTTGCAAAGGCTTATGAAGATGGTGGCGCGACATGTTTGTCCGTCCTGACCGACACCCCCAGTTTTCAGGGTCAAAAAGAGTATCTGACGCAGGCGCGCGAGGCGACATCCCTGCCCGCCTTGCGCAAGGATTTCATGTACGACCCGTATCAGGTGGTCGAAGCACGCGCCCTGGGGGCGGATTGCATTCTGATCATCATGGCCTCGGTCAGCGATGATCAGGCGGCTGAACTGGAAGACACTGCATTCGATTGGGATATGGATGTTCTGATCGAAGTACACGACGAGGCAGAGCTTGAACGCGCGGCACAGCTGAAAAGTCCGCTGATCGGTATCAACAACCGCAATCTGAAGACCTTCGAGACAACGCTCGACACGACGCGCCGCCTGTCCAAGCTGGTGCCCGCCGATCGCACCATCGTGTGCGAAAGCGGTCTGGGTACACCAGACGACCTGAAGGACATTGCACGCTATGGGGCCCGCTGCTTCTTGATCGGAGAAAGCCTGATGCGCCAGGACGATGTGGAAGCGGCAACGCGCCATATCCTGTCAAACCCGCTGATCCCCGGAGTGATGTGATGCCACTGACCCATTTCGATGCCCAAGGTCAGGCACATATGGTCGATGTCTCGGACAAGGAGGTGACAGATCGCGTCGCCATTGCCGAAGGTCACATCAGGATGGCGCCGGAAACTTTTGAAATCATTTCCGAAGGTCGCGCCAAGAAAGGCGATGTTCTGGGCATTGCCCGCTTGGCTGGCATCATGGGCGCAAAGAAAACGCCGGACCTTATTCCGCTGTGTCATCCTTTGCCGGTGACCAAAGTGGCCGTCGAGCTGACTCTTGACCCGGACCTGCCGGGTGTTCGGATCCAGGCCACCGTCAAGACCTCGGGCCAGACCGGGGTAGAGATGGAAGCGCTGACCGCCGTATCGACAGCCGCCTTGACCGTATACGACATGACCAAGGCCGTCGATAAGGCGATGGAGATAGGCGGCATTCGCGTTCTGCTTAAAGATGGCGGTAAATCAGGGCGTTACGAGGCGAAATGATTACTGTCGAAGAGGCGCGCGCCCTGTTGTTCGATCTCGTGGGGCCTTTGCCGGCCGAAGAGGTACCACTGGCCCAGTCCGCAGGGCGCGTGCTTTCGCGGGATGTCACGGCCACGCGGGATCAGCCGCCTTTTGCCGCCTCTTCCATGGATGGCTATGCAGTCAAATCTGACGAGGTCGAACTGCACGCCATGTTCAAAGTTGTGGGCGAGTCAGCCGCCGGGCGTCGTTTTGAGGGCGCTGTAGGCCCCGGACAGGCCGTTCGCATCTATACCGGCGCCCCTGTGCCCGAGGGCGCGGATTTCGTTGTGATTCAAGAGGATACGGACCGCCGCGGTGATCTTCTGACGATCACGGACACACCCGGCGCAAAAACGAACATCCGACCCGCTGGCGTGGATTTCAAGGCTGGCACGTCCATATCGGCCCCGCGTTTGATCCGCGCTGAAGATGTGGCCTTGATGGCCGCGATGAACATCCCTCGCGTCCCTGTGTCGCGCAGACCCGTGATCGCCCTCATCTCGACTGGTGATGAGTTGGTCATGCCCGGGGAAGAACCCGGCCCGGATCAGATCATTGCATCGAACACATTTGGCCTGAAGGCAATGCTCGAAGGATTGGGGGCTGTGGTGCGCGTGCTTCCGATCGCGCGGGATACTGTTTCGTCGCTTGAAACGGCCTTTGGCCTTGCGCAGGGGGCGGATCTGGTCGTGACGATCGGCGGAGCGTCGGTTGGCGATTATGACCTCGTGTCGGACGTCTCGCAGGGGTTGGGGATGAAGCAATCCTTCTACAAGATCCGAATGCGCCCCGGAAAACCTCTGATGGCCGGTCGTATCGGCAACGCGGCGATGGTCGGGTTGCCGGGCAATCCGGTCAGTGCCATGGTCTGCGGCTATCTGTTTCTGGCCCCGATGGTGCGCCGGATGCTGGGGCTTGAACAGGTGCTGCCGCCCTTCCGCACGGCCCGGCTGAGTGGTCCTTTGCCCGAGAATGGCCCGCGCGAGCATTATATGCGCGCCGTGGTGACGGATGCCGGTATCGAAGCTTGCGCAGATCAGGACAGTTCCCTTCTCAGCGTATTGGCTCAGTCCAACGCGCTTTTGGTCCGCGCCCCACACGATCCGGCGCGCGACATCGGGGAAATGGTCGAATATCTGCCAATCTGATGTAACCTCAAATTCGTTGACACAAAACGTGAACATGCGTAGAACAAAAGAAAACGCATGAGCGACGAGGTGTGAGCGATGCTGACCAAGAAGCAATTGGATTTGCTGGAATTCATCCACAAACGCGTGCAGGCAGACGGTGTTCCGCCCAGTTTTGATGAAATGAAGGCTGCTCTCGACCTGCGGTCGAAATCCGGCATTCACCGGTTGATCACCGCACTGGAGGAACGCGGGTTTATCCGCCGCCTTGCCCATCGCGCTCGGGCCATTGAGATCGTGAAATTGCCCGAAAGCCTTGGCGGCGAGCCGACGGCCGGCTTTACGCCACGTGTGATCGAAGGCGACCGGCCCAAGGGCCCCCGCCCTGCGAATATGGAGCCTGTATCGGTGGACGCGCTCGAACTGCCGGTCATGGGCCGGATCGCAGCCGGTGTTCCCATCGAAGCAATCAGCCATGTATCGCATCACGTGGCCGTCCCCGGCCCCATGGTTTCGGGACAGGGTCAGCACTATGCATTGGAAGTTCGCGGCGACTCGATGATCGACGCTGGCATCAATGACGGTGATGTGGTCGTCATCCGGGAAACCTCGACCGCGGATAACGGCGACATCGTGGTTGCCTTGGTCGAGGATCAGGAAGCGACCCTCAAGCGGTACTTCCGCCGCGGCAACGCAATCGCGCTTGAGGCTGCAAACCCGGCTTATGAAACGCGCGTCCTGCCCGAAGAAAAGGTCAAGGTTCAGGGCCGGTTGGTCGGACTGATCCGCACCTATTGAGCCTGATTGGAATGACGGTCCCCGGCAGGTTTCGGGGACCAAAGCCGATGACCTGTCATGTCCGCGCTCGAGGTCAACTTTCCGTTCGAAACCGACAGGCTGCCGGTTTCGTACAACCGTTCCGGATCGAACACCCCGCACGAACCTTGCAGGGCAAGCGCAACGGCCGAGATGATAATCTGGTTTTTCTGGCATTCATCAAACGCCCGCGCCGCCCGTTTTCCGGTGATATGGATGATCTCAAAATCATTCAACTGGTATCGTTGCACGATGTCGCTGTCCGGCCATCTGAGCGCCGCCTCGATCTGATCAACACCGTCTCCGTCATTTTCAAGCCAAACACCGGCGACAAACCCGCTGCCTTTGCTTTTGCTGAGGGCCCGCCCCTTGTCGGTCATGACCCCCACCAATCCGCCGTTTTCAGCGATCAGGACATCCGGTCTGTGCCCCGAGTTCCAAAGCAGAAATGCCAGGACAACAGGCACTGCTCCGGCCCACCGTGCTTGTCCCTGCCACAAGGCCATCCACAAGGCGCCGAGTGCGACCAGGGGCAGGATGTACCAAGGCGGGCTGACCACAAAACCCTGCGCGCCATCAAGGTGCGACACCCAGTCCGAAACCGTAAGGATCCAATGCAACGCCCACCCCATGACGGTCAGGGCAATTGCCTCCAGTCCAAATGGGGCCAGAAGCGCCGCAACGACGGCGGAGGGCACGACAGAAAGACCCATGACAGGAACGGAAAGCAGGTTGGCAAGCAGACCGTAATGGGACATCGTATTGAAATGCGCGGCACCTATGGGGGCTGTTGCAAGGCCTGCAATTGCCGATGACATCACCACGCCGACGACGGGCTTCAACCAGTTTGGGCCGGGCATCGGGCGCATCTCTCGCAACGCTCCGAAGACGGCGACCAACGCTGTGGTTGCGGCGAAAGACATTTGAAATCCGGGGCTCAGCAGCGACTCGGGCCGAAGAACCAGCACGATGACGGCGGCAACAGCAACCGCACGCAGCGAAATCGCGCGTCGGTCGATCAACACGGCCCCCAGCATGACGCTGACCATGACAAAGGCCCGTTCGGTTGCTACGTTGCCGCCGGACAACAACAGATAAAGGGTTGCGGCACAAAGCGCGAGAACAGCAGCCACCTTCCGAACCGGAAGTCGCAACGCCACGGGGGGGCACAACGACAGCCCCAACCGACACGCCACGAATACGAAGCCTGTCAGAAGCCCCATATGAAGCCCGGAAATGGCCAGCAGGTGCGCCAGATTGGACGCCCGCAAGGATGATAGCGTCTCCTGCCCCATCCCGCTGCGATCTCCGGTGGTGACGGCGGCGGCAAATCCACCGATTTCACCGGGCAGGATCTGCCTGACCCGCTGCGAAATGGCCATGCGGATCGCAGTGACCCGAATGCCGTCGATCCCTTCGGTCGCTGGTGCGATGGTCATGATCGGGACGCGGGTATACCCGACCGCGCCCAATCGTTGAAACCAGGCATGACGGCGAAAGTCGAAACCTCCGGGCTCGACCGGGCCCTGCGGCGGCGAAAGATGACCTGTGGTCATAATACGCTGCCCCGGTGCGATTGCGCCCGTTGGAACATGAACGGAAAGACGGATGCGCTGCGGTCTGCGCTCCTGAGGTACATCCCCTATGCGTACCTGATCAAGCGTCAACCGCAACGCATCCGAGGCAGACCGATCCATGGCGACGACCCTCCCCTCGACAGGGCCATAATATCGCCACGACAGTACCGGTTCTGCCACCATATGGGCGCGAACGCCTGCCAGAATGAAACCGGCAGCGATCAGCGCCCCCCCGATTGCCAACGTTCCCACCCCCGGTGGCAGCCGGCGGCGCAAGGCGACAAGAGCGATTCCAAGACAGACAAGACCGGCATAAACTGACCAATCCGGCTCGACGCGGACGCCGAAATAAAGACCAATCCCCGTCGCCAGCAAAACCGGCGTCCAAGGGAAAAGGTAGCCTGTCTGGTGCAGCAGCGCGGCCTCGACCCGTGCAAGAACACGCATGGTTGCCCCCGTCCTTCGGGCTCGTTAGACAGGCTTCAAACTATGCCAGATACGGTTACCAAAAGGTTAATCCTCACCATGACTGAACAGGTCGTCACTCGTTTTGCCCCCTCGCCCACCGGTTTCCTGCATATAGGCGGCGCGCGCACTGCATTGTTCAATTGGCTGTATGCGCGTGGTCGGGGCGGCAAATTCCTGCTGCGGATCGAAGACACCGATCGCGAACGTTCGACACCCGAGGCGACCGCCGCGATCCTTCAGGGCATGGCCTGGCTTGGCCTTGATCACGACGGCGATGTGATCAGCCAGTTCGAAGGGGCCGCCCGTCACGCCGAGGTCGCGCATCAGTTGCTGGCCGAGGGCAAAGCCTACAAGTGTTTCTCGACCCAGGAAGAAATCGCGGCTTTCCGGGATCAGGCGCGCAGCGAAGGGAAATCAACTCTGTTCCGCAGCCCATGGCGTGACGCCGATCCTGCGACGCATCCGGATGCACCTTTTGCCATACGCATCAAGGCGCCTCAGGACGGGGTGACCGTGATCCACGATCAGGTTCAGGGCGATGTGAGCATCCGCAATGACCAGTTGGACGACATGATTCTTCTGCGCTCGGACGGAACACCCGTCTACATGCTGGCAGTCGTTGTCGACGATCACGACATGGGTGTCACCCATGTCATCCGCGGCGACGATCACCTCAACAACGCCGCGCGGCAAATGATGATCTACGAAGCCATGGGCTGGGACGTTCCGGTCTGGGCGCATATCCCGCTGATTCACGGGCCGGACGGCAAGAAGCTGTCCAAGCGCCATGGTGCTCTTGGAGCGCAGGAATATCAGGCCATGGGCTATCCCGCAGCCGGGATGCGCAATTACCTTGCCCGGCTAGGCTGGAGTCATGGCGACGATGAGTTTTTCACGGACGCGCAGGCAAAGGAATGGTTCGATCTGGACGGGGTCGGCAAAAGCCCTGCGCGGTTTGATCTGAAGAAGCTTGAAAACCTGTGTGGACAGCATATCGCAATCTCGGACGATGCTGCGCTGCGGCAAGAGATCGAGGCGTATCTGGCCGCAGCAGACCTTACGCCCCTTACTGAAACACAATCCAGTGATCTGGAACGTGCGATGTATTGCCTCAAGGACCGGGCGCGCACCTTCCCGGAACTGCTTGAAAAGGCTCATTTTGCATTGACAAGCCGCCCTATCGTTCCGGATGAAAAGGCAGCAAAGGCATTGGCAACTGTATCCGATGGTATACTGACGGAATTGACGCCGCATCTGCAAAATGCTAGCTGGTCGCGGAACGAACTGGAGGAGGCACTGAATTCCTTTGCCGAGTCAAAGAAGCTCAAGTTCGGCAAGCTGGCCGGTCCGCTGAGGGCCGCCCTGGCAGGTCGGGCCGTTACGCCTTCGGTTTTTGACATGATGCTTGTGCTGGGAAGGGAAGAAACCCTGGCGCGGCTTTCTGAAGCAGCGAAATAACCCAAGCTTCATAAACGGGTAACGCTGCTCCGCTAACACCCGGACTGCGCGTCCACGCGCAGTCATTGCCCGTATCACCGGAGGTATCTCTGGCGTGCGCATGAATGAAGAAGGGACAACCATGACTGATAGCAACAAAACAGCCACTCTGACCGTTCACGGCAAAGAGTATGAGTTGCCTGTTCATTCTCCGACTGCTGGTCCGGATGTCATTGATATCCGCAAGCTTTATGGTCAGGCCGGCGTCTTCACCTACGATCCTGGGTTCACTTCGACCGCAAGCTGCGACAGCACCATCACCTATATCGACGGCGAAAAAGGCGAACTGCTGCACCGCGGCTATCCGATCGACCAACTGGCCGAGAAATCGCATTTCCTCGAAGTCTGCTATCTTCTGCTGTACGGAGAACTGCCGGCGGCAAAGGATCTTGAGAAATTCGAGACCACGATCACACGCCACACCATGCTGCACGAGCAGATGCAGTATTTCTATCGCGGTTTCCGCCGCGACGCGCACCCAATGGCCATTATGGTCGGCGTTGTCGGCGCGATGTCGGCCTTCTATCACGATTCAACGGATATCTCGGACCCGCAGCAGCGTGAAATCGCATCGCATCGTCTGATCGCCAAGATGCCGACTATTGCTGCATGGGCCTATAAGTACCACACCGGTCAGCCTTTCGTGTATCCGCGCAACGATCTGGACTATGCGTCGAACTTCCTGCGCATGTGTTTCAGCGTTCCTGCCGAGGAATATGAGGTCAACCCGATCCTTAGCCGAGCGATGGACCGGATTTTGACCCTGCACGCGGATCATGAGCAAAACGCCTCGACATCTACCGTGCGTCTGGCCTCATCTTCAGGTGCGAACCCGTTTGCCTGTATCGCAGCCGGTGTTGCTTGCCTCTGGGGCCCTGCCCACGGTGGCGCAAACCAAGCCTGCCTGGAAATGCTGGAAGAGATCGGCACCGTCGATCGCATTCCCGAATACATCGCCCGGGCCAAGGACAAAGACGATCCGTTCCGCCTGATGGGCTTTGGCCACCGCGTCTACAAGAACTTCGACCCGCGCGCCAAAGTGATGAAGCAATCGGCAGACGAGGTTCTGGATCTGCTAGGCATTGAAAACAACCCAAAACTGCAGGTCGCCAAGGAACTGGAACGCGAAGCGCTGGAAGACCCGTATTTCGCCGAAAAGAAGTTGTTCCCGAATGTCGACTTCTATTCGGGCATCATCCTCGAAGCGATGGGTTTCCCGACCTCGATGTTCACGCCGATCTTCGCCCTGTCACGCACTGTTGGTTGGGTAAGCCAGTGGAAAGAGATGATCGCCGATCCGCAAAACAAGATCGGCCGCCCGCGTCAGCTGTACCTGGGCGAAACGCTGCGCGATTACGTGGATATCGAAAATCGCTGATACGCGCCTTACGGCAATCTGTTTCGAAGGCCCCGGTACTGCCGGGGTCTTTTTGTTTGGGCTGAAGCAATGAGAGCGCGAAGACCCGGTGTTTTCCAGCACAAGACAGCACCGAACAAGCCGGGGCGCATGACCTCAGAACAGGCTCAGCTGATCGCCGGGCTGCGGCGGCACCACAAACAAATCGCAACGCAACGGGGCCGTTTTTATGGACAGCCCCAGACGTTTGCAGGTCTTCAAGAACCTTTGAGCGATAATCCCGGCATACTCACCCTCGCCCCGCATTCTGTGTCCCCAACGCGGATCGTAGTCCCGACCCCCATGCATTTCCCGCAGTTTGGACATGACCTTTTCCGACCGCGATGGCTCATGATCGGCTAGCCAGCCCTGCCAAAGCTGCGATACTTCGCGCGGCAGGCGCAACATGATCCAGCTTGCGGCATCCGCTCCAGCCTCTTTCCCGGCCTCCAGAAGGCTTTCCAGTTCATGATCCGTCAGCCCCGGCACGATGGGTGACGTCATGACACGCACCGGAACGCCCGCTTCCGTCAGCGTTCGGATCACGCGCAACCGACGAAGGGGCGACGGCGCCCGTGGTTCCATTCGGCGGGACAATTCCGCATCCAACGTGGTCAGCGAAACACCAACCCGCACCAGCCCCCGGCCTGCCATGTCGGCAAGCAACTCCAGATCCCGCTCTATCAGGGTACCCTTGGTGACGATCGCGACCGGGTGGTTGAACTCGCTCAAAACCTCAAGGCATGACCTTGTAATCATGTGCTTTTTCTCAATCGGCTGATACGGGTCCGTATTCGTACCAATTGCAATCGGCGCGACTTTGTAGGATCTGGCGGACAATTCCTTGCGCAGAACACGCCCCATGTTGGGTCGAGCGATCAGGCGGGTTTCGAAATCCAATCCTGCCGATAGCCCAAGATACGCGTGGCTGGGCCGCGCAAAACAGTAAACGCAACCATGTTCACATCCCCGGTACGGGTTGATCGACCGATCGAAGGGCAAGTCGGGGGATCGGTTGTAAGTAATAGCGCTGCGCGCAACCTCTTCACGTGTCTCGGTTCGCAGCGGCGGCAATTCTTCCTCAATGTCCCACCCGTCTTCGGTGGCCGTGGTGGCAAAGCATTCAAACCGACCAGCTTCGTTCGTCGTTGTTCCTCTTGCCTTGATCGTCCGCGCGATACTCATGTCATTCTGTTCTCTTTTTGTTCTAACGCAAACATAGGCTTGTCGCCAATTTGGCGCAAGCCCCGCCAAATCACAGATGGATTGAAGCGAGATGAAATCTCCGCAGGATGATCTTGCAGACTTTTCTATCGAGCCCCCCCATTTTTTGCCCTATAGGTCGGTCCCGAAACGACCGACGTCGCAATCGTCACAGTCACGATGCGACGTTTTGGCCAAAACGGAAAAAATGCCACCACGGGCCGATGGCCCGCCCAGCACAGGGAATACCCCATGTCCGACGAAGAAGACATCGTCCTGTCCGAATTGAATGACGACGAACTGGTCGAGCAGATGTTCGACGATCTCTATGACGGCCTGAAGGAAGAGATCGAAGAAGCCACCAATATCCTGCTGGAACGCGGATGGACGCCTTATGACATCCTGACCAAGGCTCTGGTTGGCGGTATGACCATCGTGGGCCATGACTTCCGCGACGGCATCCTGTTTGTCCCCGAGGTTCTGCTGGCCGCAAACGCCATGAAGGGCGGCATGTCCATTCTCAAGCCGCTGTTGGCCGAAACCGGTGCACCGCGCGTCGGCAAGATGGTCATCGGCACCGTGAAGGGCGACATCCACGACATCGGCAAGAACCTTGTTTCGATGATGATGGAAGGCGCTGGCTTCGAAGTTGTCGATCTGGGCATCAACAACCCGGTCGAAAACTACCTGGAAGCGCTGGAAAACGAACAACCCGACATTCTGGGTATGTCGGCCCTACTGACCACTACGATGCCTTACATGAAAGTGGTCATCGACACGATGGTCGAACAGGGCGTCCGCGACGACTACATCGTTCTGGTCGGCGGCGCGCCCCTGAATGAAGAGTTCGGCAAAGCCATCGGCGCGGATGCCTATTGCCGTGACGCAGCTGTTGCAGTGGAAACCGCCAAGGAATTCGTGGGCCGCAAGCACAATCAACTGGCTGGCTAAGACCCGAATAATACTGATTGAAAGGCCGTCCGATCCGGGCGGTCTTTTCGATTCCGAAGCGCTTTGTCACCGGAAAATCCGGATTATCCAATTCTAAACCAAAGCAGGTCTAAAAGAACGAGGCATCCACATTCCCAGGGGGTCTCGTGCCGACTACGTTCACAGCCATCTCGCTCGGCAAACTTGCCGATATCGACAGTTTCGAAGGCAACAACACAGCTGAAAACGCTTCGGTGCTTGTGGGAAAAACCTTTGGCGGGTCCGACGATCCGCTGGCTCATAACAGCGTCACCTGGAGCCCGGTCGGCAATCCGGGTTCGTACTACAACATGAACAACATGTCGGCCAATGATCGGCTTTCGATCAATGGCGGACCGCCTCAGACATTCGATGGCACTTCGGTCTACAACGCCACGATCACCTATTTTGACGGATCAACTGCCAGGATTTCCGCAGTTGTGGCGCAGGATGTGGATGGCAACACCTATCTGATGCCGGAATTCTCGGACAATTTGGACCAGTCCGCCTTGGAGGCTGGCCCTGTCCGCTCGATCACTCTCAACAGCCTTGCCGGAAACCGGTATTCAGGCCTGACATCCCGCCGTGAAGATTGGGATCTGGTGCCCTGCTTTACCCCCGGAACGATGATCCGCACCGAGCAAGGCGTGCGACCGATTGAAACCCTGTCCGTCGGCGACCGGATTGAAACCCATGATCATGGGCTGCAACCCCTGCGTTGGATGGGGCGGCGAACCGTCAAGGCAACGGGTCCGCATGCGCCAATTCTCTTCAAAGCAGGCGTCATCGGAAACACGCGCGACATTCTGGTGTCGCAACAGCACCGCATGCTGATTGGGGATTGGCGTCTCGAGCTGTACACCGGACATTGCGAAGCCCTGGCGCCTGCCAAACATCTCGTGAACGGGTCCGACATCATACTGCGGCCCGGAGGGCTGGTGACCTACATCCACTTGCTGTTCGACCGGCATGAGCTGCTCTGGGCCGAAGATTGCCTGAGCGAGAGCTTTCATCCCGGCGCGCAAATCTGGGACAGTCTCGGGTCTGCCGCACGGCAAGAAATCCTGTCGCTGTTTCCGGAACTGTCGCTGAACGGTGTTGCCGCGTACGGCCCGCTGGCCCGGCCGCTGCTGACCGCGTTCGAAGCGCATGCGTCGGCGGCCTGACATGAGATGTCGGATCGGGGCTTGCCCAACGGCCTCAATCATCCTCCTATGGCAGCAGCCCCGGAGGATGCCAAGTGACGTCAAACGAATCCCTGCCAGATGATGCAGCCCTGACCACGAAGGGCTATGAGGATACGGGCAAGGGAAGCATCCTGTTGATTGCCTGCGGCGCTCTTGCGCGCGAAATACTGGACATCAAAACACGGAATGGCTGGGATCACATGGCTTTGACCTGCCTGCCTGCGATCCTGCACGTTCACCCGGAACGGATCACCCAGGCTGTGGAAGACGCCGTGGCCAAGCATCAGCGCAATTATGACAAGATCTACATCGTTTACGCCGATTGCGGCACAGGGGGCCTGCTTCAGGCCGCCTGCGAAAAGCTTGGGGTCGAAATGGTGAAGGGGCCCCATTGCTATTCCTTCTTCGAAGGAAATCAGGCTTTTCAGGACCGCGGAGAAGACGAAACAACCGCGTTCTATCTGACAGATTTCCTGGCCCGGCAATTCGACGCCTTTGTCTGGAAACCACTGGGCCTGGACCGCCACCCGGAACTGCGTGACATGTATTTCGGCAATTACACCAAACTTGTCTATCAGGCCCAGATCGACAGCCCAGAGCTGACGGAACGCGCGCGCGAATGCGCAGACCGGATGGGGCTTGAATTCGAACGCCGGTTCACCGGTTACGGCGATCTGGAAAACACGCTGTCGGACTGGGCAAACCGCCCAAGATGAGATCAGGCGTTTTCCTGTGCGACCTGCCGGATGCGTTCGATCATCGACCGCAGGCCGTTCGAGCGCTGAGCGGACAGGTGGTCGTTCAGCCCAAGGCGTGCCAGTTCAGCCCCCGCATCGACTTTGGGAACTTCGGCCACGGGCAAACCGTTGTACAAGGACCGAAGAACAGCGATCAGGCCGCGCACGATCAGTGCATCGCTGTCACCATCGAACTTGAAGACGCCGGATTCAATCATCGGATGCAGCCAGACCTGGCTGGCGCATCCATGGACTTTTGTCGCCGGAACCTTGAATGCGTCGTCCAACGGCTCCATCGCCTTGCCCTGCTCGATGACATGGCGATACCGGTCTTCCCAATCCTCGAGAAACTCGAAATCCTCGACAATCTCTTCAAAGGCGGGCGTGGCCATGATGCGGTGGTCCTTTGTTTGCATTCACAATTGTGACCTAAGCCGGTGACCCGCCACTGTCCAGCCCCCGCGGTGGCTTTTCAACGCGAAGAAATTGCGCTAACCCATTGCCTGAACTCGTGTGAAAGTCTGTGGGTCCATGCAAAAATCTCTGTCCGTTCTCATCATCGCCACGCTGACCCTGACTGCATGCAGCAGCTGGCGTGACTCTCGGGTGAACCCGTCAAACTGGTTCGGATCCAGCAGATCTGTCGAAGCCGAAACACCGCCCGACCCAAATGCCGCCGACGCATTGGTTCCGAAGCAAGGCGGAGGAACCGGCCTGTTTTCCCGCCCCGATGCTGAAGACACCAGCATTCCAATTGGTCAGATCGACGAATTGCGCATTGACCCGACCCCCTCTGGCGCGATCATCTATGCGTCTGGCACGGCTGTCCGGCAGGGGGCATTCAACGCGCGTCTGGTTCCTGTTGAAAAGGAAGAAAACCAGAAGAACGGAACTTTGGAATTTGTGTTCCGTGTGAACTACCCCAGCTATGAGACGCCGCAAGGGTCGGAACGTACTCGGATGGTATCGGACGCCATCAATATCTCGAAACAGGAACTGGAAGGTATTCGGCTGATCCGCGTGGTCGGACAACAGAACGCACTGGAATCACGGCGCCGGTAAGCGCCGTTACAGGGACACGACCTTGACCGACTGTCCTTTGGCCGCCAGGGCAATCTTTCCCTCGCACAGCTTGAGAGCATCCTCGCCAAAGACTTCGAACCGCCATCCCGACAAGGCTGGAACATCCCGCTCGCCGGCTGCAATCTGATCCAGGTCCGAGCTTGTGGCGATCAATTTCGCCGCCACACCTGAACTTTCGGTTTTGGACTTCAGCAGAACCCTTAGCAGGTCAGCCAGCGCCGGATTGACCTTGAGCTTGTCGCGCGAAGTGTCGACCTTGGGCAATTTGTCGGGCGGGCAATTCACGCCGCGCTTGACCGCTGCCAGAATACCTTCGGCGACCGCCCCTTTGCGGGCTTCGCGCAGCAACAGGCGGGATCCGCCCAAATCCGAATGTGTTTTGGGTTTGGTCGATGCCAGCTCGATCAGCGCGTCGTCTTTGAATACGCGGTTCCGGGGCACGTTGTTTTCCTGCGCATAGGATTCGCGAAACTGCGCCAATTCACGCACCACAGCCAGAAACTTGGCCGAGTTCGTGCGCGTTTTCACCCGCTTCCATGCGTCTTCGGGGCGGATGTCATATGTGGCAGGCTGTGTCAGCGTCCGCAATTCTTCGGCAACCCAGTGGCTGCGCTGCGTCTTTTCAAGTTCTGCGGCCAGACGCTCGTAGATCCCGCGCAAATGGGTCACATCCGCAAGAGCATAGTTTTTCTGAGCATCGGTCAGCGGGCGCCGGGACCAGTCGGTGAACCGAGAGGTCTTGTCGACGCCCTGCTTGCAGATTTTCCGAACCAGAGTTTCATAGCCAACCTGTTCGCCAAAGCCACACACCATCGCTGCGACCTGTGTGTCGAACAGCGGTTTGGGGAACACACCGGCTTCGACCCAGAAGATCTCAAGATCCTGGCGGGCGGCATGGAACACCTTGACCACGCTTTCATTCCGGAAAAGATCGTAAAGCGGGTCAAGCGACAAGCCATCGCCAAGCGGATCGACCAGAACCGCGCTGTCTTCATCCTCGGACGGGACAGCCAATTGCACCAGACACAGCTTGGAGTAGTACGTCCGCTCACGCAGAAATTCGGTGTCGACCGTGATATAGGGATAGCCTTCGGCGGCCTTGCAGAAATCGGCCAGCTCTTGCGTCGTCGTCAGGGTTTTCATGCGCCGTACTAGTATCGCTCTTGTTTTTGTGCCTGCCCGTTTTTGTCCTCGTCCCGAGCGTCGTCGACGACCATAGGCCGATTATTACACGGGTGTAAATCACCCACAGAGCCTTCACGGCAACAGGACGGGCGACCTGTTGCCTTCTGCAAAGCGCCGCAGCACTTCGGGGTAGAGTTTATGCTCCCACACCAGCACCCGCGCAGCCAGCGATTCCGGTGTATCATCGGCTTTGATCGGGACCCGTGCCTGACCCAGAATCGGGCCATCATCCAGTGCCGCCGTCACCTCATGCACCGAGCAGCCGTGTTCGGAATCTCTGGCTTGAATCGCGCGGGCATGGGTGTGTAACCCTTTGTATTTTGGCAATAATGAAGGGTGGATATTCAGCATCCGGCCTTGAAACCGAGACACGAAATCCGCTGTCAGAACCCGCATAAAGCCGGCCAGACAGACAATGTCGGGGTGCGCCTCTTGCAGGGGCTTCAAAAGCTCGGCTTCAAAGGCGCTGCGGTCCCCCTTGAAAGGGCGATGATCAACCACTGCGGTCGGAATGCCACGGTCCGCAGCTTTTTTCAGCCCGCCTGCCTGCGCATCATTGGACAACACCAAACAGGGCCGCGCCGGATGATCTTTGGTCATGCTGTCAACAAGCGACACCATGTTCGACCCGCCCCCGGAGATCAGGATCGCGACGCGCTTCTGGCTCACAGCAGTTTGCCCGAATAGGCAACGCCGGGCGTTTCCGTGACGGCACCGATCCGAGCGACGGTTTCACCGGCATCCGCCAGCAGGGCCGACAGCTCATCCGCCTTTTCCGCGGCGCACACGACAATAAGGCCGATACCGCAATTGAAGGTCTTGAGCATTTCCGCCTCAACGATACTGCCGGTCTTCGCCATCCAGCCGAAGACAGGGGGCAGTTGCCAACTGTCCAGATCGATCCGGGCCCCCATCCCTTGGGGCAGCACGCGGGGAAGATTTTCGGTCAACCCACCGCCGGTGATATGCGCCAGCGCATGCACACCACCTGCGCGAACCGCAGCCAAAGCCGGTTTTACGTAAAGGCGTGTGGGCGTCAGAAGTGCCTCACCCAGATTGCCCTCTCCAAAGGGCGACGGCGAATCCCAGCCCAGACCGGACAGTTCGACCAGCTTGCGCACAAGCGAATAACCGTTGGAATGCACCCCGTTCGAGGCCAGACCCAAAAGGACGTCACCGGCTTGAACGCCCGCAGGCAGATCTGCGCCGCGTTCCATCGCACCGACCGCAAACCCGGCCAGATCAAAATCGCCATCAGGATACATTCCCGGCATCTCGGCGGTTTCACCACCGATCAGGGCACAGCCAGACTGCGCACATCCTTCGGCAATCCCTTCGATGATCCGCGCCGCCGTATCGGTATCCAGCCTGCCGGTCGCGAAATAATCGAGGAAGAACAGCGGCTCGGCCCCCTGACAGATCAGGTCATTCACGCACATGGCCACCAGATCGACGCCGACCCCGTCCACGACGCCGGTATCAATCGCAATCCGCAGCTTGGTGCCCACGCCATCCGTCGCACCGACCAGAATCGGGTCCTGGTACCCGGCAGCCTTCAGATCGAACAGCGCGCCAAATCCACCCAGGCCGCTCATCACACCGGGGCGGTTGGTCCGCTTGGCGGCGGGTTTGATCCGATCGACCAGGGCGTTGCCCGCGTCGATATCCACACCTGCATCGGCATAGGTGATTCCGTTTTTACCCGCTGTCATGTCCGGTCCCTCAAGAAAGCTTTGCGGGCGGGTTAGTCGATTGTGGCGTTTGTTGCAACGGTCAGGCTTGACGCGGCCGTTCACCGTGATACCCAAGCGCCTAGGCGGGCCTGTAGCTCAATTGGTTAGAGCAGAGCGCTCATAACGCTTTGGTTGGGGGTTCGAGTCCCTCCGGGCCTACCATTTCGCCGAGACATCCAGGTGGGTTGTTGCCGTCTGGACGTTGATGCGCTGGCTCATCCGTCCGAATCTTCGAACCCAAAATAGGCGTCGAGCTCCTCTTGGGTTACTTGCCATTCATAGGAATAGCCGTCGCGCCCACCAAAGCTGTAATCCTCGTGACTGCCGGACAGGCTCGGATCTTGATGCACCGCCTCCAAATAGGTCTCGAATTCATCAGGATCGACCCAGAACGACGCATCCATGATCATCATGTAATAATCATAGGCGAGAGGCTCGTCGAACTTGCCGAAGTCATTCTGCAAATAGTCCAGCATTTCAGCGCAAAATATCGCCATATTGGCACGCACCTGAACCGGAAGAGGTGCCAGATCCTCGTCGCCATCCACCACGTCCTGCTGCGACGCATGCCACAACTCGGATGCCAACGATTCGATCAGGTCGGACCGCAACCATTTCAGACATGTATCGCCTGCCCCGATAAAACCGGTCAAACGTTCCACCCGCCTTTCATCGGTTTCGTCATACCACTGCCAAAGAGGCAGCAAGGCCGCAAGTGTCGCGCACCCGACAAACCCCTTTTCGGCCAATTTCACGAATCCTGCGATACCCATCCTGTGCGCCCCCAAAAAAGCAAAAAACTATGGGGACAGGATGCCATGGCCAGACAAATTAACAAAATTGAACCCCAAGCGCAGACATAACAGGGGGTCTATCGCCCGATTATTATGTCTGCGCAGAGCCCTCCGAGACGTTCGCTTTTCGACAGGCGCAAAGCTCCACCATGCGCGCGCGCGACATCCGCCACAATCGCAAGACCAAGGCCAACGCCACTGCCCTGATTCTGATTGCGAGCCGGGTCGAGCCGCGTGAAAGGCTTTACCGCCTCTGTACGTTGGTCCGCAGGTATACCGGGGCCGTCATCCTCAACACGGATGCGCATCGATTTCGCGTTCAGAAACAGGCTGAGCTCGGCCCGGCTGCCATAGCGCATGGCATTTCCAATCAGGTTTTCCACCGCCCGGCGTACAGCCATGGGGCGTATCATGACCGTCCCCTGCCCCTCGACCGCGATCAGCTCTGCCTGATGACCGGCCCGTTTTGCATCATCCACAATCTGGCGGAGAAATTCATCCGGTTGGACCTCTTCTGCCGATCCCTCGGCAGCCCCACGCGAAAAGTCCAGAAACGCATCCAGCAAGGACTGCATTTCCGTGACATCCTTTTGCAACGGTGCGGCCTCGTCTTCCGGCAACATCGACAGTCCAAGCTTCAGGCGCGTCAACGGGGTGCGCAGATCGTGGCTGACACCCGACAGCATCAACGTCCGTTGCTCGATCTGGCGTTCGATACGGGACCGCATATCCAGAAACGCATTTCCCGCCGCACGAACCTCGATGGCTCCACCGGGTGAATACGGAACGATTCGCCCCCGCCCGAATGCCTGCGCCGCATCAGCGAGGCGCGTAATGGGACGCAATTGATTCCGCATGTAAAGAAACGAGATCGTCGTCATGATGACTGCAAAGAACACCATAGTGACGATCAATTGATGCGGGGCCGCGGGCGACAACCTGCGCCGATCGAACGTCAATTGCAGCACTCCCAGATGCGTATTCAGATAAACCCGCGCCTCTTTGCTGCTGGGTAACGCCACGGCGGCAAGATTGGGCAACCTGGCATACAGTTCGGATTCGACCTGCGGGGCGATGAAATCGTACCATCGCCGCGCGCCAATCTCAGGCTGTTCGTTGACGCCCAGAAACTTGGCCTTCATCTCAAGGGCCTGCAAATCGGGACGAATCGACGCCAGCGCCTGTTGTTGCGTTTCCGCGTCCTCGATCATTGTCGAAATCAGCATCACCTCGCGGGATGCCGCGCGTGTCATCTGGCCGGTGACATCCTCAAGATGCTTTTGAAGGAACGCGATTCCCACGACCAGCAACAGCACGATCACAGGTAAAACCAGGATCAGCGCTGCCCGGGCGTAAAGACTGCGAGGCATATAAGGTTTGAGCCAGTGCGAAGACATGCGCTAAACCTAACGGGCTGACCGGACAAGAGAAAGAGCACAGAATGCAGGCACCAGATGATTTCGATCCGCCCGTCGGCCAGCCAGAGGAACTGCATCCGGGTTTGCGGCGTATTCTGGCCCCGAATCCCTCTCCGATGACCTATCGTGGCACCAACACGTATCTGCTGGGTGAACGCGACATTGCCGTCATCGATCCAGGCCCCGCAAGCGAGGCACATCTGGGCGCAATTCTGGATTCCTTGGCGCCGGGTCAAAGGATCAGCCATATCATTGTCACACATACGCATGTGGACCATTCACCCCTGGCGGCTCCGCTGGCGGCGCGCACAGGGGCGACGATTTATGCTTATGGCGGGCCCGAGGCGGGGCGCAGCGCCGTCATGACCGATCTTGCCGCGCAGGGGCTGACCGGCGGCGGCGAAGGCATCGACACCACGTTTCGCCCTGATGTCGAAGTTGCGGATAGTGAGACCATCAATGGCGACGGGTGGCAGCTTGAGGTCATTCACACACCGGGCCATCTGGGCAACCACATTGCTCTGGCCTGGCAGAACATCTGTTTCACGGCGGATCATGTCATGGGGTGGGCCAGCTCGTTGGTGTCCCCTCCGGATGGTGATCTGACCGACTTCATGACTGCCTGCCATCGGCTGCGCGCGCGCGACTGGTCGGTTTTCCATGCAGGCCATGGCGCACCGATCACCAGCCCTGCCCAACGTTTGGACTGGCTGATTGCACATCGCCAGACCCGCGAGGCCCAGATTCTGAGCGCATTGGAAGAAGAAGACGGGACAGCGCGGGATCTGGCTGGCCGCATCTATACGGATACGCCAGCGGCATTGCTGCCCGCAGCCGAGCGCAACGTTTTCGCTCACCTCGTTGATCTGACTGGAAAAAACAGAGTGACGCCCATTGGCCCACTGTCAGTTTCATCTGTTTTTCGGCGGCTTCGCTAAAACAGCAAAATTTTTTGATGGTTCTCGTACTTAACCACTGGACGTCCGGAATCGGGGTTGCTATATGCGCCTCAGTTCCGGCGTAGCTCAGCGGTAGAGCAGTTGACTGTTAATCAATTGGTCGTAGGTTCGATCCCTACCGCCGGAGCCAAAATCCCCCTTCGTTCAGACCTGCATTACCGTCAGAAAACACATCGATTTATGCCGGTTTTTTCGTCGAAAAACACACGCACCCTCTGGACGTCTGGAAACCGGATTGCTATACGGCGCGAACCGTTCCGGCGTAGCTCAGCGGTAGAGCAGTTGACTGTTAATCAATTGGTCGTAGGTTCGATCCCTACCGCCGGAGCCAAAATCCCCCTTCGTTCAGACCTGCATTACCGTCAGAAAACACATCGATTTATGCCGGTTTTTTCGTCGAAAAACACACGCACCCTCTGGACGTCTGGAAACCGGATTGCTATACGGCGCGAACCGTTCCGGCGTAGCTCAGCGGTAGAGCAGTTGACTGTTAATCAATTGGTCGTAGGTTCGATCCCTACCGCCGGAGCCAATTCCCCAAAACGCAGCAGACCTACCCTGTCAGGGCGTCGCCGAACTCGGCCCGAAGCTTGCGTTTCAATACCTTTCCGGTCGCGCTCAGCGGCAATGCGTCGACAAAGACAACCTTGTCCGGGATCTGCCACTTGGCGATTTTGCCTTCGAAAAAGGCAAGCAAATCCTCTTCGCCGGGATTTTCACCATCGGCTTTGACAGCAACCAGCAAGGGGCGTTCATCCCATTTCGGATGCGGAACACCGACCACGGCGGCCGTCGCAAGCTGGGGGTGGGCCACGGCGATGTTCTCAAGCTCGACCGAACTGATCCATTCCCCACCGGATTTGATGATGTCCTTGGATCTGTCGCGAATGGTCATGTAGCCATCCGGGTCCAAAGTGGCCACATCTCCGGTGGCGAACCAGCCATCCTGCAACAGATCCTGATCCTGCAACTGGAAGTAGCTGTCCAGAACCCAGTGACCCCGCACCATCAAATCGCCCTGGGTTTCGCCGTCATGCGGCAGATCATTCCCATCTTCGTCCACGATTTTCAACTCAACCCCAAAGGGTGGTCTTCCCTGGCTCAGGCGGATCTTGTGCTGTTCTTCCGGTGGCAGCTTCAGGTGTTTGGCCAATGGATAATTCGTCGTGCCCAGCGGGCTCATCTCGCTCATGCCCCAGGCGTGGACCGTGTCAACGCCATAGGTTTCGCGGAAGGTTTCGATCATCGACGGAGGGCACGCGGCGCCGCCAATAACCGTGCGTTCAAGGCTTTTGAGTTCGGTTCCGCATGCCGCGGCATGGGCCAGCAAGCCTTGCCAGATGGTCGGCACGCCCATGGCCAATGTCACGCCATAGGTATCGATCAGGTTGACCAGCGCTTCACCATGTAAATCCGGTCCAGGCAACACAAGCCGCGATCCGGACATGGCACAGGCGTAGGGCGACCCCCAGGCGTTGACGTGGAACATCGGCACAACCGGCATGACAACATCCATCGCTGAATACCCGATCACATCTCGTGTGTTCGATGCGAAACTGTGCAGCAGTGTTGACCGATGGGAATACAACACGCCCTTCGGATTGCCCGTGGTTCCCGACGTATAGCACAGACCGCAGGCCGTCTTTTCATCCAGATCGGGCCATTGGAAACCTGCATCCCCGGTCTCCAGCAACTCGTCATAGAATTTCAGGCCGGGAATCTGAGCCGCAGCCTCTTTATTGCGAGGCCCCATGAGGACAAAATGCTGCACCTCGGTCAAAGCGTCATGCAGCGCGGCGACCAGCGGAATGAACGTCGCATCAAAGAACAACACCCTGTCCTGGGCATGGTTGATGATAAAGGTCAGCTGCTCGGGGAACAGGCGGGGATTGACCGTATGACAGACAAAGCCCGCACCGGAGGTGGCAAAATAGATCTCAAGATGCCGCCGATTGTTCCAGGCCAGTGTCCCGATCCTGTCCTGCGGTTCCAGCCCCAGATTCGTCAAGGCCGACGCCATTCGTCGGGCATTCACGGCAATCTCGGACCAGTTGGTTTCAGTGACCGTTCCGTCCGTTTCGACCGAGACAATCTCGGTCTGGCCGTGACAGCGCTCTGCGTGATCGATCAGCGACGAAACCAGCAGGGGCTGCGTCATCATCTGTCCTAGCATGAACATCCTCCCGTCCTTGGCGAGACCTTGGATGGCCTCTGCCTTATCCATCTTGCATTGACGGCTTGAGGTGTGACCCGACGCGTCAATACAGTCGTTTCCTACGGAAGAACCCTGCCAATCATTTAATTGTCTGACAATAAAAGAATGCAGCCCAACACGGCCGTGGGCGGCATTTTTTCGCTCTTAGTTTCGGTGTTTCAGCGCATAGGCGACCAATGCGGCTGTTGATCCGTCTTTACCTTCAGCGCTCGCAACACCTTCCACGACAGGACCAAGCGAGTTGGCAAGCTCTTTGCCCAACTCCACCCCCCACTGATCAAAGGAATTGATGCCAAGCAGAACGCCTTCGACAAACACGCGATGCTCGTACAGCGCGATAATCTGCCCCAGAACGAACGGTGTGAGTTTCGGATACATCAGCGTTGTAGAGGGGCGGTTGCCCGGGAACACCCGGTGTCGCGCCTGCCGATCAAGTTCGTCGCCATCAAGGCCTTTCTCCGCCATACGCTCACGGGCTTCATCCAAAGAGCGACCACGCATCAAAGCCTCTGACTGGGCCAGACAGTTGGCCAAAAGCAGGCGGTGATGGTGGGTCAACTCGGGTTCGTGCCCTTCGGCGGCGACCATGAATTCGCAGGGAATGACATCCGTGCCCTGATGGATCAGCTGATAAAATGCATGCTGACCGTTGGTGCCCGGCTCACCCCAGACCACCGGCCCCGAAGGGACGGCCAGCGAAGATCCGTCCATCGCTACGGATTTGCCGTTCGATTCCATTTCCAACTGCTGGAGATATGCGGGCAGACGCAACAGACGCTGATCATAGGGCAGCACGGCCCGGCTGGTGCAACCCAGAACCTGACGGTGCCATATACCGACGAGCGCCAGCATCACAGGCATGTTTTCAACCCAATCCGCCGAGCGGAAATGCAGATCCATCGCCTGCCCGCCCCGCAGAAACGCATCAAATGCATTCGAACCGACGGCAATCATGACCGGCAATCCGACCGGCCCCCAGACCGAATAGCGCCCGCCCACCCAATCGGCGAAACCAAAAACATGAGCCTCGGGAATGCCGAAGGCCTGCGTCTTGTCCAGCGCGCTGGATACGGCGGCAAACTGGCGGGACGGATCACCTCCGCCTTCGGACATCCAGGCGCGGGCCGTGCGCGCATTGGTCATCGTTTCGATCGTGGTGAATGTCTTCGACGCGACAATCACCAGCGTCCGTGTCGGGTCCAGCTGGCGCAACGTATCAGCGATATGGGCCCCATCCACGTTCGAGACGTAGTGCACCCGCGGACCATCGTGATAGGGGGCCAGTGCGTGCGTGGCCATCACCGGGCCAAGGTCGGATCCCCCGATGCCGATATTGACCACGTCGGTAAAACTGCCCCCTGCCCCTGCAATAGCGCCGCCACGCACCTCCTCGGCAAAGACACGCATCCGTTGCAGCGTGTCCAGAACCCCGGGCATGACATCCTGACCGTCCACCTCGACGGGCCCGCCATCCAGGTTGCGCAGGGCGGTGTGCAGCACCGCGCGCCCTTCGGTTTCGTTGATCTTTTTCCCGGCAAACATGGCGTCGCGCCGCGTCGCTAGCCCGGCATCTTCGCACAATTGCAGCAGCGCCGCGCGCACGTCTTCATCGATCTGCGTTTTCGAATAATCGAACAGCATATCCCCGGTTGAGGCTGAAAACGACCGGGCCCGGGTTGCATCCTCTGCGAACAAATCGACGATACGGCGGTCAGCCGCTGCAAGCGCCTTCAAAGCATTCAACTGCATTGCCTCACTCCGCCCAATGAACCGTCATGCCACTGAGAACGGCGGCGATCGGTGCTTCTTCCGGCGGCATCGACATGGCCTTTTCCAAAACGTCTCGTTTTGCCTGCCCGTAGATGACCAAGTGTTTCGACAAAGCCCCGTCCAGAACAGGGGCCGTCAAAGAAATCCGGGGCTCTGGCTGAACATCGGTCCGGGCAACGATCAGGGTCGGCGCCTGGCTGTCGAGGGCCTTATCCAGCCCGTCCATTCCGGGGAACAATGAGGCCGTGTGCATGTCTTCGCCCATCCCGAGGACCAGAACCGACAATGGCAGTACCGGCGCGATCAGCGATTCAACCTCTGGCAAAGCCGCTTCAGGCTCAGCGCCCGGTACATAGAGTGGAATGTACTGCGCCACGGATGCCCGGTTGGTCAGCAGTCTCTCCCGGATCAGCCGTTCGTTCGAACGTTCGTGATCAACCGGTACGCAGCGCTCATCCGTAGGCAGAACGCGCACGCGGTCCCACTCGAGATCAGCGGCGCACAGACTGTCAAAAATCGGCCCCGGTGTTGTCCCGCCGGGGACAGCCAACGCAACCGTGTCGTTGTGCAACAAAGCGGTCTCAAGCTCACCCGCCAACGCGTTTGCCACATCGATGGCAAGCATTTCCCGATCGGCATATTCCTGAATGTTCATGGCTTTATTCCTTGCCAGCGGCGACCATCGCGTTTCATCAGCAGCTCGGCGTCGCCCGGTCCGGTGCTGCCGCTGTCATAAGGTTTGGGCACGTCCCCACGCGCCAGCCATCCGGCGATGATCGGATCAGTCCAGGCCCATGCGGCCTCGACCTCGTCCCCACGCATGAACAGCGTCTGGTTGCCCCGTATCACGTCCATGACGAGGCGCTCGTAAGCATCTGGCGGGTCTTGATTCTCGGGCCCCAGCGCTTCGGCGAAACTCATGTCCAATGGCACGTCGATCAGCCGCATCCCGCCTGGCCCCGGTTCCTTGATCGTCACTTTCAGCGTGATCCCCTCGTTGGGTTGCAACCGGATCGATAGCGCATTGGCGTGACGCCCGGCCTCTTCCCCGAAAATCGAATGCGGCGCGTCCTTGAACATCACATTGATAATCGACGAACGCGCCACCAGCCGTTTGCCCGTACGCAGATAAAACGGCGTGCCTGCCCATCGCCAATTGCTGACATGCGCCTTCAGCGCCACATAGCTTTCAGTGGTCGAGCGTGGGTTGCCGACACATTCGCGGTATCCCGCCCCGTCCGGCCCTGCCGAAAACTGGCCGCGCACGATGTGATGCGGCTCCACCGGATCAAGCGCCCGGATCACCTTGAGCTTTTCATCTCGCACCGCGTCCGGATCGAACTTTGCCGGGGGTTCCATCGCAATCAGGCACAGCAGCTGCATCAGGTGATTTTGCACCATGTCCCGCATCGCGCCGGCGCGTTCATAGTATTCTTCGCGCCCATCGATACCGACGGTTTCGGCAACGGTGATCTGGATATGGTCGACATACTGGCTGTTCCACAGCGGTTCGAACAGCATATTGCCAAACCGTACGGCCATCAGGTTCTGGACGGTTTCCTTGCCCAGGTAATGATCGATTCGGTAGATCTGGCTTTCATCAAAATGCGCAGCCAGTGTGGCATTCAGCTCTCGCGCGCTGCCCAGATCATGCCCGAACGGTTTTTCCACCACGATGCGCGTATCTTCGGTCGCCAGATCATAGGCCCGGACCCGCTCGGCCAAAGGGCCGAACAGGCTTGGGCCGACCGAGAAATAGAACGCGCGCACGCGGTTAGGCGACAGTTTTTCACCCAGCAGGTCCCATCCTTCGGCTGATACTGCATCCAGCGGGACATAATCGACCCGCTGTAGAAAACGGGACACTCTCTGGGACTCCGAAGCGCGGACCGCAGCATGACGGTGCAGCGATTCTGCGACCATCTGCCGGAAATCTTCTGCGGAATGGCCCGCACGCGCTGCTGCGATAATCCTGGCATCCTCATGCCATTGCCCGGCGCAAAACCGACGGTAAAGCGCGGGCAGAATCTTGCGCTGCGCCAGATCGCCGGTGCCGCCGAAAATGATCAGATCAAAGGGATCAACAGGTATGACGCGTGAAACCATGAATTGTCCTTACCCCGCCCCTTCCGGCATGTCCAATGTTAGCGCAACCATACGGCAACAAATCACTCTCTTCAAAACTCTGTCAGAACCGCTGCGTCACCCTTACCAAATCCGCGACAAAGGGCTAGATCGGATTGATGACCTTTAAGAACCGGATGCGGGAATGAAAGACAACGCCCCACAGCTCGCCAATATTGGCAAGTTTCAAAACAAATCGGTGACAGCTGACGGCCAGACCCGCGCAAAGGTTTCCCTGACACGGCCCGAGACCCTTTGGTTCAATACGGGCACTTTGTGCAATATCGAATGCGTGAATTGCTATATCGCCAGCAGCCCGACCAATGACGCTTTGGTTTACATCACCGCTGACGAGGTCCGGAACTACTTTGATCAGATCGAAGCTCGCAACTGGCCCGTGCACGAGATCGGGTTCACGGGCGGTGAGCCGTTCATGAACCCGGACATGATCGACATGACACGCGCCGCGCTGGAACGAGGGTACAAGGTTCTGATTCTGACCAACGCAATGGCGCCGATGATGCGCCGCAAAGTGCGCGACGGGTTGCTGGGATTGCAAAAGGAATTCAACCACATGTTGACTCTGCGCGTTTCGGTCGATCACTTCCGCCCGGCCCTGCATGACGAAGAACGCGGTGACGGCAGTTTCGACAAAACCCTGGCCGGTATGGAATGGTTGCGCGACCACGGTTTCAACATGGCCATCGCCGGGCGTACGGTCTGGGGGGAGTCAGACGCGGAAAGCCGTGCGGGCTATGCCAGGTTCTTTGCCAGGCACAGATTTGACATTGACCCGCAGAACCCGGCTCAGACCGTTCTGTTTCCCGAAATGGACGAAACTGTCGAGGTTCCAGAAATCACCACCGCGTGCTGGGGAATTCTTGACAAATCCCCCAACGACGTCATGTGCGCCAGCGCCCGTATGGTGGTCAAACGCAAGGGGGCCGAAAAACCTGCTGTCCTGGCCTGTACCCTGCTGCCCTATGAACCCGAGTTCGAGATGGGTCATACCCTGGCCCAGGCCGAGGCGGACGTGCATCTGAACCACCCTCATTGCGCCAAATTCTGCGTTTTGGGCGGGGCCAGCTGTTCTGGCTGATCAGTTCAGCTCGGGCGATTTCCAGAACTTGGTGCCGGACGCGCCGGCCGATACGCGCCAGCCCTTTTTGTTGAGAACAAAGAACGAGCGTCCATCAGTGAAACGCAGGGTTTCGCCCGTTTTATCCTCGCCATACATGGCCCCCGTTTCTGCGGTCGCGTCATAGCCCTGGTTTATGAACTTATCCAGATCAGCGGGGGTTTCGAACAGGATTACGAATTTGGTCTCGAAACCACCGATGCCGATGGCGCCGCCAACGCCGCCCGTTCCCATGTTCATATATGTGTGTTGCCCGGTGTCTTTCGACACCGCCACGCCCCGGCCATAGCCCGCCGACACAGGGGATACCGTAACCTTACGGGAGTCGAACACCGCATACCCGGCACTGACGTCATAAAGTGGCCGCGCATCGGGGTTTTCCGCCAGAAGCTGATCCAAAATCTCGCCTGCCATCGCGTCAAGCTTTGCGCGCGTTTCTTCAGGTGTTGCCTCGTTGGACAGCAGCTCCGAAGTGGACGTGATCGTATCGTCAACCGCTTCGGCACCTTTGTCGATCGTCTTCCCGACGCTCTCGGCACCTTTCTTGATCTTGTCCAGAACACCCTCGGCAAAAACGGGGCTGCTCATGCAAAGCGCTGCAACAAAGAGAACGGCTCTGATCATTGTTTTTTCCTGTGACGCCATTAGATTGGCAGTCACCATACGCGACTTGCCTCAAATGAGAACAGGAATTCCGACGCACAGGCGGACCTGGCCAATCACTCAGTTCACGCGAAACTCACCAACCATGTTGCGCCACTCGCCCGGTGCGATCATCTTGCGGTGCGTGAATTTCACGGAATGCAGCGGCCCTTCTATTTCTCGTTGCCAAAACTCGATGAATTCGAAGAGTTTCGGATGATCCGGCGCAAGGTCATATTCCTGCCAGATGAAGGTATTCAGGACGTGGACGTAATCGGGCATGTGATAGAAAAATTCGGCCGTTGTCAGGCCATAGCCCTTGAGCATCAATTCGGTTTCACTTGTCTTCATGCAGACCTCCGGTTTGTTGCACGGTATTCTCAGGCTAGCACGAAAACCCCCTAATACTTAGATAACAATATGTTACTTGGGTGTTACCGAGGATTCGAACCTTGGGGAGCGCTGCTTGCTTGCACCTTATGTGCCGGGTCTGATAAGGTGCATCCACAAGATATAGACCCAGCACAAAATACGGGCAGTTTACGTGAGCGATACGCCAGAAATCCCCGAAAACATGGATGAAACCCCGCCCGAGCGCCCTGTCTATGACGGCCCGACGGTCTCGATCGAATCCGAGATGCGCACGTCCTATCTGGACTATGCGATGTCGGTCATCGTCAGCCGCGCGATCCCCGATCTGCGCGACGGTTTGAAACCGGTGCATCGGCGCATCCTCTATGCGATGCACGAGACCGGAAATACCCATGACAAGGCCTATCGCAAATCGGCCCGTCCGGTGGGTGACGTGATGGGTAAGTATCACCCCCACGGCGACAGCGCGATCTATGATGCGCTGGTGCGGATGGCGCAGGATTTCTCGATGTCGCTGCCGCTGCTGGATGGTCAAGGCAACTTCGGCTCGATGGACGGCGACAATCCGGCGGCCATGCGTTACACCGAAGTGCGGATGGACAAGCCCGCCGCAGCCCTGCTGGCGGATATCGAGAAAGAGACGGTCGATTTCCAGGACAACTACGACGGCAAGGACAAGGAACCGACTGTCCTTCCCGCCCGTTTCCCCAACATGCTGGTCAACGGCGCCGGCGGTATCGCCGTGGGCATGGCCACCAACATCCCGCCGCACAACCTGGGCGAAGTGGTTAACGCGACGCTGGCCCTGATCGACGACCCGGACCTGACGTCCGAGCAACTGATCGAATACGTTCCCGGCCCCGATTTCCCGACCGGCGGCGTGATGCTGGGCCGATCCGGCGCGCGCAAGGCCTATCTGGAAGGCCGCGGCAGCGTAATCATCCGCGCCAAGACCCGCGTTGAAGAGCTGCGCAAGGATCGCTATGCCATCATCGTGGATGAGATCCCCTATCAGGTGAACAAGGCTTCGATGATCGAGAAGATCGCCGAAGCCGTGCGCGAAAAGCGCATCGAAGGCGTCAGCCATGTTCAGGACGAATCCGACCGCAACGGCGTACGGGTGGTGGTCGAGCTGAAACGCGACGCAACGCCCGAGGTGGTGCTGAACCAGCTGTACCGGTTCACGCCTATGCAAACCTCGTTCGGCTGCAACATGCTGGCGCTGAACGGCGGCCGCCCCGAGCAGCTGACCCTGCGCCGTTTCCTGACCAGCTTCATCGATTTCCGCGAAGATGTCGTTGCCCGCCGCACCGCCTTTGACCTGCGCAAGGCGCGGGAACGCAGCCATATCCTGTGCGGTCTGGCCGTGGCGGTATCGAACGTTGACGAGGTCGTGGCCACGATCCGGTCTTCGGCCGACGCGGCCGAGGCACGCGAAAAGCTGATGACCCGGCGCTGGCCGGCCGCCGACATCGCGGACTATCTGCGCCTGATCGACGATCCGCTGTCCAAGATGAACGACGACGGGACCTATAACCTGACCGAGGTTCAGGCCCGCGCCATCCTTGACCTGCGCCTGCAACGCCTGACGCAACTGGGCGTCAAAGAGGTCACGGACGAGCTGGAAGACCTGGCCGCAAAGATCAAGGAATACCTGGATATCCTGTCCTCGCGCGAACGCATAATGGGCATCATCGCTGATGAACTGCGCAGCGTCCGCGAACAATTCGCGGTACCGCGCCGCACCGAGATCGTCGACTGGTCGGGCGACATGGAAGACGAGGACCTGATCGAGCGCGAAGACATGGTCGTGACCGTGACTTCGGGCGGCTATATCAAGCGCACGCCGCTTGCCGATTTCCGCGCGCAAAAGCGGGGTGGCAAGGGGCTGTCGGGCATGCAGACCAAGGAAGAGGACGTGGTCACCACCCTCTTCGTGGCCAATACGCACACCCAGCTTCTGTTCTTCACCACCGACGGGATGGTCTACAAGCTCAAGACCTGGCGCCTGCCCCAGTCGGGGCGCACCGGCAAGGGTAAGGCAATCGTCAACATCCTGCCGATTCCCACCGGCGTTTCCATTGCGGCGATCATGCCGGTCGATGTGCCGGATGAAGAATGGGAAAACCTTCAGATCGTCTTCGCCACCAGCGCCGGAGACGTGCGTCGCAACGCGCTGAGCGACTTCACTAACGTCAAGCGCAACGGCAAGATCGCGATGGACCTGCCCGAGGGCGTGGAACTGGTCAACGCGCGCATCTGCTCGGACGATGACGATGTGATGCTGGTCACCAATTCCGGCCGGGCGATCCGTTTCTCCACAACAGACGTGCGGGTGTTCAAGGGGCGCAAATCGACCGGCGTGCGGGGCATCCGACTGAACGCGGGCGACCGCGTGGTCTCGATGTCGGTGATCCGTCATTTCGAGGCCACCCCGGACGAGCGCGCCGCCTATCTGAAAATGCGCCGCCTGATGGCCGGCGTGACCGACGACACCGACGCCGACGAGGATGGCGGCAATGCCGACAGCATCCTGCCGCAGGAACGCTATGCCGAGATGTCGGCGGCCGAGAACCTGATCCTGACCATCACGGCCAAGGGGTCCGGCAAGCTCAGCTCGTCGCATGACTATCCGGTTCGCGGCCGTGGTGGCATGGGCGTGATGGCGATGGACAAGGCGATGCGGGGAGGCCCGCTGGTGGCCTCGTTCCCGGTCGAAATCGACGATCAGATCATGCTGGCCACCTCCAAGGGACAGTCGATCCGGGTTCCGGTCGACGGCATCTCTTTCCGCTCGCGCAGCGCCGGCGGGGTCAAAGTGTTCAACACCGGCAAGGGCGAAGAGGTCGTCAGCGTCGCCCGGATCGCCGATCAGGGTGATGAGGAAACCGAAGAATAATCCTCACGCTTAATTACGGATATGAAACAAAACGCTCGCTCTGCGGGCGTTTTGTCATTCTGGATCACGATATCGATAGCTCTCGGGATGATCCGCTTGCCCGAAGCCATTCTGACGCCTAGCTTTTTCATATGTGGTCATTTGCACATATCCGACCAGCTTACAGCCGCACAGAACGTATCAGCGACGGGGTGGTCCATGTGCTCGGTGTCTCGAGTGCGTTGATTGCGGTTCCCCTGCTGATCACGATGACCATCAATTACCGGTATGATCAATCTGCGGTACTGGGTGCCTCGATTTACGGGGTGACGTTGATACTCATGCTGACGTTTTCTGCGTTGTACAACATGATCGAAAGCAAGGAATGGCGCGGGTTTCTGCAACGGCTCGATCATTCCGGCATCTACGTCAAGATCGCAGGGACCTATACGCCGTTTTTACTGTTGTCCGGTGCTCAGTCCCCCGGGCTGTTGCTCGGGTTGTGGTCCTCGGCAACGCTTGGGTCAGTTCTCAAGATGTTAGACCCAAACCGGTTCCGCTGGTTCGGGCTTGCGTTATACCTATTGATGGGTTGGGCGGTGGTCTGGGCCGGACAATCCATGTTGGCAGACCTGTCCCCCACAATCGTCACGCTGATGATTGCCGGAGGGCTCGTGTACACGGCCGGGGTCGCCTTCTACCTGCTGGACTGGCTGCCGTTCCACAATACGATCTGGCACGTATTTGTGTTGGTCGGCAGCGTTTTGTTCTTTGCAGCCGTCGCGGCCCGAATCGAACTGGTTCAGGTCGTTTAGGATAACCTGTTCGTGTTTGTCAGGGAAAAAGTTTGCGCAAAACGAGAGTTGGCGTCGCCCAATAAAGGGTTCCGCGTGAAGCCGAAGACAAATTGCGCGGCATGTCCCGCGACCATCTCTCCGTCTTCACCAGTCCAGTTTTGTGTTGGAAGCCCCTATTCCAAGGCATTCACCGTCTCAAACCAGTCAAGCATCAGATCGCTCCAGCCACTTGGAACGCCATGCCCGGCCTCATAACCGATCACCGAAATGGTCAAGCCAAAGCCAATGTTGCAACGCAAATGGCGAGAAACCTTACCAATCGGCTACCGTTTCATACTGTCACAGCCCGTACAATCCGCTGAACTTCTGTTCCAGATAGTCCAGCAAAGGTTCGGGTCCCGGCTCTACTCCACTCGCCCGTCGGATAATCTCGCGCGGGGCATAAAGCCCGCCGTGCTGCTGGACGTGTTCGCGCAGCCAAGCGGTTGCGCCTGATGTGTCACCTTCTGCCAGTTGGGCATCCAGCCCCGGCGCCGCTGCTCGCAGGGCCTGATACAGACATCCTGCATAGACATTGCCCAGCGAATAGGTCGGGAAGTACCCGAACAGTCCAACCGACCAATGCACATCCTGCAAACAGCCGTTCGACGGTTTGTCGACCGCATAACCGAAGTCGGCCTTGAACCGATCATTCCAGGCCGCCTCAAGTTCGTTGACCTGTAAGTCCCCGGCCATCAAAGCGCGCTCAAGATCGAACCGAAGCATGATGTGCAGATTGTATTGCACTTCATCGGCTTCGGTCCGGATATAACCGTTATGAACCCGGTTGACGGTAGCGTAGAAAGCATCTGCATCGGCAATTCCGAAATCGCCGAATGCGTCTTTCATCTGATCGAACAACCATCCCGTAAACGCACGCGAACGGCCAAGCTGGTTTTCATAGATTCGGCTTTGGCTTTCATGCACACCCATGGACACGCCGCGCCCCAGCGGCGTCAGCAGGTAGTCGCGGTCGATCCCCTGTTCGTAAGCCGCGTGGCCGACCTCGTGAATGGTGGAAAAAAAGCAGTTGAACGGGTCCGTTTCGCTGGTTCGCGTGGTGATGCGCACATCCAGGCCCGAACCCGAGCTGAACGGGTGAACCGCCTTGTCGACACGGCCGTTGTTGAGGTCATAGCCGAAGGCGACCGCCAGTTTTTGCGTAAGCCGCATTTGGGTCAGCTCGTCAAAGCTTCCGGTCAGCGCAGCAGGTTCCGGGCGTTCCAGAACGGCCGCACGCAAGGCCACAAGACGTGGGCGCATTTCATCAAAAATGGCCGCGATCTGAGCGCCGGTCGTATAGGGTTCATAATCCTCGACCATGGCATCATAGACGTCTCCGCCCTGTGCCAGCGCCTCGCCTTCCTGACGCTTCAGCGATACGACCTCTTCCAGCACGGGAACGAAGGCCGAGACATCTTCATCCGCGCGCGCCTGTGCCCATGTTCCCTGTGCGGCGGACGTGGTCCGGGCAATCGCCGTGGCCAGATCAGCGGGCACCTTGACCGCCCGATCATAGGCGCGCCGGATTTCCCGAAGCTGCGCCTTTCCGACTTCATCCTGTGGCGCGGCCTGATCCAGCCACTCTGCCACGCGCGGATCCGATCGGCGCGCGTGCAGGACGGCCTCGATCGCTGCCATTTCCTCGGCGCGTTGAGGCGCGGCCCCACGCGGCATGACGGTTTCCTGATCCCAACCCAATCGTCCGGCAATCTGGCCCAATGCCGAGGTTTCACGCTGAAAAGCCATCAGTTCGTCGAAAGCGGTCATGTCAATTTACTCCGCGCACAGATGTTGCGATTGGATATGCAGTCAGGAACCGCGCGCGCAGGATCAGGGTCCAGACGACAACAGCCATGAACTGGTGGAAGATGGCGATCTGCCACGGCGCTCCGTAGACGACGGTCACGATACCGACGACAACTTGCACCGACAGGGCCGCGAAAGCCGCGTTGAAGGCGAAGCGCGTCTGAGGATGCGCGCTGGCGCTGCCGCGGCGCCAGACGACAATCGCAAAGATGAACAACAGGTAGCCTGCGCAGCGGTGGATGAACTGCACAAGCCCCGGGCTTTCGAAGAAATTGCGCCACATCGGCTCCAACGCGGTGGCATCCGGCGGCAACAGCTGCCCGCCGATCAGCGGCCAGTCGGTATAAGACCGACCAGCGTCGATCCCGGCGACAAGCGCGCCAATAAGTATTTGCAAAAAGGCGAAATGCATCAGGCCGGTGGACAACGAGAACAGTTTCGCTTCCTTCATGCGACGCGCCTGCATCAGGTCACGTTCTTCCCTGCCAAGCTCGAATATATACCAAGCGAGGAACCCGAGAATGACGAATGCCAGTCCCAGATGGGTGGCCAGGCGATAGCTGGCGACGGCGGTCATCCCCTCGCCCTGCGTCACACCCGAGGCGACCATCCACCAGCCGACAGCACCCTGCACACCGCCCAGAAGGCCGGGGATCAGCAGCTTGCCGGTCCAACCCGTGGGTATCTTGCGGGCCACGAGGAAGCTCAGGAAACCGATGGCCCAGACCAGCCCGATCACGCGGCCCAGTTGGCGATGCCCCCATTCCCACCAATAGATGGTTTTGAAGTCGCTCAGCTGCATCCACTGGTTCTGAATGCGCCACTGGTCAATCTGCTTGTACTTGTTGAACTCGGCCTGCCAGTCGGCCTCGGACATCGGCGGGATCGCCCCTGTAATCGGACGCCATTCAGTGATCGACAGCCCGCTGTCAGTCAGCCGCGTCAGACCGCCGACAGCGATCATCACCACGACCAAAGCGAACAGGATCATCAGCCAGGCACGGATTGCCTTACGCGCACCGCCACGCCCTCGGTCGATCATACCGGGTTGAACGGCCTGTTGTTTTTCGGTGTCCGAGACCTCTTCGAAGATGCTGCGCTTACCGCTCATGCTGTCCTCATGTCCTGATTTCGTCGCAAGCTAGGGCTTGATGGAAGATAGGTCCAGCCTCAGCCTTTGTCTTTCCAGCGGACCATCTGCCGCATGATCCCATGCAGCATCTGCACGTCGGCCCGCGTCATCCGCATCCGCGACCACAGGTTGCGCAGGTTGGTTTTCATGCCCTCGGCCTTTTCAGGGGGATAGAAGAACCCGGCCTCTTCCAGCCGGTCCTCGTAGTGTTCCACCAGTTTCTCAACTTCAATCCCCGTGGCCCAGTCCCCCTTGCCCAAATCGGTGGATTCATGCACCACGTCGCCGGTCTGGCGCATCCACTCATAAGCGGTCAGCAAGACGCATTGGCCCAGGTTCAGCGACGCGTATTCCGGGTTCACGGGCACCGAGATGATTGCATTTGCCTTGGCGATGTCTTCGTTCTCCAACCCCGCGCGTTCGGGGCCGAACAGAACCGCAACCTTTTCGCCCGCCGCGACCTTTTCAGCGGCGATCTGCATGGCGCGCTCGGGGCTGTAGACGGGTTTTGTCAGCCCGCGTTGCCGTGCAGTGGTGGCGAAGACAAAAGTGCTGTCGGCCAGCGATCCGGCCAGATCGTCAAACAGCTGCGCTTCGTCCAGCAACCGGCCGGCACCGCTGGACATGGCCACCGCCTTGGGGTTTGGCCAGCCGTCGCGGGGCGCCACGATGCGCATCCGGTCCAGTCCAAAGTTCCACATCGCCCGGGCCGCGGCACCGATATTCTCACCCATCTGCGGGCGAACAAGCACGAAGGAAGGCTGGGATTTGTCGCTGGGCATGGTTCACCTTGTAAAAACTTGGCCTGCTGTAATCGGCAGGCTCTTGCAGGGCAAGGCGCTGGGGCTGGAATTTGCGTGGTCTCGGCCATAAAAGTTTGCTTCCCCGCCGCAATCCGCTAAACCGCGCCAAAGACCAAAAGCCGAAGGACGCGCCCATGGACACCCCCGAGCAGCCGCAGATTTACCTGATAACGCCTCCGACCATCGAGCTGAGCACGTTTCCGGCCAAACTGGCATCGGTTCTGGACGGGGCCGAGATCGCCTGCATCCGCCTGGCGCTGGCTGGCAACGACGAAGACACCATCGCCCGTGCCGCTGATGCCTGCCGCGAAGTGGCCCACGCCCGCGACGTGGCCATCGTAATTTCAAACCACGTGCTGCTGGCGCAACGTCTGGGGCTGGACGGGGTGCACATGGATGACGGCGCACGTTCGGTCCGTGCCGCGCGCAAGGAGCTGGGTCCGGATGCGATCGTCGGAAGCTTCTGCGGCGCGTCCAGCCATGACGGCATGACGGCAGGCGAACACGGCGCAGATTATGTGGCCTTCGGCCCCGTTGGCACCGCCACGTTGGGCGACGGAACCCGCGCCGAAAAAGATCTGTTCCAATGGTGGTCCGAGATGATCGAAGTCCCGGTCGTGGCCGAAGGCGGCCTGACGCCCGAATTGATCGGCGATCTGGCCCCCTGCACCGATTTCTTCGGCATCGGGGACGAGATCTGGGGCGATGACGACCCGCTGGGTGCGCTGAACAAGCTGCTGGCGGCAATATCTTAAGCCAGCAACCAGGGTTCAGCCATCCAATACACGCCGATCCCGGCGATCAGCATCGAGGTCAGAACCGAAATCCGGCCTCGTTTTCTGTGTGACCCGCCTGCAAGCAAAAGCGCGCAGGCAAAGGCCAGAACAGCCACAAAGACGACAGGAACTAGATTCCCGACACCAAACCCCAAAACAGCCGGGGCCAGATGATCGGGCGGCACCCCGATCTTTGTCAAATCCGAAGCCAGTGCCAATCCGTAAACACAGCCTGCGGCAAGCACGGCCAACAGGCGCCAGACCTGCAAGTGCCGGGCCACCAGGTTCCATAGCGCCAGAATGATGATCGCAGCCACCAAGGCCTGATCCTGCATGTTTTCTGGTACGTCCAGCACGCCGTACATGCCCAACCCGAGCCCGACAAAAACCCCTGCTGCCAAAAACGCCACCTGAGACATCACAGGCCGCAGGCTCAGCGTCAGCATCACGAGTGTCAGAACAAGGATGGATGGCTTGAGGGGGCTTTGAACAAATCGGCTGATCCCCTTGGCGAAATACGTCTGCAGTGTCTGCTCGGTCGTCAGCGATGCCCCGCCCTGCAACGGGATCAGTGGGCTGATTTCTCCGGCCGCCAGAAAGCCTGTATACGGGGCCACAACCTTTTGCTGGCGAAGCACGACTGACCCGCTGTGCAGCGGCCAGGTCAGGCGAAGGTTAGATGCCTGATCCGACAAAGGAGCGGTCAACAACAATCTGGAAACACGCACTTTTTCCACATCCCCCACAACGGGAATGCGCACACCTTCATAAGACAGGTCTAGGCGTTCAGGCGCTTCGACCACGAGGTTCTGCTTCCAGACCTGAACGAAATTTCTGATCTGCGGTTCCAGTTCCGACGACACCATGCGCCGCAGAGATCGGTACTGTGAGTTGCCGGAATAAGCGTCGGGTTGTGTCGGATCGGCACCGACCAGCATGGCCTCGGCGTTCAGTTTCACCTCGAGAAACAGAGTGTCATCCTTGACCCAGAAATCAATGACCGTCGGCGGGGCAGTTTGCGCCTTTGCGGATCCGGGATGCAAGGTCAGAAGAACGATAAAACTCAGGGCGCAGATATTGAGGGCTCGGAGGATGGCACGGAAGACAGGGCCATTCATACGAAACGCTCCAACAGGAAAATATAATCACCAATCATTGCTATTGATTGTTCCCGCGAAGGCCACGGATCGCAAGCCCAAAGGCCATATCGGCCCGGGCGGGTCGGGAATCTCTTGTTGCGATGACGTTCCGGCTTGCACGGGCAACACCGCTGCGGCATGACGTCCCCTATGACTCAGAACTCCAATATCCTGTGCATCGGCTCGGTCCTGTGGGACGTGATCGGCCGATCGGCCAGCGCCATGCGACAGGGCTCGGACGTGCCGGGCCGGATCACCCGCCTGCCCGGCGGCGTTGCGATGAACATTGCCATGACACTGGTTCGGTTCGGCATGACACCCACCCTGCTGACCGCCATTGGCCGCGATCCCGAAGGCGACGAGCTTGTCCATGCCTGTTCGCGCCTCGGCATGGTGACGGATCACATCTATCGGTCGCAGGATTTGCCGACAGACCGCTATATGGCCGTCGAAGGTGCGAACGGGTTGATCGCGGCGATTGCCGACGCGCATTCGCTGGAGGCCGCAGGCGCTAAAATACTGCATCCCTTGATGCACGGGCCTCTGGGCTATGAGAATGCACCATTTGAGGGCCCGATCGCACTGGATGGCAATCTGACACTGGACCTGCTGGAAGAAATTGCCCAAAGCCCTGCTTTTGCGCGTGCGGATCTGCGCGTGGCACCGGCATCGCCGGGCAAGGCCGAACGACTGCTGCCGTTCCTGAAACACGCCCGCGCCACACTGTACGTGAACCTCGAAGAGGCCGGTATCCTGTGTCAGCGCGAGTTCACCGATTCCGAATCCGCGGCCAAAGGCCTTCTGGATCGCGGCGCGCTGCGTGTGCTGGTCACCGACGGCGGCAATTCGGCAACCATCGGCAGCTCGACAGAAATCCTGACGCAAACACCCCCTGCCGTCCTGGTCACCCGCGTGACCGGTGCCGGGGATACCTTCATGGCGGCCCATATCGCCTCAGAATCCGGCGGTGCATCCAGTGACGAGGCTCTGACCCGCGCTCTGCACGCCGCTGCAACCTACGTTTCCGGAGAAACCCCACTGTGATCGACATCAAATACTCTGCCGAGGTTCGCGCCGCCAAGGACGCGGGCCTGCCCATCGTTGCGCTGGAAAGCACCATCATCACCCATGGGATGCCCTATCCGCAGAACATCGAAGTCGCGGCTCAGGTCGAACAGGACATCCGCGATGCGGGTGCGGTTCCTGCAACCATGGCCGTGATCGAAGGCAAATTGCATGTCGGGCTGGAGCAGGATCAGCTGCAATGGCTGGGTCAGGCCCAAGGCGTTGCCAAGATTTCGCGCGCGGACATGGCGGCATGCATCTCGACCGGTGGCACCGGGGCCACCACCGTTGCCGCCACGATGATCGCCGCGCACTATGCCGGGATCGAGGTTTTTGCCACCGGCGGTATCGGCGGCGTGCATCAGGGGGCCGAGACCACCTTCGACATCTCTGCCGATCTGCACGAGCTTGGCCATACGCCCGTGACCGTCGTCGCAGCCGGGGCGAAAGCCATCCTGGACCTCGCCAAAACGCTTGAGGTTCTGGAAACGCTGGGCGTGCCTGTGATCTCACATGGCCAGGACGAGTTTCCTGCGTTCTGGTCGGCAAAGTCGCCCTTTAACGCGCCCCTGCGCATGGACAGTGCCGATGCCATCGCCAAAGCCCACACGACCCGCCGCGCGCTGGGTCTGCCCGGCGGGCAGTTGGTGGCGAACCCGATTCCAGCCGCCGATCAAATCCCGGCCGAGGAATTGGCCCCCATCATCGCCGAAGCCCAGTCAGATGCAGATGCCCATCGCATCACCGGCAAAGCCGTGACCCCCTATCTGCTGCAACGTATCTTTGAAAAGACCGAAGGCCGGTCATTGGTCGCCAACATCGCCCTTGTTCGAAACAATGCGCGTTTGGCGGCCAAGATCGCGCAAGCGCTCGTCAAACAGAGGTGACGTTAACCTATTGTACCAAGGCCGTGGATTGACTACCTAAATCCGGAAACCATTCGGAACCGCAATGAATACACCCTTCGACGAAGAGCCTCACCGCCGCCCGGGCATGCTTTCACGGCTGCGCGCGTCCTTTCTGACGGGCATCGTGGTCATTGCGCCTGTCTGGTTGACGGTCTGGCTGATCTGGTCCGTGGTCGGCTGGATAGACAGTGCGGTTCTGCCGCTGGTGCCCCAACAGTTCCAGCCCGAACAATACGTGGGCATCAACCTGCGCGGCGTGGGCGTGGTGATCTTCCTGATCTTCACCGTTCTGGTCGGCTGGATCGCCAAGGGCATTCTGGGCCGTTCCCTGATCCACTTCGCCGAAAGCGTTGTTGACCGGATGCCCGTCGTGCGCTCGGTCTATTCCGGGATCAAGCAAATTTCGGAAACGGTGTTTGCCCAGACCGAGCGTTCTTTCGAAAAAGCCTGCCTGATCCAGTACCCGCGTCGCGGGATCTGGGCCATCGGCTTTGTCTCGACCAGCGCCAAGGGTGAGGTCAGCCAACGCGCCGAAACCGGTGGCGAACTGCTGAGCGTATTCGTACCCACGACACCCAACCCGACATCGGGGTTTCTGTTGTTCTTCCCCGCAGAAGACGTGATCCTGCTGGACATGAGCATCGAAGACGCCGCCAAACTGGTGATTTCGGCAGGGCTTGTCTATCCGAATGGAAAAGATCCGACACAGCCGCCCGAGTGATCAGCTGAACATCGCAGGCAGATCAATTGTGCTGGTCTGGCCCAAATCCTTCTTGTGGTTGGCAAGAAAACCGTCTGCGGCGTTCCGTCCGGCCTGTTTCAGCTTGTGCAGAATGACCGGATTGGGCACGGTTTTGGTGGCAACAGACAGGCTGTTCATCAAGTCGTTATCTGCAATCATGTGAACCAGAACGCGGCTCATCTCTCCGGCTGTCAGCTTGCCTTCTTTCAACAACCGTTGGACAAAGCTGATCGCCCGCAACTCGCGAAACAGGGATGAGTTGAAGCTGATCTCGTTGATCCGGTTCTGGATTTGCTGCGGCGTGATCGGAACTTCGTCACGCTCCAGCGGATTGATGTTCACGATCACCACGTCATCCGGCAAATCATCGTTGAACAGCGGATAGAGCGCCGGATTGCCGGTATACCCTCCGTCCCAATAGGCTTCGGTCCGGTTTGTCTTCGGGTCAAAAATCTCAACCGCCTTGAACAGGGTCGGCAAACAGGCCGAGGCCAGGATGGCGTCGGTGCTGATTTCGTCGCCGGTAAAGACGCGGATCTTGCCGCTGCGTACGCAGGTGGCACACACAAACAGTCGCGGGCCTTCATCTGCGCACACCTCGTCAAAATTGAACCTGTCCACCACCGGCTTCAAAGGGTTGCTGTAAAACGGCCCGTACGCATAGGGCGACACCATCCGCGACCAGGCATCCCCAATCGAAAACGGCACCGAATATTCCATCGCCTGCGCAATGGCCGCCGGTTCAAGGCCGCGAAACCAGTTGGCAAAGCGCATGTCGCCAATAGCGCCCATGCGCTTCCACAACCCGTCCAGGCGTGCCCGCGCGCCTTCGCGCCCGGAATGAACCATACCAGATTTGTAGGCCGCACCGTTCAGCGCACCTGCGGAAGTTCCGGTAATGGCAGCGACCTCGATGTCGTCCTCGTCCAGCAGCCGGTCGAGCACACCCCAGGTGAACGCCCCATGCGCCCCACCCCCCTGCAAAGCCAGATTGATCCGCTTCATGCCGCAACCCCTTCATCTTTTCCAAAATACTCTGGGGGTGTGGGGGCAGCTCCCCCGCAAAACCTCAAAGCGCGGTCCAGCCACCATCGACGGAAATTGTGGTTCCGGTGATCTGAGCGGCCGCGTCCGAACACAGGAAGATAGTCGTTCCACCCAGTTGTTCGACCGTGGCGAATTCCTTGGACGGTTGCCGTTCCAAAAGAACGTTCTTCACAACGTCCTCACGGCTCATGTTGTATTCTTTCATCGTGTCGGGAATCTGGGACTCGACCAGGGGCGTCAGCACATATCCCGGGCAGATGGCATTGCAGGTGATCGGTTCCAGCGCAGTTTCCAGCGCTACGGTCTTGGTCATTCCCACCACGCCGTGCTTGGCCGCAACATATGCCGCCTTGAAAGGGGATGCCGTCAGACCGTGGGCCGAGGCGATGTTCACCACACGTCCCCAACCTGCCTTGCGCATCATCGGCAACGCGGCCGCCGTTGTGTGAAAGGTCGAGTTCATGTTGATTGCGATAATCGCATCCCATCTATCAACCGGGAATTTGTCAATCGGTGAGACATGCTGAATCCCGGCATTGTTCACCAGAATGTCACAAGACCCCGCCTGTTCGATCAAGGATCGGCATTCCTCGCCCTTGGACATGTCGGCCTTGATGTAGCGCGCATTGGTTCCGGTCTCTTTCGCAATCTGCGCGGCAAGCGCGTGATCTTCATCGCGATCGGTAAAGGAATTCAGAACCACATCGGCACCGGCCTTGGCCAGCTCGCGTGCGACGCCCAGGCCGATGCCCGAATTTGATCCCGTGATGATTGCCGTTTTGCCGGACAGGCTCATGTCCATTCTCCCTCAAGCGTTGATCAGGCGCACCATGCCATGCTGCACCTGCAAAGAAAACGGGGAAACATGTGGGATTGGAATACCGGCCTGAGACTTCCACAGGCAAAAAAAACGCCCGCACGAAGCGGGCGTTAAGTTATTGAGGCAGGTTTCATACAGGCAAGAAACCTATCGAGCAGTGCAACCTTTATAAGCAATTCTGCGCCTTGGTCCAAGCTAAAAGTTTGATAATAAGAAAAATCATCACTACGGTGAATACCAACAAAATAAGGCCAGAGCAGGATTGTTTCCAAAATGAGCCCGGATTTTCTCCGTCCGTTTCGATCACTTGTGGCAGGAATCGCCACCATTTTCGTGATCTCTGTCGCCCATGCAGAATCGTCTCATGGCATAGCTATGTATGGGGACCCGGCCCTACCACCGGATTTTGTGTCCCTCCCATACGCCAACCCGGATGCGCCCAAAGGCGGCAACGCCGTGTTCGGAAACACTGGCGGCTTTAACAGCCTGAACCCGTTTTTGCAAAAAGGCACCTCGCCTTGGCAATTGCCTTTCTGGACCCATGAAAGCCTGATGGGGCGGTCATGGGACGAACCTTTCACACTTTATGGGCTGTTAGCCGAATCAGTTGAGACCGATCCAGCCCGGTCCTGGGTCGAATTCACCCTGCGGGAGGAGGCGCGGTTTTCCGACGGTAGTCCGGTCACGATCGATGATGTTATCTGGTCTTACGAAACGTTGGGCACGCAGGGGCATCTGCGCTATCGCGGTCTATGGGGCAAGATCGACAGTATCGAACAAACCGGCCCGCGTTCGGTGCGTATCACGTTCAATGAACCCGACCGAGAGCTTGCGCTGCTGGCCGGGATGCGCCCGATCCTGAAAAAAGCGCAATGGGAGGGCAAGAATTTCGCGGATGCACAACTGCATGATGTGCCGATTGGAACCGGCCCCTACGTGATTGAAAGCTACGAAGCGGGACGCTTTGTGAATCTGCGACGCAATCCGGACTATTGGGGAAACGACATCCCGTTTCGCAGCGGCACCATGAACCTTGATGAGCTGCGGATCGAATTCTACGGCGACGGCAGCGTCTTGTTCGAAGCGTTCAAAGCCGGAGAGCTTTCAGCCGTGCGTGAATTCAACGCCGACAAATGGGACACGCAATACAACTTTCCCGCCGTGCAGCGCGGCGATGTCATCAAGACCGAAATTCCGCATGGAAAACCTTCGGGAATGACCGGGTTCGTGATGAACACAAGAAAGGCTCCGTTCGACGACTGGCGCGTGCGCGAAGCGCTGACGCTTGCGTTCAACTTCGAATTCATCAACGACACGGTAACCGGTGGTGCGCAACCAAGGATCGCGTCTTATTTCTCGGGGTCCGACCTTGCCATGCAGCCTGGCCCGGCCCAGGGGCGGGTAAAAGATCTGTTGCTTCCTTATGCTGACATCCTGTTGCCCGGCACGCTGGAAGGGTATGAACTGCCGAAAGGCGACGGATCGGCCCGGAACCGGGCAAACCTCCGCAAGGCCGCGGGACTATTGGCCGAGGCAGGCTGGACCGTTCAGGAAGGCGTGCTGCGCAATGCAAATGGTGATGCCTTTCAGATGACTTTCCTGCTGCAACAGGGTGACAGCGAGATGGCAACCGTGGTCGAGATCTATTCCCGCGCGCTGGAACGTCTCGGCATCGGGGTCACGACGGAACAGGTCGACAATGCCCAATATGTCGGGCGCACGTCTGAGCTGGACTTTGACGTCACGACGTTCCGCCGGGCGCTTTCCCTGTCTCCTGGCAATGAGCAGCGTCTTTATTGGGGCAGCGAAACTGCCGATGCCCCCGGCACTCGTAACCTGATGGGCGTATCTTCGCCCGCAGTTGATGCCATGATCGATGCCATGCTGGCCTCAAAAACCCGCGATGACTTTACCGCGGCCACCCGCGCGCTGGACCGGGTACTGACCGCAGGCCGCTATGTCATCCCGATCTGGAGCTTTGACATCGGGCGCATCGCGCATGTCAAAGAGCTGAAGCACCCGGAAACTCTGCCCATCTATGGCGACGGTCCGCAATACATGCCCGAAGTCTGGTGGTACGACGCCCAGTAAAAGGCGCAAACCCAAGACCAGCCGTTGTACATGTGAATCCGGCTGGTCTTTCCAACTGAAGTTTCCGAAAGACGGAAGCTTAAAGTGCCAGCAATTTCATACAAACAGCGCTCGGGAAATTTCCGCCAATCGGCAAATTTCAGCACATTATTATCCCACACAAGATATCGTTTGGCCGCATTGGAAGCATCGTAATCAGCGTCCAGCATCGTCACATGCAAGCGATCCGGAAAGAAACACCCACAAACAATTTTACTTTTCTGGAAAATATGCATATAAATTGGGCATTTAGGCTTAATAGCGAGCTGGCGATGACCCCGCCTCTCTGCCTGCCGGGACAATATGGCGCTGCGGATTACAGAACAACCGGGCCCGCCACCACTCACACCAAATGTAGGCCCGTAGGCCCGTTGCGGAAACTTCGCAGCGGGCACAAATCCCCCTGAAAAAAGCGCGGTCCAGCGCTGCGACATTTTGTCATGTCTTACGTGGCGGCACCCTGTCCGTACTCTGGTGTGGGGGAGAGCAGTCCTAATCGTTGCTAAGGGAAGCTCATTGATGATGAACTGGACCGATCTTACAAACGACTGGAATGCGGCATGCGAACGCGCAAAGCGGCGTTTTCCGAACCTGCGTGACAAGGACATGATGCGCGTGTTGAAGGATCGAAAAGGGTTTGAAGCCTATTTGGCCGAACGTCACCAACTTACGATGAATGAGGCGCATGAAGAGGTCGAAGATTTCCTGTTCACCGAAGGGCTGAACCGGGAATTCAGCAGAACCGCTTTAGGCAAGTGATGTAACCCAAAGGATCGTCGCGTCTTCGTCACTGACGGAAATCACGTTGTGGCCCATGCTGCCGTCGTAATACGCGCTGTCCCCTCTGCGCATCTCAACCGGCTCGTAAAACTCGGTGTAAAGCTTGACGACACCGGTCAGCACATACATGAATTCTTCGCCGTCATGGCGCACCCAGCCGTCAAATTCATCCATTGATCTTGCGCGGACCCGCGCACGATAGGGCAGCATCTGTTTCTTGGTCAGGGTTTCGGCCAGCAGCTCATGCTCATAGGTGGTGGTGGCATGAGCCGTGCCGTCGCCCACACGGGTGATCGCCATGCGTCCGATCACCTGATCGCGCTGGGGCGGCGTAAACAGTTGCGGAACAGAAATCTCTAGCCCGGTCGCAAGCTTCTTGAGCGCGTCGTAAGTCGGCGACATCTGCCCGTTTTCAATCTTGCTGAGGGTCGAGCGTGCCAATCCGGCCTGACTGGCGGCCTGTTCCAATGTCCATTCCCGCGCTTTGCGCAGCTCTCGCACACGGGCGCCAAGGTCCAGGGGTTCGACTTCGGTATGGTCGCCAGAATCGCGGGCAATTCGGATCAGAGATTTGGGATCTTGAGTGCTCATGACCCTTCTATAGGCCCGGCCAGCCATGCTTGCAACGCGGCAGGCGGCGCGATAGCCAGAGGCCATGTTGTCAATCTTCGATCAGGGGTCGCCCGCACCCTGCCCCACGCCATTCAATCTGGCGGCCCATGTTCTGGGCCGCGCCGATCACGCGCCGGATAAAGTGGCTTTGTCGATATTGCGCCCGAACGGCGCGCAAGACTGGACCTATCGCGATCTGAAAGCGGCTGTGCTGGGCACAGGCATGGGGTTGCTGCGGGCCGGGTTGAAACCCGGTGATATCGCGCTGATGCGGCTGGGAAACACGGTGGATTTCCCGATTGCCTATCTGGGGGCAATTGCCGTGCGCATCGTACCGGTGCCGACATCGTCACAACTGACGGAACCCGAAACCGCCAAGATGATCGACGAGCTTTCTCCGGCGGTGATTCTGCGTGATCCGGGCGTCGCCTGCGCCTCGCATTCCAAACAGATCGGGCTGGACGCGTTGAAAGCCATGCGAAACCTGCCCCCGGCAGAATTTGACATGGGCGATCCGGAACGTATGGCCTATGTCGTCTATACCTCTGGAACCTCGGGCAAGCCTCGTGCCGTGGCCCATGCCCACCGAGCAATCTGGGCGCGGCAGATGATGGTCGATGGCTGGTATGGTCTGCGCGAGACCGACCGGCTGTGTCACGCCGGAGCATTCAACTGGACCTATACGCTGGGCACCGGTCTGATGGATCCATGGACCATGGGCGCAACTGCCCTGATCCCCGTGCCCGGCACCAAAATCACGGCCCTGCCTGCCCTGCTGCGCCAGCATGGCGCAACGATCTTTGCAGCGGCCCCCGGGGTCTATCGCAAGATGGTGCAAGGGTGCGATCGGGCTGAGCTGCCTGACCTGCGCCACGGCTTGTGCGCGGGTGAGAAACTGTCGCGCGCGCTGCACGAACAATGGCGAAAGGCCACCGGCACCGAGTTGTTCGAAGCCTATGGCATGTCCGAATGCTCTACCTTCATTTCCTCCAGCCCGGATCACCCCGCGCGCAGCGACGCATTAGGACAACCGCAACCCGGGCGTCGTGTGGCGATCCTTGGTCCGGACGGTCCGGTGCCAAAGGGCCAAGAAGGCACCATCGCCATTCACCGCTCTGACCCCGGTTTGATGCTGACCTATCTCAACGCACCCGATGAGGTTGAAACGCGGATGCAGGGAGAGTGGTTTCTGACCGGCGACCAGGGCGTCATGGCCGTGGATGGTCAGATCAGCTATCTGGGCCGCGACGACGATATGATGAACGCGGGTGGCTATCGCGTGTCCCCGGTCGAGGTCGAAGCCGCCCTGTCCCGCTTTCCGGGCATCACTCAGGTCGGCGCCGCCGCGGTCGAGGTCAAACCGGACACATTTGTGATAGCGGCCTTCTATACGGGCCCGGAAAAGCTGGACGATGCGGCCTTGCGCACCTATGTCGAAGCCAACCTGGCGCGTTACAAACAACCACGCGCCTTCATCCATCTGCCCGCCCTGCCGACCGGCGGAAACGGCAAACTCCTGCGCCGGGCGCTGCCGGCCTATTTCGAGGCACCAACAAAATGACCCAGACCGTCAAGCTCGACATCCTGTCCGATCCGATCTGCCCGTGGTGCTATATCGGCAAGACTCAACTGGACAAGGCACTGGCCAACGTACCCGACCACCCCTTTGTCATTGAATGGCATCCGTTCCAGTTGAATCCTGACATGACGGATGCGGGAATGGATCGGCGCGAGTATCTCGAGCGCAAGTTCGGCGGCAAGGACGGCGCGGTTCGCGCCTATGCGCCGGTGGTGGAACACGCCGAAAAGGCCGGTCTGAACATCAACTTCGAGGCCATGAAACGTACCCCCAACACGCTGGATGCGCATCGCCTGATCCATTGGGCTGGCATCGAAGGCAAGCAGAATGCCGTCGTCGATGCGCTGTTTGACGCCTATTTCGTGCAGGGTCGCGACATCGGCGACCACGAAGTCTTGGCCGATATCGCGGACAGCGCCGGAATGGACGCCGCCGTGGTCATGAAGCTGCTGAAATCAGACGCCGACCGCGAGGATATCCGCAATCGCGATGCTCATTCCCGCAAAATGGGTGTGAGCTCGGTCCCGACCTTCATTGTCGCCAATCAACATGCGGTTCCCGGCGCCCAACCTCCTGAAATGTGGGAGAAAGTGATCGCTGAAATCATGTCTCAACTTGAGGCTTCCCCTGCAGAATAGCACAGAGGTCTGTGCAAATTTCCAGTCTGGCCTATGCCGACCCGCCGTGATAGCGCGAACGGGTTAGGAGGTCTTCATGGCCAATCGCATGTCGAAGGCGGAATTCATTGCACTGATTGCAATGATGTTCGCCACCATAGCCTTTTCGATCGATTCGATGCTGCCTGCGTTGCCCGAGATCGGCGCGCAGCTCAGCCCCGATGACGTTAACCGTGCCCAACTGATCCTGACGTCATTTGTGTTGGGCATGGGGATCGGCACGTTTTTCACCGGCCCGCTTTCGGATGCGCTGGGACGCAAGCTGGTCATTTACGGCGGCGCGGCTTTGTACATTGCGGCGTCTGCTGTCGCATGGGCCAGTTCTTCACTGGAACTGGTCTTGATTGCACGTGTGGTTCAAGGCCTGGGCGCCGCAGGTCCGCGCGTGGTGGCCATGGCGATCATCCGCGACTTGTATTCAGGCCGCGAAATGGCGCGGATCATCTCAATCGCGATGATGATTTTCACGTTGATACCCGCGGCGGCACCGATGCTGGGCGCCGGAGTAATCGCTTTGTTCGGATGGCGCGGGATCTTTGTGTCTTTCATTCTGTTTGCGTTGATCATCATTTCCTGGATGGGCGTTCGGTTGCCGGAATCTCTGGCCCGGGAAAACCGTCGCCCCTTTCGCATTCCGTTGATGTTCTCGGCCACGAAGGAAATGTTCTCGCATCCGACCGTGCGCCTTTCGATCATGGTTCAGACCCTGTGCATGGGGGTGCTGTTCACCATGCTGACAATGGTTCAGCCCGTTTATGACGTTATCCATGACCGCGCCGAAAGCTTTCCGTTCTGGTTCGGGTTCGTGGCGCTGATGTCCGGGTCGGCCAGTTTGCTGAACGCGGCACTAGTGGTGCGTGTGGGCATGCGCCGGATGGTGACATGGGCGCTGGGGGGGCAAATCCTGATTACCACCTTTGTCATGACCCTGAACGCCGCGCATCTTTCGCCAGACGCCTCGTTCGCATTGTTCGTGTTCTGGCAAACCATGGTGTTTTTCATGGCCGGCGTGACGCTGGGCAACCTGAACGCCATCGCGATGGAGCCGATGGGGCATATTGCCGGAATGGCAGCCTCGGTCATCGGATCGATTTCGACGGTGCTGGCCGCTGCCATCGCCGCCCCGATCGGGCTGTTGTTCGACGGTTCGATCACGCCTTTGACCTTCGGCATCTTGAGCATGTGCATTCTGGCCTTCGGGCTTATGCTGCACATGGGCCGCGTTGAAGAACGTCTGCCAGCCTGATCTGTGCGACTCGTCAGAAACACGCTACCCTCGACCTGAACCAACCGGAGGGCTTCTGATGCGTGAATATTATGATCTGGGCAGCTATTCCTGTCCGGTAACGACCTCCGTTCCCGAGGCTCAGCTGTGGTTCGACCGCGGCCTGAACTGGACCTATGGGTACAATCACGAAGAAGCCGTGGTTTGTTTCCAGCGCGCAGCTGAACACGACCCCCAATGCGCCATGGCATATTGGGGCGTCGCCTACGCGGCGGGGCCGAATTACAACCTGCCATGGGACTTGCAGGACGAGCGGGGACACCGCAAGGCGCTGGCGCTGGCTTATGATGCCATGCAAAACGCCCTTCGATTGACAGACGGCTGTACGCCCGTCGAGCAAGCTCTGATCCGAGCCCTCCCTGCGCGCTATCCGCAACGAGATCCGGTAGAGGACATGCACCGGTGGGATCACGATTTTGCCGAAGCGATGCGCGCAGCCTTCGCCGCGCACCGCGATCATGCGGACCTGCGCGCGATCTACGTCGAGGCGCTTTTGAACTTGACACCCTGGAAAATGTGGGACCTGAAAACCGGCCAACCAGCAGAAGGCGCTGCAACGCTTGAAGCGCAAGAGGCGTTGGAATGGGCCATTGCCAACGATCCGGCCGCCATGTCACATCCCGGCCTGCTGCATCTTTATGTTCACCTGATGGAGATGTCGCCCACGCCGGAAAAAGCTCTGAAAGCCGGTGATGTCCTGCGCACATTGGTGCCCGATGCGGGGCACCTGGTGCATATGCCGACACATATTGACGTGCTGTGCGGCCATTATCACAATGTGGTGCAGTGGAACGAAAAAGCCTCGAATGCGGATCTGAAGTATTACGAACGCGAAGGCGCGTTCAATATCTACACCGGCTACCGTCAACACAATTATCACTTCGCCATCTATGGCGCGCTGTTTCTAGGTCAGATTGAACCTGCCCTACGCGCCAATCAGGGATTGTGGGATACAACGCCAGAGGAGATGCTGCGCATCGAAAGCCCCCCAATGGCGGATTACTTCGAAAGCTACATGTCCATGGGGCCGCACATCCTGATCCGCTTTGGCCGCTGGGAAGAGGCCAAGGCGCTGGAGCTGCCCTCTGATCCGGATCTTTATCGCACCCTGACGGCCACGACCCACTACGCCCGCGCCATCGCGCATGCCGCAACCGGTGATGTTGTCCATGCCGAAGCGGAAGAGAACCTGTTTCTCGCAGCCAGAGAATGCGTTCCGGAAACACGCAGGTTGCACAACAATCGTGTGATCGACCTGCTGGAAATCGCGGGGGAGATGCTGCGCGGTGAGATCGAGTACCGAAAAGGCAATTTCGAAATCGCCTTTGCCCATCTGCGCCGCTCGGTCGAACTGGACGACACCCTGCCCTATGACGAACCCTGGGGCTGGATGCAGCCCACCCGCCACGCGCTTGGCGCATTGCTGTTCGAACAAGGTCATGCGGCAGAAGCAGAAGCCGTCTATCGCGAAGATCTTGGCCTTGGCGGCTCGCTCAGCCGCGCTTCGATCCATCCCGACAACGTCTGGAGCCTGAAGGGACTGTACGATTGTCTCAAAGCCCGCGGGGAAGATGTTGAAATGCGACAAGTCAAACAACGCCTGGATCTGGCTCTGGCCCGTGCTGATCGGGCGGTTGCAGCGTCTTGCTTCTGCGCGCAGGCTGCAATGCGAGTATAGGCGGGATCGCGCTGCCGCGCGATGCCTCCGGCGGGGATATTTTCAGCCAGACGAAGCTGGGATCCGTGACTTCATCTGGCCGCAAATATCCCGGGGGAGATGCGCGGAACGCGCAGCGGGGGCAGAGCCCCATCTTGCCCATCAGCCAGCCTTGGTCTTCTTCTTTTCCGCGACCACTTTTTCAGCAAGGTCGCGGGCAATCGCAAAGGCCCCTTTGATCTTGTCGCTGTCTTTCTTCCAATCCCGGCGCACGACGATCTTGTTATCCTTGACCTTGGCCATGCCGCGCTGGTTCTGAATGAATTCGACCAATCCCTGAGGCGACGCGAACTTGTCATTGTGGAACTGGATCGTTGCACCTTTCGGGCCTCCGTCCAGCTTGGCGATGCCTGCCCGTTTGCACATGGCCTTGATGCGCACGACCAGCATCAAGGTATTCACCTCTTTCGGCAATTTGCCAAAACGGTCGATCAATTCCGCGGCAAAACCTTCCAACTCGACCTTGGTCGACAGCGACGACAGGCGGCGGTAGAGGCCGAGACGAACATCCAGATCGGGCACGTAATCATCGGGTATCAGAACCGGCACGCCCAGATTGATCTGTGGGGCCCATTGGTCGTCGGCATCTGACAGGCCCTCCATCTCGCCCGCCTTGATCTTGGCAATCGCTTCTTCCAGCATGGATTGATAAAGCTCATAGCCCACATCGCGCATCTGGCCAGACTGCTCTTCGCCCAGCAGATTGCCAGCGCCCCGAATGTCGAGGTCTTGACTGGCCAAAGTAAACCCGGCACCCAGCGTGTCCAGCGAGCCCAGAACCCGCAGGCGTTTCTCGGCAGTGGCGGTCAGTTTCTGTCGTGGCTTGGTGGTCAGATAGGCATAGGCGCGGGTTTTGGACCGGCCCACCCGGCCCCGGATCTGATAAAGCTGCGCAAGACCGAACATATCGGCGCGGTGCACGACCATCGTGTTCGCCGTTGGAATGTCCAAACCACTTTCCACAATAGTTGTGGCCAACAGCACATCATACTTTCCGTCATAAAACGCGTTCATTCGGTCATCGAGTTCACCCGCCGCCATCTGGCCGTGTGCAACCACATAGGTCAGTTCGGGCAGCTGGCTTTTCAGGAACTCCTCGATCTCGGGCAGATCCGAAATGCGCGGAACCACGTAGAAACTCTGCCCGCCGCGATAGTGTTCGCGCAGCAGCGCCTCTCGGATCGTGACCGCGTCGAATTCGCTGACATAGGTTCTGATCGCCAGACGGTCGATGGGCGGTGTGCCGATGATCGACAGATCGCGCACCCCTGTCAGTGACAATTGCAAGGTTCGCGGAATCGGGGTTGCGGTCAGGGTAAGAACATGGATGTCACTGCGTAGTTGCTTCAGCCGTTCCTTGTGTCCAACACCGAAATGCTGTTCTTCGTCGATGACCAGCAGACCCAGATTGTGAAACCGTATGTTCTTGGCCAACAGCGCATGGGTCCCGATCACGATATCGACCGTGCCCTTGGCCAGCCCGTCACGTGTCTGCTGCGCCTCTTTGGCCGAGACGAAACGCGACAATTGCCGCACTTCCAGAGGGAAGCCGCGAAACCGTTCCCTGAAGCTTGCGGCATGCTGTCGGGCAAGCAGTGTTGTCGGTGCCACCACCGCAACCTGCACGCCGGACATGGCGGCGACAAAGGCGGCGCGCATCGCCACCTCGGTCTTGCCAAAGCCGACGTCACCGCAGATCAGCCTGTCCATCGGCGCGCCCGAGTGCATATCCTCCATCACCTCGGCGATGGCGCGCAACTGATCATCGGTTTCCTGATAGGGGAAACGCGCGCTGAATTCCTCCCACGCGTGCGGCGGTGGATCCATCACGGGGGCTTTCCGCAGCGCACGTTCCGCCGCGATGCGGATCAGCTTGTCCGCCATCTCGCGAATGCGCTCTTTCAGCTTGGCTTTCTTGGCCTGCCAAGCGCCACCGCCGAGTCGATCCAAAAGCCCTTCGTCATGGCCGTATTTCGACAGCAGTTCGATGTTTTCGACCGGCAGGTACAACTTTGCCTGCTCGGCATATTCCAGCAGCAGGCATTCGTGGGCGGCACCGGCGGCCGTGACGACCTCCATCCCCATGTATCGACCGATGCCGTGATCCACATGCACCACCAGATCGCCGGGGCTGAGCGACTGAGTCTCGGTCAGGAAATTCTCGGCCTTGCGGCGCTTCTTGGGTTGCCGGATCAAGCGGTCGCCCAGTACGTCCTGTTCAGCGATCACCGTTAGATCAGGAGTTTCGAACCCGTGCTCCAACGCCCAGACGGCAAGGTGCAAGCCGCGCTTTCCGATGCGCGTTCCATTGGCAATGGGAATCGCCTCGGCCAGACCTTCATCCTCGATCAGGCCGGTCAGACGTTCGCGCGCACCTTCTGAATAGGACGCGATCAGCACCGGACCTTTGTCAAGCTTGGCGCTGATGTGGCTGGCCAAAGCACCGAACAGGCTGATGCTTTCCTGCTGACGTTCCGGAGCAAAATTGCGCCCGATCCGCCCGCCCGCATCGATGACACCGGGACCCGAGGCCTGCGGCAAGGGGCTGAACTGCATGACACGCCGATCCGCGACAGCCGCCTCCCACGCGGCATCATCCAGATACAGCAACCCCGGAGGTGTCGGTTTATAGACCGTATCCATGCGGGATCGGTTTTCCAGCGCCAGACGCCGGGTTTCGTATTGATCGGCAATCGTCTCCCATCGGGCCAATCTGGCCGGTGTAACCTGATCATCGACGGTGATCGTGGCATCTGGCAGATAATCAAACAGTGTTTCAAGCTTCTCGTGGAAGAAGGGCAGCCAATGTTCGATACCCTGATGCTTGCGACCGGCGCTTACCGCTTCGTATAGCGGATCATCCGTGCCCGCGGCGCCGAATTCGATGCGATAGTTCTGGCGGAACCGCGTAATGGCCGCATCATCCAGAATGACCTCGGACACCGGCGCAAGTTCAACCACGTCCAGCTTTTCAGTCGTGCGCTGAGACACGGGATCAAAACGGCGCGCGCCGTCCAGTACGTCTCCGAACAGGTCCAGACGGACGGGGCCCGATTCACCCGGCGGGAAGATATCGATGATACCACCGCGAATGGCGTAATCGCCCGGCTCCATCACGGTGGGGCTTTGCGTGAAGCCCATGCGCACCAGGAAGTTGCGCAGCGCGGCCTCATCAATGCGCTGATCTACACGGGCGGTAAACGCCGCCTCGCGCAGCACGTCTCGCGCCGGGACGCGTTGGGTTGCCGCATTCAATGTCGTCAACAACACGAATTTCTGCGGCATCTGGTGAACCAGAGCCGCCAGCGTGGCAACGCGGGCCGCTGAAATGTCGGCGTTGGGTGACACCCGGTCATAGGGCAGACAATCCCAGCCCGGAAACACGAAGACCGGCATGTCGGGGGCAAAGAAGGCCAGTGCCGCGCGCATCGCCTCCATCCGCTTGTCGTCACGTGCGACATGGGCCACCGGCCCGTTGCTGCGGGCGATTTCGTTCAGCACAAGCTGCGCGTCAAACCCTTCGGGGGCGCCGCCAACTGTCACGTGGTTCGGAGCCTTCATCGCCTCGCCTTTCAGATTTTGCTATCCCAGAACGCCAATCGAGATGTTCTGATACATGCCCCAGAACGAAGTGACCAGTATCGAGATCATGCCTATGATCTGGGTATAGAGCCGGCAGCGCGCAATGGTTTTCGAAACAGACTCGAGCGTCAGTTCCTGCCGCCGCAATCGTCGCGCGTGCACGATGTTCACCACCAGAACAAGCGTCAGTGGAAACAGAAGAAGGAACACGGCCTGCGCGAACTCGACACCGTAATAGAATCCAAGCGTGGCCAGCCCGGTGAACAGAAAACACCCGAATGCCAACAGGATGGTGCCTGACATGTCGACGATCAACAGGATCCGGTTGGTGTGTATGCGAACGATGTCCAGAAGGTCGATCTCGACCTGCCCGCCAATGCGTCGGGCACGTACCACCAGATCGTAGGGAATGCCCATTACCCAGTGACTCGCCGAAGACCAGACAACCGCCAGCACGATCCAGAACCAGAGATTCGAAAAGCTGCGCATGTCGATGACTTCAAAGATCGAAGAGTACCAGTCCAAACCCAACCCTTTATTCAAACCACTCAGGGAGGTTCGGCCACGCTGCCGCGTCCATTGATACCCTTGAGACCTTTGTGAATTCATGCCACCCAATGCACGAATGTTCAAGGAGAACGCGCCATGAAACCGACCGTTGCCCCCTATCCCATGACCCGCTTTCGGCGTGCCCGTCAATTCCGGGCAATCCGCGGACTTGTGCGCGAGAATGTCTTGACCACGGACGACCTGATCTGGCCCGTTTTCGTCCGCGACGGCGAAGGGGTTGAAGAACCCGTTCCCTCGATGCCGGGCGTGGTTCGCCGGTCGGTGGATCTGATTGCAAAAGCGGCCGTCGAAGCGCAAGCGCTTGGAATCCCGGCGATATGCATCTTTCCCTACACGGATTCCGCGCTCAAGACCGAAGACTGCGCCGAAGCCTGGAACCCCGACAACCTGTCGAACCGGGCCATCCGGGCGATCAAGGCGGCAGCCCCCGACATCGCGGTGATGACGGACGTGGCGCTGGACCCGTACAATATCAATGGTCATGACGGTTATGTCGTCGACGGCGAGATCGTGAATGATCAGACCATCGAAGCGTTGGTCAAGATGACCCTTGCCCAGGCCGATGCCGGTGCCGACATCATCGGACCGTCGGATATGATGGACGGCCGGATCGGGGAAATGCGCCGCGCATTGGAAGGCGCCGGGCATCACAACGTGATGATCCTCAGCTATGCCGCGAAATACGCCAGCGCTTTTTACGGCCCCTTCCGCGACGCCGTCGGCGCCTCGGGCGCGCTGACCGGCGACAAGAAAACCTATCAGATGGACCCGGCCAACTCGAACGAAGCCCTGCGCCTGATCGAACGCGATCTGACCGAAGGCGCGGACATGGTGATGATCAAACCCGGAATGCCCTATCTGGATATCTGCCGTCGTGTGAAAGACTGCTTTGGTGCGCCCACCTATGCCTATCAGGTATCGGGGGAATACGCGATGATCCAGGCGGCCGCCCAGAATGGCTGGATCGACGGAGAAAAGGCGATGCTGGAAAGCCTGCTGGCCTTCAAGCGCGCCGGGTGCGACGGTATCCTGACCTATTTCTCGCCTCAGGTTGCCCGGATCCTGCAGGGCTAAAACCCCGAAGAGTCGCAACTTTTCGCCGACAAGCCCCCTTGAGCGGGCAGCTTTCCCGTGACACAACGCCCTAATCGGCGTATCCTTGCCGTCAAGATCGGGATCACCCGACATATCAGGCACAGTTACAGAGAAAACAACCATGAGCAGTTCCAACTCCCCCCGACTGAACCGTCGCGGCTTTGCCTTGGGCATGGCAGGCCTGTCCCTGACCGCTGCCTGTGGCAACGGCGTCGGCAACTCAAACTCGGCCACGATCGACGCCCGCGTCGATGCCACGCTGACCGAAATGTACAGCCGGTACCCCAACACCGTGGAAATCGCGAACAAAGCCAACGGCATGTTGGTTATGCCCCTGATCACCGACGCCGGATTGATCTTCTTTGGCGGTGCCTACGGCCAAGGCGCGCTGCGCATCAACGGCGCCACGGTCGATTACTATTCTGCAATTTCCGGAACCGCAGGTCTGCAAATCGGTGCGCAGCAATATGCGCATATCCTGTTCTTCATGACCGAAGATGCGCTGAACGATTTCCGCCGTTCCAGCGGATGGACCGCCGGTGCCGATATCGGATATGTGGTTGACGCAACCGGGAATTCCTTGTCCACGGACACGACAACACTGCGTTCGCCGGTGCTGGCGGTGGTCTTCGGCCAGGCCGGTCTTAAATTCGGCGCGACCGTCGAAGGTACGAAATACACCCGCATCATCCCATAACCCGGATTACCACTTCCCCCACACACGGCCCCGTCGCAGAACAACACTGCGGCGGGGCATTTGATTTCAACCCTTTCCACGCAGGTTCTTGCCGCGTTCCTCTTTCGGTCGGACCGACCATCCTCTAGTCTTTGCCCAACCTTCATCTGAATAAGAATCTGGGGCAGTAATGGGTCTTGTTTTCCGCTGGCTAGTGCGCATCGCGTCGGGTCTGATCATTCTGATCCTCGCCGCCATGGGCCTTGTCTATTTTCTGGCCAGCCAATCCCTGCCGGACTATGACCAAACGCTTGAGGTCGACGGCCTGACCGCCCCGGTTGAAATCGTACGCGACACCGCCAACGTGCCGCATATTCTGGGCCAGACCGATCCCGATGTGTTCTTTGGATTGGGATATGCCCATGCACAGGATCGACTGTGGCAGATGACGGTCATGCGCCGTACCGCGCAAGGCCGACTGTCCGAGGTCTTTGGCCCGCGCACGCTTCACATCGACAAGCTGCTGCGCAGACTGGACCTTTACGGGCTGGCCCACCGCTCGGTCGAGGCGCAGGACGATTATACCAAGGCCGCCCTGCGCGCCTATTCCGCCGGGGTCAATGCCCGCCTGACCGAGATCAACGAAGAGGCGCTGGGTCGCGGCGCACCCGAGATGTTCCTGTTCAACGCCACGGTCTCACCCTGGCAACCGGGTGACAGTATCGCGATGATCAAGCTGATGGCGCTGCAACTGTCAGGCCACCTGACCGATGAAGTTCTGCGTGCGCGCACGTCCCTGATGCTGAACAACCCCGAGCGTCTGGCCGATATCCTGCCCGACGTTCCCGGACCCGGGATCGCGGCGTTGCCGGAATATGCCACCCTGTTCCCAAATCTTCCGCGGTATGCGGCGGGAACGGACATTCCCGACACACCTCTTTCGCCCCTTCCCAAACGTGGTCTGGCCGGAGCTTCAAACGCCTGGACCGCCGCGCCGTCACGTTCTGCAAGTGGCGGAACCCTGTTGGCCAACGACCCTCATTTGGGTTTCACTGCGCCCGGGATTTGGTACCTGGCACATCTCGGATTGGAAAAAGGCGGTGTCATCGGGGCCTCGATCCCCGGTGTGCCCGCCATCATGACCGGACGCAGCGACCGGCTGGGATGGGGGCTTACATCCTCGTATCTTGACGATCAGGACGTACATATCGAGCAACTGAATCCTGACAACCCCGAGGAATACCTGACCCCGACCGGCTTCAAGGAATTCCAGACCCGCCCTTCGATCATCGAGATCAAGGGGGAAGCTCCGGTTACGCTGACCCTGCGCTGGACAGACAATGGGCCAGTGCTGCCGGGCACGGATTACAAGCTGGAAACGATCACGCCGCCGGGCCATGTGGCGTCGCTGTCCTGGACGGCGCTCAGCCCGCGGGACACGTCGATGTCGGCGTCCATGGCGCTGATGAACGCCGACAACGTGGAGCAGGCCATCGCGGTCGGTGAGCAGTTCATCGCGCCTTCTCAGAACCTGTCGCTGGTCGACAAGACGACCATCGGGATGAAGCTGATCGGCGCCATGCCTCGGCGTGATCCGCTAAACCAAAGCCGGGGGCGCATCCCCTCGCCCGGCTGGATCGAGGCCAATCGCTGGCAAGGCCGCCTGCCCTATGCCGGCAACCCGGAATTCGTGGCCCCCGTCGGCGGTGTTCTGGGCAACACGAACAACAAGATCATAGACCGCCCCTTCCCGGATCACGTCTCGTATGAATGGGGCGATACGCAGCGCGTGCATCGCTGGGAACGCCTGATGCAATCGCGCGAGGTGCATACCCGCGACAGCTTTATCGAGGCGCAGCTGGACACGGTCAGCTTTACCGCACGGTCTCTGCTGCCGCTGATCGGTGCCGATCTGTGGTTCACCGGGGCTTCGGCCCCCGAAGGAACGCCGGAGCGCCAGCGCCAGATCGCGCTGTCGCTGCTGGCGGACTGGAACGGTGAGATGAACGAACACCTGCCCGAGCCGTTGATCTATGCGGCCTGGCTGCGTGCGCTGCAAATCCGGCTGATCTCGGACGAGATTGGGCCTTTGGCCAGTGAATACAAACATGTCGAACCGCTGTTCATCGAACGGGTCTACCGCGACATTGACGGCGCGGGTGTCTGGTGCGACGTGATCCAAAGCGCACCGGTCGAGACATGCACCGAGATGGCACGGCTTGCGCTGGACGACGCGCTGATCTGGATCTCTGAACGATATGGCAGCGCACTTGAATCCCTGCGTTGGGGCGACGCGCATCAAGCAACGCATGATCACCCCGTGCTGGGCTCTGTCCCTATATTGCGTTTTTTTGTGAACATTCGCCAATCGACCAGCGGCGGCGACAACACATTGCTGCGTGGCCGAACATCGGGCGAAGGGCCTGATCCGTTCCAGAATGTGCACGGCGCCGGGTATCGCGGGGTTTATGACTTTGCCGACCCCAACAGCTCGGTCTTCATTACGGCGACCGGGCAATCGGGTCATTTCCTGTCGCGTTACTATGACGATCAGGCGCAGCTGTGGCGACGTGGCGAATACATACCCATGTCACTGGATCTTGATCTGGCCCGCGCTGCGGCTGTCGGGGTTACCAATCTGATCCCGCGATAATCCGCCTATTCGGCAAGTCCCCGCCCTGTTCGCGGGGGCATCGTGGCACCGACAGCTTTATTCGCCTAACATAACGGCACCGATCATGTGGGACCAAAAGGGGGCGAGTATGGCCAGCATTCGGGATACTCTGAATAACCTCGCGCGAGACTACGCAATAGCGTGGAGCTCGGGTGACCCCGACGCGGTTGCCGGCTTCTTCGCGTCAAACGGGCAGGTCACCATCAACCGGGGCGACCCGATCGAGGGGCGCGTGGCGATCGCCGACATGGCCCGGAGTTTTTACGCGGATTTTCCGGATCTCGAGCTGCGTTGCGACATGATGCGATGGGCCGGATCTCATGCCATATTTGTCTGGACCCGCGAAGGGCACCATTCCGTAACCGGCAATCACGTCATAGCGCGCGGCTGGGAAGAGTGGGAACTGACGTCAGATTATCTTGTACAATCATCATCGGGCTGGTTCGACGCGGACGACCATCAACGGCAGATTGACGGGGCCTGACTCAACGTCCACTGAATGCGCGTTCTATCCTGTAGTCCCGCGGTATCCCCTGAGTGACCCGCGACCAGTCAGACGCCCGTGTCCGGGCCTGATGTGCATCGAAAGCCTGCTGATCTGCAAATACTTCTGACACGTTGAACCGACCCGGACAGGTCTGATCCTCGATCACGTCAAAGGATATGCAGCCCTGTTCCGCACGGGTCAGTTTCACATGGTCCGGCAACGCCGCGCGCACCTCTTCCAGCCGGTCCACAGGCACATCGATATGGCCGGTCAGGAACACTCTTTGGTCCGGCTTGTCGGACATATCCGGCCCCATCGCTAATTCTTCAGCGCCTCGAACTGAGCCGCCTGTTTATCGGTCCACAATACCGTGATGCGGAAACCGTCATCGGTCTGTTCTTCTGTGCGCACCACATCCTGCCGGAACAACCAGGCCCGCTTGTCCCCGTCCGAGAAAGACAGATCCAATACCGCCTCACGGCGTGCACCTTGCAGATGCATCGCGATCTCGGTCAGCAAAGGTGCGATGCCTTCCCCGGTCACAGCCGAAATCGCAAATATCTCAGGATCTCGGTCCGCCCGCGCTAATGTCGCCTCGCGTTCATCAGCGCTCAGCAGATCTATCTTGTTCCAGACCTCAAGCCGGGGCCTCTCTTCGTCGACGCCCAGCGAGGTCAGGATCGCCTCGACATCCTGCGCCTGCGCCTCGGTTTCCTCGTGGCTGATATCACGCACATGGACGATCAGGTCGGCCCCCAGGACTTCTTCCAGCGTCGCCCGGAAAGCCGCCACAAGCTCGGTCGGGAGGTTCGAGATAAAGCCCACCGTGTCCGACAGGATCACTTCGGGGCCGTCGGGCAACTGTACGCGGCGCATGGTCGGATCCAGTGTGGCGAACAGCATGTCCTTGGCCATCACTTCGGCCCCAGTCAGGTGATTGAACAGCGTCGATTTCCCTGCGTTCGTATACCCGACGACTGCGACGATTGGATAAGGCACCTTGGCCCGGGCGGCCCGGTGCAGTGTCCGGGTCTTGACCACCTTCTGCAACTGCCGCCGCAAGCGCACCAATTGCTCGTCAATGGCGCGGCGGTCGGCTTCGATCTGGGTTTCGCCGGGTCCGCCGACAAATCCCAAACCACCGCGCTGACGTTCAAGGTGAGTCCACGCCCGTACCAGTCGCGTCCGCTGATAGCTGAGCGCGGCCATCTCGACCTGCAATACCCCTTCCCGCGTGCGGGCGCGATCGCTGAAAATCTCTAGGATCAACCCGGTCCGATCGAGGATCTTGACCTTCCACGCCTTTTCCAGATTGCGCTGCTGCACCGGGGTCACCGGCCCGTCGATCAGAACCAGCTCAACCTCGTTGTCGCGAAAACGCGCACCAAGTTCTTCAATCTTGCCGCTGCCGAACAAATACCCGGCCTGCGCGCGTTGAAGTCGCACGATTTCTGATCCGATCACGTCCAGATCGGGCAATGCGGCGGCCAGTGCCACCGCCTCTTCCAGCGCCGGTTCGGGGACACGGCGCTGTTCATCTGATTTGATTTCGGGATGCAGCACCCAGGCCCGGGTGCGCGCCCGCTCATGTTCCATCAAGAGGCGTCTTCGCCCTCATACAGGTTAATCGGCTGTGACGGCATGATGGTCGAAATCGCGTGTTTGTAGACCAGCTGCGACTGTCCGTCGCGGCGCAACAATACGCAGAAATTGTCGAACCAGGTGATGACACCCTGCAATTTCACACCGTTGATCAGGAAAATCGTGACCGGAACCTTAGCTTTCCGTACATTGTTCAGGAAGGCATCCTGAAGATTCTGTCTGTCCGAAGCCATATTTTTATAATCTCGCCATTGTTCTTGCTACGCGCTGCGGACCAACGCGCTCCCTCCGGCAGAGTATGGAGTGCTACGCACAGATATTCCAGATGAAAAATCAGGCGTTAGCCGCCGCACGATGTGCCCGGCTCAATCCCGCCAAAGCGACGGGGTGATCAGGGCGATGATCGCCAGCGTTTCCAGACGCCCGATGACCATGGCCGCGCACAGCGTCAGCTTGGCGCTGGCAGAAAGATCGATCAGGCGAATTGGAACGTCCGTGGCCAACTCGATCAACGGCCCCGTCGTGCTGAGCGTGGCCACGCTGAGCACCATGGCCTGTTCGAACCCGGACCCCATCGCCGCAAGCAGAAGGTTGAAGACCGCAAGGGTCAGCGCAAAGAGCATCAGAAAGATCCAGGCGATGAACGCACCATCGCTTTGAATGCGGCGATTGCCCCCCCCTGCACCGCTGACGGATGAGGGATAGATCAGGCGGTCGATCTCTCGTGCGCCATTCAGATACAGCGCGAAGACCCGCAACAGCTTGACCCCTCCGGCTGTCGTCGCGACCCCGCCGCCGATCAATGCCAGCCCCATCAACAGCAAACCGGGCGTTCCCAAACCCGACAGTTGCTGTGCGTCGTTCCAGTTCGCGCTTTCGAAACCGGCCGTCGTCAGGAAAGCCAGAACGGTGAACAGCATCCCCCAGATGACCTGCAAGGCCTGCAATCGTTCCATTTGACCACCGATTTCCGTCACGCCCGCGACAACCCGGAAGAACAACAGGATTGCGACGCCCAGGACAATCATCAGACCAATACGAAACTCGGGGTCCGTATCCAGACGGGAATAGCCTGTTGTCGCGGTATCCTTCGAAAAAGTCAGACGCGAGAGAGCAAAGAACAGGAACAGAAACAGGATGGCTTCGCCCGTAAACCCGGCCTGCGCCCCTTCCATGCCCCCGACAGGAGAGATGCCGGACGTGGCCATCACTGCCATCGCATGGCACACCGCCGTCAGACCGACTTCACCGGCGATCAACAGAAGAACCCAGATCACGGTCGTCAGCCCGACATAGACTGGCGTCAGGGTCCTGGCGACACGGATCAGACGGCCACGCGGGTCCACGCGTTCGCTCTGCGCCACCCCTGACACCGGGCGCCCCGGCTGGCCTTTGGCAGTGACCTCGAACCCGCCAAGCGACAGCGGCGCAAGGATCGCCGCAGCGGCGATCCACATCAGCAGGCCGCCCATCCAACCGACCATGGCGCGCCACAAATGCAACGGGGCCGTCAGGCGGGCCGGATCCGGAAACAGGTCCGCCCCCGTGGTCGTCAGAGAGCTGACCATATCGAAATAGGCGTTCAGAAAGGTGGTCGTACCAAGCGCGTCGTGAAATGGGATCGCAAGAAATATGGGCAGCAGCGTGAAACAGGCCAGCATCACCGCCAGCTGCCCCAACGTGCCGCGCCGGGGTATGCGGTTGGAGGACGCCATCGCGATGGTGGCTACCAGAAACAAGCCCAGGATCCCGGAATACAGAAAGGATCGTGACGTGTCGTGATCGTCCAGAGCCAATGCATAGATCGCCGGAATCCACATGGTCAGGGATGCAATGCCCCAGATCAGCAGGAACAACGGCAACCGCCGCAACAATCCAACCTGTTGTGTCCCTGCATGCGCCATCAGAAGAAATCGATTGAAACCTGCATCAGGCGTTCAACCTCTGGCACGTCCTTGGCCATGGCAAAGATTGCGACCACATCTTTTTCATCGATCCGCAGGCTGCCTGTCGGTCGCAGAACCTCGTCTCCCTTGCGGACCGCGCCCACAAGCACCCCCTCGGGGAAGTCGATATCGCGCAGACGTTGCCCGGCCATAGGCGAGGTCGACAGAACCTCGGCCTCGATCACTTCGGCCTCGGCGTCCCCGATTGAATAGACCTGACGCACCCGTCCATGCCGGATGTGCCGCAGGATCGAGCTGACGGTCGTGGCCCGCGGATTGATATAAGCATCGATCCCCAAAGGCCCCATCAGGGCCACCATGCTGGGGTCGTTGATCAATGCAATCGCCAGAGCGCACCCTTCGGCCTTGGCACGCACCGCAGCCAGCATGTTCGTACGGTCGTCATCCGTAACTGCCAGCATCGCATCGGCCCGTTCGATCCCCGCCTCGCTCAGCAACCCGGCATCCAGCCCGTCGCCATGCAGCACGATCGTCCGTTCCAGAGCTTCGGCGGCGAGTTCAGCGCAATGGCGGTCGCGCTCGATGATCTTGGCCCGCACGCGGCTTTCGCGTTCTTCCAGCGTTCTGGCCACTTCCAGCCCGACATTTCCGCCGCCCACGATCACCACGCGATCCTGCCGTTTTTGCGCTTTGCCGAACACCTCCATGGTGCGATCCACGTCCTTGACGTTGGTGAAGACATAGCATTCATCGCCCACGAACAGCTGATCCTCGGACTCGGGCGCAAACAGCGTGCCTTCGCGCCGCACCCCAACCACAATGGAACTGAGGGTCGAGAACAGATCCGTCAGCTGCCGCAACGGCGTATTGACGATCGGGCAATCCTCTTCCACCCGCACTCCAAGCAGCTGCGCCTTGCCGTCCATGAAAATCTCGGTGTCAAAGGCGGATGGGGCTGACAGGCGGCGCATGGCGGCGGCGGCAACTTCGCGTTCGGGGCTGATCACCACATCAATCGGCAGATGATCACGACGGTACAGATCCGAGTGGATCGCCTCGAGGTAGGATTTCGACCGCAGGCGCGCGATCTTGCGCTGAATCGAAAAGACCGAATGCGCCATCTGGCAGGTGACCATGTTCACCTCATCCGAATGGGTGGCGGCAATGATCATGTCAGCGTCACGGGCCCCTGCCCGTTCCAGCACGTCCGGATAACTTGCAAACCCGGCGATCCCCTGCACATCAAGCGTTTCAGTCGCCCGCCTTACAAGGTCGGGATTGTTGTCCACGACGGTAACATCGTTCAGCTCGCCCGAAAGATGCCGCGCGATCTGCCAGCCGACCTGACCCGCACCGCAAATAATGACCTTCATGCTTCTGGCCCTTCTGCCTGAAAGGATTGAATGACAGATGCCCCCAGAGCGGTCAATTGAATTGTCATCGCAGCCCGGCTGCGGCATGATAAGCATATGAAAACGCTGTTTCCTATGCTGTTACCTTTGATGGTGCTGTCTTCTTGCGGACCACTTTCGCTGTACTACCGCGAAGGTGAAACCGTATCGCGCCTGCAAAAAGAGACCACTCAGTGCCAGCTGAAGGCGGTCAAGGAAGTGCCGGTAGCCAATCAGATCCGCCAAAGCCCGCCAACCTATTGGCCGGGGCGCACATATTGCGATGGCAGGGGTCGTTGCTATCAATCACCCGGCTGGTGGCAGCCCGGCCGTGTTTATACCGTGGATGTGAATCAGGGACTGCGCAACACGGTCGAAGCGCAATGCATGGCACAGAAAGGGTTTCGACCCGTAAGCCTGCCGCCGTGCAAACAGAACGTGAAATCACGCGTGCCCGCAACGCGAACAACCACTTTGCCACCGCTCAACAGCGCGTCGTGCTTTGTGAAATTCGATGACGGCTCATTTCAGATCATAACGCCCGGTCAGGCCGGCTGAGGCCGTGCGACCGGCAGATTATTCTGCCGGTTCGGGTTCATCGATTTGCGCCACGCGCGCGCCGGATTTGTTCGAAGTCACTACGCCCAGCGATTTCAACTTCCGATGCAGGGCGCTGCGTTCCATACCTACAAAGCTGGCCGTGCGGCTGATATTGCCGCCAAACCGGTTGATCTGTGTCAGCAGATACTCTCGCTCGAACGCCTCGCGGGCTTCGCGCAACGGCAAGGTGGCCAGTGCGCCAGACAATACGACACGACCTGAATCTTCTGCCTTTTCTTCTTCGTTGGGCAACTCACGCGCCTCAATCGGGCCGGAGCCATCGCCAAGGATCAGAACCCGCTCGATCAGGTTTTTGAGCTGGCGCACGTTGCCGGGCCATGTCATCGTCTGCAACAGGGCAACAGCCTCTTCCGACAATTCCCTGATCGGCAAACCCTGTGTTTCGTTGCACATCTCAATAAAGTGCTGCGCCAGAACCGGGATATCTTCGCGCCGATCTTCCAGTGACGGCACGGCAATCGGGACGACGTTCAGACGGTGGTACAGCTCTTCCCGGAACCGTTCAGCCGCGATTTCTTCGTCAAGATCCTTGCTTGTTGACGAGATCACGCGAAGGTCCACGCGCACCTTGTCACTGCCACCGACACGCTGGAACTGCTGATCCACCAGCACCCGCAGGATTTTTGACTGTGTCCCAAGGGGCATGTCGGCGACTTCGTCAAAATAGATCACGCCTCCATGCGCCTCTTCCAGCAAACCCGATTCCACGCCGCGTTCCGCCGATTCCCGGCCAAACAGCACCTCTTCCACACGTTCGGGTTCGATCCCGGCACAGTTTACCGTGACAAATGGCGCGTTGGCGCGATTTGAATGGGCATGGATATACCGTGCTGCGATCTCTTTGCCGGACCCCGCAGGGCCGCTGAGCATCACGCGGCCATTCGACTTGGTCACCTTGTCCAACTGCCCCTGCATGGCGCGGAACGCGGCGGATTTGCCGATCATGTCGGAATTGTTGACTTCTTTCCGCTTCAGAGACGCATTCTCGCGACGCAGGCGAGAGGTCTCCATCGCGCGGCGGATCACCACCATCAACTGGTCTATGTTGAACGGCTTTTCGATAAAATCATAGGCGCCCTGCTTGATTGCGGCGACGGCAATTTCAATGTTGCCGTGGCCGGAAATGATCACCACCGGCACATCCGGGTTGTCGCGTTTCACCGCTTTCAGGATATCGATGCCATCCATTCGGCTGTCTTTCAGCCAGATATCCAGGATCAACAACCCCGGCGGTTCAGAGTTGATCGACGCCATGCACTCGTCCGAGTTGGCCGCCAGCCGGGTTGAATAGCCTTCGTCCTCCAGAATGTCGGACACCAGCTCGCGAATATCGCGCTCATCATCTACGATCAGAATGTCACTCATCTTTGGCCTGCTTTCAGTTTGTTGGTTCTAATTGCCTGCTTCTGTGGCGCTGCCGCTTGGGACCCAGTAACCCCCGGCAATCGGATCACGGCCATCGCGCCAAAATGGTCCTGTCCGTCAAATACGGGCGCATCCTCGAGGGTCAGCGCGCCGCCATGCTCTTCAATGATCTTCTTGACGATGGGCAGGCCCAGTCCGGTCCCTTCGTCACGTGTCGTTACATAGGGCTCAAACAGCCGTGCCCGATCCTCGGGCAGGCCGATCCCGTTGTCTGCAATGGTTATGACCGTACCCGCATCATCACTGGTGACCGCCACTTTGATCTGGGGCTGAAGGTTGTCGGGCGCCCCTTTTTCCTTAAGGGTTGCAATGGCTTCCCCGGCATTCTTGATGAGGTTGGTAAGCGCCTGGTTCAGCATGGTTGCATCCACATCGGCCATGATGGGCTGTTGCGGCAGATCGGCATCAATCTGCACATCCGGCTGCCCGGCCTGTTGCAGCAGGACAGCCTCGTGCACCAGATCAACAAGGTTTTCTTCCCTGCGTTCAGGTTCAGGCATCCGTGCAAATTTCGAGAATTCATCCACGATGCGACGCAGATCGTTGGTCTGACGCACAATCACGTTCGTCATCGAATCCAGGCTGCTGCTGTCTTCCTCGTCCAGTTTGCGCGAGAACTTGCGCTTGATCCGTTCCGCGCTCAGCTGGATCGGGGTCAGAGGGTTCTTGATCTCATGCGCGATGCGGCGGGCCACGTCACCCCAGGCCGCCATCCGTTGGGCGCTGACCAGATCGGTGACGTCATCGAAGGCAACCACATAACCTTCCAGGCCGCCATCTTCTCCGCGACGGATGGCCATGCGGACCAACAGGTTCTCAAGCCGTCCCTTGCGGGTCACTTTGATTTCACCCTGAACGGCCTCTTGCCCGCTGTCCTTCAGACTTTCAAACAGGGGCAGAAATTCCGGCACCGCAATGCCGATGGCCAGATGCTGCTCGCCCCCGGTCCAATCCAGCAACCGCTCGGCCGAACGGTTCACGAATGTAATGCATCCTTCCGGGTCCACTCCAACGACACCCGAAGTGACCGAACTGAGCACCGAATCGAACAGACGGCGCCGGCTTTCAATTTGCCGCGTGTTCTCCAACAGCGTATCGCGCTGTCCTTTCAACTGCCGGGTCATCTGGTTGAAATACCGGCCCAGCATCGCGATTTCGTCGTCGCTGGCCTCTTCAATCACCTGGACGCTCAGATCACCGGCCCCAACCCGCTGCGCCGCGGTGGTCAACCGCCCCACGGGACGCGACAACCGCTCGGCAAACCACATGCCCAGGGACATAGCCGCAAGGATCAGGATCAACGCAAAGCCCAGATACAACAGGCCGAACTCGAACAGCACCCTGCCCCGTTCGCTTTCCAGTTGCTGATAGAACTGTGCCGTTTCCTTGGTATCGTCCAGCAGCGTCAACAACTGCCCATCCACCTCGCGGCTCACATAGAGATAGCGATCCAGATAAGCCTTCAGAGGGACCAGCGCCCGGAACTCATTGTTGGGCCAGTCGGCGATGATCAGCAGGCCCTTGTCCGTGGCTTCTGCAATCTGCTCGGGGGTTGGGGCTTCGTAGTTGAACAGGTAGGACCGGTCCCCGCGCGATTTGATTTCGCCACCACCGTCGATGACATAGGCTTCGCGCAGCCCCCGTTGAATCTGAGCTTGCCCCTGCGCCAAAACTTCGCGCAGTTCAGCGTCCGAGATATAGAAGTCCAGCGATCGCGCATTATCCAGATATCGCGCAAGAACAGACGCGTCTTGCGTCAACCCCCGACGGTGTTCCTGTTCATACGCTTCTGCCGCGGTCAGCGAAGATCCCACGACCTGACGCACGCGGTCGGAAAACCAGCCCTCAAGGCCGATATTGACGGTCAATCCGGCAAAAATCGCCACGGTCACGGTTGGAACCAGCGCCAGCAGAGTAAACGCCCCGATCAGGCGCAAATGCAGGCGCGAACCCGCCGACTTGGCCCGACGTGCGGCAATCAAGCTGCCAACCTGCCCAAGCACAAGTGCAGCAACAACCAGAACGTATACGAGATCGGCCAACAGAATCAGCCGCAAAGTCGGTGCCGTCGCGCCAAGATCGAAAGGACCGATGACAAGATAAGTGGCCAGCGCCAGGACAGGCCCCATGAGAACCAGGCCAAACGTGCCAAAGTTGCGCAGTTTCCGTGATTTACGCCATCGACTGATCGATGGGATCATCCCGCTCTGTGCTCGGGTTGCCACTGTCTGCCCTCATCCTGATGTGCCGCTTGCGCGGCTTACCGCCATATATCGTGATCTTTTCCCAACAGATGCCGGGATGCCACGGTTTGTGTGGCGATATTACATCAGTTTGCGTCGACGTGTCACCTGAATATCGAGATCCGTAATCTTTTTTCGCAACGTATTTCGGTTGATTCCCAGCAAATCGGCACATTTCGCCTGATTTCCGCCAGTTGCATCCAGCGCGATTTCGATCAGCGGGACCTCAACTTCCCGTAAAATGCGCTGATACAGGCCCGGGGGCGGCAAAATGTTGCCGTGCAGGTCAAAATATCTCCGCAGATGCCGCTCGACCGAGGTCGAAAGCTTTTCGCGTTCGCCGCCGCTCAGGACCGGTTCCGCCTCTGGCTGGCTGCCCAGCACCATTTCCACTTCGGCTTTGGTGATTTCATCGGCCCGGCTGGTCAGACCCAACCGGCGCACGGCATTTTCCAGTTGCCGCACGTTCCCGGGCCAGGAATAGCGCCGCACCAGTTCCACCGCCTCGGGGCTGAGCCAGCGTTTGGTGCCGTTTTCCCGCTCTTCCCGAGCCAGAAAGTGCTCGGCCAGCAGCGGAATGTCATCCACCCTTTCACGCAGTGATGGAACGTGGATCGTCGCCCCGCACAAACGATAATAAAGGTCCTGACGGATGCGCCCGTTCTCCATCCCTTCGGTCAGGTCTGATTGGCTGGTGGCCATGAAACGGGGAACGTGATCGCCCGGAGTATCCATCATGCGGACGATGCGCGCCTGAACCTCATCTTCGATATCTGCGATTTCGTCTATCAACAGCGTGCCGCCGCGAACCCGCGCCATCACACGGGCCGGGCCTTCCAGATCGCGCAGTTCGGCAGCGGTGACAGTGACAAAGGGCAAGGTTCGACGGTCGGAAAAATCGTGAATGGCCCGCGCAATCAGTGACTTGCCCGTGCCGCTTTCACCGAAAATCATGACCGAGAGGTCCGTGTTCATCACCCGGGCGACCAACCGGTACAGAGCCTGCATCACTGGTGTTCGCCCGACCAGTGGCAGTTCTTCGGGGCGCTCGCTTGTGCCCACGGCCGGCTCTGGCTGGGCGCGTTGCTTCTGATCCAGCGCCCGCGCCGTCCGTTTCATCAGATCCGGCAGGTCGAAGGGTTTTGGCAGATAGTCGTACGCATCCGCCTCTGTCGCCTGAATCGCCGTCATGATGGTGTTTTGTGCGGAAATCACGATCACCGGCAAACCGGGGCGGTCTTCGGCAATCTTCGGCAGCATCTCAAGACCGTTTCCATCGGGCATGACCACGTCGGAAATCACCACGTCGCCTTTTCCCTCGCCGACCCAGCGCATCAACGTGGTCAGTGATGAGGTCGCATGCACCTTGCACCCGGCACGCGTCAGGGCCTGTGTCAGAACAGTGCGGATCGTGCGATCGTCGTCCGCGACCAGTACGGTGCCATCCATCAGGTGCTCTCCTTCTTGTCCTCGATTGCGTCTCGCGGCGCGCGGCGCAGCGACAGTTTGAATACCGTTCGCTCGGGCACGGATTCGGCCGAAATCCAGCCGTCATGGTCCGAGATGATCTTGCTGACCAGCGCCAGCCCCAGGCCGGTGCCGTTTTCCTTGCCGGATACGAAGGGATCAAAAATATCGCCGCGGATGTCTTCTGGCAGGCCCGGACCATCATCGATGATCTCGATCTGCAAGGGCAGCGAATGCCCTGACCCGTCACTGCGACGCAACCGGAAGGAATGTTCGAAATAGGTCCGCAGGCGGATCGTTCCGCCCTGCGGTCCTGCCGCTTCGGACGCATTCCTGAGCAGGTTCAGGATCACCTGCAGGATCTGATCCGGGTCTCCGTAAGCCAGCGGCAGCGACGGGTCATAGTCTTCGACGATCGTCATGTCAGCGCCAAATCCCAACAATGCCGACCGTCTTGCGCGATCCAGCACATCGTGGATGTTGACTGGCTTGAAGTCAGGTTTCTGAAGGTTCCCGAATTGCTCGACCTGTTCCAGCAACTTCACGATCCGGCGGCTTTCGGCAACAATAAGATCCGTTAGTTCAAGATCTTGCGGCGGTATATTCATGCTGAGCAACTGCGCCGCACCAGTGATCCCGGCCAGCGGGTTCTTGATCTCGTGCGCCAGCATTTCCGCCATGCCGATGGCGGATTGTGCCGCGGATTTGACCGTATTCCCCCGCGTCATCCGACCTGCCAGTTCACGAGGCGAGATGATCATGATCATGGAGCCCGGATGCCCGACCAAAGGCGCAATCTGCAACGCGCATTGCAGCGGCGCCCGGCTACCCGACCCCACATCCACATCATTCACGAACAATGGCGTGCCCTGCCAGCGGGCGCGCTCGAACGCCTCTTCCAACGGCGCGTCGACGGCGATCTGATCCCACACCGGATGGCTGATCACCGATTTGCGCGACGCGTTCAGAAACCCCTCACCCGCAGCATTCACATCGGATATCCGATCCTGTTCATCAATAATGAACGCCGGAACCGGCAGCGAGTTCCAGATGCTGGCATCGGAATTCATGCCGCCACCTCGTCCGTGTCGCTGAGTGCATCCGCCAACAGGCGCAGAACTTCCGCCGGATCACGTGACGTCAGCACAGCCCGACGCAAGGGCGCGGGCGTTGCGGCTTCGTCCATGTACCATCCCAGATGCTTTCGGGCGACACGCAGACCCAGATCGGCGCCGTAGAAATCCAGCATCGCTTGATAATGCGCGCAAACCATATCAACCAGATCATGACCGGTCGGAATCTCGGGCGCCTCGGCCCCGTACAGGTCGTGACAGATTTGCGCCAACACCCAGGGCTTGCCCTGGGCGCCACGACCGACCATCACCCCATCCGCGCCGGATTGGCGCAACGCGGATCGGGCGGCGTCAGTGTTCACGATATCTCCGTTCGCGATGACCGGGATCGATACGGCCTCTTTCACCGCCCGGATTGCCCGCCAATCGGCGTGACCCTTGTAGAACTGACAGCGTGTGCGGCCATGGATCGTGACCATCTGAATACCCGCGTCCTGAGCGCGGCGTGCCACGTCGGGCGCGTTCAACAGAGTGTCGTCCCATCCCAGCCGGGTTTTCAGCGTCACCGGCAGATCGACCGCTCCCACCACGGCCTCGATCAATGCCAGCGCGTGATCCGGTGTTTTCAGAAGGGCCGAGCCGGAATAACCGTTTGTTACCTTCTTGGCGGGGCACCCCATGTTGATGTCGATCACCCGCGCGCCACGGTCGGCCACCTGACGGGCCGCCTCGGCCATCCAATGGGCCTCACGCCCGGCCAGTTGCACGGCGGTGTTTTCCACATCTGCGGACAGTTCCGCCCGTTCCCGCACACCGGGCTTGGCCTGCACCATCTCTTGACTGGCGACCATTTCACTGACGACCATACCCGCACCGAAACGCATCACCAGATCGCGAAACGGGCGGTCGGTGATTCCGGCCATGGGGGCCAGCAAAACAGGCGGTGTTATTTCCTTGTCGGCAAGGTGCAGTGTCAACGTGCTTAATCCTTGGGCAGTTGTGGTTTTGATATCGTTTTCTGCGCATATGAACAACAAATCGGCATGCAGCAAGCCCGCAAAATCATCATTTGCCTAATTATTAATCACATGACCATGGGTGATTGCCTCTGCATTCACCGCCGCCTAAACAATGCCCATCACGAGGAGAGCGCGCACATATGACAACTGCCGCCATCATAGTTGCCGCCGGTCGCGGGTCGCGCGCCGGGGGTGGCGTGCCAAAACAATGGCGCAGCCTTGCGGGCCGGCGGGTGGCCGATTGGACGATCGAGCGCTTTCGCGGACAGATGGATCACATTGTTCTGGTGTTGTCCGACGAAGACAGCGTCGCATGGGAAGAATTCCGTGAAACCGACCTGATCCTGGCTTCGGGCGGAACGGATCGCGCGGGATCGGTGCGCAATGGATTGGCTGCACTGGCCGGCCGGAACGTACAGCGCGTTTTGATCCATGACGTTGCAAGGCCTTGCGTCACACCCCGCATCATCACCGACGTTCTGAATGCCCTGGAAACATGTCCGGCGGCGGCGCCCGGGCTGGCGGTGACGGATGCGCTGTGGGTTGGGCATGAACAGGCCGTGACCGGCACGCAGGATCGCAGCAACCTGTTCGCTGCGCAAACTCCGCAGGGGTTTCACTATGACGCCATCACCGCCGCCCACGCCGCCCATCCGGGCGAAGCTGCGGACGATGTCGAAGTGGCCCGCGCCGCCGGCCTTGATGTCTGCATCGTACCGGGCGATGCGGACAATCTGAAAATCACCCGACCCGAGGATTTTGCCCGGGCGGAACGCATAATGGGAACGGAAATGGATGTAAGGCTGGGCAACGGGTACGATGTGCACCGTTTTGGCGATGGGGATCATGTGATCCTTTGCGGTGTGAAAGTGCCGCATGACCGCGGACTGCAAGGCCATTCGGATGCCGATGTCGGAATGCACGCGGTCACCGATGCGATCTATGGCGCTCTGGCACAGGGCGATATCGGGCAGCATTTCCCGCCTTCGGACCCGCAATGGAAAGGCGCCGCCAGCGAGATTTTCCTGCGCCACGCGGTCGAGCTGGCAAGGCAGATGGGATACCGCATCTCGAATGTCGATTGCACGCTGGTCTGCGAATATCCAAAGATTGGCCCGCACGCAGTGGCCATGCGAGAAAAGATGTCTGAAATCATGGGCCTGCGTGCAGATCAGGTTTCGGTCAAGGCGACAACGTCCGAGCGTCTGGGCTTCACCGGCCGCAGCGAGGGCATCGCCTCTTTGGCCACAGCCTGTCTGGTGAAAGCATGAACGCGGCACAGATGATCGGGACTGTCGGCGGCGTCGGCTATTTGCGCCCTGCCCCGGGCACCTGGGGATCGCTGGTGGCCCTGCCGATGGCCTGGGTATTGCACATGCTGGGTGGTTTCCCGTTGCTGGCCCTCGCAACGGTTGCGGTTTTTGTCGGCGGCCTCTGGGCCACACGCGTGATGACCGAAGGTCAGGATGACCACGACCCATCCGAAATCGTCATTGATGAGGTCGCAGGCCAGTTCATCGCGCTTTGGGCAATTTCCTATCCGTCCTGGGCGCATGGAATCGACATTACCGCGCTCTGGCCCGGCTGGGTTGCCGGGTTCATCCTTTTTCGTCTGTTCGACATCACCAAACCCGGCCCTGTCGGCTGGGCCGATCGGCGTGGCGATCCGATGGGCGTGATGCTGGATGACGTGATTGCAGGTATATTTGCAGCCATCGGAGTGATGGTTCTGGCAGGTATCGCACACGGAGTTCTGGGGCTATGAACGTGACAGACCTGCTGGACCGCGCCAAGGCGCAGGGCGTGATGATCGCCACCGCCGAAAGCTGCACCGGCGGCATGGTCGCTGCGGCCCTGACCGATATTCCCGGCAGCTCTGCCGTCGTGGATCGGGGTTTCGTCACCTACACCAACGAGGCCAAACAGGACATGCTGGGCGTTCAGGCCGAAACGCTGAACGCGCACGGTGCGGTTTCCGAACAGGTGGCCCGCGAAATGGCAGAAGGTGCGCTGCGCAATTCACTGGCGCAACTTGCCGTCGCGATCACCGGTATTGCCGGGCCGGGCGGGTCCGAATTCAAACCTGAAGGGCGTGTGTGTTTCGGGTTGGCCGCCGAGGGGCGGCCGACGCATGTGGAAACCGTCGAATTCGGCGCACCCGGTCGCGATGCCGTGCGTCGCGCGGCGCGTGACCACGCCTTGGCCCTGCTGTATACGGCCCTTTCCGCAGGTGCCTAATCTTTCAGCACCTGACCAATAGAACCGCTGCTTTTAAAGTCAGTTGAAAAAAGGCCGCCAAAACAGGCGCTTTTTTTTGCCATGCCTCTTTTTTCTCCAACCGACGGTGGCTTGAAACAGCCCACACCGCTCACGCAGCGCCGATCCGCGCCCAGTTTCCACGGATCCGCGCACTCATTCGGAAGGGAGAATGGCCCATGAACGGAGCCGATACAGCCTGGATCATCGTTGCAACCGCGTTGGTCCTTTTCATGACAGTGCCGGGCCTCGCCCTGTTCTATGGCGGGCTCGTGCGTGCCCGAAATGTACTCAGCGTTTTCATGCATTGCTTTGCCATTGCCTGTTTGATGAGCGTCCTGTGGCTGGTCGCAGGGTATTCCATCGCGTTCGGACCCGGTGAAAGCGGGCTTTGGGGTGGTTTGGGCAAGGCCTTCCTCAACGGCGTCGATGTTGACAGCCTTGCCGGAACCCTGCCCGAGATCCTGTTCTTTGCTTTCCAGATGACCTTTGCCATCATAACCCCTGCGTTGATCGTTGGCGCTTATGTCGAACGTGTGGGCTTTGGCTTTGTCCTGACCTTTTCGGCGCTGTGGATGCTGCTGTGCTATGCGCCCGTGGTGCACTGGATCTGGGGCGGCGGGATGCTGGCTGATGGCGGCATTCTGGGCGAGATCGGCGTTCGCGACTTTGCGGGTGGCATCGTGGTGCATGAAACCGCTGGTCTGGCAGCGCTGATTGTCGCGGTCATCCTCGGGCCGCGCCGCAACCGCACCACTCCGCCGCACAACCCCGGTTACGTCATGGTCGGCGCAGCAATGCTGTGGGTCGGCTGGTTCGGTTTCAACGGTGGTTCGCAACTGGCCGCCGATGGCGGAGCGGCGATGGCCCTGACCGTCACGCACCTGTCCGCGGCTACGGCATCGCTAAGCTGGGCCCTGTGGGAGCGTATCCGCTTTGGCAAGGCCTCGATGGTCGGTCTGGTCACCGGCACAATCGCGGGCCTGGCCTCGATCACGCCTGCATCGGGTTTCGTCGGTCCGGTTCAGGCCCTGATCATTGGCGCGGTGGCCGGTGTTCTGTGTCAGGAAGCCGTCAGCGTCGTGCGTAACAAACTGAATATCGACGACACGCTGGATGTCTTCGCCGTGCATGGTGTCGGCGGTATCTTTGGCACGCTCATGATCGCCCTTTTTGGCCTTGGAACCTGGACCGCTCAGTTGGGCGGGCTGATTGTCGTGGGTGCCTTTACGGCAGTTGTCACGTTTGTGTTGGTCAAACTGGTTGCACAGATCACGCCACTTCGCGTAGACGCCGAGACCGAGACAAATGGCCTCGACCTCTCGGTACATGGCGAGCGGGCCTATGACATGAGCAGTTAAGCCCACCTTGGCTGCCCATCGCCCGTAAGGGCAAAAGCGGACCTCTTGGGGGTCCGCTTTTCTTTTGCCCAATCCCTCTCGACTCCAGCCCAAGGGTCGGGCTATCAGCCCGCAACGTGTTTTCAGCCCCGAGGTTTGCGCCATGATCCCCAGTTCTTTTCCCGACAGCACCGAAATCGCCCGCCTGACTGCACGGATGCTGCTGGAGATCAAGGCCGTGCATTTCAACTCGCGGGAACCGTTCACGCTGGCCAGCGGGTTGCCTAGCCCGACCTATATCGACTGCCGCAAACTGATCTCGTATCCGCGTATCCGCTCGACCCTGATGGATTTCCTGACCGTCACGGTGATGCGTGATGCTGGCTTTGAGGCATTCGACAACATCGCAGGCGGGGAAACGGCGGGCATCCCCTTTGCCGCTATGGTCGCCGAGCGTATGGCTCTGCCCATGACCTACGTGCGCAAGAAACCCAAGGGCTATGGCCGCAACGCCCGAATCGAAGGGGCGATGAGCGAAGGCGAGCGTGTGTTGCTGGTTGAAGACCTGACCACTGATGGCGGCTCGAAACTGTCCTTTGTCGATGCGATCCGCGAAACCGGTGCCACCTGCGGGCACACCGCCGTCATCTTCTACTACGGCATCTTCCCCGAGACCGAGAAAACGCTGGGTGATCATGGCGTCAAGCTGCACTCGCTCTGCACGTGGTGGGATGTTCTGGCCGAGGCCAAGGCACAGGAAGCCTTTGATCAGGAAACACTTGAGGCTGTCGAAGCTTTCCTGAACGACCCGCGCGGATGGCAAGAGGCCAATAAACCAGCGTAAACCTCTTGTGGAAGGATTGGGGATAAACCCGGAAGAATCGGGCAGTTCGCCACGATATATGGTGACTTTTCCGACAATTCCTACATAATAAGCGATGCATATGCAGGCATCCAAGCGGTCTGGAAAGTTATCCCTAGGCTTTACCCCAAGTTAGCCACAGGTATTTCCAGATAGCTTGCGGTGACGTTTCGCGTGTAGAACCTCGGAACGGGCAGCGGGGATAAAATGAACGAGATCAGCAGTATCGAGCAGGCAGCGGCACAGATTCAGAATGCCGAAACCATGCCGCATTCCATCGAGGCCGAGCAGCAATTGCTGGGCGCGATTCTGACCAATAACGACCTGTACGACCGGGTCGCCTCGATCATCGGGGCTGAACATTTCTATGATCCGGTCCATGCCCGGATTTACGAGGTGGCCTCGGCCCGTATTGCAAAGAACGCGCTTGCCTCGCCCGTGACGCTCAAATCATTCATGGCCGAGGATGAGGGCCTGAAAGAACTGGGCGGTCCCGCTTATCTGGTCAAACTGGCGGGCGCTTCGATCAGCGCATTCGCGGTGCACGACTATGCCCAGATGATCTATGACCTTGCCATCCGGCGCGAGCTGATCCGGCTGGGTCGCGACATCTCGGACAAGGCGGCGCGGGTCGATGTTTCGAGCGAGCCGAAAGAACAGATCGTCGAGGCCGAGCAGCAGCTTTATCAGCTGTCCGAGCAGGGCCAGACCGAGCAAGGCTTTCAGTCCTTCCTCAAGGCCGTCACCGAAGCCGTCAACGTCACCAACGAGGCCTACCAGCGCGGCGGCGGCATGGCCGGGATTTCCACCGGTCTGGCCGATCTGGACAAGCAATTGGGTGGGTTGCACCCGTCCGACCTGATCATTCTGGCCGGCCGTCCATCCATGGGTAAAACCTCGCTGGCGACCAACATCGCCTTCAACGTTGCCAAGGCCTACAAGCGTGGCACAAAGCCCGACGGCAGCGAAGGCGCGATCGATGGCGGTGTTGTAGGCTTCTTCTCACTCGAAATGAGCGCGGAACAGCTTGCGGGCCGGGTTCTGGCGGAAGCCTCGGAGATTTCCAGCCACAAAATCCGTCAGGGCGACATGACCGAGGCCGAGTTCCGTCGATTTGTGGATGCGGCCAAAGAGCTTGAGGCCTGTCCCCTGTTTATTGACGACACCCCTGCCTTGCCGATCTCGCAACTTGCCGCCCGGGCACGACGGTTGAAACGGACCCACGGGCTGGACTTGCTGGTCATCGACTATCTACAGCTCTGCCGGGGCATGGCCGACAACCGGGTGAACGAAATCGCCGAGATTTCGATGGGCATGAAAGCTATCGCCAAGGAACTAAACATCCCGGTCATTGCTCTTTCACAGCTGTCGCGCCAGGTGGAAAACCGCGACGACAAGCGCCCGCAGCTGTCCGACCTACGTGAATCCGGCTCGATCGAGCAGGACGCCGACGTTGTGATGTTTGTGTTCCGCGAGGAATACTACAAAGAGCGCGAAAAGCCCGGTGATCACGAACTGGAAAAGATGGAAGAGTGGAAGCAGGCGATGGAACGTCTGCACGGCAAGGCCGAGGTCATCGTCGGCAAGCAACGTCATGGCCCAATCGGCACGGTCGAGTTGTCGTTCGAGGCCCAATTCACCCGCTTTGGCAATCTGGTCAAGCCTTGGCAACAGGGTGGTGAAATCGAGGGTTATTGATCGCGGGCAGAACACCTGCCCCAGATATTGAACGCCAAGTCCTTTGGTGTTTTTCCTGCCCGGTGTTAACGTGACGGTGACGTTCAACCCAACGCGCCAAACCCGCCCGGAGACCCACTGATTTGCCCGCGATCATATCGGAAATAAGATATCGCAACGGCCCGAACTTTGCTCCGGACGGAGATTTCATTGAAATCCGGGTTCCGACCGGAACCGACGTTACCGGCTTGCAGGTCGATGTTTACAACCCCAATGGCTCGGTGCGCAGTTCGACGGATGTCGACAACGGAACGATGACCACCGTGGGCGGGTTCGACTATTACGTGATTTCGGCGCGCATCAACCGGTTTGGGGCGGTTTCTCTTTCGGACAATGGTTCGGTTCTCAGCTTTGTATCCTTCGACTCGCAGGTAACTGCGACACAGGGGCCGGCCAGTGGCCAGACTTCTACCCAGATCGGCAGCAACGGCACGGACGATACCGCGTCTCTGTCATCGAAGGACGGGGTCAACTTTGTTGAGGATCCCAATCCCAGCCCCGGCGCCCCCTGTTTCGTTTCGGACACCCTGATCCTGACGGACCGTGGCGAAATCAGCGTTCAGGATATCCGCCCCGGTGACAAGGTGATGACGACCGAACGCAGCTCGGCAACCGTTCGGCTTGTTCTATCCCGGTCCCTGCGCCAGGCCGATCTGTTGAAATCACCCGAACTGCGCCCAGTCCGCATTACGGCCGGCGCCTTGGGGCACGGCCTGCCCCGCCGAGACCTGACGGTTTCGCGACAGCACAGAATGCTGGTCCGATCGGACATCGCGCAGCGCATGTTCGACACAAGAGACGTTTTGGTCTCGGCCATCCGACTAACAGACCTGCCGGGCGTTTACGTGGATTACGATGCGACGCAGGTGGTTTATCATCACGTTGTCTGTGACCGTCACGTGGTTCTTCTTGCCGAAGGCGCGCCAAGTGAAAGCCTGTTCACCGGCCCGGAAGCCCTCAAATCCCTTCCGCCCGAAGCGTTGCAAGAGCTGTTGCAGATTTTTCCGGGTCTCGACTGCAATAAGGATATGGACCCTGCCTTTTATATCCCCAGCGGCAGGCGACAGAAAAAGCTGGTGGCCCGACATGTCCGGAACAGCAAGGCGATCATAGATCAGGCCCTGTTCTAGGCTGTGGAACCAAGGCCATCGACCAAAGCGAATAAACCGATCCCGCCTACCACAGCAATGGATTGTTCAGCGCGGAAACGCATCCCGACGGGCCTTTCAGCGGTTTCAGGTCAAAACCGTCTAGCGCCTGTCCCAACCAGCCGTGCGGATGGCTGAGTTTCAGCGGTGGCTGAGCAGTATCCTCGGTGATCTGCACAAAACCCGTTTTGCAATAATAGGCCGGGTCGCCATAGGTCAGTGCCACGTCCACACCTGCCGCCCGCAAGCGATCCAGACCATAGGTAATCAGCGCCTGTCCAATACCTGTTTTTTGCTTGCCCGTTTGCACGGCCATCGGCGACAGGATGAACACATTGCGCGTATCCTGCGAAAACGTCATCCGGGAAAAGATGGCACAGCCAAGCAGCTCGTGATCCTGTAGAGCCGTGCACACAAGGATATCTTCAGGCGGCGTGGTGTTGAGCAATTCACGTACGAATGCACCTATTGCCGCCCCTTCCTCTGGCCCTTCCGATGCGGAAAAAACGTCGGCAAAAAGACGGATGATCTCTGACGGGTCCCGGGTCAAACCGGAAGAAAAATCCATGGCTCCCTCATGAGTTGACGTTGCGCCCGGCCTTTACCGGAACCGAACGATCCGGCTCTCAGGATCGCTTTAACCTTGACGTGAAGACAATCCCAAAAACCTGCAACCATGGCGGAATGCTGCCATTTCTTCTGGTTTTTTGGTGTTTTCCGTAACAACAGACCAAACACCAACATAAACCGACAGGTAAATGCGCCATTCCCTCTTGACCTTAAGCGGCGCAATGTCATGAACAGTGCCATGAGTACTGCACGTTTGACGATCAATCTTCAGGCGCTCGCCAGGAATTGGCGGGCGCTCGACGCGAAAACCGGGGTCGAAACCGGCGCCGTGGTCAAGGCCGATGCCTATGGGCTGGGTGCCGGGCCCGTCAGCGATACGCTGGCCGAGGAAGGCGTTCGCAAGTTTTTTGTGGCGGCCGCAGAAGAAGGCGCCGCTGTCCGCAATGCGGTTGGCCCCGGCCCGATGATCTTTGTCTTTTCCGGCCATATGGAGGGCGACACAGACCTTCTGCGCGCCAATGATCTGACGCCGCTGATCAATTCGGGCGAGCAGTATCAGCGCCATATGGAGGCCCTGCCCGACCATCCCTTTGGCATTCAGCTGGACAGTGGCATGAACCGGCTGGGGCTGGAACCCGCCGACTGGGCCGAACTGCGCCCAAGGGCCGAGGCCCTGAACCCAGCCGTTGTCATGTCTCATCTGGCCTGCTCGGACGAGCCAGACCACCCGATGAACAGGCAGCAGCTGAAAACCTTCCGCGAGATGACCGACGGTATCGCCGCGCCGCGTTCTCTGGCTGCGACCGGCGGTTTGCTTTTGGGGCCCGAGTTCCATTTCGATTTCTGCCGCCCGGGCATCGGCCTGTATGGCGGCCTGCCCTTTGCGGATGCCAAACCCGTTGTCACGGTCGATCTGCCTGTCATCCAGGTGCGCAAGGTGGCCGTGGGCGAAACTGTTGGTTACGGCAACAACTGGGTTGCGCGCCGGCCGTCCCGTATCGCCACCGTCGCGGCCGGGTATGCAGACGGCCTGCATCGCGCCATCGGGGGCGGCATCGACGCCTTCGCCGGCAATCAGCCCTGCCCGGTTGTTGGCCGTATCTCGATGGACCTGATCACGGTGGATGTCACGGACCTGCCCAAAGACCCGGAACGCCTGCGTATCCTGAATGGCCATCAGACCGTCGATGACCTGGCCGAAGCTGCAGGTACAATTGGCTATGAAATCCTCACATCAATGGGCAATCGCTACTCGCGGGGCTATGTGGAATGAACCCTCTCACCGCGCTCGAAGGTCTGGGCCGCACGGTTCTGAGCCTGCTTGCGGCCTTTGGCCGGGTGGCACTGTTCGCGCTTGATGCGATTTCGCATATTCTGCGCCCCCCCTTCTATCCGCGCGAATTTGGCATGGCCCTGCTGAACATCGGCTGGCTGTCTCTGCCGGTCGTCGGCCTGACCGCGATTTTCACCGGCGGTGCGCTGGCGTTGCAGATCTACGCCGGCGGCGCGCGTTTCAACGCCGAAGCCGTGGTGCCCCAGATCGTCGCCATCGGCATGGTGCGAGAGCTTGGCCCGGTTCTGGTCGGCCTGATGATTGCTGCGCGCGTGACATCCTCGATCGCGGCCGAGATCGCCACGATGAAAGTGACCGAACAGATCGACGCGCTGGTCACGCTGTCCACGCATCCGATGAAATACCTCACCGTCCCGCGCGTTCTGGCCGCCCTGATCACAGTGCCTGCTTTGGTGGCCGTGGGTGACATCATCGGAATTGCCGGCGGCTACACCGTGGCCACGCAGAACCTGGGCTTCAACCCGGCGGCCTATCTTAAAAACACCGTGGATTTCCTGGAAACCCGCGACATCGTCTCATCACTGGTCAAAGGCGCGGCCTTCGGCCTGATCGCAGCCACCATGGGCTGCTACTACGGCATGAATTCCGGCCGTGGCGCGCAGGGCGTGGGCCGCGCCACAAAAGGCTCGGTCGAGGCCGCCGCGGTGTTGATCCTGGCTGCAAACTTCGTTCTCACGGGGGTATTCTTCTCGCTATGATCCGGATGGAGAACGTACATAAAGCCTTTGGTGACAACCACGTGTTGCAAGGCATGAACCTTGAGATCCCCAAGGGTACCTCGATGGTCATCATCGGCGGTTCGGGCACCGGAAAATCGGTCGCCCTGAAATGCATTCTGGGCCTGATCAAACCCGACAGCGGCATGATCTATGTGGACGGCAAAGACGCGAGCAAAGGCGACCGAGATGCCTTTCTGGCCCGGTTCGGGATGTTGTTTCAGGGCGCGGCCCTGTTTGATTCACTGACCGTCTGGCAGAACGTCGCCTTCCGCCTGCTGCGTGGTTCTCTGAAACGTCCAACCGAGGAAGCCCGCGAAATCGCCATTGAAAAACTGCGCCGCGTGGGCCTGAAATCCGACGTGGCCGACCGCTTTCCGGCGGAGCTGTCTGGCGGCATGCAAAAACGCGTCGGCCTCGCCCGCGCCATAGCCGCCGAGCCCGAGATCATCTTTTTCGACGAACCCACCACCGGCCTCGACCCGATCATGTCCGGCGTCATCAACGATCTGATCCGCGAAATCGTGACCGAGATGGGCGCCACCGCGATGACCATCACCCACGACATGAGCTCGGTCCGCGCGATTGCCGACAACGTCGCCATGCTGCACGGAGGTGTGATCCAGTGGACCGGCCCCGTTGGACAGATGGATGCATCGGGTGATCCTTATGTGGAGCAGTTCATCAGCGGGAGCGCAGAGGGGCCGATCGAGGCGGTGCGATGACAGGAGAATATCGTGGATCCGTTTGAGCAATTAGAATCTGTAATTTCACGAATTAAAGAACTTAATGAAGGCACCCTATCTCCTACGCAAGACTACAGCCATGCGCTAGAAATCGCTGGAAGCTTGTTCGAGTACTATGGGCAAACTGTGGAGTTGGCCAAGTTGGTCGGTCACCCGATTCAAATCCTAGATCCGTCCAAGGCAGAATCAGTTGAAAAAGCTTGCGACATAGCCCTGTTACAAATCCAACAACTGGAGCTTATCTTCAAAATCAAGAAAGGAAGTACAAGCGTATTGGTGGACTACGAAAACCATCTCGTTAGGCTCTCGAAGGAACAAGTCGAAGAAATCGAGGAGCACATTAATGAAGCTCGGCAAAAAATTCGTTCCTCTAATGCGTTCGAAGAGAAACACAAGCGAAGACTCTTGAACCGCCTTGAAAAGCTTCAAGCCGAAATAAACAAAAAGATTAGCGATCTAGATGTAATGCTAGCCGGCGTGACAGAAGTAACTGCGGTAGCTGGCAAGAGCGCAAGAAACCTTGAACCCGTCGTAGACCTGTTCAAAAAAATCTTCACAATCGCTGAAGGCGAGACGGACGAACCGCTTGGCCTGCCGTCGCCACCGAAACAAATTGAAGACAAATCCGGAGAATCTGAATCTTAAAGCTCGCCACCCTCTCCCTCCTGATCCTCTACCCCATCGCGTGGTTCGCCCCACTAATGCGCGCAGGATTCCTGCCGATCTTCGGCCTCAGCGAAATCAGTGTCATCACCGGCCTCCAGTCGCTTTGGAAATCCGACGTTTTCCTCGCCCTGATCGTCACCATCTTCGCCCTCTTCGCCCCCTACATCAAAACCATCGGCACCGCGCTGATCCAATGGAACCTGCTGGATGCCCGCGTCCAGCCTGCGCTCAATATCCTCGGCAAACTGGCCATGGCGGACATTTTCCTGATCGCGCTCTACATCACATTGGCCAAGGGCATCTCTTACGCCACCGTTGAGACCGCATGGGGTCTCTACCTGTTCACAGCCTGCATTCTGGCCTCCATCGTGCTTGGCCATATTACAGAGATGACATCCACTTCACGAAAAGCTCAGACCTAATTGATTGAAAACACAAATCTAAGTATCATCTTTATATTTCGAGCAGTTGAGAGTTGTAGTTTTCGGGTCCGCAGCGGATCGCCCTAAGTTGTTTGTTTATCCTCCGCTTCGGCCCGGTGTGTACCGGTTTGAAGAAGGAGTTCGACGATCATGGCCGCCCTCCACAGTATTACATTGCAATTTCAGAATGCCTTTTTAAGACTGACTTTTTTCCTGATCTGCTTGGCGGCCTTATTGGCCGTTTCAGCCACACTGTTATCCGCTTTTGGCGTATTGCCCTGGCTTTCGATGCAGGCCGGATTTGGCGAGGCACCGGCAAAGGATGCCGGCATGTTCATCCAGATTGGCCTGACAGCGCTGATTCTCATGCTGGCGTTTTACCTGCCGGCAAATGCCCGAATGATGGCGCTGGAAAACAACCACCGCAATTTTGCGCTCAATATGCATGACATCGCGGACGCGTATCAAATGGCACATGCCGCCGATCGCGGCGGGCTGTTCATGATGTCGTCCGAGTTTGACGCCGTCAAGGAACGTATGGGGTTTCTGCGCCAGCACCCCGACCTGCAATCGCTCGAGCCCGAGATCCTGGAACTGGCCGCGCAGATGAGCCAGATCAGTCAGGAACTGGCCCGGACCTATGGCGATGCGCAGGTCGAACGCGCGCGGATATTCCTGCAACAGCGACAGGAAGAGATCGAACTGTTTCAACAGCGTCTGGAAGAGGCGCAGGTCATCCAGAACGAATTGCGCCAGTGGACGCGGGATGTGGAAATGGAAGAGACGATCGCCAGGTCGCAACTTACCCGCCTGCGGGATGAGCTGTTCGAGCTTCTGCCCGAATTGTCGACCCAACTGCACACACCGCGCAAAAATGGCTCCTCAAAGGCGTCCAGCGTGGTTGCAATGTCGCCCCTTCGACCGGCGGAATAGGCGCGTCAGCGCCCGCTTCGGGCGATGGCCCATCTGGGCCTGAGACCGCAGCGCGCCATCGGCCATGAGGAAAGCCCGTAAGGGCTTGAAGAACCGCCCAAGCTCGGGCACCAAGTGCGTCATGGCAAAGACGACATCCTTCTCCTGCTCGGCCTGCGGTGCGACGCATACACGATGGTCCGGACGCTGCGACGGTTGCGGCGAATGGAACACCATCGTTCAGGACGCACCCATATCGACTGGCCCGGCCAGAAAATCCCTCGGCGGCAAACGCGGCCAGTCCATCGCACTCACGGATTTGTCCACCGAGGAAACACCGCCGCCCCGCACCCTCTGCGGGGTCGAGGAGCTGGACCGTGTTCTGGGCGGCGGGCTGGTCCCGGCCTCCGCCCTGTTGGTGGGAGGAGACCCCGGCATCGGGAAATCGACCCTGCTGCTGCAAGCCGCAGCGCGTTTCGCGCGTGCGGGCGTGAAAACCATCTATGTCTCGGGCGAAGAAGCCAGCGCACAGGTGCGTATGCGCGCCCGCCGTCTTGGGCTTGAGGACGCCCCCGTTCAACTTGCCGCCGAAACCAACCTGCGCGACATCCTCACGACGCTGGAAGCCGAAAAACCAGGCCTGGCCATCATCGATTCGATTCAGACGATGTGGGCAGACAATGTCGACAGCGCACCCGGTTCCGTATCACAAGTCCGGGCCGCGGCCCATGAACTGACCACGTTTGCGAAACGGCACGGTGTTTCGATCATCATGGTTGGCCACGTCACCAAGGAAGGCCAGATCGCGGGCCCTCGCGTGGTCGAACACATGGTTGATACCGTCCTTTATTTCGAGGGCGAGCGCGGCCACCAGTTCCGCATCCTGCGCGCGGTCAAGAACCGTTTTGGACCAGCGGACGAAATCGGCGTGTTCGAAATGACCGGCAAGGGTCTGGCGCAAGTGACCAACCCCTCGGCCCTGTTCCTGTCCGAACGTGGCAGGCCAAGCCCCGGCTCTGCTGTTTTTGCGGGCATTGAAGGCACCCGACCCGTGCTGGTCGAATTGCAGGCTCTGGTCGCACCCTCGCCCCACTCACAGCCCCGCCGCACCGTTGTTGGGTGGGACAGCGGGCGGTTGGCAATGATCCTTGCGGTGCTCGAGGCCCGCTGCGGCATTCCCTTTGCCGGGCTCGACGTCTATCTCAACGTTGCCGGAGGTCTTAAAGTCAGCGAACCCGCCGCCGATCTGGCTGTGGCTGCCGCCCTTCTCAGTGCCCGAGAAGACACAGCATTGCCCGCCGACACGGTCGTTTTCGGAGAAATCTCGCTGTCCGGGGCACTTAGACCGGCCCCACAGACCGAAAACAGGTTGAAAGAAGCGCAAAAACTTGGTTTCACGGCGGCAATTGCTCCGGCTGGTGGCAAAACCGGCACTGTGGCAGGTCTGACACTCACCCGACCCTCTGATTTGGTGGGGTTTGTTGGCGAAACCTTCGGAGCAGGTTAAAGTCGCGCCCCGAGGGGCAGAAAAAGAACAGGCGAGGGCCATGGAAGGTTTTACTATAATTGACGGGGTCGTCGCCCTGATCATCGTGCTGTCGGGCTTGCTGGCCTACTCACGTGGCTTCATGCGCGAAGTTCTGGCCATTGCAGGCTGGGTCGCGGCGGCCGTTCTGGCATTCATCTTTGCCCCACAGGCTGTGCCGCTGGTCAAAGAAATCCCTGTGGTCGGAGATTTCCTGCGCGACAGTTGTGAACTGTCGGTGATCACCGGCTTTGCAGCCGTCTTTGCCGTGGCTTTGATTGTGGTCAGTATCTTCACACCGCTGTTTTCATCGCTGGTGCAGCGCTCGGCATTGGGCGGTCTGGATCAGGCGCTGGGGCTGTTCTTCGGCATCGCGCGCGGCATTCTGCTGGTTGCAATCGCCTTCTTTGTCTATGATACGGTCATGACCGGCCAATCCTATACAATCGTGGACGAAAGCCGCTCGGCCAAAGTGTTCGAGCAGTTCAGCAGCCAGATTGAAGAGCAAAACCCCGAAGCCGCTCTGGGTTGGGTGACTGCACAATACGAAGAACTGGTCGCCAGCTGCACGGCAGGAAACGAACAACCCGAAACCACAGCACCAACTGACGGGTAATCATGGGGTGCATTGCGTAATGAAAGCCCGGCACTGTCCGGGCTTTTTCGATTCAAACATACCCTTCCCCGCCACAGACCGTGCAGCGGATCGTTTTCAGCCCAAAACACCCGTCGCATCGGCTGGAGATCGGTTTGCCAAGAATATCCCGGCTTTTGACAACTTCGCCCGCCCCGTTGCAGATCTGACAGGGCGCCCGGCCCATTCCCCGGCACCTGTGGCACCGTTGTTTGATCCGGTCCTGCTTCTTTTGAGGTTTATGTTGCCACATTCCGGCCCTTTGCGTGCTTCACCCATCCTGTTTTGCACATATTAATTGGCATGACAGCACATTTGATTGCACATGTCATCTTCTTCCTGACCCTGCCCCGATCCGCGAAATCCCGACCTGCGGCAATAGGTGAGTGTGATCCTTTGATGACAGCCACGCCATTAGGCATTATGTGGAGGCCAACCCGCCACGGAATCGGAGCCACCGATCTTGTTCTTTCTGTTCGAATGCGCGCTGGTCGTTGTGATGGTCGCCCTATTGGCGTCTTTGTCGCCTGCCACCAAACCGACCGCACGCGCCTTGCAGAGGATCCGATGCCGAACGGCGGTCAACCCTCAGGTCAAATCGTCATAGAAGTTGGAGCCCCTTAAATGTGTGGGATTTTGGGAATCGCAAGCCGGACACATGATGTGTTTGCCGAAATCTATGACGGGCTGCTGATGTTGCAGCACCGGGGTCAGGATGCCTCAGGGATCGTGACCTACAACGGCGAATTCTTCCGGGAAAAGAAGGCCAACGGTCTGGTAAAGGATGTGTTCAACGCCCAGGATGCAGAAACCCTGTTGGGTCGTGTGGGCATGGGGCATGTGCGCTATCCGACGGCGGGGTCCCTCAGCGCGGCCGAGGCGCAGCCCTTTTTCGTGAACGCCCCTTACGGCATCTATCTGGTTCACAACGGCAACATCACCAACACCGCCGAACAGCGCGAAAAGGTTACCGGCAAATACAGCCGTCACCTGCGCACCACGTCAGACTCTGAAATCCTTCTGAACGTGCTGGCCGACAAAGTGGCGGACGCGATCAAGGTGAATGGCAACGGCGAACCCATCCGCAATCTGTTTGCCGGTGTGAAGATGACGATGGAACGCGTTCAGGGCGCCTATTCCGTGATCTGTCTGGTCGCGGGTGTCGGTATGTTGGCCTTCCGCGATCCGTTTGGTATTCGCCCACTTTCGGTCGCCAAACGCGAAGTGGACGGAGACGGTGATGATTATGCCTTTGCCTCGGAAGACGTGGCCTTTGGCATCAACGGCTTTCAAAAGCTGCGTGATCTTCGCCCGGGTGAGGCGATCCTGATCGATCTGGACGGCAACATGCACGAGTTTCAGGCGGTCGAGGGAAAGCTGACGCCCTGCATATTCGAGTATGTCTACCTGGCGCGCCCGGATTCTTTGCTGGACGGTGTTTCGGTTTACAAGACGCAGATGCGCATGGGCCAGACGCTGGCAAAACAGATTCAGGACTCGGGGCTGGAAATCGATCGGATCATCCCGGTGCCCGACAGCGCCCGCCCCGTGGCCCTGGAAGCCGCAAAGATCACCGGCATCCCCTATCGCGAAGGGCTGGTGAAAAACCGGTATGTCGGGCGTACGTTCATCATGCCGGGTCAGGCAGAGCGGCAGAAATCCGTTCGCCGCAAGCTGAATGCCGTGCCGCTGGAATTCGACGGCCATAGTGTTCTGCTGATCGACGATTCCATCGTACGGGGCAACACCATCAAGAAGATCGTTCAGATGTGCCGCGATGCCGGGGCCAAGAAGGTCTATGTCGCCAGCGCCTCGCCGCCGGTGAAATACCCCAATGTCTACGGTATAGACATGCCAACCAAGGCCGAACTGATCGCGAACGGCAAGGAAATCGAAGAGATCCGCGAAGAACTGGGTGCCGACGCCCTGTTCTATCAGCACCTGGAAGATCTGATCTGGGCCGCCAAGGAGGGCAATCCCGAGATCGAAGCCTTCGACTGTTCCTGTTTTGACGGCAAGTACATCACGGGCAGCGTCAGCGAAGGTTATCTGGACAATCTGGAGAACAGCAGCCGTGTCAGCCAGAAGCGCGCCGACATGCAGGTTCCGGGCGAGTCTTGGAACGCGGCGAAACTGGCCTCGGGCTGAGCGGACGAAACGGGACTGACACAGTCAGTTTTCCGTTCTGAGAAGCGAATCAAAACGGCGGAACATCCCGGCCAACCGATAGCTGTCGACCGGCTTGATTGCTGTCATGGGATGTGAATGAGTGGAAATCTGCCACAACCAGTCGGCGAATTCCACGCAATCACAAGGGCTTTTTTCAAGGGCGCCAAATCGTGATGACACCTGTCCGTGCAGCGCTTTTGTTCGCTTGAGCGTTTTGCTATCTGGCCGCGACCACTCACTCAAAAAGGGGTCCGGGCCACGGCCCGGTCCGCGGATCATGTCAAACGCCAAAGTCCAAAGCGCGGCCACACAGCGGGGCGCGCTGAAGAAGAATTCCGTCTCGGTTCTGGGCGTATTCGGGCCGAAAGCGGATATGCGCGCCCTGATGCGCCTGTCATCAGGCCGCGTGAAAGAAGTAAAACCCGGAAGCCGCGTTGCCTCGGGCACAGTTATCGCGATTGATGAGCATGGCATAATGCTGCGACAAAGCGGCCAGACCCGGCGTATCGCCATCCCCGGCGGCTGATCACATCTTGACGCCCCGCGCGCGGGGGTTCAAACCGCAGGCATGACCGATACGACCAAAATCGCCCTGATAACCGGGGCCTCGCGCGGGCTGGGCGCTGCCCTGGCCGAAGCGCTGGCGCCCGAATACCACATTGTCGCCGTCGCCCGGACCACTGGCGGGCTGGAAGAACTGGACGATCGCATCAAGGCCAAGGGTGGCTCTGCCACGCTGGCACCGATGGACATCACTGATCCGAACGCGATGGCAACCCTGTGTCGCGGGATCCATGACCGTTGGGGCAAGGTGGATTTGTGGCTGCATACGGCCATTCACACTTCGGCGCTGACACCGGTACATTTCGTTGACCCCAAGGAATGGACCAAGGCAGTCAACACGAATGCAAACGCAACCTCGGTCCTGATCCCATATGTCGCGCCGCTGCTGGGTGAAAACGGCCACGCGGTGTTTTTCGATGACCCGAAAGCCGGTCACAAGTTCTATGGCATCTATGGTGCCACCAAGGCCGCGCAAATGGCGCTGGCCCGCAGTTGGGCGGCCGAGACCGAACGAACCGGTCCGCGCGTTTCGATCGTGGAACCAGCACCGATGCCGACCGCCGTGCGTGCCCGGTTCCACCCGGGCGAAGATCGCGATGCACTGACGAGCACCGCAGATGAAGCTGCGCGGATCCTGGCGCTGCTTTAGGAAATGGCCCTGACGGGCCATGCCTCCGGCGGGGATATTTTTAGCCAGATGAAGCTGGAATCAGGCGATATGAACGCCGTTCCGCCCGGCCAGATCGACGAAGAACTGCCACGCGACACGGCCTGAACGCGATCCGCGCGTGGCCTGCCATTCAATTGCTTCGGCGCGCAGGATTTCGGCATCGACCGAAACGCCATAGGCGGCACAATAGCGGTCGATCATGGCAAGATATTCGTCCTGATCGCAGGGGTGGAATCCCAGCCACAGACCGAAGCGGTCGGACAGTGATACCTTTTCCTCGACCGCCTCTGACGGGTTGATGGCGCTGGAACGTTCATTTTCAATCATGTCCCGCGGCATCAGGTGACGGCGGTTCGAGGTCGCGTAGAACACCACGTTTTCCGGGCGACCTTCGATACCGCCATCCAGAACGGCCTTGAGCGATTTGTAATGCTGGTCATCGTGACTGAACGAAAGGTCGTCGCAAAACAGGATGAACCGATAAGGCGCCGCGCGCAGGTGGTTCAGCAGACGCGCGACCGAGGCCATATCCTCGCGCTGTAGTTCCACAAGCTTCAGGTCAGGATGATCTGCGTTCAGCGTGCCGTGGACGGCCTTTACGAGGCTGGATTTGCCCATCCCGCGCGCGCCCCACAACAGTGCATTGTTTGCCTTGTAGCCGGCCGCGAAGCGGCGGGTGTTGTCAAGTAACGTGTCGCGCGACCGATTTATGCCGACCAGCAGATCCAGATCGACGCGATTGATCTGTTCGACCGGTTCCAGGCGTTCCGGTTCCACATGCCAGACAAAGGCCGGGGCCGCATTGAAATCCGGTGTGGCCAAAGGCGCCGGCGCCATGCGCTCCAACGCGGCAGCAATACGGTTCAGGGCTTGGTCGTCCATCGGCTTCTCCGGTCAGATACGGATCGGTTCAAAGCATGTTCTGATTGGCGCAACAAGGCCCGCGAACGAAAAAGGCGCGCCCGAACGGGGCGCGCCTCGGCTGTTGTTTCAGCAGGTTACTTGTCGTCTTCGAATTCCCGCATCAGATCTTCGTCCGCTTCGGCTTCTTCATCGTCGTAGTAACCTTCAGCCCGCAACTGCTCTTCCCGCTTCCTTTCAACCCGGGCCACCAGGAAGATCGAAATCTCATAAAGGCCATAAACCACCACAAAAAGGATAATCTGCGTGATCACGTCAGGAGGCGTCACGATCGCCGCCAGCACCAGAATGCCGACCACCGCATATTTGCGCACGGCCCCCAGACCCTCGGCGCTGACCAGACCTGCCTTGCCCATGAGGGTCAGAAGAACCGGCAATTGGAAGCACAGCCCAAAGGCCACGATGAACTTGATCGTCAGGTTCAGGTATTCCTGTGCCGAACCCTGAAACACCACGCTCAGCGGCGCGGCCGTCGCGCCATCGGCCACGGCCTCGCCTTCAGCGCCGAATTGCTGGAACCCAAGGAAGAAGTCATAGGCCAGGGGCGTGACGACATAGAAAGCAAAGCTGGCGCCCAGAAGGAACATGAAGGGCGAAGCCAGCATGAAGGGCAGAAACGCATTCTTCTCTGACTTGTAGAGGCCCGGAGCCACAAAGCGCCACATCTGCATCCCGATATAGGGAAACGCCAGAATGAAGCCCCCCAAAAGCGAAACCTTGATCGCGACAAAGAACCCTTCCTGCGGCGAGATGAAGATCAGGCCGCAATCCTGTCCGCGCTCGGTCAGGACCTCACACAAAGGGTTGGTCAGAAAATTGAAGATCGGCGTGGCCACCGTAAAGCAGATGATCATCCCGACCAGAAAAGCCACGACGCAGTGGATCAACCGCGTACGCAGCTCGGCCAGGTGCTCGATCAATGGGGCCGAGGTATCTTCGATCTCGTCGGTCTTGGTCATGTTTCGCCTTCAGTCTTCAGCGCCGCTTCGGCTTCTTCGGCCTTGGCCAGGGCCTCGGCAGCTTCCTTGGCCTTGCGCTCGGCGGCAGCGCGGGCCGTTGAGGCCTGAATTTTCTTGGCCTGTTCGGCTCGCTCGGCTGCCAGTTTACCGGTTTCGCTGTCAGGATCGAACTTGGTGGGATCCATGCTTTTTGCCATATCCTGCGCGGCTTGTTTCACGCCGTCCATGGCCGAGCCAACAGGATTCGCTGCGGCGTTGAGACCTTTCTTGATCTCGTTCACACCGGCCTGATCGGCAGCCTCGTTCATGGCGCTGCTGAATTCGCGTGCCATGCCACGGGCCTTGCCGACAAACCGCCCGACATTGCGGAACAAAACCGGCAGGTCCTTCGGCCCGACAACGATCAGGGCGACAATGCCGATGACCAGAAGTTCGGTCCAGCCCAGATCAAACATCTGCGCTTACGCCTTGTCTTTCTCGGTTTCAGGCGTCACGTCCTTGGCCAGTTCCGACGCGTCCTGTTCCAGTTCTTCCGAACCGTCCTTCACACCCTTCTTGAATGCGGTGATGCCTTTGCCGACTTCACCCATCAGCGAGCTGATCTTGCCGCGACCAAACAGAACCAGAACCACAACGGCGATCAGCAGAAGACCGGGAAGGCCAATATTGTTCAGCATCTCATTTCTCCTTTTTCATCGGCGCCCTTATGCGCCGGAAATATGAACTGGGTCCGTGTTTACGCCCCCAGGCCCTGTCCCAAAAGGGATCCGGCACAGATTGAGGGCGAAAATTGACCTCATCTGCAAAAAACTATGGGCTCGCATTTTCCAACTGACAGGTTTATGTCAGTTGGAAGTGGCTAGAACGATGGCATCGAAACCTGGTCAACGGAGACTCACATGACCCATGTTGCTGAAATCGTCACCTTCACTCTTGCCAACGGCACCACCCCTGAAGAGTTTGTAAAGCTCAGCAAGGCATCCGAAGCCTTTGTTCGCAGCGCACCTGGCTTTGCCCATCGACAGCTCAGCCAAGGCGCAGACGGTCGCTGGACCGACTATGTCGTCTGGACGGACATGAAGGCCGCGCAGGACGCTGCGGCACAGTTCCCGCAACAGGAATGTGCAGCAGGCATGATGGCGGCCATCAACCCTGAAAGCGTTCAGATGCGCCATGAGGCTGTTTTATGGAACATGACTGCCTAGGCGCGGTCCGGACGGCGTGTCATGCGCCGAACTGACCGCCTGTTCGATATCATCCAGATCCTGCGCGACGGAAAACTGCACCGCGCGCAGGACATCGCGGACCGGCTCGAGGTGTCGGTCCGTACCATCTATCGCGACATGGACACGCTGGTCGCCTCGGGTGTTCCTGTCGAAGGAGAGCGGGGTGTGGGTTACATGGTGCGCGAGCAGATCACCCTGCCGCCGCTGAATCTGACCCCGGCCGAGCTTGAGGCCCTGAACCTCGGCATGGCGATCGTGGCCGAAGCCGCAGATCCAGACCTGAAAGCCGCCGCGAACTCTCTGGCAGACAAGATCGATGCCGTCCTGCCCACACAGGTTGTGGCCGAAGCCGATAGCTGGAAATTCGCGGTCTACCCTTTTGCAGATGCAGCCCGCGGGCTTGCACATATGGCTCCGATCCGCGCCGCCATCAAATCACGCCAAAAGCTTCGGCTGTCCTACCGCCGCATTGACGGCGTTCTGACTGAACGCACAATCCGTCCCTTGCATATGGAATACTGGGGACGGGTCTGGACACTTACCGCATGGTGCGAATTGCGAAACGGTTTCCGTGTCTTCCGTATCGACCTGATCGAATCCGTCTCGCCGCTGCCAGAGATCTTCGCAGACGAGCCAGGAAAACGCCTGAGCGACTACCACCCAAACGCCTGACAGGCAGCCGTATTCAGAAGTGTTTCGGGCAGAGGCACAGCCCGAAACGAGCGATGTATCATTTCAGGTAGGGATCTGGATCCACTGATTCAAACCCTTTGCGCACCTCGAAATGCACATAGGCATCGTCTCCGCCCCTCAACTGCGCCAGCTTTTGTCCACGGCGTACACGATCCCCTTTCTTGACGGTGATGCCATCAACATTGGCATAGACCGTCAGCAGATCGTTTTTGTGTTTGACCACGATGATCGGAACCTGATCCGCGTCCGCGGTAATCGCCGCTACGGTTCCGGCCTCAGCCGCGGTGACGGCTGTGCCGGGGGCCGCAGCGATGTCGATACCTTCGTTCTTGCCCTTTTTATAGCCGCGGATGATGGTGCCGCTGACCGGCAGGGACAGGGCCGTAGATCGCGTGTTTGTCGGGGCTTCGGCCGTCACATCAGGGGCTTCAGCGCGCGGCGCGACCTTTTCGTCGGGCAAGGGCTGCGTGGCACTTGGAGGCGTCGGCGTCGGCGACCCCTGCCCCGGCTCCGTTACCTCGGTGGCCGCAACCGGTGCCGTTGCAGCAGCGCTTTGACGTGGCGCGGATTGGTTCTTGACCGGGATCAACAGAAACTGACCTTCACGCACGGTGAAGTCGGACCCCAGGCCGTTCCATTCCGCCAGCGATTCCACCGGAACCTGATAGAGGCGCGAAATTGTGTACGCCGTTTCGCCGCGCTTGACCTTGTGGCGGAGAGGTTCCGGCCCGCTTGCGACGGGCGCCGTGGCTGGCTTGGCGGGCTCCAGCGTCGTCGTCCGGACGCCCCCCGTTTCAGGGGCCTGATCAATGGCGGCTCCGGCAACTGATGCGATATCTACGCCACTGCCTGCACCTACCGAACGCGGCAAGGCCAGAACTTCGCCCTCTCGCAGGGTATCGCTTGTCTGAAGGCCGTTGAACCGCGACAGCTCACCCTCGGGCAGGCCGACACGCGCGGCAACATCGCGCACCGTGTCGCCGCGTCGGGCCACGACAACCTGGTAGTTCGGATAGGTTATCACCCCCCGGCTGTCGGGCGACGGGCGCGACGTTGTTGCCGACTGCACTGCATCAGTGGTCGAAAATCCGCCGACCTGACCGCGCAGGTCGTAATCCAGTGGCCCCTCACACCCGGCCAGAATGGCCAGAGCGGCCACTCCGGTCGCGCAGCGACGCATAGCTGATTTGGATACTGCACTCATAATACTGTCCTCAACGCCCGCCCCTGTTGTCCGGGGTTCCGGCGACCAAATTTATCAAGCCTGTTACGCCTCGTCCTTGCCAAGCCCCTCAAGCAGAGGCACGAAACGGACTGACGTCAATTCTTCATAGTCCAGGCCGGCCTCGGTGCGCGTTACTTTGATCAACTGCTGCACCGTGTCCGACTGACCCACGGGTAATACCATAATACCCCCGATTTTCAGCTGCGCCAAGAGCGGTCCCGGAGGGTCTTCGGCTGCGGCCGTCACGATGATCCGATCAAACGGAGCCTGTTCCGGCAAGCCAAAGGATCCATCCGACAACATGGCCGTGATATTCGTAAGCCCCAGATCGGCAAAAAGCTTCCCTGTCTCGCTGACCAGCCGCCGATGGCGTTCGACCGTATAGACCCTGCGCGCCAGTTTCGACAGGATTGCGGCCTGGTAACCTGACCCGGTTCCGATCTCGAGCACGGTATCGCGCGGCCGAACGTCCAGCGCCTGCGTCATGAGACCAACGACCGACGGCTGACTGATCGTCTGACCGCAGGAGATCGGCAATGGCATGTCCTCGTAAGCGCGATCTGCGAACAGGCCGGTGACAAAGCGGCCCCGATCAACCTGTTCCATTGCCTCCAGAACGCGCGCATCCGTGACCCCCCGTTTGCGCAGGGCAAACAGGAACTGCATCACGGTTTCCGGGTCCAGTCCGCTCATTCGACCGCCTTCAATGCCTCCAGCATGTCATATGCGGTCAAGTCGGCGCGCATCGGTGTAACCGAGATATAGCCTTCCAGATTGACCGCAGCATCCGTACCCGGCGCAGTCGGGTTATGCTGATAGCCACCCTTGATCCACAGGAACCGCCGCCCCGAGGGCGAGCTGTGCGGCTCGACCGTAAAATGCGTGTCGCGCCGGAATCCCTGCGCGGCAACGCGCGTACCGCGCACTTCATCTGCCGGAACAGGGGGGAAGTTCACGTTGTAAAACAGGCGGTAATCGCCCTGCTCGACCGGGGTTGCATCCAGAATACGCCGGACCAGATCGGCCCCGAACCGCGCGGCAGCCTCGAACGGGTCGTCCAGCCCCAGATTTTGCGGGCCGAAATACTGTGACAGAGCAATCGCAGGAACCCCCTGCAGCGCCGCTTCCATCGCGCCGCCGATAGTGCCCGAATAAAGCGTGTTCTCGGCCGAGTTGTTGCCCCGGTTCACGCCGGACAGGACCAGATCCGGCGGGCAGTCTGACATCACGTCATGCAGCCCCGCCAACACACAATCCGCAGGCGACCCTTCCGCCGCATAACGCCGTTCGCCCAACTTGGCGATCATCGTGGGATGGGTATAGCTGATGCAATGCCCAACACCCGATTGTTCAAAGGCGGGCGCGACCACCCAGACCTCACCATCCGGACCTGCCAGTTCGGCAGCGATCGCCTCCAGCGTGATCAAGCCCGGAGCGTTGATCCCGTCATCATTGGTCAGAAGAATACGCATGTGCCCGACTTACCCCCGCGTTTGGCCCTTGATAGACCCAGCCCCGCGATGCGGCAAGCGACGCGACCCTGCAATCTGAGGCTTTCGCGCACCACTTGCACGGAAATCGCGAGGTTAATTCTGCGCCTCGGGGAAAACGAAACATTTGTCGCGACGAATGGTCAGCCACATGACACGGCCCGGATTGGGCACAAAGACATTGGGGACCGTCGCCCTGAGAATCGAGCCGTCGTAGTCCATGCGAAACTCGACCAGGCTTTCGTTTCCCAGAAAACGCGCGCGCTCGACCACGCCCCGCGCGGCAACGCCATCAGTTGCGGTCGGCAGCGGGCCCTTGCCGTTACGGTCGAAATCCAGTTTGACATGCTGGGGGCGAAATACGATCTCGACATCCGTTCCATCCGGAATACCCGGTGCCAGAAACTGGCCGAACGGCGTGTCTGCCAGCGCTCCGTTCACCTGCGCCCGCAACACGTTGACATCACTGAAAAAGGCCACGGCAGCCTTGTCCGCCGGCCGGGTATAGACATTGTATGGCGCGCCCTGCTGGACGATCTTGCCGCGCCGCATCAGCGCGATCTCATCCGCCATCCGCATCGCCTCTTCCGGTTCATGCGTGACCAGCAGAACGGCCGCATCCTCTTCCTTGAGAATGGACAGCGTCTCATCCCGAATACCGTCGCGCAGACGGTTGTCGAGGCCCGAAAAGGGCTCGTCCATCAGCATGATCCGGGGCCGTGGCGCCAAAGCGCGGGCCAGGGCCACACGTTGTTGCTCGCCGCCAGACAGCTGATGTGGGAACCCGTCGATGAACCGCATCAGGTCCACTTTGCGCAAAAGCTCTTCGACCCGGGCTCGTTTTTCGTCCTTGCTGCCTTTCAGGCCAAAGGCCACGTTGTTGGCCACGCTCAGATGAGGAAACAGCGCAAAGTCCTGAAACATCAACCCGATCTCGCGCCGTTCCGGGGGCACCCGAAACACGGTGTCGCAGATCAGTTTGCCATCGACGTAAATCTCGCCCGAGTCCTGCATCTCGACCCCGGCAATCATGCGCAGGGTGGTGGATTTCCCGCAACCTGACGGCCCCAGCAAACAGGTCACCTTGCCGGCCTGCACCGTCAAAGACACGTCATCCACAACGACCCGCCCTTCGAACCGGCGAACAATGTTGCGAATTTCCAGACGCGGAGGAGTTGCGTTACCTGTCACCGATGGCCCCCATTGCCTTTCCCGATCAAATCCATCGGGCTTGGGCGGGGATAGCAACCCCGCCCTTCAGGTGCAAGAGATCAGCAGCAACCGCCGGATGATGCGGTTTCGCCTGTTGCCTCGAACGGGCTTTCGCCGCCGCAGCCTTCGAAAATGCCGAAATGGGTGGAAAAATCGCCGATAAAGTCGAAATGGCGGGCAAACCGCGTGTCCCGCAGCATCATCCAGGTATTGCCGCAGACCGGAAAGACCTTGCCGGCTTCGATGACATGGTGATCGTCCAGAACAAACGCATGCGGCGCGTTGGGAACGGTGCCTTTGTAGACCACCGCCTGGCCGTAATCCTCGCAGGCCGGTTCCAGCTCCGGCAGCTTGAACAGACGGTAGGTCGCCGACAGGAATCTGAGCGGGGCAACACGATCCTCCAGCGCAGGATTCTCGATGGTCAGCGGGCGGTGCGTCACCCGGCGCGGATCACCGAAACCTGCCTTGCGCGCCATCGACAGAAAGTCATTCCAGTACAATGCACCCGACAGACATTCGCCATACAGAACCTCATCCGCGGCCATCGCGTGCGGGACACGGCGGTCGGCATAGACGTCCGAGAAATACATCTCGCCGCCTTCTTTCAGCAACCGATGCGCGCCGCGCAGCACGGCATCCTTGTCGGTCGCCAGGTTGATGACGCAGTTCGAGACGATGATGTCGAACGATCCGGGTTCCAGATCCAGTTCCTCCAGCGTCTCGATATAGCCGTGATGGAATTCCACATTGCTTTTGGCGTGCCCAAAGGCTTGGACGTGATAGTCCTGATGCGCGCGGGCAACGTCCAGTTGTTCGGGCGTCATGTCCACACCGACGACCCGGCCCTTTTCACCAACCATGGCAGACAGCGCATAGACGTCGCGCCCCGCCCCACAGCCAAGATCGAGGATCGACATGCCCTCGAGATCCAGAGGCGCGATCAGACCGCACCCGTAATATCGGGTCAGCACATCGTCATGAATCCTGGACACTATCCGCTTGAGATGATCCGGCATGTCGTCCGGCGTGCAACAGGCGTTGGTCTGCAAGTCCGCACTGCTTTGCAGAACTTCACCATAATAATTCCGTACCGAATCGTGTTTCATCGCTGCTTCCCCGTCATGCTAGCCTGTACGCAGCTAGTGCAGTGGCCTTGCATTCGCAATCCGGCCACGGTCGTTCTGACGAAAGCGTGAGTGTTCCTGCACCCAACTACTCCAGCAACTCAAAGTCCACACCGGCACGGACAACGCCGTTCACCTGAACCTCAAGCCGATGCGCGCCGGGGATCAGCCTGAAGGTAGAGGCATCACCCTTCAGCCTGTGACGCTTGGCCAACGTGAGCCTGCCGTTGTTCAAAGCCGCCTGTTTCAACTTGTACACCTTGGGTGATGTTTTTCCCGCAGGGCGATGAAAATAAATAATATAATCCACCAGAACCGGTTGTTTCCCTGCCCCGGTCAGATCAACGGAAAACTCCAGCGCTTCGCCGATACGGGCCTCGGAACTCAGATCAATTGTCACGGCGATATCCGCATCAGGGTCATATCCCAGCATCTTCATCGCCTCAGGGTGCCCGGCCTTGACCAATCCGCGCAGCGTATGAGAGGTCATCCACTCCAGCTCTGCCGCAGTCTGTCGCGCCTCGGTGCGCCACTTGTCCAGACGCCCCAGCACCAGGCTCGGGTCTTTCTTGGTGATATCATTCAAATGGTTGGCCACCGACCGCGTCACATACCGGGTCGGATCGCCGTGCAACCTGTCCAACAGCGGCAACGGGTCCGTCAGACCCAGACCGATGCCCTGCCCCCATGGCAGACGGGGCCGCGTTCCCTCGCTGACCAATCGGCGCACGTGATAGCTGCCGTGGGTACACCAGTCCTGCATCCGCCCAAGCACCCTGTCTGGGGCATGGTTCAGGAAAGGCCGAATGGCCCATTCCATCGAAAACCGCTGCGTCAGCTCCTCCAACACATCCAGAGACAGATCGACGTGATCCAGCCCGATGGCCGCGACCCAGTCTCCCAGCGGCGCGAAAATGAAATCGCCAAAATCATCATCCGATCTGGCAGGGTCCAGCGGAGGCGGCAAAGACCGTAAAATCACCGGGGCGACTGTCGGCAAGTCGCCCGGCACGGCCTGTTGCAGGCATGTCGCGATCCAGCTCATACGCTGTTTCAGTTCCAGTTCAGGCAGGCGCGACATGACCTGTGCCTGAAACGCAGAGGCGTCGAAGCCCGGTTCAGCATCCAAGAACAAGTCGCTGAGAAAGCGGACTTTCTCAGCGTTGAACAACTGATCTTTCAACGAAAACCCCTGCGCCATGATCACATCGTCAGGTTGGTCGCACCGCCGTCCAGCAGGATATTCTGGCCAACGATGAAGCCCGCATGTTGCGAACACAGAAACGCGCAGGTCGCACCAAACTCCTGCCGCGAACCATAGCGCCTGACCGGGATCGTCGCCGCTCGGTTGGAACGCGCTTCGTCAATTGAAATACCCTGTTGCGCCGCCACACCGCTGTCCAGAGAATCCGCTCGGTCCGTGGCATGGATGCCCGGAAGCAGGTTGTTGATGATCACCCCGTGTGGCGCCACCTGACGCGAGGTTCCGGCCACATAGCCCGTCAGACCTGTACGCGCCGCGTTTGACAGGCCCAGAACCGCAATTGGCGCACGCACGGATTGCGAGGTGATATTCACCACCCGGCCCCACCCCTTTTCCATCATTCCGGGAAGCAGGGCCTTCATAAATGCAATCGGCGTCAACATGTTGGCATCCAGCGCCTTGATGAAATCATCACGCTCCCAGTCCGACCACGATCCGGGCGGCGGTCCGCCGGCATTTGTCACAAGTATATCAACGCCCTGCGCGGCCTCGATCACCTGCGCCTGACCGTCGGGCGTGGTCACGTCGCAGGCCACGGTCTGCACCTCAACGCCGTGCTCTGACCGCAGGCGTGCGGCTTCAGCCTCCAACACCTCGGGGCCGCGTGCATTCATCACCAGATTCACGCCAGCCGCGGCAAGCGCCTCGGCGCAGCCAAGACCCAATCCTTTGCTGCTGGCACAGACCAGCGCGCGTTTTCCTTGAATTCCCAGATCCATCGGATCCTCCCTGTCAGTCATCGCCGCATGTCTAGCACCGGCCAGACAGGGAAGACCAGAAACGGATCATCGATCAATAGAAGAACTCTTCCCGGATGATCTTGCCGTCGGCGACGTGATAAACACCCACTTCGCGCATATCGAACGCTTCGCCGGTTTCCTTCACGGTACCCTGCACTTCGAAAATCACGGCAAAACGGTCGTCGCCATGAGGAAGCGGATCGCTGACAGACGCACCAGACACTTCATGCGCGCTTTCCCACCACTCATGCTTGCCACGGATGGCGTCGATTCCTTTGGTTTCCCGACCCATTCCCTGAAAATCCTGCCCTTCGACCGACACCGCATCCGGCGTATACAGCTTGGACAGGTTTTCTTTGGCCCGGTCTTCCCGGCAACCAGCCACGAGTTCATCGGCAATCTCTTTCAAATTCATTGATCCACTCCATCATTTGTTCACTATATGTTCTTTTTGCCACAGACCCATGATTCGTACCAGACCCTTTGTCTTGCTTCGGCAGGATTCCCCGCATATACGCGCGCTCATGCTTGATACCTCGAACCAACCCACCCTGCCGCCCGAGATCGCCCGGCGCCGGACATTCGCCATCATCTCGCACCCGGATGCGGGAAAGACTACGCTGACGGAAAAGTTCCTGCTGTACGGGGGCGCGATCCAGATGGCCGGTCAGGTGCGTGCCAAGGGCGAGGCGCGGCGGACCCGGTCGGACTTCATGCAGATGGAAAAGGATCGCGGCATCTCGGTCTCGGCCTCAGCGATGTCGTTCGACTATGGGAACTTCCGGTTCAACCTGGTGGATACACCCGGCCACAGCGATTTCTCGGAAGACACCTATCGCACGCTGACAGCCGTGGACGCGGCCGTCATGGTGATCGACGGCGCGAAAGGTGTGGAAAGCCAGACGCAGAAACTGTTCGAGGTCTGCCGCCTGCGCGATCTGCCGATTCTGACCTTCTGTAACAAGATGGACCGCGAAAGCCGCGACACGTTCGAGATCATCGACGAAATTCAGGAAATGTTGGCCATCGACGTCACGCCCGCCGCCTGGCCCATCGGCGTGGGGCGCGACTTCATCGGCTGCTATGACATGCTGCGCGACCGGCTGGAACTGATGGACCGCGCCGACCGCAACAAGGTGGCCGAAAGCATCGAGATCAACGGGCTGGACGACCCCAAACTGGCCGAACACGTCCCCGAGCATCTGCTGGACAAACTGCTGGAAGAGGTCGAGATGGCGCGCGAACTGCTGCCCGCGCTTGACCCGCAGGCCGTTCTGGAAGGCCACATGACCCCGATCTGGTTCGGCTCAGCCATCAACTCGTTCGGCGTCAAGGAACTGATGGAAGGCATCGGCGCCTATGGCCCGCAGCCACAGGTTCAATCCGCTGAACCCCGCCAGATTTCCCCAGATGAAAAGAAAGTTGCAGGCTTTGTCTTCAAGGTTCAGGCCAACATGGACCCCAAGCACCGCGACCGGGTGGCCTTTGTCCGCATGGCCAGCGGCCACTTCAAGCGCGGCATGAAGCTGACCCATGTGCGCAGTAAGAAACCGATGGCGATCTCGAACCCCGTATTGTTCCTGGCCTCTGACCGCGAGTTGGCGGAAGAGGCCTGGGCCGGTGACATCATCGGCATTCCCAACCACGGGCAGCTGCGCATCGGTGACACGCTGACCGAAGGCGAAGCGCTGCGGGTGACCGGCATTCCGTCGTTCGCGCCGGAGCTTCTGCAAGGCGTCCGCGCGGGCGACCCGATGAAAGCCAAGCATCTGGAAAAAGCCCTGATGCAATTCGCCGAGGAAGGTGCGGCCAAGGTGTTCAAGCCTTCGATCGGCTCGGGCTTTATAGTGGGGGTCGTGGGCGCGTTGCAGTTCGAAGTGCTCGCCAGCCGGATCGAGATGGAATATGGCCTGCCGGTACGGTTCGAAGCATCGCAGTTCACCTCGGCCCGCTGGGTAAGTGGTGACAAGGCCGAGGTCGAAAAGTTCGTCAACGCCAACAAGCAGCACATCGCGCATGATCATGACGGCGACATCGTCTATCTGACCCGCCTGCAATGGGATATCGATCGGGTGGTCCGTGACTATCCCGCGCTGAACCTGACCGGGACAAAAGAGATGATGACCTGAGGCAACTGTCTGATTGCACAGGCAGGTTTGGCTGTGCAATCCTGCGCGCATGAGTGACGACAAACTGACCTATTCCGGTGGCCTGCCCGACATGCTGGACAGCTATGAGAACCGGCGCAGCCCGTTTCAGTTCGGCACCCTGACCCTGCCCGAGCTTGACGTCAATCTGGAAGAACTGGCCAAGCTCACCGTGCCCAACACCGCCACCGAATTGCCGCCCGGGCGCAGCACCAACTGGGATCGAAAACGCGTTCAGATCGCGCGGGAATTCGTCGGAAAGTCAGAGCTTGCCTTCCTGAACGCCCAGCTGATCTCGAACCTCAGAAAACGCTCCTTTCCGCGTCAGGCCCCTGCGCTTTTCTGCCGGCTGTGGGACGAACAATCCGACCATCTTCTTTCCGCCCTCGACCTGCGTTGGCTGGTGTCGTCTGTTCAGACTTTTGCGGATCACGGTCAAACGCCGACACAGCGCGAGGTCGGACATGCCTTGCGCGTGTTCTTCAGCATGATGAAGCTGTATGAGTTCGAGCGGCTCTTCTCGGGGCTGGCCCCGGAAACGCCGTTTCAGTTCAAGGACAGGAACCACGTCCCGCTGCCCTATCAGATGAAAGGCTTTTCCTTTGAAAAAGGCGGGCTTGACGTCAATCTCATCGCTCCGATCTGGACCAGGGCGATGAATGATCCCACGATTGCGCCGCTGGTGGATCACCTGATGATCCAATTGAACAAGGACCCAGGTGGAATTTTTCGACGCCTGAAACGCATGCGCGACGCCCGCGCACCGCACAAATGACCACCTGGGGCATTGTGTCCATGGTCCGGGGGCCAACCGAAGACGTCCTTCGGTTCGTAGCCCATCACCTCGAACTGGGGGCGGATTTCATGTATATCTACATGGACGAACCCAACCGCCGCACGTTCAGGGCTCTGAGAATGCATCCCAAGGTCCGGGTCCGTAACTGTGATGACGCCTTTTGGGAGAAACGCGGGCGCGCACGACCGGAAAAGCATCAGGTGCGCCAGTCGGTTCACGCCACTTTTGCCTATCGAAACACCCGGCTGGATTGGTTGACACATATCGATGTGGATGAGTTTCTTTGGCCGGCGGCCCCCATTTCTGATGTTCTGCGCGATGTTCCAGACACGGTTCCCGCGGTGCGTGTCCGCCCGTTGGAGGCCTTGGCCGGGGGCGATGACCTGTACAAAGCTCATATCCCGCGTGGCCCGAACCGCGAAGCGCTGGTCGAGACCATTTACCCGAATTACGGCGCCTTCGTCATGGGCGGTTTCCTGAGTCACGTTCAGGGAAAGCTGTTCGTGCGCACCGGCTTGAAAAACCTAAGCATCCGCATCCACAACCTGTTTCAGAACAAGGTGCTGCTGCCCTGCAAATTCGAGCTTGCCCAGATCGATCTGTGCCATCGTCATGCGCCGGACTGGAACCACTGGATAGCACATTACCAGTTCCGCATGGATCGTGGCTCGTATCAGGCCGGCATGGCTCCGAATGTTCCGCGCGAACAGGGCGGGCTGAACAAGAATGAACTGCTCAACTGGATCGAGGCCGAACAGGGCATGGACGGGCTGCGCGCGTTCTACAATGAAATGAGCGGCGCGGACGCAGAGGTGCGCGCCAACCTGGAACGCCACGGCCTGCTGCGCCACCGCCCTTTGAACCTGGACGAAAAACTACAGAAACACTTTCCCGGAAGTTGCTGAATTGTTGCTGAAATTCACCGCAGACAACAGGCAGGGACAGGTGAAATTCTCTTCATTTGACCCCGATCAACGATTTTGTTATGTCCGCGTACAAGCCGAAATGTCGCATTACGCGCATGGCCATCCGGGCCCGGCACATCTTTGACGCGCGGGCCTGGTCAAGTGTCCGCAAAAACCGGACATACATGACAAAATTCAACGAACTGAACCTGAACCCGAAGGTCCTCAAAGCCATTGAAGAGGCCGGATACGAATCCCCCACTCCGATCCAGGAAGGCGCGATTCCGCCCGCTCTGGAAGGCCGTGATGTCTTGGGGATTGCCCAGACCGGCACTGGCAAGACCGCCAGCTTCACACTGCCGATGATCACCCTGCTGGCCCGTGGCCGCGCCCGCGCGCGCATGCCGCGCTCGCTGGTCCTGTGTCCGACGCGGGAACTGGCTGCTCAGGTGGCCGAGAATTTCGACACCTATACAAAGCACCTGAAACTGACCAAGGCGTTGTTGATCGGCGGTGTCAGCTTCAAAGAGCAAGAGGCGCTGATCGACCGCGGCGTCGACGTTCTGATCGCAACTCCGGGCCGCCTGCTGGACCATTTCGAACGTGGCAAGCTGCTGCTGACCGGTGTTCAGATCATGGTGGTGGACGAAGCCGACCGGATGCTGGATATGGGCTTTATTCCTGATATCGAACGCATCTTCTCGCTGACGCCGTTCACGCGGCAGACATTGTTCTTCTCGGCGACCATGGCTTCCGAGATCGAGCGCATCACGGATACTTTCCTGTCCGCCCCTGCCCGGGTTGAAGTCGCCCGGCAAGCGACCGCATCCGAGACGATCGAACAGGGCGTTGTCATGTTCAAAGGCGGCCGTCGGGACCGTGAAGCAAGCCAGAAACGCAACGTGCTGCGCGCCTTGATCGACGCAGAGGGCGAAAAGTGCACCAATGCAATCATCTTCTGCAACCGCAAGACAGATGTTGATATCTGCGCGAAATCGCTGAAGAAATACGGCTATGACGCTGCCGCGATCCATGGCGATCTGGACCAATCGCAGCGGATGAAGACGCTGGACGGGTTCCGCGACGGATCATTGCGTCTGCTGGTTGCGTCCGACGTCGCTGCGCGCGGTCTGGATGTTCCAGCCGTCAGCCACGTGTTCAATTTCGACGTCCCCGGCCACCCCGAAGATTACGTGCACCGTATCGGCCGCACCGGTCGCGCCGGGCGCGAAGGCAAGGCCATCACGATCTGCTCGGTCCGCGATGAAAAAGCCCTGGCCGCGATCGAAAAGCTGATCCAGAAGGACATCCCGCGCATCGACAATCCGGTCAAGGAAGAGCCCAAGCCTGAAAAGCCGAAGCCCGAGAAAAAAGCCCGGGACTCCGAAGCCAGGAAAGACACCCGGAAAGAGCGAGAGCCCAAAGGGCGTGGCCGTGGGCGCAAGGAAGACAATGGCCGGGCCGTGGTGGGTATGGGCGATCACCTGCCCAGCTTTATTGCCCTGAGCTTTGACGAGCGTCGTGCCGGCTAAATCGCCAGCACCATGGCCAGTATCGAGACACCCAACAGCAACATCCCGGCGATTTCTCGCCGGGTGATCGTCTCGCGGAAAAACAGGATCGAGGCCATCAGGCTGAAGATCAGCTCTACCTGCCCCAGCGCTTTGACATAGGCTGCGTTTTGCAGGGTGAAGGCCCAGAACCAACAAAACGAACCGCCCAGACTGGTCAGGCCGACAAACAAGCCGGTGGATCGGGTCTGCCACACCGCGCGCAGTTCGGCCCGGTCGCGCCACAACAGCCACAGGCCCATGCTGACGAACTGAAACGTCACGACGGCGGCCAGGGTGATCAATGCCCTGAACCAGGCGTCGACATCACCCAATTGCAACGAGGCCCCGCGATAGCTGACGGCGGAGAACGCAAACAAAACCCCTGATCCAAGCCCCAATTGGGACGCGCGGTTGGTCAGATGCCGCCACCAGGCGCCGCCTCCTCCGGGGGTTTTCGACAGCAAAAGCACCGCCATCAACCCCAACAAGATCGCAACCAGCGCGCCGCTGGAAACGCTGTCGCCCAAAACCAGAAATCCGACGATCGCGGTCTGAATGACTTCGGTTTTCTTGAAGGTGATCCCGACCGCAAAGTTTCGTTGTTTGAACAACGCCACAACACAGATCGTCGCCAGGATTTGCGCCGTGCCTCCGATGACAGCGTACAGCCAGAACACTCCGCCAATCGGAGGCAAGCTGGCGCCCGTTGTCAGCATCGCCACAAACAGCCCGGCAACGGCCAGCGGCATGGAATACGCAAATCGCGCAAAGGTCGCGCCGGAGGCGGACAGTTTCACGCTGCTCAAGGATTTTTGCAGCATGAACCGCACAGTCTGAAAACTGGCGGCGGCGATGGTGACAGGGATCCAGAGACTCATGTCACCTGTTGTGTCGTCAAATCAAGACTTTGGCCAGAGCGGATGCGGCACCGGGTCCTTGGCGCGTAGAAGGTACTGCCGGAAGATCTGTGCATAAGAGCGGTAAACATACACCTCATTGCAGGCCAGATACCTGTCTTTGCCATCCCGATACAACGACGGCAGCCGATACCATGGCGCGGCGGGATTCATATGATGTACAACATGCAGGTTGTTGTTCAGAAACAGAAACGCCAACGGCCCGCTGTCTTCGATAATAACGGTCCGCGCGCGGGACTTCTCGTGCGCGCGGTGTTCCAGAAACGTGCGGATCTTCAGCAACGCCAACCCGATATAGGCCGAAATCAGATAGGCCCAGATCGGCATGGCCGATTGTGCAACGATCCACAGCACCGCAACCGCGCCGGGGATGTGCAAAGTCCAGGCCAGCAGGATCGCCCTGTCGCCGCGCCGCAGCCCCCGCCATTCGTCGCGCAGAAACAGCACCTGCCCAATGGCCGGACCCAGAACCATCCGCCCCAGAAGCGTGTTGTTCAGGGCCAGCACAGCCTGCACGCCGCGCGGCAGGTCCGCCCAAACCTTGGGATCCAGATAGTTGGATTCGGGGTCGTCATACGGGTCGGTCAAAGTGGCATCCTGATGATGCGCCAAATGCAGATCGCGAAAACGGTTATACGGAATGGCCAAGGTCAGCGGCGGCGCCATCAGCGCCTCATTCAGCCATTTGGCTCGGAACGGGTGCCCATGCAGGGCTTCGTGTGTCAAAGACGAATGCAGGGCGGCAACAAAGCCCAAAACCAGCGCCGTCAACCACAGCGAAACATCCGCCAACCAGAACAGCCCGACCAGCCATGCGGCATAGCAGCCGACGATCAGGGCAAATGTACCCCATTCGGGCGACTTGGGTGTCGAGGGCTCAGCCATTGCGCCCCCACGAAACTCCGGCCCAAATTCTTTCATAGACAATGTAAAGCGTCAGGCCGATGGCGGTATTCACCAGCGCCAATGCCCCGCCGACGGCGGCCGAGCCTGTGGCGATCAGGCCCACCAGCGTCATGGTCGCCAGCCCCATGACATTCCACACGATTGCTTTCACGACAGATCTTCGCCGCGTTTCCATTTCGAACCCCATTCTTTTTTGCTTTTACAAAGGGGTTACCGTTCAGTGCGCGTGCTGAAAATTCTGTATATGATTAACAAAACTCATCACTTGTGATATTTTTCATCTTATGCAGGAAAATATCGACAAACGCGACCGCGCCGCTCAATTCCGCCTACGCCTTGCCCGCGCGATGGAGGACCGTCACGTCAGCCAAAGCGCGCTTGCGCGCCATATCGGCGTGGACCGATCAACCGTATCTCAGTTGTTGACCGATCATGGCGCGCGTCTTCCCAATGCGCATGTTGTGGGTGGCTGCGCCGCGGCACTGGGCGTTTCGGCCGACTGGTTGCTGGGCCTGTCCGACAGGCCGGAAAGCGCGGCAGAGATTCTGGCCAGTTCCCTGTCCATTACCGAAGCGCCCCGCGCCCTGGTCGATGAGCGGATTTTCGACTGGCACAAAGAAGCCGCCGGGTACAAGATCCGCTATGTTCCGGCCACCCTGCCCGACATGCTCAAGACGCGCGCGGTGCTGGAGTGGGAATATGCCCCCCATCTGGGGCGCACGGCGGATCAGGCCATCGGTGCGTCCGAAGACAGGTTGGCCTGGATGCGCAGTGCGCAGTCTGATTACGAAATTGCAATGCCATTGTTCGAGATTGAAAGCTTTGCAAGCGGCACGGGATATTACCATGGCCTTTGCCCGGAAATTCGTCAGGAGCAGATCGATCATCTGCTGGAGCTGTGTGAACAGCTTTATCCCCGAATGCGTGTCTATCTGTTCGATGCCAAACGGCTTTATTCAGCCCCTGTAACGATTTTCGGGCCGCTGCTGTGCGTTTTTTATGCAGGCAGTCACTATATGGCATTCCGAGACCGGGACCGGATCGAGACGTTTTCACGGCACTTCGACACACTTGTGCGCGAGGCCGATGTGGCCGCCCGCGATTTCCCGGACCACTTGCGACAACTCAGAACGGCTGTATCCGGCAAGAATTGATGCAGCGGCGCAAAACCTGTGCTATCGTCCCTTGGCGCGAACCAACGGGCATTCCGATCACAAACGGAGGACCACAGGAATGGACGCAATTCAAACCGCTCAATACGCGCGCGCGCTGTATGCCGCGCACGGAGACCGGGCCGAGGCGGAAGCCGCGCAGAAAATGCGTGAATGCGAAGCCGCCGGAAACCAGAAAGAGGCGCAGGATTGGCAGGCGGTCCGTCAGACCATCCGCCAGATCCGAGGACCAAATCAGGGCTGACCTACAGTTTTGGGTCGGGATTGACCGTGTGCCCATCCACCGCAATCACCTGCCCAGACACCAGCCGCGCTGCGTCCGAAGCCAGAAAGACGGCCATATTGGCGATATCCTGCGCTTCCACGAAGCGCCCCATAGAGGTGCCCGAGGCATAGCCCTGATAGACCTCATCGCGGGTCATGCCTTTGGCGGCTGCCTCTCGGGCCAAGACACCTTCCATGCGCGGGCCCTCCACGGCACCCGGGCATATGGCGTTTGCGCGAATGCCCAGCGGCCCAAGTTCCATCGCCAGCGTTTTCATCAACCCTATGACCGCCCATTTGGCCGAGGCATAAGGCGCTCGGAACGGATAGCCGTACTGACCGGCGGTCGAAGAGGTCAGAATGATGCTGCCCGCCCGCGCCGACTTCATCATAGGGGCTGCGTGCTTGGCGGCCAAAAAGGCCCCGTCCAGATTGACCGTGACGCAGGCGCGCCATGCATCCAGATCGATATCCTCGATCGCGCTGGTCGGCCCGGCGATTCCGGCATTTGCGCACAGAACATCCAGCCCGCCTGCGGCCCCGACAGCCTGAAACACCGCGCTCATGTCGGCCTCATTTGTCACATCAGCCCTGTGCGCCACCCAATGGTCGGGCAAGATATCCAGGGCTGACTGGTCAATATCCGTCACCCAGACATCATAACCGGCGGCGTCAAACGCCGCGGCCAAGGCTCGACCGACACCCGATGCCCCGGCTGTTACCAATACGCGCCGGGTCACGATGGCGTCCGAATGGCGGCACCCGCCCCTTCAGGGTAAGGCAAACCGGCCTGTGCCTCGGCAATCCGCGCCATCGCGGCTTCGATCCTGGGCGACGGCGGGCTGGGACGGCGGGTTTCAAGGCTGACGTGCAGCAGAAAGCTCTCGCCCGTGGCCAACAGCTTGTCGCCTTCATACATGCTGTGAAAGACATGCAGCTTCTTGCCCTGCCCCAACAGCATCTGCGTGCGCACGTCGATCTTCGCCCCTGCATGGACCTCGTCGATGTAACGGATGTGGTTCTCGGCAGTGAAATAGCTGCCACCCGACGCGATATACTCCATATCGCAACCGATGATCTCCATGAAACGGTCCGTGGCGGCCGCAAAGGCTTCCAGATACTTGGCTTCGTTCATGTGGCCGTTGTAATCCGTCCAGTCCAATGGAACGGCGCGGGACAGGGTCAGGATCGGCTGGCTCAGATCCGCCTGATCCAGCGACGGCAGGGCACCCGGTTTCAACAGCGCATCATGCTGGTTCAGCACCGCCCCCGCACCATAATTCTGCGCCTTGAGGGCCCGCATCATGCCAACAAGATTGTTGTCGCGAATGCGTTCCAGTTCCCGGATTGAATGCATTCCGGATTGCGCGTCTGACTGATCGGCGATCAGGTCGACCAGTTCATCGGTGAATTCCGGCACGTCCATCAGTTTGGTCCAGGGCCATTTCAAGGCTGGCCCGAACTGAGCCATGAAGTGCCGCATTCCCGCTTCACCTCCGGCCACGCGGTAGGTTTCGAACAATCCCATCTGTGCCCAGCGGATGCCAAAGCCCATTCGGATCGCCTCGTCGATTTCTTCGGTGGTGGCAATGCCATCCTTGACCAGCCACAGCGCCTCGCGCCAGACGGCTTCCAGAAAGCGGTCGGCGATATGCGCGTCGATCTCTTTCTTGACATGCAGCGGAAAGAAACCAACCGAGGTCAGCAATTCCCTGGCCCGTTCAATCATCTCCGGTGGGTTTTTGTCGGTCGGCACCAGCTCGATCAGCGGCAGCAGATAGACTGGGTTGAACGGGTGCGTCACGACGATCTGTTCGGGCCGCAAAGCACCGTCCTGAAGCTCGGATGGTTTGAACCCGCTGGTCGATGACCCGATGATCGCATCTGGATCACAGTCCTCTTGCAAGCCCTTGTAAACCTTCAGCTTCAAGTCCAGCCGCTCTGGCACGCTTTCCTGGATCCACGTCGCGCCCTGTACGGCGTCGGCCATGTCGCCATGAAAGCTCAGCGCGCCCTCGGCCGGTAATGGAACGTCACTCAGCCCCGGCAGGGATCGCCGCGCATTGTCCAGCACTTCGCCTATTTTGCGTTCTGCTTCAGGGTCCGGGTCGAACACCCGAACGTCCCAGCCATTGAGCAGGAACCGTGCGGCCCATCCGCCGCCGATGACACCGCCCCCGATAATTGCTGCCGTCTTTGTCATGCTGTCCTCTAATCGATACAGATTACCTGCGCGCGCCCCGCCTCATCCAGATGCGGAATGCATCCGAATTGCGGTGTCACCGCGCTGCATTGTTTGGTGTCCGACAGGCAGAACCCTGCGCAGTCAGAGGCTTTTTCACAGGAGCTTCCAGCGTCGGGCAAAGGTTCAAAGCAGATAAACTGCCGTATCCGCCCGCCCATCTCATAGCTTCCCCCTTTGGCTTCGCAGTTCTTGCGGGCCAAAGGGTCTTCCGCGGTCTGTGCCACCCCGACCCGGGGCAGACATACGGCCAGAACCGTCGCGCAGATTACAAGCACCGATCGCATTGCTCACTTCCTTTTGCTGGCACCCCTGCACTTACCGGTCATGGCAAGGGACGCAAACAGGTCAACCTTTGGGCGCCCGTTTGACCAGCCCCAGCTTCTCACGCACTTCCTGCGGCCCGATCACCCGCGCGCCCATGTTCTCGATGATGGTGCCTGCGCGTTCGACCAGTTGCCAGTTTTCGGCCAGCACACCCTTGTCCAGCCACAGGTTGTCCTCGAGCCCCACGCGCACATTGCCGCCCGCCAGCACCGAGGCCGCCACATAGGCCATCTGATGCCGCCCCAGCGAGAACGCGCTGAAGGTCCAGTCATCGGGCACGTTGTTTACCATCGCCATGAAGGTGTTCAGATCATCCGGCGCGCCCCACGGCACGCCCATGCACAGTTGAACCAGGGCGTTGGGTTCTAGAATTCCCTCTTTCACCAGTTGCTTGGCAAACCACAGATGGCCGGTGTCAAAGGCCTCGATCTCGGGTTTCACGCCCAAATCGGTCATCATCTGCCCCATAGCCCGCAACGCGCCGGGCGTGTTGGTCATGACGTAATCCGCCTCGGCAAAGTTCATCGTGCCGCAATCCAGCGTGCAGATTTCGGGCAGACATTCGGCCACATGCGCCACACGCTCGGTCGCGCCAACCAGATCTGTTCCTGCCTGGGCCAGTGGCAGCGGATTTTCGATGCCGCCGAACACCATGTCTCCGCCCATGCCAGCCGTAAGGTTCAGCACTGCGTCCACCTCGGCATCCCGAATCCGATCGGTCACCTCACGATACAGCGCCAGATCGCGCGACGGGGCGCCTGTTTCGGGGTCGCGCACATGGCAGTGCACCACGGCCGCACCTGCCTTCGCGGCGGCAATCGCACTGTCGGCAATTTGCTTCGGTGAACGTGGCACATGAGGGCTGCGATCCTGTGTCCCGCCCGAGCCGGTCACGGCGCAGGTGATGAAGACTTCGCGGTTCATTTCCAGAGGCATGGCGTTTTCCCCAAGTTATACCCGGTTTTGCCTTGGGTTTTCCCCAGGCTTCTCCCCGGATTCCGATTTGCGTTCTGCCCCGACTCTGGCGCAGCTTTGGGAAAACCACTTGGCAGAATGCGAATCGAACTTGATGCAATCCGCAAAAAACATACTGCAACCCGAACATCGGGCCCTGAAAACCGCCGTTCTGGTGCTGGATGAATGCAACACGCTCAGCTTCGCCTCGGCGGTCGATCCGATGCGCGCTGCCAACCGTCTGGCGGACCGGCCCGCCTTTGACTGGGATTATGTGACCGCCACAGCCGAACCCGCGATGCTGACAAGCGCCCTGCAAGTGCCCGGCATCCCGCTCTCTCGCCTGCAAGGCTGCGACCTTATGATTGTCGTCGCGGGCTTCCAACTGGCCCGCCACGCCACTCCCAGCCTGCTGGCCGGGCTGCGCCGCATTGCCGGTACCGGGGCGACGATGGCCGGGATTGACGGCGGCCCCTGGCTGCTGGCCGAGGCAGGGCTGCTGGACGGTCACCCTGCGACGACCCACTGGGAAGACCTGCAAAATTTCGCTTCCCGCTTCCCCGACGTCGACGTGCGCCCCGACCGCTTTACTGTCTCGGACGGTCGCCTGACCTCTGGCGGCGCGATTCCCGCTGTCGAGATGATGCTGCACATCATCGCCGCCCGTCATGGCGCGGGTTTCGCATCCCGTGTCTCGGGCCTGTTCCTCTATGATGGCGCGCCGGACCCGGGCACACCGCAAAGCCGCACCGGCGCACCACACCGCCACACCGCGCTGACGTCAAAGGCGAATTCGCTGATGCAGGCATCCCTGGATGACCCCCTGCCACTGGCCCATATCGCTGACCAGCTGGGCACCAGCCCGCGCACCCTGCAACAACAGTTCCGCCTTCGCCTGAACACCACGCCGCAGGATCACTATCTGCAACTGCGCCTGGCCGAGGCCCGCCGTCTGGTCACCGACACCGACCTTCCACTGATGGATGTCGCGCTGGCCACCGGTTTTTCCTCGCAATCCAGCTTTGCCCGCGCTTTCCGCACCGCCCACGGTCAATCGGCACGCGACCTCAGGCAAGAGCGCGCGCACCCCACCCATCACTGACCGGATCCAACTTCATCTGGCCAGAAATATCCCGGGGGAGGCACGCGCAGCGTGCCGGGGGCAGAGCCCCCTCGCCTCAGTACGGCATCGGGTGCGCTTTGTGGACAGCGTCCAACTCGGCCAGCACCTCGTTTGACAACGTCAAATCCGCACCGGCCAATACGTGTTCAAGCTGCGCGACCGTGGTCGCGCCAAAAATCGCCGACATCATGAATGGTCGCGAGCGGCACCAGGCCAGCGCCATATGGGTCGGATCCAGGCCATGTCGCGCGGCAACATCCATATAGGCCGCGACTGCATCAAAAACCCGGTCAGACTTGCGCCCGCCCAATTGAGGCGAAAGCGACATACGAGAGCCGTCCGGCACGGCCCCGCCCTGATATTTCCCGGTCAGCAGCCCGGTGCCCAGGGGTGAAAACGCCATCAGGCCGACATCTTCATGTACGCTCAGCTCGGCCATGTCGGTATCGAACAGACGGCACAGCAACGAATACTCATTCTGCACGGACGCCGCTCGCGGTGTGCCTGTCTGTTCGGCCAGTCTCAGCCACTGCGCCGTACCCCATGCGCTTTCATTCGACAGACCAAAAGCGCAGATGTTGCCTTTGTCCACCTGAACCTGCAAGGCCCCCAGACACTCCTGCATATTTTCCAGAACGTCCGCAGTATTGTGGCCCGAAGGCGCATAATCCCAGTTTTGACGGAACATATAGCTGCCGCGATTGGGCCAGTGGAACTGGTAGAGATCGATGTAATCCGTCTGCAAACGCCGCAAAGACCCTTCGATGGCCTCAGGAATGGTCTTGGCCGTGATCGGCGCACCGTCGCGAACATATGACAACCCCTCACCTGAATGCTTGGTCGCCAATACGAAATCCGCCCGGCGCGACGAATTTGCGGCGTTCCAGTTTCCAAGAATTTCTTCAGTACGACCAATTGTCTCTTTGGCGACAGGATTCACCGGATACATCTCGGCGGCATCCACAAAGTTGATCCCCGCGTCCAGCGCCATGTCCATCTGCCGGTGCGCATCCGATTCCGAGGTCTGCGTCCCGAACGTCATCGTCCCGAGGCAAAGATCGCTCACGACAATCCCGGTGCGGCCCAGAGGCTTCATCTGCATCCTCAAATCTCCTGATAAATGGCACAGCCCGTCAGGCTTCGGCCTTCTTTTCCCACCGCCCGGACTCTTCCGACCAGTATTGCGCGGCGCATCCGGCGCCGGTCAGCGCCTTCCACTGCCCGCGCGCGTGCTGCACGGCCATGTCGTCATTGCCGTCGAACAGAATGCAAACCCGCTCCAGAGCCGACACTTCTTCGGGTTCGATCGACGCGCCGTCCACCGCCATGACACACACCGCGCCGTTGGGGGCCTCGGCGCTGGTGGTCAGAAGGATCGGCTGCTCGGCGTCATGCGGGCCGCCTTCGCGACCATGCGGCAGGAACCCGTCCTCGGGGCCCAGCCACAGCTTTTCATCCAGCCAGTCCATCCGTGCGGGATCGGTGCCCCGCACGGCAATCTTCCACCCGGCCTGTCGCGCCTTGTCCAGCAGCACAGGCAAGGTGTGCTCCAGCGGCTGGCGGGTCAGATGGTAGAAATAGACAGCACCCATTCGCTTACTCGAAATTGTCCTGCACGAACCGGCTCAGCGCGCGCACACCCCAGCCCGTAGCACCTTTGGGCGCATAGGATGTCTCGGACGCCACCGAGGCCACACCCGCGATATCCAGATGGATCCAGGGTGTATCCTCTTTCACGAAACGTTGCAGAAACTGCGCCGCCGTGATCGAGCCCGCCGGACGGCCACCGACGTTTTTCATGTCGGCGATGCGCGATTTCAGCATCTTGTCATAGGCATCGCCCAACGGCATCCGCCACGCGCCTTCATCCTCGGCCCGGGCCGATTTCAGGAAGGCGTCACAGAATGTGTCATTGTTGGAAAACACACCTGCATTCTCATGACCCAGCCCGATGATGATCGCTCCGGTCAGGGTGGCTAGATCGATCATGCCCACCGGTTTGAACCGCTCCTGTGCGTACCACATCACGTCGCACAGAACCAAACGGCCTTCGGCATCGGTGTTGATGATCTCGACCGTGTCGCCCTTCATCGACTTGACCACATCGCCCGGACGGGTGGCATTGCCCGAAGGCATGTTCTCGACCAGCCCGACAAGGCCCACCACATTGGCCTTGGCCTTGCGCTTGGCCAGCGCACGCATCGTGCCCGCGACAACGCCCGCGCCGCCCATGTCCATGGTCATGTCTTCCATGCCACCGGCCGGTTTCAGCGAAATGCCACCAGTGTCAAAAACCACGCCCTTGCCCACCAAAGCCAAGGGCGCATCGTCCTTGTCGCCACCATTCCAATGCATCACGACGACTTTGGACGGGCTGGCAGAGCCCTGCCCGACGCTCAACAAAGTGCGCATGCCCAGTTCAACCAGCTTGTCCTCTTCCAGAACTTCGACTTCCAGGCCCAGCTCCTGCATCTCGACAAGACGATCGGCAAATTCCGTGGTCGTCAGAACATTTGCAGGTTCGTTGGTCAGATCACGCGTCATCCGCACACCGTCGGCAATCGCGTATAGCGGTGCAAACTCTGCTTCGGCTTCCTTGGGTTTCGAATGTCCTATCGTAATCGAACCGCTGCCTTCGCTGTCCTTGGTTTTGTGCGCGTTGAAATCATAACTGCGCAGCACCATGCCAAGGGCCAGGTTTTCGGTCTGCGCCTGATTGCCGACCATCACCAGCATGTCCTTGCCACCCGCTGATTTGACCAACGCGGCACCAGCCTTGCGGGCCTCATCGGCTTCCGGGCGGCGCGGCAGCACCACGACGTCCAGCGCTTCGGCCGCCATCCCAGCCGGCCAGGCCATCGAGATAACATCGCCGGTCTTGGACTTTCCGAATTTCTCACTTTCGACAAGCCGCGCCACAGCGCCTTTCGTCAGGCGATTGGCCCGGCGCGCCGCAGGGTTCATTTTTCCGTCCGACGAAATGATGATGGCCACCCGCCCTTCGGCCTGCGCCATCGCATCCAAGTCAAACTCCTGAAAGCGGACCGGTATCAGACTGCTCATTGCAAACTCCTCGAATTCTGTTCCCCAAGACCTAGCCCGCGCCGCCCGACTTGACCAGATAGCAGTTTTCCCCGCGTTTCAATTGCAGTAAGGTCCCGCAAAAATAACCGGCAGGCTCGGGGGAGAAAGACGTGACACGAGAGGGCAGGCATACGCCGTCGCGCAGGAAGACATGCATGCGCGATTTCGGCCCGTTTTCCGGCGCAAAAGGCTTGGCGGGGGCAGTCTTGTGATCCTCGACCGCTATTTCGCCCGCCGCTTTTCACAGAGCTTTCTGGTCATCGGCGGTATTTTTCTGACCTTGATGATTCTCATCGATCTGATCGAACAGATCCGCCGATTTGACCAAGTCGACCTGTCCTTCGGCCAATTGCTGCACCTGACGCTTCTGAACACACCGGCCGCCATCAGTGAAATGCTGCCCCTGCTGGTCATTCTGTCCACCATTGCCTTGTTCGTCGGGCTGGCACGGACCTCTGAACTCGTGGTGACCCGCGCCACGGGTCGCTCGGGTATCCGCGCACTGGTCGCGCCAGCGGCTCTGGCCCTGATCATCGGTGCGCTTGCAGTGGCATTGCTGAACCCCATCGCGGCGGCCACATCCCAGGAATTCCAACGCCTGTCTGATTCCTATCGCAACAACGGCAGTTCAGCGCTTTCGATCAGCAGCGAAGGCCTTTGGCTGCGTCAGTCGGCGGAAAACGGTCAGGCTGTCATCCACGCCCGGGGCACCTCGAACGGGGATGCTCTTGGCCTGGACGGCGTGACCATCATCACCTTCGCGCGCGACGGCAAACCCACCCAGCAGATCGTCGCCGACAGGGCCGTGCTGGAAGACGAAAACTGGGTCTTGTCCCGGGCCAAGATCTGGAATTTGCAGAATGGGCAGAACCCCGAAACCAGCTCGGTGGAACATGAACGGCTGGAGTTGCCAACCTCGCTGACGCGGCAGCGGATTCTGGACACGCTGGGGCAACAGGATTCAGTGTCGGTTTTTGACCTGCCGCAACTGATCAAGGATCTGCGCGAAGCCGGGTTTTCGACCAAGCAATATGAAGTCTGGTTGCAGGTGCAACTGGCCAGGCCGTTCTTTCTGGTTTCGATGGTGCTGATCGGGGCTGCGTTCACCATGCGTCACGTTCGGTTCGGCGGTACCGGAATCGCCGTTCTGACGGCCGTACTGCTTGGCTTTGCCATCTATTTCGTCCGCAATTTTGCGCAAATCCTCGGGGAAAACGGACAATTGCCCATCTATATCGCGGCCTGGGCGCCGCCCTTCGCCGCCATCCTGCTGTCCCTTGGTCTGCTTCTTCACGCGGAGGACGGCTGATGCGGAACATGATTTCCCTGCTGCTGACCAGCGCAATCGCTTTGTCGGCACCGACGGTTCTGGCGGCGCAAACCACCTCGGCTGAGCCTGACCCGCAAGCGGCGCAGTCACAGGCCGAACCCGCCCTTTTGGTTGCCGACAAGGTCTTTATCACACCCGACAGGAAACTGGTGGCCGAAGGCCATGTCGAAGCCTTTCAGGGCGATACCAAGCTGTCGGCCCAACGCATCACCTATGACCGGGAAACGGGCGAGCTGACACTGGAGGGCCCCATTCGTATTGATCAGGGGGGCCAGTCGACCCTTCTGGCCGATTCCGGCCAGCTGGACAGCGGCATCCAGAACGGCCTGCTGATCGGTGCTCGGATGGTTTTCGATCAGCAAATCCAGATTGCCTCGGTTCAGGCGAAACGGGCCGCGGGCCGCTATACGCAATTCAGCAAGGTCTCGGCCACTTCCTGCCATGTCTGCACCAATGGAAAGCCACCGCTCTGGCAGATCCGCGCCCGCAAGGTCACTCATGACCAGTTGGAACGGCAGTTGTACTTTGAGGGCGCGCAGCTTCGGGTGCTAGATTATCCGGTATTCTATTTCCCCTATCTGCGCTTGCCGGACCCGACTTTGGATCGCGCGACCGGCTTTCTGGTGCCGTCGATCCGCAGCACCTCGCAACTGGGAACGGGGGTCCAGGTTCCCTATTTCTTCAAGCTGGGGGACCACAAGGATCTGACCTTGACGCCGTATCTGTCGGCCAAGACCACAACTCTGGGATATCGGTATCGTCAGGCGTTCGTGAATGGGCGCATTCAGCTTGAAGGCGCCTATACCCGTGATGACGTCCAGCCCGACCAGGATCGCGGCTATCTGTTCGCCGGCGGTTGGTTCAACCTGAAGAACGATTTCCGGCTGACATTCGATCTGCAAACCACCTCGGACGACGCCTATCTGGCCGACTATGGGCTGCCGGACCTGGACCGTTTGCGTAGTGAAGTCGCGCTGGAACGGATCAAACGCGACACCGCGTTCAAAACAAGCCTGATCCACTACAAAACTCTGCGTGACAGTGAAAATCAGGACGAAATCCCATCCCGCGTCTTCGATCTGAACTATGAAAAGCGGTTCTTTCCCGGCGCACTTGGTGGCGAGGTGCGGCTGGCCTTTGTTGGCCACGCTCATGAGCGCACCAGCGACGCTGATATCGTCGGCCGTGACATAGCAAGGGCAACTGTTGATGCCGAATGGTTGCGAAGCTGGACATTTGCATCGGGGCTGCGCGCGGACGCGACGCTGGGCGCATCGGTGGATACGTTCAATATTCGCCATGACAGCAATTTTCCCAGCATTGTGACCCGCTCGACCCCGCGCGCGGCGTTGACGCTTCGCTATCCGATGACCCGTCGCGAAAAAACCGGCGCGGTTCAGCTTCTGGAACCGATCGCGCAGTTGGGATGGACCCATGTCTCGGACACTGATGCGCCAGATGATGAAAGCACGTTTCAGGAATTCGATCAGGGAAACCTGCTGGCCCTGTCCCGTTTCCCTGCCGAAGATCAGCGCGAAGACGGTGCCACAGGGGTCATCGGCCTGAACTGGGCGCGCTATGGTGCGGACGGACAGCAGGCGCTCGTAACGGTGGGTCAGGTGTTTCGGGCGGATGCCGACCCGAATTTCACCCTGACATCCGGGTTGCAGGGCACCACGTCCGACTTGCTGGTGGCGGGACAAGTCACCACGGCCAACGGTTGGTCGCTTGGCGGGCGCGGTCTGATCGACAGCGATTTCAGTTTCGTCAAAGCTGAATTGCGCGGGGCCTGGGCTTCTGAATTTGCCGGCCTGTCCGGAAGCTATATCTGGCAGGAACCGGATCCGGCGGAAAACATTGCGGAAGAAATTTCGGAAATCTGGCTTCTGGGCCGCTATCAGGTCGACCAGAACTGGCTTACCAATGCCGAGGCACGCTATGATCTGAACCAGTCAGAGCCAATCCGGCTTGGGCTTGGTGTAACATACCAGAATGAATGTGTTCAGGTTAACATGTCCGTAAGCAGACGCTTTACTTCAACATCCACTATTGAGCCTTCGACAGAATTCGGCTTTACCCTATCGCTGACAGGATACGCCCTTGAAGGCGGTGGTAACACATACAAGAGAAAATGCAGTTGATATCAGGTTTCTCCAGGTTTCTCCGTTCCGGTTGGCACAAACCGGTCACGCCGGCACTGGCCGCCGTTTTCCTCGCTTTATCGGCGCCGCAGGTCAGCGCCCAAAGCCTGTTCTCGCCAGCGATCCGCGTGAATCAGGACATCGTCACCTGGTACGAGCTGGAACAACGCCTGCAATTCCTGAATGTTTTGGGTTTGCCCGGCGGCAATGAGGCTGACGTCAGGGAAGCCCTGATCGAAGAAAAATTGCGCAAGCAGGCCATGCGCGAAGCGGGCGTGCAAGCTGCCCCGGAAGCCGTACAACTGGGGATCGACGAGTTCGCCTCGCGCGGGCAATTGTCCACCGAACAGTTCCTGCAACTTTTGGGTGAGGCAGGCGTCGACCCGGAAACTGTCCGTGATTATGTTGCAGATCAGCTGGCCTGGCGCGACTATATCAGCTCGCGCTACCTGTCGCAGGCCCGTCCGACCGAAGACGAGATTGATCGCGCGCTGGGACAAACCGGTGGCGGCGGCCTTCAGGTCCTGCTGTCCGAGATCATCATCCCGGTGAACCCGCAAACCGTTGCACAGACCGAATTGCTGGCGGAAGAGATTTCGCGACTTGAAACTATCGAAGCGTTTTCAGCCGCAGCGGCGCAATATTCCGGAGCGGCCACCCGCAACGAAGGCGGACGTCTGGACTGGCTGAATATCTCCAACCTGCCTCCTGCCTTGCAACCGGTTATTCTTGGGCTCCAGAACGGTGAGATCACCGATCCCATCAGCCTGCCAAACGCCGTCGCCCTGTTTCAATTGCGCGGATTGCGCGAGGTGGCGACCGCTGCGCCGGCTATCTCCAAACTTGACTATGCGGCCTATTACCTGCCGGGCGGCCGCAGCGCCGAGGCTCTGGCACAGGCTGCCGCCCTGCGGGAGGAGATCGACACCTGCGACGACTTGTACGGAATCGCCAAGGATCAACCCGTCGAAGTCCTGGACCGTATCGAAGCCAGCCCATCAGAAGTACCACGCGATTTCGCCGTGGAACTGGCCAAGCTGGATCGCTTCGAAGTGTCAACAAACCTGACCCGCAACAACGGGCAGACGCTGGTGTTCCTGATGCTGTGCAACCGCACCCGCAACCTGGGCGAAAACACCTCGCGGGCGGATGTCGCGAATGCACTGGCGCAACAGCGGCTACAGGCCTTTGCGTCCAGCCTGGTAGAGCAGCTGCGGGCTGACGCCACCATTGTTCAGGAATGACACGCCCGATCGCGCTCAGCTGCGGTGAACCGGCCGGGATCGGCCCTGAAATCGCGGCCAAAGCATGGGCAGAGCTGCGCCAAACCTGCCCGTTTTTCTTTATCGGCGATGCCAGCCACCTGCCTGCTGGCACCCCCGTTGCGAAAATCCAAACCCCTTCGGATGCCGTTGCAGTCTGTGATCAGGCCTTGCCCGTGCTGCAACTGAACTTTCCTGCTGCGAACATGCCCGGTCAGCCAGACCCGGCCAATGCCCCATCGGTGATCGATGCCATCGAAACCGGCGTCGACTTTGTGAAAGAGGGGGCAGCGGCCGCTCTGTGCACCGCGCCCATTCACAAGAAGGCCCTGATCGACGGGGCCGGGTTTACCTATCCCGGCCATACCGAGTTTCTGGCCGCGCTGTCGGGCACCCGCCGGGTTGTCATGATGCTGGCCAGCGACCAGTTGCGGGTTGTCCCGGCAACAATCCACATTCCCCTGGCGCAGGTTCCCGCCGCGCTGACGCCGGACCTGCTGCGCGAGACAATCGAAATCACCACGCGCGGTCTGCGCGACCAGTTCGGCATACAACACCCCCGCATCGCCATAACCGGCCTGAACCCCCATGCCGGCGAAGGCGGCAAAATGGGCCGCGAGGAGCTTGACTGGATCGCCCCAATGCTGGCCGATCTGAACCCGGAAGATGCGACCCTGACGGGCCCGCACCCTGCGGATACACTGTTCCATGCCGCTGCCCGCGCCCGCTATGACGCGGCGATCGCAATGTATCATGATCAGGCCCTGATCCCGATCAAGACACTGGACTTCGACCGGGGTGTGAACGTCACCCTTGGCCTGCCCTTCATCCGCACGTCGCCAGATCACGGCACTGCACTGGATATCGCCGGGAAAGGCATCGCGAATCCAACCAGCCTGATCGAAGCTCTGAAGCTTGCCCAACGCATGGCGCAAGGCTCTTGATCCTTCATCTGGCTGAAAATATCCCCGCCAGAGGCAAAAAACTTCTGGCGCTGCCCCTGCGGCCTGCGTCACGGTAATCGGATCATGAGTGCAATCGACAATCTCCCCCCTCTGCGCGAGGTCATCGCCACACATCAACTCTCGGCGCGCAAATCCTTGGGTCAGAACTTCCTGCTGGACCTCAACCTGACCGCCAAAATCGCCCGTCAGGCTGGCGATCTTGCAGACTGCGACGTACTGGAAATCGGCCCCGGTCCTGGCGGCCTCACCCGAGGGCTCCTGTCCGAAGGCGCACGCAAGGTCGTGGCGGTGGAAAAAGATACCCGCTGCATTGCCGCCCTGAACGATATCGCCGCCGCCTATCCCGGAAGGCTGGAGGTCATCAATGGTGACGCGCTCGAGATCAACCCGCTGGAACACCTGACCCCGCCAATCCGCATCGCAGCCAACCTTCCATACAACGTCGGCACCGAACTTCTTGTGCGCTGGCTGACACCCCCTGAATGGCCCCCCTTCTGGCAGAGCCTGACGCTGATGTTCCAACGCGAAGTGGCCGAACGCATCGTGGCCCAGCCGGGCAGCAAGGCGTATGGCCGCCTCGCCATCCTTGCCCAATGGCGGGCCGAGGCGCGCATCGCCATGTCCCTTCCCCCCGACGCCTTCACCCCTCCGCCCAAAGTCTCCAGCGCGGTGGTCCACCTGACCGCCCTGCCCGAACCGCGCTATCCTGCTGACGCCGCGACCCTGTCGCGTGTGGTGGCCTCCGCCTTCAATCAACGCCGCAAAATGCTGCGGGCCTCGCTCAAAGGCGTTGCCCCGGATATCGAGGATCGCTTGCAGGCCGCAGGTATCCAGCCCACTGAACGGGCCGAGCAGGTTCCGCTTGAAGCGTTCTGTGCCTTGGCGCGCGAAATCCAGACACCCTGATCAAAAAAAGCCCCGAGGCTTGACCTCGGGGCTTTGCGGTTTCTGATGCCGGCTTTATTCAGCCGCTTCCGGTGCGTCGCCATCCGTTTTGGGCGCATCTTCAGCCACTGGCGCCGGTTTGGGCTTGCGCGCCCGCGGCTTGCGCGCAGGCTTTTCCTTCTTTTCCGGCGCCGGGGCTTCGGCCCCCTTGCTTTCCGGTGTCTCGACCAGACCGCTTTCCGGAGCAGCGTCCGGTGCGGCGAAATCCATTACATCCGGCTGCGGGGCTTCGGCAGGATCGGCCTGCCGGGCCGCTTCACGTTCCTGGCGCTCGGCGCGCTCACGGTCACGCTCGGCCTGGCGTTCGCGGTTCTGGCGCTCCTGCTCTTCGCGGCGCGCTTCAATCTCGCGCTGCGCCTCACTCAGCATGCGCAGATAATGTTCTGCGTGCTGCTGGAAGTTTTCCGCCGCAACGCGGTCGTTTGACAGTTGAGCGTCACGCGCCAGCTGATTGTACTTATCAATGATTTGCTGCGGCGTGCCACGCACCTTGCCTTCAGGGCCCGAGCTGTCAAATACCCGGTTTACGACGTTACCGCCGGAAGGACGATTGCGGTTGTTCTTGGCCCGCGAGCGGGATTTGGAAGATCTCATTTTACTTTACGTCAGCCTTATCAATGCGCTGTCGCTCAACCCGTGTTTTGCACTGCTCTGAGGCGTTTGCCGTGACGGGATGTCGACTTTTTTGGGCTTGGCGTCAGGGGTGCGCTGCAACAGCGTCAACCTCGCCGACTAATCCTGAGTAAACATGTCCTGACCGTGCAGACAAGAGGAATCTCGAATTTTCACACGCTTTTTTACTCGGGGCAGCGTTTTTTGGCCTCAGACACCAGTTTCAACCCGGCATCTTTGCGCCGACAACCCGGTCACGCCCGTCCAGATCGGGGATTACGCGAATATCCGCCAAACCCGCCGCATCAAACAAGGCAGACACCAGATTTGCCTGTGTCGGGCCAATTTCCACAAGTAATCGCCCGCCTGGCAACAGATAATCCGGGGCCGAGGCCGCAATCTGCCGATACGCGCCCAGCCCGTCCCCTTCATCGGTCAGCGCCATGCGCGGCTCGTGCTCCCGCACTTCGGGCGAAAGGTCCTCCATTTCGGTTACGGAAATATACGGCGGGTTGGAAACAATCAGGTCAAACCGGCCTTCAATGCCTTCAAACCAGTTTGACTGCGCAATCTCGGCTCGTCCCTGCACCTGGTGGAGCACGGCATTGGCGCTGGCCTGAAGACAGGCGGCTTCACTCAGGTCGACCCCAAGACCCGAAGCGCTGGTTCGTTCCGCAAGCAGTGTGACCAGAATACAGCCAGACCCGACCCCGAGGTCCAAAACATGGTCGAAGGGTTCGCTCAGCGCCGCCTCGATCAGGGTTTCAGTCTCGGGGCGAGGATCCAGAACATCGGAGCTGACACGAAACCTGCGCCCATAGAACTCGCGTTCGCCCAGCAGATGAGACACCGGCACCCGAATGGCACGCAAAGAAACCAACTGGTCATAGCGTTCAGCGATCTCGGGCTGCAACTCTTCCGGGGCAATCAGCGTCACCCGGCTGGCCTCTATCCGTGCGGCATGGGCCAACAACAGGCGCGCATCCCGCGCCGGGTCATCCACGCCCGCGGCCCTCAAGCGCGCGGTTGCGGCCACCATGGCCTGCGCTGCTGTTTGCAGGCCCGTCATTGCGCCATCTCGGCCAGCAACCGGGCCTGATCATCCGCCGTCAGAGCGTCAATCACTTCGTCCAGATCCCCCTGCATCACCTGATCCAGTTTATAGAGCGTCAGGTTAATCCGGTGATCCGTCATCCGCCCCTGTGGGAAATTGTAGGTGCGAATGCGTTCCGAACGATCCCCTGATCCTACCTGGCTGGCCCGGTCGGCGGAACGTTCGCTGTCGATCCGCTGCCGCTCGAGGTCATAAAGCCGCGTCTTCAGCACCTGCATGGCGATCTCGCGGTTGCGATGCTGGGACTTCTCGGAACTTGTGACCACCAAGCCCGTCGGAATATGGGTGATCCGCACCGCCGAGTCAGTGGTGTTCACGTGCTGCCCGCCCGCGCCGGAACTGCGCATCGTGTCGATACGGATGTCATTGGCGTCTACCTGGATGTCGACATCCTCGGCCTCGGGCAGTACCGCCACCGTCGCCGCCGAGGTGTGGATGCGCCCGCCGCTTTCGGTTTCGGGCACGCGCTGCACACGGTGCACGCCGGATTCGTATTTCAGCCGGGCAAAGACGTTGTCGCCCTTGATATGGGCCACCACCTCTTTGATCCCGCCCAGATCAGAAGCCTGTTCTTCGATGATCTCGAACTGCCACCCGCGGGCCTCGGCATAGCGTTGATACATACGCAACAGATCGCCCGCGAACAAAGCGGCCTCGTCCCCGCCGGTACCCGGGCGAATTTCCAGCATCGCCGGACGCGCATCCGCCGCATCCTTCGGCAGCAGCGCCAGTTGCAGCGCGTGTTCCGCCTCGGGGATGCGCGATTGCAGGTCCGGAATTTCTTCTTCGGCCAACTCCTTCATATCCGGGTCGGCCAGCATCGCCTCGGCCTCAGCCAGGTCTGCCACCAGCTGGCGCCAGGCCATGATCTGATCGACCACGGGTTTGAGGTCGGAATATTCCTTGGCCAACGCCGCAATATCGCCGCCCGATGCGCCATCCGCCATGGCTGCTTCGAGGTATTGGAAACGTTGGGTGATCTGTTCAAGACGTTCTTCGGGGATCATCCCGGCGGTGTCTATCATCCGGGGGCTTTGGTCAAGGGCCACGTCGTGCTAAGCTTGCTGTCATGAAACGGTTTTTGCTTGCCCTTTTGCTGACGTCCACGCCGGTTTCCGCCGATTACATCGGCCCTGACGGCAAGACCCGCGATTGCTATTGCACCGACACGTCCGGGTCCCGCATCGAACTGGGTGAGATGATCTGCCTGCAAGTCGACGGCCGCATGTTCACGGCACAATGCCAGATGTCCCTGAACGTGCCCATGTGGCGCGAGGTGCAGGAAGGGTGTTTATCGTCCGGGTTGCAGAGCGATCCTGTTGATCACTTTGAACAGGATGAGGCGTCCTGAGCGTCGGTAGAACAGTTACATCTGCTCCAACCACCCATCAACCCGTGCCTTGTTCGCACCGAAATCCCTGCGACCGAACCGCAAACGGCCATGGATGCGCAGCGTGTCGCCGTCCTGCTGAACAGTGGTATAGTCGGGGAAACCAATCCATATCGTGCGGGTGACATAGGTGATCATGCCCTCATCGACCGAACCTGCCAAAACCGAGGTGCGCGGCGTGGCGCGGGCGATCCGATCGAGGTTCTCCAACCCTTCCGGGCCGGTTGTAACAACGCGCAGAACGCCACCCGGCAAGTCCTGATCAACCTCTGCAACCGGTGCAATATGCCATTGCGCCAGAGCTGACGGGGCCAACCGGACGTGAGCGACCAGCCCAAGCACCAGCGCGATCACTGCCCACAAAACCATCTTTTTCATCCCGCTTTGCCCTCTTGCAGAAACCCTATGCGGATCAGGCGCCGGGGCAAGCCGTTCCGGGCCGGTTTACCGCGACGTCACACCCGGCAGGATACACAGCATCTCGTAGATCAGGTTGGCTGCCGTCAGGGCCGTGTTGCCGGATGGGTCATACGGAGGTGAAACCTCGACCAGATCACACCCCACCACATTCACACCCTGCAACGCGTGGATCAGTTGCAGCGCCTGCGGCGTGGTCAGCCCGGCAATCTCTGGTGTACCCGTGCCCGGTGCAAAGGCCGGGTCCAGGCTGTCGATGTCATAGGTGACATAGACCGGATGATCCCCGATGATCTTGCGGATCTGAGAACCGATCTGCGTCAGGTTCTGCTGCCACAACTCCCAGGCCGGGAACTGGCGGAAGCCCCAATCCCTGGCTTCGGTGAAATCCGAAGCCGCATAGCCCGATCCGCGAATGCCGATCTGAAAGGTCTTGTCGGGGACAATCAGCCCCTCTTCATAGGCGCGGCGGAAGACGGTTCCGTGGGTCTCTTTCTCGCCGAACATCTCGTCATTCACATCCGCATGGGCATCCACATGCACCAGAGCCACCGGCCCATACTTTGCCGCAATGGCCCGCAGGATCGGCAGGGTGATCGAATGATCGCCCCCCATCGCCACCGGGGTCACGTTCTTTGCGAGGATCGCGTCATAGCTTTCCCTGATGATCCTCAGGCTGTCCGCAAGCGAGAAGGTGTTGATCGCCAGATCCCCGATGTCGGCGATTTGCAAGCTGTCGAACGGAGCCGCCGAGGTAGCCATGTTGTAGGGCCTTATCATCGCGCTCTCGCTGCGGATCTGTTTGGGTCCGAACCGGGTGCCCGATCGCCACGAGGTGCCGATATCCATCGGAATCCCCAAAACCGCCACATCCAGCCCCGCCAGCGAGGCTGCCTGGGACAGGCGCATAAACGTATTCGGCCCCGAAAACCGCGCCAGATCATTACCGCTGATGGGTTGGTTGAATTGTGTCATATTCTTTCTCGACAAGCCCCAGAGTATTTTGCTTTACGAACTGTTTCGAAGTTCGCGCAAATTTTCCGAAACATCATCATTAATTGGATAAGAAACACTTAATGACGTCTCAAAATCTGCGTCCGATGAAAACCGGGTGTACGTCGCACCCCAGCGCCTATCATCCCCTCGGGGATGGCTTTCCCATACGAGAAACGCATCCCAAGTGTCCAATCCGTGATTGTTGTCGGGCCTTAGTGCAGGCAATTCTCTTTCGATCAACCCGATGACACCTGTGTCCAGTGCGTGGCGTTCGCTTGCGTTCATCGGTCGCAAGGCATCAGAAACAGAGCACCCTCTATCACTATATCGAAGCATCATTACTGTTTCGGGATCAACCCAAGCCAGCCCGTCAGCCCGCTCAAGGCGCACTAGACGTTTTTCTGGAGCAACGACCTGACCGTCGGCAAATGGTACGCAGTATGTCTCAAACAAAGTCATTGCTGAATGCTCGCGAGCAGTTGGCTGATGCAGGCGATCACGCGCAAAATACCCGAGCGGCAACCCAAGGAGAACAATGCACGCCCAGATCAGAGCTTTTCGTTTAGTCATGCGAGTTTATTCCACCCCAACAGGCAGACGATCTGCGTCGCCACATGCGCGCCCGCAATCGCCGTCGCGCCGGATGTATCGAACGGCGGAGACACTTCGACCACGTCGCCGCCCTTGATGTTGATCCCCGCAATTTCGCGCAGGATGATCTGCGCCTGAATGGAACTCAAACCACCCCAGACCGGTGTCCCCGTACCCGGTGCAAAGGCCGGGTCCAGACCGTCGATATCAAAGCTTAGGTAGACCGGGCTGTCGCCCAGAATGCCCTTGATCTTCTGCGCCACGGCGGCGGGGCCGGATTCGTAGACCTCGCGCGCGTCGATGATGTTGACGCCCAGCGTGTCCTCGTTGGTGGTGCGGATCCCCACCTGAACCGAGCGTTTCGGATCCACGATCCCCGACTTCACCGCCTTGTAGAACATGGTGCCGTGGTCCACCCGGCTCATGTCGTCATCGGCCCAGGTGTCGGTATGGGCGTCGAACTGCAACAGCGACATCGGCCCGTATTTCTCGGCATAGGCCTTGAGGATCGGAAAGCTGATATAGTGGTCGCCCCCCAGCGCGACCGAGGCCACATCCGCCGTCAGAATGGTGCGGATATGGTCGGTCAGCGTGTCGGGAAAGGCGGGAATGTTGGCATAGTCATAGGCCATATCGCCGTAGTCGATGATAGCCAGCTCGCTGAGCGCATCGAAGGGCCAGCCATAAGGTGCATCGGGCGATTGCAGCGCGCTGGCCTCGCGGATTGCACGCGGGCCAAGGCGGGTGCCCGGGCGGTTGGTCACCGCCTGATCAAACGGCACGCCGGTCACGGCGATGTCGACGCCGGTCAGGTTCTTGGTATACAGCCGCCGCAGAAACGAGGTCGCCCCGCCAAAGGTGTTTTCATAGGACAGGCCTTTGAGATCCGGGTTGGTGAATGCCTCGTCCACCTGGTTTTTTGCGTCTTCCAGTGCCATTTCGCTCCCCCATCAGCCCAACGGCTGCGCCTTTTCCACGATCCGTGCGAAGAACGATGCCCCCACCGGCGCGATATCATCATTGAAGTTGTATTTCGGATGATGCAGCCCGGCACCATCACCCTGCCCAAGGAACAGATAAGCCCCTGGTCGCGACTGAAGCATGTACGAAAAGTCCTCGGCCCCCATGTCGCGCCCCATTGTGTCGATCACCCGTTCAGCCCCCGACACTTCGCGTGCGACGGCCGCGGCAAAGGCTGCCTTTTCAGCATCGTTGATCGTCGCCGGGTATCCCACCTGATATTCAAGCCGTGCCTCGACACCGTAAGACGCGGCCTGCCCCTGAACGATCTGCTCCATCCGGTCCATCACCATTTTCTGCACAGAAGGATCGAATGTACGAACCGTGCCGTTCAGATAGGCGGTGTCCGGGATCACGTTGTTCACCGTTCCGGCGTGGATCTGAGTGACCGAAACAACCAGGTCTTCCACTGCATAGTGGTTGCGGCTGACGATGGTCTGGATCGCCTGTGCAATGCCGCAGGCCGCCATGACCGGGTCGCGGGTCTGATGCGGCATGGCGCCATGGCCGCCGACGCCTTGGATATGAATATCGAACGTATCGACCGCCGCCATGATCGGCCCCGGCGTTGTATGGAACGTACCTTCCGGGTTTCCCGGATCGTTGTGTATTCCATAGACCTCAGAGATATCGAACCGCTCCATGATGCCTTCTTCGACCATGACACCCGCACCGCCACCTTCTTCCTCGGCCGGTTGAAAGATCAGGGCCACACGGCCGCGGAAATTTCGCGTCTCGGCCAGATACCGCGCCGCGCCCAGCAGCATTGTGGTGTGCCCGTCATGCCCGCAGGCATGCATCTTTCCAGGATTCTTCGATGCATAGTCGACGCCTGTTTCTTCGGTGATCGGCAATGCATCCATATCGGCGCGCAGGCCAATGGTCGGGCCGTCGCCCTGCCCGTTGATGATCGCGACCATCCCGGTCTTTGCGATCCCTTCATGCAATTCATCAACCCCGAATTCACGCAGACGCTCGGCCACAAACGCGGCAGTCTCAAAGCACTCGAACTCCAACTCGGGTATCGTGTGCAGATATTGGCGCCATCTGGTCATATCGGCAGAGAAATCGGCAATTCGGTTGACGACGGGCATCTGGGGTGGACTCCTGATCGGGACTGCGGGATGGATGCATCTGACACCGGAATGAAAGGGTTCGCAATGGCCGATAATCCTCTGATCCATGACAGTGACGCAGGGATCGAACGCCTGCTGGAAATCATGCGCCGCCTGCGTGATCCGCAAACCGGCTGCCCGTGGGATATCGAACAGGATTTCGCCACCATCGCGCCCTATACGATCGAAGAGGCCTATGAGGTCGCCGACGCCATCGAGCGTGAGGCCTGGGACGAGCTGAAGGGAGAGCTGGGCGATCTGCTGTTCCAATCCGTCTTCCACGCTCAAATGGCGGAAGAAGCGGGATATTTCACCTTTCAGGACGTGGTTCGCACCATGTCCGACAAGATGGTGGCCCGGCATCCGCATGTCTTCGGTGACGAATCCCGCGATAAATCCGCCGAACAGCAGACCAAGGACTGGGAAGCCATCAAGGCCGCCGAACGTGCGGGCAAGGAACAGAAAGGCGCGCTGGACGGGGTGGCCGCCAACCTGCCAGCCCTGCTGCGGGCGCATAAGTTGCAAAAACGGGCCGCGCGCGTAGGGTTCGACTGGCCCGACGCCAGCCACGTTCTGGCCAAGATCACCGAAGAAGCCGCCGAACTGGAAGAGGCGCGTGACAAGATGGACGCGGATGCGCTTGAGGATGAATTCGGCGATCTGCTGTTCGTGATGGTCAATCTGGGTCGTCATCTTGGCATCGAACCGGAGGCCGCGTTGCGCCGCACCAATGCCAAGTTCACCCGTCGCTTTGAACAGGTCGAGACCCGGCTGGCCGAACGGGGAAAGACCCCCTCGCAAAGCGATCTGGCCGAGATGGATGCGCTGTGGGACGAGGTCAAAACCGAAGAGCATCGCGCCAACGGCAAACTCCCGCCGGTTGAAGTCATGGCCGCACCCAGAAACGGGTAGACAAGGCACCCGACACTTGCGAGTGTCCCACCTTCACGACCACCGGAGACGCCCATGCCCCCTCGCAAGATCATCATCGACACCGATCCCGGACAGGACGATGCCGTCGCCATCCTGCTGGCGCTGGCCAGCCCGGAGGACATCGAGGTTCTTGGCATCACGGCGGTCGCAGGCAACGTGCCCCTGGAATTGACCGCCAAGAACGCTCGGATCGTGTGCGAACTGGCGGGCCGGACCGACATACCTGTTTATGCGGGCTGCGACAGACCGTTGAACCGCCCGCTGGTCACGGCCGAGCATGTGCATGGCAAGACAGGTCTGGATGGCCCGGACCTGCCCGATCCGCAGATGCCGCTGACCGAAGGGCATGCGGTGGATTTCATCATCGACACCCTGCGTTCTGAAGAACCGGGCACAGTAACCCTTTGCCCGCTGGGGCCACTGACAAATATCGCGACCGCGTTCAGCAAGGCTCCGGACATTGTGGACCGGGTACAGGAAATCGTTCTGATGGGCGGAGCGTATTTCGAGGTCGGCAACATCACCCCGACAGCTGAGTTCAACATTCACGTCGATCCAGAAGCTGCTGATATCGTTTTAAAATCCGGCAGACCAATCGTGGTCATGTCGCTGGATGTCACGCACAAGGCGCTGGTCACCAAACCCCGCAATGATGCGTTCCGTGCGCTGGGAAACAAAGTCGGAATCGCCGTCGCCGAGATGACCGATTTCTTCGAAAGGTTCGACAAGGAAAAATACGGCAGCGCAGGTGCGCCTTTGCACGACCCTTGCGTGACCGCCTATCTGATCCGGCCCGAGCTGTTTTCGGGCCGTCATGTGAATGTCGAGATTGAAACCCAGTCCGAGCTGACAATGGGCATGACGGTCGCCGATTGGTGGGGCGTAACCGACCGCGCGCCCAATGCGCTGTTCATGGGGGAAATCGACGCCGACGGCTTCTTCAATCTTTTGACGGAAAGGCTGGCCAGATTATGAGCGCCGCCCTGCGCCTGGCGCGCCCCGAGGACCTGGATCGTCTGATGGCACTGGTCACCGCCTTCCATACCGAGGCCGGATTGACGCAAGACCCGGACCAGACCCGAAACGCTCTGACACCCCTGCTCGAGGGTATTCCCCATGGCTGTGTCTATCTGATCGGCCCCGGACGCGCGCCGTTGGGCTACATCATCCTGACCTTCGGCTGGTCCGTCGAATTCGGCGGCATGGACGGTTTCGTGGACGAAATCTATATCCGGCCCGCTGTTCGCGGCCGCGGCATCGCAACCGAAGTTCTACTGGCGCTGCCCAAAGCTTTGTCCGAAGCGGGGCTGACTGCCCTTCATCTGGAAGTCGACCGGCACAACGAGGCCGCTCAGAAGATCTATCTGCGCACCGGGTTCAAACCACGCGACAGATATATGCTGATGAGCAAGTCGCTTTAACGAGACTCGCCGCGGAAGATATTGGCCGGGTTCATGTCCTGTACCGGGTCATTCGACGAAACTTCTTCTCCGGTTATCGGATACGTTCCCGGACCCGCGCAGGCAGACAATACTGTGATGGACGCTGTGACGATTATCAGAAGGAATTTGGATACAGACATCGTGGTCTCCTTTCTGCAATGAAGAAAGACTACGGCATTTGGAGTGAACGTGATAAGTAACAAGTTCACACATAAGAATAATTAAGCCACTTAAATATTATCAAATTTCCACGTCTAAGACGACCATGCCCCTGAGAATTTTATCTTTTTTCTGGCACGCCAATGTCTTCTTCAAAAAGCGGCATCTCGAAAAAAAGCAGGTGATCGCGTGCGATTTCAGGAGTTTCGTAATAGGCGTCGCGCAGGTGAAAGCCCAAAGACAGGTATAACCGAGTCGCCACTTCCAGGGGTTTGCCGGTGTCCATTCGAATATAGTCGAACCCAAGATCTCGGCACATTTCGATCAGCGAAAGCATGATGGCACAGCCTGCGCCGGTCCCCCTTGCTGCGTCGGTTACAAATACGCGTTTGATTTCAGCCACACCGGGCTCGTAGGTGTGAAACATGCCGCAGCCGACCGGTTCCCCATGCAGCAATGCCAGTTTGATCCCACCGTTCGGCGGTGCGTGTTCCGCGTCAATGTTGTCCATTACACGGGCGTATTTTTCGCTTGGGTAGAAAGCCTGCACAATCTGGGCGGTTCTTTCATCCAGTGCCAGCAGGAAATCCCTGTAATCCCAACACAAACGCCGAACCGCTTCAAACTGGTCCGGCGTTTCCGGTTCGATGATGTTCAGCACAATGCGACCCCCGGATTAAACCCGGGGGTCAGCCTAGCACCAAGTGCGTTATTTGCGAAGGATCGACGCGCCTGCGTATTCGGCCACTTCCCCCAGCGACTCCTCGATGCGGATCAGCTGGTTGTATTTCGCCAACCGGTCCGATCGCGCCAATGAGCCGGTTTTGATCTGACCACAATTCGTCGCCACGGCCAGATCGGCAATGGTCGCGTCCTCGGTCTCGCCCGAACGGTGCGACATCACGTTGGTGTACCGCGCGCGGTGCGCCATATCGACGGCGCGCAGGGTTTCGGTCAGCGAACCGATCTGGTTCACCTTGACCAGCATTGAGTTCGCGCAGCCACGTTCGATCCCTTCGGCCAGACGTTCCGGGTTGGTCACGAACAGGTCATCACCAACCAGTTGCACCTTGTCGCCGATGGCATCGGTCAGGGCCTTCCAGCCATCCCAGTCATCTTCAGACATGCCATCTTCGATCGAGATGATCGGATAGTCATTGACCAGAGCAGCCAGATAGGCTGCGTTTTCCTCGGATGTCAGGGTGATCCCCTCGCCCGCCAGAACGTATTTGCCGTCTTTGAAATACTCGGTCGCCGCGCAATCCAAGGCCAGGTGGATTTCTTCGCCCGGCTTGTAGCCCGCCTTTTCGATGGATTTCAGGATGAAATCCAGCGCCTCGCGTGTGCTGGAAATGTTGGGGGCAAAACCGCCCTCGTCGCCCACGCCCGTGGCCAGACCCGCGGAAGACAGTTCTTTCTTCAGTGTATGAAACACCTCGGACCCCATGCGCACCGCTTCGCGAATGTTCGCGGCGGCGGTCGGCATGATCATGAATTCCTGAATGTCGATCGGGTTGTCGGCATGTTCGCCACCATTGATAATGTTCATCATCGGAACCGGCAGAACCCGCGCCGAGGTGCCGCCCACATAGCGATAGAGCGGCTGGGTGGTGAAATCCGCCGCCGCCTTGGCCGTGGCCAGCGAGACGCCCAGGATAGCGTTCGCACCCAGACGGCCTTTATTCTCGGTGCCGTCCAGCTCGATCATGGCCTGGTCAATGGCCACCTGCTCGGTCGCGTCAAAGCCCACCAGTTCTTCGGCAATCTCGCCGTTCACGGCGGCGACGGCTTCCAGAACGCCTTTGCCCATATAGCGCGCCTTGTCGCCATCGCGTTTTTCAACCGCCTCATAGGCACCGGTGGACGCGCCCGAGGGTACGGCAGCGCGGCCCATGGTGCCGTCTTCCAGAATCACGTCAACTTCGACTGTCGGATTGCCCCGGCTGTCCAGAATTTCGCGTGCGTGGATGTCGATGATGGTGCTCATGAAGCCTGTCCCTGTGACTGCGGTCGGTTGCACGCGTCATAGCAGCAACCGGCCAAAAGTAAACCGGTTCCGTTAACGCTAACACGCATATTCCCGGACATTTAGGGCTAACAATTCGCTGTTTGCGCCAACAGGGTCAGGCAGGTGCCAATTCCCGCGCCAGACGCCGTTCGCGGACAAAGGTATAAAGACCCGAGCCGATGATCAGGGTCGCCCCCGCCATTGTCAGCGCATCAGGGCGTTCACCGAACATCAGCATTCCTGCAAGGATCGAGAACACAAGGCGCGTGTACCGGAACGGCATCAGGGCCGAGGCTTCGCCCACCCTCATCGCAGTGACAATGCCGTAATAGCCCAACACGCCAAATCCGATCGCCCCCGCATAAGGGCCCGTTTGACCGGCTTGAACCGGCACGAAGGATGCCCCGGACATGATCATCAGAACCAGGCCGGCCACAGCCACCGCAATATAGGCCTGCATCGCAACGACGGATGAGGGCACGCGTGGGTCCAGCTTGCGGGTGATCAGATCGCGCGCCGCAATGGCGACCACGGACAACACCACAAACAGGGATTCCGGCCGAAAGCCCTCCATCCCCGGACGGATGATCATCAGAACACCGACAAAGCCGACACCGATCGCGCTCCAGCGACGCCAGCCGACCTGCTCTCCAAGGAACAGGGCCGCACCCATGGTGACGACCAGCGGCATGGCCTGAAACACGGCCGCAACGGTGGACAGGTCGATCAGCGACAACGCCGTCACGAACGCCACCGCGCCAAAGCCTTCGGTCGCAGCGCGGATCAATGGCAGGGTTTTCCATGCCACGGGGTCAAAGATCCGCTTTCGGGTGACCACTGACATCGCGGCAAACACGAGCCCGCAAAACACGCCCAGAAACACCATGATCTGCCCTGTCGGCACAGAGCCGGACAGGAGCTTGATGAACATGTCCTCAAGTGCAAAGGCCGCCATCGACCCGATGAGCAGCAGGATGCCGTTTACGTTGTTCATTTGCGCGTCCGTTGGAAAGGGCACAACTGGTGCCTGTAGATGCACAACAACCTCAACCAACGGCATCTGGCAAGACAATTCCCGTCACGCCTGATGAATTAACGTGAGGCGATCAATCGCGTTTCGTGATGGGTCAGTCCTTTTCCAGCGGGACGCCGTACAGCTCCAACCGGTGCCCTTTCAGCTTATACCCAAGCTTGGCGGCGATTCTTTCCTGTAGGGCTTCGATCTCGGGGTCGACGAATTCGATAACCTCTCCTGACTGCATGTCGATCAGGTGGTCGTGGTGATCGCGCTCGGCGTCCTCGTACCGGGCCCGTCCGTCGCCGAACTCAAGACGTTCCAGAATACCAGCCTCTTCGAACAGTTTGACCGTGCGATAGACCGTTGCAATGGAAATGCCTTTGTCCGCAGCAGACGCCCGCGCATAGAGTTCCTCGACATCCGGGTGGTCATCGCTCTGTTCCAGTACCTGCGCGATGACCCTTCTTTGACCGGTCATGCGCAGCCCTTTGGCTTCACAACGCCCAATAATCGTTTCCGACATGATGCCCCTCAGACTTGCTCGGGTGTCTGTCTTAATATGTCTGCGCAGGTTTCGCTACAGGGATTTCACCTTTTGCGACCTTCTGATCTGGCGCGCGTCAGATCGGCCCAGACGGGCAGGTGATCAGATGCGATATGCGCGGGACGTGTGTCGTGAACACCATGCGCCACGGCCTGTATTCCGCTGCCCAGCGCGATCCGATCCAGCGCGCCCAGGGGCTGCGCGGCGGGAAAACTTGGTCTGGGAGGCAGAAACCGCATTTCGGGGACCAGGTGATCCAGTACTGGCTGACGTGACCACTCGTTGAAGTCACCGGCCCAAACAGTCGGCATCTGGTCCATGTCCCAGTCGTTCCGCCGAATGTGCAAAATCTGCTGTCGCCGCGACGCTGGCAACAGTCCAAGATGCATACCCATCACGCGCAATGGCCCGATATGGGTGTCGAACTCGACACGCACCGCACCGCGCGGCTCCAGCCCCGGCAACTCGTGATGCCCTTTTCGGCGGACCGAGATACCCTCTCCGCGCCAGATCACCGCGTTGCCGTGCCAGCCCAGACTTCCCGCGCCGCCCAGATCTACGATCTGCCATCCCGCCTCGTCCAACATAAAATGCGGCAGCGCGGCCGGACGGGGCGGCAGGCGCTTGTCGGCCTCCTGCAACACCACGATATCCGCTTTCATGTTTTCGATGACTTGCAGAATACGTTGGGGTTGGCGCCGGAAATCCAACCCGACGCATTTCTGAATGTTGTAGCTTGCGATACGCAGCGTGGAGGAAGTTGGCATGAGGGCGTGACCAAATGAATTGCCCTAAAGTGCCATGCCTGACGTGAGGCGCAACCCCTCTGCTTGGTTTCCTGCTGCGACAATTCCGATACGGCATCCGCCCCCAGCAATCTGCCTGCTATTTCGGCGATTGAAACCTGGCTGATATCAAAGCGAAGGTTCCGCTTGATCCCCGGCCCTGCAACGCTCTATCCCGATGCGGTGACGACAACACATCGCAGCCAAAGCGGGGCCCGCATGAGCCTGAGCCAGACCCAACCCGACAACAGCACCCGGGCCAGTATCGTTTTGGTGACAGGCGGCGCGCTATGGGGCCTTTATTGGATTCCGGTGCGGTTTTTCTTTGATCAGGGCCTGACCGGCCCCTGGTCAGGGATCGCGATGTACTGCGCGGCCCTGATTGCGTTGATCCCCTTCGTCTGGTCCGACAGGCGCATGCTGGCCCGGCAATGGCGCGATTTGATGCTCAGCGGAATGTTCACAGGGGCTGCATTCGGCCTGTATTCGATCAGCCTTGTCTACACCGACGTCGTCCGCTCGATCCTGTTGTTCTATCTCACCCCGATCTGGGGCACGATTCTGGGCGTCGTATTTCTGAAAGAACGCCTGAGCCTGATGCGCCTTGCGGGTCTGATCTGCGGGCTTGGCGGGCTGTTTGTCGTGCTCGGAGGCGCCGGGTTCGTGCCATGGCCGCAGAACTTGGGTGACTGGCTGGCACTGGCATCGGGCATATGCTGGGCATTGGGTACGCTGGGCCTGTACAAGGCTGGCAGCATGACCATCTCGGGTCAGGTCTTTGCCTTTGTGATTGGCGCGTTGTTGCTGTCGCTTGTCAGCCTGCTGATGCTTGGGGGCCAAACCCTGCCGAACATCACAGGCGAAGAGTCGATCCGCATAGCGGGATATGCAATGCTGTCCACCTTTTATGTCCTGCCCATGATCTACATGACCATCTGGCCAGCAACCAAGCTGTCCCCCGCAAAGGTCGGCCTGCTGCTGATGAGCGAGGTTGTCGTTGGCATCGCTTCAGCCGCCGCCCTGTCAGGAGAACCATTTGGCCTGCGTGAGTTTCTGGGCGCCATCCTGATCGTCAGCGCCGCGGTGGTGGAAATCCTGCGGAAATAGATGCAGGCCTCGCGTCACGTCCCGCAGAATGTTGCATGGACCACCTCATTTTCGGCCGGAGGACGCCTCAGGTCTTCCGCATCCCCCTGATCCTCGTACGGTCGCGCCAACACAGCGTTCAGCCGGTCGAAGGGCGCGTAATCACCCTGCACCGCCGACTGGATCATCTGTTCGATCCGGTGATTGCGCGGAATGAATGCGGGGTTTGCGGCGGTCATCACCTCCAGTGGCGCCGCTTCGTGCGCCAACCGTGCACGCCAGTCTTTTTCCCAAGCGTCAAACGCTGCCGGGTCAAGGAACTGATCCCGCGCCGTGCCACCGCCCAGCGCCCGGAAGGTATTGGTGAAATCCGCCTGCCCCCCGGCCATGCGCTTCAGAAGGTCGGTGATCAGTTCCTGATCGCCCTCGTCCGCGGTTGCCAGTCCGATCTTTGCCCGGAACCGGGACAACCAGTTCTGTTGCAGCAGGTCCGGCATCGCGTGGACGATCTCGGTCGCCTCTTCCACGGCGGCCTCTTTGTCGTCCATCTGCTGGATCAAGGCCGTTGCCAACTGCGCGAGGTTCCACACCGCGATATTAGGCTGGTTCGAATAGGCATAACGACCCATCCGGTCAATCGAGCTGTAGACGGTGTTGGGGTGATACGTGTCCATGAACGCACATGGGCCGTAGTCAATGGTCTCACCCGCGATCGAGCAGTTATCGGTATTCATCACCCCATGGATAAACCCCACGCTCATCCATCGTGCAATCAAACCGGCCTGCGCATCGCGCACCGAACGTAACAGGCCCATCGGCCCATCTGCCTTTGGGTAATGCCGCGCAATGGCATAGTCCGTCAGGCGCTTCAGGCTGTCCATCTGCCCACGCGCTGCAAAAACCTGAAAGGTCCCCACCCGCAGATGACTGGATGCAACCCGGGTCAGAACAGCTCCGGGCATCTTAGCTTCACGAAAGACGGTCTCGCCGGTTTCCACGGCTACCAAGGCGCGTGTGGTCGGAATGCCCAGGGCATGCATCGCCTCGGACACCACATATTCCCGCAGCACCGGCCCCAGCCAGGCCCGGCCATCGCCCCGGCGGGAAAACGGCGTAGGACCCGAACCTTTCAACTGGATGTCCCGGCGCACCCCGTCCGTTCCAACCGTCTCGCCCAACAGCACCGCACGCCCGTCGCCCAGCTGCGGGTTGTATTTCCCGAACTGATGCCCGGAATAAAGCTGTGCGATGGGCTCGGCACCTTCGGGAATACTGTTTCCCGCAAAGGCTTCGGCCATGTCCTCGACGTCTCCGGGCGATATCCGCAGCAACCTGGCCAGATCATCGTTGAACGCAATCATCCTTGGCGCGCGCACGGGAACCGGTGACTGCCGTGCAAAGAACGCATTCGGCAGACGGGCATAGGAGTTATCGAAGGGGATTTTCAGGGTCATGTCGTAAACATATCCCTCGGACGCATGAATACCATAGCGGATCACGCCGGCCCGTGCATAATCGCACCCAAACACGAGGAACCACATGACCGCACAAGAGATTATCGACGGCCTGAACCTGCAACGGCATCCCGAAGGTGGTTGGTACGCCGAGACATGGCGCGCCGAAAACGAAGGTCGCCCCACCGGCACCTGCATCTACTTCCTGTTGCAGAAAGGCGAAAGCAGCCACTGGCACCGCGTCGATGCAACCGAGATCTGGCTGTACCATGCCGGTGCACCGCTTGTCCTGTCGCTCAGCGCAACCGACCAAGGCCCCGCCACCGAACACGTGCTGACACCCGACCTTTCCGCTGGCGCACCACAATTGATCGTCCCGGAAGGCCATTGGCAAGCCGCCCGCAGCACGGGTGATTACACGCTGGTCAGTTGCACAGTCTCGCCCGGCTTCCAATTTGAAGGATTTGAATTGGCCGCCCCGGGCTTTGATATCCCAAAGGCGTAAGCCGACTTCAACGATCTCGGAAAAGGTAAGTTTACAGACGGTTGCCCATTGATCATTCTGTACACGCAGCCACAGGCGACGGAGTAACGAGTAAGTATGAAGCAGGTCCTGCTGACTGTCTTGTTCTTGTGTCAAAGCGCAGCAATCGCCAGCGCAGAGCCCGCTTGCGCCGAGGCCCGTCTTGCATCCGATCTGACTGCGCCAGAACTGAACGGGGAAGAAACGGCTGAAGATGCTGACCCGATCGTGAAAGCCGAACCTGCGGTGCTGGTTTCCAGGCGTCCTGCCCTGCGACCCTGCAAGTTTCGGAAATTCGAAGTGGGCCGTGAACGAATGCAGGAACGGGGCGCCGTGTGCGGCGACTGGACAATTCTGGGTGAAACTCGCAAGCCCGTCGCCGGAAAGGCCCGCGGATGCGGGATCACGAACCCGGTTCGGGTTTACAAAATATCAGATATCGCTCTCAGCCAGTTCTCATTGATGGACTGCCAGACAGCGGTCACGCTGAAAACGTGGATCGAAAACACGGCCAAGCCAGCCTTTGCCGATATGGGCGGCGGGCTGAAGGGGATGCGGATCGTTGGCCACTATGCCTGCAAGACCCAGAACAACCAGCCGCGCTCACGCATTTCGGAACACGCGCGCGGAAAGGCGATCGACATATCGACCTTCGTTCTACAGGACGGAACACAGATCACGGTCCGGGACGGATGGAACAACGCGCAGGGCACTGTTTTGAGAGAGTTGCACGAAGGCGCCTGCGGCATATTCGGAACCGTGCTTGGCCCGGACGCCGACCGCTATCACGTCGGGCATTTCCATTTTGACACGGCCCGCCGCAAGGGCGCTCCGGTGTGTCGATGAACCTTCGGGTAGCGCCTCTATTTGTCGCTTCGGCTTTTGATCAACAAATTGATCAGCGGTACCAGCAGCGTCGCTGCCGATCCCAAAGGGTTCGATCCAATGCTCTTGACCGCCTGCACGACCTCTTTGGCCTCTGCCGTCATCTCCTCCAATTCGTCTTCAATATCCGCTATGGCCATATCGCGCACCTCGACGGCCGGTGCGACTTCGTCGTCGATATTTCGGCGTCTTGCAATCAGCACCATAAGCCCGGCGAAAACGATGTTTCCAAAGGCCAACAGCGCCGCCGCCGATGCTGGTGACATCGCGCTCTGAAGCGCCAAGAAAAAAGAGACATTCAAAAGCACCACCGCCGACAATGCCGCGATGCCCGCGATGCCCATCAGTATGGTCTGTTGCTGCACCACCCCAAGACGGCGGCGTGCAATCAAACGTTCGGTCCGATAGATCGTAACCAGGTTCTTGCTCAGTCTGCTCATAACCCGCCTCCTAGCCCTGCGCGCGCCCGACGACGTACCCCAGCGAAAACGCAATCAGCAACGCCGTGATCGGATAGTCTTTCTGAAGCCGACCGAACTCCTCGACAACGTCATGTCCCAAGGACTGAACCTGGCTCAGGTCGATCCCGTGGTCTTCCAGCAGCTGCCGGATTTCATCCGACGATTTGGCGCCCTCAGGCGGATCATCGGAACCCGATTCCTTTTCGGCCTGCGCCTCCAACGTCGCATTCCGCTTCCGCAACTTCTCCAACTCGGCCTCAAGCTCTGCCTTGGTCGCCATACTGCCATGCCCCTGATCCATCGGTCCGGGCAATCGTCGCACAAAGAGTTGTTTTTTTGAACTGTTTTCCGGATCGGGTTATCCGACCGGGTCCATCGACACCGTACTGACGACCCCGCCACCGACAAGCGCCTTTACGCCGGTGGTTCCGGGACAAGAGGTCGGCAGCCCCCGCGCGACACGCACCGCCAGATAGGCAAACGCCTGCGCCTCAAGCATGTCGCCGTCCAGCCCCACCGCCTCAACCGGTTCGACCGGGCAATCCAGCGACACGCGCAACATCTCCATCAGCACCGGGTTGCGTCTGCCGCCCCCGGTGACCAACACACAAGACGGAGGTTTCGGACAATGCTCCATCCCCTGCACCACAGCTGCGGCGCACATACCGGTCAGGGTCGCCACCGCGTCAGCGTCATCCAGTTCCTTGACCAAACCGATCATTTCCGAAAAATCGTTCCGGTCCATGGACTTCGGCGGCATGCGAGAAAAATACGGCTCGGCCAGAAACAGCTCCAGCGCGCCCATTTCCACCGTTCCATCGCGCGCAAGCGCCCCGTCGCGGTCCATCGGAAGCCCCAGCCGGGCCTGCATCAGATCATCGACCGGCGCATTGGCCGGGCCTGTATCAAAGGCCAGCAACGCACCGGGCGCTTCGGGGCCCTCGAACGCCGGGTCCACATAGGTCAGGTTGCCGACCCCGCCCAGGTTCAGGAAACACAGCGGCCGGTCCGCGCCGAACCATTTGGCACAGGCGAAATGAAAGAATGGCGCAAGCGGAGCCCCCTCGCCCCCCATCACCACATCGTCGCTGCGGAAATCCCAGACCACCGGGCGCCCGAGGGCCTGCGCCAGCCCCAGCCCATCACCGACCTGCAATGTCCCGCGTCCGCGCGGCTCATGCGCCAGCGTCTGTCCGTGAAAGCCGATCAGATCCACATCCTCGAACTCGGACAGTGCTTCGGCATGGGCGATTGTCACCATCTCTGCCGCCGCATCGACCTGGGGACCATGCCACTGGCCCAGCGCGGCGCGCAACACGTCGCGTTCCGCATCCGAATACGCGCGGTATCCGCTTTGCCCAAACCCGTAAATCAAATGCCCGTCGGTTTCCACCACCGCGGCATCAACCCCGTCCATCGAAGTGCCGGACATTGCGCCCAAAGCCCGGAGCTTTCCGTGTTTCGCGATGGTCTGGCCCAAGCCTGCCTCCTGAATTGGCTGTTTCATTCGCCGCCTCCGGGTCCGGGATTTCACCTTTGGGTTGCAGCCCGGTCAACGTGCCTTCTGTTGGGGCGCAAAGGCAAGCGTTCCGGACCGGCCCGGCAATTTTTTTCTCAGCGCGCGTGTCTGGATCGACACCCTCGACCACACCCCGCGCCCGAGGTGAAAAGGTGGCTTTTCCTCCCACGCGCTGCCGCCTATACAGTGCCCCGCAACATTAACCCAAAGGGCACGATATGACCTACCACCCCAAATCGGATTTCATCGCCACGATGATCGAGCGCGGCTTTCTCGCCGACTGCACCGATTATCAGGGCCTTGACGACGCGCTGATCAGTGGGGTGCAAACAGCGTATATCGGCTATGACGCCACGGCGCAGTCGCTGCATGTGGGTCATTTGATGAACATCATGGTACTGCGCTGGCTGCAAAAGACCGGCCACAAACCGATCACGCTGATGGGCGGTGGTACCACCAAGGTGGGTGATCCTTCGTTCCGATCGGATGAACGCCCCCTGCTGGGCCCTGAACAGATCGACGCCAATATTGCGGGCATGAAGCAGGTCTTCGCCAAGTACCTGTCCTATGATGACAGCGAAACCGGCGCGCTGATGCTGAACAATGCCGAATGGCTGGACAGCCTGAACTACCTCGATTTCCTGCGCGATATCGGGCGACATTTCTCGGTCAACCGGATGCTGAGCTTTGAATCCGTGAAATCTCGGCTGGATCGGGAACAATCGCTGAGCTTCCTCGAATTCAACTACATGATCCTGCAAGCCTATGACTTCCTCGAGCTGAACCGCCGCTATGGCTGCGTTCTGCAGATGGGTGGTTCAGACCAGTGGGGCAATATCGTCAACGGGATCGACCTGACCCGCCGCGTGCTGGATCACGAGATCTATGGCCTGACCACCCCCCTGCTGACCACCAGCGATGGCCGCAAGATGGGCAAGTCGCAAGGCGGCGCGGTCTGGCTGAACGGCGACATGCTGAGCGCCTACGAGTTCTGGCAGTTCTGGCGCAACACCACAGACGCAGATGTTGGCCGGTTCCTGAAAATCTTCACGGAACTGCCGGTCGAAGAGTGCGACCGTCTTGCAGCGCTTGAGGGTTCAGAGATCAACGAGGCTAAGAAAATTCTAGCTGATGAGGTCACCACTCTTCTTCACGGCGTTGATGCAGCAAAAGCTGCCCGAGCTACTGCGGAAGGCATTTTTGGTTCGATGGCAGTTCGGGAGGGCGGGCAAGACTCATTCTCAGCTTCTGGTAATGTAAGCGCACTACCCACCCTCACGGTCACTAAAGATGAGCTTGGCGACGGAATTTCTATTGTTCAACTCATTGTCAAATCCGGCCTCGCCAAATCCGGCAAAGAGGCCAAGCGTCTGATCGCCGAGAACGGTGCCAAGCTGGACGACGCGCCGCTGACCGATGCCGGGCTGATGATCGACGCAAACGCCCTGTCTTCGCCGATCAAGCTGAGCGCAGGCAAAAAGCGCCACGCGCTGGTTCAACTGGGCTGACCTGGCAAGGCTGAAAGACACGAAATCGAAACGGCCACCCAAACGGGTGGCCGCTTTTCATTCGGTAAGCCGTGCTTATCTGCGTTCTTTTCCGCCGCCACGACCGGGCTGGTCGCCACTTTCGTCATTGTTGGCGTTATGACCGCGGCCCGGGCTGCTGCCTTCACCGCCATTGCCATGGCCGTTGTTGCCCTTGCCACCACCTTTACCCTTGCCGCCTTTACCTTCGCCTTCGCCTTTGCCTTCACCGCCGCCGGGTTCACCGCCGCCGCCAGATTCACCTCCGTCGCCGGATTCACCACCGCCACCGGACTCACCACCGCCGGACTCACCACCGCCGGACTCACCACCACCGCCAGTTTCACCGCCACCGCCGGATTCACCTCCACCGCCAGTTTCACTACCGCCACCGGTTTCACTACCGCCACCGCCGGATTCGCTTCCTCCACCGCCGGACTGGCCACCTCCTTTGTTATCGCTTTCTTCAGACGCGCCGCTGGGGCCACTTTCACCGCCTCCGACAGCTCCACCAGCATCGGCGAATCCAGACCCACCGGGTTCAGATCCGCGGCTTTCACCCCGGTTTTCCGCCGAACCAGACAGGTTTGCCGTCGGCAAATCCGTCAGCAACGCGGCCAGCCCCGGGCATTGCGCTCCGGTTACAGTCAAAGTTGTTTCAAAGTCGGCACGCTTTTGAAGCCTGTCCAGAAAACTCGGGGTTACCTGCACACAATCGCACAACCCGGCATAGTCCCCCGCGTTGGCAAGAGTCCGAGCCGTTTTCCAGTTGCAGGTTTCCGGTGCGGCAGCGGCATCGCCAACCATCACCATTCCAAAAACGGGCACAGCGACAACTGCACCCAGTATGTGTTTCGTACTTATTACCATAACAGATCCTCCTGACGGAAAAACACACAAAGGCGCCGAGTTCTTCGCTCACGAACAGGCGCGTTTTCGTGAAGTCGGCATTAAGTATTGTTGAGGATCGGCCGAAAAATCGGGGCCAAGGACCCTACCCGCCAACCAAGTTCCTGCCTTCTCAAATATGTGGACTCTGGCCCCAAAATGCAGTTATTGAACAAGTGTTCATATCCTTGGGAGGAGTTCACCATGCACCTGTCCACCACTGCCGCCCTCATTACCGGAGGCGCATCCGGTCTTGGCGAAGCCACGGCACGCCACTTCGCCTCGGAAGGCGCGCAGGTCACCATTCTGGATCGTGATGCGGATCGTGGCGCACAGGTCGCCGCCGAGATTGGCGGGCATTTCGCGCAAACGGATGTAACCGACCAAGAGTCGGTGGCCGCAGCCGTGCGCCACGGCATGGACAAGATGGGCAAGATCACGGCCACGGTGAATTGCGCCGGTATCGCCTATGGTATCAAGACCGTCGGCAAGGATGGCCCTCACCCTCTGGATGCTTTCCAGCGTACGATCGACATCAATCTGGTTGGCACCTTCAACGTGTCCCGGCTGGCCGCTGCCGAAATGGCAAAGAATGAACCCGAACCAGACGGGGCACGCGGGGTGATCATCAACACCGCCTCGATCGCTGCGTATGACGGGCAAAAGGGTCAGGCGGCCTATGCGGCCTCGAAGGGCGGCGTCGTGGGCATGACGCTGCCGATGGCCCGCGACCTGGCCTCGACCGGCATTCGCGTCATGACCATCGCGCCGGGCATTTTCATGACCCCGATGCTGGCGGGCCTGCCCGAAGAGGTGCAACAACAGCTTGCCGCCGACGTCCCGAACCCTGCCCGCCTTGGCGATCCGCATGAGTACGGACGACTGGCCGGCTTTATCGTCGAGATGTGCTATCTGAACGGTGAGGTCATCCGCATCGACGGTGCCCTGCGTATGCGCTAAACCGGGGCTCATGACCGAGCGGCAGAAAATGGAAGCGGGTGAATGGTATTGCTGCCTTGACCCGGAACTGGATGCGCTCCGCGCCGAAGCGCGCCGGGCCGTTCATGCCCATAACACATGCCCGCCGGATGCCCGTGGGGCCATCGCGCCGGAACTGGCAGCCCTGTTCGCGGGCTTTGGTCAGGATAGCTTTCTCGAGGCTCCGTTTCACTGTGCCTACGGAATAAACCTGTCGTTGGGAGACCGCGTGTTTTTCAACGCAGGCTGTGTCGTGCTCGACACCGCGCCGGTGACGATTGGGAATGACACGATGCTTGGACCTGCGGTGCAGATCTATTGCGCCGAACACGCGAAAGATCCTGCCTTGCGCGCTCAAGGCCTCGAAGTTGCCCACCCTGTCAGGGTCGGCGACAACGTCTGGATCGGCGGGGCCGCGATCATCATGCCGGGCGTTACGATCGGCAACCATGCCATCATCGGAGCGGGCAGCGTGGTGACAAAAGACGTTCCCGCCGGCGAGACCGTGGTTGGCAACCCTGCCCGGCCGATACGCGCCCGCCGATAACCCTGCTCTTCCGCCAATCCACCAGGGCCTTGTTCGCGGGGCGTAGCGCCTGTTTTTTTTGATCAGGCCGCGCCGGGTCAACGTGTCCCCAAGGAAGGGCGCCCGGGCAAGGTGGATTTCGACTGCGCCGAACTCGAAAGAGACATCGCCTACGCCGAAGAAGAATGCACACAAAACGACCCGCATGTGGTTGCGACATAACCCGGTGTCGTTGCCTTCCATGCAATTTGGAACAGCCGCGAACCGTCGCAGACGCTTTTGAACGCGCTTCATCTCGCCACTTGCATAAATATACTCGACGGGGTCGCAGCCAAACCAAGCTGAACGAATTGACGCGGATCCGCTGATCCTGTCCCCGGCAAAACCGAAGCAGCAGGCGAACTCCGGTTTTTCAGAAGCTTTTCCACGCCGCCTGATAAGGCGCGCGCAGTTGGCGTCTACTCAGCCTGGGCTTTCTCTTCCAGTGTCAGCCATTCCTCTTCGGCCGCCGACAACTTGTCTTGCCGTTCGACAAGCGCCTCGGACGCTTTCTGGAACTTGACCGGCTCGCGGGTAAACAGCTCGGGGTCGGACATCAGTTCTTCGAGCTTTGCAATCTCGGCCTCCAGCCGTTCAATCTCGGCCGGCAGCTTTTCCAGACGGTGCTTCTGGGAAAAGGATAATCCCGATCTGGCTTTTGCTTCCTGCTTCACCTTCGGCTTGGAAAGCTTTGTCTTGATGTCTTTTTTCACGGAAACTTCGCCCCGCTGCGCAATATAGTCGGACCAGCCGCCGGCATAGACGGTCGCCCGCCCGTTGCCTTCCATCGCGATGGTCGTCGTTGCAACGCGGTCCAGAAAATCCCGGTCGTGGCTGACCAGCAGAACCGTTCCGTCGTAGTCGTCCAGCAGTTCCTGCAATAGATCCAGCGTTTCGACATCCAGATCGTTGGTCGGTTCGTCCAGCACCAGAAGATTGGAAGATTTCGCCATCAACTTGGCCAGCAGCAACCGAGCCTTTTCCCCACCCGACAAGGATTTGACAGCCGCCCTTGCCTGCCGCTCGTCAAACAGGAATTCCTTGAGATAGCCCACGACATGTTTGGGCTGCCCGCCAACCATCACCTGATCGGCCTTGCCGGAAACCCGCATATCCGGGTCGCCGGTCAGGCTGTCCCACAAGCTCATCTCGGGGTCCAGTTGCGCGCGGGTCTGATCGAACACCGCGACCTCAAGATTGGTACCCAGCGACACCGAACCTTCGTCCGGCTCCACCTGCCCCAGAAGCATCTTCAGCAAGGTCGTCTTGCCGACCCCATTCGGCCCGACAAAGGCCACACGATCACCGCGCTGCACCAGAAGATCAAAATTCCGAACGATCTGCTTGTCGCCGAACCCTTTGGCCAGCCCTTTGGCCTCGATCACCTTGCGGCCCGATTTTGGCCCGGCCTCCAGCGTCATCGCAGCGGAGCCCTGACGCTTGATCTGTGCCGCCTTTTCGGCCCGCAGCGCCTGTAGGGCCCGCACCCGGCCCTGATTGCGTTTGCGTCGGGCGCTAATGCCCTCAACCGCCCATTTGGCCTCGGACTTGATCAGACGGTTCAGCTTGTGACGCTGCTGGTCTTCTTCTTCCCAGATCTTGTCCCGCCAAGCTTCGAACGCGTCAAAACCTTGCTCCTGCCGTCGGACAGCGCCCCGATCAATCCAAAGTGTCGCCCGCGTCAGTGCCCGTAAAAAGGCCCGGTCGTGCGAGATCAGCACAAACGCTGCACGTGTCGAGCCAAGCTCGCGCTCCAGCCACGCGATGGCTTCGATATCCAGATGGTTGGTCGGTTCGTCCAGCAGCATCAGGTCCGGTGCCTCGGCCATTAGCTTGGCCAATGCCGCCCGCCGCCTTTCACCGCCCGAAGCAGTCTCAACGGCGCGCGCAGGATCGAATTTCAGCCCCGCACCCGCCCGTTCAACCTTGTAGAGCTCCCCCGGCTCCAAACCGCTCGACGCATAGTTGCCCAGGGTGGCAAAGCCCTCCATCGTCGGGTCCTGCTCCATATAGCCCACGGATTTTCCGGGCGGCACGACAATTTCACCGCGGTCAGCCTCGACCAGGCCGGCCATCACTTTCATCAGCGTGGATTTGCCCGATCCGTTGCGCCCAACCAGCGCCACGCGGTCTCCGGGCTGTACCACCAGATCCAGTTCGGAAAACACCGGTTCGCCCCCGAAAGTCAGGGATATGCCGGACATCTGCAACAAAGGAATTCTCGCCATGCCCGCCAGCTAAACCGGCGGCCACACTGCGTCAACGCCCTGTTTTCACCTTTTCGGAAATACTTACCTTAAACGGCCAATGCCCGAAACAGGCGTCTTCGGGCCGGCGGGATCGCCCCGATTTCAAGCCCGGTAAACACATGCAACGTGTTCATGTGACGATCCACAACCGCGTGATCACTCACCCACCCCCCCATCATCAGATAGGTTCGCAACAGGGGCGGCATGCGCGACATGGCCTTTTTCGCATCCGGCCGGCGCCGCAGACGTGCGGCAAAGCGGAACACGTCCGGAGCCTTGACCCGCGGCAACCACCGTTTCGGGGCCAGGTGGCGATGTTTGAGCATCGCAAAGGCATCAAGGTATCGCCCGGTTTCGGTCCCGGCAAAGGACGAACATCCAAACAGCATCTGAACATTGTGTTGATCGACATAGGACGTCATTGCACCCCAGGCGACACGCAGAATGTCAGGATCGTTCAGGCCCGGATGAACGCAAAACCTGCCCATCTCGACCATGCGGCCACTGAACCCTGCCAACGAGCTCAGGTCGTAGAACTGTGCTGAATAGCTGCGTCCGATTTCACCGCCATGTTCCATTGTCAGCATCCGAAAGCAGCAGACCAACTGCCCGGCGGATCGCATATCTTCAACCAGGACATGGCTGCATTGCGCGTCAAAAGCGTCAACGTCCGGTTGCCGGGTGCCGAATGCCAATGTCCGCAGGCTTTGTGCGGCCCTGATATCCTCGGCCGATTCCGCCAGACGGGCGCGATAGCGCCCCTTGCTTAACATAACTGCCGCCGCCACGGTCGCGTCCTCCATGGGTGCCGACCCACGAGTGTCGGCACGACACCGTTAACACAAGACATGTGACCGCCTTGTGACCAACGCAAGGTTCCGCCGCGATCAGTTGGCGCCAGGAATATTGGCCGGGTTGAAGTTGCCGATATTGCCCAACAGCTGACGCAGGAAGCCTTTGTCCTGAACGTTGGAATCGGTCACACGGCGTTCCAGCGGAATCACGATGCCGTCTTCCAAGCCAAAACGCTCGATGTTTCTGACCACTCCACGCTGATCAAAGCTGATGGCGACCAGTTCGCGCGCCACCACTTCGGGCCGTTTCGGGCCGTAATGGCGGACCCGCGAGCGGACATAGTAATAGCCCGTATCCCGCACGACCCCGGACGCACCCGGTGCGCCGATGGCTTCTTCCACGCTGTCGCGCGTATCCACGCCCACTTTGATTTCGGCCAGTTCCTCGGCCGGAGGCACATAGCCGTGATTCTTGTAGATCGGCGTACAGGCCCCGGCCGCAGCCAGACAGGCAACAAACACAAGCGATTTCGTCGCTGGTTTCAACCGGTTCACTACCTTCAACATGCACACCCTCTTGCCTTGGCCTCTTGCGGCTTCTATCCGATTACAGAAACCGCTGCCACGGTTCAACACATAGAAAGGCTCACGAATGGGCAACGTTACATCATTTCGGGTGGCTGACCTGCCCCAGAACGCCCCGACACCCTTTGAACTGCGCCCCGCAAGCGCCGAATTGGATGAGATCAGGCAAGATCTGGGGCTGCTGGGGCTGCGCAAACTCAGCTTTTCCGGCGAGCTTCGCGCACAGGGCAAGCGCGACTGGGTTCTCAACGGCAAACTCGGTGCAACCGTGATCCAACCCTGTGTCGTGACGCTTGAGCCGGTCACGACCCGGATCGACATTCCCGTGCATCGCACCTTTCTGGCCGATTGGACCGACCCCGATGAACCCGAGTTCGAAATTCCGCAGGATGACGAATCCGAGCCCTTGGGCCCGGAAATCGACCCCGCATTGGTGATGGTCGAGGCGCTGTCGCTGGCCCTGCCACAATACCCGCGCAAGGAGGGTGCGGAACTGGGTCAGGCAGACTATACCGAACCCGGAAAACAGGCGATGACCGACGAAGACGCCAAACCTTTCGCCGGATTGGCAGGATTGCGCGATACGCTCAAAAAAGACGAGTGACAGAACGCAGATTTCCTGTCATAGCAGGCGGTCAGAAAAATCGCTTGAACATACCGAGAATCGCAGTATTTTCGCGCGCTCATCGGATTTAGGGTTGGACATTGCGGGGCCCGTCGCCTAAACGCGCGTCAAACCACGATAAACGAACTACGAAACCCGGGTCGGCAGCGAATCTGCGACCCCCAGTCAGACAAAGGTTGAGACCATGGCCGTCCAACAGAACAAAGTTTCCAAGTCGCGTCGCAACAACCGCCGCGCACACGACGCTCTGGTTGCTGCAAACCCGAACGAATGCCCGAACTGCGGCGAGCTGAAGCGCCCGCACCACGTTTGCGCATCCTGCGGCCACTATGATGATCGCGAAGTCGTCGCTCAGGCCGATGAAATCGATCTGGACGAAGACGCAGCCTAAGCCTGATCGAGCGCAGACCAAGGCATGACTGAACAGCCCACGCACGCCGGACGGATAACCATCTCGGTCGACGCTATGGGTGGGGACGCAGGTCCCTCTGTCGTTGTTGCCGGTCTTGCGAAATCGGCCGACAAGAACCCGAACATCAGGTTCTTGCTGCACGGGCCCGAACAGGTATTGCGCAAGCTTGTCGCCAAACGGCGTGTCCTTGAGGGGCGCGTCGTTTTTCGTGATTGCTCGGGCGTGGTCACGATGGAGGACAAACCCAGTCAGGTCGTGCGCAACGGCAAAGAGACCTCGATGTGGTCCACGCTGGAAGCGGTACGCCAGGGCGAAGCCCATGGCGCGGTGTCCTGCGGCAATACCGGTGCGCTGATGGCCCTGTCGATGATGCGCCTGCGCAAACTGCCGGGCGTGAACCGACCGGCCATCGCGATACTGTGGCCCTCGCGCAACCCTCAGGGGTTCAACGTGATGCTGGATGTCGGCGCAGATGTGCGCGCCGACGCCAAGGATTTGCTGCAATACGCCCTGATGGGCGCCTCTTACGCGCGCAACGGTTTGGCCCTGAACCGCCCTCGGATCGGGCTGCTGAATGTCGGAACTGAAGAACACAAGGGACGCGCCGAACTGAAAGAGGCGCACTCGATGATCGCGGGCTTCGCGGAACAGGCGAATTTCGATTTCGTGGGTTTCGTCGAAGGCAGCGACATCCCCGGTGACAAGGCGGATGTCATTGTAACCGATGGCTTTACCGGCAACGTCGCGATCAAGACCGGCGAAGGTACGGCAAGCCTGATCGGCGACCTGCTGCGGCAAGCGTTCAAATACTCCCCGCTATCCCGATTGGCCTCGATTCTGGCTATCACGTCGCTGAACCGTTTGAAGAAACGGATCGACCCGCGACGCGTGAATGGTGGTGTGTTTCTGGGGCTGAACGGCACCGTGGTGAAATCCCACGGCGGCGCTGACGCGACAGGCGTGTCAGCTGCAATCAAACTGGCCTTCACTTTGGCGCAGTCCGGCTTTTCCGAAAAATTGGCTGCGCGGGTTGCATCCACTGCCCAGCTTGCACAAGATGCCGCGCAATCAGCGCCGCAAACAGATAAATAACAAAAAAGGCAGTACCGGAAAATGGCAGGCCGTTCAGTTGTAGTAGGTGTCGGGCATTATTTGCCTGAGCGCGTTGTCCCCAATTCCGAGTTTGAAAAAACCCTGGACACAACCGACGAATGGATAAAGACCCGCTCGGGGATCGAACGCCGCCATTTTGCAGCCGAGGACGAGACGACATCCGATCTGGCCACCAATGCCGCCCAAGCTGCGCTGGCCGACGCAGGCCTGACGGCGGATGATATTGACGCAATCGTACTGGCGACTTCAACGGCGGATCTGACCTTTCCTTCGGCCGCCACCATGGTTCAGGCACGGCTGGGCATGACCAAGGGTTTTGCCTTTGACGTGCAGGCTGTTTGCGCCGGATTCGTTTTTGCACTGTCCAACGCAAATGCGTTGATTGTTTCAGGTCAGGCCAAACGCGTGCTGGTGATCGGGGCCGAGACTTTCTCACGGATCATGGATTGGACCGATCGGTCCACCTGTGTTCTTTTTGGCGATGGCGCCGGTGCAGTGGTGCTGGAGGCCCAAGATGGCAAAGGCACCGCCGAGGACCGCGGTATTCTGGCAACCGACCTGAATTCGGACGGGCGCTACAAGGATCTTCTCTATGTCGATGGCGGCGTTTCGACACAATCCACCGGACATCTGCGTATGCAGGGCAATCAGGTTTTCCGCCATGCCGTTGAAAAGCTGACAAAAACAGCGGAAACAGCGTTGGAACGAGCGGGGCTGGGCAATTCCGACGTGGATTGGATCGTGCCGCATCAGGCCAACATCCGCATCATTCAGGGCACCGCCAAAAAAATGAACCTGCCGATGGAAAACGTGGTTGTGACCGTTCAGGATCACGGAAACACCTCGGCCGCATCCATCCCATTGGCCCTGTCCGTGGGCAAGCAGCGCGGACAGATCAAGCCGGGTGATCTGATCGTGACCGAAGCCATTGGCGGCGGTCTGGCCTGGGGCGCAGTGGTTCTGCGCTGGTAACCGGCGCAAACCGGCTTACACAGCCGCCCGCAATTCATTGATATTGACAGCGAATTTGCCATACCCATATGCTTCAATAGCAACAGGGGAATTAGCATGGGCGACAAAACACTGACTCGAATGGACCTGAGCGAAGCCGTCTTTCGTGAGGTAGGTCTGTCACGGAACGAAAGTGCGCAGCTGGTTGAAAGCGTTCTGAACCACATGTCCGACGCCTTGGTGCGTGGTGAACAGGTGAAGATCTCGTCTTTCGGCACATTCAGTGTTCGCGACAAGACTGCCCGTGTCGGTCGCAACCCCAAAACCGGCGAAGAAGTCCCGATTCAGCCGCGCCGTGTGCTGACTTTCCGCCCGTCGCATCTGATGAAAGATCGCGTCGCAGCCGGGAACCGCAAGTAAGTTCAGGACGTCCAGGTTATGAGTAAGTCCCCCGATGCCTTTCGCACCATAAGCGAAGTTGCAGACTGGCTCGGTGTTCAGGCTCATGTTCTGCGTTTCTGGGAAAGCCGGTTCACGCAGGTAAAGCCCGTCAAACGCGCAGGTGGGCGCAGATATTATCGCCCAAATGATATGCGTCTTTTGGGCGGGATCAAAAAACTGCTCCACGAGGACGGAATCACGATCAAAGGTGTCCAGCGTATCCTGCGCGAACAAGGCGTCGCACATGTCGCGGCGCTGTCCCCTTCCCTGGACGATCCCGGCCCAGCCCCGATTGCGCCTGCCCAGGACACCGTGGTGCCGTTCGAACCAAAGCCCGCCGCCGCCACGGAACAGATTCGCATGGATCTGCGCGACCCGATCCAGCCAACCGGTAAGGACGATGCGCAGACAAACACACGCGCCTCTGACGCGTCACAGCCGGAGCCAGAGCCCGAACTGGATGCCGCGCCCTTGATGGGTGGAATCGCGTCGCTTGCGTGGAAACAGACAGATTTTGATGACGACCTGCTGCGGCGCATCGCACCGATTGCAAAAGATCTGCGCCGCTGGCTGGACCGGGTTGAAACACAGGCGACGGGTTAGGACAAAAGGCATTGATTTCCTCTTGCCCCTGCCGGGAAAATCTTTATGAACACCCCAACGTCGGGCTATGGCGCAGCCTGGTAGCGCGTCCGTCTGGGGGACGGAAGGTCGCAGGTTCGAGTCCTGCTAGCCCGACCAAATTACACCGACGTTTATGGCATACAGGCCAGATCCCGCTCTGGCACCAGGGGGGATCGAGATGACAGGTGTTTGCCCAAACCAACAGCTAGAGGCGATGATCGCGCGCGGTGAGATCACCGCCGACCCAGAGGTTCTGCCTGCCCAGATTCAACCTGCCAGCCTTGATTTACGACTGGGAACAGTGGCTTACCGTGTACGCGCCTCGTTTCTTGCGGGCGAAGGCCGGACTGTCACGGATCGCTTGACCGAGTTTGAGATGCACCGCATCGATATCTCGGATGGCGCGGTTCTGGAAAAGGGCTGCGTCTATCTGGTGCCCCTGATGGAATCGCTTGCCCTGCCCGACAGCATGAGCGCCGTGGCCAACGCCAAAAGCTCGACCGGGCGGCTGGACCTTCTGACGCGGACGATCACTGATGGCGGCACCGAGTTCGACCGCGTGCCCGCAGGTTACACAGGCCCACTTTATGCCGAAATCTGCCCGCGCTCGTTCTCGGTTCTGGTTCGTCCCGGGATGCGTCTGAATCAGATTCGTTTCCGCCAGGGTCAGGCCGTGTTGTCCGATGCGGAACTGAGGTCCTTGCATACCGAATCTCCGCTTGTAGACGGACCTGCCGTCATTCAGGACGGTCTGGGCTTTTCGGTCGACCTGCAACTGCCCGAGACCGATCTGGTGGGCTATCGCGCCAAACCTCATACCGGGGTGATCGATCTGGATCGAATCGGTGAATACGATCCGCAGGACTATTGGGAAGAGGTGCGCACCAAAGATGGTTGCATCATCCTGGACCCCGGCGCGTTCTATATCCTTGTCAGCCGCGAGGCGGTGCACATACCACCGATGTTCGCGGCTGAAATGGCGCCCTATCTGGCGATGGTTGGTGAGTTCAGAGTGCACTATGCAGGGTTCTTCGATCCCGGTTTTGGCCATGCCGCTGCCGGGGGGGCCGGTTCCCGTGGCGTGCTTGAGGTGCGCTGCCACGAAGCGCCATTCGTGCTGGAACACGGACAGGTCGTCGGACGTCTGGTCTATGAGAAAATGGCTGAAATGCCGACGCAGCTTTATGGTGCGGGCATTGCCTCGAACTATCAGGGTCAGGGCCTGAAACTGTCAAAGCACTTCAAAGCCGCAAGCTGACCCCTAGAACTTCATGAACCGGCGCATTTGACGGGTCACGCGCTGTGCGTGCCTGAGGTTCTGCGCATGTCGCGGTGCACTGGTTTTTCCGGGCCCATTCGATGTGCCGGATCCGCCGCCCTTTCCGCTGGCCAGATCGATACCCTTGTTCACACCTTTGTTGACCAGACGGCGCATGACCTGGCGCACAATCATGTCGATGATCCGGTTTGCATTCATCGCTCAACTCCGCGTCCGCACGCACAAAGATAGACGCTTTATGCGGCAACAAAAGGGCTGTTCGATCAATCTTCTTCGAACAACTCGCTCTGGTCTTCATCAACTTCGTCCTCGCGCCCTTCGCCCAAAGGGATCGCACCCGGAGGAGGCCGATTCTCCAACAATCCCGCGGCGCGCAGTTCTTTCAGGCCTGGCAGGTCTCGCGCGTTCTCCAGGCCAAAATGATCCAGAAACTCAGGCGTCACCACAAACGTCACCGGACGACCCGGCGTCATGCGGCGGCGGCCCAGCTTGATCCACTCCATCTCAAGCAACTGATCGATGGTCCCGCGCGAGACCGACACGCCCCGGATTTCCTCGATCTCGGCCCGTGTGCAGGGTTGGTGATAGGCCACGATGGCCAGAGTTTCGATCGCAGCGCGGCTGAGTTTGCGCGTCTCGACCGTTTCCTTCTGCATCAGAAAGCCCAGATCGGGGGCCGTGCGGATGGCCCAGGCATCCCCTACACGCACAACGCGCACGCCACGCCCCTCATACCGTTTCTGAAGCAATTCAACCGCTTGCGCCGCGTCGCTGCCATGGGGCATCCGCGCCTCAAGATCCGCAATCGTCACCGGCTCGGCGCTGGCGAACAGAACGGCTTCGACCATACGCTCCTGCTCTGCCAGCGGAGGCGCCTCGAACAGCGTACCGGTCTCTTCAGGGGCATCAGTCACGTGTTTCGGTCCTCTTGCGCAATTGGATCGGAGCGAATGTCTCGCTCTGCTTGATTTCCATATGTCCTTCTTTCACCAGTTCCAACGAGGCCGCAAAGGTCGCCGCCGTTGCCGACCTGCGCCGTACCGGGTCGGAATCCCAGCCGTCGGGCAGGTAAGTTTCCATGTCGGTCCATGTCCCGGCAAACCCGATCAGCGGGCGCATCCGTTCCAGCGCCTGTTCCATGGTGAATACCGAATCGCGGTCCATCACAAACGGGCGGAATTCATCACGGGTGCGGATGCGAGCATAGCCCTGCATCAGATCCAGCAGCGTGGCGGAATAGGTGACGGTGCGGATCCGGGTGATATCTTCGCCCTGCCCGCGTTTGAAGAAATCCCGCCCCAGCTGATCGCGCGCCATCAACCGCGCAGCCGCATCGCGCATCGCCTGCAAACGTTCCAACTGAAACGCCAGATGTGCGGCCAGTTCCTCACCCGATGGTCCTTCGTCATCCGGATCTGGCGGCAACAGCAGGCGGGATTTCAAAAAGGCCAGCCAGGCCGCCATCACCAGATAGTCGGCGGCCAGTTCGATCCGCAGCGCCCGCGCCTTTTCGACAAAGGCAAGGTATTGCTGCGCCAGCGCCAGAACCGAGATTTTCCGAAGGTCGACCTTCTGCGTGCGCGACAGGGTCAGAAGAACGTCCAGCGGGCCTTCGAACCCATCGACATCAACGATCAGCGCTTCGGCCGCAAGACGATCTGCGACCGAGACAGGGTCTTCGCTGAAAAGATTATCGTTCATATACCTGCCCGCCCATTAGGGCAGATAGTTCCGCCTCGGCGGCAGGGATGTCAAGTTCCTGCGGAGCTTTGCGCATCGCCAGCGCCCGTTCTGCGCGGGCCTGTGCCACATCGGACATTTCCCCGGCAGCTTCCAGCACCTCGGCGCGCTCGGCAAAGCTTCCGTTGCAGTGTAGAACTACGTCACAGCCCGCGCTTATGGCTTGCCGTGACACCTCAGCGGGCGTTCCGCTGAGCGCCTTCATCCCGATGTCATCGGTCATGATCAGCCCGCCGAAGCCAATCCTGTCGCGGATCACATCCATCATGGTTGCCGAGATTGTGGCAGGTTGCGGGTCAATCCGGCCATAGACCAAATGCGCAGTCATCCCCATCGGCAGGTCGTTTAAGGCCCGGAACGGCACGAAATCGCTGCGCTCAAGCTCATCCAGGGGCAGATCCACATGCGGCAAGTCATGGTGGCTGTCCAACGTGGCACGTCCATGGCCCGGAATGTGTTTGAGCACCGGCAACACACCGCCATCCAGATGACCCTGCGCCACGGCTTTGCCAATTCTGGAAACGCGTTCAGGATCAGCGTCATAACAGCGGTTCTTCAGAAACTTGTGCGTCTCGGGACGCGCGACATCCACCATGGGCGCACAGTTGCTGTCGATGCCCAGACCAAACAATTCATCGGCAATCAGGCGGTACCTCAGATACATGGCGCGCTCGGCCTGCTCGGCGGCATTGGCCACGTGATCCAACGGAGGCAGCCATTCGCGGGCCAGCGGCGCCCGCAGGCGCTGCACGCGGCCACCTTCCTGATCGATGGTGATCGGGCAATTGCGCCCGACAGCCTCGCGGAAATCATCACACAAGGCGCGCACCTGATCCGCGTGGTCGATGTTGCGGGCAAAAAGAATGAACCCGAACGGGTTCATTTGCCGAAACAAGTCTTTTTCCTTTTGCGTCAGGCGCAGGCCCTCTGCATCGGTGATCGCGGCACCGTACTTCACCTGACGGCCACCGGGATACAATCAGCCCCTTGCGCAACAAGCGCGGCACAAAACTGGCGCGAGTCGCTCAGGTCTTCAAAGCCCAGCACGCGCAGGCGGTAAAAGGTGCGCCCACCGCTTGAGGTCTTCTGGATAACGCGCTGTTTTCCGGCCATATATTCGCTGAACTTCCCGTTCAGGCGATCCCATTCCGTTTGCGCCACCTGAACGCTGTCATAGGCCCCAAGCTGCGCCAGACGCGTGCCTTTCGCCAGCGTATCAGGATCAACATCCAACCCAACCGCAGCCTTCACCGCAGCATTGATAGCGTCTTCGGATTTCTCACTTGGCGACACCCGGCTGCGTGAGGCGCGTGCCGGGCGGGTCAAGGGGCGCAAGGACCGGCGCACGCCCGGCAGCGCGGCAATGGCCGGGTCCGGCAAGGCGGCTGCGAAATCGGCCGGGTCAATTGCGGGTTCTTCCTCGGGGGTGGTCAGCGATGCCACCTGCACGCCATCCTCAGCGTTTTGCTGCGTTTTGGCTGCTTCACCAGCCAATTCCGCAACCAGCGCATCCACTGCGTTCTGGCGCAATCGGGCGGCTTCCTGGGTTGAAATCGGCTTTTCCACGACATGCAGCGCCGGTGTCGGCTTCAGATCAGCGGCAGGTACGTCTTCATCCGTCAACGAGACCGGCCGCGGCGCAAGGATCAGACGATCCGCCGGGGCGGCAGCACTGCCCTTGGCGGCCACGGCATTGACGGCCAAGCCCTGATGATCGGCCGGTGTTCCGCCCGGGTTTTCGGGCTGCACCCGCATCGGCCCTTCGGCCGCACGCACGACCGGCACGCCGCTGACATCCCGCATGACAAGCTTGTATCCCCAGATACCGACGCCGGCGACCAGTGCCAACGATGCGACAGCCCCCAGGAAATTGACCGCCCGCCCCAGTCCGAACGCGCCGCGCGGCGCGTCGTAATCCTGCATCTCGTCGGGATAGTCATACGCATCCTCGAAATGCGCTTGATTCGGGTAATCATTCTGCCCGGGGCTTTGGTGCCCCGAGAAATCGTAACTCGCCATGTCCGCCTCACTGCCCGCTTCGCGCCCGAAAATAAGGCGCGCGGGTCATTTCTTGCCTACCTCGTACCGGCGGTTCGGGCGATATTTGTTACCGCATCTCCTGCGCCGGGGTGACGCCAAGAATACCCAAGCCCGCTGAAATCACAACAGAAACGGCCCTGGCCAGCGCAATTTTCGACTGGCTTGTGGCAACATCGCCATCCTGAATGAAACGCAACTGGGTTTCATCATTGCCCTTGTTCCACAGAGCGTGAAAATCCCCTGCAAGTTCATACAGATAGAAGGCGACGCGGTGCGGTTCGTTGGTCCGCGCAGCGATCTCGACCAGGCGTGGCCATTCCGCCAGCTTCTTGGCAACCGTCAGTTCGGCGGGGTGGTCCAGCGACGCCAGATCGGCCCCTCGCAAGGTGTCGTCGGTGGCGTCGATCCCCGCCTCGGCGGCACGGCGCAGCACGCTCATCACCCGGGCATGGGCGTATTGAACGTAGAACACGGGGTTCTCGCGGCTCTGTTCCAATACCTTGTCGAAATCGAAATCCAGCGGCGCGTCGTTCTTGCGGGTCAGCATCACGAAACGGGTCACGTCGGGACCAACCTGATCGACCACATCCCGCAGGGTGACAAAGTTCCCGGCCCGTTTCGACATCTTGAACGGTTCGCCATTTTTCCACAGTTTCACCAACTGCGTCAGCTTGATATCCAGCGGCACATTGCCATCGGACAAGGCCGACACGGCCGCCTTCATCCGCTTGACATAGCCGCCATGATCCGCCCCGAACACGTCGATCAACGCGTCAAAGCCACGGCTCACCTTGTCATAGTGATAGGCGATATCGGGGGCGAAATAGGTCCAGCTGCCATCCGACTTCTTGACCGGGCGGTCGACGTCATCACCATGTTCGGTGGATTTGAACAAGGTCTGTTCGCGCGGCTCCCAATCTTCGGGCTTTTTGCCCTTGGGCGGCTCCAGCACGCCTTCATAGATCAGGCCCTTTTCGGTCAGCGATTGCAGCGCGGCCTCGATCCGGCCCGTGCCATAGAGCGATTTCTCCGAGAAGAACACATCCATCTCGACGCCCAGCGCCTTCAGGTCGGCGCGGATCAGGTCCATCATCGCGTCGGTCGAAAACTCGCGCAGCTCTTCCAGCCATTCGCTTTCCGGCTTGTCGATCAGGCTGTCGCCATATTTCTCTTTCAGCGCCTCGCCGATCGGGATCAGATAGTCGCCGGGATACAGCCCTTCGGCAATCTCGGGGCTGAGGCCATTGGCCTCGCGATAACGTTCGTAGGCCGACCGCGCCAGCACATCCACCTGCGCGCCGCCGTCGTTGATATAGTATTCACGGGTCACGTCATGGCCCGAATAGGCCAGCAGGCTTGCCAACGCATCCCCGAACACCGCGCCGCGTGTGTGCCCGACATGCAGCGGACCGGTCGGGTTGGCCGAGACATATTCGACATTGACCTTCTGCCCCTGCCCCATGGTCGAGCGCCCGAAATCGATGCCTTTTTCCAGAACCGCCGCCAACACACCTTGCCAAACGGACGGCGCAAGACGCAGGTTCAGGAAACCGGGCCCTGCCACTTCTGCGCTTGTGATCCGGTCATCCGCCGCCAGTTTCCCGGCCAGAACATCCGCAATGTCGCGCGGCTTCATCCTGGCTAGTTTCGCCAGCACCATCGCGGCGTTGGTTGCCATGTCCCCATGGGCCGCATCGCGCGGCGGCTCGACCGCCACGTTGTCAAAGCTCAGCCCCTCGGGCAATGCGCCTTCGGACTGCATCTGCGCCAGCGCGTCCAGTACAAGGCCGCGGATCTCGGAAAACAGGTTCATTTCGGATGTCCTTTTGCTTGTCGCGGGGTTTACCACGCAAACCGGCAAGGTCAATGGACGCCTAATGTTTAAGCTTGGTTTGGCGAAACATCTCGCTAATCTTGGGCCTGTACGCCGCTACCGGAGACCGTTGATGCACCGCGCCTTGTCCTTTGCCTTGCTTTTGTCCACCGCCTTGCCTGCGCTGGCCGACCTGCCACAGCCCAAAGGCCATGTGCTGCTGACGCTGGGCGGCACGGTCAGTGAAACAAACCTGCCTGCGCGAGGTGAGAATGACGGCGGTCTGCTGGGCTATCTGGAGGTCACGCATGACGGCGCGGCAGGGTTTGACGCAGCCATGCTGGACGGGCTGGAGCAGTTCGAGATCACAATCCCCTATGGTCCTCCGGGCAATGAGCGGGATTACAGGTTTTCGGGCCCGCTTTTGGCAGACGTCATGACACTGGCGGGGGCCGAGGGGAAAACCGCTTTTCCCATGGCGCTGGATGGGTATCAGGCTGAAATCGAGTGGGACAGTATCGCAACGCACAAACCGATCGTTGCAACGCATGCTGATGGCGCACCGATGGGGATCGGAGGCTATGGCCCGACAATGATCGTGTTCCCACCGACAAAGAACGCCGATCAGTCTGCGAGACAAGCGGCTCAGCAAGTCTGGGCCATCGCTTACATAGCCGTGGAGTGATCAGCCCGTCAGCCGCGCATGGTCCTGCAAGGCAAATCGGTCGGTCATGCCCGCAATGTAATCGGAAACAATGCGGGCCAAGGCTGTGTCGTCCCTGGCAGCTTCAATGTCATCGTGCCAGCGCACAGGCATTTGCCTGGGATCGTTCATGTAGATCGGAAACAGATCTTCCACGATCTTTGCCACCTCTGCCCGCACTGACATCACCCTGGGTGCGCGATACATACGTGTGAACAGAAACGCCCGGATTTCACGCAGTTGCGCCCAAACCTCATCCGAGAACTGGATGACAGGATACCCAAGATGTCGGATTTCTTCGACGGACTGCGCGCCAGAAACGGCAATGAGATCGTTCGAAGTGTTGATGACATCCCCCACCATGACCCCGAAAACCCGCCTTAGCGCTTCGTGACGCCGGCGATAGGAATCCAGCCCTGGGTATCTGGCATCCACCTCGGCGTAACACACCCCGACAATCGGCAGGTCCTGCAAATCGTCATCCGTGAACAAGCCTGCGCGCAATCCGTCCAGAAGATCGTGATTGTTGTACGCTATGTCATCAGAAAGGGCCGCAACTTGCGCTTCCGCGCTGGCATGGGTGTGCAGTTCAAGATCGAATTCCTGATTGCACTCGGCCAATGCCCAGGGCAGATCGCCCTCAACCGGGCCATTGTGCTTGGCTATTCCTTCCAGACATTCCCAGGTCAGGTTGCACCCATCGAATTCTGCATAGTGGCGCTCCAGCTTTGTGACGATCCGAATGGCCTGCGCGTTGTGATCAAAACCACCAAAGGGTTTCATCAACGCGTGCAACGCGTCCTCGCCGGTATGTCCAAAGGGCGTGTGCCCCAGATCATGCGCCAGGGCCACGGCTTCGGTCAGCTCTGGGTTCAGGCCCAGAGCACCGGCAATGGTCCGGGCCACCTGCGCCACCTCGATGGAATGGGTCAGGCGGGTGCGGTAGCTATCGCCCTCATGCTCAACGAAAACTTGCGTCTTGTGTTTGAGGCGCCGAAAGGCACTGGCGTGAATGATCCTGTCCCGGTCGCGCTGAAAGCATGATCGGAAACTGCTTTCCTCCTCGGCTACGAGCCGTCCCCTGGTGCGGTCCGGATCCGAGGCAAAACTAGCTCTGTCCAAATGGCCCGTCCTTGTCGCCTGTCCTTGCACTTTCTATATTGTATGGCGTAACGGAAGGAAACCTTTGGAGACCGGCATGAATCTGCCCCCAACAGTCACGGATCGCGCCTTTGAACGCCTCGCAGAAATCGGCGCGGCGGATCAGGGTCAGGCACTGCGCGTCGCAGTGGAAGGCGGCGGTTGCTCGGGGTTTCAATACGAAATCGCTTTGGATACGCCGAAAGAAGATGATCTGGTCCTTGAAGGCAAAGGGCAAAAAGTCATTGTCGACGCCATTTCGCTGCCCTTCCTGGAAAACGCGGTTATCGACTTCACCCAGGAACTGATCGGTGCGCGATTTGTAATCGACAACCCCAACGCCACCTCTTCCTGTGGTTGTGGCACATCTTTTTCGATGTAACCGTGGGGGCTTTGCCCCCACACCCCCAGGATATTTTCAGCCAGATGAAGCAGGAGTCCGCCCTCTGACCGAAAGACCAGAGGGCTTCACTTGGCGCTGTCATCGGCGTCCCCGCCTGTACCGCCACTTCAGCTTGAAGAAATTCGGTTAATAATCCGTTTCTTCATCTGGCCAAAAATATCCAGGAGCGCGAGGCAGAGCCTCGCAAATACGATCTCCGCCTTGCCGTTGGGCCCGTTCTGCGCGATAGGTTGCACCAAGTCTTCGGAGGATCGCGCATGAAAATCGCCACGTTCAACATCAACGGCATCAAAGCGCGGGTCGAAGCCCTGCCCCGTTGGCTGGACGAAGCGCAGCCGGACGTTGTGCTGTTGCAAGAGATCAAGTCGGTCGATGAAAACTTCCCGCGCGAGATATTCGAAGAGCGTGGGTTCAACGTGGAAACCCATGGACAAAAAAGCTTCAACGGCGTTGCAATCTTGTCGAAGCTTCCCCTCGAGGATGTATCCCGCGGCCTTCCCGGCGATGACGCGGATGAGCAGGCCCGTTGGATAGAAGCCACCGTCGTTGGTAAAAAGGCTCTTCGGATCTGTGGATTGTACCTGCCCAATGGCAATCCGGCGCCCGGCCCGAAATACGATTACAAACTGGCATGGATGGAGCGGCTTTATCACCGTGCCCGTGATTTGCTGGCAACCGAAGAACCTGCGTTGATGGCGGGGGATTACAACATCATCCCGCAGGTGGAGGACGCCAAACGCCCCGAAGCATGGCGCGAAGACGCATTGTTCCGCCCCGAAAGCCGCACCGCGTTTCGCAAGATCCTGAATCTGGGCTTCACCGAAGCGTTCCGGGCCACCACCCAAAGCGCGGGGCACTATTCATTCTGGGACTACCAGGCCGGGGCCTGGAACCGGAACGACGGAATTCGGATCGATCACTTTCTGCTGACCCCGCAAGCGGCAGATCTAATGCGGGATTGCCAGATTGATGCCGCCGTGCGCGGGCATGAAAAACCCTCGGATCACGTGCCTGTCTGGGTCGATCTTGATATTTAGCGGTTCAGGCCGTGACGTCGTAGCTGTATATCCATTCGTAGCGGCGTGACAATTTCCGTCCGATGGCCATAAGCGCACATTGGGCCGCCAAACGGGCGGGGCCTGACAGGTGGAAATTGCGTGCGTTCGACCCGGCAACGGCAACCACGCTTTCTGCCCTTGGTCGCCGCGTTTTCTCGTAGGCGGCAAGCGCGCTGGTGACGCCCGAGTGTTCGTCGAAAGATCGTGCGAGCACCCAGGCATCTTCCAACGCCAAGCAGGCGCCTTGCGCCATGAACGGCAAGGTCGGATGCGCCGCGTCCCCCAGCAATGCCAAACGACCGTTTTGCCATTTTTCTGCGACCGGGCGCAGGAACAGGGCCCACAGATTCACATCCGAGACCTTTGACAGAATCTCACCTACCGGACCGCCGAACCCTGAAAAACGTGCGCGCAATTCATCCGGATCGCCGTTCAGCTTCCATCCCTCTTCCCTCCAGTCCGAGCGTTCCTCGACCGCAACGATGTTCATCATGCTTTGATCGCGCAAAGGATAGGTTACGACATGCCGACCCGGCCCCATGGTCAGGGATGCCGTCACCACGCCTGAATCCAGTCGCCAGGGAATGGTCGCGCGCCAGGCGACCTGGTGCGTGAACTCTGGTGTCTCGGGCCCGTTCAGAGCCGGGCGAATCGCGCTTCGGCCACCGTCGGCGGCGATGACGCATTCGGCGCGCAGCCGTTCGCCGCTCGCCAACAGAATTTCGGCTTCGTTGGGGTGTTTGTGCACGTTGGAAACCTTGGCCCCCAGACGGACATCCACGCCGGCCTTGCGGGCCGCAGAGTGCAGCAGATTCAACAGATCGGCGCGGTGAAAGTAATAGGTCGGGCCAGCCGAAGGACCGGGCAGCCGGCTGACAACGCGGCCTTTGCGGTAATCGCGCAAGATCGTACCGTGCGACTTCTGGCCCGCAGACAGATCCGCCACCCCAAGCGCGCGCAACACGCACAACCCGTTTTCACTGATCTGCAGACCGGCGCCAACCTCGGTTAATGCCGGGGCTTGCTCTAGCAGGGTGATCTGCGCCCCGTGTTGCCGCAGCGCCAACGCAGCCGCCAGACCGCCGATGCCGCCACCAATTACACAGAAATTCAACCGATTGATCTTCATGCCCCCCGCATAACGCAAAAACGCCAGAGCCACAGGCCCCGGCGTTCGAAATTTTCCAGTTTCACCCGGCGATCAATCGTCGCGGTGGACCTTTTCGCGGCGCTCGTGGCGCTCTTGCGCCTCCAGCGTCATGGTTGCAATCGGACGTGCATCCAGGCGTTTCAGCGAAATCGGATCGCCGGTCTTTTCGCAGTAGCCGTATTCACCCTCTTCGATCCGGCGCAGGGCTGCGTCGATCTTGGCAACCAGCTTGCGCTGGCGGTCGCGTGTCCGCAGCTCCAGAGCGCGATCGGTCTCCTCGCTCGCGCGGTCTGCGACATCCGGGATGTTTCGGGTGTTGTCCTGCAGCCCTTCGATCGTATCGCGGCTGCCCGCCAAAAGCTCATTCTTCCAATCCAACAGCTTGCGGCGGAAATATTCAAGCTGACGTTCATTCATGAAAGGTTCATCTTCGGCCGGGCGGTAATCCTCCGGCAGAAAAACTTCCTGTTTCATATTTGCTCCCTCGGTATGGCCAGAAACGTCGGTCGCGGATGTTTCACCTGACATTTGGCACCCCCTTCTGCGCAGCGTTTAGCCGACGGGCGTGGGATTGTCACTACACAAACGTTGCTTCAGCCCGCCCTCGTGCCGTTTTGTCTAAATATGAGACAAACAACAACAAAACCCTGTTTTTCTATGAAATTTAGCAGGCCTTTTTGAGGCAGGTGTCAATTGGCAGGGTACATTCGCGCGCACGAATCAACCAAAAGGGCTTGGAGTTCCTGCAAAAATCGCCTCAACCGACGCAGGGACGCGGGTTGTCAAAATCATTGACCGTCTGTAACCCGGACAACACAACCTGCCCACGGATCACGAAAAACCACACGAGAAGCCCATGACCGCACGCTTTCAAGGTACAGCCGAATATGTCGCCACTGACGATCTGACGATTGCCGTGAACGCCGCCGTCACACTTGAACGCCCATTGCTGGTCAAGGGCGAACCCGGCACCGGCAAGACAGAACTTGCCAAACAGGTGGCCGGCGCGCTGGGGCTGAGGATGATTGAATGGAACGTGAAATCCACCACCCGCGCGCAGCAGGGCCTGTATGAATATGACGCGGTCAGCCGCCTGCGGGACAGCCAGTTGGGTGAGGAACGTGTGCATGACGTGACGAACTATATCCGCAAGGGCAAGCTGTGGCAGGCCTTCGAGGCCGACGAAAAGGTCGTTCTGCTGATCGATGAGATCGACAAGGCGGATATCGAGTTTCCAAACGACCTTTTGCAGGAACTCGACAAGATGGAGTTCCATGTCTACGAGACAGGGGAAACCATCCGGGCCAAAAACCGCCCGATCGTCATCATCACCTCGAACAATGAAAAGGAATTGCCGGACGCGTTTCTGCGCCGCTGCTTCTTCCACTACATCCGCTTCCCGGACGAGGCCACGATGCGCCGCATCGTCGAGGTTCATCACCCCGGCATCAAGGATGCGCTGCTGACCACCGCCCTGACCCAGTTCTATGAAATCCGCGAGACGCAGGGGCTCAAGAAAAAGCCGTCAACATCGGAAGTGCTGGATTGGCTGAAGCTGCTGCTGGCCGAGGACCTGAGCGCCGAAGACCTCAAACGCGGCGGCACAGATGCGCTTCCGAAACTGCATGGCGCGTTGCTGAAGAATGAACAGGATGTGCATCTGTTCGAACGTCTGGCCTTTATGGCACGCGGCAAACGATAGCCGGACGGTGACCAGACGGTGATCATGGGTTGCCTTGCGGCGGCCCGGATGCCAGCATCGGCCCATCTGGCGAAACAGAGCTTCGCCGCCCACAGAATTGGATGACTCGCGTGGCGAACGCACTGACAATCCGCACCCTGCGTGCCGAGGACAAAAGCCAATGGGCCGACATGTGGCGGGACTATCTGGCATTTTATGAAACCGCCCTGCCCGATGATGTATACGAAACAACCTTTTCCAGGCTGCTGGGCGACGACCCGCAGGATTTTTCCTGTTTCGTTGCCGAGCAGAATGGCGCCCTGGTCGGGTTAACACATTATCTGTTTCATCGCCACGCCTGGAAGGTGGAAAAGGTCTGCTACCTGCAAGACCTGTTCGCGCGACCCGAGGCACGAGGGGCAGGCGTTGGCCGGGCCTTGATCCAGGCGGTCTATGACGAGGCCGATCGTCAGGGCGCGCCGTCGGTCTATTGGCTGACCCAGGATTTTAACCACACTGCGCGGAAACTGTATGATCGCATCGGCACACTGACACCGTTCATCAAGTACGCCCGCTCATGAAGCGATTGAGTGCCCTTTTTCTGGCACTGGTTGTTGCTGGCTGCGCGACGGTTGAAACGATCGAGCTGCCCGATCAGGTCACGGTTATCGAAGCAAGCCTGCCACCTGCCAAGTCTTTTTCAACGGCGCGACCTTCGCCGCCTGCTCGATCGAACAAGAACATCGCCTCGGATTTCTTGTCCCTGCATTTTGAACTGGAAAGCGGCGCCGCCCTGCCCGTTTTCACGCGATTTGAGACCCCGGTCACAGTCCGCCTGGCCGGATCGCCGACCGCAAGCATGCAGCAAGATCTGACCCGGTTGCTCAACCGCCTGAGGCGTGAAGCCGGAATCAACATCCGACAGATCGACGAAGGCCAGGCGAATATCACCATCGAAGCCGTCAGCCAGAAAGACATTCTGCGCATTCTGCCCAACGCGGCCTGTTTCGTCGTCCCCAACGCCTCCAGCCTTGAAGAATATCGCCGTGACCGCCGAAAGATAAAAAGCAGCTGGACAGAACTGCACAAACGCGAACGGCTTGGGATTTTCATCCCATACGACGTCAGTCCGCAGGAAATACGTGATTGCCTGCATGAAGAACTGGCGCAAGCGCTTGGTCCGCTGAACGATCTGTATCACCTGCCGGATTCGGTGTTCAACGACGACAATATCCATACGGTTCTGACCGGGTTCGACATGTTGATCCTGCGGGCTGCCTATGCGCCGGAACTGCGCACCGGCATGACCCGCGATCAGGTTGCCGCGGTCATCCCGGGGGTTCTGAGCCGGATGAACCCGCGCGGGGACAGGGTGCCCGTTCAACCCTTTACGGATACACCGCGCGAATGGATTGACGCGATCCAGAAATCACTGGGACCGGGCGCGGGGTCGCCCAGACAGCTGCGCGCTGCCCGAAAGGCGGCACGGATCGGTCAGCAGCAGGGATGGACGGATCACCGCCGCGCCTATCCTCATTACCTGATGGGCCGGATGGAACAATTCCGGGACCCCATCGAAGCCCAACGCCAGTTTCAGATTGCGCAGCAATTTCTGAAGGCCACGCCCGGCACAGAGGTGCATCAGGCCTATGTCACCACGCAAACCGCGGCATTCGCGCTGGCACAGGAAAAGGGACCCAGTGTTCTGCCCGAGCTGAACAGGGCCATCGATGTCATGACACGGGCAGAAAATGCGTCTTTGCTGGCCACGTTGCTGTTGCTGAAATCAGAAGCGCTGAAACAGGCGGGGCAGATACAGCAGGCACGTGCCGTCAGGCTGGACAGCCTGGGATGGGCGCGGTACGGGTTTGGTTCGGATCTGGTGGCCCAGTCGTTGTCGCGGGACAACGGTCGAAGACATACGGATGGCACGAAAGACGGATGACGCACATATGTTGGTAGTTCTGGGAATGGCGGCACTGGGTGCAACCTTGGGAGCCCTGACCGCGAAAAAGCGCAGCGGTAATCGGGCCGACATGGCGCAATATGCCGCCGGATACGGCATTGCCTTTGCGCTGGTGGGTCTGGTGATCTCGTTGATTCTGGTGCGTTTGGTGGCCTGACACGATGTTCCTGCCCTTTTTCGAAAACCTTCGCAAAGCTGGCATCCCGGTATCGCTGCGGGAGTATCTGACTTTTCTGGAAGGCATGAAAAAGGGTCTGGCCACCTATGATATCGAGGCGTTCTACTATCTCGCGCGCGTGTCGATGGTGAAGGACGAACGCAACATCGACAAGTTCGACCGCGCCTTTGCCGCCAGTTTCGAAGGACTGAACGAGATCAGCTTCGATCAGGTTCTGGAAGCCGTTGACATCCCGGGCGACTGGCTGGCCAAAATGGCCGAAAAGCACCTGTCTGATGAAGAAAAAGCCGAGATCGAGGCGCTTGGCGGTTTCGACAAGCTGATGGAAACGCTGCGCGAGCGTCTCAAGGAACAACAAGGCCGCCATCAGGGCGGCAACAAGTGGATCGGCACGGCCGGGACCTCTCCTTTCGGGGCCTATGGCTACAATCCCGAAGGCGTGCGCATCGGCCAAAAGGAAAGCCGCCACCAGCGCGCGGTCAAGGTTTGGGACAAGCGCGAATTCAGAAACCTGGACGACACGGTTGAACTGGGCACCCGCAACATCAAGGTTGCCCTGAAACGCCTGCGCCGCTGGGCGCGCGAAGGTGCTGCGGAAGAACTGGATCTGGACGGCACCATTCGCGCTACGGCCGAGCACGGCTATTTGGATGTCAAAACCCGACCCGAACGTCACAACGCGGTCAAGGTTCTGCTGTTTCTGGACGTTGGCGGATCAATGGACCCGCATATCAAAGTGGTGGAAGAGCTGTTTTCAGCCGCACGGTCCGAGTTCAAGCATCTGGAATATTTTTATTTCCACAATTGCCTTTACGAGGGCGTCTGGCGTGACAATCGCCGCCGCTGGGACCAGCAGACGCCCACGCATGAAGTGTTTCGCACCTATGGGCCCGACTACAAATGCATCTTCGTCGGCGACGCCTCGATGAGCCCGTATGAGATCGCCTATCCCGGCGGCGCCAATGAGCATTGGAACGCAGAGGCCGGGCAGGTCTGGCTGCAACGCGCGCGGGATCAATGGGCGTCGAACCTGTGGATCAATCCCGTGCCCGAGAAGTATTGGGAATACACCCACTCCATCAGCATGATTCAGGAGATCTTCGAAGGCCACATGGTGCCGATGACCCTGGCCGGGCTGGAACAGGGCATGAAAGCGCTGACCCGTTGAGGTCAGCGCCAGAGTTTACCCGGCAATTACCTGAATCCCAAGAAACAGGATCGCTGCCAGCATTGCAGCGGCGGGAACCGTGATAACCCACGCAGCAACGATGGTCAGGAAATGCGACCGGCGAACCAGCTTGCGGCGGCGGCGTTCTTCCGGCGCGACGCGGGGGCGTTCAGGGAAAGCCCGGCTGGCGCGTCTCAGCCGTCGCTCGGCATCCCATTCCCGAAAGAACCCGACACCGAAGACAGCGCCAACCGCGATGTGGGTGGAACTGACAGGCAGGCCCAGCCAGCTTGCAACGATCACCGTGATTGCGGCCGACAGGGCAACGCAATAGGCCCGCATCGGGTTGAGCTTGGTGATCTGGCTGCCGACCATACGGATCAGTTTCGGACCAAACAGGAACAGGCCGAACGATATCCCGAACGCACCGATGACCATGACCCAATAGGGAATGCTGACGGCATGAGTGAAGTCGCCCGAGGCAGAAGCCTGCACAATCGCGGCCAACGGTCCCACCGCGTTGGCAACGTCATTTGCACCATGCGCAAAACTCAGCAGTGCCGCAGACACGATCAGCGGAATTCCAAACAGAATTTTCAGCGACTTGTTGCGGTTTTCAAGCCCCTCGGACTGGCGGCGGATCACCGGGATCATCACTGCCCAGATCAGCCCGCCACACGCCGCACCGATCAGCAACGCTGTCCCGAGATCAATCTTGATGATTTTCTTGAGACCCTTGAGCGCCAGATAAGATGCAAAGGCGCCCGCCATGATCCCGACCAGCATCGGCACCCATTTGCGGGCCGCGGCGATCTTGTCTTCCTGATAGATGATCCTGGCCTTGATGAACCACAGGAAACCGGCTGCGACCAAGCCCCCCAGAAGTGGCGAGATCACCCAGCTGGCAGCGATCTTGCTCATGGTGCCCCAGCTTACGGCGCCGAACCCAGCCGCGGCGATCCCTGCCCCCATTACACCGCCCACGACCGAATGCGTGGTGGAAACCGGCGCGCCGATCCAAGTCGCCAGATTGACCCAAAGCGCCGAGGACAGCAGCGCCGCCATCATCGCCCATATGAAGACGTCGGCCGTTCCCATGCTTTCCGGCGCGATGATTCCCTTGGCGATGGTCGACACGACATCGCCCCCGGCAATGAGCGCCCCGGCACTTTCAAAAACAACGGCAATCGCGATGGCACCGCCCATCGTCAGCGCATTCGCCCCCACTGCGGGACCCATGTTGTTGGCGACGTCATTGGCCCCGATATTCAGCGCCATATAGGCCCCGAACATCGCCGCGATCACGACGACAAGTGAATTGTTGCCCTGCCCGAACAGGAAAGCGGCCACAAGGCCTGCGACGACAATGAATGCCAGGGCGATCCCTGAGCCCACAAAGGGTCGTCCAGCCTGTGCGGTCGCCATTTCGAGGCGCGAAAAGCGCCGCAAATCCCGGTCGAGTGTTTCCAGGTGACGCGCTTCATAGTTCTTGTCGGTCATGGGTCCCCCATCGATAGCGCCCTGTCGGTTAAGTGGGATCGTTGAAATAATCAACAGCTCATATCGCAAGATCACAACTTATCGAAGGTTGTGCCGATTTCGGCGCACGAAAAAAGGTTATGCCGATTTCGGCGCACGAAAAAAGATTATGCGGGTCCCGACGCACATCCCGCAGGTGTGACTTGCGCAACGCCCATGTTCGGACCATATCTTTGACATGCTTCGATTGACCCCGATCCTGCTGGCAATTGGCTATGCCATCGTGATGTACCGCATTTCGGTCTGGCGCACCCATCGTGAGTTGGACGCAAAATCGACCGAACTGGCCGACCCGGTGCTGAAACGTATGACGGACCGGCTTGCCGCAGCTTTGGAAATCGATCGGGTCCCTGTCTATATCTACGAGATTGACCCGGTGAACGGGCTGGCTGCTCCGGATGGTCGGATTTTCATCACGCGCGGGTTTTACCGAAAATTCCGCAACGGAGAGGTGTCGGCCGAGGAAATGGCCAGCGTGATCGCACATGAGCTGGGACATGTAGCCTTGGGTCACGCAAAGCGACGGATGATTGATTTTTCAGGCCAAAACGCGATGCGGACGGCGCTGATCATGGTGCTGAACCGGTTTATTCCGTTTATCGGAGCGATGATTGCGAATGCCTTGACATCATTACTGGCCTCGCGCCTGTCACGACAGGATGAGTATGAGGCGGACGAATATGCCGCCGCCTTGCTGACCAAGGCCGGAATCGGGATCGGGCCGCAGAAATCCTTGTTTCACAAGCTGGAAGACCTGACGCAACAACGGGCGGGCGTTGCCCCGGCATGGTTGATGAGCCACCCGAAAACGGGTGAGCGCATTGCGGCACTGGAGGCCCTTGAGCAGCGTTGGGCGCGTGGCTGAGGGTGCGCAGCGAGAGGCCAGCCTCTCGCGCTCTCCGGGATATTTTTAGCCAGATGAAGTGGGATCCAGTTTATTGGGTGAGCGCCTTGCCAAGGCGTGGAAGGCGGGCCTTTTTCATCAGCGCCCGCAGGGTCCATTGGTGGCCGGAAAGGCGGATGGCTTCACTCAGAACGCGATCGGCGATGGTCGCCAGGCCGTCAGGGTCAGATAACCAGAGACCATGCAGCAAGCCGTCGGGATCTCGGCGGTCGAGCCCCTCCTCTGCCAGAATATTTCTGGGGAAATCCTTGGCGTTGACGGTCACGATGACGTCGGCCGAGGCGGTGATGGCCGTCGCCAGAACGTGGATATCGGCTGCGTCGGGCAGCCAGAGGCGCTGCTCCAGCCCCGGGACCGGCGCGCGTTCGGCCCTTGGCCACTGCGCTTGCGCCAAGGCAATTTCGGCGCGGGCTTGCGCCTCGCCCGTCGGGCCCAGCTTGCGCGCGGCGCGGGCCCATTCTTCGAGGATGCGGGCAGACCAGATCGGAGTGAAATGGCCAAGGCGGGCCGCGCCCAGCAGCATCTCGCGCATCACCGTGGGATAGATGACGCAGGTGTCGAGAACGGCCTTCACAGGCGGTAGAACACTGCTTTGAGGTAGCCGCTTTCCGCCAGTTGCGGCAGTTGCGGGTGATCGGGACCCGCAAACCCGGTGTGGATCAATTGCGCCTGACGCCCGGCGCGCCCGATCCCACGGGAGGACGCATCGCGGAACCGGCTCAGGTCAGCCGCGTGCGAACACGAACACAGCCCCAGATAACCACCGGGTTTGACCAGAGGCGCCGCCAGTCGTGCGATACGTTCATAGGCGCGCAGCCCCGCATCCAGCGCTTGCCTGGACGGTGCAAACGCGGGCGGATCGCAGATCACCACATCAAATCGCGCGCCTTCTTCACCCAGTTGAGTCAGAACCTCGAACGCGTCGCCCTGTCGGGTCTGGAACTTTTCAGCAAGGCCCGACGCCTCGGCCCCTTTTTTCGCCAGGTCGAGCGCGGCGGCTGAGCCATCGACGGACAATGCCTGCCCCGCACCGCCTGCAAGCATCGCCAGACCGAAGCCGCCCACATGGCTGAACACGTCCAGCACCTGCGCATCGGGATGAACCAGGCGCGCGGCAAAGGCGTGGTTGGGGCGCTGGTCGTAAAACAGCCCGGTCTTCTGACCGCCTGTCAGATCCGCCATGTAGGTGGCGCCATTCATCGGTACCGGCAGGGGCGCATCGGGCGCGGTTCCGCGCAATACCTGGTTGACGTCGTCCAACCCCTCCAGCCCGCGTGTACGGCCCGAGGCGTTCTTCAGCACCGTGGTCACGCCAGTGACTTTGACCAGAGCTTGGGTCAGCACATCCAGGTGCGCCTCGGCCCAGGCCGCGTTCGGCTGAATGACGCAGGCCTCGCCAAAGCGGTCGATGATGACGCCGGGGAAGCCGTCCGCTTCGGCATGGATCAGGCGATAATACGGGGCGTCAAACAGGCTTTCTCGCAGATCGAGGGCGCGCTGCAAACGGTTCTCGAACCACGTCGCGTCAAGCTGCGCGTCGATGTCATGGTCCAGCACCCGGCACATGATCTTGGACGAGGTGTTGACCGCGACCAGCGCGACGGGCGCCCGTTTGTCATCTTCGAGCACGGCCAGAGCGCCCGCCGGAATTTTTCGGGTACGGCGGTCGGTGACGATGTCATTGGCGTAGACCCAGGGGAAACCATGGCGCAGGCCGCGCGCATTGGCTTTGGGTTTCAGGCGGATACGGGGACGGTCGGCAGATTGGGTCATGGCGCCCTCATAGTCCTGAACGCGCCGGTGGGAAAGCCCTAGCGGTTACGGGATCGCCAACCGCCGCGGCGTTCTGGGGCCTTTGCCGTCTGAAGGCCTTCGGTCAGAACCTGTGTCATCGGATGATCGGGGTTCTGCTCGGCATAGCCCGCGTGCAGCTCGGCCAGCGCCGTGTTCTGGTCGCGATCTGCGGGAAGGCTCAGCGCCCAGTCCAAAAAAATGCTGCGACACTCTGGCAGGGTGATGCCGTCGATTCGATAGGCTTCGCGGATCAGACCTTTGTGGTCGTTGGGATCACTGCTGCGCGCCATCTTCTTCCCCCTTGATCACGCCGCCGATCAGATCGGCCGCAGTCGTGTAACATTCCTGCAATGCCGCCTGTAACGCCTCGACCTGTTCGAACCCGGTGGCGCGGCACAAAAATGCTGTACCGCCTTCGCCGATCTTGTCGGCTTCGATCGTCTTGCCCGACAGCAACCGCGCGGCGCATTGCACCGACCAGAATAGGTCATAGCAGTCTTTCAGAGATTGCGCCTGCGCGACATCCAGCAAGCCGGCTGCGACGGCGCCATCCAGACCCGACGCGACATCGCGCTGCGCCGACCCTGCCAGCAAAGCACCGGTTTCGGCCATCAATTCGATATCCATCAGCCGGCCGGGGCCGTTCTTGGCGTCCCAGATGCCGGCGGGCGCCTTGGCCGCCGCCAGGCGCGACCGCATCTCGGCCACTTCGCGCAGAACCTTCCCCTGCTCTCGCGGGTGCGACAGAAACTCGGTGCGGAAGGCCTCGATTTCCTCGGCCAGTCCGGCATCCCCGGCAACAACATGCGCGCGGGTCAGGGCCAGATGCTCCCACACCCAGGCTTCGTTCCGCTGGTAATTGACAAAGCTGGCCCAACTGGTCGCGACCGGCCCCTGATTGCCCGAGGGACGCAATCGCATATCGACCTCATACAAGCGTCCCTGCGACATCGGAGCGGACAATGCCGTGATCAGGGCCTGCGTGAACCGCGCATAATACGTGCGCGTGGCCAAAGGGCGCGGACCGTCAGACATGTCCTGATCCAAAGGATCGTAGATGACGATCATGTCCAGATCGGATTGCGAGTTGATCCGGCCTGCCCCCAGCGACCCCATCCCAAGCACGGCAGCGCCACGCCCCGGTGCAGGGCCGTGTTTGCGGGCGAAATTCTCGGTGACATGCGGCAGGATGGCCGGGATGACCGACTGCGCAAGCTCGGCATATTGCCGACCTGCCTTTTTTCCGTCGATCAGGCCGCGCAGGTGATGCACGCCGACCCGGAAATGCCATTCCTTGCACCAGCGTCGGGCAAGATCAAGCTGGGTTTCATAATCCGTTTCTTCCGACAAAGCCTGCGTCAATTCCGCTTTCAACGCCTCTTGCCCGGGCCAATCCGCAAAGAAACTGCCCCCGATCACCGCATCGAACACCGACGCGTTGCGGGACAGGTGCGATGCCAGAGCATGCGAGGTTCCGACGATATCGATCAACAAGTCGATCAGTTGCGGATTCGCCTCGAACAGCGAAAACAGCTGCACCCCGGCGGGCAGGCCCGCCAGGAACCCGTCCAAAGCCATCAATGCTTCGTCGGGCTTGGCGGTTTTGGCCAGACGTGACAGCAATTCGGGGCGCAGACGTTCGAAAATCCGCGCGCCGCGCTGGGACCTGAGGGCCGGATATGTCGTCCATCGGGCCAGAACGTTCTTGTCGAACTCCACATCCTGTACATGGGCGGGCGCCGCACCAGGTCCGGGGGCAAAGAACCCTTCGGTCAGCTCATGCACTTCGGTCAGGCGGTTTTTCAGGTCCTGCGTCAACTCGGCGCTGCTGATCCCCATCAGGCAGGCGACGCGTTCGATCCCGTCGGGTGAGTTCGGCACCTTGTGGGTCTGCGCATCATGAATCATCTGGATGCGATGTTCGACTTCGCGGTGCGCGCGGTAATGATCTGTCAGCTTGTCCGCCACATCCTGTGGCACCCAGCCTTTTGCCGCCAGCGCCGCCAACCCGGGAACCGTGCCTCGCACCCGCAGGTCAGCGTCCCGCCCACCCGCGATCAACTGGCGGGTTTGCGTGAAAAACTCGATCTCGCGGATACCGCCCTGCCCCAGTTTCATGTCGTGACCGGGGATCGACAAAGACCCGCCCGTCCCTTTGTTTTCCCGGATGCGCAGGCGCATGTCATGGGCGTCCTGAATGGCGGCAAAGTCCAGATGGCGGCGCCAGACAAAGGGGCGCAAGCCGTCAAGGAAACGCTGCCCCGCATCCAGATCCCCGGCGCAGGGGCGCGCCTTGATGTAAGCCGCGCGCTCCCACGTACGACCGAGGCTTTCGTAATACCGCTCGGCGGCCTCCATCGCCATGCAAACCGGTGTCACGGCCGGATCGGGGCGCAGCCTCAGATCCGTTCGGAACACATAGCCATCCGCCGTCTTCTCGCTCAACGTCGCACAGAAGTTGCGCGTGGCCCGAACCATGCCCTGCCGGGCCTCGTAGAAGTCATCGGGGTCAAAGCGCGTTTCATCAAACAGGACGATCAGATCGATATCCGAGCTGTAGTTCAGCTCATGCGCGCCCATCTTTCCCATCGCCAGTATGACCAGGCCGGCTGCGGTTTCGACATCATCCTCGGTCATGCCCGGCAGCTTCTTACGCCGGATCAATGTTGCGATCTCGGCCTTGGCGGCAACATCTGCGGCCAGCGCACCGAAATCGGTCAGGGCCGCCGTGACCTTCTCCAACGGCCACGCACCTGCAATATCGGCCAACGCCGTGAGCAGAGCCATTCGCCGCTTGGCCTGCCGCAATCCGGGTTTCAACTGATCCGGCGGCAGATCACGCGCAGCAGACATGACGTCAGCCAATGCCTGATCCGGGTGCATCAGGGCCTCGGGCAGCCAGCCCTTCTCTTGTTCGATCAGACTTTTCAGATAGGGGCTTGAACCGGCGGTGCCCGCCACCAATTCCGCCATCTCGGCCGGCAAATCAGGCATCAGGGCCCGCGCTTCGGCCCCCAAGGATGGATCGAAAGCGCGCGGAAGTCGTGAAATGGCTAAAACGTCTGTCATGGGCGCAAACTGCGCATCGCGGCGCGTGATCGTCAATGGGGCATTCTGATCAGGTGTTCTGAACCGGCGTGTCCTGACTGAAACTGTTGACCCAAACGTCGTCTCTGCGTTCCCATAACGACGAAATCAGCATCGCCTCGCGCGTTGTCGCACCCGGGCGCAGGTAATCGGCCTTGTAGGACAGCAAGACGATATCCGGTGTCAGAACACGCAGTCTTTCGCCGCTCAGTTCGAACTCGGCCATCGTCGGTGCGTCTGCAAATTGACCGACATGATCGTCACGATTGGCAAATCCCGTCGGATAGACCCCAAGAAAATCCGCGCTCAGCAACGCCCGGTCCGCGCTTGCGTTGCCCTCGACCAGCGCCATCCAGACCTGCTTTTCCAAATTCAGAATTTCATCCAGCGCAGGTGCCGTTTTGTGTTCTGTCAAATCCATTTCCGCAACCTGCGGCTGATTGCGCTCACCGTCAACCGAATTGCTGAATGTAAATCTTTTTTACATTACCCCCTTGCAACCCCCGCCCACGACCCCATCTAATCAATGTGAAAAGAGTTTACATCAACCCTGGAGAGCTCAAATGACCGCATTGTCCGACCCCGCCGTCCCCGCGAATCCGGGATGGCTTTATCGAATCGAGGCCTGGCTGGATGACAAAGGCAAAGGGGCCTGGATTGCCGCCATGGTCCTTGGTTTCATCTTCTTCTGGCCGGTTGGCCTGGCCCTTCTGGCTTACATGATCTGGAGCAAACGCATGTTCAGCAAATCCTGCAGCCGCCGCAAATCCTGGCACAGCCACATGAGCGCGATGAAACCATCAGGCAACAGCGCATTTGACGCCTACAAGGCAGATACACTGGCCCGCCTTGAACGCGAACAGCAGGACTTCGAGGCGTTCCTGCGCCGCCTGCGCGATGCCAAGGACAAGGCCGAATTCGACGAGTTCATGGACGAACGCGCCCGCGAGAACCATGAAGACGACGAAAATGCCAAGCCGGCCTGATTGACCTTGCCCTGTCCCGGCAATCCGGGACAGGGTACCCTGACCCATTTTTTCGGACCTGACGAATGAACCACCTGCCTGACCCGGATACCCAACCTGATTTCTACCGCTCGGTGACAAGCAAACGCTTTGTCGCTTGGTTGTTTGATATCGCCTTCATCTCGCTGCTCTGCACGGTGGCGATCCTGTTGAGCGCAGGCCTCGGTCTGTTTTTTCTGGCAGTGATCTATGCCGTGATCAGCTTTGTCTATCGCGTAGTAACCATCACCAACGGCTCGGCCACACTGGGCATGCGGTTCATGGGAATCGAATTGCGCGACGCATTCGGAGAACGAATGGATATGGGCAAGGCCATCGCCCACACTGCCGGCTATTTCGTCAGCATGGCGTTTGCGGTGATCCAGATCATCTCGGTGATCATGATGTTGACCAGCGCCCGCGGTCAGGGTCTGACCGACAGTTTTCTGGGCACGGTCATGATCAATCGACGGGCCTGACACGCGGTTGCGCGAAACACTTGGCGGCCTCGGGAACGGTTGCTATCATCCCTCCCGAGGCTATCTGGGAACTTCATGCGACACACGCTGCCAATTGCGCCACAATTCTATGTCACGGCCCCGCAACCCTGCCCCTATCTCGATGGCAGGATGGAGCGTAAGCTGTTCACCGCGCTTCAGGGCGAAGGTGCGGAACAGTTGAACAATTCCCTGTCGCAGCAGGGGTTTCGCCGGTCGCAGAATGTGCTCTACCGCCCTTCCTGCACAGATTGCGCAGCCTGCCTGTCCGCCCGGATCGACGTCTCGGCTTTCCGCCGGACAAAAAGCCAGAAACGCGCTGTGAAACGCAATGGATATCTGCAACGCCGCGCCACATCGCCATGGGCCACGGACGAGCAGTATGAGCTGTTCCGCCGCTATCTTGACACCCGGCACGCCGATGGCGGCATGGCCGACATGGACGTGTTCGAATTTGCGGCAATGATCGAAGAAACCCCGATTCGAAGCCAAGTGGTGGAGTATGCAGATCCTGAGACCGGCGACCTGATCGCTGTCAGCCTGACCGACGTGCTCGATGATGGGCTGAGCATGGTCTACTCTTTCTACGATCCGAACCAGCCTCAGAATTCTCTGGGCACCTATATGATCCTGGACCATATCGAGATCGCGCGCGAAGCTGGCCTGCCCTATATCTACCTGGGCTATTGGGTCCCCGGCAGCCCCAAGATGGGTTACAAGGCAAAATTCTCCGGGCTTGAAGCCTATGTTCAGGGCGAATGGCAAAAGATCACAGATCCTGATACCTTCTGCGCTTCCTCACGGCACCCCCTGTCCACCGCTCCGATTGCCGAGCAAGTGGCCAATATCCAGCTTCCCGACCGCCACCCCACCAAGGGCTGACCATCCGATGAAACAGAAGCTGCACGCCGTCACCCTCGTGGTGCCGGATTACGATGACGCACTTGCGTTTTATACGGAAAGACTTGGCTTCCAGCTCTTGAAGGACATCGATCTCGGAGGCGGAAAACGCTGGGTCCTGATCACACCGCCGGGTTCAGACGGCGGCGCCCTTCTTCTGGCCAAAGCCGACGGGCCCGAAAAACGCGCCGCCATCGGCAACCAGACCGGCGGCCGTGTGGGTTTTTTCATTCAAACCGATGATTTCCAACGCGACTACACACAGATGCGTGCCAATGGGGTCCATTTCGAAGAAACCCCCCGCGTCGAAACCTATGGCACAGTCGCTGTCTGGTGCGATCCTTATGACAACCGCTGGGATCTGATCCAATTCACCTGATCCGCTTCTTCATCTGGCCGAAAATATCCCGGGGATGAATTGGCGGCAGGGCAAGAAGGGGCTGGCCCCTTCTCAGCAACAAACAAGAAAAAGGGGGCCTTCGGGCCCCCTTTTGCATTTTGATGATCCGGATCAGTTCGGGATCAGGTCCGGTACGATCGTGACAATCGCCGGGAAGAACCACAGAATTGCGATCCCTACCACCTGGATCAGAACAAACGGAATGATCCCGCGATAGATATGGCCCGTCGTCACTTCCTTCGGCGCAACCCCTCGCAAGTAGAACAACGCGAACCCGAACGGGGGTGTCAGGAAGGATGTTTGCAGGTTCACCGCCACCATGATCGTCACCCATTTCGGGTCGAACGAACCGCCATAGATCACCGGCCCAACGATCGGGATCACGATGTAGATGATCTCGAGGAAATCCAGCACGAAGCCCAGTATGAACAAAACCAGCATCACGATCAGGAAGACCGTGAACTCGTTGTCAAAACTCTTCAGGAATTGCTGGATATAGTGCTCCCCTCCGAACGAGATCACCACCAGGTTCAGCAATTGGGATCCGATCAGGATGGTAAACACCATCGAGGTCACCTTGGCCGTCTCGCGCACCACCGGGGTCAGAACTCCGCTGGAGTACAGCACCCAGCACCCGAACAGCAGCCCGAACAAGGCGTACAGATAGGCCGCATACGCGATGATGAAGGCGATCCAGGTCTCCAACGTCACATTGCCCTGATTGACCCGCAGGTCAAAGTTCACCCCCATCAGCAAGGCGATGATCACGGCAAAGGTCGACCAGATGATCACCTTGCCCGATCGCCCCTGATCCTGCAGCTTGCGATAGGCCGCCAGCATGATCGCGCCACCCGCACCCAGCGCCGCCGCCGGCGTCGGGTTGGTCACTCCCCCCAGGATCGACCCCAGAACAGCGATGATCAGAACCAGTGGCGGGAAAACCACGCGGATCAGGTCATTGGTCGCACATCGCGCTGCGGCTTCCTTGCAACCATACATGGCCAGCGCAAATGGCAACGCGAGCAACAGGAACGTCGCCCCCGAAGATGTCGTGGGCGAAATCAGCAAGATATCGACCAACACCATAAGAAGCAGACCAATCGCACCAACGATAAGCGGCTGTGGCGTACGCGAGGGGGCGATGCCACGACCCAGAACCAGAGTAAGGCCCAACAGCACGACGGTGATCGCGACACCCGTTCCAATTGGTGCGGCTGATGCAATCATTTCCTGTTGTGCGGCGGCCAGTTCTTCTTCTGTCAGGCGCTGAGACTCAGCTGCACCGCCAGCGGCGTCAATGGCGTCCTGCTCGGCGACGGCCTGATCCCAGGCGGCCTGACCATGAAGATCGATCATCGATACCTTGCATTCTTCCGACACGTTGGTTCGCAACGATGCGCCCTGTCCGATGTCCGAGAAAGCCGAGACCGAAATGTTCTGGCTGCCGATCAGGCCGACATTGCCCAGCAACACGGTGCCGACAATCAGCGCAACCGGTGCCCCCAGCAGCCAAGTCAGACCTTCGGACCGGGTGATCGGCTCACCCGACCCGCCTGACAGCGCCACGGCAGGTGCCTTATGGGGATTCAGCAATGCATAACCAAACGCATACAACGCATAAAGCAGCGCCAGAAGGATCCCCGGCAAAAGCGCCGCCTGGAACAAGGTTCCGACCGATACAACCGCCGGCTCTCCCAAATAGGTCAGCGCATCGGTGCAGCCGGCCTCGACAGCGCGTGTCTCTTGCGCCGTGGAATACAGATCGCCCGCCAATGTGCCAAGCAGAACGATCACGATCGAGGGCGGAATAATCTGCCCCAGCGTACCCGAGGCCGCGATCACACCCGTTGCGAGTTCCGGCGAATAATTGTTCCGCAACATGGTTGGCAGCGCCAGCAGGCCCATGGTCACCACGGTCGCGCCAACGATGCCGGTAGAGGCCGCAAGAAATGCCCCCACAACCACGATGGACACGGCCAGACCACCCGGCAGCGGTCCAAAGACGCGCGCCATCGTCGTCAGCAGGTCGTTCGCGATTTTTGAACGCTCCAGCGTGATACCCATCAGAACGAACATCAGCACTGCCAGCAATGTCTCGATGGACTGACCGGCCAAAACACGTTCGTTCATGCGATTGACGATGAACGACACGTTGCGGTCCAGCGCGGTTTCCCAACCTTGCACAAAAACCGGCTCGGCGATCCTCGGTAACTCCGGGTATCGGAACACGGAAATGACATCCGCTTTGACCCCGGAATTCACCAGATCCCGATAAGCTTGTGAGCCTGTGTCGATTGCCTGGTGGACCAACAGCCCTGCGCTGTCCAGCGCGGCAATGATCCCGAAGGAAATCACCCCGGCGCCACCGATGGCAAAGGCCACCGGGAAGCCGGAAAGGATGCCCCCAAAGAGGCAGAAGAATACGATAATGAGGCCTATCTCGACGCCATCAAGTCCGAATAGCATTGTCTTGGTCTCCGTCCTTAATGCGCGCCTTCATAGGCTTCTTCGCCCTCACCAAGGCTGTCCTTGTCGAGGTATTTTCCAGTGCTTTCCGGTCCTTCCACATACTCAAGATACGAGCGGTACAGGAATGCGATTGCGTGCAAGAACACCATCGCGGCAAAAGCCACCAGCAAGATCTTGAACAGGAAGTATCCGTTGAACCCGTTTGGGCTGAACCCGATGGTTTCCACGTTCCAGCGCAGGGCGCGGGACTTGGCCACCAGCCGGTCCAGCGTGTCACTGGCCGAAGGCTTCGGCACGATCAGGTGCCGCCACATGAAGTACCAGCCATACATCCAGGTCAGCACCGCCATGGGCATCATGAACAAAACCGCACCGCACATATCAACCACCCGTTTGGCACGGTGGCTGATGCCTGCATAAATGAGGTCAACGCGCACATGCCCACCCTGCACGAATGTGTAGGTACAGCACAGGCAGACAACCATCGCATTATACAGCTTCAGTTCTTCCGCGAACCAACTGATATCCATCTGGAACGGGATACCCAAACCAAAAGACATATCGGGTCTGGTAAATACCCGCTGCATGAAAACGATCACGATCTGCTGGATCACCATCAAAAGGCCCGCCCAGGCAAAGAAACGCCCGGTGGTATTGGCGAACCCCTCAAGGCCCCGCACGATGGCCCACATGAAGTTCCGGTAGTACAGCCCGATGGCCGTCAGAACCAGAAAGAACGTGAAAACCACAAAGAAGAACTCGACCGAACCGCCGTAATAGACAAAGCGCATGATCGACGCCTTGTCGGACCAGTCCAGCCAGAGTTGCGGATGCGTGATGGCGTATCCGAAATTATAGAAGGCTTCGGCAATGTTCTGAATGAACCAGACCAGTCCATTCCACAGGGCGCCGAAGAACGAGATACCGTTTTCGTCCTGCATGTTGTCCCCAGGTCGTCTCAGTTGTGCATGGGATTATTGTTGCTTGCCCAAACCCCTTAGCGCAACGGGAAAGGCTCCCCCGCGCCGCGGGGGAACCGGTTTTTCTTGGATCAGAATGGCTTAGCCGCGAACACGGTCGCGCTGAGCGGTGTAAACACCCGATGACAGGTTGTTCCAAGCAGACGATGCTGCCATCGACGTCATCGCGCTGTCGTGGATCTTCTTGAACAGCTCATCGCCCATGTTCTCGTCCAGAACTTCCTGGCTGGCCTGACCAAACGCGTCCCAGACACTGTCCGGGAATTCCAGGACCTTGACGCCACCCGCCTGCAGACGCTGCAGCGCTGCGCCGTTGTTGGCCAGGAACTGTGCCAGGTTCCACTGGTGCGCTTCGGCGGCAGCGATCTCGATGATCTTCTGCTGTGCCGGGGTCAGTTCATTGAACACGTCGCGGTTGGTTGCCAGCGACAGACCTGCGCCCGGCTCGTGGAAGCCCGCAGTGTAGTAGGTCTTGGTGATTTCCTGGAAGCCGGCCTTTTCGTCGGCCCATGGACCGATCCACTCGGTACCGTCGATCGCGCCGGACGACAGCGCCTGATACACTTCCGAGCCCGGAATGTTCTGTACGGATGCGCCCAGTTTACCCAGTGCCTTGCCGCCCAGACCCGGCATACGGAACTTCAGACCGTTGAAGTCTTCGGGGCTGTTGATCTCTTTCGAGTACCAGCCACCCGCCTGCGCACCGGTGTTGCCGGCCAGGAAGGACTTCAGGCCAAAGATTTCGCCCAGCTCGTCATGCAGCTCCATACCGCCGTCATGATAGTACCAGTTCACCAGTTCCTGCGCCGTCATGCCGAAAGGAACGGCCGTGAAGAACGCATAACCCGGGTGCTGACCCACAAAGTAATAGTCAGCGGCATGGTACATGTCGGCCTGACCCGACGACACCGCGTCAAATACTTCGAAGGCGCCAACCAGCTCGCCCGCTGCCTTGATTTCAACATTGAGACTGCCATCAGACATGGCGTTGATGCTGTCGGCACAACGCTGCGCGCTGTCAAACACGCCCGCCAGACCACGACCCCACGAGGTCACCATGGTCAGAGTACGCTGTCCCTGCGCATAAGCCGGTGCTGCCAGAGCAGTTGCAGCAGCAGCCGAACCGCCCAGCGCGGATTTTTTCAGAAATGAACGACGATCCATATGAGTGTTCCTCCCCTTCATAGTCACGGCCCGGCAGAACCGGACCTGTCGCATTCAGTGCGCGTCAGCCTAATGTGACCGAACTGAAAGGGAATACCTACTACTGCGTAGAGAATCGGATTCTTTGCGATTTCCGGCAAGAAATCAGACCGCAAATCACGTCTTCCCCGACGATAATCTCTGTATTCCCCGAACAAAGCCCAATCTTTTTGCATTTTCGCCGCCGCTTGCGTATCGATTCGTCCATGCAAAGACTCCGACATCTGGTCTCGCTGACCTATGCGCAGAAATTGTCACTGGTTGCGGCAATCCCGCTGGTCGTGGCCGTGGCGGCAATTGCCGTGCTTGTGGCATACGAGGCCCGCGCGACCGCCGAGCGTGAGATCGAAGCGCTGGAACGCAGCCTGGTCGAAGCCAAGAAGGAAGAGTTGCGCAACTACGTAACACAGGCGCGCAACGGGTTCGCCTATATCTACGGCCGGGCCGAGCCTGATGATGAGGTCGCGAAAAACCTCGTGTCCCAAATCCTGTCGGCAATGATCTATGGCCAGGATGGGTTCTTCTTTGTCTACGATTATGACGGCAACAACCTGGTCAGCCCCCGCCAGACGCAGTTCATCAACCGAAACTGGGAAGGGCTGACGGACAGCGACGGCACTCCGATCGTTGACGAGTTTATCCGCCTCGCCCGCCAGGGGGCCGGTTGGCACAGCTTCATGTGGCAAAAGCCCTCGACCGGAGAGGAAGCACAGATGATCGCCTATGTCGTCGGGCTTCAGGACTGGCGCTGGGTCGTGGGAACCGGGGTCTTCATCGACGACATCGTTGCAACGGTCGCCAACGCCAGGGCCGAGGTCGAGGCCCGCGTTCAGCGCACCTTCATGTATATCGGCGCGATCGTTGTGGCGGCGGTGCTCATCGTCTTTGCATCCGGCATGTTGCTGAACATCCGCGAGCGCAGACTTGCAGACGCCAAGCTGAAGGAACTGACCCAGCGCGTCTTCGATGCCCAGGAAGAGGAACGTGGCCGCGTTGCCCGCGAACTGCATGACGGCATCAGCCAGATACTGGTCGGTGTACGCTATGCGCTGGACAACGCGCGGCGCCGCCTGTCCCGCGGCGATGACGCGGGCGCACGCGATCCGCTGGACAAAGGGATTGACCATCTTGGCACCGCCATCACCGAGGTCCGCCGCATCAGTCGCGACCTGCGCCCCGGCGTGCTGGACGATCTGGGTCTTGGGCCAGCGCTGAAAGCTCTGACCGACGATTTCCGGGACCGCACCGGGATCGAGACGGAATTCTCGACCGTGGTGTTCCGCAACCGGCTGGATCAGGACAGCAAGATTGCCCTGTATCGCATCGCGCAAGAGGCGCTGACCAATATCGAGCGCCACTCTGGAGCCACGCATGTTACGATAGACCTGCGCGGGCACAAGAAAGGTGCAACCATGCGGATCACGGACAATGGCCGGGGCATGCGGACCGATCCCAGCACCCCCAGCACCGGGATCGGGTTGCGCAACATGCAAGAACGCATCGAACAGCTTGACGGGTCCCTGCGCATTCTGTCATCACGCGGACCGCGTGGCGGCACTGTCATCGAAGTCAGTCTGCCGCTGAGCCACCTTCTGCCGCCGCAGGAAGACGCAACTCCGAACCGAAAGGCCGGCACATGAGCGCCGAAAGCATCCGAGTTCTTATCGTCGACGACCATCCAATGGTGGCCGAGGGCATCCAGTCCATCCTCGAAAGCTATGATGAGATCCAAGTTGTCGGTACGCTTGGCAGCGGACAGGCGGCAGTGGATCAGGCTGTTGATCTTGCCCCGGATGTGATCCTGATGGATCTGAACATGCCCGGCCTCGGCGGTCTCAGCGCCACGGAAATCATCCTGGAACGATTGCCGGAAACGCGCATCCTGATCCTGTCGATGCATGACAGCCCGGAATATATCTCGACCGCGCTCAGCCACGGTGCCAAAGGTTACGTGCTCAAGGACGTTCCCACTGAAGAGATCAAGCAGGCCATTGATGCGGTGATGCGGGGTGAACGGTATCTGTGCACCGGCGCCAGCGGATCGCTCAAGCCCAAGGGCGACAACGTGCGCGAAGCGCTGACCGGACGTGAACAGACCATTCTGCTTGAACTGGCGCAGGGCAAATCCAACAAGGAAGTTGCGCAAACGCTGGATATTTCCGTGCGGACGGTCGAAACGCACCGCAAGAATATAAAGCGCAAACTCGGCATATCCTCAACCGCCGGGCTGACACGCTACGCTTTGGAACATGGCGTACTGCAAGGGACCGGCGTCGGATTCTGATCTGCACGCGCCCGCAGCGCGCAGCGCTGCCCGGCCCAACCAGAGGATACACGCCGCAGGCGTGTTGACGATGGGCGGGAGCGGTACCCGCCGGGTCAAAGACCTTCTCCGAAAAAAACCAGTGTCCCGTCTTCGTCCAGAACGTGGAATTCACGCTGATTATAGGGCTGATTGAACGGCGGCCTGACACGGCCTTCGGGCAGATCGGCCAATCGGTCACGCAGGCTGTCATAAAGCCCATCAATATCTTCAACATCGATATAGAAGGAGTGTTCATCACCCAATGGCTTGCCGTCATCCCGCGGCGGGCACTCCAAAAGGCGGATCGCAACAGGACCACGTTTCAAAAAGGCATAATTGTCTTGCGTGAACCCACAGGTGAACCCAAGGCGATCACAATAGAAGTCGATCTGGTCCTTCAGGGACGAGCACAACACAAATGGTGTAAGCTGCAAAATCTTGGGCATCTGACTCTCCGGACAGGAAACAGATGCATTGTACCGAGGTTGACCACTCAATCCAGCAATTGATCCTTTCGCAGCCCCGCGCGCTTGTAGTGATGCGACAAAACGCGGCCATACAATTGCTGCGTCCGTTCCACACCGCCACACATGCCTTCAGCCTCGACAAAGGAAAAGATGCCGACATAACGACGGCACATGCCGCTGACCGGAGCAACCCGGTGCAGTGAATACCGGCCCTTGAAGATCTGCAAATCCCCCGGCTGCAGTTCCAGCCGGCGAACCCGCCCCATGTTCCCATCGAGAACCGAGGCTACCAGATCAAAGTTTTCATTTTCCGCCGTCCGCAGATTGGGCGCGTACTCGAACGCGCCGCCCGTCTCTGCGTTCTGGATGGCCAGCGTCACGGTGTAGTTGTTGGTGTCGAAATGCCAGGGAAAGCCCTGCCCTTCTTCCACGACATTGATGATCACGTCCGCCAATGGGTCATCGTAGCGAAAAAAGCGGTCTTCGGGTTCATTCAGGGCATCGCGGACAAAGGGAAGAAAGCCGTCGAACTCGTAAATGCGCCGCAGCGGGCCGGATTTCGCAAGATTGTCGGCCGGAACAAAGGCGTTCGAACGATCATAGAACCGGCGGATCGGATGGGCGATGCCAAGCCTTGGGTCGTCCTTCGTGAAATAGGCGTTGGTTCTGTTGAAGGACCGGTGCGCCTTGGGCGCCACCCCCTCGGCTTCTTGCACCAGAAGTTTGACCCCTGCCTCGTGCACGAAACCCGGCAGAACAGCACATCCATCCTGTTCCAACTCGCGTCTCAAATCCTCGATCAGCTGATCATAAGCCGGTGAATCCGGACGATCGATTGGATAGCGGCCAAGATCAACCAGGTCCTGCAACATTTCAAGCCTCCGGGTTTTGCCCCCTGCACGTTCAGGGTGGCGCAGAAAAAAGTAATGATCATGCCCGTTTCGGACATCGGCCTGACGCTTTCAGACCGCCTTATCCGCACACAAAACGGCCAGTTTTCACGTCTAATTCCCGGAAATTCCCGACATGCGGCAATCTGCGCAATAAAATGTCGCAAAATACAGCCGTTGAGATAGAAAATTGGTGCAATTGTCTGTTGACGCCCCTTCCCCCCGACCATAATGTCGCCCCCAAGCAAAAAGGAGCCTCTGGCGATGAGAACGCTAGTCGTAATCGTAGGAACCACGCGCATGGGCCGGTAACGGTAAACCATAATCGAACCCATGCGCCTCCGAAAAATCGGGGGCTTTTTTTTGTCGAACGCAAGACACATGTCGCGAACGGAGCAAAGCAGATGACACGTGAGATGACCGGCGCAAAGATGGTGGTTCAGGCCCTCAAGGATCAGGGCGTGGACACGGTATTCGGATACCCCGGTGGCGCCGTGCTACCGATCTATGATGAGATCTTTCTGCAAAACGACATTCGCCACATTCTGGTGCGTCACGAACAGGGCGCGATCCACGCGGCCGAAGGTTATGCCCGATCGACGGGAAAACCGGGCGTTGCGCTTGTCACGTCCGGCCCCGGTGCCACCAATGCAGTCACCGGTCTGACCGATGCGTTGCTGGATTCGATCCCCATCGTTGTTCTGACCGGGCAAGTCCCGACCTTCATGATCGGATCGGATGCCTTTCAAGAGGCCGACACCGTTGGTATCACCCGCCCCTGCACCAAACATAACTGGCTGGTAAAGGACACGAATTCGCTGGCCGAAACGTTGCACGAGGCTTTCCATGTGGCCAAGTCGGGCCGTCCCGGACCGGTACTGATCGACATTCCCAAGGATGTTCAGTTTGCCACGGGTGAATACAACAGTCCGAAACCTTCGACCTCGCACTACCAGCCTGTGCTGAAAGGCGATTTGGAGGAAATCAACGAGCTTGTTGCAGCCATTGAAAAAGCCAAGAAGCCGGTTTTCTATACGGGTGGTGGCGTCATCAACTCTGGCCCCGCAGCCAGCCAGTTGCTGCGCGAATTGGTGGATTCCACCGGCTTCCCGATCACATCTACCCTGATGGGTCTGGGTGCCTATCCGGCATCGGGCGAAAACTGGTTGGGTATGCTGGGGATGCACGGCCTTTACGAGGCGAACCTTGCGATGCATGGCTGTGACCTGATGATCAACATCGGTGCACGGTTCGACGACCGGATCACGGGGCGCATCGACGCGTTCTCTCCAAAGTCGAAGAAAGCCCATATCGACATTGATCCGTCTTCGATCAACAAGGTCATCCGCGTTGACATCCCGATTGTCGGCGACGTGGCGCATGTACTGGAAGACATTCTGAAGGTGTGGAAGTCACGCGGGCGCAAGACGGATGCGGCAGCCGTCAAGAAATGGCAGGCGCAGATCGCCGAATGGCGCAAGATCAACTGCCTGGCCTTCACCAACAGCGAAAAGTCGATCAAACCGCAATACGCTCTGCAACGGCTTGAAGAATTGACGAAAAAGCATGATCGCTACATCACCACCGAGGTGGGTCAGCATCAGATGTGGGCGGCGCAGTACCTTGGGTTCGAAGACCCCAACCGCTGGATGACATCAGGCGGGTTGGGCACGATGGGCTATGGCTTCCCCGCCTCCATCGGTGTGCAGATGGCACATCCGGACGCGCTGGTGATCAACGTCGCCGGTGAAGCATCATGGCTGATGAACATGCAGGAAATGGGCACCGCCGTTCAGTACCGCCTGCCGGTCAAGCAGTTCATCCTGAACAACGAACGCCTTGGCATGGTCCGCCAGTGGCAGGAACTGCTGCATGGCGAGCGGTATTCGCACAGCTGGTCCGAAGCCCTGCCCGATTTCGTAAAACTCGCCGAGGCGTTCGGCGCCAAAGGTATCCTGTGTTCCGACCCCGCCGATCTGGACGACGCGATCATGGAAATGATCAACTATGACGGTCCGGTGATCTTTGACTGTCTGGTGGAAAAGCACGAAAACTGCTTCCCCATGATCCCGTCGGGCAAAGCCCATAACGAGATGCTGTTGGGCGAGGCGGAAACGCAGGGCGTGATCGACAGCAAAGGCTCGGTTCTGGTTTAACAAAATTCGACGGATTTGGTTGAGCGCCGCGCTGCGCTCAACCTGTCAAGGATGATGAAAGGGACATAAATGTCTGCCCTACATATCAAAAAAGGCGCTACCCGCCATTCGGCCTACAACCTACGACCTACCTTCTCGGACGTGCAGGAACGCCATACCATTGCCGTGCTGGTCGAGAACGAGCCCGGTGTCCTGGCCCGTGTGATCGGACTGTTCTCGGGGCGCGGCTATAACATCGAAAGCCTTACCGTGGCCGAGGTAGATCACACAGGACACCTGAGCCGCATCACCATTGTCACCACAGGCACACCGCAGGTGATCGAACAGATCAAGGCGCAGCTGGGCCGGATCGTGACTGTCCATGACGTGCATGACCTGACGGTCGAAGGTCCTTCGGTTGAACGCGAACTGGCCATTATCAAAGTCGTCGGCGAAGGCGACAAGCGGGTCGAAGCCCTGCGTCTGGCCGATATCTTCCGCGCCAATGTGGTTGACAGCACCCTGAACTCTTTCATCTTCGAAATCACCGGTGCGCCCGACAAGATCGACGCTTTTGCTGACCTGATGCGCCCGCTGGGCCTGATGGAAATCGCGCGTACCGGCGTGGCGGCCCTGCTGCGCGGCGATTGACCGACCTGTCCCGCCTTGGCACTTGTCTTGCAGCCAAGGCGGGAACACTTTTTAAGGTGGCCGGCGATTTGCAATTCAACTCTGGCGATCTGAATGCGCTAAAATTGCCATAGGGTCGGCTTTTCCGGAAAAAGATCAGGCATTTTCAGATAAAGCCTATTGCCTTTACACATGAGAACGTTAGCCTTGTCGCCGCAACGCGACGTGGGGATACGTTGCTTGGGGTCATTCTGTACGATTTTTGAATATGCACCGGGCTTCGGCGTCGGTGCGTTGACGGTTTCTTCCGGAAACTTAGCAAGACGTGGACACCCATGACTGACGATATTCGTAGTCCAGCCGAGATTCGCGCAATGTTTGGTGCGAACCTTCGGCAATTGGCAAAGCGATATCGCTCGGTCTCGGCGCTGTGCCGCCAACTTGGCGTAAACCGTACCCAGTTCAACAGATATCTTTCCGGTGAAAGCGTTCCCAGACCGGATGTGCTGGACCGTATATGCCGGTTCTTCGATGTGGATGCCCGCATTCTTCTGAAACCGCTGGACGAGATCGAAAAGATCGAAGAACACCCCGCAACTCCGGCCCTGACAGAGTTTTTGGGTTCTGGTGCGGATGCGATCGAGAAATCCCCGTTTTCACCCGGGTTCTACGCGGTAATCGAAAGCCTTTCGGCTGAACACCGGATGACCCTGCTGCACGCCCGACCCTTGGCCCAATGTACGTTGATCCGTGGCTACGTGTCGCGCGCGGCAATGCCCGAGGCAACACCGAAAGCGCGGGAAATACAGGGGATAGCAGCCTCAAGCGGTGACACCGTCTATATGCTGACCTCCCAGCGGGAAGGTCAGAACAGCCGGGTCTATCTGATCTCTCCGGACCCTACGGGAACGGCAGTTCATTGGCGTGGGTCGGTCATCAGCCCGACAAATGCGACAACGCCCGAACCCGTTGTGCTGAAATACCTTGGGCACGACTCGACGGCCATTTTTGCTGCTGCGCGCTTGTCGACGAACAACGTGGCTCAGAACCTGTAACCTTCCGTCTCAGGTTGGTGTTTCCTCTTCATCGTCCTGCGTGATCTGCCGGTAAAGATGCCAACTGGCATGTCCCAGCAACGGCAGAACCACCAGCAACCCCAGAAACCAGGGCACCATCGCCAGAAATGTCAGCACCGCGATGAAGGCACCCCAGGCCAGCATCACCGGAAAGTTCTCTGACACGTAGGTAAAGCTGGTGATCATGGCCGTTACAAAATCCAGCTCGCGGTCCAGCAGCAGAGGGATCGACAGAACGGTGATCATGTACAGAACGGTTGCAAAAACCGCCCCGACGGCCGTGCCGACGGCCAGCATTGTCAGGCCATTCAATGTCAGAAACACCTCAAGCGAGGTCGACACGTTGGTCATCGTCGCCAACCCCATGAACAGGGCAAAGATCATGTGCCCCAGAAAAAACCAGAAAAGAAACACGACAACTATGATCGCGCAGATCGAGGGCAATTGTCTGCGGCTTTGCTGCATCACGACCCCGAAGATCGCGCCAAAATCGAGCGGCTCTCCTTGTTCCAGCCTGTGCGATACCTCGTACAGACCAACAGCGGCGAACGGACCGATCAGCGGAAACCCGATGGCCGCCAGCACCAGCCAGAAGGTTGTTCCGGTTTGAATTGTCACCCACGCCATCGCCCACCCGGAAAGTACGTAAAACCCCGCAAAAATCAGGCCGAACAGCGGTGCGCGGCGAAAGTCGGCCCAGGCGCGCTGCAATGCAGTACGCAGCATGGCGGTATCGACCGGTCGCATATCCGGAACACCAAAGGGTTTTTCCATGTTGTCTTCCTCCTCCCTGACCGGCGTTATGGCATCGCCGGCCTCTTGTTTGGCCAATTGGTTTCGGCGTGGTAAGCCGCTCCGACTGACAACAGTTTCCGGTCCGATCCTTTGGGCCCGAACAATTGAAACCCCATCGGCAGCCCCTGCGTGCCAAACCCCGCGGGCGCAGCAAGGCATGGCAGGCCGATCAGGCTGACCGGTATCGTGACATGCATCCATCGGTGATAGGTATCCATGGCCCGGCCCGCGATCTCTGTCGGGTAAGGCAGATCAACCGAAAACGGCCAGATCTGAGCAGACGGCAGAACCAACGCGTCAAACTGTTCGAACAGCATCGCCGCGCAGCGGAACCATTCCGAGCGGATGACACTGGCGTGGTGCACCTCCATTGCACTCAGTGCCAGACCCCGATCCAGTTCCCATTGTGCCGTGTCTTTCAAGTCTTCCTTTTGCGATGCCAAGGGTTCCAGCCCGGCGGCCACGCTGAACGACCGCAAGGTGATCCAGCTGGTCCAGAGTTTTTCGGCATCGAAAGGCGGGGCGATGTCCTCAACCCGCGCGCCACGCGTTTCGAACACGCCCATCGCGTCTTTGCAGATGTCAAGAATACCGGGATCGGTCGGAAAAGCGCCGCCCCAGTCGCCAAGCCACCCGATCCGCAGCCCTTGCAGCTCTGCGGCGGTCACTGGCGACACCGGCGCACTTTCAACGGCCAGCGGCAAGCGCGGGTCCGGACCCGAGATGACATCAAGCAGAACACCCAGGTCTTCGGGGCAGCGCGCCATGGGGCCCAGTGTCGACAACTGGTGCAAAAAGCTGTCCCCCACGGGATCGGAAGGCACCCTGCCCCAGCTTGGCCGAAAGCCATAAACGTTGTTCCAGGCAGCAGGGTTGCGCAAGCTGCCCATCATGTCTGAGCCATCGGCCAAAGCAACCATGCCCGTCGCCAAGGCAACCGCCGCCCCGCCGGATGAGCCACCGCAGGTACGATTGGCATCATAAGGGTTGCACGTTGCCCCATAGACCGGATTGAACGTGTGCGATCCCAGCCCAAATTCCGGCGTATTGGTCTTTCCGATCAGGATGGCACCGGCTTGCCGCATCCGCGCGGCGATCAGATCGTCGCTGGCTGGCACGTGGTCTTGAAAAACAGGTGATCCTTGCGACGAGACGACACCCGCCACGTTCACAAGATCCTTGACTGCGATTGGAAGACCGTGCAGCGGGCCGGTGATCGGGCCGTCGTCACAGGCCTTCGCCTCGGCCATCAAACCATCTGAATCCCTTAATGCGACGATGGCATTCACATAACCATTGACCTTGGCGATGCGATCCAGCGTGGCCTGCATCACGTCCGAGGCTGAAACCTGCCGGTTGGCCAACTGTTTCAAAAGGTCTGTAGCCGATATCCGGGTCAGGTCCATGACGCGCCAATCCATTGTCGTTTCCGGCAGCCTAGCGGGCAGCTCGGATCATTTAAACCCACTGTTTAAATGTATCTTTTCAGTGAAGTCTCAGACGGCAATGTCAGCGCGCTGATCTGCGAAAATGCAGGTTGCTGTCAGCCCCAAGCCAGTAGCGCAGGCAAAGAACGATCACGATGCAGCTGAGCACCAGCCAGATCCCGCCCCACAACATGGCAGAGCCACCGAATTCCTCGGCCAGCATGAATGCATCCGACCGCGCGCCGGACCGTCGGATCGTGTCATCGAAGATGTCGAAAGGGACATAGATCATGCTGGTCAATCCGATCACGCGCAGCACCAGATCGCTTACATCCGGGCGCAGATACCACGCCGCAGCAATCATCGCAGCCCCGGTTCCGATGCTGAAAACAAGGGCGAACGGGTCGCGGATATACAGCACCGCCACCAGACACATGACGCCGCCAAAACCCGCCAGAACGGCGCGGTCGGCCCGTGTTCGCAAGGCAAGGATCAAAAGGGCCATGCCCAGCGCGAGGGAACCAAGATACCCGGCAGACAGGCTGAGAAAGCGATTGCCGCCCCGGCCGACGACAACGCCGCCCTGTTGTGGTGAGATCGAAAAGCTCTCGACCGAGCCGCCCGTCATCAGGATCGTCACCGCATGAGACAACTCATGCAGAAAGACGACCAGTATCTTCAGTGGAACCGCAACCGGTGTATTCCAAAGCAGAAACACCAGGGCCGTGATGAGGATAAGCTGCCAATGCCCTTTCAGAACGTTCAGGAAAGGGCTGTTACGCTTCACCTCAGCTGTCGCCCTGGGCCTCGGAGCGGCTCTTGCCCGCCACGTTCAGGGCCAGTGTGGCCGCCATGAAGCCGTCCAGATCGCCGTCCAGAACACCCTTGGTATCCGAGGTCTCGTAATTTGTCCGCAGGTCTTTGACCATCTGGTAGGGCTGCAAAACATATGACCGGATCTGGTTGCCCCAGCCCGCATCACCCTTGGCCTCATGTGCCGCGTTGATGTCGGCGTTCCGGCGGTCCAGTTCCTGCTGGTACAGGCGCGATTTCAGGGCTTTCATGGCAATATCGCGGTTCTGGTGCTGCGACTTTTCCGAGCTGGTTACAACAATCCCGGTCGGGATATGCGTGATCCGAACAGCCGAGTCCGTGGTGTTCACGTGCTGACCACCGGCACCCGATGACCGGTAGGTGTCGATGCGGATATCGGCGGGGTTCACCTCGATCTCGATATTGTCGTCGACCACGGGATAGACCCAGACCGAACAGAACGAGGTGTGCCGCTTGGCCGCCGAGTCAAAAGGCGAAATCCGCACCAGCCGGTGCACGCCGCTTTCGGATTTCAGCCAGCCATAAGCGTTGTGCCCCGAAATCTTGTACGCAGCGGATTTGATCCCTGCCTCTTCGCCCGGGGTTTCGGACTGAAGCTCGACCGTATAGCCTTTCTTCTCGGCCCAGCGCACATACATCCGCGCCAGCATCGACGCCCAGTCACAGCTTTCGGTTCCGCCCGCGCCCGAATTGATTTCGAGGAAGGTGTCGTTGCTGTCGGCCTCACCGTCCAGCAGCGCCTCAAGCTCTTTCTTCGCGGCCTTGGTTTTTAGCGTCTTGATCGCGGCTTCGGCATCCTGAACGACTTCTTGGTCTTCCTCCATCTCGCCCAGCTCAATCAGCTCGATATTGTCGCTGAGATCGGTTTTGATGGACTCGTAGGTTTCGATCGCGTCGACCAGCATCTGCCGTTCGCGCATCAGTTTCTGCGCCTTTTCGGGATTGTCCCACAGGTTGGGATCTTCGACGCGCGCATTGAATTCCTCAAGGCGATGCGGCGCGGTCTCATAGTCCATGCGCTGCGCCAGCAGCTCCAGCGACTTTTCGATTTCCGCCACAGTGTTCTGGGTTTCGGCGCGCATGGTCTTGTCCCAACTTGCTCAATCAGGCCTGCGTGATAGCAAGAGGTGCGAGACACCACAAGACGGGCTGGGCGTGAATGCAAGGCACATTCAAAGAGTTTCCGGACCGATGGGAATTGCATCAGCCGGAACTGGTTGCCGAGACAGCCCACGCCGGTGCCCTTGCACGGGGATCTTCACCCGGGCAACATTGTTCTAACCCACAATGGCCCGCGGGTTTTCGATGCCAAAGGATATGCAGGTGATCCGGCCTTTGAGCTGGCAAATGCACTGCGGCACCCAAAAGGCATGACCGATTTGGTGCGCAATCCCCGGCAGATCGAAACCTGCCTGTCGCTCTATTCCGAAGCCATGAAGGTTTCAGAGAAACGGCTGGCCCAATGGGCAACCGCCAAATGCGCCTTGTCCATCTGCTGGCGATCCGGCGGTACCATCGAAAACGACCCGGAAGCCGACCTTTTGCGCCTTTTTCTGGACGCGACCGATCAGTAAAGACCGCCGGTACTCAGATCGCCTTGCGTAGCCTTGGGGCCGACCGTGATGGTTTGACCGGTGGAGGTTTGAACCTGCACACCTGCGCGCTGCGCTTCCTCGAACAAGGGCAGGTCGGAACCAATCGCAAAACCACCATCATAAACACGGTCGATGAACCCATCGACACCGTCGCGGAAGAATTCGGCCACGACATAGTCGCCGGTGGCGTCATCCGGCAGGCGGGCGCCGCTGAAACGGTCGATTTTGATAAAGTGACCACCTTCTGGAACCTTGAATGGCCCGCCGCCATACTTTTCGACGGCTTTTTCCATGAAGCTTTGGAACACCGGGCCGCACAAGGTACCACCATAAGCCCCCCGCCCCATCGGGCGCGGTCGATCGTAGCCGATGTAGCAACCCGCCACGATGTTCGACGTAAAGCCGATGAACCACGCATCCTTGGATTCGTTGGTGGTTCCGGTCTTGCCTGCTGTTGGCACAGGCAGATTCACAACTCTGGATGCCGTCCCGCGGTCGACCACACCCTTCATCATCGATGTCAGCTGATAGGCGGTGATCGCATCCATGACCTGCGCGCGGTCTGTGACAAGGGTCGGCGATTCATCCGGTTCCAGCCAGGTCGAGTTACAGTCCAGACACTGACGGTCATCGTGGCGATAGATGGTCTTGCCGAACCGGTCCTGAATGCGGTCGACCAGAGTCGGCTCCACACGCTGGCCGCCGTTGGCGAACATCGCATATGCCGCGACCATCTTGTAGAGCGTGGTTTCCTCGGCGCCCAGCGAGTTGGCCAAAAACGCGCCCATCCGGTCATAGACACCGAACCGCTCCGCATAGCCGGCAACGACGGGCATTGTAACTTCCTGCGCCAGACGGATGGTCATCAGGTTCCGCGACTGCTCGATCCCGGTGCGCAAAGGCGTCGGCCCGTAGAACTTGTTCGACGAGTTCTTGGGCCGCCACAAGCCCTGTGGCGTGTTCACCTCGATCGGTGCGTCCACAACGATAGTTGCGGGGCTGTATCCGCTGTCCAGCGCAGCGGCATAGACAAAGGGTTTGAAGCTGGAACCCGGCTGGCGCTGTGCCTGCGTGGCGCGGTTGAAAACGGTGTCCTGATAAGAAAACCCGCCCTGCATCGCCAGAACGCGGCCCGAGTTCACATCCATCGCCACAAAGGCGCCCTGAACTTCGGGCACCTGACGGGCAGACCACTGCCCCTCTTCGCCCTCGACAACAAGGATCACATCACCGCGTTTGAAGTTCGCCGCAAAATCACCCTGCATCCACTTGATATCGGACCGCGGAATGGTGCCATTCGCAGGGCCGTCTTCGATCCCGACGGTAAGTTGCTGATCCGAGACATTCAGAACCACGGCGGGATACCAGCGGGTCGGCAGCACCACATCACGCGGAATTTCCAGAAGCGACAGCGCCTGTCGCCACTGCGCCTCATCCGCCAGTTTTTCTTCCGGGATCACTTCGCCTGTGCCACGCCATTTCCCGCGCGACCGGTCATATTTTTGCAACGCCGTGCGCAGGGCCTTTGCGGCCTCGACCTGCATTTCCTCGTCGACCGACGCACGAACCGTGAAGCCGCCGGTAAAGAACTCACCTTCACCAAAGTCCTCGCTCAGTTGACGTCGGATTTCATCGGTGAAGTAGTCTCGCGGCGGCAATGCGGTGCGGAAGCTTTCGAAATCGCCGTTCTGAACCGAGCGCAGCGGCATCTCGACCTCGGACTCATAGGTCGCCTGATCAATGTAACCGTTCTGGTACATCTCGCGCAGCACATAGTTTCGGCGGGCCAGCAGGCGTTCCTTTTCCCGAACCGGGTGGTAATCCGACGGCGCCTTGGGCATCGCGGCCAGCATCGCGGCCTCGTGCGGGGCAAGTTCCTGCAAGGTCTTGTTGAAATAGGTCTGTGCGGCGGCCGTCACACCGTACGAGTTCTGACCCAGAAAGATCTCGTTCAGGTAGAGCTCAAGGATCTGCTCCTTGTCCAGGGTATCCTCGAGCCGGGTGGCGAGGATGATTTCCTTGATCTTGCGTTCTGCCCGGCGGTCGCCCGACAACAGGAAGTTCTTCATTACCTGCTGCGTAATGGTCGATGCACCCCGCACGGTCCCGCCTTTGGTGCGCACCGCTTCGACACCTGCCGCGACAATGCCGCGTGGGTCGTACCCCTGATGGGTATAGAAATTCTTGTCTTCCGCCGAAATAAACGCCTGTTTCACCAGATCGGGAATTTCCGAGGACGGCGTGAACAGGCGGCGTTCCTGCGCGAATTCGTCGATCAACTGGCCTTCGCCCGAATAGATCCGGCTGATCGTCGGGGGCTTGTACTGGGCCAGGGATTCGTGGCTGGGCAGGTCCCGGCCATACATCCAGAACACCGCACCGATCACCAGTGCGACCATGAAAATACCCAAGGTAACGATACTGAAGATCGCCCCGAAAAACGAAAGAATGAACCGGATCACGTTACTGCCTTTTTCTCGCGGTGGTGCCTATATAGTGTTGCACCGCCCAAGGGTCAAAACACCAAGCGTATTCTAGCCGTTTTGCGTCGCAAGGTCACTGGCCAATCAGGGATTTGCGGATCACATCCTGCTGACGCCAGTCTTCGATCCCCTGAAAGATCCCCAAGGCCATCTTCGCCCGCCATTCCGAATCCCTTAGGTTTTCCCGATCTCTGGGGCTGGACAGAAATCCAAGTTCGACCAAAACAGACGGAATATCGGCCGCCTTGAGAACCGAGAACGAAGCAGTCCGCAGCGGTTTGCGGTTCATCGGCCCGCCTTGCTGGGCCATCCCGTTGGCGATCGCGCTGGCCAGTGACCTGGTCCGCGGCATCGTTTCCTGGCGCGCCAGATCAAGTAGAACATCGGCCACCTGATCATCGGCACCATTCAGATCGATACCCGAGATCAAATCCCCCCGATCATGCCGCTCGGCCAGTTTTGAACTGGCCACATCCGAAGCATCGGCAGACAAGGTATAGACGGCAGCCCCGTGGGCCTGACCTTCCGACAGGGAATCCGCATGCAACGAAATGAACAGATCCGCGCCAGCCCGATGCGCCAGGGCAATCCGGCGCTCCAACGAGACGAACTGGTCGTCAACGCGGGTCAGGACCACCTCATAACCTTCTGATCGCAAGAGAACTTCGCGCAGTTCGCGGGCAAAGGTCAGCATCAGGTTTTTTTCACCAACGCCATCGATTTCGGCACCCGGATCGATCCCGCCATGCCCCGGATCGAGCATTACGCGCAACGGCCTGTCTGCCGAGCGCGCCGATGCCTGCGGCACATCAGCCGGCTCCGGCAAGTCCCATCCCGGGTTGCGCGGCGCACCTGCGGTTGCGTTGAACGTATCAAAATCCGTGCCCTTGAGGCTCAGAGACAGCAGAGCCGCCCCCGAATCCTCGGCAACCGTCAACTCGGCAGTGTCTACGGCCATCGGAGCGCCCAGTTCCAACACCAACCGCGACCAACCCGGAACATAGGCCCCGAATTGCACGCCGCTGACGCGTTCGGATTGCAGGAAATCCGTTCGGTTCAGCCCGGTCCAGTCCACTTCGTTGAAGTCCAGAACCATCCGGTACGGATCCTGCAAGGTGAAGATCCGGTACGGCACCCCCTGGCTCAGGCCGATATCCACGCGAACGCCGGTTCGCCCCACATCCGTGATGCGGCTCTGGTCGGGCTGAACGCGTGCCAGCGCGCTGAAATCCTGCGCGACGGCACTGCCGCACAACGCCCAGATCAGGGCGATGCAAATGAAGATCCTGCTCATGGCCTCAAGTTTTCCCGAGATCGTTTGCCGGGCAGCCTATACCACAAGGGCTGATTTGTGAACGGCTCAGGCAGGTTCCCCGATCACCTTCCGCTGGGTCATGAACAAGCGCAACCGTTCCAGCCCGTCCTGAATGTCGGCCGTCGAACGCGCATAGGAAAAACGCAACGTCGTATGGCCGCGTTGCGGATCGAAATCCAGACCCGGCGTGACCGCGACACCGGCCTTGTCCAGAATCTCGGCCGCAAATGCGCGGCTGTCATCGGTCAGGTCAGACACGTCGGCATAGACATAGAAAGCCCCGTCCGGAGGCGCGATTTTCGTAAAGCCCGCCTTGGGCAGCCCGTCCAGCATCAGGGCGCGGTTTCGGCGGTACACGTCCAGATTGGCTTGCAGCTCGTCCTCGCAATCCATCGCGGCCAGTGCGGCAACCTGACTGGCATGCGGCGCGCAAATGAACATGTTCTGGGCTATCCGCTCGACAACGCGCACCTGATCCTCGGGCACGACCATCCAGCCCACGCGCCAACCGGTCATCGAGAAATACTTGGAAAACGAGTTGATCACATAGCACTCATCCGTCAGTTCCAGTGCGGTCACGGCCTTGGCCTCGTATTCCAGACCATGATAGATTTCGTCGCTGATGAAGGATGCCCCCTGCCCGTGTGCGGCTTCGATCAGCGACCCCATGGCGGCGTGATCCAGCATCGTGCCGGTAGGATTCGCCGGAGACGCCACCATCAGCCCCTTCAGGCCCATTCCCTGAATATCCGCTGCCACGGGTTGCAGACGGTTTTCAGGCGCGGTCGGCAGATCGACCGGCACCAATCCAAGTGCCCTGAGAATCTGGCGATAAGACGGATACCCCGGCGCACCGATTCCGACGCGATCCCCGCTGTCGAACAATGCCGTGAAAGCCAGCAGAAACCCGCCGGACGATCCGGGCGTGATGACCACGCGCTCCGGGTTCAGGTCCACATCGTACCACTCACCATAAAGCTGCGCGACACGCTTTCGCAGCGCAGGCAAGCCCAGAGACACCGTATAGCCCAACGGGCTTTGATCCATCGCCTTCGCCAGCGCCTCGGTCGCGCCCTTGGGGGCGCCGGTTCCGGGCTGGCCAACCTCCATGTGAATCACATGGCGGCCCGCTTCTTCCGCACGGCGCGCGGCTTCCATCACGTCCATCACTATGAAGGGATCGACCCCGGACCGGGTTGAGTTTCTCATGCCCATCTCCCATGTTGCAGCCATGGCTTTTGAACGCGTATCCCTGCTGACGTCAATCCCGGCTCTGATCCTGTCGGTTGGTGTCTGGCTGGCGGCGGCAGCGCAATCCCATGGGCAAAGCCTGATCCGCGACCCCGATATCGAGCGTGGCCTGCGCGAGCTGGCCTTTCCGGTTCTGCGCGCCGCCGGTCTGAACACCAATCGGGTTCAAATCCTTGTGGTCAATGACAACACGTTCAATGCATTCGTCATCGACTACAACGCCATCTATTTGAATTACGGGCTGATCCTTACGGTCGAAAGCCCCGAAATGCTGCAAGCGGTGATCGCGCATGAGGCCGCGCATATTGCGAACGGCCATCTGGCCCGCCGCGCCGAAAACCTGAAGGCGGCGCGGCGCAATGCGGGCCTTGGTACCGCTTTGGCCCTGCTTGCGGCTGCGGCCGGAGGGGGTGAAGCCGCCATTGGCATCGCCGCAGGCACCCAAGGCGCGGCAATCCGCAGCTTTCTGGGCCATACCCGCGCCGAAGAGGCCTCGGCCGACCGAAGCGCTGCAAGCTATCTGCGATGGGCTCAGATTTCCCCCAGCGGCATGGTTGATCTGCACAGGAAATTCGCGGGTCAGGAGTTGCTGAGCGTCGCCAATCAGGACCCGTACATGCGGTCGCATCCCACCAGTCGTGAACGGTTGCGCGCCGCCGAAGCGTTTCTGGATGAGTTCGGCGACAAGGCCGTTCCGAATGCCAATGCCGACTACTGGTTCGCCCGCGTCAAAGGCAAATTGTCGGCCTTTTTACGCTCACCCAGTTGGACATTACGGCGCGCCAAAGAAGAAACCGCCCAGGACATCCGCCTGATGCGCGAGGCTTCGGCTTATCATCAGAACCGTGATTTGGATCGCGCGCGCCGTGCCATCGACAAGGCCCTGACTCTGCGCCCGAACGACCCCTACTATTATGACCTGAAAGGGCAAATTCTGCTGGAAAACAGGCAAATAGGCGCGGCTGTTGAAGCGTATGGCAACGCTGTTGAAATGGCTCCGAACGATGCGCTGATCCTGGCTGGCTACGGGCGGGCGTTGCTGGCGCAGGGCCAAACCAAACAGGCCCTGAGCGTGCTGGAAAAAGCCCGCGCCCGGGACTACCGGAACGCCAGGCTGTTGCAGGATCTGGGTGTTGCCTATGCTCAGGTCGGCAATGATGGTATGGCGTCGACCGTGACGGCAGAGCGTTATGCGCTGCAAGGGCGGTTGAAAGATGCCGGAATTCACGCAAAACGCGCCGTGGCACGTCTGCCCGAAGGCTCACCGGGTTGGCAAAGGGCACAAGACGTGTTGATTGCATCGGAACGACTCGACAAAGACAAAAGGAAACGGAAATGATCCTCAGACATGCTGCACCCGCCCTTCTGGGGCTTTCCTTGGCGGCGACCTCGGCGCAGGCGCTGGACTTGAACGCGATGAACGATGCCGAGAAGGCGGAATTTGGTGCCCAGGTGCGCGAATACCTGCTGGAAAACCCCGAAGTGATCATCGAAGCCATCAACATTCTGGAAGAGCGCAATGCCGTCGCCGAAGCCGCGGCGGACAAAGAACTGGTCGCCGCCAATGCGGATGAACTGTTTGATGACGGGTACAGCTGGGTTGGCGGCAACCCGGATGGCGACATCACGCTGGTCGAGTTCATGGACTACCGGTGTGGCTATTGCCGCCGTGCCGTTCCCGAAGTTACCAGCCTGCTGGCAGAAGACGGCAACATCCGCCTTGTGATCAAGGAATTCCCCATCCTGGGTGATGCGTCTGTGCTGTCCTCACGTTTTGCCGTGGCCACCAAACACGTGGCGGGCGACGACGCATACAAGCAGGTCCATGATGCTCTGCTGGAATTCACCGGCGAGCCAAGCGAAGTTGCCCTACGCCGCATCTCGGACGGTTTGGGGCTGAACAGCGACGAGATCATCGCGGCGATGGACAGCGATCGCGTCACGGATGAGATTGCGCGCACCCGTGCTCTGGCCCAGCGGATGCAGATCTCGGGCACACCTTCGTTTGTGTTGGGCACAGAGATGCTGCGTGGCTATTTGCCGGCCGATCAGATGCAGCAGATCGTTAACGGTATACGTGCCGAACGCGGCTAAGGCCGGATCTGTCGGCAACGTGCCATGAAGCGGCGGGAATTTCTGGTGGCCGGAGGAGCCTTGGGTATGACGGGTTTCTCTGGCCAGTCAATTGCGCAGCCCGCGACCGGCTTCCACGTGCCGGCCGAAGACGCCCGGCATCATCGCACTTTCATGCAATGGCCGGTCAGCCGAACCGTCTATCGCGATCCCGTTTTTCTGGAAATGGTACAGGGGACCATTGCGGAAATCGCAAACACGATCTCTGCTTTTGAACTCGTCACAATGCTCGCCGGATCGGAACATCACGCAGATATCAGCAAACGGCTTTCTGCGGCGGTCGAGATCTGGGATGTCCCGACCGAAGATCTGTGGTGCCGGGACGCAGGCCCGGTCTTTGCGATCAACGACCGTGGCGCGCTTGCGGTCCAGCAGATCCAGTTCAATGGGTGGGGAGGAAAACAGGTTCACGCACATGATGCGAAAATTGCCGGCAGAGTGGCCGAAAGGCTGGGTCTGCCCCTGTTGCCGACCGGGCTGATCGGCGAAGCCGGTGGCGTCGAGCAGGATGGGCATGGGACGCTAATGGCGCATGAAAGCTCGTGGGTGAATGACAACCGCAATCCCGGCCTCACCCGGGACGAGATCGAAGCCCGGTTGTTGGCGGCCTATGGGGCCAAACGCATGATCTGGTCCGAAGGTGTCTGGGGCGAAGATATCACCGACTATCACATTGACAGTTTGGCCCGCTTTACCGGCCCCGGTCGCGGCATCATCAACCTGCCGGATGAGCCGGACAAATATGACCCTTTCAACATGGCCGCGTTGGACACCCATGATCGTCTCATTGCCGCGGGCATCGACATGGACGTGATACCCGAGCCGCATATCCGCCGGGTCGAAAACCTGGATTTCGTGGCCTCTTATGCCAATTACTACGTCTGCAATGGCGGTGTGATTGCGGCCCGGTTCGGAGACTCGGAAACAGACAGGATCGCGTCGGAAACGCTTGCAAAACACCACCCCGGGCGTGAAGTCGTGACGCTTGACGTGGATGTGCTGGGAGAGCTGGGTGGCGGCATCCATTGCGCTACACAACAGATGCCCGGTTTTTAAATGTCGTGAAGAAACAGGCTATTCAGCCGCTTCAGCCGCCGAATCCAGTTCAGCCGCCTTTTTCTCGACCTCTTCCACGATGTGATCGATCATCTGGTCGTTCGACATTTTGTGGCTGGCTTTGCCGGCCAGATAGACCATGCCGGACCCTGCACCGCCGCCGGTGAAACCAACATCGGTCATCAGCGCTTCGCCCGGGCCGTTGACCACGCAGCCGATGATCGACAGGGACATCGGCGTCTTGATGTGTTCAAGGCGATGTTCCAGCGCCTCGACGGTTTTGATGACATCAAAACCCTGTCGCGCGCAGGATGGGCACGAGATGATATTGACACCCCGATGACGCAGGCCAAGGGATTTGAGGATTTCAAACCCGACCTTGACCTCCTCCACCGGGTCAGCAGACAGGCTGACGCGGATCGTGTCGCCAATCCCCATCCACAGCAGGTTGCCTAGCCCGATGGCCGATTTGATCGTGCCGCTGACCAGCCCTCCGGCCTCGGTAATGCCCAGATGGATGGGGGCATCCGTCGCCTCGGCAATGCCCTGATAGGCCGCGGCCGACAGGAACACGTCGCTGGCCTTTACGCTGATCTTGAACTCGTGAAAATCATTGTCCTGTAGGATGCGGATATGTTCCAGCCCGCTTTCGACCATCGCTTCGGGGCACGGCTCGCCATATTTCTCAAGCAGGTGCTTTTCCAGGCTGCCCGCGTTCACGCCGATGCGGATCGAGCAGTTGTGGTCGCGCGCCGCCTGGATGACTTCTTTTACACGGGTTTCGTCTCCGATATTGCCGGGATTGATGCGCAGACAGGCAGCGCCTGCTTCGGCGGCCTCGATCCCGCGCCGATAGTGGAAATGAATATCCGCAACGATGGGCACCGGGCTTTCGCGCACGATCTCTTTCAATGCCTTGGACGACGCCTCATCAGGAACCGAAACGCGAACGATGTCAGCGCCAGCCTCGGCCGCCGCCTGTACCTGCGCCACGGTCGCCGCCACATCGGTGGTCAGCGTGTTGGTCATGGTTTGAACGGCAATGGGTGCATCGCCACCGACGGGGACGTTGCCGACCATGATTTGACGGGATTTACGACGATAGATGTCGCGCCATGGGCGCACGTGATTGAGGGACATAAGGACGGATCCGCGTCTGCCTGAGTTGCGACTGTAGATAGTTCGGCAACAGGGTTATCGCAATGGCTAGATCACTCGGCGGGCGTTTCTGTCGCCTCGGTTTGCAGTTCCGCCACCAGTTGCTTGAGCGCACTGTTCTGTTCCGCCTCCAGATCGGCGACGGCATAGGCCTCGGACACGGCGTCTTTCGACAGAACGACACCCTTGGCGACCGTTCCCGGAGCACCCGCCGGGCCGTAATGTTCACCGTTCATCGCGAAATATACCGATCCCGACGCGCCCGCACGCAATGTCGGCGGTTCTTCCGTCAGGGGCACTTCGAATACACTGCCCTGCTCGACGGTTCCCAGTGTACCTTCGAAAATGACGCTGCCATCCGCAGCCGTCACGCGCATCCATGCCGGATCAACCGCCACGATCTTTAGCGTGGTATCGATCTGTTCGACCACTTGCGGCAAGGCCGGTTTTTCGACCGTGTGCAGTTCAGCCACTTCGAACTGCGGCAATTCGGGCGGGCGGAAGGTTCCAACCTCGCGCGGATCAAGCGTGGAGATCGGAGCATCCCGCGCAACCAGCACCGGAACATCCAGCGCCTGCGGACGATAGAGACGGTCCAATGCTTCGGCGCTTGCCACTTCCGCAACATGATCTGACACGTTGCTGCGCGCCGCATCCAGCGGATCCAGATCAGACAGAACCACCGGTGCCTGTTCAACCGGGCTGACCTGAACTTGCTGAATCTTGTTCAAAACAGCCCAACCGCCATAGCCAATGCCACCGATCACCGCGAGCAAAACCAGCGACGAACCGATTGCACGGGGTTCAATCTGACTGACCAGAGACTCCTTGCCCGGAATATAGGGCGTATTGGGCGAAATGAACGGATCCCGCCCCATCGGGCCGCGCGCAGGCAGAGCCCCCGAAGGTTTCCGCACCACCGAGGCCTCTGCGGACATGCCATGCGCAACCTCAAATCCGCTTTCCTTGCAGAAAGACGCGAAGGTCTCATCAGGGTTCATCCCCAGATAGCGCGCATAGGAACGCACATACCCGGCGATAAAGCCGGGTGTATCAAACGCATCGGGGTCGGCGTTTTCAATTGCAGCGATATAGTTGGCTTTGATCCGCAGCTCGCGCTGAACATCCAGAAGAGATTTGCCCATCGTTGCGCGTTCACCACGCATCTTGTCGCCTAGTCGAACTTCGTAGTCGTCAAACCCTTTTGGTCTGACATCTACGTCCTCTTCGGATTCGCGCTGAGATCTGCGCCCAATCATCCCTGCTGCCCCATTCTGCCTGTCGCGTATTTCGCGTAAGTGGCGAATCATCCCCAGAATGATTCGTCTACTCGTTTTGTTAGCGTAAGCTTAACACGCGGCAAACTCGTTGCACACTTTGGCGTTAGGTTATCCGGCAAGTTCGGCGCGATTTAGCGCACAATGTGACCAAAGTTCGTCCATCGCCTGCACCAGACGGTTCATTTCGTCGGGTCCATGCACCGGAGACGGGGTAAAACGCAGACGCTCGGTTCCGCGCGGGACGGTCGGGAAATTGATCGGTTGCACGTAAATGCCATAATCGTCCAGCAGCATATCGCTGAGCTTCTTGGTGTGCACCGGATTGCCGACGATCACAGGCACGATATGGCTGCCGTGGTCGATCAGCGGAAGGCCCATTCCCTTCAGCCGCAGCTTGAGGATCTTCGCCTGAGTCTGGTGCTGCTCGCGCAGCTCAGACGCGGTTTTCAGGTGCGCAACGGATGCAGCAGCTCCTGCGGCAACTGCCGGCGGCAACGATGTCGTAAAGATAAAGCCCGGCGCATAAGACCGCACGGCATCGCACATCTTTGCGCTGGCGGCGATATAGCCCCCCATGACGCCATAGGCCTTGGCCAGAGTGCCATTAATGATGTCGATCCGATGTGCCAGCCGGTCACGCTCGGTCACGCCGCCACCGCGCGGGCCATACATGCCCACCGCGTGCACTTCGTCGATATAGGTCAGCGCGCCGAATTCATCTGCCAGATCGCAGATTTCTTCGATCGGACCAAAATCACCGTCCATCGAATAGACAGATTCAAAGGCGATCAGCTTGGGTGCGGCGGGATCGTCCGCCTCAAGCAATTCGCGCAGATGCGCCACGTCGTTATGACGGAAGATGCGCTTGGCCCCGCCGTTTCGGCGCACCCCTTCTATCATCGAAGCATGGTTCAGCGCGTCAGAATAGATGATCAGCCCCGGAAACAGCTTGGGCAGCGTGCTGAGCGTGGCGTCGTTGGCGATATACGCGCTGGTGAACAAAAGCGCGGCTTCCTTGCCATGCAGATCTGCCAGCTCGGCCTCGAGCCGTTTGTGATAGACCGTTGTCCCCGAGATGTTGCGCGTACCGCCCGACCCGGCACCTGCGGCTTCGACCGCCTCGTGCATTGCGTTCAGAACAACAGGGTGCTGGCCCATGCCCAGATAGTCATTGCCGCACCATACGGTGATGTTCTGCTGCGAGCCGTCCGGGCGCGTGCGCACCGCGTGCGGAAAATGACCGTTGCGACGTTCGATATCGATAAAGGTCCGGTAACGTCCTTCGTCATGCAGCCTGGCAATCGCTGAATCGAGCTGAGCAGTATAGTCCAACGGACCCTCCTTGAATGCCCGTTTCCGGTTTCCCTTGGGCAATTAGTCTGCCACATCCCACAGCTTAACCTGTATCAGCAGCTTTGTGTTACTTTATTCAGCTGGTTACAGCCGAACAGGTGAACCCAACTTTGATTTGCATCAAATATAAGTTTGCAATGCTCACGGCAAGTAGAGTTCCGGCTATCGGACGCGTGGAAACGACGCAGCCCGCCCAACGTCATTCGTGGGCTTTTGATTGCATGAACAATTCAGATCAACCGCTCTGGACGGCGCTGTCAACGCTGCTAGGGTTCGCCCGAACACTGACAAGCAGGAGATCCCCATGTCGCTAGACACCGTGCTGAACCGGATTGACGAAGATCTGCAAACCTCGATCGACCGCCTGATGGAGCTGCTGCGCATCCCTTCGATCTCAACCGATCCCGCGTACAAGGCCGACGTCAGCCGTGCAGCCGACTGGCTGGTTGCCGACCTCAATAGTATCGGAATTGCAGCAGAAAAACGGGAAACTCCGGGGCACCCGATGGTCGTAGGCCATGTGGGCGAGGACTCGGATGCACCCCATATCCTGTTTTATGGCCATTATGATGTGCAACCTGTCGATCCGTTGAACCTTTGGACGCGCGACCCGTTCGACCCCGCCATCGAAGATACCGAGCACGGCCCCGTTATCCGCGGGCGCGGCGCATCGGACGACAAAGGTCAGTTGATGACATTCGTCGAAGCCTGCCGCGCCTGGAAAGCGGTGCACGGATCCCTGCCCTGCCGCATCACCTTCTTCTTTGAAGGCGAAGAGGAATCCGGCTCACCCTCTCTGGTCCCCTTCCTCGAAGAAAACGCGGCCGAACTCAAAGCGGATCTGGCGCTGGTTTGCGATACATCCATGGTATCGCGAGGTGTTCCGTCGATTGCCGCGCAGCTTCGTGGCATGCTGAAGGACGAGTTCACCATCATCGGGCCCCGCATCGATCTGCACTCCGGCCATTACGGTGGCCCGGGGCTGAACCCGCTGCGCGAGCTGTCGAAAATCGTTGCCTCATTCTATGATGACGAAACCGGGCGTGTCGCGGTCGATGGTTTCTATGAAGGCGTTCATGAAGTGCCCCAGGACCAGCTGCGCCAGTGGCAGAATTGCGGCTTCGATGAAGCGGATTATCTGAATTCGGTCGGCTATACCCAGCCGCACGGCGAAAAAGCCTATTCGACGCTCGAACAGCAATGGGCGCGCCCGACACTTGAGGTGAACGGGCTCTGGGGCGGATACAATGGCGCAGGCTCGAAAACCGTTATCCCTTCGGAAGCGCATTGTAAAATCACGTGCCGACTGGTGGGCGATATGGACCCCGACGCGCTGCGCAGCAAGATCCGCAAACATGTCGAGGATCGCCTGTCCCCGGATGCAAAAGTTGTCTGGGACAACGATCTGGAAGGTTCGCCCGCTTCAGTCATGAATATCGATCGCCCGGAATTCGAGGCCGCGCGCAAAGCACTGTCGGACGAGTGGGACCGCGAAGCGGTGTTTACCGGCATGGGCGGCTCGATCCCCGTCGTCGGGTATTTCAATACCGTTCTGGGGCTGGATTCGATGCTGGTCGGCTATGCCAACGAGGATGACGCCATCCATTCGCCGAATGAGAAATACGACGTCAAAAGCTTCCACAAGGGTATCCGTTCTTGGGCCCGCATTCTGGATGCTTTGAACCAGTAACGGATTTCAGCGAGGCTCTGCCTCGCGCTCCGGGATATTTGCCGCCAGATGAATAAAGGATCCCTTGTTCATCTGGCACAAAATATCCCGGGGGAGCCGCGCGCAGCAAGGCGGGGGCAGAGCCCCCTGCCCGACCGCAACACGCCTATGACGTTACATATGGATCACGCGACCATACGCATCCAACACGCTTTCATGCATCATTTCTGACAGAGTCGGGTGCGGGAAGACCGTGTTCATCAGGTCTTCTTCGGTGGTCTCCAGCTGCCGCCCAACCACATAGCCCTGAATCAGTTCCGTGACTTCCGCGCCGATCATATGGGCCCCCAGCAATTCGCCTGTCTTGGCGTCGAACACGGTTTTGATCAGACCTTCCGGTTCGCCCAGAGCAATGGCCTTACCGTTGCCGATGAAGGGGAAGCGACCGACTTTGACGTCGTAACCCAGCTCTTTGGCCTTGGCTTCGGTATATCCCACCGAGGCCACCTGCGGCTGACAATAGGTACATCCGGCGATGCTTTCGGGCTTGACCGGATGCGCATGCTGGCCCGCGATCAGATCGGCAACCATGACACCTTCGTGGCTGGCTTTATGTGCAAGCCAGGGCGCGCCCGCGATGTCACCGATCGCATAAAGGCCATCGACGCCGGTGCGGCAATATTCATCCGTCACCACATGCGTGCGGTCGATCTTGACGCCCAGTGCCTCGAGCCCGAGGTTTTCGACATTCCCAACAATCCCGACAGCCGAGATAACGGTGTCGAACTCGTGCTTTTCAACCTTGCCCTTGACCTCGATATGAGCGGTGACCTTGCCCTTGCCGCGATCCAACTGCTTGACCATGGCTTTTTCCATGATGGTCATGCCTTGCTTGATGAAGGCTTTCTTGGCCAAGGCACTGATTTCCGCATCCTCCACGGGCAACACGCGGTCCATCACCTCGACCACCGTCGTGTCGGCCCCCAGCGTGTTGTAGAAACTGGCAAATTCGATGCCGATCGCGCCCGAGCCGATGACCAGCAGTTTCTTTGGCATCCGGGGCGGTTGCAGCGCGTGCTTGTACGTCCAGACCAGATCGCCGTCAGCCTCGAGACCGGGCAGTTCGCGGGCCCGTGCGCCGGTTGCAAGAATGATGTTCTTGGCCGTCAGTTCTTCGGTGCCCTTGTCGGTCTTGACGCTGACTTTGCCTTTTGCGGGGATTGTTGCCTCCCCCATCACCACGGCGACTTTGTTCTTTTTCAGCAGATGGCCGATGCCGCCCGAAAGCTGCCCGGCAACACCACGGGACCTCTTGACGACCGCGTCCAGATCGTAACCGATCTTGTCGGCCTTCAATCCGAAATCCTTGGCGCGTTCCATCAGATGGAACACTTCGGAGGACCGCAGCAATGCCTTGGTGGGAATGCACCCCCAGTTCAGGCAGATGCCACCAAGGTGCTCGCGCTCGACCACGACGGTTTTCAGACCAAGCTGGGCCGCACGGATGGCGGCGACATAGCCACCGGGGCCAGCCCCGATTACGATCAGATCATAGGATTGTGCAGCCATGTGTTCCTCTCGGCGCAGGTGGTGAAAATTTAGTTTACCATTAAACTATTTCCAGAAACGCATCAACACGCCTTCCCGCGACAAATGAGACGCAAGGTAAACCATGCCTGAATGTGCGGATTTCAGCCTATACCCCGGCCCGCGCTATGGCTAGAACGGAACTGCCGACGCCGCTCGGACATTCGTGAAGACATTGAATTCAAGGGGTTTACCATGGCCAAAACACTGAAAGATCTGGCGCTTGCTCTGCTTAACGCAACTTTGATACTTGTGGCGCTTTGCTTGTTTTTAGGCTGGAAGCTGGCATCGAAAGTCGAAAGCGTCTCGGCAGAATTCTCAACGGCCGTACAGGTTCTTGCCCCTTTTCGGGATGAGGCGAAGGGCATTCGGGGCGAACTTTCCGCGTTGCGTGACGATTTGGCGACGCTGATGAAGGAAAATCAGGTTACGGACAGTCAAACCGCTCAAAATATCCAGGCAACATTGCGCCGCCTGAACGCGGTTGAACAAAAGCTGCAATCTGCGCAGGAGCGATTCACAGAACTTGCAGAGACACCAGAGGTTCTGATCGCCCAAGCCATACAGACCGGAGCAGACATCGCATCCGAACGCGTCCTGGCGTTCAAAGGATGTGAGCCGGGATCCTGAAGCGCCCCGCGCGAACAACCGAGGCGCACAACATGTATCTGCGATCTCAGGCCATCGCTTGCAGTTGTCGTACGGTGCTGCCATAGCCGCCCATGTCGACGTAAGCCACTTCATGGGGGGTTGAGCTGCGCGACAGTGCTTTGTTCCGGTAAGGGAAACGACCGAACTTGCGGATCACTTCACGATGCGCACGGGCGTGCAGCAGATTGCTTGTATCGCCGCTTAGGTTCTGACAGATCAGACGCACGCAGCGTTCCTGATCACACAGATTTTCCGAATGCATCATCGGCAGGTAAAAGAACTGCCGGGCCGGTTCATCGATCTTCTTGTCCCAACCTCTGTCCACCGCGCATTTCGCAGCCGCCAGGGCCGCTCGGTCCGTCGCGAAAGCACGCGCTTGCCCGCGGAACATGTTGCGTGGAAATTGGTCCGTCAAAATTATGTAAGCCAGTGACCCGCTGGGATAGGTCAGCCAGAGCGAAAACTTGCCCTCGGCCGCAGCCTCCCAGGTTGATTGAAAACGTGCGCGGATTTCTGAATCCAGCGCTTCATCCTCACTGTACCAGCCCTTTGGACCCACCTCATCTAACCAAAAACTCAATACTTCTTCAGGCGTTACCATTGCCTTAAACTCCGTCTTGTGCCCGTAGTCTGGACGTAACGTCATTTAAGGCCGTTTTGCAGAACTGTTACAGTAACATATTGCAACACTTGCGACATAATCCTGTGTCCTAGGCATCTTCCTGCTCAGCCTGTTCGGCCTCGGCGGCTTCGATGGCGACTTCCTGTGCCACTTCAAACGCAACTGGCGAAGCTGTTGGATACAGCGTCGACATTGTGCCGGTTTCGTCCACAGGTATCGATGCCCGCTGCGTCGTCCGATACAGGGCGTAAAGTGCCATTGCGAGTAACAGTGCCGCAATAAAGAGAAAAAAGCCCGGTGGCCCGAATACGGCATCCCCCATCAGCCATCCGGTGATCACCGGCCCAGCAATCGCGCCCAGACCGTTGATGAATACCAGCCCACCGGATGCGGCCGCCATGTCCTCGTGATCCAAAAAGTCATTCGCATGCGCAATCAGCAAGGAGTAAAGCGGGTTGGACATACCGCCGATCAGGAAAGCCGAAGCTAGCAGAATTGGAAACGATCCGCCCATCATCATAGCGATCGTTGCGCCACCGGCGCCGGCGAGCGCTACAAGCAGGATCAGAAAGCGGCGATCCATACGATCAGAAAACCAGCCCAAAGGGTATTGCAGGACCACCGCACCAACATAAAACGCTGCAACGAAGGTCGAAATTTCAACTAGCGACAACCCTGCCCGGGCGCCATACACCGCCGCCATGCCGAACTGCGCCGAAAACACGCCCCCCAGAAGAAACATGCCCACGCAGCCCAGAGGCGAGGTTTCCAGTAGTTTCTTCAGGGTCATCGGTTTGGTGGTATCAAAGGCCGGTGTGGGCGAGATTGACAGCAAAATCGGTGCGAAGGACACTGAAACTAGGATCGAGGCGATCACAAAGGTCTCGTAACCGGCCGGGTCACCAACAAGAACAAGCGCCTGCGCACTGATGATCCCCGTCATCTGGACGATCATATAGAGCGACAGCGCCTGCCCGCGATTTTCGTTGCTGGCCGCATTGTTGAGCCAGCTTTCGGCGGTGACATAGACGCCCGAAAAACAGAACCCGATCACCACCCGGCCCAGAATCCATGCGATCGGGTTTGTCAGCATGGGATACATAATCATCACGGCTGAAATGAACGACGCAAGGGCCGCAAAGACCCGCACGTGGCCAACACGCCGGATCATCTCGGGCGCAAGGCGTGATCCGCCCAGAAAGCCCAGGAAATAAGCCGACATGACAAAAGACATCTCGAAGGTCGAAAAGCCTTCGATCTCACCCCGCACACCCAGAATCGTGCCCTGAAGGCCGTTTCCGACCATCAGCAACCCCATGCCGAGCAGCAGCGCCCATGCGCTGGAAAGGACCTGAATCATTGGGGCCTCCGACTAATGCCAACCTGTTTTTAATGTCGTTCTGCGATCAAAGACCGCCTGCGTCGCGCTTGTCTACGACATTCCCGATCCGTGATACTGTTTCCGCGCCTCTCAAGGGAACAAAAGCGACGCGTCGCCATAGGAAAAGAACCGGTATTTCCGGGCGATGGCATGCGCGTAGACATCGCGCATCCGATCCTGTCCCATCAGTGCCGAAACCAGCATGAGCAACGTGGATTTCGGCAGATGAAAATTGGTCATCAATGCGTCAGTGACATGGAATTCAAAACCGGGATAGATGAAGATATCCGTTTCGCCTTCCCAGGGTTCAATCTTTCCTGACCTTGCCGCACTTTCGATCAGGCGCAAAGCCGTCGTCCCTACCGGGATCACCCGCCCGCCGGCGACCTTGGTTGCCTGTATCTCGGCGGCGGCGCCGGGGCTTACCTGCCCCCATTCAGCATGCATCTTGTGTGTTGTGACATCCTCAACCTTGACCGGAAGAAAAGTCCCTGCCCCCACATGAAGCGTCACATGCGTGAAGCTTACCCCCCGTTTTGCCAACGCCCGCATCAGCGCCTCATCGAAATGCAACGATGCGGTCGGGGCGGCCACGGCGCCTGAATGATTTGCCCAGATGGTCTGATAGTCCGTCTTGTCCCGTTCATCAGCCGGACGTTTGGCTGCGATGTAGGGCGGCAAAGGCATTGCTCCGGCCTGATCCAGCGCCGCGTCGAAATCCTCGCCGCTGAGATTGAAGCGCAGATGCGCCTGGCCATCCGCAACCCTGTCCAGCGTGGCGCTGAGATCGTCCGAGAAGACAATCTCTTCCCCAAGCTTCACCTTCTTGAGCGGCTTGATCAACGCAGACCACGTGCCATCGGCCTGTGGATCCAGCAAAGTGGCCTCGATCCCTGCGGAAACCGGCCCCTGCGCGCTGTCTCGGTGACGCCGGCCGTTCAGTCGCGCCGGAATAACCCGTGTGTCATTCAACACCAGCCGGTCGCCGGGCCGCAAGAAATCGGGCAGGTCGAAAACATGGCTGTCCGTGATTGCATCCCCCTGCGCCACCAGCAAACGCGCAGAGGAACGCGGGCTGGCCGGCCGCGTGGCGATCAGGTCTTCGGGCAGATGGAAATCAAAATCGCTAAGTTTCATGCCCGCGCCTTACAACCCTGCATCAGATTCGGCCATATCCTGTCAGCGGTCACTTGGGGATGAGCCGAATGTGCGTTTGGGTTCATCCGGCTTCTGCGGCACTGCGTTCGGACCATCCTGAGCTTTGGGTGCCGGGGCGCGCATCAGGTCGCGCAGGAACAGAGGTGCGAGACCGGACAACGGATTTACCGACACTTTGGGCGAGGCAAGCGGGCCGGTCAGAGTGTAGTTGAAGCCAAAAACGCCTTCACCCTTGCGCGTAAACACGCTGCCAACTGCGTTGAGCAGGTATATGGGCGAGATCGCACCGCGCAGGTTCAGCAATCCGTTCACCGTGTCGATGGTGCCATCAAAAGACAGGCCCATCGACGGGCCGACGGCACTGCCGCTGAGCACTTTGATGTCTGTGGGGGTGACACGCATCCGGCTGTCGATTGCCGCAAAAAAGATACCCTGCCCCGCCATTTCATCCAACAGGCCCACAAGGCTGATGGCATTCAGCAAGGCCGCCATGGCCGGGGCGTCGGTGATCCGTGTGTTGGTGATTCTCAGTATCACGTCATAGCTGCCGGCTGCGGCCACAGGTTCGAGCTTGAGGGTCATTTCTCCGCCCCGCGCCTGTGTCAGTACTCCGGCCGATCGCAGCACGGATCCCGCATCTTGCGACGTCAGGTCAACGGCACTTCGGTTCCCTCTGGGGCTGACCTGCCCCCTGACCGGCGCGCCACCATTGACCTGCGCGGTGAAGTTCCCTTGTATTCCGCCGGTCGTCTGAAAGGCACCCTGGAACCCGGTCAGCGCGACGGTTTCCGTAACCTGAAGGCGATCCAGCGTCACGTCCAGTTTCGGCCCGGCACCGCCCCCGCCGCCCGATCCGCCGCTTTCGCCGAAATTCGCGCGGCCCATATCAAGGACGCCGCCAAGCACACGGATATCCGGCATGGCGTTTCCGCGCCCGATCAGCTCTGCCGGGACCGCCAGCCAATCGCCCAGGTCAAAAGAGGTGAAGCGAACCCGGTCATATTCGCCGTTTTCACGAAACGTGATGGAGGCTGTTGTACGCAAACCCGCTGCATTTATGCGCAGGCTATCCACCTTCAACTGCGACCCCAAAGTCGCTTCGGCCGTCAGAGAGCCGGTCGAATTGGCCCCCTTTCTCCAACCAAGTTCGGGTATGGCCAGCGCGACACCCTGCAAATCGGACGTGACGGACAATTTCGGGGCAACCCCGGCGCCGAGCCCCAACGTGATATCTGCAATCCCTTTGCCGGTCAGCATCCCCGGAGGCAGACCGGCGCCGATCTCATCCATCAATCGCGGCGACAGCTCGATCTGACCGGTCAGGGTGCTTCGCTGTTCAGACTTGCCGTCTATCGGCTGCCGCCAGAGCGCCGTCAGCGGTACGTCCCCGAACTGCCCCTGCCCCTGAATCTGAACGCCGGACTGATCACCAGAAAGGGCCAGAAGATCAGCACTGATGTCAAATCCGGGCACCAAGCGGTCACTGAACAGGTTGGCCAACCTTCCGTCGAAATGGAACTCGGTCTCGTCAAACTTGAGACCCTTTTTCAAGGGCAGGGAAAGGGTTCCCGCAAGCGACACCGTTCCTTTTGCTACATCAACGGGTAACCCCGCCTTGCTGAGCAATTCCAGCGGAGGCCGGTCCAACAAAGACAACGCGGCCGTCACGCTGCCTTTGGCCTGAATGCGCGCAATCGCCGGCGCGGATTTCTTGATATCCGTATCGGGTATGATGAAGGACGTCCCCGACGCATCAACAGCACCGCCGTCATCCGCAATCACAACGCCCTGCTGCGCAGTGACGGTAAAGCGTTGATTGAGCAAGCTGGCCTGACCCTGAGCGTTTTCGATCGGCGGCAGGGTTTTGACAAATCGGACCTTCGCCTTTTCAAACCCGAAATCCAGATAGAGATCGGGTTTGGATCCGGGCAGCAGGCGCAGGGCAAAATCCATATCCGACAGAACCCCTTCGTACAGGTTTTCGGTCACCCACTCTCGCGGTTTCGGGGCCAGACGTTCGGGCCAGTAACTGAGCACCTTGTCTGAGGTCATCTGATCCAAATGGGCATCCAGCTTGACGGCCCAACCATCCGGCCGCCCGGTCAGGACACCAAAGGCACGCACCGTGTGACCCGGATCTTCTATGGTCATCTGACCCAGATTCAGTTGGAACGGATTGAGGGCCATCTTGAAATCCAGGCTGGCCCGCGAAAGCTGAATAGGCTGCGGGAACAGGTTTGCCGGGTTTACGTTGATACCGGACAGCCGCAACTGTGCAGACAGGCTGTCCAGCACGCCATCTTCCACACCTTCCAGAAACGCCTTTCCGTCAGCCTGTACTTCACCCCAGGCCGAGACCACCGAAACTTCGTTGAAATTCAGGATCTGGCCTTCGGGATCATAGGTGAAATAGGTGCGCGCTGCTTCGAAAGGAACCGGGCGTGTTTCCGGGTTTGGCTGCACCGCCCCCGCCCCCAGATTCAGCGTGGCGTACAAGGTTCCTATCGCGCCGTTTTCATCGACACCACCGCGCAAGGCACCCGAGATCGGGGCCCGCAGAACCTGCAACCAGGCAAGTGCGGGCGTTTGGCCCGCGATGTCCTCGGCCGGAAGATCGGTGACCGAGATTCCGAAATGTGCGGCAGGTGTGCCCAGAACGCTTGTATAATTGGCCTCGATGGCACTGACATAGTCACGCCCCGCCAGAACCGAAAACCCGGTTGCCAAGCGCACTTCGTTGCCGGCTCGGTTGGCTTGAATATGCCCACCGTCCAGAATCCAGGACCGCTCCTGCCGAAGATCTCGATAATCCAGTGTGATCGCATCAAGCTCGACCGAGGTCAGCGCCGACAGGGCCGGAGACAGGAAGACCTGATCCGAAGCCTCGATAAGCTGTGCCAGGTTCGGGGCCTCCTGCACCGGTGCGCTGCCGGACCCGACCGTAAGGCTCAGCGCCCCGTCCTTGTCTCGGGTCACGGCGACCTGCGCACCCCTTAGAATTATCCTTTTGGGACGAACGTGCCCCCGCAACAAGGGGCGCATCGCCAGACTGGCGCGCATGTCGGACACCTGCGCAATTTGCCGACCCTCAGCGTCGCTGATGGCCACATCGGTCAGACGCAGACGGGGTCGCCATCCCTCGTGAATGATGAAACTCACGTCGCCAAACCGGATTTGCAGCCCGCCCAATGCCTGTTCAAGCCGCGCCTCGACCCTGTCCCGCAGCCAGACGGGTGCGTGCATTCTTTGCCCGACAACCATGAAACCGGTGAACAGCGCCAGCAACACCAGCACGAAAGTGCCGCGCATGGCCCACAGACCAGCGGCCCGACGGCGAGACCGACGGCGCGCGGGCTTAACGGGCCGTGCTCCGTCACCGTCTTCGTGCTGCTTCAAATTGCTATCCACGCCTTCCAACCCGCACGCGTTGCCCTATGATATCAGGCAGCCTTTAAAAACCTTTAGCGGAGTTTCCAATGCCCGACGTTTCAGACATCGCCCCTGACTTCACTTTGCCGCGCGACGGCGGCGGCGAGGTGACGCTTTCGGCGTTGCGCGGTAGCACCGTGGTTCTGTTTTTCTACCCCCGCGATGATACGCCGGGCTGCACCAAGGAATCCATCGGTTTCTCGGAACAACTTCAGGCCTTTGCCGATGCGGGCGCACAAGTTTTCGGCATCTCGCGCGACAGCGTCGCCAAACATGACAAATTCGTCGCCAAGCATGGGCTGACCACACCGCTGTTGTCGGATGAGAGCTCGACCGTCTGTGAAGACTACGGCGTGTGGGTCGAAAAAAACATGTACGGGCGCAAATCGATGGGGATCGAGCGTTCGACTTTTATCATCGATCCCGAAGGCAAAATTGCCCGCGTTTGGCGCAAGGTCAAAGTTCCCGGCCACGTGGACGAGGTGCTGGAAGCCGTGCGCGCGCTGTAACGTCCTCGACCACGGTCGCCATCCGGTTTAAGAGCCACAGGACCAACCAGGCGGAGAATAATGGTGTCCAAATCGCTGACTCAGATGGCGACCGAAGTTCTTGCAACGGCGGAAGGTCGGGAAAAGACCGCCCTGTCCAAACAGCACGCCGTAGCGTGGTTTGCCTCGCGCAAGGGCGACGCGCCCCCGATCGAGATCGGTACGGCATCTCCCCCATTGCGACCCGCGCGCCCGGAACGGCCCGAACTCCTGTCTCCGCGCGAGGTGCCAAAGCGCAAACCGGGCACCGAGGCGGGCCGCATCGCCCTTTTGCACGCCGTGGCGCATATCGAACTGAACGCCGTCGATCTGCATTGGGATATCATTGCCCGCTTTGGCCATGTGCCGATGCCGATCGGGTTTTATGACGATTGGGTAAAATGCGCCGAAGAGGAATCGCGCCATTTCGAGATGGTCTGCGATTGTCTGGAACAAATGGGCAGCCATTATGGCGCCTTGCCCGCCCATGCGGGAATGTGGCGCGCGGCCGAGGACACCGCAGACGACCTGATGGGACGGCTTGCGGTCGTGCCGATGGTGCTCGAAGCGCGTGGTCTGGATGTGACGCCCGGCATGATCGAGATTTTTCGTAAGGCCAAGTCTGAACAGGCCATCGCGGCGCTTGAGGTGATCTATGCCGAAGAAGTCGGCCATGTCGCTTATGGGTCCAAGTGGTTTCACTTCCTGTGCGGCCGTGAAAACACGGACCCCAAGGATGTGTTTCACGCATTGGTACGCCGGTATTTCCACGGCGTCCTCAAACCACCCTTCAACGAGGAAAAACGGGCCGAGGCCGGGTTGCCGCCCGATTTCTACTGGCCGCTGACCGAAGACCTGCCCACGCCCGGCGGAATCCCAAACTGACGCCTCAAGATTGTTTTCGGCAATTTCCCGCCGATCTTTGGGGGGATTTCTACGCAGTTGGCGCCGGACTGATCAACAAACTTGCCCGAACGCTGCCTGCCCTTTATGCAGTCGGCCCAAGGAGCGGCCGGCACCCACAACCGGTCCCGATCTTGGGGATGAGAGGTAGGACGCGTGCGAACACGTCTGGCAATAAAAATACACTCCGCATTTGAACGGTACTTTCCGGAACGCCGGGTTTTTCTGAAGTCTGACAAAGATACACGTTTTATCCGTCTCAGCTCGGAAACGCAGGTGGTCGCGGTGGCCGGTGTTGCCGTCATGGTCGGATGGACCGCGGTAGCAACTGCCATTCTGCTGATGGACAGCATTGGTTCGGGCAACTTCCGGGAACAGGCGAAACGCGACCAGGCAACCTATCAAGAACGATTGAATATCCTGTCCGCAGAACGCGACGCCCGTGCGCAGGAAGCGCTCGCCGCTCAGGATCGTTTCAATGCCGCGCTGGAACAGATATCCGCCATGCAGTCCGAACTGCTGGCTTCGGAAAACCGCCGTCGCGAACTTGAGACGGGGATCGAAGTCATTCAGACCACGCTGCGCACCACCATGAAACAGCGCGAAGATGCGCGGAAGGAACTGGCGGCGCTGAAGCAGGAAAACAGCAAGGCTGACATGTACGTAACGGCCTCCAGCGCGCCGGTACAGATGGCCTTCATGACGGATGCTCTGGCGCGCACGGCCGAGGAACGCGATCAGATCGCCGCCGACGCCCGAGAGGCACTGGACCAGCGCGATGATCTTGAGCTGGAAATCCGCCTTATGCAGGAACGCAGCGACGAGATTTTCCGACAGCTGGAAGAGGCCATGGTGATCTCGGTCGAGCCGCTGGACAAGATGTTCCGTCAGGCGGGAATGCCAACAGACCGCATCATCGAAGAGGTCCGGCGCGGATATAGCGGTATGGGCGGTCCGCTGACCCCTTTATCCCTTAGCACGCGCGGTGAGGTGGACGAGGTGTCCGCCGAGGAAGCCCGCGCGAATACATTGCTGAAACAGATGGATCAGCTGAACCTTTACCGACTTGCTGCGGAAAAGGCCCCCTTTGCCAATCCCGTACATTCGGCCGTGCGTTTCACCAGCGGCTATGGCAGCCGGCGCGACCCCAAAACCGGTGGTCGCCGGATGCATAACGGGGTCGATTTCGCAGGGCCGCAAGGCACGGACATCTTTGCGACAGCAGACGGCGTCGTTACCCACGCAGGCTGGCAATCCGGTTTCGGACGGCTTGTGAAAATCAAGCACGCATTCGGAATTGAGACACTTTACGCTCATAACACCAAGATCAACGTGAAGGTTGGTCAAAGGGTCTCGCGCGGGGATCATATTGCTGATATGGGTAGCACCGGACGGTCGACCGGCACGCATCTGCACTATGAGGTGCGCGTGAACGGAAAACCCGTAAACCCAATGACTTACATCAAGGCTGCGAGAAATGTTTTCTAAAAGCAAAATCAACGAGCCCGCATCCAAGGCACCCGAGGCGGCCAAACCAGCCGCTCCGGCGACCCCAGCGGCCCCTGCACCGACCGAGTCGAAACCTGCCACTGCACCCAAGCCCAAACCGCCTGCGTCGGTTTTGTCTTCGGATCTGCACATCACTGGCAATATCAAAACCTCTGGTGACATACAGGTGGAAGGCACAGTCGAAGGCGACATCCGCGCTCACCTTCTGACCATTGGTGAGTCGGCAACGATCAAAGGTGAAGTCACCGCAGATGACGTCGTGATCAACGGACGTATCGTGGGTCGCGTACGTGGTCTCAAGGTGCGTCTGACATCGACCGCACGTGTCGAAGGCGACATCATCCACAAGACCATCGCCATCGAAAGCGGAGCGCATTTCGAAGGATCCGTACAACGGCAGGACGATCCGCTGAATCCGGGCCGCAGCGCCAAAGCCGGATCGAACCCGGCAGCAGACGTCAAGCAGTAATTCGACCCATCAGGTCAGATCGGAAACGCCGCGGGGAGACCCGCGGCGTTTCTTTTTTGCACCGCAGCCTGAATCCGGGAAACCTGTTTTGATCCCGCCGGGATCACGTTAGGGTCGGGCCATGTTGATTTTTCTGACACTTGCTGCGGTGATCGCCGCAGGTCTGGCCTTTTACTTCTGGTCCAAACGACAGGCGCGCCACGCCCTGTTGGCCGCGCCGTTGACTGACAAGCAACGGCAGCTTGTCGACGCTCAGGTCCCGATCTTGCGGAAACTGCCGCAAGGCCTGCGCGCAAAGCTGGAGGGCAAGATCAACCTGTTCCTGGATCAGGTTGAATTCATCGGGTGTGACGGTCTGGACGTTTCCGAAGACATGCAACTGTCCATCGCCGCGCAAGCCTGTCTGCTGGTTGTGAATACCGATCTCTGGTATGACAATCTGACCACCATCCTGATCTATCCCAGCGCATTCAAATCCAGACAGAGCCGGCACAGCGGCTATGTCGTCACCGAGAGGGAAATCGTGCGCACAGGGGAAAGCTGGAACCGCGGCCCGGTGATCCTGTCCTGGGCGCATAGCCAGCGCGGGGCCATGAACGATCATGACGGCCAAAACGTTGTGTTTCACGAATTTGCACACCAGATCGACGATCTGACAGGGTCGGCCAACGGAGTGCCCGTACTTAGCGACGACCAAAGCTTTTCAGAATGGGAATCCGCATTCCTGACAGCCTATGACGCGCATGTACGCGCCGTTGAATCCGGGCAGCCAACCGTAATCGACCCTTATGGCGCGGAAGGGCACGAGGAGTTTTTCGCCGTTTCGGTTGAAGTGTTCTTTGAGCGGCCAAAGGCCCTGCGCAGGTCGGACCCGGAGGTTTACAAGCAACTGTCCAAGCTGTTTCACCTGGATCCTTCTCAATGGCACTAAGGCTTTGCGACCCCTGGTGCGCGGGTGCCGGGAAAATTCCCCGTTCGGCTCAATTTAACAAAAGTTAATTTATGAATTACACTTAAGCTCATTGCATTGTGGAGGAAATTTCATGTCATCAAAACTACTGGCCGAGTTCTTCGGCACCTTCTGGCTGGTTCTCGGAGGTTGCGGCAGTGCCGTATTGGCAGCGGGCGTTGCAGATGTCGGCATTGGGTGGCTTGGCGTTTCCTTCGCCTTCGGCCTGACGGTTCTGACAATGGCTTACACGGTTGGCCATATCTCGGGCGGGCACTTCAATCCGGCGGTCAGCCTTGGTCTGATGATCGGCGGGCGGTTTCCGGCAAAGGATCTGCTGCCCTACTGGATCGCTCAGGTCATCGGCGCCATAGCCGCCGCAGTGGTTCTGTATCTGATCGTCAGCGGTGCGCCCGAGTTCGCCGGCGTCGGGGGATTTGCGTCCAACGGATATGGTGAGGCCTCACCCGGCGGATACTCTCTGATGTCCGCTCTGGTGATCGAGATCGTGATGACCGCTTTCTTCATCCTTATCATCCTGGGTGCAACCTCGGACAAGGCGCCGACCGGTTTCGCCCCCATCGCAATTGGTCTGGCCTTGACCCTGATCCACCTGGTGTCAATTCCGGTCACCAACACTTCGGTCAACCCGGCCCGGTCCACAGGCGTCGCCCTGTTTGCCGACGGCCCTGCCCTGTCACAGCTGTGGCTGTTCTGGGTGGCCCCGCTGATCGGCGGCGCAATCGGTGCGGTCATCTGGAAAGCGATGTCACAAGACGATTGAGTTTCGTTCAATCGACCATAAGAAACAGCCCGGCGTTTTTTGGAACGCCGGGCTGTTTCGGTTCATTCGGTGACGGTGACTTTTTTCATCATGTCGGGCTGTCCCGTAACCGCTCCGGTCTGGGAATGCCCCCGTTTGATCGCATCCACAACGTCCATACCATCGGTCACCTGTCCGACCACGGTGTATTGGCCATCCAGAAACGGGCCGGGTTCGAACATGATAAAGAACTGCGAATTGGCCGAATCCGGGTTCTGCGATCGGGCCATGCCGACCACGCCACGATCAAAGGTCAGATCAGAAAACTCAGCCGGCAGATCCGGGCGGTCTGACCCGCCACGCCCGGCATACCGCATGTCAAAGCCGTTCGCGGTGGAATTGCCGTATTGAACATCGCCGGTCTGGGCCATGAAACCTTCGATCACGCGGTGGAACACCACACCATCGTACTTGCCGTCCGCAGCCAATGCCATGATCTGTTCTACGTGCTTCGGCGCGACATCTTCGAACAGATCGATGGAGATCGTGCCATTGGCCCCTTCCCCTTCGACCTCGATCTGCAAACCGCTGGCCAGCGCCGGGCTTGCCAGCAGGGCAAAGGCGGCGGCAAGCTTATACATCTGCGGCCACCTTGACGCTGATCATGCGGTCGGGGTTCGCAGGCGGCTCACCACGTACGATTGCGTCCACATGCTCCATGCCTTCGATGACGCGGCCATAAACGGTGTACTGACCGTTCAGGAAGTGGTTGTCCTTGAAGTTGATGAAGAATTGAGAGTTGGCCGAATCCGGGTTCTGCGACCGGGCCGCGCCCAGCGTACCGCGATCATGGGGCAGCTTGGAAAACTCTGCCGGCACGTTCGGCAGCGACGAACCGCCGGTCCCCGCCATACGCAGGTTGAACCCATCTTCCATGTCGCCGTGCTGCACGTCACCGGTTTGGGCCATGAAGCCGTCGATCACTCGGTGAAAGGCCACGTTGTCGTATTCTCCGCTGCGGGCCAGTTCTTTCATCCGCGCGCTGTGCAAAGGCGCTACATCCGGCAGCAGCTCGATGACGACATTGCCGTCTTTCAGCTCGATGATGATCGTGTTTTCGGGATCCTTGATCTCGGCCATGAGGCCCTCCTGTCGTTTATCTTGCGCAAATACCTATGACGCACGCGTACGAATGCCAAGTGACGCATTGACCTGAGGGCAAATTGCAGGAAAAGAACCGCCTAAATCATTTGCCAATGACAAGGATCGCACAATGGGCTGGAAAACACTGGACGATATGGACCTGAACGGCAAACGCGTGCTGGTGCGTGTGGATATCAACGTGCCCGTGGTTGACGGTGTTGTGACCGACGCCACCCGCATTCAAAGGATCGTCCCCTCGGTGCGCGATATTCTGGCCGCTGGTGGAAAACCGATCCTTCTGGCTCATTTTGGCCGTCCCGGTGGCGAACGGCGTGAAAGCCTGTCGCTGAAACAACTGGTCCCGACATTGGAAAGCGCTTTTGGCGCAAAGGTGCTGTTTGCTGCCGATTGCGTCGGGGCCAAGGCGGAACTGGCCGCCGGTGCCTTGCAGCCCGGCCAGGTGCTGTTGCTCGAGAACACGCGTTTTCACGCGGAGGAAACCAAGAACGATGCCGATCTGGCCGCAGGTATGGCCAGGCTGGGTGACGTGTACTGCAACGACGCGTTTTCAGCGGCGCATCGGGCCCACAGCTCGACCGAGGCCATCGCCCGCCTGCTGCCTGCCTGTGCGGGCCGTTTGATGCAGGCCGAGTTGCAGGCACTGGAAAGCGCGTTGGGCGCGCCCAAACGCCCGGTAACAGCGGTTGTGGGCGGGGCCAAGGTCTCGACCAAGCTGGAACTGCTGGGCAATCTGATCGACAAGGTCGATTATCTGGTGATCGGTGGCGGCATGGCCAATACGTTCCTCGTCGCGCAAGGTGTCAGTGTCGGAAAATCGCTGGCCGAAACTGCGATGAAAGACACCGCTGCCGAAATTCTGGCCAAGGCCGAAAGCACCGGCTGCCAGATCGTTCTGCCACGTGACGTCGTGGTTGCCAAAAAGTTTGAAGCCGATGCCCCTCATCAGGTTTTGCCCGCGGATCAATGCCCCGAGGATGGCATGATCCTGGATGCTGGCCCCGAAAGCGTGGCCGCGATCATCGAGATATTCGACAAAAGCAAAACCCTGATCTGGAACGGTCCGCTGGGCGCATTCGAACTGGAACCGTTCGACGCCGCCACCAATGCCGCCGCCTTGAAGGCGGCCGCGCTCAGCCGTTCGGGCCAGCTGATCTCGGTCGCCGGAGGTGGAGACACGGTTGCTGCCCTGAACGCCTCGGGTGCCGCCAAGGACTTCACCTATATCTCAACCGCGGGTGGCGCGTTTCTGGAATGGATGGAAGGCAAAACGCTGCCCGGTGTCGCAGCGCTGGATCAGTAAGCACTGCTTGCCGCCTTTGATCGCCTGACATGGTCCATGGTATTATCCCCTTTTGAACGGGGGATATTACCGTGAAGCCAATTTATTTTCTTGTCCTAATGATGCTGCCCTGCTCGGCCACCGCTCAATCCAGTTGCGGCGGCCAAACCCAGCTTGACGCCAATTTCTGCGCCAAGGAACAATGGGAGGCCGCAGATCGCGAACTCAACCGGCTGTGGGCACAGATCAAACCCGCAGCCGATGCGCGCGGCGACGGCGATGCTCTTCTGGCCGAACAACGCGTCTGGCTGAAGGTCCGAGACGCAACCTGCGACAAGGAATTGTCAGGCGGCGGCAGCGCTGCGCCGATGTTCTACTGGACCTGCATGAAAGAACAGACTGTCGCGCGAAATCAGGCGCTGGAATCCTGGCGCTGACGAGGATCAGGACGCGCTTAAATTACTGATGAAAAAATCGAAACAGGGGATTCACAACCCGAATCACCTGTGACATAGTGTGTTCAGATGCTCGCAAAGGGCACGTTTTTGAGGCTAGTTTTCATACGGCGGTAAACAGAGTGTCCCGTTCCCATCGGCCCGGTTTGGGCTCAATCATCTTTTTCTCGGTGGCTTTCATGCTTGGTGTGTATTTCACCTTTGCCGCCGTACAAGGTGACTATGGCCTGTTTCGGCGGGTCGAAATTGCTGCGGAACGGGACGCCCTGTCACAGGACCTGGAAAAGCTGAACGCCCAAATCGCCGAATTGGAGAACCTGACCCGGCGCCTGTCCGACACCTATCTGGATCTTGACCTGCTCGATCAGCAGGCACGTTCTGTTCTTGGTATGATCCGAGCGGATGAAATCGTGATCCGCTGATCCTGTTTGGGCCGCCGGATATTGTCGGACCATGGTCACACCGCTTTGCCCGTCGGCTGCGCCGCGCCCGTTCGGACGCTGCGTCACATTTCCCCTCGCCAGAAAGCCCCAAATGCTTTATGAGATAGTTTAACGCTAAACTATCTTGCCGAAAGGGGGAGATCGCCACTATGGCTGCGCGAAAAACCACAAAGAAACCAAATGTTTCTGCGGAAGAACTCAAGACATACTACCGCGAGATGCTTCTGATCCGTCGATTCGAAGAAAAGGCGGGTCAGCTTTATGGCATGGGTCTGATCGGCGGGTTCTGCCACCTGTACATCGGTCAAGAGGCGGTTGTTGTCGGGCTCGAAGCGGCAGCACAGGACGGCGACAAGCGGATCACCTCGTATCGTGACCACGGCCATATGCTGGCCTGTGGCATGGACCCGGGCGGCGTGATGGCCGAACTGACCGGGCGCGAAGGCGGCCTGTCCAAGGGCAAGGGCGGTTCGATGCACATGTTCTCGAAAGAAAAGCATTTCTATGGGGGCCATGGCATCGTCGGCGCGCAGGTGCCTTTGGGTGCAGGTCTGGCCTTTGCCGACAAGTACAAGGAAAATGGCGGCGTGACCTTTACCTATTTCGGCGATGGTGCCGCAAACCAGGGCCAGGTCTATGAGACGTTCAACATGGCCGCTCTGTGGGATCTTCCAGTGGTTTTCGTGATCGAGAACAACCAATACGCCATGGGCACAGCCCAGGCGCGTTCGACCTCGTCACCCGATATTTATGTACGCGGCGAAGCCTTCGGCATCCCCGGCGAGATCGTCAACGGAATGGATGTGCTGGCCGTCAAAGCCGCTGGTGAAAAGGCCGTTGCCCACTGCCGCGCCGGCAAGGGCCCTTACATTCTTGAGGTAAAGACCTACCGATATCGCGGCCACTCGATGTCCGACCCGGCCAAGTACCGCACCCGCGAAGAGGTTCAGAAAGTCCGCGAACAAAGCGACCCGATCGAACATGTGCGCGAGCTGCTGCTGACCGGCAAACACGCGACCGAGGATGACCTGAAGGCGATCGACAAGGAAATCAAAGAGATCGTGAACCAAGCCGCCGAATTCTCGAAAGAAAGCCCCGAGCCCGCCGTTGAAGAGCTCTGGACCGACATTTACGCCTGAGAGGACGAATAAGACATGGCAACCGAAATTCTCATGCCCGCCCTTTCGCCCACGATGGAAGAGGGCACGCTGGCCAAATGGCTGGTCAAGGAAGGCGACACCGTATCCAGCGGTGACATCCTGGCCGAAATCGAGACCGACAAGGCGACAATGGAATTTGAAGCTGTCGACGAGGGCATCGTCGGCAAGATCCTGATCGCCGAAGGCAGTGAAGGGGTCAAAGTGAACACCCCGATTGCGGTTCTGGTCGAGGAAGGCGAAGACGCCTCGGCCGTGACCGCGGCTGCACCCGCAGCCGCAGCGGTGACCGAAGCCGCCCCGGCGGCGGTCGAGGCCCCCGCTCCTGCCGCTGCGGCCCCCGCTGCGCCGGTGGTCGACCTGTCGCCCGACTGGCCGGCAGATGCCGAGATGAAATCCGAAACCGTTCGCGAAGCTCTGCGTGACGCGATGGCCGAAGAAATGCGCAACGACGAAGACGTCTATCTGATGGGCGAGGAAGTCGCGGAATATCAGGGCGCATACAAGATTTCTCAGGGTCTGCTGGACGAATTCGGCCCCAAGCGCGTGATCGACACACCGATCACCGAGCACGGCTTTGCCGGCATCGCCGTGGGTTCGGCCTTTGGCGGTCTGAAGCCGATCGTCGAGTTCATGACGTTCAACTTCGCGATGCAGGCGATCGACCAGATCATCAACTCGGCCGCCAAGACGCTGTACATGTCCGGCGGTCAGATGGGTTGTCCGATCGTGTTCCGCGGCCCCAACGGCGCCGCCGCGCGCGTGGCTGCCCAGCACAGCCAGGACTATGCCGCCTGGTACATGCAGATCCCCGGCCTGAAGGTCGTCATGCCCTATTCGGCAGCCGACGCCAAAGGTCTGCTGAAATCGGCCATCCGCGACCCCAACCCGGTGATCTTCCTGGAAAACGAAATCCTCTATGGTCGCACTTTCGACATGCCGCAGGTCGATGACCTGACCGTGCCGCTGGGCAAGGCGCGCATCTGGCGCGAAGGCTCGGACGTGACCATCGTCAGCTTCGGCATCGGCATGCAATACGCACTGGAAGCCGCAGACAAGCTGGCCGAAGACGGCATCAGCGCCGAGGTCATCGATCTGCGCACCATCCGTCCGATGGATACCGGTGCGATCATAAACTCGGTGATGAAGACCAACCGTCTGGTGACTGTGGAAGAAGGCTGGCCGCAAGGTTCGGTGGGCAGCTATATCAGCTCGGTCGTGATGCAGGAGGCGTTTGATTACCTTGACGCGCCGGTCATCAATTGCACTGGCAAGGACGTGCCGATGCCCTATGCCGCCAATCTCGAAAAGCTGGCCCTGATCACCACCGATGAGGTGATCGCCGCCGTCAAACAAGTGACCTACCGGTAAGGAGCGACAGACAGATGCCTACAGAAATTCTGATGCCCGCCCTGTCCCCGACGATGGAGGAAGGTACGCTTGCAAAATGGCTGGTTAAGGAAGGCGATACCGTCTCCTCCGGTGATCTGCTGGCCGAGATCGAAACCGACAAGGCCACGATGGAGTTCGAGGCCGTTGACGAAGGCACCATCGGCAAGATTCTGATCCCCGAAGGCACCGAAGGGGTCAAGGTCAACACCGCTATCGCGATTTTGCTGGAAGATGGCGAAAGCGCCGATGACATCGCCGCGACCCCGGCCAAAGCCCCGGAGGCGGCACCAGCCGCCGCGGGCAACGAGGCTGCCGCGCCAGCGGCACCCGAGGCGCCTGCCCCTGCCCCGGCCGCTCCGGCCAAGGCGGATGGTGGTCGGATTTTTGCCTCGCCGCTGGCCCGCCGGATTGCTGCACAAAAAGGTCTCGACCTGACGCAGATTGCCGGTTCCGGCCCGCACGGTCGCATCGTCAAGGTCGATGTCGAAGGCGCAACTGCCACCGCTCCGGCAGCAGCTCCTGCCACAGCTCCCACCGCCGCGCCCGCAGCTGCCCCTGCAGCTCCGTCTGGTCCATCGGCGGATATGGTCGCGCGGATGTACGAAGGCCGCCCGTACGAGGAAATCAAGCTCGACGGTATGCGCAAAACCATTGCCGCACGCCTAGGCGAGGCCAAACAGACCATCCCGCATTTCTACCTGCGCCGCGACATCAAGCTGGATGCGCTGCTGAAGTTCCGCAGCCAGTTGAACAAGCAGTTGGAAGGCCGTGGCGTGAAGCTGAGCGTCAACGACTTCATCATCAAGGCCGTCGCCAACGCGCTTCAGCAGGTTCCAGCCTGCAACGCCGTCTGGGCGGGCGACCGCGTGCTGCAACTCAAGCCGTCGGACGTGGCCGTAGCGGTCGCGATCGAGGGCGGGTTGTTCACCCCGGTTCTTCAGGACGCCGACATGAAATCTCTGTCGGCACTTTCGACCGAGATGAAGGATCTCGCCGCTCGCGCCCGCGAACGCAAGCTGGCACCGCACGAGTATCAGGGTGGCACGTTTGCCATCTCGAACCTCGGTATGTTCGGCATCGACAATTTCGACGCCATCGTGAACCCGCCTCATGCCGGCATTCTGGCGGTGGGTACCGGCGTGAAAAAGCCCGTTGTCGGGGATGATGGAGAACTGACGGTGGCGACCGTAATGTCCGTTACCATGTCCGTCGATCACCGCGTCATCGACGGCGCGCTGGGGGCAGAACTGCTCAAGGCTATTGTCGACAACCTGGAAAACCCGATGGTCATGCTGGCTTGACGACCCGAATAATGCCCGTGCCCCGGACAGCCGGAGCGCGGGCAGCCTCAAGTGTTTTCACTGAGTTGAACTTGCGTGATCGGGGCACCGATTGCCCGATGCATCAAGACGCCCCACTTCCTTCCATTGGAAGCAGACGGAAGGCAGGTGCGCGATGCTCTCAAAAAATCTCTTTCTCAGCCTGACTGTTTCGGCGTTTCCGGCAGCCATGTCATCTGACTTTGCCTTGGCAAAGCCCAACGGCTATCCGGGTGAGCATTCAAAGTTCAAGCCAAACGATCCGGCCGCGATTGCCCGGCAGAAAGCCGCACAGGACACACGGCAAGAGCTTCGCAAACAAAAACGGGAAGAACGGCGGCGCAAGCGGTTGGACAAACGCGCCAACCGCTCTCGCTGAGCTGCTACTGATCCTTGCCCAGCATATGATCCATCGAGATCGAAGGCTGGTCGCACCCGGCTTCCCCCACGATCTTGGCGGGGATACCGGCGACGGTCTTGCAGGGCGGCACCTCTTGCAACACCACCGAACCGGCAGCGATGCGGCTGCAATGCCCAATGGTGATGTTGCCCAGCACCTTGGCCCCGGCCCCGATCAGAACACCGTCTCCGATTTTTGGATGACGGTCTTCTTCTTCCTTGCCCGTTCCGCCCAGTGTCACCGAGTGCAGCATCGACACGTTGTCGCCCACCACTGCCGTCTCGCCAATCACGATGGAATGGGCATGGTCGATCATGATGCCCTTTCCGATTTTGGCTGCCGGGTGAATGTCGATCCCGAAAATCTCGGACGAACGCATCTGGAAGAAATAGGCCAAATCATAGCGCCCCTTGCGCCACAACCAATGGGCCACGCGATATGCCTGCATGGCCTGATACCCTTTGAAATACAGGATCGGCTGCAACAGCCGATGGCAGGCCGGGTCACGTTCGTAAACGGCCATAAGGTCCGCCCGAGCGGCTTCGAGCAAACCCGGATCGTCGGCATATGCCTCATCCACGATTTCACGCAGAACCATCATCGACATTTCGTTCGAACACAGCTTGGCCGCCACCCGATATGAAAGCGCGCGTTCAAGGCTGCGGTGATGCAGGATACAGGCGTGCACGAGCCCCCCCATGAGGGGCTCTTTCTCGACGGCCGCATGGGCTTCGGATGTGATACGGGTCCAGACCGGATCAACCGGTGTCACATGGCTGCGCTTTTCGAACATGGCTTTGATCCTTTGCTGCGCCTAGAATGCCATTTAGTGGCAAAAAGACCAAACGCAAACCCATGATCGGTCATGTAACGAAAATGAATGAGTCAGAGCGCACCCATTTCGAAACACGAATTCGCGTGCGATTGGTGGAATTGCAGCAGATGTCAGCGTCGGGGCAGCAGGCTCAGGCCGTTGTCGAACTGGATCAACAGGCCGTTGGACGGCTGAGCCGCATGGATGCGCTGCAAAATCAGGCCATGGCCAAGGCACAGCAGGCCAATCGCGATGTGGAAACACGCCGGCTTCTGGCAGCGTTGGACCGGCTTGACGACGGCGAGTTCGGATATTGCGAAGACTGCGGCGAGCGCATTCCGGATGGGCGTCTGAATCTGGATCTGGCCGCCAGCAAATGCGTCAGCTGCGCGTCCGGCTAGCCTGAAATCTGGCAAGCTGGTGCAGAACCATCTTAAAACACTGGCAATATTGCAGATCGTCAAACCCGGGTTCATTGGCCAGGGCCCTGTTTCGCGCAACGGCCATGAGAGAACCATTGCCGTAAACCGGGTGGAGCTTGCCCGTGCGCTCCAAATGCCTGTCGGCCAATTCCGCCTCGTGGATCATCCGCACACACAAAGCCCCCCTGTCCGGCTGCGGCACGGCCAGCAAGGCGCGCGCCGCAGCACTGACATCCCCATGCAGAACCGGCCGCATCAGGCAGCGTGCCCAACCGCAAGACGCGACCAGGCACCCGGTCCGAATACAGCAGATACCTGGGCCACTTCGACCTCATAGCCCCCGGACAGACCATCCGCCGCTTTCATGGCCGTCGAATAGGTCCACCTTGGTTCGGATGTCAGTTCTTCGCGCAGAACGGTTCCACTCGCAATGACACGGACCAGGTAGGATTCGCTTTCTTCGCCCAAGGGAATCTCCAGCCCCGACCAGTCATCCGCATCCGTTCGGGCACGTCGGATCCACGTAAGCTCATCCCCGGCGGTACCAGACCGAACCCGCATGTGCACAGGCGCATAGGGGCGCAATCCGTTGCCTGCAAACGAGGCAATCAGGTGTTGATAGGACGGATCATCATAGCCGCGGGTCGCAGGCCCAATGCGATAATGTTTGGCAAGACGCCTTTCGTTTCGCAGCAGGCTGATCTGTTGCACCCTGTCATTCAGCAGCACGAATACTGATCCATCCGGCCAGACATCAGGCATCAAAGCGTCTGTTCCCAGTTGACCCCTGAGCCGCCCGGACAACGCGTATACATCCGGGGCCTCGAGCGCCGCGTCAGCGAACTGAAAAACCTCCCAGTTACCGGGTGTTCCGTCACCGATTGCAGCCAGATTGACGCCATTCATCACCGAGCTGCGCGGACGGGATTCCAACTGATCCGTAAGCAGTTTGACCTTCAAGGCAGGGCCCTCATCCCAGACACCGACACTGGCGCGCCTCAGCGGTGTTTCGGTCACGCCGACCACTGCCCGCTGGGCAATGACGTCGCTCAGGCGATAGCCATCATCACTGGACGAGGAATAGACCGTTGCCGCCCCGGGCCATGGATCCCCGGTAACGGCCAGATAGGGCGCATGAGGGGCCTCGGCGCCCGTGATCAAGGGCAGATCCAGAAAAACCGGCAGCACGGGGACCGGCGCCGCATATGGTTTGACCGTTGCCGGGTCATCATTCAATTCGGACGCCTTGTACACGCCCTGTTCGATCCGGACCGCTTCAACCAGTTGCAGGTCGGCGGATTCCAACCGGTCGATCCGGTACACCGGCCCGGTTTCAGCGTCTGTCAAACGAACCAGATCCCCTGCCCCCAGGTGCATTTGAGACGGCGGAAGCGCAAACCGAACCGTATCGCGGGAAACTCTGGCTTCGCTCAACCAGCGTTCGGCCGTTTGCCGCCCTTCGGTGCGGGTCATGGACAGAGGCATCTCATTCACCGATACGGAATGGGTGCGATCATCGGGCAAAACCGCCTCCTCCGCGACGACGTCATGATCCGCGTCCGACTGAACAAAGCGCAGACGAACGCGCCCGGTCATTTCGGCCTCGGCCTCGCGCCGGTGTTCGACCGTGCCCTCAAGATCGCTGCTGATCGCCAGATGGTCGGGGTTCAAGGCAACTGCGCCGTACCCGTCGCGCATCTGGAACTTCAACACTCCATCCCTTTCGATCGCATCAAACCCATAGCGCAGCATCAGCGGCTGCAAGGCGGAACGGGCGTTCGTCACGTCTTCGATGACATACCCGCGAACCACACCGTACAGACCAGAGACGTCTATATCCGTGACACCTGCACCGTGGCAGATTTCGGTCACCACGGAGGCCAACGTACGAGACCCGGACCGACCGTTCAGCCAGTGCCCTCTGGGATAGTTCTCGCCATCGTCCCACTGGCTTTTCAGGTTCGGAAAGGTCGGAAACGGACGGGTATCCCATGCCCAGACATACGCGTTTGCCATGTCCAGCATCGGCGCGCCGTAGATATCCGAGATCGGATTGATCTTCGGATCGCTCCAATAGCCAAGCATCGCCGTCAGATACTGAACCTGAATGAAGTCGTCGCGCAGCCCGTTTGAATACGCGGGCAACAGCGATTCCGATGACTTCGGGTCCAGGAATTTGTTCGGCTGGTTCGTGCCCTTGTCGATTGCCGCACACCCCAACTCGGTGAACCAGATCGGTTTCGATGCGGGCACCCAATCGGTCGGATTGGATTGACGCACACCTCCGATCCGTTCGTGATGCGGATTCGACCACCAGTTGCGCAGGTCCTTGTATCTCCAGATCCACGGCTCGTCATGCCCCTGATCTTCGATCGGAGTCCTGATCTGCGCTTCCGCCTCTTCCGGAGAGGCGTAGTACCAGTCATACCCTTCACCGCCTTCGATATTGCTGCGAAGGTACCCCAGGTCGTAAATCGAAGGCGCGCCGGCCTCGGCGTCCAGATGGTGTTCACCGTCACGCCAATCGGACAACGGCATGTAGTTGTCGATGCCGATGAAATCGATGTTGTCGTCCGCCCAAAGAGGGTCGAGGTGAAAATACCTGTCGCTGGTGCCCTTTGGCTGGTATCCGAAATACTCGCTCCAATCCGCTGCATAGCCGATTTTCGTGTCCGGCCCCAGAATCTGACGCACCTCGGCCGCCAAGGCGCGAAGCTGCGCAACGGCCGGAAAGCCCGAAGCCCCCCTGATCTGGGTCAGGCCACGCATCTCCGACGAGATGCAGAATGACGAAACGCCGCCGGCAGCCTTGCACAGCATGGCATAGTGCAGAATGAAACGCCGCAGGCTCCATTCCTGAGGGCCGGAATATTTGATGATTTCTTTGGCCGTGACGCCGCTGTCCCCCAGCAGCCCGCCAAAGGTACCGCCCCCGGAGACCCAAGTTAAACCGGTATCCCCTCTGTCGTCAGGCCGACCACCCGGTCTGGGCCTGACCAGACCACCCGAGCCACCGCCGGTGCCGCCCGATCCGTTCGTATCCTGGTTGATCGCAAAATCCTGCGCACGTGCTGTTCCGAAGAACGCGGCGACCTGTGCATCGGCCGATGCCGTCTGGTCCGCGGAACCGGGACGCCCCGGCGCCACATCCAAGGTGATCCGCCCACGCCATGGCAGGTGAGGCTGACTTGACGCATCCGACCAGGGATCAGGCAGCCCGTTCCCCGGCAATTGCTCCATCAGGATAAAGGGGTAGAACATTACCCGCTTGCCGGATTGGTTCAGATGGCGGATCGCCTCGACCACGGCCACATCGGCCGGTGTCCCCCCATAGACCGGGCGGCCGTTCTGTCGCACCACAAGCCCGGCGTCGCTTCGGGCCTGATCAGATACGATCCAGGGCATGTCGCTGCTGTCGATCTCACGCTGTTCGATCTTTGGCCGGATCTTGCAGTGTCCGCATCTCAGGTCATCGCCGAACCACGACACCACCAAAGATGCGGCATCGCAATTGGGCAACTCGCTTTCCAGCGCTCGGGTCGAGGAGACAAGATCCGAGGTGCCGGACGCGGAATATGCGTTGGCAGGCCAGCTCTTGCCAGATTGTGAATAATTCACCTGAGAGCTGGCCAGAGCGTATTCCCCGGTCCCCGGTATCATGGCGACCCCGCGCACGATCTGAGGCAATGCACTGTCGTGATCGGGCATGTCCCGCTGCGTGGGGCGCACAACTTCAAATGAAAACTGCGGCACCCGGTTGCCAAAAGCGCCGAGCGGGAAGTCCTCGATCACGACATAGGCGGTTCCGCGATAAGCCGGAACCGTTCCGGCGCCTTCAATCGCCTCGATCAGCGGGTCCGGCAACTGATCCCACGTGCCATGGTAAACCCGCATATTGAGGCCGGATCGATCTTGTTCTTCTCCATCCGCCCAAATGCGCGCGACATCGGCGATCTCACCGGCGCCAACCGCAATCGCCAGCGAAATCGAGTAACTGTACGTGACGGTAGTCACCTCAGGGGTCTTGGGTTTCCCCTTGCCACCGCCGCCGCCACCTTCTGTGGTCGTTGCCTGGGTCTCCAGAAAATCCGAAGCCCAAATGACCTGACCACCCACACGCATACGGCCAAACACGGTGGTCACCGGCGCACCTTCGCCGGTTTCCGTCAACCGAAACCGATCCATGCGACCGGTTTCGACGACCTCACTGCCACTGCCCATAACGGACTGGTTAAAGAACTTCTGATCAAGGATCCGCCCGACCGTCGCACCAACAGCCCGACCGATAATTGCGGTTGAAAGGCCCGCAACCGTGCCCCCGATCGAACCGCCCAGCGCGGCCCCGGCCGCAGAAAGAAGAATAGTGGCCATCAATGCATCTCCATCGGGAATTCGAAACAGGAAACGATACGGCGGCACCAAGGCCTGCTCAGTGCGTTTTCCACCACGCCGTGGCCGGAATACGCGTGAATAAAGCGGGGTTCGGGGTGCGTGGTACTGACGATGCCCAGATGCTTGGCGACGCTTGCGTCGCGCATCCGAAACAGCAGAACATCCCCCGATGCCATCTTGCCTATTGGTTTTTCGACCAGATGCCGCCTGGCAGCCACCCACATCCGTTCCTCGCCCTGCGGTTCGGACCAGTCCATGCTGTAGGCCGGAACAGATTCAGGTTCCCGCCCGATCACGGCGCGCCAAACGCCGCGCAACAGGCCCAGACAATCCGCACCGGCACCTTTGACCGAGGCCTGATGCACATAAGGCGTTCCAAGCCAATTGCGCGCCTCTGTCACAATAACCTCTCTACGTATCGTCACCGTAAGCTGCCTCCGCTATTGGTTTTGCTTTTCTTGGGAACAGCCATGACCCAGTCTTCGCCTGGAAGATCTGGAAACCCTTGAAAATTCAGAAAGTTGTTGAACTTGAACTGGCAGGTTTCCATGCGCTTGTCGCATCCTGCCCGCAGCTTCACACTGTCGCCGATCGCCAGGCTTGCCCCGAAGCCGGACCAAAGCGTGATCTCCCGCCCGGTTGCCGTCTGCCTGTCGTTCTTGATCGAAGACCACAACCCCTTGGCAGAACCAGACAATACATCCACGCGTCCCCGTTCGAACCAGCCTTCTTCAATGGTCTGGCCTCCTGCGACATGCAGAAGAGTGCCGCCATCGAAACCCGAGATCACACCGTCGAACCAATAGCCCGGCGTGTCGGTGTTGAACCGGCAGGCCCGATCCCCCAACACAGCCGTGCAAGGCTTTTGGTAAACGCGCCCCAAAGGGCGGTTCAGCAAGTCGGTCAGGCCACGCAATTCCGCATGGAACGCGCCGCCAGAGCGGCGCAACTCACCAATTGAACCCCGGAACTGAAGGACGCGTTGATCCAGATCTGTCCAGTTGACCAACCAGGCGCGCACCTCGGCCCCGTCAAAACGTCCCGCTTCGATATCCTCGTCGCGAATGGCCGCATCAGACAGGGCGCCCATCGCTTCCGTGTTGTCGATTGACAGACCCGTAGCCTGCTCGATGGCAGCGGCCGTCAGACCGGTGCTGGCCTTGAAGGTCAACCCGTCAAAACTCAGCTCCATGTCGTGGTCGGTGAAACCGTATTCCTGACCGTCCGTGCGTTTGATCGCCCAACAGCGGCAGACCGTTGTCAACCCGCTTTGCAGATGCGCGTGCAGGCCCTGTATATCTTCAGCCATCAGATGCGCACCTCGACCACTGGAACGTTCGGTACGTCGCCGGCCTGGAAACTTGCCACACTGGTCTGGATTTTGTCGGTGTCAAAACGCACCGGCACATCAAATTCAAAACCCGCGGTGATATCGACTTCTTCCGGCGGCGGGTCCGCAAACGTGACCTTGCCCGTCGTCAGATCAACGTCAAAATCCACGCCCTCGCGGACCTCATCCTGATCCAGCCCCAGACGCACCGTCCCCAATACCGGTTTCACGATGGGGCGCGCATAGCTTACTCCGCCCGATTGGTAGGTCTTGATCAACTGGAATTCGGTGCGTGTTCCGTCGCCTTTGGCGATCACCTGATCTCCGAAACTGGTGTCCGCCGAGGCCTTGCCGGATTTGAAATCCGACCAGTCTTTCCAGCGAAAGCCGAACATCTGGCCCTGCCGTGCTTCGAAGAAGGAAATCAATGTCTCGATATCGTCCAGCGAACGCATCCCCAACCCCGCATCATATCGGCGGCGCGAATGGGCCCAGGGCGTGTTGCGCTCTTCAAAACCATTGGCCAGCGTCACGATGTCCGTGCGCCGTTCCGGGCCGCCGACCGAGCCAAAGCTCAGGCTGGCGGGAAATCTCACCTCGTGGAAATTCATCAGCTGCTCCCTGATTTATCTGTTGCGATTGCCGCGCCCTAACGCGCGGCTCATCTGGGCCGCTATCTGCCCCTGAGACCGGCGGAACCCTTGCACGTCCGGTGTTGAAATGTTCATCACCACATTCACGGCACGCCCAGCGCCCTGCGTGCGCACACCCAGCTTGCCATCGGCCCCGCGCGCAAGCGGCATGATCGCCTCGGGCCCGGCTTCTCCCATCAGCCCGGTGCCTCCGCGCATGGGAAACGTTGTCGGGCCGCTGACCACACCGCCATTGGCGAAGGGCATCACCCGGCCCTGGCTGAAGCTGCCGCCATCAGCAAAAGGCAGAATTCCCTTCACCAACCCGCCGACCGTGTTGGCCAGCATTCCTCCAAAGTGGTCCGTCACCGGCTTGATCGCGGCCGCATAAGCCGTTTGGATCAAGGAGTTCTTCAGGACATCCAGCGCACCGGAAAGACTCATCCCATCCAGAACGACACCATCGAAGGCCTTGCGCAATCCGCTGGACATGCCGCGCTCCAGCGTGGCGACATCCTTGCCGGTTTCTTCAAATGCGGCGCTTATGCGCTTCATCTGGCTGTCAAACGCCGCCGCCATAGTCGCAGCATCGCCGAGGGAATCGCCCAGCGCTTCGCCTCGTTCTTGCAGGTCATCAAACCCGTCACGATCTGTCATCACGCTCTCCTTGTGTCTTGTCCGGATAAGCCGCCAGCAAGGCATCCAACCCCGCCCGGTTCATTGCAGACGCTCCGGACCCCTGCCCCAGCATCAGCCGCAGCTCTGCCGGGGTCAGACGCCAGAATTGATCCGGCGTCAGTCGCAGCCCCAGAAACCCGGCCCGCATAAGGGCAGGCCAGTCGAACCCGCTCATGTGCCCTCCGGCACCATGAAGGCGCGCGCCAACAATTCGGCTGCGGTTCTGGCGGCAGCCATGGGGCCGCCTTCAATCTCGGCATGCATCAGGTCGGCCCGGGCAATGTTCCAGCCACCGCCCCGCAAACCGGCAACGATCAGCGCCAGAACATCCGCACTGGAATACGCACCGCCCTCGAACCGCTGCACCAGCTCAACCAGCGACCCAGCATTCAGCTCCTGCTCCAGCTCCGCCAAAGCACCCAGCGTCAGTTTGAGCACCCGCTGCTCGCCATCGATGGTCAGCGCCACCTCGCCTGTCCACGGATTGGCCATCGGATCAAAGCGCCGTAAAGGTCAGAGCACCGGCACTGGCCATGCTCATCTCATAGGTCGCCTCACCGTTGTGCGAGCCCGCATATTCGATGCTGGTCACCTGGAACGGACCTTCAACAATCCCGAAATCAGGGATGATGACCTGAAAGGCCGGAGTTTCGCCATCAAAGAACAACTGCCGTGCACGCTCATCCGTGCCGGCATCCTTGAACACGCCAGAGCCAGAGATCGAAGCCGATTTGACCCCCGCCCCGGACAAAAGCTCGCGCCATCCACCCTGGCTTTCCAGACTGGTGACATCCACACTTTCAGCATTGAAACTTATGCGCGTGGCCCGCAGCCCCGCGATGGTCTGGAACAGGCCGGTACCGTTCATATCCATTTTGACCAACAGGTCTTTTCCGTTCTGGGCAGCCATGTGCTCTCTCCGTTGATTGCTTAGTCATCTTCCACGCGAGCGCGGAACTTCAGGTCGATCTGGCGGATGGTGCCGCCGGTCCCGGTGCGTCGGGCCGAGGCCCGCTCGAACCACAGGCCCACCAAACGCCCGCGAACCAGGTTGAGTGGCGCGTTTTCCAGCGCGTCACACACCGCGCCGGCCAGTGTTTTGGCAGCACCGAACCCTGCCTCATGGGACACCACCGAAACGGTGAAGCGGTGTATCGCGCCCGTGCCTGTTCGGTCCGACGCGTCACGCACCTCTTCGGGGCCCAGCGTCACATAGGTCTGCGGCACGGTTCCCGCGGGTACGGCATCATAGATCGCGCCCCCCGATTGGCTGCTGACTGCTGCGTCCGCTGCAAGCTGTTGATACACGGCCGCCTGCAATGCGGCGGAAACGCCATAGCTCATGCCGCCACCTCTTCATCTGCGAAACAGGTCAGGAACTTGCCGCGCGGGTCACGCTCGGCCACGGCGCGGATTACGAAACAGCGATTTCCCTCGCGAAACCGCTGATCCGGCGCGGGGCGCATCGAAGACCCCATGGGCGCACCGCGTACCACGATGCGGTACCCGACACGCGACACGGACGCTCCGGCGATCTGCCGTTCCGCCCCACTGCGCGCCGTCACCTCGGCCCACAGTGTCCCCATCGCAGCCCATGTTTGGGTATAGCCCCCCGCCCCATCAGCAGTTCGCATTGGCGCCTCCAGCACCAATTTACGGTTCAGATGCGGCGTGTTCATTGCGATACCCCCGCCCCGAAACGCACCATGCGATAGCGCTGGATCAGGCTGGTGACACCAAAGGGCATACATCCCGCGCCCAACGAGGTTTCATCCCGGTATTCATAGTAATGCGCCGCCAGCAGCAGCACGGCTTGCCCAAGATCGGCAGGCAGCCCGCCCCAATCCTGCGCCATCCCCGCGACAAACGAGATCTTTACGGAACCACCCGTTTCGATGGCAGGCAGGCTGGATCCCAATGGGCGGATCCGGGGCCGCTGGCTGTCATGCTCCAGCCGATAGGTCGCAGCGTCTGCAACTGTTTCGGCTCCTTGCTTGTCAGTCAGCGTCACAGCCTGAACTGAAACCACCGGGGCCACAGGCAGCACTTCGCCCGACGGGTCGCGCCACCTGTTCAAACTCCACGAGAAATCCCGTGTGATCAGAACCGTGCCAGTGCGCGCCTCGATCGCCGCAATGGCGGCCCGCAGGAACCCCTTCAACACTTCATTCTGCACATCATCCTCGGCAAAGCCCGTGCCCAACCTCAGATGCGCCTTGAATTGTTCCACCGGCAGCGCCGCATCCGCGATGGCGGTCTCTTCGATCAACATCATCCACTCACTCCGCAATCTCGGACCCCTCCAGGGCCCCATCCTTGGAAAATGGCGGGCACGCGCCGCCCCACGTTGCTCGGACGGAGGGGAACAGCTAGACAACGCAGAGGATCTCACTCCGGCCCGCGCCCGCCGTCCGAGGGGCCAGGGCCCCCCGGATTCAGCCCGCGTTAGGCGGTGCCGAATTTCACCAGCTTGATCGCAGCAAAATCGCTGACATCGCCGCCGACGCGCTTGGTCGCATAGAACAGGACATGTGGCTTGGCGCTGAACGGGTCGCGCAGCACGCGCAGATCAGGACGTTCGGCAATGGTGTAACCAGCCTGGAAGTCACCAAAGGCTATCGAGAAACTGTCGGTTGCCACATCCGGCATGTCCTCGGCGATCAGAACCGGATACCCCATCAGTCGCGCCGGCTCACCTGCGGCCAAACCATCGGACCACAAGAAACGGCCATCGTTGTCCTTCAGCTTGCGGATCACACCCGCGGTCTTCGAATTCATCACGAAGGTCCCGTTGACCCGGTACTGCGCGCCCAGCGCATAAACCACATCGACAATCGCATCCGCATCAATACCCGCATCAATACCGGTCGCTACATAGCCAAGGCTGCCCCAGGACCAGCCATCATTCGGCACCGCTCGGTGGATCATCAACCCCTTGGGCTTGTCGACGCCATCGCCGTTGATGAATGCCGCCGCCTCGGCGCGTGCAAACTTGTCGGCAATGCGCCCGGCCAGCCAGCCCTCGACGTCGAAGGCGCTGTCATCCAGCAGGCGCTGCGACGCTTTGGGCAGCGCGCTCAGCTCGTGCAGCGGGATCGAGATGCGATCGATCGACGGTGTTCCGGTCTCCGCTGTGGCCGAGTTTTCGTCAGCCCAGCCCGCACCTACATCGGTGTGATCGATCAGCACGTCGAACGAATTTGCCTCGACATTCACGACCGATGCAATCGAACGGATCGAGGCGGTCGAGTTCAAAACCGACTTGATCGTCTCGGCAGTCTGCGGATCAACCAGATAGCCACCGTCGCTGTTGACCGCTGCTGACAGGGACTTGCCCTCCATCTCGAGGCCACGCAGCCCGTCATCTTCGCCGGACCGCACATAGGCGTCAAATGCCTTCTGATGCGGGGCTCCGTCTTCGATCGAAGCGGCAAGATGCGGGCGTGCCGCGATTGTTGATTTACGATCCAGCATGGTCAGTCGCTCTTCTGTTTGTTGCAGTTTGGTGTTAACTTCGACTTTCAAGCCCCTGAATTCATTCACGAAGCCAGCCATCGCCTGCTTCACTTCCTGAACCAGGGGCGCACCCTCTCCGGTCAAGGCCGGGGTTTCGGTCTTGCTCATCAGCATGTCCTGTTCTGAGTGGTTTTGAGGCGCGCTAGGTCCGCGCCAGCTCCTGCCGGGCATCGTTGAATACGTCGGCAATACAGCGCAGGGCTTCCTCGGCTTCAGGTGTCCTTCCCTTCGCCGCCACCCGCGCACTGGGCAGCATCGGGAAGGTCACCAATGACACCTCCCACAGCTCCAGTTCGGTCAGGACCCGCTGGCCCTTGTCATTCTTCCCGGCCCGTTTGGTACGGTAGCCGATCGACAGACCATCCATCGCACCTGCCCGGATCAATTCTGCCGCCTCGCGGCCCTTCTGCGTGCTCTCCAGCAAACGCCCCTTGACCCACAGGCCCTTGTCGTCCTCGCGCACTTCGTCCCACACGCCGATGGGCTGGGCCGGATCATGCTGCCACAGCATCTTGACGCGCTGACCCGCTCTGGCCAGCCTGTCAAGCGAGCCGCGATAGGCGCCACGCTGCACCACGTCACTGCCCTGATCGACCTGCCCAAACAGGCTGGCATAGCCCTCGATTGCCGCGTCATCCGTAACCGACAAACCGTCGCCGAACCGTGCGAATTTATGCTCTAAATCCATGAACTTCTCCATGTAACCCATTGAACTCATGGCGTGACCACCAAGAGGGATTGAAACGCCTGTGCCAGGATCACCGCCGCCACGCCATAGACCGTCAGCCACAGCCGGCGCTCCAGCCGCTCCATCATCTCTTCGATCTGATCCAGACGCCGACACAGATGTGCATGCTGGATCTCGGCCACCCGTTCATGCGCGGCCAGACGCAGACCTGGCGCGCACTCGAACGAGGGATACCCCTCACCCATCTGCACGCTCCGGCAGCCCCAGCAACGCGCGCTTTTCCGCATCCGTCAGAAAATCGGCCCCGTTGACCCGCGCCCATTGCGCATCACGTTCTGCCGACAGCGCGGGCACCTGATCCAGGTCAGGCTTCAACACCAGTTCCTCGCCGGTAAAGCCCGCCAGCCAGTCCGACACCGCCGCCGCCACCCGCGTCACCAGGGGCAGCACGGTCAGGCGATAAAACGCCCGGTTGGCCTCCTGATAGTTCGAATAGGTCGCGTCACCCTGGATCCCCAGCAGCATTGGCGGGACACCGAAGGCCAGCGCGATCTCGCGGGCGGCGGCTTCCTTGGTCTTTTGAAACTCCATATCGGACGGAGAGAACCCCATCGGCTTCCAATCCAGCCCCCCTTCCAGAACCATCGGACGGCCTGCATTGCGGGCCCCGCGATAGTTCGCCTCGATCTCGTCTGACAGACGCCGGAACTGATCTTCGGCCATCACCCCGTGGCCATCGCCTTTCCAGACCAAAGCCCCCGAAGGCCGCGCCGCGTTGTCCAGCAGCGATTTCGACCATCGCGACGCGCTGTTATGCACATCAATCGCCATCGCCGCCGCCTGCATCGGCGAGAACCCATAGTGGTCATCCTGAGGGTGAAACGATTTGATATGGCAGATGGCTTCCGCCGCAAACCGATGCTTCTTGCCGCCAACCGCATAGTCATACGCCTTGGGCCATCCATCCGTCCCCGGCACCACGCTCATCCTGTCGGATCGCAGCACATGCAGCTCAACCGGCAGCCCTTCTTCGGCCTGAACCGCCTCGACATAGGCATTGCCCGACAACAGCAACTGCCCGAACAAGGCCTCCATCAACTCCGCTTGCCCCTGCGCCGCATTCGGACGGCGCATCAGGGACAGGATCGGATGCGCATCAAAGCGCTGCGCCTGATCCTGCAACACCAAAGGCAGCGCCGCTGCCGCCTCGGCAATCAGCTTGACGGATCGAAACCCCACTGGGTTCCCCAAAAACCCCGTCCGCGTCAGCGACACCGCGTCCCTGGGGCTCCAGGCCACGCGCCCGCCCGTCTGCCACGCCACCACCGGCCCAGCCGCGCTTGCTTTTGCCTCGGGCGCCGCTTCAGCCGATCCACGACGCAAGAAATCGAATACCATCTGTGCTCCTTTCTGCCGCCGCTCTGCCCGGCTTGTTGAAAGGAGTTATGACGGAAAGAAGTTTAAGGCTTGGGAATGGGGCGTACGGGGGGTGGGCAACGGGTGGATATCTGTCAAAGAAATGCGCAGAACACTAAAGGCATATCCGCCAAGGCCAGTCGTCGTCTCGCATACCTACAAAATAGTGCCTTGTAAGACCTGCGATTATCAATGCTGTAACCAGCAAAGTTCCCATTCTGTGCTTTCCGCTGAAGCCGGGCTGATCAAAGTACCAAAGCGTGCCAAAACACCCAAGAAGCGCCAAAGCAACAAGTAAGAAATAAGTTTTTTTGTAGGACATTTTCAACACCTTAAGATTGCAGGCTCCAAACTCTTTACAACTTGGCGTATTGGTGTCAATCGAGGACCATACTCGAATTATCCCGCGCTTCCGCCAACGTATGTAAGGATCTGCGTCGTTGACAGTAAATTACGTCAGAATGGTCTCAATCCTATTTTCTCTGTTGCCCTTAGATTGCAACATGGCGCTTGCCAAAGACGCGCGATTATCTCTCGCTCATGAGATTCAAAAGGTGTCCGAGACCCGACAGGTTTCAGGAGGAAACAAGGTTGGCAACCACTGGTTTCCAGAAATACGTGTCAAACAGCAAATCAAGGTGGCAGGTTGCGACGCAACTGTTGAAATCGAAGAAACCAGAAAGCAAGGGACGCGCATATACGGCCTGACGTTTGATTTGGCTCGGACTCAGGTTCCTGACCCCCATAACACTGACAGCGCACTTTGGAGGTTCGTAGAACTAGAGAGTTCCGTCAAATTCGCAGACATGATTTTCTTGTTTACAGATCCCTACACGCCTACTCCGCATGGTAACCCTCACATCCCCATTCCTAATGCACCAGTAAAGTACTACCCGTTTGGCATGGCTGAATTGCAAGATGACGAACGGCCTCGTCGTCTACTGACCCTGCTGCGCAAATATCAAGAAGAATATTGCACTTTTACCGGGTGATCATAGCCACAAGAGAACAAGGCCTTCACAGACTCCGCACCCGAGGCCGCCGATACACCCCCGCAGGCCCCACAACCAACTCATGCAACGCCCAGACCAGAGCATCGACCCGGTCGGGTGAGCCCTGCCCTTCGAACCCCCTCGCGGTCATCTGGCACATCTGCTCCTCCAGCGCGTCCAACCCGGCAACATGCGACACCCGTCCCTGCTCATACAGGGCCGCCACAGGCTCTGCCCGCGCGACCTTGCCACGTGACGCACGCACCGGCCGGAACGGGACCAGAGGGTCCACCTGCCGCACGACCTCTTCCACCAACTGCCCACCCTGATTGACCTCGGCCACCAGCCGCTCGGCCCCGAACTCATCCATCGCGTCAATCGCCGCCTGCGCCCAGCCCGCCGGGCCAACGCCCTGCACCGTCCGGTCAGCCAGCACATAGGCGCGCCACGCCTCGGGCGGGCCTTGCACTTGCGCGCCAACCACCACGATCCCGCAGGCATCCGCGCCTGACCCGGACGTCACCGCCGGGTCCAGCGCCACCACGATGCGATCCAATTCGGGCACTTGTGCGCAGCGCGCCGCCTCAAGCATCGAACCCGTCCACAGCGCGCCGTCCGCATCCGACAGCAACACCCCGTCCAGCTCCTGCCGCCCCAGCCGCGTGCCGGCATAGCGCGCGCGCACTTCCTCCAGAAACGACGCCGCCAGATTGGCTCTGTTCGCCTCGGTCGGTGCATGGGTCTGCACCGTGGAGGGCGACGCCAGCAGATCCTTCAGCACCTTCACATTGCGCGGCGTCGTGGTCACGCAGACCCGGGGCCTCTCGCCCAAACGCAGCGCAAATTGCAGCATGTCCCAGGTATCGCCCGCTTTCTTCCACTTGGCCAGCTCATCCACCCAGGCCGCATCGAACTGCGGCCCGCGCAGCCCTTCGGGATCATGTGCCGAAAACGCCTGAGCCTCGGCCCCGTTGGGCCAGATCAGCTTGCGCTCAGATGCCTTCCACGTGGGTCGCCGATCCGGGGGCGAACATTGCAATATCCCGCTGTCGCCAAAGATCATCACATCGCGTACCTGATCGAAGGTCTCACCAACCAAAGCCACCCGACAGGCCTGCCCCTTATCCAATGGCAAAGACCCCTCGACCATCGACCGCACCCACTCGGCCCCGGCGCGCGTCTTGCCCGCACCGCGCCCGCCCATGATCACCCAGGACCGCCAGTCACCCTCGGGTGGCAGCTGATGCGGCATCGCCCAGAATTCGAACAGGAAAGGGAGGGCACACAGCCCTCCCTCCCCGATCTCACTCAGAAATCTGTCCTGCACCGCAACAGGCGCGGAGGCGAGCCAGCCTGCACCCGACTTCAAACCGAGCTCGGTCAAGATCGAGCGCGTACCCTCCTTGGGCAATTCCGGCTTGTCTGTGATGTTGTTCGACAAAGCTTGTCTCCACTTTCTGACAACTTCGGATCAGCCCCTCTAACTGCCCGAGTTGCTTGGCTGAACCAGCAAGATCTGCATCCTCCCCGGCTCCGATCTGTTTGCGCAGTTCTTCCGCCGCTTGCCGCAGATCGCGAATGGACCTCTCAAGCGACTGCAACAATTCAGCCGTCTGGGAAATCCGCTCTTCCGGGGTAATCAAAGTCATGTTTGCCTGTGACCTCATGCGTGAGTTTTCTCCGCACGAGAGAAGCAAAAAAACGGCCACCGGGTCGCCCCGGGGCCGCTGCCCACTTCTTCTAGCATGTCACAAGATATATAGGATTAAGTCCGCAAAGTCAATGCGTAACGCAACGCCGAGGCAACACGCAGCGATCGCTGTTTTGGGTTTTTCTTTACCTCTTACTCTCAGCGCTGGCCTGTCAAATCCTGCGCCAGCATCAGCGCATTCCTATCCGGATCATAAAACGTTGCCGTGCTGACCATCCCCTCAATCGTGTCCGTTTCACCGTCAAATTCCACGCCTGCAAGTTCCAACTTTCCACGCGCCTCCGCGATATCCGCGACTTCGAAGACAGGCACGCAATTCCCCGGAGAGGCTTCGGCCTGTTCGCCCAGTCCCAAAGTGACTCGGTCGACATTGGTTCGCAATTCGCTCCATCCTGCTTCATCAATGTGGTGGATAAGCTCGAATCCCAGCTTGGCGGCGTACCATTCCGCACTGGCATGTCGATCCCGAACGGACATCGCAAGTGTGATGGTGTTCTTCAATGAAACGAGCGACATAAGGCTTTTCCTTTTTGAAAAATATATTTACTATACTTTATGGACATAGATACACTTGTCAAGCTGACGTCGCGGGCTTGGTCCCTGAAAATTCTTGCGCTGCTGCACGCCAAAGTTCCGGGCCGACAAGCCCCGCTTCTGGCAGCGACCGACGCAAGCCGAACCGCCTTTGCAGCCAGTCTTGCTCATCTTATTGAACTTGGAATGATCGAAAGAAATCCCGGCCATGGGCACCCTCTACGTCCAGAATTTCGACTAACGCCATGCGGGACCGAGGCTGCCGCGATCGCCAGCAAGATAATTACCACCGCCCGCTCTGAGGATGAAATCAGACTTCTGCGAAAATCCTGGACTGTGCCAGTTCTGGCGTTGGCAAGCACCCCTCATCGTTTCTCGGCCATCAAATCAGGTCTTTCGGTCATTACAGATCGGGCGTTGTCCTCATCCCTTCACCAATTGGAAGCACAAAACTGGATCCGACGCGACATTCACACTGCCGAGAGGATGCCATTTCCAACCTATCAGGCCGTGAATACTGGAATGGCGATCAACAGGGCCGTTGGTTTAACACTGTAATTCAATGGCAGTCTGGTGCCGCGAACAGTGCCTTATTCGACTCAGAAGACCACCAGAAGGCTTGCCAGCGCTTGACATTCCATGGCGGAACCCTCATGTGCCCCACATCACAGCGCTGATGCGTGAGCCCAAGCGGACCTCGTCCGCCCCACAGCGCCAACTCATCATTCCGGTTCCCCATCACGCAGGGTTCTTGACGCGACGGCCGGATGGCGCAGGATACGCCTGCTCGTCCCGAGGTCTCGCACAACCCCTGCCGGTCGCCAACGCGCGACCCTTCATGACCTGTCCGCGGGCAAACGCTCCGGGCTGCAAAAGGATAGTTATTTGTTCGACTTTGATATGCTGGGCCTTGCCCCGGCACTAAACGAGGCACTCAAACGTGCCAATTTCACTCAACCCACCCCGATCCAGAACCAGGCGATTCCGCTTGCTCTGAATGGTCACGACATTCTGGGACTGGCGCAAACCGGCACCGGAAAGACCTTGGCTTTTGGCCTGCCTCTGATCGATCACCTTCTGGCCCAACCCGGCAAGCCCGACCCGAAAACCGCTAAAGCGCTGATCCTGGCGCCCACCCGGGAACTTGTGAATCAAATCGCCGACAGCCTCCGCACCTTGACGAAAGGCACCAAGCTGCGTGTGGCCACCGTCGTCGGCGGCCAATCGATCAACAAGCAGATAATGTTCCTTTCCCGTGGCACCGATATTCTGGTCGCCACACCGGGCCGCCTGATAGATCTGATGGAGCGGGGCGCGGTAAACCTCGGAGCGGTACGCCATCTGGTGCTGGACGAAGCAGACCAGATGCTTGACCTGGGCTTTATCCATGCACTGCGAAAAATCGCTCCGGCACTGGGCACCCCACGCCAAACCATGTTGTTTTCGGCCACCATGCCGAAGCAGATGGAAGAGCTCAGCCGTGCTTACCTGACCAACCCGCAGCGGGTGCAGGTCTCGCCTCCGGGCAAAGCCGCCGACAAGATTACGCAGTCTCTGCACTTCGTTTCCAAGCCCGGGAAACCAGCCAAGCTGCGTGAAATCCTCTCAAAAGATGTGGACGCTCTGACACTGGTCTTTACCCGCACCAAACATGGCGCGGAACGGCTGATGAAAGGGCTTGTGGCCGATGGCTACAACGCCGCATCCATCCACGGCAACAAAAGCCAGGGTCAGCGCGATCGTGCCATCAAGGCGTTTCGCGCGGGCGAAATCAACATACTGGTCGCCACCGACGTTGCCGCCCGGGGCATCGACATCCCGGGCGTCGCCTACGTGATCAACTTCGACCTGCCCGAGGTGCCTGACAACTACGTCCACCGTATCGGGCGCACCGCCCGCGCAGGGCGCGAGGGCGAAGCCATCGCCTTCTGTTCCGCGGAAGAAGTTGATCTGCTGCGCCAGATTCAAAAGCTGATGAAGATCGAGATTCCAGTTGCCAGTGGCGCGATGCCCGAAGCCGTGCAACCTGAAAAACCGGCGCGCCGCCCGAACAACCGTCGCCGGGGGTTCAAACCCAAGCCCGCCAACGGGGAAGGAAAACCCGCAGCAAACAAACGGCGTCGTCCACGCAGCAAACGTCCGGCGGCCTAAGATCGGAACACAAAAAAGCCAACGCCGGTTCAATGACCGGCGTTGGCGCAACACGATGAACGAAACCATTTTTCGTTCAGATCAATTTCCCGAATTCTGCTCTGCCTCAATCTCGCGCCATTTGGCGACATTGCGATTGTGCTCCTGCAAAGTTTCGGCAAATGCATGGCCACCCGTGCCATCGGCAACGAAGAACACGAAATCCGTGTCATCCGGCGCAACAGCAGCTTCAAGGCTGGCCAAGCCCGGATTGGCAATCGGCGTCGGTGGCAAACCGTCTATCTGATAGGTGTTCCACGGCGTTGGTCGGTTCAGCTCGCTGCGGCGCAGTCCGCGCCCCAACGTGCCTTGCCCTTTGGTGACGCCATAGATGACGGTCGGGTCCGTCTGCAACCGCATCCCCTGTTTCAGCCGGTTCACAAAAACACTGGCCACTTGCCCGCGCTCTTCCGGAACTCCGGTTTCCTTTTCGATGATCGACGCAAGGATCAGCATTTCTTCGGGACTTTGCAGCGGTAACCCGTCCTGACGGCTTTCCCAAACGGCGTTGATCCGCAATTGTTGCTTGTCCTGCATCGCCTGCAAAATGTCGTTACGGTCCAGGCCCGCCACAACATCGTAACTGTCTGGCGCCAGCATCCCTTCGGCCGGGATCTCGGTCACCTCACCTGTCAATGCGTCGAACGCCTTCAACGCCTGGACCACCTGCCACGAGGTCACACCTTCGGCCAGCGACACGCGGTAACGGGTGTCCGCCTCGTTGCGTTTCTCGGTATAGGCCTCAGGCACCTCTTCTTCCGACGGATCAAACGACGCGATTTCGACGAAATCCAGGGTCGCAGGGTTCAACTCGCGCACACGGGTCTGAGCACGCGTCACACCGATACGATACTCAATCTCGGATCCACAGGTGCTGGCACCGCTGCTGGTAATTTCGTCGATGATCTGCTCCATCGACGCGCCTTCCCGCACCAGAAAGCTGCCGGCTTTCAACTGCTGCGCCCGATCCGTGTAATCGGCGGCCATCCGAAAGATCGTGGCACTGCGGATCGCGCCCTGCTCTTCCAGTTCCTGACTGACACGTGTCATGTTCGATCCGCTTCTGACCTGAAGACAGATTGCGGTTTCAAGCGGGCCTTCGGCCTTGTACTGGGTCTGACCCCAAAGGATCAGTCCTCCCATCAGAAACAAGCCGACCACCAGAATGGTCAGCGCGTTCGAAGCAATGGCCCGCCACATTTAGTTGACCTTTCCGAAGATCACGCTGGCATTGGTGCCGCCAAACCCGAACGAGTTCGACAGGGCCACGTTGATCTCGCGCTCACGCTTGGCGTTCGGGGCCAGATCAATCGGTGTCTCCACCGCGGGGTTGTCCAGGTTGATCGTCGGAGGTGCGACCTGATCGCGGATCGCCAGAATCGAGAAGATTGCCTCGATCGCCCCCGCTGCACCCAAAAGGTGACCGGTTGCCGATTTGGTCGACGTCATGGTGGCGTTCGCGGCGTGGTCTCCCAGCAGACGTTCGACCGCACCCAGTTCGATCGTATCCGCCATGGTCGAGGTGCCATGGGCGTTGATGTAGTCCAGGTCCTTCGGCTCCAGCCCCGCGCTGCGCAACGCGGCTTTCATCGAACGTTCTGCCCCGTCACCGTCCTCGGACGGTGCCGTGATGTGATATGCGTCGCCCGACATGCCATAGCCCAGCACCTCGGCGTAAATCTTCGCACCGCGGGCCTTCGCGTGTTCATACTCTTCCAGGATGACGATGCCCGCACCTTCGCCCATGACGAATCCGTCGCGGTCAACGTCATAGGGTCGGCTGGCCGCCTTTGGATTATCCGCATATTTGGTCGACAACGCCTTGCATGCGTTGAACCCGGCGATGCCGATCTCGCAGATGCAGCCTTCGCCGCCACCAGCGACCATGACGTCTGCGTCCCCTGCCCGAATGATACGGCTGGCGTCACCGATTGCATGGGCACCGGTGGAACACGCCGTCACGACCGAATGGTTCGGCCCCTTGAAGCCATGCCGGATCGACACCTGACCTGATGCCAGGTTGATCAGAGCACCCGGAATAAAGAACGGTGAAACCCGGCGCGGGCCTTTGTCGCGGATCAGATTGGCGGTATTCGCGATCGAACCCAACCCCCCGATGCCAGAACCGATCAGAACACCTGTTCGCAGGCGGTCCTCTTCATCTTCCGGCAACCAGTTCGCATCCTTGCACGCCATTTCAGCGGCTGCGATGGAATACAGGATAAAGTCCTCGATCTTGCGCTGCTCTTTCGGCGGCATCCAGTCATCGGGATTGAAGGTCCCGTTGGTTCCGTCCCCGCGGGGCACCTCACAGGCGTAGGTCGTGGTGACACCACTGCCTTCCGCATCAAAATGCGTGATGGGACCAGCGCCGGACTCTCCGTCCAGCAGCCGCGACCAGGTTTCCTCGACCCCGCTGGCCAAAGGAGTGACCAATCCAAGACCGGTTACAACGACTCTGCGCATGAAGTGCCTCTTGCCTGCTTCCTGTTATGAGAACCGCTCTTACCCCGGCCCGGGGTCCGGGGGCAAGAGCAACGGCGATTTCATGCGGGCTTCTCGCCGCCGGGTAACCGAAGCAGTACCGCTTTGGGTTACGGAAATCGGCGCCGCCCTTTCACGATTCCGGTTGAAAGGGCGAAGCGTATTTATTGGAACTGTGCCACCGGCTCATGCGCCGATTTTGCCATTTCCAGAGCATCCGTCAGGTCAAGTGTCTTGCGAAACAATGCACGCCCCACGATCGCACCCGAGATATTGGGAATATACGCCAGCCGCGAGATGTCATCCGCGGTACGTACAACCCCGCTTGCTATCACCGGGGTGCGCGATTGACTGGCGATCCCCGAGATCAAACCAAGTTGAGCTTCGACGTCCTCCATATCGCTGTCGATATCGGTCACCACGATAGCAGCAAACGGCGCCCCCTCGAACGCGTCGATAAACGCTTCGGGCGTGAATACGCTTTGGCTGCGCCAGCCATCCGTCATTACAAAACCTTGCCAGACATCGACCGACAGCACGATTTGATCCGGGTAGAGCGTGGCCAATTCCTTGACCAGCTTCGGCTCGCGCGCTGCCAGCGTCCCTATCACGACGCGACCGACGCCCTTGTCGATCCAGCGCTCGACCTGTTCGCGGGTCCGCATGCCACCTGCCAACTGAACCGGGATTTCGGCCGCGCGGATAATCTCTTCAATCAATTCGACGTTGGTATCTTTGCCCTCTATCGCATCGAAATCAGTCAGGTGCATCCATTCGGCACCCGCTTCGGCCCAGCTTCGCGCCGTTTCAACCGGGTTTACGTGCCAAATCATAGCGTTGTCCAAACGACCTTTGTCTAACGTGACACACCGGCCGTTCTGCAACTCCATAGTGGGGTATATCCTCATGAGCTCGGTCCTCCGCTCAATCGCTCTGAAAATCCCCGGCAGCATACACCTGGAACGCCCTCCCAATATCACCGGGATCGGCACAGTTTGGCCATTTTGCGGCATAGTGTCGAAGTGGCGGATTTACGCGAGCGCAGGTGGCCCGTTGCGCCGAAGCAAATGCACCGGGGTTTCATTATACACCCCTTCCCGCATCAATACATAGCCCAGCTTTTTGGCAAGCTTCTGCGACGAGGCGTTGGACGCATTCACCATCGCAACCAAAGGCCCGGGAATCACCCGGTCAAACCAGTCATGCGCTGCCTTGGCCGCCTCATACCCCAGGCCCTGCCCCTGCGCCTCGGGCGCCAGAACCCAACCCGCCTCGGGAAACCCGTCGAAATCCTCGCCCATCCGGCGGTTTCCGTAAAAGAAACCGGCCTGTCCGATCAGCTTTCGATCCGATTGTTGCAGCACACCCCATTGTCCAAACCCGGCCATGTGCCAATGCCCGGCATTGCGCAAAAAGGAATCCCATGCTTCTCCGCGCGATCGGGGTGAGCCGCCAATATGCTGAACGACGCACGGATCTCTCCAGATCTCGGCGAACCGGTCAAAGTCCTCCGGGCGCATGGCACACAGCGTCAAACGCGCGGTATTTATCATGGGAGTGGATCTTATCATGCCCTGTCCACTTTGAATTTTGCCTCAATGGAAACAGTGCGCATCCAAAAATGACCGCGCAAGCATGAATTTTGAACAAGCATAAAAAAACGGCGCCTCCGTTGCCCGGAAGCGCCGCATTTGTTCAGAGGGAAACGCTTAGGACGCTTCGCTGATGAACTTTACGGCGTCGCCGAAGGTCTGGATGGTCTCGGCTGCGTCATCGGGGATTTCGATGCCGAACTCTTCTTCGAAGGCCATGACCAGTTCAACGGTGTCCAGGCTGTCTGCGCCCAGATCATCGATGAAGGACGCGTTTTCCGCGACTTTATCTTCTTCAACACCCAGGTGCTCAACAACGATCTTCTTAACGCGATCTGCGACGTCGCTCATGTCTATTCCTCATTCCTTTACAGGGCGGTCTGCCCGATTCTGCCCTTGCCCGCACGGGTTGGCTTTGATTTGCCCGTTTCGGGCGGTTTGGGTCCCGGCGAACCGGGAAGTCGAAGGCCGACCTGAACAACCGGCCCCGCATAGATGCGCCGCCTATAGCATAGTCGACGCAAGAGGCAAACGCTTTCGCGCTGCCCCTGTGGCGATCACAACATGGCCATGCCGCCGTTCACATGCAAGGTGCTTCCGGTAACATAACCCGCTTCGGGGCTGGCAAGATACAGAACGGCCGCTGCGATTTCTTCGGGATCGCCCATGCGATTGGCCGGAACCTTGAGTAACAGACCCTTTTTCTGTTCCTCGGTCAACTTCTCGGTCATTGCCGTGGTGATAAAACCCGGCGCCACGGCATTCACTGTAATTCCGCGCGTTGCCACTTCGTGAGCCAAAGCCTTGGAAAACCCTATCATTCCGGCTTTTGACGCAGCATAGTTTGCCTGCCCCGGGTTGCCAATTGCGGCCACCACGGACGAGACATTCACGATCCGGCCCCAGCGTGACTTCATCATGCCGCGGATCACACCTTTGCACAGTTTCATCGTCGAGGTCATGTTCACGTCAATAACGCTCTGCCATTCCTCATCGGACATGCGCATGAACAGGTTGTCGCGCGTGATACCCGCATTGTTCACCAGGATATCCACCGATCCCATCGCCTCGGCCGCTTGCTTTGGCAACGCTTCGACGGCCTCCGGATCGCTCAGATTGCAAGGCAACACATGCGCGCGTTCGCCCAGTTCGTCTGCCAGAGCCTGCAATGGCTCGACACGTGTACCGGACAATCCGACCGCTGCGCCAGCACCGTGCAACGCACGTGCAATGTCGCCTCCGATACCACCCGAAGCACCGGTGATCAGCGCATTCTTACCTGTCAAATCAAACATTCGGTTTTCCTCTTGGTGCGTCGGCCACGACGCTTTTTGAGCTTACGATTCGGCCTGAATGGCCTTTTGAACATCTTCCGGTGTGCCCACTGCCTTGCCTGCAATGGCACGATCGATCTTGCGGATCATGCCGGACAACGCTTTGCCAGCACCGATTTCCCACGTTTCAGTCACGCCCTGCGCGGCCATGAACTGAACGCTTTCCCGCCAGCGAACCGAACCCGTCACCTGTTCCACCAGCAACTGACGTATCAGATCCGGATCACTGACGGCTTCGGCGCGCACATTGGCCACCAAAGGCACGGAAGGCGCCTTTATCTCGACGGCAGCAAGCGCTTCCGCCATGACATCTGCCGCAGGCTGCATCAGCGCACAGTGAAATGGAGCACTTACAGGCAACATAACAGCACGTTTTGCGCCTTTTTCCTTGGCAATCTCGGCGGCACGCTCGACAGCGGCCTTGGAACCGGACACAACGACCTGGGTTGGATCGTTGTCATTGGCAGCCTGACAGACCTGTCCCTGCGCGGCTTCTTCTGCAACGGCGCGCACCGCCTCCAGGTCCAATCCAAGAATGGCCGCCATTGCGCCCTCGCCCACCGGTACGGCACTTTGCATCGCAAGACCGCGGGTGCGCAGCAAGCGCGCGGTGTCCGCAACCGACAGAGCCCCCGCTGCCGCAAGGGCCGAGTATTCACCCAAGGAATGACCCGCCACGAAAGCCGCCTGACCAACCGAAACGCCTTCGGCTTCCAGCGCACGCATTGCCGCCATGGATGTCGCCATAAGAGCAGGCTGGGCGTTCTGAGTCAGCGTCAAGTCGGCGATGTCGCCTTCCCAGATCAATCTGCTCAGCTTCTCTCCCAGTGCCTCGTCCACCTCATCGAAGACGGCCTGCGCCGCCGGATAAGCATCGGCCAGTGCTTTGCCCATACCGATGGTCTGGGCGCCCTGCCCCGGAAAAACGAACGCGAGTGTCATTGCAACCTCATGGATGATGTCAGGTTGCGGCGGGGTGTAAACTGACTGATCGTCTGGCACAAGCACTGCCTGTGTTCTGCATTCTGGCACCTTGGCTGTGCACAAGCGCTTACTTGTGCCGACTTCCGATAACCTTAACTTGGGCGCAGCACAGAATCTCGGAGCGTTGCACCCATGGCCTCGACCAATTCCTTCTCAAGCTACGGAAGTGTCGCAAAGACGTTTCACTGGCTCACCGCGTTGCTGATCTTCACGGCCCTGCCGCTCGGCTGGATCGCGGACAACCTGGCCCATGCTGTATTGCATGCCTCCACAGCCCCAAGCGAGGCCGAAATCGCACGCGCGGCGCGCATGTTTTCATTGCACAAAACCGTAGGCATCACCGTGTTCTTCGTTGCTTTGGCTCGGATAGTGTGGGCCTTCACGCAAACCAAGCCCGGCCTGCTGAATGCCGACAACAAGCCCGAGGCTTTTGCCGCCGAAACCGTCCACTGGCTTCTTTATGGGTCACTGATGCTTGTGCCACTGACCGGTTGGGTGCACCACGCCGCAACCGAAGGGTTTGCTCCAATCCTCTGGCCCTTCGGCCAAAATCTGCCTTTTGTAGCGAAATCAACCATTGTGGCCGAGGTGACAGGCGTTCTGCATTGGCTGTTCATGTGGACGCTCGTCGGCGCGCTGGTCCTGCATGTTGCCGGAGCGTTGAAGCATCACATCATAGACAAAGACAGCACGTTGCGCAGGATGTTGCCGGGTGGGTCAGATGCACCGGAGCCTCCGCACCAGCATCATTCCCTTGTGCCCGCCGTCGCCGCGGTGGCCGTTTGGGCGCTTGTCCTCACCGGCGGCTGGGTCTCTGGCGAATTTGCGCGTGAGGCCGACGATGATGACGCCGACGTCCAACTGGCCGAGGTGCAATCAGACTGGCAGGTTCAGAACGGCACCCTGTCCATCACGATTTCCCAATTGGGCAGCCCGGTCACCGGCTCGTTTTCCGACTGGACAGCCGCAATTGCTTTTAACGACCCTGCCGAGCCTGGCCCGGCCGGGTCCGTCGAGGTCACGATCGCAATAGGGTCTCTCAGCCTCGGAACCGTAACCGAACAGGCCATGGGTGCGGATTTCTTTAACAACGCCCAGTTTCCGACGGCCCAGTTCACGGCTGACATTTTCAAAACCGAAAGCGGATATGAGGCACGCGGACCACTGACAATCCGCGACAAGACGATCGATATCATACTCCCGTTTTCACTGGACCTTCAGGACGACACCGCGACCATGACGGGCTCGGTTGATCTGAACAGGTTGGATTTCGGCATCGGCGCATCGCAGCCCACCGAAGACTCGCTCGGCTTCATCGTCACCGTCGCTGTGGAACTCGCCGCGTCCCGCAGTCAGTAATGCCAAAAAATACCGCCGGTGACAGGATCACCGGCGGTTTTCGTGTTCGTTGTCTTGCGCTTATTCGGCTTTTTGCGCTTCGACCGAGATCTGCACCTGCACTTCGTCACTTACAAACGGTGCGAACTGGCCCAGATCAAATTCACTGCGGACAAGGGTCGTGGTGGCGTTGAAACCGGCCCATGGCTTGTTTGCCATCGGGTGGGTGTCAACCTTGTTCAGTTTGGCATCCAGAACAACGGATTTGGTCACGCCGTTCATGGTGAGGTCGCCGGTGATCTTGGCCGTGTCTTCACCGGTCACTTCGATACCCGTCGAGGTAAAGGTGATCAGATCGCCCTCGGTCGCACCAAAGAAATCCTCGGTCATGAAGTGATCTTCACGTGGCTTCCAGCCGGTGAGCATCTCCAATACCGGCATCGACACGCTCACGCTGGAGGCGGCGGGATTTTCCTGATCGAACATGATTTCGCCCTCAAAGCCCGAGAACATGCCGGTTGTGGTTGAAAAGCCCAGGTGGTCATAGCTGAAGACAACCTGGCTGTGGCTCGGGTCCAGCACGTATTTCTCGGCGCTGGCGAATGCCGTGGTCGCCGATACGGCCAGTGCAGCAGCAAGAAGGGTGGATTTCATAACAATCTCCGCGTTTTTTGTGAATGCAAACCGTCTGGGTTGCTCACAAACAAAATGTGCCGCCTGTCAGCGGCACACAACCTTTTTCGAGTCACAACATCTGTTCCTTTTTGAACAGAATAAAGTTCAGCCGAAAATTGTTACGCTCTTGCTCAGTTGCCCTTTCAACGCTCGGCTGACATCCGCCGATTCAAGGGGCAGCTTCATCAAAAGGCTCCCATCCACATCAAACAAGTGGACTTCGTTTTCCTCAAAACGCGCACCACCCAGCGATTCATAGCTGCGGCGCAGCACCGTCTGAGGGCGTCCGTCTTCGTTCTTTTGCAGAACACGGACTTCGCGGCGGATCGGATCGAAATAGGCATCCGGGCGCTGATCAAGTACTTCGATCGTCAGCAAACTGACACCGACGATCAGAAACAGCATGGATGCCACCATCTTGATCGGCCAGACATCTGCACCCACGATCGAACCCGGCATCAGCCACATCGAAAACGCCGAAAAGATCAGGAACGCTCCGACCAACCGCGCCAGGATCAAACGGGCCTTCCAGTTTGGCGCGAAGGCAATCATTACCGGCACCGAATGCTCAAAGCGCGAGCCTGCCGCCTCTTCCCGGTATGTGTTTGTATTGGTCGCGGTCATAACACTTCACCTTTTATCAGGTTACTGTCGATTTTCTGTTTGGTCCGGGTAACGTCCGGTATGCAAAACAACTTTGAGCCGAAAAGCGTCAGCATTTGGGCGGCCCAAAGGAAATTGGGCGGCGTCTCAAAGGCATATGTGGCGGGGCTTGCTCCTGCGGTTCAAACGTGTATACGGGGCCATCCTTCGCAATCAGATGAATCGCGCAGCCTCTCGTGGCAGGGTCGCGAAGGACCGGATGGCCCCGCCTATGAAATGCGCCTTGACATAAACAGGAGTGCACATGCCACTGTATGAGCATGTAATGATCGCGCGTCAGGATCTGTCCAACGCGCAGGCGGAAAGCCTCGTCGAACATTTCGGCACCGTTCTGGCTGACAACGGCGGCAAGCTGGTTGATAGCGAGTACTGGGGCGTCAAGACGATGGCCTACAAGATCAACAAGAACCGCAAGGGCCACTATGCCTTTCTGAAAACCGATGCCCCCTCGGGCGCGGTGCAGGAAATGGAACGCCTGATGCGCCTGCATGATGACGTCATGCGCGTTCTGACCATCAAGGTTGACGGTCACGAAGACGGCCCGTCGGTTCAGATGCAGAAGCGTGACGAACGTGGCGACCGCCGCGAGCGTCGTTGATCACCGCCTGAGGAAAGGACACTAAACCATGGCCGCAAAACCATTTTTCCGCCGCCGCAAGGTCTGCCCGTTCTCGGGTGAGAACGCGCCGAAAATCGACTACAAAGACACCCGTCTGCTGCAGCGCTACATCTCTGAGCGTGGCAAGATCGTACCTTCGCGCATCACCGCCGTTTCGGCGAAAAAGCAGCGTGAACTGGCCCGTGCTATCAAGCGCGCCCGCTTCCTCGCCCTGCTGCCCTACGCCGTGAAGTAAGGAGAGACTGACATGCAAGTTATCCTTCTGGAACGCGTTGCGAAACTGGGTCAGATGGGCGACGTCGTTGACGTCAAGCCCGGCTACGCCCGCAACTTCCTGCTGCCCCAGGGCAAAGCCCTGAGCGCGTCCGATGCCAACATCGCGTCGTTCGAAGCCCAGAAAGCGCAGCTTGAGGCCCGCAACCTGGAAACCAAGAAAGAAGCTGAAGCACTGGCTGAAAAGCTGGACGGACAGCAGTTCATCGTGATTCGCTCGGCATCGGATGCTGGCGCTCTGTACGGCTCGGTCACCCCGCGTGACGCCGCTGACGCCGCAACCGAAGCTGGTTTCACTGTCGACAAAAAGCAGGTTGTTCTGGTCAATCCGATCAAGGAACTGGGCCTGCACTCGGTTGCAGTCAAGCTGCACCCCGAAGTCGAAGTTGAAATCAAGATGAACGTGGCGCGTTCGGAAGAAGAAGCCGAGCTTCAGGCCTCGGGCAAATCGATCCAAGAACTGGCCGCCGAAGAAGAAGCAGCCGCTGAATTCGAGATCGCCGAACTGTTCGACGACATCGGCTCGGCCGCATCCGAGGACGAAGAGCTGGCTCCGGAAGCCGCTCCTGCCGAGGAAGACGAAGCCAAAGCCTGATCCGGCAAGGTTTCGAACACAACAAAGGCCGTGCTTCAGCGCGGCCTTTTTTCTTGTCTACGAGACAAACCAGCAAATTTCAGCCCAACTCCATCCATAATCTTGCAGCCAAATACTCAGGCCATATCATTGCCACTCGAAACCCCGGAGAAACTCATGCCCCCGATCACCCGTCGCAATCTCTTGGCACTCTTACTGACAGCCCCGTTGGTTGCCTGCGGTGCAGGAGAAGTCTCCAAGGCCGAAACATCACAGTTCAACCCTATGCTCTATCCAAACGAAACGCCGGAACTTCGCGCGTCGATCAACAAATGGGCGGACCATTACGAGCTTCCGCGAGAGCTTGTTCACAAGCTTGCCATTCGTGAAAGCACGCATCGCCCCTGGGCGGTCAACCGACCCTATTATGGACTGCTGCAAATCCTTCCAGCCACCGCGCGTTCCATGGGGTACACCGGAAACGCCAAAGGCTTGTTGGACGCGGACACCAACCTTGAATTTGCAGGGAAATACCTTCGCGGTGCCTGGCTTCTGTCTGATGGCAACCAGGATCGGGCGATATTTCTTTATGCCAAGGGCTTTTACCCCGAAGCCAAAGCGCGCGGATTGCTGGTGGAAACTGGGCTAAAACCCGCCAACTGACGGTGATTAGCGTCAGAAAGCTGCGTGAAATTAGCACTTTTTGCCGAATAGTGACAAAAATGTTCTATTGAGTGTCTCATTATTTGGAATTGCGCAGACAATTAGTACCTCGCCTTGTCATGTTTAGGAAATTATGGTGTTCTGGCTCGGTGAGGTAAACGGGTTCCACTCTGTGTTATATGCATGCTCGACGACACCATCGGGCTGTAAGATGGGCCGCAGCTGGTAGGCACCACATGGAAATTGTCGATCTGAGCACTCTGCCGGATTCAGAAGTTCGATACACCGAATTTCTAAGGCAAATCTGTGAGAAGCATGATATGGATCATGCTGCATATGCTGGCATGAACCCGGCCGCCGGTACGGTGGCAGGCTTTGTGACCTATGACGACGCCTGGAACAAGCACTACCAGAACCAGGGTCTGATCATGATCGACCCGACCATCCACATGGCCCGCCGCAGCATCGCGCCGGTGGATTGGAGCCGCCTCGAGCGCAGCCCCGATTTCCAACGTGTATTCCGGGATGCCCATGATTTTGGATTGCCGAACCAAGGCGTTACGATTCCCGTGCGCGGCCCCTATGGGGATATCGGCCTGCTGAGCGCAACGCGCAATTGCAGCAAAGAGGAATGGCGCAAGCTTTATACGCATGTCATCAGTGACTTGCAGTCGATGGCAGTACACATCCATGACAACGTGGTTTCATCAGACGAATTGACCAGCGCGCTGTATCATCCAACGCTCTCCAGACGTGAGACAGAGATATTGCAGTGGGTTGCAGCGGGGAAATCGCAACAGGATATCGGCGATATTCTGTCCATTTCGCACCGAACCGTAGAAGTGCACTTGCGTTCCAGCCGAGAAAAGCTTAGTGCGCTGACCACCCCTCAGGCCGTTGGCCGCGCGATTGCAATTGGGCTTATTACCCCAAGTTAAACAAAAAAATCGCCAAATTTCGCCAAAATACGGGAAACCCCCAATAGAAAATCTCCCCGGGCCCGGTAACTTCTAAATTACCGAACAACCACTCGAAGGGGGAAGAAATGATCATCGTGGTAGATGGCCTGAACAGACATATGTTCAGCGAAGTTCTTGACGAAATGTTCGAGCTGAGAGCACGTGTTTTTGGTGGGCGCCTGGGATGGGACGTCAACATTCAAGACGGAAAAGAAATCGACGAGTTCGATCAACTGGACCCGGCATATGTAATCGGACTCGACGATGAGGGGAATGTCGTCGCAGCCGTGCGTGCCCTCCAGACCACCGGACCACACATGTTGTCGGATGTCTTCTCGGCGATCCTTTGCGGCGAAGCACCTCTTCGCAGCGCAACCATGTGGGAATCCACCCGTTTCTGCGTAGACACCCAACGCCTCACGCGTGGCAAGGAAAAGAACTCAGTCTCCTACGCGACTTGCGAGTTGATGATCGGTTCTTTGGAATATGCGAAAAACGCAGGTATTCAGGACATCATCACCGTGATCGATCCGGTCATGGATCGGGTGCTGAAGCGTTCGAATTGCGCGCCTTATGACTATGTCGGCAAGACGGTTCCAATGGGCAAGGTTCACGCATTGGCTGCTTTGTTGGACTGCACCGAAGAACGTATCGCCGGTCTGCGTGAATTTGCGGACATTCACAATGACGTCTTCATGGACGACGAAGAAGCGCTGGCCCTGTTTGCCGCGAAGAAAGCCGCAGCCAAGAATCCTGCGAATCAGGATCACAAACCACTCACCGATCTAGAGAAGTACTTTGTGGAACAGATGAGCGCGGCAAAAACCGAAGCTGAACGGAAAGATGTCCTCAAGCTGATCGAAGCGCTTACGGATACCTTCACGCCAGAACAAAAAACCGCTCTTTTGGAAACCCCCCGTGCTTTTGCTCATGAGGCCTGACCCCCTCACCTCATAGATACAAAAGCCACCCATGCGGAGCCGTCTGATTGCAGGCGGCTCCGTTTTTTTGTCCCTTCTTCCGATGAAGGGAAGGAAGAGGATTACTCCTCTTCCAGTGCCTCAACGGCTTTCTTAAGGTCGTCTTTGCTGACTTCCTTGTCAGTGACCTGAGCCAGCTCCAAAACGTAGTCCACAACCTTGTCTTCAAAGATCGGCGCACGCAGCTGTTGTTGCATCTGTGCGTTCTGCTGAACGAACTCAAAGAACTGACGTTCCTGACCCGGGTACTGACGTGCCTGGTTCATGATTGCCTGTGTCATCTCAGCGTCGGTGACTTCAACCTCGGCCTTCTGGCCCAGTTCAGCCAGCAACAGGCCCAGGCGCACGCGGCGCTCGGCCAGCTTGGTGTGCTCGTCCGTGGGCTCGATCGGGTCATGATCGTGGCCTTCGACTTCTGGGTTTTCTTCGTGCCACAGTTGATGCGCAATCTGCTTGGCCTCGGCTTCAACCAGCGACGGCGGCAGATCGAACGACACCTTCTCGTCCAGCGCATCCAGCAAAGCGCGCTTGATCACGGCGCGAGATGCACCTGCATATTCAGCTTCCAGGCGCTCTGCGATCTGGCTTTTCAGGGCTTCAAGATCTTCGGCGCCGAATTTTTTGGCCAGTTCGTCGTTCACTTCCGCAGCAACCGGTTCTTTGACTTCCTTGATTGTGCAGGTGAACACGGCGTCTTTCCCGGCCAGATGCTCAGCGCCGTACTCTTCAGGGAACGTAACGTTGACGTCCTTTACTTCTTCGGCTTTCACGCCAATCAGTTGATCTTCGAAGCCGGGGATGAAGCTGTTCGAGCCCAGAACCAGCGGGTAATCCTCTGCCGAACCACCTTCGAATTCTTCGCCGTCAACCTTGCCAACGAAATCGAACACGATCTGGTCGCCGTCCTTGGCTTTTGACCCCTTGCGGCGCGCTTTGAAGTCCTGAGCGGTTTCCGCCAGATTGTTTAGCGCCTCTTCGACGGCGGCGTCATCGGCCTTGACGATCAGCTTTTCCAACTCGACCGATTTCAGGTCAACTTCCGGGATCGCTGGTAGCGCCTCGTAGGACATGGCGACTTCCACGTCATCGCCTTCTTTCCAGTCCTCATTGGTCATCTTGACCTCGGGCTGAAGCGCGGGGCGATCACCGCTGTCTTCGAAATGCTTGTTCATGGCGCCGTCGATAGTTTCCTGCATCGCCTCGCCCAACAGGCGCTGGCCAAACTGCTTTTTCAGCAGCGCCATTGGCACCTTGCCTTTGCGGAAACCTTTCATTTCGATTTCCGGCTGCGCCTCGGTCAGCTTTTCATTGACCTTCTCGTCCAGCTCGGCTGCTGACACAACGATGTTGTAGCCACGTTTCAGACCTTCGTTCAGCGTCTCGGTAACCTGCATTATGGTAGTCCCCATAGGATTCGGGGCGCGCAAAAAGGGCGCGCCGGGCAAATTTGAAGCCTTCTATTTGCCCAGCCGCCCACGTGCAAGGGGCAAAGGCTGAATCCAGTGGTATTTGATCGCCAAAACCGCAAAAAAGAACGCCCCGGAAACCGGGGCGTTCGCGCTTGTTCCAGCCGGGCAATCAGAACTTCCAGCGTGCGCCCAGAACCCATGCCTCGTTGTTGTCAAAGGATGTGCCGTCATCGAAATCGTGGTTGCGGTATTTCAGATAGACATCCGTGTTGATCGGTTCGACTTTCTGCACGACCGCGATACCCCAGGCTTTGGTGTCAGAACCGTTGCTCTGGAAATCCGAGCCATCATAATAGTCGATACCGACGCCAGTCTTGCCCCAGGACACCCAGTTGCCTTCGTACGAGATCTTACCGTACCAATAGTTCGGATCCGTGGCACCGGCCTGATCATCGTCGCGCGTACCGCCCGCAATCGTAAAGCCCAGGCCACTGGGAAGCAGGACAGAAGCAGAACCGATCGTATCTTTGCGATCCCCCGAATTGTTATCCCGGTCTCTTACCGAATAGGCAACGGCTGCAGCGAACTCCACACCACCGGCAAAAGTGTTTTCGTAAAACAGACCGACGTCATAATAGTCGTCGTCGTCGCTGCTGGACAAAATGTTCTGACCGTAAGCGAATCCGGCGGAGAACCCATTGAACGACGGCGTATCATACCGCACACGACCACGCCGCGCGCCGTCAAAGTTGCTGGAACTGTCACCCACCGTAATACCGCTCAGCATTCCGGTCGTGTCGCGATAGAAGAACCCTGCATTTTCATCGTTGGTAAACGAATACAGCGCGGTTCCGACATATGACAGATCAACCTCTGCGGCGCCATCGGCGACCATGCTTCCCTGACCTGCCGAAAACTTGCCGTAGCCACCTTTCAACGAGAAGTCCACATGGCGAATGTCTTCGCGATTCCATCCATCTGCGTTGGTTCCGAATTGATCGGCAGACGCCGAACCCGGCAGGCCAAGGCCTGTTTCGAACCAAAACTGGAATTCGTTGCTTCCATATGGCTGCACAAGACGCAGGCCAACACGGCTGTTTGACAGATCGTTGTCGAGAACACGGGTCTCGGTATCCTGTCCGTCATCCACCGAGATCAAGGCGGGGTGCAGCTGTCCATACAACAGTACATATCCGCCACTATTGTTTTCGTACTTCATTTCCGCCACAGCCGGGATGGCGGTCGTCGCAGTCAGAACAGCGGCTATTGATATCGGTTTGATGTTAAGGGTCATTTCACTCACCATGAAAGGTTCGGGTTTCAGGTACTGTCCAATTGTTTACGAAATGCGAGCGTTCCAGTGGCCCGCATTCACTCCCTCGCAAGCATTGCAAATTCGCAACATGGCATATCGAAAAATTGGTTATTTTTCATTTTATTTCATACGGTTACAAGTCCATTCGAAGATCCAAAGCACAGTGTGCAAATAAATTGTGACGTCCAGCTATGCATCTGGCAAACATTCGGTCTGCATTGATGTGAACCTTGACGGCGGATTTCCGCCGACTCGCCGTGAATTGAGCCGTTCCACGCCCAACAAACTCAAATATTCAACTTTCTGAAAACCTCCGGCACCTGTTCCGGCAAATCTTCCGCGATCAAACCCGGCCCGAACTGGCGCGCACATTCCACATGCAGCCACGCCGCAGTTTCCGCCGACCGCATTGGTGGCAAACCTCGCGCCAACAAACCTGCGATGAACCCTGCCAGCACATCACCGGACCCGGCCGTCGCCAACCATGGGGCCGCTCTTTCGTATACGGCCAAGTTGACCACGCACCGGCCATCCGGCACAGCGATCACCGTGTCCGGGCCCTTGAACAGAACTACGCACCTAGCCCGTTTTGCAGCAGCACGCGTTGCGTCCACCTTGGAAAACGCCGGGCCTTTGGCCGGTTGCGCGTTCATCTGCGCGGCAATGTCCGGGAATACCCGTGCAAATTCCCCGCCATGCGGTGTCAGTACGCATTTGTCGTGCAATCGCGCGATCAGGGCGCCGGGATCCTCGGCAAAAGCTGACAAAGCATCCGCATCCAACACGGTCGCCCGCCGCGCAGCCAAGGCCATCGGCACCAGTGCCCGCGCCCGCTCGAATCCCAGCGCAGGCCCCAGGCAGAGCGCATTCAGGCGCGTATCCTCAAGTATTTCAGACAATCCATCAGCCCCATCAACCCGCTGCAACATGAGGGCCGTGATCTGGCTGGCAACCTCCATCTGCGCAGACGGCGGCACACCCAGCGTCACCAACCCCGCTCCAACCCGCAAAGCCCCCCGCGCCGCCAAACGCGCGGCCCCTGTTTTGCCCGCCCCCCCGGACAGGATCAAAGCATGACCGTGTGAGTATTTGTGGCCAACCGAACCTTTCGAAAGCTTCACCCCGTCAGCCTCAGTCGTGTGAACGATCTGACCGTCTTCCAGTGGTTCAAGCCCGATCGACTTGGTTCGGACCGTCCCGCAGGTCACCGGACCATCGCCCAGAACATGCCCAAGCTTTTTACTGTGAAACGTCACCGTCATGTCTGCAACTATCGCCTGACCAAGAATGCGACCACTGTCGGCGCACAAGCCGCTTGGCGCGTCAATTGAAACGACCTTTACGCCTCGATCTCGCAGCAGGTCTCTGACCGGCGCATTGGCCAACATGGAAAACGCCCCTGCAAATGGCCGGGTGAGACCCGTGCCAAAAGCCCCGTCGACAACCAGATCAATGCTCTTTGGAAACCCAAGAAAATCGTCCGCCAACGGGGCGGAGTCGACAGCGAAGACGCGAACCTCGTTCTTTGCCCGCCATCTCTCATAATTCACCCGCGCATCCGGTGGCAGCTTTTGCGGGTCTCCATACAGGAACACCTCAACCGCCCACCCCTGCTTCTGCAAAAGCCGCGCCACGACAAACCCGTCACCCCCATTGTTGCCCGGTCCGCACAGCACCACTGCGCGCAGCGGATCCTCTTCATCTGGCCCTAAATATCCCGGGGAGCGCGAGGGGCTGGCCCCTCGCCTGTCCAACATGGGCCATTCTTCGAAAATCGCGTCAACAACACCCTGGCCGGCCCGCTCCATCAGTTCCAGACCGGTCACGTCACCAGACTTGATGGCGGCCTGCTCAATGGCCCGCATCTGTGCCGCTGTCAGCAATTCCATCCTTTCACCCCGCGCCTGATTCAGTTTTGATTACTTTTTGTGCAAGTCGCTCAAAAATTAGCACCCAACCGTTTTTCCAAGCATCCCGACCTGCACGATATCGCAATCACATTGCCGCCCGATCTTAGACGTGATCACTGCCCCTGAGACAACCATTCAAGGTGAACCGGGATGAAAAAGATCGAAGCGATCATCAAGCCGTTCAAACTGGACGAAGTAAAAGAGGCCTTGCAGGATGTGGGCGTCCAGGGCCTCAGCGTCATCGAGGTCAAAGGCTTCGGTCGCCAGAAAGGCCATACCGAACTGTATCGCGGCGCCGAGTATGTCGTCGATTTTCTGCCCAAGGTTAAAGTCGAGGTCGTATTGGACGACGACCAGGTCGACGCCGCGATCGAAGCCATAGTATCGGCCGCCAAAACCGACAAGATCGGAGACGGCAAGATTTTCGTCTCGCCCGTCGACCAGGCCATTCGCATCCGGACCGGTGAGACCGGCTCGGAAGCGCTCTAACTCACACGATTACTGACACATCTATCAAAAGGACAAAGGGAATGAGCGTAGACGCAGTTCTCAATACAATCCGCGAAGAAGACGTCGCCTATGTCGACATCCGCTTCACCGACGTGCGCGGCAAGCTGCAACACGTCACGGTGGACGTCGATCTGGTCGACGAAGACTTCCTAGAAGAAGGCTTCATGTTTGACGGCTCGTCCATTGCAGGCTGGAAGTCGATCGAAAACTCGGACATGAAACTGATCGCCGACACGACCTCGGCTTACATCGACCCGTTTTATGCGGAAAAGACACTGTGTCTGCACTGCTCGATCGTTGAGCCCGACACCGGTGAAGCCTATGGCCGCGATCCGCGCGGAACCGCGCAGAAAGCCGAAGCCTACCTGAAGTCCAGCGGTATCGGTGACGTTGCCTATATGGGTCCCGAAGCTGAATTCTTCCTGTTCGATGACGTTCGTTTTTCCAACAGCATCAACAAGGTATCCTTCGAAGTTGATGCAACGGATGCGTCGTGGAACACCGACACCGAATATGAGATGGGCAACATGGGCCATCGCCCGGGCGTCAAGGGCGGCTACTTCCCGGTCAACCCCATCGACGAAGCCCAGGACCTGCGCTCGGAAATGCTGTCGACCATGAAACGTCTGGGCATGAAGGTCGACAAGCACCACCACGAGGTTGCATCCTGTCAGCACGAGCTGGGCCTGATCTTCGACAGCCTGACCAAGCAGGCCGACGAGCTGCAAAAATACAAGTACGTCATCCACAACGTGGCACATGCCTACGGCAAGTCGGCCACTTTCATGCCCAAGCCGATCGCGGGTGACAACGGCACCGGCATGCATGTGAACATGTCGATCTGGAAAGATGGCAAGCCCCTGTTCGCCGGCGACAAGTATGCCGACCTGTCGGACGAGGCGCTGTACTTCATCGGCGGCATTCTGAAACACGCCAAGACCCTGAACGCCTTCACCAACCCGGCAACCAACAGCTACAAGCGTCTGATCCCAGGTTTCGAAGCCCCCGTTCTGCGGGCCTATTCGGCACGTAACCGTTCGGGTTGTGTGCGTATCCCATGGACTGAAAGCCCCAAAGCCAAACGTGTCGAGGCGCGCTTCCCCGATCCGGCCGCCAACCCCTATCTGGCATTTGCCGCCCTGCTCATGGCTGGTCTTGATGGCATCAAGAACAAGATCAACCCCGGCGAGGCGATGGACAAGAACCTGTACGACTTGCCCGCCGAGGAACTGGCCGACATCCCGACCGTCTGCGGCAGCCTGCGTGAGGCTCTGGAGGCTCTGGCATCCGATCACGACTTCCTGCTTCAGGGCGATGTGTTCACCAAAGACCAGATTGACGGCTACATCGCGCTCAAGATGGAAGAGGTGGAAACCTACGAGCACACGCCGCACCCGGTGGAGTACGGCATGTACTACAGCTGCTAAGCTGAGTACGGAAACGATTTCGCAGGGCGCCCCTTCGGGCGCCCTCGTCATGTCTGCCCACACGGTTTGACGCGCCGCCGTTGATCCAACAAACTGGTGAGAACACTCCCGACCGGAGACGACAGTATGCCTTGCGATACCTCACCTTTCTCGAAATTCTCAAACTTTGTGACATCCGAACAGGAGCTGAGGAGGATCTCTGGCCATCCGCTGCCGCAGATCACCGCCAAGGAGGTGTCCTCACTCGATCAGATGTGTCGCGATTTCATTGCGACCTCGCCCTTTTGCCTGATCGCTTCGGCCAACACCGACGGGCATCTTGATGTGTCACCCCGTGGCGACCCGCCCGGCTTTGTTCAGGTGCTGTCCGATACCCTGATCGCAGTCCCGGATCGGCCGGGAAACAAACGCGTGGATACGTTTCACAATGTTCTCAAGGATCCGCGCGTCAGCGTCCTGTTCTTTGTTCCGGGCAAGATGGAAACGCTCCGCATTCGCGGCACAGCCCGTATCTGTGCTGACACCCGTTTGCTTGAAACCATGGCCATTGACGGGCACCCGCCCAAACTGGCGCTGCTCATCCATGTCGCGACAGCATTTGCACACTGTCCCAAATGTGTAATCCGCGCACATCTGTGGCAACCCAAAGACTGGCCGGATTCGACCCATCTGCCAAATATGAATGCGATGATGGTGAAACACGCCCGCATCAATGCCACCCCAGAGGAATGGTTCGAAACGCTCAGAAAAAAGGGCGAGCTGGACCTTTATTAACCGCTTTGCCCAAGACGCAGCCCACGCTAGGCTAACCGCAGATTTCAATTCCATCGGATTACGCCCATGTTTCGACTTGCCACCATTCTTGCCCTTTCCCTGACGTCCCCGGTTCTGGCCGCACCCTGTGGCAACACCAGCGCTGGATTTGAGGCATGGAAGGCCGATTTTGCCAAACAGGCACGCAAGGCGGGGGTGAAAAAGAAAGGTCTGCAAGCGCTGTCCCAGACACAATATGCCACGCGCACCATCGCCGCAGACCGCAATCAAAAAAGCTTCAAATACTCGCTGGACAAGTTCATGCGAGTCCGAGGCGCTGATACAATCGTCGCACAGGGGCGCAAACGCAAAGCCGCCAACCCGAACTATTATGCCGCCTTTGAGCGGCAATATGGTGTTCCTGCGGGCGTTTTGATCGCCATTCACGGCATGGAAACCGGCTTTGGCAATTTCATGGGCGACAGTCAGGTTGTTTCCGCAATCACAACATTGGCCTATGATTGTCGCCGGTCAGAGTTCTTTATTCCCCACGCAATTGGGGCACTGAAACTGGTCGACATGGGCAGTATCACAATGTCGACAAAAGGGGCAAAACATGGCGAACTGGGCCACACGCAATTCCTGCCAGGCAACGCCCTGACCTATGGTGTCGATGCTACGGGCGACCGGCGCGTGGACTTCTACAACATGACGGATGCATTGGCCTCAACCGCCAATTTCCTTCGCCAGAAAGGGTGGAAACCGGGACGCGGCTATCAACCCGGAGAACCAAATTTTCGCGTCTTGCAGCAGTGGAATGCAGCCTCTGTCTATCAGCAATCCATCGCAATAATGGCTGCCCGAATCGACAATTAGCCCCGCCGCACCGACAACACGCGCTGCGCCCAATTTCGCCACATTTCCGCCACAGTGACAAACAAAAGCCTTTGGTTGCTTGGTTTCCAAAGCGTAACCAATCGCCGGTAAATTTCACTTTTTTGCATTTTTTGCCAAATTCTCTGCAAGAAGGGGTGCTAACCTTTGGCTGACAGAATATAAAAAAGGACAGGGCAGTGGCTCGGAAGCACAGCTACCATGGCGGCCTGCAATTTGATGGCGACGCAACTGGCGCGATAGAGCGCTTTGGAACGATCGTCGCCACGACGCTGGAAGACTACGGTCATCTGGTCGAGCGCAAGGCCCTGCTCAGCGCGACCGAGGCCAGCATCGTCTCGAGCCAGTATCTTGTGCGGATGACTCTGGATACAGGCACCTCCGGACAGCAGGACCGATACGAGCGCATGGATCGCGCTGCGGGGTTGAAAACCATAACAAAGCCCGGCGTGTCACATCCACAAAACAGGTTGGTACTGACAATAACGCCAGTCTCGCCACTTTTGGACGACGCCGAGATTTCGGAACTGATGCTGGTGGTCACTCTGTATCGCATGGTCGATATCTGTTCGACCCGGCGGGTTGAATGGTTGTCGCCACACACGGTTCTTACTGTCGAGCACTTCATGAGCGCCTTTGACACCCTGACACCAAGCCGAACAAGCCGGGATCGAAAGCAGATCTTTCAATCACTGACCGGACAGTTCGCCGGGATGCAGCAGTCTGAACAGGATGACACGATCACTGCCTTACACACTCCTGCCGCGCGTCCAATTCAACTGACGGACGAACAATTGCTCAGCATCGCGTTCCGAAGCGACGAGGCAGACCTGCCCACCCGGAAGGACGCAGGCGCTTCCATCGCAGTTGATGACAAGCCAAGCGACATCCTGCGGCTCAGCAGTTGGTGCTTGACCGGAGTTCTGGCCAGCATTTCAGCGCCAATTGCCGTATCGATGGCCGCAGTCAATCTGATCCGGGGCGAAGATTTCCGCCTGAACACACAGGTGCTTGTATTCACATTTGCCATTGTCGCACTGAACGCCAGCAACGCGTTGGCCGATGTAGCGGGCGCCTTGGGCATGTAAAGGAATTATCGAAGACCCTCCTAGGAGGCCCCGCCATCAGGCGGGGTTTTCCGTTTTTGGGATCGCGTTTGCGGCCAGAACGTATGTGTGGATGGAAAACACGACCGCGTTGGTTTTCGGCAAACGCAATAGCGTCTGCCGCTCGCTTCGCAGATAAGACGCTTGACGCCGGTCCCGTATTTTGCGCGGCTCACTTGCACTGCGAGGCTGGAACAGCTCCGGGTCTTCGTACCACAGGGCGTTGAATCGCCAAAGCGGGCGACCGGGTTGAATACCGTCAAATAGCCTCTGCACCCGTTTCGCGACATTGGCGTCATAGCTTTCCACGGGCACGTGGATATCAATCAACGGTCGCATGAATTTCTCGGACAGGCGCCAACTGGCAGGGAAACACAGGATGGCACCCGTCAGAACATGCTCATTTCCCCGTTTCTGAAGGATGCAGAAGTCCTCTTGTACCAGCCTGCACAGCGTATCAAGCGGACAATCCCGATCGATCGCGACGGATACGCCATCCGGCCTTGCGGCCTCTGCCCCGGCCGTGGGATATGTCTGTGTCAACACCAGATCCAGCAACTCTTGCGCGGCAGGTTTGGCCCCAGAATCAAGCGCAAGAACATCGTCGCGCCGCTCAGCCAGAATTTCTTCGCGGCGCCGCATCTGGTCGGCAAAAGCCTCATCCTGATCTAGCCAGCTTTCCATGGTTGCCGGTTGAATACCCGGCAAAGCGCGTGGGCTTTCGACATCATACGGAATCTTGTTTTGCAGAATACGAGCCATGCTGGAGGCTTAGCATGCGCAACTTTTCTTGTCGGTCGAAAACGACAACCTCGCCGTCGCATTTTTCTCAGACGATTGGTTGTGGCGGATGAATTGTAATTGGAACAAGCAATGAGGCCAGCCATGAACCAGCACTATCGAGACACGCGCAAGATAGACCCCAGCCGCGGCACGACATTGGGCGATGGTACGCCGAACGAAAATGACCGGATCGAGATTGGGCCGACGCAGCTTGCGTTTGACGAGTGGGCCGCTGCGGGGCTGGAACTTCCCAATCTGGCACGGATGCGGGAACACCGCTGGAAGAGGCTGACACAGGCCATTGTGGACCGCGGCTATGGCGGCTTGCTGATTTTTGACCCGCTGAATATCCGCTATGCCACCGACAGCACGAATATGCAGCTGTGGAACACCCACAATCCGTTTCGGGCGGTTCTGCTGTGTGCGGATGGCTATATGGTGATCTGGGATTACAAGAACTCCCCCTTCCTCAGCACCTTCAACCCGCTTGTGCGCGAGCAGCGCTCGGGCGCTGACCTGTTCTACTTCGACCGGGGCGACAAGGTTGACGTGGCCGCAGATGTGTTCTCGAACGAAGTACGCGTACTGATCGAAGAACACGGCGGCGGCAACATGCGCCTGGCCGTCGACAAGATCATGCTGCACGGATTGCGCGCGCTCGAGGCGCAGGGGTTCGACATCATGGAAGGCGAAGAGCTGACCGAGAAGACCCGCGCCGTCAAAGGGCCCGACGAAATCCTGGCCATGCGCTGCGCCAGCCATGCCTGCGAAACTGCGGTTGCCGAAATGGAACGGTTTGCCCGTGCCAATGTCGGCGACGGCAAGACCTCGGAAGATGATATCTGGGCTGTTCTTCACGCCGAAAACATCAGGCGTGGCGGTGAGTGGATCGAAACCCGTCTGCTGGCTTCGGGCCAGCGGACCAACCCGTGGTTTCAGGAATGCGGCCCGCGGATCACCCAGCAGAACGAGATCATCTCGTTCGACACTGACCTGATTGGTTCTTACGGGATTTGCATCGATATTTCCCGCAGTTGGTGGATCGGCGATCAGAAGCCGCGTGAGGACATGATCTATGCCATGCAGCACGCCCATGAACACATCATGACCAATATGGAGATGCTCAAGCCCGGCGTGATGATCCCTGAACTGACCGCAAATTCCCACCGGCTGGACAAGAAGTTCCAGGCGCAGAAATATGGCTGCCTGATGCACGGCGTCGGCCTTTGCGATGAATGGCCGTTGGTTGCTTATCCGGACAAGGCGGTTGAAGGGGCCTACGATTATCCGCTGGAACCCGGAATGGTCTTGTGTGCCGAAGCCTGCGTGGGCGAAGTGGGTGGCGATTTCAGCATCAAGCTGGAGGATCAGGTTCTCATAACCGAAGACGGATATGAGAACCTGACGAAATACCCCTTCGATGCCCGGTTGATGGGGCTCGAGTGAGGCCGGCGCCTCATTCTGACCAATGAGACCGGCGCACGTTGCCGTGCCAGTCTTCGACAGTTGGACTTACCTGAGCCTGCGGCCCGCTGAAAACTGCGGGCCGGGATTGCCCGACGGCAAAACCCACGAGGCCAGCCAGAACAATCGCCATGACTGTACTGGGTAGTATCTTTGGAAGATGTGCGGCAACGTCTGCATGTGCCATCTGCGTCTCCTTTATCAATTGCTGTAGGCCGTAGATGGGCTTGATTGCAACATAAGTGAAACGAATGTTTGTTTCATGTATTATCACAAACATTGATGACGCGCCGACCACCCCCAAAATAGCGGCCGCGCCTGTCACCGCCCGGGGCATCTTTCGGATTGCAAGGCGCTCGCTTGGTTCTCACCTTCCCGTGACGCGTTTGACATAAGGGTTGTGACCCGGCGGGCTTGACCACAGTATTGGGGATGTTTCCCCGAACCGTTCAAGGAGCCGACATGCCCACGGAACGCATCACTTTTGCCGGACATGACGGCAGCCAATTGGCCGCGCGGCTGGATTTGCCGGATGGTCCGGTCCTTGCGACGGCCCTGTTTGCCCATTGCTTCACCTGTTCCAAGGACATACCTGCGGCCCGGCGCATTTCGGCCCGCCTTGCGGCCATGGGAATTGCAGTGCTTCGGTTCGACTTTACCGGCCTGGGTCATTCCGAAGGAGAATTCGCCAACACGACCTTCACGTCGAATGTCGAGGACCTGATCTCGGCCGCGCAATATCTGGCCGGACGAAACATGGCCCCTGCCCTGCTGATCGGTCACTCGCTTGGCGGCGCGGCGGTTTTGCGGGCGCGTGCCGGAATTCCGACGGTCAAGGCCGTGGTCACCTTGGGCGCACCGGCGGATCCCGGCCACGTGTCCCATCATTTCGAGGATGCCCTGCCCCAGATCGAACAGCAGGGCAGCGCCGAGGTCACCTTGGGCGGGCGCCCGTTTCGAATTGGCAAAGCGTTTGTGGACGACATTGCGGGGTCGGCCCTGTCTGCCTCGATCGCTGGTCTCAAGGCCGCTTTGCTGATCCTGCACGCTCCTCGGGACGAAACGGTCAGTATCGACAACGCAAGCACCATCTTTCTGGCTGCAAAGCACCCAAAAAGCTTCGTCACCCTCGACGATGCCGATCACCTGATCACACGGGCCTCTGATGCTGAATATGCCGCGGATGTCATCTCGGCTTGGGTTTCGCGCTATCTGAAACTTTGCCCACCCGCGCCGCCCCCGGGTGCGCCGGAAGGTGTCGTTCGCGTAACAGAAGTGGATCCGAATGGCTTCATGCAGGATATTCAGGCAGGCCCGCACCATCATGCCGTTGCAGATGAGCCTGCCTCTTATGGCGGCACGGATAAGGGCATGTCGCCTTATGGCTTTGTCTCATCCGGCCTCGGCGCCTGCACGTCCATGACGATAAGGATGTATGCGCGCCGCAAAAAATGGCCGCTGACCAGTGTCAGCGTCGATGTCTGCCATGACAAAGTTCATGCTCAGGATGCCGGTTTGGCAAATGAAGGCAAAGTGGATCAGTTCCGCCGCAAAATCCGCCTGAACGGCCCGCTTGATCAGGAACAAAAACAGCGCCTGCTGGAAATCGCAGACAAATGCCCGGTTCACCGGACACTTGAAGGCTCGGCGCATATCACGACCGAACTTCTTACCTGAGAGAAGGCCGCCGGACAGGCGGCCTTTTGATTATCTGCGGCGTGGTGCCGGACGATGGATCGGTGGCCGCGCGGCAGGTGGCCGGGCCACCGGGGGTCGCGGCCGCGCAGGAGGTTTGGCAACCGGTGGATTCGGGCGCTCGGGACGCACGGGTCGATCTGGGCGGTCCGGGCGGTTGATATCAACATTCACATCGACATCGCGATAGTAGTCGTTCCACAGCATCGAGTCATAGAACGGGTCATACCCGTATCCGACGCCGACCGTTACGCCGTCACAGGCCGACAACGTCAAAGTCGCGGCCCCCAGCCCCAATGCGAGGGAAATCCGTTTAATCAGTCCAATGCGCATCTTGCCCCCCTCACAGAAGCGACCGGAACGACGCGAAAACGGCGTTCAAGTCTTCGGCGAAATCCGGGTCTGCCCCATCCCGCAGGATGGCAACAGCTATGGCGACACGGTTGCGCGGCAAGTCAATGACAGTGGCCGTGAAGTTCACCCCCTTGCCATCGCGGCGCCCTGTCCCCCGAAAGACACGGGCGGGCAACCCGCCGATGCGGATGTCGCTGGTGCTGGTAAGGGTCGGGTCGTTGACCAGAAACTTGTCGATATCCTGCAAGTAGCGGACCCCATCCTGAATGGTCGCAACCCCTGAAGGTGAAACAAACCCCATCCAGACGTTGTCGTCCGTTACGGGACGCAGCCCCATGACCCGAGCCACCGCACGCGGATCATCCAACCCGGCGTCTTCGATCTCACGCGGGCCGCCAGTGCGCAGCACCCAGAAATCTGGCACGTCGAACCGAAACAGGGCGCGACCATCCTCGGTATATGTCACCGGTGTGTCGGCCAGTGCTGATCCTGCCCCACCCAGCCAGACAGCGGCGCAAGCGGCAAGAATTGGAGATGATAATAAACGCATATTTCAATAACCTGATGATTTCTTCACCCTCAGCTTGACCGCTGAAAGCGCGACTTGTCCAGCACTGCGTTGCAAAGACCCAGAAAAACCGCGTTCCGGTATTTCCCTTCCCCGCACGTGTCATCTGCCTCTTGCAAGCATCACGCCCCAATTTTTCAGACAAATACATGAAATCTATTGCGCATAGACCCCGACGGTCTGGCCGCCCGCATCATCAACGAAACGGATCGCGTCCCCATTTCGCCAGACGTCGTAGCAGGCCCACAAATCGGCAGGTGGCCATGTCGAGCAGTATTGATCCCCTCTCACCGCCCAGCGCCCGACACTGGGCCCGCCCGAGAAATACTGCGTGGTCATGCTGGCTTCGAAAACCTGCCAAACACCCGAGCCGTATTCCAGCTTCTTGCCGGCCAAGGCTGACAGGATTTCCTCTCCGGACAGTTTCTGGAAGTCTCCGGCCACCAAAACAACCGGCCAAAGAGCGAAAATCAGGGCAAACCGTCTCATACCTGCTCTCACATCTTGTTCCCTTGCGCACAGGCGGCTAAACCCCGCGCCAACGCCTCATCCCAATCACATAAAGGTGCTGCCGCCAATGATTCCCCGTTATTCCCGCCCTGACATGGTTGCCATTTGGTCGCCCGAAACCAAGTTTCGCATCTGGTACGAAATCGAGGCGCATGCCTGCGATGCCATGGCCGATCTGGGCGTGATCCCGCGCGAGAATGCAGAAGCCGTTTGGAAAGCCAAGGACGTGGAATTCGACGTCGCCCGTATCGACGAGATCGAAGCCGTAACCAAGCATGACGTCATCGCCTTTCTGACCCATCTCGCCGAACATGTCGGCAGTGAAGAGGCCCGGTTCGTGCACCAGGGCATGACCAGTTCAGACGTGTTGGACACCTGCTTCAACGTCCAGCTGACGCGCGCGGCGGACCTTCTGATCGCCGATCTCGAAGGGCTTTTGGCAGCGCTCAAGCGCCGTGCGTTTGAACACAAGGACACCGTTCGCATCGGCCGCAGCCACGGTATCCACGCAGAGCCTACGACAATGGGCCTGACCTTTGCCCGGTTCTATGCCGAGATGGACCGCAACCTGTCCCGTATGCGCGACGCCCGCGCAGAAATCGCAACCGGGGCCATCAGCGGCGCCGTCGGCACATTCGCCAATATCGATCCCGCCGTCGAGGAACATGTCTGTGACAAACTGGGCCTTGTGCCCGAACCGATCAGCACCCAAGTGATCCCGCGTGATCGCCATGCGGCCTTCTTTGCGACGCTTGGCGTCATCGCCAGCAGCATCGAAAACATCGCCATCGAAATCCGCCACATGCAGCGGACCGAGGTTTTGGAAGGCGCAGAATTCTTCTCGATGGGCCAGAAAGGCTCGTCGGCCATGCCGCACAAGAAAAACCCGGTACTGACCGAGAACCTGACCGGGCTGGCCCGCATGGTACGCGCGGCAGTGATCCCGGCAATGGAGAATGTCGCGCTCTGGCATGAACGCGACATCTCGCATTCCTCGGTCGAGCGCATGATCGGTCCGGATGCCACGATTACACTGGATTTTGCGCTGGCCCGTCTGACCGGTGTGATCGACAAGATGCTGATCTTCCCCGAAAACATGCTGGAAAACATGAACAAATTCCCCGGTCTTGTCATGAGCCAGCGTGTTCTTCTGGCCTTGACCCAGGCAGGGGTCAGCCGTGAGGACGCCTATGCCATGGTCCAGCGCAACGCGCTGAAGGTTTGGGAACACCGCACCGATTTCAAACAGGAACTGCTGGCGGATGCCGATGTAACGGCCGCGCTCAGCCCCGAAGAGATCGAAGAGAAATTCGACCTCGGCTATCACACCAAACACGTTGATACGATCTTCGCCCGGGTATTTGGCGAATAAGGTACGTCTCGACGCCGACTTCACACGGCCCGGTCTGCAATGCGCAGGCCGGGCCTTGTTTTTTGCCAGACTGCCCGAAATCGGTTATTCTGCGAATGATTTTTGGGGAGAGGCACCATGATCCGTACCGTTCTTTGCTCACTTGCACTTGTTTGTGTGGCATCTGCCGGCCTTGCATGCAGCGGGCATTCCAAACAGACGCAATCCTGCGCACCCGGCACAACCTGGGACACTGAAATGCAAAGCTGCACGAAATCGGTCAACAGCTGACGAATTTCTGTCCGACTTGTGAATAAAAGCAACCGTTCCACTGTTAGCTTTTTTGTAGATCGCACTATGATTTTGTGAGCAGCCCCGAGAACGGAGTAAGAATATGCGCCTTTTGTTAGCTTCAGCCCTCGCTTTGCAGGCCTTCGCCTTTGCCCCTGTGGTCCACGCCGCAGGCGGCGACAGCAGCAGCCCGCCGAAACCGACGAATACGACCAAGAAATGTTTGTTCGGTCGGGTCTATGACGAAGCCAGAGGCCGGTGCGTCAAACCCAACAAAACCAACCTGTCGGAAGATCAGCTTTACGACGCCGTCCGCGAACTGGCCTTTGACGGGCAATACGGGCACGCGCAGGATATCCTGCGGATCATGGATCAGGACGACGACCGTGTGCTGACCTATTGGGGCTTTACCTACCGCAAGATGGGCGAGCTGGAGCTGGCGAACGTCTTTTACCAGAATGCCATCAATGCCAATCCCGACAATCTTCTGGCGCGCAGCTACATGGCGCAAGGCTTTGTAACCGAAGGAAAAACCGATCTGGCGATCGAGCAATGGCGTGAGATCAAAGCCCGCGGCGGCGAAGGGACCTGGGCCGAGACGTCTCTGCGCGAGGCTATCCGGACAGGGTTTACCTACAGCTACTGAGCTTCAGGGTTATTTAACCCGACTCCCGTTAATCTGCCCGTGGTTCGGAAAATTTGGCACTACGGGCAGATGCAGGACACAAACGCTTTGATACAAATGGCAAATGGGGGGTCTGCCCCACTTGCCGCGGGGGATGAACACGCGCCGCAAGTTGTTCCGCGCACATTGACCGGTCAGCAAAAAGCGGCCGTTGTCGTGCGCCTTCTGTTGAACGAGGGCGCCGATATTCCACTTGAGGAACTGCCTGACGACCTGCAAGAGAAATTGACCCATCAACTTGGGCAAATGGGCCTTGTGGATCGTGTAACCCTGGGCGCAGTGGCCCAGGAATTCAGCGACGCTCTGGACAATGTCGGGCTGGCTTTTCCACATGGGCTTGCAGGTGCATTGGATGCGGTGAACGGAAAGATCGCACCATCGACGGCCGCGCGCCTGCGCAAGCTTGCCGGGGTGCGCCAGATCGGCGATCCTTGGCAACGCCTGCGTGACATACCCGTTGAGGATCTTGCCAAAATGGCCCAAGCGGAAAGCACCGAGGTGGCGGCCGTCATGCTTTCAAAGATGGATACCGCACAGGCGGCGCAGATGCTGGCCCATATGCCGGGCCCGGTTGCGCGGCGCATTACCTATGCCATCTCGAAAACAACAATTGTCACCCCCGAAGCGGTTGAACGTATTGGCTGGTCGCTGGCCGCGCAACTGGATCAGCGGCCTGCTCAGGCTTTCGACAATGGTCCGGGCGCACGCGTGGGCGCGATCCTGAACCAGTCGGCGGCCGCGACACGCGACGACTTGTTGAACGCATTGGACGAGGACGACGCCGAATTTGCGGATCTGGTACGCCAGTCGATCTTTACCTTTGCCCATATCCCAAGCCGTATCACGGCCCGCGATGTTCCCGCCATCCTGCGTGAAGTGGAACAGCCGGTTCTTGTCACCGCACTGGCAGGTGCCGCCGCGGATGATGACAAGGCATCCGTTGAATTCATTCTGTCAAACATTTCGTCCCGCATGGCCGACAATCTGCGCGAGGAAATGGCCGAACGTGGGCGCGTCAAACAATCGGAAGCCGAAGATGCCATGACACAGGTGGTGGCCGCCATTCGCATTCTGGTCGATGCCGGTTCCATTGTTCTGATCGAAAACGATGACGAGGAAGATGCAGCTTGACCCCGCGAACCCGCGGGTATTGCGCGATCCGGCCACCTGCTGCGGGTTCAGGTTTTCCGCCCGTCTGAGCGCTTGAGCTTGCAGGCATCGGGCTGTATGTCTTTCTCAGCAATTCGCAACACGCGGTGAGACACCTCCATGCCCGTTGAAAAGTCGGAGCTCAGCCGGTTTGAGCTTGGGAAATACTATGTCGCCAACCTGTTTCTTCAGGGGGTCATCCGCGTTATGCGCATGCTTCCCTATGAGCGGCGTATTGCAACGATGGGGGCTATCGTGCGGTTTCTGGCACCTGTTGTCGGGTTTCGCAAACGTGTCCGTCGGAATCTGAAGCTGACTTGCCCGGACTTGCCTGAAGCCGAAGTCAGGCAGATCTGCCGCGATGTGCCGGACAATGCCGGTCGTGCGATCATGGAACATTTTTCTCCGGAAGACTTTATCGAACGGCAGAGCAAGGCCAAGATTTCTGGGCCAGGTATCGCTGCATTTGACGCGGCTGTTGCCGAGGGGCGCCCGGTCATGATGATTACGGCGCATTTCGGTCACTACCTTGCAGCGCGCATCGCCTTGCAGACATACAGCGGTCAGCCCATCGGCTGCCTGTATCGGCGGATGGCCAACCCGTATTTCAACGACGCTTATGTCGAAGCTTTCTACAAGACAGGCGCCCCGATGTTCGAACAGGGGCGGCGCGGTATGGTCGAGATGGTGCGCTCGTTGAAAAAGGGTGGGATCATTGCCATCGTTTCAGATCTTCACGCAATGGGCGGTGAAGAATTGATGTTTTTCGGTAAACCCGCAGTGACATCCGTGCTGAACGCCGAGTTGGCCATCAAGTACAATGCCGAGCTGATTCCGTGTTACGCAGTACGTCAGCCCAACGGTCTTGATTTTGAGATCGTTCTGCACGAACCGGTTCCGCACACCGACCCAAAAACCATGACCCAGTTCACCAATGACGATCTGGAAAAGATGGTGCGGCAGCATATGGGGCAATGGTTCTGGATTCACCGCCGCTGGAAACACTGGAACGGGTTGGGCATCAAACCGGAAGAGATGCCCTGATCACCTGACCCGGGTGGCGGCAACAATCGGCCCTTCCCCGGCCCTTTGAACCAGAACGACAGCAGGCAGGTCCAAACCAAGCTGAACCGCGAAAGTTTGCTGCGCAGTTCCATCCCACTGCCCTGCAATCTGCCAGGCCTCAACAACATTGGCATAGTCCAGCTCGTGCCCGGCCAGTTCTCCACGACGGATCGAAGCGTGCCGCATGGGCGAATACTGAACCACATGCACGTCATAGGTGTCGCCTTTCGGCAACTCGACGGGCGTCACATCCACTGTCACCTCATCGGCTGAGCGCACGGCCGTCACAAGCGCTTCGGGTGCTGCCTTCAGATGTGCTTCGATCAATCGATCAAGCTCCCGGGCTTGCGCTCCGACGATGTCGTGCTGCCCGTTGATCACCATCTGCGGGGTGTAGATCATGGAACGCCCCCCCTCGCGGGCATAAGCTCGCTGCCGAAGCGTATGATCGGGGTCTGCGTATTCGTCCTTCCACCCGATATAGTCCCAGTAGTCGACATGCAAAGCCAGCCCTATGACATCGTCGCGCTTGGCCAGATCATGCATGATCCGATCTGCCGGCGGGCAGGATGAACACCCCTGAGACGTGAACAGCTCGACCACAACCGGGTCTTCCTCGGCCGCAGCCTGTGCCGCCACAAGGCAGGAAAACACGGTGGTCAAGGCAATGGATCTGAACATGAGAACTCTCGGGTTGGGCGGTTGGATCTCAGGGATAGCTGCTTTGTCACTCAACGGCCAATCAAGGTTTCTTGAGGCTTTGACGCATTCCCTCCGCGAAAAAGTGTACAATAGTATACAAATTTCCCTTCCGGCGCGTGTTCAACCTTGAACACGGGGCCTTGGTGATGCAGATAACACTCAGCAAATCCCAATATCCAAGTCATTTGAGAGGGAGGCCACAGATGCCCATCAAAGTCGGACAGGATACCGCCAATACGCGCCGCAGTCTGAGCGTGAATGGTAAATCCATTTCCTATTATTCGATCCCCGCCGCGCAAGAGGCCGGTCTGGGCGATTTCTCGAAACTGCCTGCCGCACTCAAGGTGGTGCTGGAAAACATGTTGCGGTTCGAGGATGACGGGTTCTCGGTCTCGGTCGATGACATCAAGGCTTTTGCCGAATGGGGTGCCAACGGTGGCAAAAACCCTCGTGAAATCGCCTATCGCCCTGCCCGGGTACTGATGCAGGATTTCACCGGTGTTCCCGCCGTGGTGGATCTGGCCGCGATGCGGGACGGCATCAAGGCGTTGGGCGGCGACGCGCAAAAGATCAACCCGCTGAACCCTGTCGATCTGGTCATCGACCATTCGGTGATGATCGACGAATTCGGCAACCCGCGCGCGTTCCAGATGAATGTGGACCGTGAATACGAACGCAACATGGAACGGTACCAGTTCCTGAAATGGGGTCAGGGTGCATTCAACAACTTCCGCGTTGTCCCCCCCGGCACCGGCATCTGCCACCAGGTGAACCTTGAATATTTGGCCCAGACCGTCTGGACCGACACCGACCAGAACGGTGAAGAAGTCGCCTATCCCGACACGCTGGTCGGCACCGACAGTCACACCACCATGGTCAACGGCATGGCCGTGCTGGGCTGGGGTGTCGGCGGGATCGAGGCCGAGGCCGCGATGCTGGGTCAACCGATCTCGATGCTGATCCCCGAGGTCGTGGGCTTTGAGCTGACCGGTGATCTGGTCGAAGGCACCACCGGCACCGACCTGGTTCTGAAGGTCGTGGAAATGCTGCGCGAAAAAGGCGTTGTCGGCAAGTTCGTCGAATTCTACGGCGAAGGCCTGGATCGTCTGCCGCTGGCCGACCGTGCGACCATCGCCAACATGGCCCCGGAATACGGCGCGACATGCGGCTTTTTCCCGATTGACGGCGAAACGCTGCGCTACATGCGCAACACCGGCCGCGACGAGGATCGCATCGCGCTGGTTGAAGCCTACGCCAAGGAAAACGGTTTCTGGCGCGATGAAAACTATGCGCCGATCTACACCGACACCCTGACCCTGGATATGGGCACGATTGTTCCGGCAATCTCGGGGCCCAAACGCCCGCAGGATTATGTTGCGCTGACTGACGCCAAGGCCGCATTCGCCAAGGAAATGGCCGAGACCTTCAATCGCCCGATGGGCAAACAGGTCGAGGTCAAAGGCGAAAACTATGGCATGGAATCGGGCAAGGTCGTGATCGCCTCGATCACGTCCTGCACCAACACGTCGAACCCTTACGTGATGATCGGAGCGGGCCTCGTGGCGCGTAAGGCAGCCGCGCTGGGGCTGGATCGCAAGCCTTGGGTCAAAACCTCACTGGCACCGGGGTCGCAGGTTGTGTCCGCTTACCTCGAGGCCGCGGGCCTTCAGGAGGATCTGGACAAGATCGGCTTCAACCTCGTCGGATACGGCTGCACCACATGTATCGGCAACTCGGGGCCGATTCAGAAAGAAATCTCGGAGGCCATTGCGGAAGGCGATCTGGTCGCCACTTCGGTCTTGTCCGGCAACCGCAACTTCGAAGGCCGCATCTCGCCCGACGTGCGCGCAAACTATCTGGCTTCGCCGCCTCTGGTCGTCGTGTACGCCCTGGCAGGCACCATGGACATCGACCTGACGTCCGAACCGATCGGTCAGGACAAGGACGGCAACGACGTCTATATGAAAGACCTCTGGCCAACGCAGCAGGAGGTCGCGGAACTGGTCGAACAGACTGTCACGCGCGAAGCGTTCCAGTCGAAATACGCCGACGTCTTCAAAGGGGACGAGAAATGGCAGTCGGTCGAAACCACCGATGCGGAAACCTATGACTGGCCGCCGACATCGACCTATATCCAGAACCCGCCCTATTTCCAGGGCATGGGCCCCGAACCGGGCACGATTTCCAACATCGAAGGCGCCAAGGTTCTGGCCATTCTGGGTGACATGGTCACGACCGACCACATCTCACCTGCTGGGTCATTCGCAACGACCTCGCCCGCAGGCCAGTACCTGATCGAACGTCAGGTTCAGCCGCGTGAATTCAATTCATATGGTTCACGCCGCGGCAACCACGAGGTGATGATGCGCGGAACTTTCGCCAACATCCGCATCAAGAACGAGATGCTGGACGGCGTCGAAGGCGGTTACACCAAAGGCCCGGACGGTGAACAGACGTCAATTTATGACGCCTCGATGGCCTATCAGGCGAACAGCACCCCGCTGGTGGTATTCGGTGGCGAGCAATATGGCGCGGGCTCAAGCCGCGACTGGGCGGCCAAGGGCACGGCGCTGCTGGGCGTCAAGGCCGTTATCGCCGAGAGCTTTGAGCGTATCCACCGTTCGAACCTTGTTGGCATGGGGGTCATTCCGTTCGAGTTTACAGGTGGCGACACCCGCAAAACCCTGGGGCTGAAAGGGGATGAAACCGTTTCGATTCACGGGCTGGATACGATCGAGCCGCTACAGGAAGTCCCGTGCACCATCGTTTATGGCGATGGAACCGAAAAGACCATCACCCTGAAATGCCGCATCGATACCGCGCCCGAGATTGAATACATCGAAAACGGAGGCGTGTTGCATTACGTCCTGCGCAATCTTGCGAAGGCATCATAACCGATACCAAAGCGTGCAATTCAAACCCCCGGCCACCCGCCGGGGGTTTTTTTGTATTCTGGTCATTTATTCGAAAACCTGAAACTGTTGGGCAAGGTCATCAACGGAAAACCATTCGCCATGAAGAAACCCAACGCCCTGCTGGTATGTTCGCTCAGCGTAATTGCCGTGGTCGGGATATGGGGTGTCGTGGACATTCAAAGCCTGGTGACCTGGGCAAGCGGCATCGTCCAGCAGACCTTCCACAGCCGCGGCTGGTTCGTGATGCTCGCCGCTTCGGGCATGTTGATCGGATGCCTGTTTCTGGCATTTTCACCCTATGGAAACATTCGCCTCGGCCGGGATGACGAGGAGCCAGAGTTTTCCACCGCCACATGGATTTCAATGTTGTTCTCCGCCGGTATGGGCGTCGGCCTGCTGTTTTGGGCTGTGGCGGAACCGCTGACCCATTTCAACTTCATCTCCGGCATGGCGCCGGATTTCATCGCGGCGCAGCAGGCGATGCTGGCGACAAATTTCCATTGGGGGCTGCATGCCTGGGCGATTTATGGCTCCACCGCGCTGACAATTGCCTATTTCAGCTTCCGGCGCGGTACCGGGATGATGGTCAGTGCGCCGATCAAAAACCTGTTTCCCGGCAAACGCTGGGCTGAACGTGTCGGGTGGCTTTCGGACTTCATGGCGATCATCGCCATTGCCATTGGTGTCGGTGGCTCCATGGCCATGGGCGTGTTTCAGGTGGCAGACGGCATCGCAGTGCTGGGCAGTCGGGAAACGGTCGGCGCCCTTTTGATTGGTGTCGTGTTTCTGGCAATGGTTGCTGCGTATATCCCGGCACTCATGATCGATCTGGGCCAAGGCATGGCGCGCCTGTCCAATGCCGCCATGCTTATCGCAATCGGCCTTGTTGCCTACACGGTGGTCCTTGGCCCCACCGAATACCTTCTGAATACCGTCGTTCAGGGGTTCGGCGACTATGTCACCAATGTCATCCCCAGGGGATTTCAGACCTTCACGTTCTTCGGCGATGACGTCACCAGATGGTTCAGCGACTGGACCCTTACCTACATGGTCTGGTGGATTGCCTGGGGCCCGTTCGTGGGCGTCTTTGTCGCGCGTATCTCTCGCGGTCGCACGATACGGGAATTCGTGATCGGCGTCCTGTTCGCCCCCACGCTGTTTTCAATCCTCTGGTTCGGTACCTTTGGTGGCATTGGCCTGTTCGAGGCACTTAATGGTGCGGGCGAACTGCTGGCCTATACGCAAACAAATATCGAACGCGTGACCTTCGCCCTGCTCGACCGACTTCCACTTTCCGTGATCACCACGCTTGCAACGGTACTGGCCGCCTTTCTGTTCATCGTGACCAGCGTCGTAAGCGCAGCCTTTGTTCTGGGCACCTTCTCGACGGGCGGGGACGAGAACCCACCGCCGCGTGTGCGTCTGATCTGGGGGGGATTGCTGGGACTGCTGAGCGTTGCAATGATCCTTTCGGGATCCGTGGACTCGGTGAAGATCCTCATCTCGCTTGGCGCATTGCCCTTTGTCTTCATTTCGGTCCTGCTGATGGTGTGCCTGTTCCGCGGGCTCAGAGAGGAGGGCCAACGCAATGCTGATCGGTGATCTCACAGACACATTGATGAACCTTGTCACCTTCGCGTTCATCGCGGCAATGCTCTGGATATTGCTGCGCAAGTGACCGCATTCCGGCAGCGCAAAAATCAACGTTGAATCCTGGGCGCTTTGCCGGTCATCTGAGTTCATGGAAAAAGTAGCACTGATAACCGGTGGTGCCCGTGGAATTGGGCGGGCAATAGTCGAAGACCTGCGCGGTGATCACCGTGTCGCCTTCACCTGGTTGGCCAGCCACCCCGATTCAGAATTGCTGAAAGGCGACGTTCTGACGATTCAGTCTGACCTTACAAAAGACAACCAACCCACCCGGGTGGTCGAAAAGGTCATTGATCACTTCGGGCGACTGGACGTGATCGTAAACAATGCCGGTCTTGTTCGCTCCACTCCGAAACAACAGTTTCAGGCCGCGGACCATCGCGCCATTCTTGACCTCAACGTGCTGGCCCCCGCCGCGTTGCTTGCTGCGGCATTGCCGCATCTGAAACGCGGCGCTTCGATCGTCAGCATCTCATCGATGAACGCAACATTGCCACCGCGGGACGCCGCGACCTACGGGGCAAGCAAAGCCGCGCTGAACCTCTGGACGCGCGCCATGGCAAAAGAGCTTGGCCCGGACGGAATCCGCGTCAACGCGGTTGCACCGGGTGCCATCAACATCCCCGAAGCCCCCCGCCCTGACGATCTGACATCGCTCTTCGTCAGGGAAACGGCGCTGGGCCGGATCGGAACTCCGGAAGACATCGCCAGGGTCGTTCGGTTTCTGACCTCGGACGCGGCGGGATTCGTAACCGGAGAGGTCCTGGGCGTGACCGGAGGCTATCGCTTGTAAGGCGGCTTAAACCTCGTTTTCCAAATTGCTCAACCGCCCGCAGCCTTTTCCAACGCCGGACGCAGAGTGTTTTCAATCACCCGCTGCGTAATCGGGCCGGCAAAGCGCAAAATGATCGTGCCGTCGCCATCAACCACATAGGTTTCGGGAACGCCGTAAAGGCCCCAATCCAATGCCATGCGACCTTTCTCATCACGTCCAATCGCGGCGTAGGGATCGCCAAGCTCGGTCAAAAAGGCTTGGGCGTTGTCCAACTGGTCTTTGTAGTTGACGCCATAGACCGGGATGCCTTCGGCGGCCAGAGCCTCCAGATTGGGATGCTCGGCACGGCATGGCGCGCACCAGCTGGCCCAGTAGTTTACCAGCTTGACCTCTCCATCCCGCAGCGTGGCATCATCAAACAGCTTCTTTTCCGGGAACTCGCTCAGAACCACGGGCGGAGCCGGTTGGCCTTCGCGGGCAGAGGGCAACGCGTTGGGGTCTTCACGGAACATACCGATCCCGGCCAACACGGCGAAAGCGCCAAAAATCAAAGGCGGCGCGATCATCAGGGGCGATATCTTAGCCATTTCGCGAAATCCTTTGTTCGATCTTTTCCATTTCAGTGCGTACCCTTCGCCCTCGCATTACGCTGAACACGATCAATGCCACCAGCAGTATGATGGACACGGCATAAGACGACAAAACCGCGTCAGCATATTTTCCAAGATCGGGGATCATCCGCCCACCCTTTCCCGCGCCTGCAACGCCTTGATGCGCCGCGCGCGGATTTCAGTTCCGGTGCGGTACAGCACCAAAGCGATGAACAGCAGTACAAATCCGATGATGCACAGCAACAGCGGATAGAAGTAGATATTGCTGACTTTCTCTTCCGTATCGGCCCCGGTCACGGCTGCCGCGCGCATGACCGATGCGCCCTGATGCAAGCCCTGGTTCCAGAAGTTGACCGCATATCGGCTGAGCAGCGCGAACACGGATCCGACCAGACACAGAACCGAGGTCAGGTCCGCCGCAGTGTCCGGATCCTCGATGGCTTCCCACAATGCGACATAGCCAAGATAGAACAGGAACAGGATCAGAAACGACGTCAGACGCGGATCCCACGCCCACCAGGTGCCCCACATGGGCTGTCCCCAGATCGCCCCGGTCAGCAACGCAATCAAGGTCATCACGATCCCGATCGGCGCAGCCGCCCGTGCCGCCAGCGCGCTGACATGATGACGTCGAACCAGCCAGACCAGAGAAGTTGCCAACATCATCAGCCAGCAATTGATCGCCATCAGTGCCGCCGGGACGTGCAGATAGATGATCTTGACCGTCGACCCTTGTTTATAGTCGTCCGGCGTGAAGAAGAACCCCCAGACCAGCCCGACGACGATGCAGAAGATCGAGACGATCCAGAAAAACGGCAGGACACGTTCACTGGTCGCAAGAAACTTGCGCGGGTTGGCGTATTCCCAGAGGGCATTGGCTTTGGCTGCTATCGACATGGGCCCTATCTAGTCCGAGTTGGGGGTATTCTCAATTGACATCAGTCAAAGTTGGGGCGGTTCACCGCAGATTGATACGTAACACAGCCGCGCTGGCAAAGGGCAACAACGCGATGGTGGCCGCCGTGATCCCCGCCAGCATCAACAAAGACGTCTGCACGTCCATCCCCGTTGCCCCACGCCGGGCGACCTCGGCCCCGAAAATCAGGGTGGGGACGTAAAGCGGCAGCACCAAGAGCGACAACAGCAACCCGCCGCGCTTGAGACCGACGGTCAGGGCAGCACCGAATGTTCCGATCACGCTCATGGCCGGGGTGCCGATCAGCAGCGAGATGACAAGCCAGAAGAACCCCTGCGCAGGCAGGTTCAGCAGGACCCCCAGAAAAGGTGCGGCCAGAACCAAAGGCAGGCCTGTGGTCAGCCAGTGGGCCAGCGCCTTAATGGTCACGACTGATTCCAGCGGCAGCGGCGCCGTGGCCAGCAGGTCCAGCGATCCGTCCTCCCAGTCCAGCGCCAGAAGACGGTCAAGAGACAGCAGGCAGGCCAGCAACGCCCCCAGCCAGAGCACACCCGGCGCGATGGTGGTCAGCAGTGACGATTGTGGCCCCACTGCAAACGGCACCATCACAGTCACGATCAGGAAAAAGGCCAATCCCAAACCAAACCCGCCACCCGCTCGGAAGGCCAGTTTCAGGTCGCGCAGCAGAAGGGCGATCACAGGAAACCTCCGTCGAAATCGTCAATGGGTTTGGGTTTGGCCTTGTTCGGGCCGACGTCCAGAACCTCGCCATCCAGACCAAGGTCGATATGGGTCGCGATCAGGGCTGACCCACCCTGCCCCAGATGCGCGCGGACTGCATCGGCGAACATTTGCACCGCATTTCTGTCCAGCGAAACGGTCGGCTCGTCCAGCATCCAGATCGGCCGCCCGGTGACCAGCATGCGTGCCAGCCCCAGCCGCCGTTTCTGACCGGCCGACAGGTACCCCGCATGGCGATCCGACAGCTCGTTCAACTGGAACGCGTCCAGCGCCGTCTGGATGCCGTTGGTGCCAAAGACAGAAGCCCAGAACGTCAGGTTCTCGGATACAGTCAGCGTCGGTTTCAGCCCGTCCGAATGGGACGCATATGCAATCTGGTCTTCCGCGCTCTGGATCTGACCCTTCAGCGGCGGCTGCAACCCGGCCAATGTGCGCAGAAGGGTCGTTTTGCCGATCCCGTTCGGCCCACGCAGAATCAGCGCTTTGCCCGGAGGCAGCTGAAAGCTGAGATGCTCCAGGACGGGAATGCCACCACGGGTGATCGACAGGTCGGTTACAATCAGAGTCATGAGACCCGCTTATCGGAATGTCATCAAAGGCAAAAGGTGGGATTTGCCGCAGTTCGGTTGTGGGAGCTTTGAGCAGAGAGGTCCGAGTGAGGGGCCAGCCCCTCACACACCCCGGGATATTTTCGGCCAGATGAAGGGATCCCGTCAGACCGGGATCAGAGCAAGCGCTATTCGGCGACCTTCAGAGAGCAAGACATTGTAGGTGCGGCACGCAGCCGGAGAATTCATGATTTCGACGCCGACACCGGCACTCTCCAACCGGGTGCGCAAAGACTGGGGAATGTGGGCCATGTCTTTGCCAGTGCCGACAAGCAGAACGTCAATTTCATCAGCCAGTTCCAGAAGTGGTTGCGCATCTTCATAACCGCCCCAGATGGCAGGTCCTGCGGGGCCGGTCAGAACTGCGCCTTCGAACACATCACCGCCAATGCGGAAAAAACCGGGGCCGTAGCCATCAACCGGCTTGGCATCCGAAAACGTAACTTGGTTGAGGCGCATTCCTTCCCTCCTTCAATCCAGGATCGGCAAACCGGACACGACTGCTATCAGAATGACCGAATAAGCCGCAGTGCGATAGATCCGTTCGAGCTTTGGATCGAACAGAGCCTTGCCGATCAGTGTCGTGGTCAGATAGGGCAAGCCCAGCAGCAGGACAATCCAAAGGATCGACAGATCCGCAGCGCCTCCGATCAGGATGCTGAAGACGATGGCCACGTCCAGCAAAGCCAGAAAGATGATCGTGTTGGCACGAATCTTGCGCACATCTGAAGAGCTGGCCAGATAGAATACGATAACGACCGGGCCGGTCAGTCCGGTCATGCCACCGATCACGCCTGCGCTGCCTCCGATGGCCATCCGTCCGGGCACACCCAGCCGTCCCTGCCAGCGCCAGCCAGTGACGATCGCCAACAGGGTCACGCCGGTGATACCGCAGGCAATCCAGCGCAGAACGACCGTGTCGGCCTGTGCCATGACCCAAAGGCCAAGCGGCACGGTCAATGCCGCTGCAACGCCCAAAGTGCTGATTTCGGTCTTGTCGCATTCACGCCATGCCTGCGGCGCCAGCGCAAAAGTCGATACGATCCCGGTGGCTGCCATCAGAAAGACGACATCGGCAATCGGCAGAAATTGAGTGGCCACCGGAACAAAGATCATCGCGGTGCCAAAACCAGTGAAGCCGCGGACAAGTCCCGCGGCTCCTATGGTAAGAACCAACCAACCCAGCCCCGGCAGGGACAAGGCCTGTTGCAACGCCTCAGGCATCAATATTGGCAAACTGGTTGCCCGCCGTGTTCGACGGCTTGGACCAGTCGCGCTTGACCCCCAGCCACAACAGGATGGTCGAAGCGACGAAGACCGATGAATAAGTGCCCACGATCACGCCCCAGATCATCGCGAACACGAAGCCGCGGATCACATCGCCGCCCAGAACATAAAGTGAGATCAACGCCAGCAACGTCGTGACCGAGGTCATCACCGTCCGGCTGAGCGTCTCGTTGATCGAAATGTTCAGCACCTCTTTGAGGTCTTTCTTTTTGTACTTCCGCAGATTCTCTCGCACCCGGTCGAAAACGACCACGGTGTCGTTCAGCGAATAACCGACGATGGTCAGAAGGGCCGCGATAATGGCCAGATCAAACCGGATTTGCAGTTCCGAGAAGATGCCGATGGTCAGGATTACATCGTGAACCAGTGCCGCCACGGCCCCCAGCGCAAACTGCCATTCGAACCGTAGCCAGATATAGACAAGCACCGCGCCAATCGCCAAAGCCACCGCGATGACGGCGGTCTGGATCAACTCGCCCGAGACCTTGGGGCCGACGGATTCTACGGAGACGAACTGAATATCAGGTATTACCTGCTGCAACGCGTCCTCTACGGCGGTGATGGTCGCTGCTTCGACAGCCTCGGCATCTTCCTGCGCCTGGATGCGGATCATCGCAACGTTTTCGTCATCCGCAAAGGTTGGATCGAAAATCTCGGTGATGGTCACATCGCCCAGTTCCAGCGGGGCGATGGCATCTCGGTATGTGCCCACATCGATCTCTACCGCGCTTTGCGTCCGGATCGTCGTGCCACCCCGGAAATCAATACCGAAATTCAGCCCTTGCAGCATGAACGAGGTGAAGGCAATCACCATCATCAGGCCGGAAATGCCCAACCAGACCTTCCAGCGGTTGAAGAAATCGAACGAGGTGTTCTGGGGTACGAGTTTCAGTCTCATGTCAAACCTCGATCGTTTTCGGACGGCGGCGTTCGAACCACATCACGACCATCAGGCGCGTCACGAAGATCGCGGTGAAAACCGAGGTCAGAATGCCGAGGCCCAGAGTGATTGCAAAGCCGCGCACCGGGCCACTGCCCATGGCAAACAGGATCACGGCGGTGATGAATGTGGTCACGTTCGCATCCAGAATGGCAGACAGCGCCTTTTCATAGCCCAGTTCGATTGCGCGCGCCGGACCTTTGGCGGATTTCAATTCCTCGCGGATACGTTCAAAAATCAGCACGTTGGCGTCCACCGCCATACCGACTGTCAATACGATCCCCGCGATACCCGGCAGGGTCAAGGTTGCTCCGATCATGGATAGCAGACCGAACAACAGGCCCACATTGATGATCAGCGCGATGTTGGCGAAGATCCCGAACAGACCATAGCTGAGCGCCATGAAAACCAGTACTGCCACAAAGGCCACGATTGTGGCGACTTTGCCCGCGTCGATACTGTCCTGCCCCAACTCGGGTCCGATGGTACGTTCTTCGAGGAACTCCAGGCCGGCAGGCAGTGCGCCCGCTCGCAGCAGGACGGCCAGATTGGTGCTTTCCTCAACCGTAAAGTTGCCGGTGATGATGCCTGAACCGCCCGGAATATGACTTTGGATCACGGGGGCCGAAATTACCTCGTCGTCCAGAACGATGGCAAAGGGGGCTCCGATATTGTCGCGGGTATAATCCCCGAATTTGCGCGCACCAGACGTGTTGAACCGGAAATTGACCGCAGGGCGACCGTTTTGGTCGAATGCGGGCTGCGCATCGACCAGTTCCTCTCCGGTAACGACCGGAGCGGATTCAATTGTGTAGTAAACACCGCTTTCGTCAATCGACGGCACAATTTCTTCGCCGATGCCTGCAACGGCATCCGGATTGGTGCCGCGTCCGGCGACCGGGTTAAAGGTCAGTTGCGCCGTCGTGCCGATGATCTCTTTCAACTCACCCGCGCTGCCGATGCCAGGCACCTGAATCAGGATACGATCGGCACCCTGACGCTGAATGGTCGGCTCTCGGGTGCCCACTTCGTCGATCCGGCGACGGATGATTTCCAACGATTGACGCACTGTGCGGTCGTCTGAGGCCAGTTTTTCTGCCTCGGACAACTGAACGACAATCGTGTCGCCTTCGGCACGTGCCTCGATATCCGTTGCCCCGACACCGGTCAGGGTCTGCACTTGACGGGCAAGACCGCGCACGACCTCCAGTGCCCGCGCCATGCCCTCAGGCTGGCTGATGCGCACGCGAATCTCATCTGGGGCCGATTCCTGACGGCGGACCGTCCCGACGGTCGAGCGCTCATCGCGCAGGGCGTCACGGATATCTGGCCACATCGCCTCCATCCGGGATTCGTAGACGTCCTGCACCTGAACTTCGGCCAACAGATGTGCACCGCCGCGCAGGTCAAGGCCCAGATTGACCAGCGACGAGGGCAGCCAGTTCGGCCATTGCCCCGCCTCGACCTGCAACTCGGGCGTATCCACGCCCAGCTCGATCGCGGCTTTGGCGTCGTTTGATTGCTCGACCCGTGTGTAAAACGCATTTGGCAGGGCCATGATCAGGCCAGTCACGCAGACCAGCCAGATCAGAACCCGCTTCCAGGTATCAATGTGCAGCATTACCCTGCCTTTTCAAGGATTTGTAAGGTGGTGTTATTTCGCGGGTTCGGTTTTGTTCAGAACCTGGGCGATGGTCGATTTGACCACACGCACTTTGACACCTTCGGCGATCTCGACTTCGATCTCGTTATCGCCTTCCTTGACCTTCGACACTTTGCCGATCAGCCCGCCCTGGGTGACAACCTGATCCCCCCGACGCACGGCATCGACCATGGCCTGATGTTCCTTCATTTTCTTCTGCTGCGGACGGATCAGCAGGAAATACATGATCGCAAAGATCAGGATCAGCGGGAGAAACTGGGCGATTGCGCCACCTTCCATGGGATATTCCTTTGTTCAGATCTTGCGGCACCGTTCCGCAAATTTTGCCGGAACCTATGCTTTGAAATGCGTGTTTGCAAGCAAAGGTGGTCATGTGATCGGCCGCAACCTGAGAAAGGTGCCACACGAACCGGTAAATCGTTGCAGATATGTTCTATGCAGGTATTTCAAATTGGCTATAGTCGAACATCAGGGGGGGCAATGAGAGCTAGATACAAACCATTCCAATCGTTGACGCTTTTGCTGTCCTTGCTGAGCTTGATCCTGTGTCTGGCCGCGCCGGTGAAGGCCCAGGAATTGCCTGCCGAAGCCACCGAACCCGAGGCGGAAGAAACCGAAAGTTTCAAGGCGCCCGTCATCGTGGACGGCGACATGTTGTTCTTCCTGCGCGGCTCCAGCGCTCTGCCCGCGCCGGAACGTGCCGAAAGCGTGCAGAACAAGATTATTGAGGTGGCCGAAGCCTCTGAAAGCCCCACCGTCGACATCACCTTTGAAGAAACCGACCTAGGCATACGCATTCGCGCCGACGGTGAAATCGTATCGATCGTGACGCTTGCAGACGCCGAACTGGATCAGATGGAGCTGGACGTCCTCGGCTTACTGCATGGTCAGGCCATCGAAGAGGCCATCCTTGCCTACCGCTCCAACCGTACAGATCAAGCCCGGGTATCCGGAGCGATTGAGGCCGCTGGATGGACCTTAGGCTTTGTCGTCTTCGTGCTGGTTATCCTTTGGCTTCACCGGCGGATCAGGCGGCGCACTCTGAAACTGGTAAAGCGTTATTTGAAGGATGTCGAAACGGCGACGGCCAAAAGCGTTCAGGCCGAAGCAATCGCCGCCCTGATCCGATACGGGCTGAATTTTGCCCTGTTGGTCATCTTCTTTCTCGGCTTCTACTACTACCTGTCCTTCGTTCTACTGGCCTTTGCGGAAACACGCTATTTCGCGCAACTGCTGCTGACCTATCTGACAGAACCGGTACTGCTGATATTCAAGGGAATACTCAGCTATATCCCAAACCTGATTATGCTCAGCCTAATCGCATGGGTCACGTTGTACATAATCAAGGGCATGCGCGTGTTCTTCGACGCGGTCGAAGCCGGTTCGTTCGAAATGGGCGATTTTGAAAAACACTGGGTCAATCCGACGTTCAACATCGCTCGGGTTATCGTGATTCTGATCGCGCTCGTCTTTGCCGTTCCCTACATTCCCGGTTCGGATTCGGCCGCCTTCCAGGGTCTGACCATTCTGGTCGGCGCCATGCTGTCGCTGGGTGCCAACTCGGTCGTGTCCAACATGCTGGCGGGGCTTTTCGTGATCTATCGCCGCTCCACGTCAATTGGCGACCGCATTCAGATCGGGGACCATATCGGCGACGTGGTTCAGATCAAACTGATGGAGACGCATCTGAAATCCATCAAGAACGAGCTGATTTCGATCCCGAACGCTCAATTGATGAATTCGGATGTTGTGAATTTCTCGAAGAAAACCGATGGCAGTGGGTTGCTGCTGCACACGACGGTTGGCATCGGATATGAAGAACCGCCCGAAAAGGTCGAAGCAATGCTGATCGAGGCGGCCAACCGCACCAAGGGCATCAAGGCCAAACCTGAACCTTTCGTACTGTGGACGGCGCTGGCCGACTACGCCATCAATTATCAGATCAACGGTTACACCACCCGCGGCAGCATCATTCCCAAAATCCGCTCGGACCTGCATCGCAACATTGTCGCCGTTTTCAACGAGAACAAAGTGCAGATCATGACGCCATCTTACATGGCTGATCCGCCAGAACCAAAAATCCCGGCGGATGAATGGGATGGACATCTGGCACATGAATCGCACGAGGAAGCGGATAAGTCGTAACCGGCGCTACACCCTGCCCCACAGATGGTGCATAAGCGGTTTCAGTGATTCACGCATTCAAGGATCTGAGACATGCACGACATCCGCGCCATTCGCGAAAACCCTGCCGCTTTCGACGCCGCTTTAGCGCGCCGTGGGGACGCGCCGGTGTCGTCAGATGTGCTCAGGCTGGACGAAAGCCGCCGCGCCAAGATTCTGGCGGCCGAAACAGCGCAAGCCGAACAGAACAAGGCGTCCAAGGAAGTCGGGGCTGCCAAAGCTCGAGGCGACGAAGCCGAATTCGAACGCCTGCGCGCGCTGGTTGCCGAGAAAAAAGCCGAAATCGCGCGGATGCAGACCGAGGCCAAGGATCTGGATGCCCTGCTGACGGATCAGTTGATCCGGATCGCAAATCTGCCCGCCGAGGATGTGCCGGATGGCGTGGATGAAAACGACAATGTCGAGATCAGCCGCTGGGGCACACCGCTTGAGCTGGGTTTTGCGCCCAAGGAACACTTCGAGATCGAAGCCGTTCAGCAAGGCATGGATTTCGAAACCGCAGCCAAACTCTCGGGTTCGCGATTTGTGCTGCTGTCCGGTGGCGTCGCCCGTATTCATCGCGCTTTGGCGCAGTTCATGCTGGATACGCATATCACCGAAAACGGGCTGACCGAGGTGAATGGCCCGGTTCTGGTTCTGTCCGAGATGATGCAGGGCACCGGCCAATTGCCGAAATTTGGCGAAGACAGCTATCAGACCCGCGAAGGCTGGTGGCTTATCCCGACCTCCGAAGTGTCGCTGACCAATATCGTAAACGACAGCTTGATCGAGGAAAGCTATCTGCCCCGACGCTACACCGCGCATTCCCTGTGCTTCCGGTCCGAGGCCGGATCCGCGGGCAAAGACACCCGCGGGATGTTGCGGCAGCACCAGTTCGAAAAGGTCGAGATGGTTTCGATCACGCATCCGGACAAATCGGATGAAGAACAAAATCGCATGCTGCGCTGCGCCGAGGGCATTCTGGAAAAGCTGGGCATTCCTTACCGCACTGTCATCCTGTGTACCGGTGACATGGGCTTTGGCGCCCGCCGCACCTATGATATCGAGGCCTGGTTACCCGGTCAGGACACCTATCGCGAGATCAGCTCGGTTTCGACATGCGGTGATTTCCAGGCCCGCCGCATGAACGCTAGGTTCCGCCCCGAAGGTGGCGGCAAGCCGGAATACGTCCATACGCTGAACGGTTCAGGTTTGGCTGTTGGGCGTTGCCTGATTGCCGTGCTGGAAAATGGCCAGAACGCGGACGGCACCGTGACCCTGCCCGAAGTCCTAAGCCCCTATCTGGGCGGCAAACTGACCCTGCAACTGGACGGCACACTAGCCTGAAAAACGAAACCGGCACCATGAGGCGCCGGTTCACAATGCAAGACGGGGCGAAGGAATTTATTTCTTCGCCTTTTTCTTGTCCTTCTTGCTATCTTTCTTCTTGTCACTTTTTTTCTTGCCTTTCTCGGCGTCTTTTTTGCCCTTCTTGGCGTCTTTTTTCTTTTCGTCCTTTTTCGATTTTTTGTCCTTCTTGGACTTTGCTTTCACCTTATCCTTGGCCTTGGAAAACGCGGCTTCCATTTCTTTGCGTTTCTTGGCGGCTTTTTCAGCTTTCGCCTTGGCCTTGGCCTTTTTCTTGGCTGCGGCTTCGGCTTTTTCGGCCGCCGCTTGTTCTTCTGCCGCTTTGCGTGCAGCTTCTTCCGCCCGTTTTTCTGCCGCTACAGCGGCCACGGTCTTGCGCGGGGCGGCTTTTCGTGTCGCCGGCTTTCGGGCGGCTGGTTTTGCGGTTGCTGGTTTCCGTGCCGCTGGCTTTCGTGCCGGCGCCTTGCGCGCGCCAGACTTACCGGCGGCAAGCGTTGCGGCTATTGCCGCTTTTGCGGCTTCGATCAATAGGGCGGCGCGGCTCTCACCGACCCGAGGAACCTTGACCAGATCTGCGGGTGACGCCTTCGCTATCGCTTCTGCGGTCTTAAAGCCATTGGCTGCAAGGGCTTTTTTCAGCGCCTCTCCCACACCTTTTACGTCGGTCACTACAGTCATCCAAAGGTCCTTTCTCCATCGCCCTGCCTCATCGCATATACACTGGATATGCATATCCGCAAGTTCAGCACTTGCCTTCTCGGAACCAATGGATCAGCTATGCGCCAACCCAGCGGTTCGGTCATTTTTCGGGAATGGCACGAGGCGTTTCGCATCCTCATCCCAAAGCTTGAGGTTCAAAGCCGCTACAGCCTCGGGGAACTTGATCCGACGAGGCGTGAATTCAGGCGGCAGATTATAGTGGCAGGCCCGCAACCGGTACGATGGGATACGCGCGTTGTAATGGTGGATGTCATGTAACGTGATACAGGCGACGGCGGTATCGAACCACCATCCGAAATCCAGTGCGGAAGATCCATGCAACGCTGCGGTCTGCGGGTTCAGGTCAGGACGGCGATCCCAATAGGTATCTTCAAAATTGTGTTGCAGATACACGAGAAACACACCCAGCATTCCGCCCAGAAACGAAAACACCAGCCAGACCAGAATACCGGTCAAGCCCGCCACCAGGTACAACAGGCCCAAAAATACGATGATCGATGCATTGTGCAGCAAGACGCCTGCGACACCGAAACGAACAGTGTTCTTGGGCCAGCGATAGCGAATGAAATATGTGAACAGCGCACCGACCGGCACCAGGATGAAAGGGTTTCGATACAACCTGTAAAACAAACGGGTTTTCCAGTCCGCGTCCTGCCATTCCCGCAATGTCATCGTGTGAATTTCACCGGTCTCACGATGCTCGAGGTTTCCGATCCCCGCGTGGTGCAGATTGTGGTTCTGTTTCATCACCTCGAACGGTGCAAAGGTGAATGGCGAAAGACCATGCCCTGCCCATTCGTTCTGCATTCGCGTTTCAAACAGCGAATGGTGCCCGCAATCATGTTGCAGCACATAAAGGCGTACCGCCGAAAAGGCGAAGACGATCCCGGCCGGGATCATGATGTACCAGCGGTCCACGAACACGATCGCTAGAGACAGCGATGCGAAATACACCGCGAACGTGCCAAAATAGCTCAGTGCAGCCAATCTGTTGTCCTGAACTGCGTAGTGTCTTGTGTATTCCCTCAGATCCATCCAGTCCGCTCCCCACGATGGCCCTGTTTTAATCTGTTAAAAATCCAGGCGCGGCTTGACCGCGTGCAGGCAATGCATGTGCTGACAGATGCACACACGTGAATGCTAGCGCGCAGAACAGGGGCTGTCACGCCCTCAGAGCGAAAACGCTGAAAATTGGCGCAGTTACGCGCTTGCGTGACGATCACCAGCGCCGAATAACGCGCCCTGGCAAGTGGGAAGCGCCCGGGAAAACAGCCCCGCAATATCGCGAAACACTTCAGCAGTATTCGAAAACCTCCCTTTGAGTTGACGCTTGGGAAACTTCCAGTCAGAGTAAGAAGCAGTGTTTTAAGGCATGTTGATTGACTTATTCGAGAAATATATTGCCATTGGCGCCATTGTTCTGCGCCTCGCTTGCTGGGTGCTCTTATAACGGTTCGGCACCTCATCTTCAGCCGCCATCGTGACTGGCAATGCAATTGTGCACTAGCTGCGCGGTCGCGGGCTGCATGTTGCTACGATGCGCGGCACGGCAATCTTCAGCTTGGGCATCTATCACGAGGTTCTGGTTTTTGCCGGAAATTGCGAAGATGGCCCGGCAAGGCTGACAGACCGTCAGGCACTGATCAAAAACCAAACTCTTGCAGCATCGGTTACAGACACGACAGGGCTGGAGATCGCCCTTGGCCGCAGATGGAGCGGCCTGACCCTTGGCCGCCATCAGGCCGCTGTTCTGGTGGATGTGCCACAGGGCGCCGAAATCTCCCGCAGCCTGCATCTGGATCTGACTGACCTGTCGGCAACCAGCGTTGATCAACAGGATGACACTCTGTGCATGAAGGAGACGGGGACGTGAAAAAATTATTTATTTTGTGTGGGTTAAGCAGTGTTTGGGGATGCGGCGATACGCTTTATGTCGCGCATGATACAGTTGTCGGTATCAATGCCGCCGTCAGCGCCAATCGGCAGCAAGGCCAGGTTGTGATCGGTTATGACAGAGATTTCGCTGCCGTGGTTCCCGTGATTGAACCAGGCAAGGTCGGTCCCGACGGCACATCGCGCACAGATCGCGAGGCTATGGCCGTATTCGGCTGCACACGGATGGAAACCAAGAGCATTTTCTTGACCCGATACTCAGACGTCATTTCCACCGGAGACGCCGCAAACAAACTTGCAAAGACGCTTGGAACAAAAAACCGAACCGATGGTGCCGCGAGACTGGTCACCTGCGGTGAAGACAAAGAGGGAAAAGACAAGGACACCGGCAATGAACAGGGCAATGACAACCAATCGACCGGAGGAAATGGCAATGGCTGACAACCCAAGACTTTCTTGGATCATCCTCCTGGCAATCGGGGGCTTTGGCCTTGTCGGCTGCACCTCGATTCAGGATCGCAGTTTGGTCTATGGGGAACGCAGCGGCGTGAACATCGCCTTGCGCTCTGATCCCGCCAAGGCGCTGCCCGTCGAGGTCAATGCAGGTGTACAGCGCCGCGTGACAACGCTGGTTCCGCCCATATCGCGCGATCAAAACAAACGACCCAATGATGAGGCGGTCAGTTTGGTTTCGACATTTGACCTGACCTATGACAATGCCGACGCTTCCAAAGGTCTTTTCGGAGGTCGGACGCGAATTGCATCGATCTTTACGACAGGTTCAGCCGCGACCGAACTGGCGACGGCCATTGAACAGGGCAATGGGACGTCAGAGGGTATCGCCAATGCCGCAGAAGCGAACCGCGCATTCGTACTTGGGCACGATTGAGTCAGTCCGCCTGTGTCATCAAAGCCCTGATTCTGGTGCGTAGTTTACCCGCGCCCCTTCAGATGCTTGGCCAATGCGCCCGCGTTTTTCTTGCGCCGACCCTTGTAGGGGTTCTTGTCCCCCTGCCCGCGCAGCGTCAGGCGGATCGGTGTTCCGGGCATGTCGAAATCCTGCCGTAAACCGTTCACCAAGTAACGGGTATAGCTTTCAGGCATTTTGTCGGGATGCGAACACATCACCACAAACCCCGGAGGTCGGGTCTTGGCCTGCGTCATGTAGCGCAGTTTGATCCGGCGTCCCTGTGGGGCTGGCGGCGGGTGTTGTTCCAGCATGGCCGTCAGCCAGCGGTTCAGAGCGGCAGTCGGCACCCGGCGGTTCCAGACGTCATGGGCGCGCAGGATCGCGTCGCGCAAACGCTCCAAACCCCGGCCCGTCTTGGCGGAAACCGTGATCAGCGGCGCGCCGCGAAGTTGCGGCAGCAGCCGGTCAAACGACTCTTTCAACTCGCGCAGCTTTTCCTGCTTGTTGTCTTCGATGTCCCACTTGTTGACGGCGACGACAACGGCCCTGCCTTCACGCTCGGCCAAATCGGCAATCCGCAGATCTTGCTGTTCAAACGGGATCGCGGCGTCCAGCAACACAACGACGACCTCGGCAAATTTTACCGCGCGCAGGCCGTCGGACACGGAAAGCTTTTCCAGCTTTTCCTGTACTTTTGCTTTCTTGCGCATCCCTGCGGTGTCAAAGATCCGCATCGGCGTGCTTTGGCCGTCCGGGTCAGCCCAGTCGATTCGCAAGCTGATTGCGTCACGCGTGATCCCGGCCTCTGGCCCGGTCAACAGACGGTCTTCGCCGATGATCTTGTTGATCAAGGTGGATTTGCCCGCATTTGGACGCCCCACCACCGCAACCTGCAAGGGCTTGGCTGCGGTGATCAGCGGCGTCTCGCCCTCACCGTCTTCGTCCAGTTCAATGTCCGTTTGCGGGGCTTCCTCGACTTGTTTTTCCTCTGCCGCGTCTGCCAGAGGCATCAGCTGCGCATAAAGGTCCGTCATCCCTTCACCATGTTCGCCCGACAAGCGGACCGGTTCACCCAGACCAAGGTTGTAAGCTTCCAGAACACCCGCATCCGCAGCATTGCCTTCGGCCTTGTTGGCCGCAAGTATCACGTGCTTGGACCGTTTGCGCAGGATCTCTGCGAACATTTCATCCGTTGGTGTCACACCCACGCGCGCGTCGATCATGAACAGGCAGACATCAGCCATGTCCACGGCACGTTCCGTCAGACGGCGCATCCGCCCCTGAAGGCTGTCATCCGTCGCGTCCTCAAGACCCGCCGTATCAATCACGGTAAAGCGCAGATCGCCCAGACGCCCTTCGCCTTCGCGCAGGTCGCGCGTCACGCCGGGCTGGTCGTCGACAAGGGCCAGACGTTTGCCCACAAGGCGGTTGAACAGGGTGGATTTGCCCACATTCGGGCGCCCCACGATGGCGAGGGTCAGCGACATGATACTCAACTTTCAAGACTCAAGAAGCGCCCTTTAGCGCATCTTGCCGTCAACGGAAAGCGTGTAGATCCCCCTTGGAGGAAACGACATACAGCGTTTGCCCGGCAACAACCGGAGCCGTAGTTGCACCTCCGGGAACTTCGACCTGGTGAACCAGTGCCCCGTTAACCGGATTGAAGAAGCGCAGATAACCATCATTGGACGCAATCACAATACGGCCTCCGGCCAGGATCGGACCGTAATGTGCAAAGATCGGACCGCGGCGGCCTCGCTTGTCCTTGACAAAGCTTGGCAGATCCTGCGCCCAGATGACCGAGCCATCGGCCGCATTCAAGCGCACCAGCTGACTGCGGTCACTGATCAGGAAGATGCTGTTGCCTGCAGGCCAGACAGTATCAACCGCACCTTCATCGGCGGTCCAGCGGCGTTCACCGGTGGCGGCGTCAAAGGCAACGGTCCGGCCAGAATGGTTGCCGATATAGATTGTGTTTCCGACAACCATCGGACTGCCGGTCACGTCAACGATCTGCGCGGCGGCCCGTCCCCGCCGCCCGCCTGCGACCGACGCATTCCAGCGACGGATGCCCCCACGGCGGAAGGTGGCCGCAACATCGCCGGACCCGAATGCAAACACTGCCAGGTCCGAGGCAATCACCGGTGCCGGTGCGCCCAGAACGTTACCGACGCTGGGCGTGCCTTCGATTTGCCAGGCGATACGCCCGTCCTTGGTGTTGATGGTCCACCCGGTTTCGTCCCCCGCGACAAGGTACAACAACCCGTCATTGACCATCGGAGAGCCGCTTCCGGTTGCGTCCAATCGCTTCTGCCACCGCACGGCGCCCGTTTTTGCATCCAATGCGGTCAGTCGCCCGAACCCGGACGACACGTAGAGAACGCCGTTCGAATAGGCCAAGCCGCCACCGGTAGCGTCTGCATCACCGTCACTTGACGGAACCAGATCGGTATCCCAAGCCAACTGGCCCTGCGGCGTGACCGCTGACACCGTCGCCCCCGCATCCAGTGTATAAATCAACCCGCCCGCAACCACCGGTTCGGCGGTGATACGTTGCTTGCGCGAGTCGCCCTGCCCGATCGACACAGACCAGACCCGCTGTGGCGAGCCACGCAGTGCCGCGTTCGTGGTTCGGAAAGCAGCCGTCCCCGGGCTTTGCGGCCAGCTGGCATTCGCTTTTTGAGCTGGCAGGCTGATGGGCTGAGAGCCGCTCTTTTCCACTGTTTCCAGATCAGACGCCGGACGGATGTCTTCACGTTCTCCGGGCAAGATCGCTTCAGGGGGTTCACAGGCGGTCAATGCGGTCAAAGCCAGTGCCGCAACCGGCAATCCCGCGCGGGAAATTAGTCTTGTTACCATGATGTTCCGAACTCGCCTGTCATTAAGTCTTTTGTCCCGCCTGGTCAGCCCTGCTGTGCCACCAATGGCTCGGGTTCGCCGCCCAATGCAACTATCAGTTGGGCCGCACGTTGTTGCAGATCAATACCGACCTCGGCGTCCTGACGCAGCGCCTGCAAGCGGTCCAGTGCCGCATCGACATTGCCCTCGGACACGTCGATCAGGGCCAGTTGTTCTTCGGCCAGCAGTCGAAGGGGCGCACCCGGCGCTGCCAGCGCTTCGAACTGCTGTCGACGGTCAGCGGCGGGCAAGGTGTCGCTTTGCAACAACAGCGCCTTGAAGCTTGCGATCGCACGATAGATCTCGGGCAAATCCCCCTGCACGGCAACCGCGTTCAGACTGTTGACCGCCTCTTCGCGCGATCCCGCTTCAAGCTGGGACGCAGACAGCAGCATGTTCAGAACAGCATTCCCGCCCGGCGACTGCGCCTCGGTTTCCCGCAAACCGGCCGCCCGTGCATCAGAATCGTTTTCCGACAGAGCCGCCAGAATCGAGTCACCCAGATCCTGCGCCTGCGCCGTATCGCGGGATTTGCGGTATTCATTGAACGCCGCCCCGCCGACAATCAGCGCGACCGCCGCCACACCAACCCAGCCCCAGCGGCGCAGCAGCAGATACATCCGATCACGGCGTACCTCTTCCGTGACCTCATCAATGAAACTGTCGGTGTCGCTCATTCCTGCCCCCTGGGCTGTGTGTCTTGCATAAGTGCGCCATGTCATACCCCGGCACCAACGCCAAGCCAAGGGTCCGATTTTGCCCATTTTCACCGCTTGGCTTCTCACTTGCGAAAAAAACTAAACCGAACTATTCAGTTTAGTGTAGAAATTACACAGCCGACGCCCCATTTCATACCAAGACGGCCCCGCTTTTGTTGGCACCGAATTCTAGGAGAAACACTGAATGCGTTTGATTTCTTTCATCAACGCCCTTCTGGTTATTGTTGCGTTGTATTTTCTTGTTTTTGAGCGCGACTCTTTGTTTGCTTTCGCCGGACGTGGCGAAGCAGAAGAAGCGGTACAGACCGAAGCCGTCGAATCCAACGAGACCGATATTGATGCCGTTGGCGTGGTCGCCCTGCGTTCGCAGGCGCGCGAAATTGACAGTGCGGTTCTGCTGCGAGGACAAACCAAGGCGAACCGGCAGGTCGAGGTTTTGTCTGAAACCACATCCACGGTGATCTCGGAACCCATGCGCAAAGGTGCCTTTGTCGAGGCCGGGGATGTTCTGTGTGAACTCGACCCCGGCACGCGCCCGGCGCAACTGGCCGAGGCGCTGGCCGGAAAACTCGAAGCCGAAAGCCGCATTCCCGAGGCTGAAGCCCGCTTGCAAGAGGCGCATGCCCGTGTGGCCGAGGCCGAAATCAATCTGACGGCTTCGCGCAAACTGGCGGAAACCGGGTTTGCTTCGGAAACCCGCCGAATTTCCAGCGAGGCTGCGATGAGCGCTGCCAAAGCAGGTGTAAAGTCCGCCGAAGCCGAGCTGGAGGCGACCCGGGCCGGAATCGAAGCAGCCGCAGCCGCAGTTGAAGCCGCGCAGCGAGAGGTCGGACGCCTGACCATCAAAGCCCCGTTCAAGGGCCTGCTGGAAAGCGACACCGCAGAATTGGGCAGCCTGATGCAGCCCGGATCGCTGTGCGCAACCGTGATTCAGCTTGATCCGATCAAACTGGTCGGGTTCGTGCCGGAAACCGAAGTCAACCGTGTTCAGGTGGGGTCCGAGGCATCGGCAACGCTGGTCACCGGTCGGCAGCTTGGCGGCCGCGTCACGTTCCTCAGCCGGTCGGCTGATGAAACAACGCGCACGTTCGAAGTTGAAATCACGGTTCCGAACCCGGATCTGACCATTCGCGACGGTCAGACCGCGACCATCAGCATCGCAGCCGAAGGCACAAAGGCACATCTGCTGCCGCAATCCGCCCTGACCCTAAGCAACGAGGGTCAATTGGGTGTCCGTACTGTCGGCACCGGCAATGTGGTGGATTTCCTGCCTGTCCGCATTCTGCGTGACACGGCCGAGGGTGTCTGGGTCGACGGTCTCCCCGAAACGGCCGACATAATCATTGTCGGACAAGAGTTCGTGACACGCGGTGTGACCGTAGCGCCGACTTATCGGGAAGCGTCACAATGACCGGTGTTGTCGCATGGGCCGCTGATCGAGCCCGCATGGTGTTGGCATTTATCGCGATTTCGCTGGTTATCGGCGGATTTGCCTATGTCTCGCTTCCGAAAGAAGGCGAGCCGGATATCGAAATCCCTGCCCTGTTTGTATCCGTGCAGTTTCCCGGGATTTCCGCAGAGGATTCCGAAAACCTGCTGATCAAGCCGATGGAGACCGAACTGGCGGATCTCGACGGGCTCAAGGAAATGACATCGACCGCTGCCGAAAACTATGCGGGGGTCGCGCTGGAATTTGACTTCGGTTGGGACAAGACCGCGATCATGGCCGATGTGCGTGACGCGATGAACACAGCTCAGGCGGACTTTCCCGAAGGCGCAGAACAATATTCCCTGACCGAGATCAACTTTTCCGAATTCCCGATCGTCATCGTGAACCTGACCGGTCCCGTTCCCGAACGCACGATGGCCCGTGTCGCCAAGGATCTACAGGACGATCTTGAGGCTCTGGATTCCGTTCTCGAAGCCGGTATCGCAGGCAATCGCGACGAGATGCTCGAGGTCGTGATCGACCCGCTGCGGCTTGAAGCCTACAACGTGACGGCGGACGAGCTGATCAACGTGGTACGGAACAACAACCAGTTGATTGCAGCCGGTGAAGTTGAAACCGCGCAGGGCACCTTCTCGGTCAAGATACCGTCGTCGTTCAAAACCGCACAGGATGTTTACGGCCTGCCCATCAAGGTCAACGGTGATCGGGTCGTCACCTTGGGGGAACTGGCACAGATCAACTACACTTTCGAAGACCGCGAAGGGACGGCCCGTTTCAACGGTGAACCGACCGTCGCATTGCAGGTGGTCAAGCGCAAGGGCTATAACCTGATCGACACCGTCGCGCAGGTGAAGGAAACCATTGCGCATGCAAAGACCAAGTGGCCGCCCGAACTTCAGGCGGCGGTTGATCTGGGTACATCGAACGACCAGAGCCGCATCGTCGGCTCGATGGTCAGCCAGCTTGAAGGCTCGGTTCTGACCGCGATTGCGCTGGTGATGATCGTGGTTCTTGCCTCGCTGGGTACGCGGGCCGCCCTGCTGGTCGGTTTTGCGATCCCGACCTCGTTCCTGCTGTGTTTTGCGTTTCTGGCAGTCATGGGTGTCAGCATCTCGAACATCGTGATGTTCGGCCTCATCCTGGCGGTGGGGATGCTGGTGGATGGCGCCATCGTCGTGGTGGAATACGCCGACAAACGCATCAAGGAAGGCGTGGGCCCGATGCACGCCTATGTCGAGGCCGCCCAGCGCATGTTCTGGCCCATCGTGTCCTCGACCGCAACGACACTCTGCGCGTTCCTGCCCATGCTGTTCTGGCCCGGTATTCCCGGCGAGTTCATGGGAATGCTGCCGGTCACGCTGATCTTCGTTCTGTCGGCGTCGCTGATAGTTGCGCTGATCTATCTGCCGGTCATGGGCGGTGTGTCCGGCCGCCTGAGCCGCCTCTTCGATCGGTCTTCGACCTGGTTGCGGGCGCGCACGCCATGGTGGGTCCGGGTGCTGATGGTGCCGCCGTCGCTGTACATGATCTTTCTGGGTGCGATGCAGGTTCTGAACCCCAACTACCTGCTGCCCGGTGGCTCGATCGCCGGGGCGCTGCTGTTCCTGTTCGGGGCGTTTGCCGGGTCCGTAACCCTGAGCGCGGCCAAAATGGAACGCGCCGAAGAGGACCACGTTCATACAGCGGACGAACACACTTTTTTTGGCCATGTCGTTCGGTTCCTTGTCGGCAATCCGATCATGCCGATCGTTTCCCTGCTGACGGTTTTCACGGCGGTGTATTTCGTGGCCTTCGTCTGGTTTCCTCAGGAATCCCGTGGGGTTGAATTCTTCGTGGAAAGCGAACCTGAACAGGCCACCGCATATGTGCGTGCCCGCGGGAACCTTTCCCTGGCGGAAAAAGACGCGATGGTTCTTGCCGCCGAAGAAATCATTGGAACCCACCCTGCGGTCATCAACGTCTTTGCCTTTGCGGGCGAAGGTGGCCTGAACCAGAACAACGGTGGCGCTCAGGCGCCGGCCGATACAGTGGGCCGGGTTCAGTTCGAGATCATCCCCTGGGAAGACCGCCCCAACGTTTCGGAATCGGCCCTGTGGGGCCTGTTCGAACGGCACTTCGTGGCGCCCGAATATGATGGCGACTTCGTGATTGATGAGCTGAATGCCCAACTTGCAACGATCCCCGGCATCATCGTCGAGATTTTGCCGTTGGAGCAAGGCCCTGCTTCGGCCAAGCCTGTGCATCTGCGCATCAAGGGTGACGGGTGGGAAGACCTGACCTCGGCAGCGATCACCGCCCGCGAGGTTTTCGACACCACGCCGGGCCTGATCAAGACCGAAGATACCCTGCCCCTGCCCGGCATCGACTGGCAGATTGACGTGGATGTCGCCAAGGCCGGTCGGTTCGGAGCCGACGTGGCAACCGTCGGCGCCATGGTCCAGTTGGTCACCCGCGGTATATTGCTGGGCGAGATGCGCCCGGACAGCAATGACGAAGAGATCGAAATTCGCGTTCGCCTGCCCGAAGAAGACCGCGTTTTGTCGACACTGGATACACTCAAGGTCCGTACCCCGGACGGTTTGGTGCCCTTGTCGAACTTCGTAACGCGCAAACCCGTGGCCAAGCTGGCCGAGATCAACCGCGTCGACCAGCAGCGATACTACGACGTCAAAGCGGATGTCGAACCGGGGCTGAGCAAGGTTGTGACCGAAGGCCCCGATGGAAAACAGGTGCGGCTGGCCGTCATGCGTGAAGTGACGGAAGGCTACACACCGACCGGCACCGTTCTGAATGGTACGGGTGGAAAGTCGTATGAACTGGTTCAACTGACCGGCGCAGAAAGTGTCGACCAGCTGCGCAGCGCAATCGAAGACGGGGATGCTCAGTTTGCGCTGATCAACCCGAACGAGCGTATTGCGGTGCTGACGGAATGGCTGGAAACCGGCCCGTTCGCCAACGCGATCAGCTGGGAATGGACTGGTGATCAGGAAGAGCAGGAAGAATCCGGCGCCTTCCTGGTGAACGCGTTCATGGGCGCCCTGGGGCTTATGTTCGTGATCCTGCTGGCGCAGTTCAACTCGTTCTACAATTCAGTTCTCGTGCTGCTGGCGGTGGTTCTGTCCACCACCGGGGTTCTGATCGGCATGATCGTGATGGAACAGCCCTTCTCGATCATCATGACCGGGACCGGCATCGTGGCCCTGGCCGGTATCGTGGTGAACAACAATATCGTTCTGATCGACACCTATCAGGAATACAGCAGCTATATGCCGAGAATCGAGGCGATCATCCGCACCGCGGAATCCCGTATCCGCCCGGTTCTGCTGACCACGCTGACAACGATGGCCGGTCTGACGCCGATGATGTTCGGCCTGTCGCTGGACTTCATCAATGGCGGCTATTCCATCGACAGCCCCACCGCACTGTGGTGGAAACAGCTGGCCACAGCGGTGGTCTTTGGCCTGGGCATTGCAACTGTTCTGACGCTGATCGTCACCCCATCGCTTCTGGCCTTGCGGGTCTGGGTGACAACCTATGCGATCTGGCTCAGCCGAGTTCTGGCCCGTGTAACGGCAGGCCGGTCCAGCCAGATCGCGCAGGACATGGCGATAGGGCGCTCTGCCCGGCAGATGCAGGCCACTGAAATTGTGTGGGAGGACGACTCGCGTTTTGAAGGATCAGAACAGGACAGTCGATCAGATCAGTCTGGTCGCCCCTCTGGCCCGCCGCTGAAAGCTGCTGAATAAACGAAAAGGACCGGAACTCCCGGTCCTTTTTCATTTGGCCATCATCACAACCGGGACCACGTCTGATGCGCGCAAATCGCATGTTCGCATCCTTTGACCAGCAGCTTGTCCCCCTGCAACGTCATCTGAGGCACCGCATCCACGTTGATCAACGGGACCCAGAATTCGCCGCCGCCGTATTTTCCTGCGCCTTCACTGGCCACGTCCCAGAACAGTTTCTTACCGATATTCGGTGTTTGGACTTCCTTGCCTGAAGCGTCAAAGGCCGAAAGGATCCGACCGCAGAACTTATCCCCACAAGCCGTGATTTTGATGTGCGAAATCAGGTTCATGCGATCAGGTTCAGTCTTCCAGACACCCACGATGGGATCTGCCGCCACAATGACCGGCAGACAAATCGCGATCGCAATAGACGATAGTCGTGATTTCAGTCGCTTCATCATGACAGGCACCCTTCTGGTTTTTTGTATTCTACCCTGTTTCGCTCCATGTTTGGATCTTCAGGCCGCTTCCCCGTCCGATTGCTGCCGGTTCCACAATTGGGCATACCGCCCCGACCGCGCCAGCAACTCGTCATGCGTGCCCTGTTCAATGACCTCGCCCGCTTCCAGAACCACGATCCGGTCCGCTTCGGCAATGGTGCTGAGGCGATGGGCAATGGTGATAACCGTACGACCCTCTCCTGCGCGCGCCAGCGCATCCTTGATGTCCTGCTCGGTATCTGTGTCCAAGGCCGAGGTCGCCTCGTCCAACAACAGGATCGGCGGGTTCTTGAGCAAAGTCCGCGCGATGCCGACTCTTTGTTTTTCACCACCTGACAGTTTGAGCCCGCGTTCACCGACCATAGTGTCATAGCCTTCGGGCAGCGAGGTGATGAAATCGTGAATTTGCGCAGCTCGGGCTGCGGCCTCGACCTCCTCCGGGGTGGCGTCGTCACGGCCATAGGCAATGTTGTACCGGATGCTGTCGTTGAACAATACCGTGTCCTGCGGCACAACGCCGATGGCCGCGTGCAGACTGGACTGCGTCACATCCCGCACATCCTGTCCATCGATCTTCAAGGATCCTTTGGTCACATCGTAGAACCGGAACAGCAGCCGCCCGATGGTTGATTTGCCAGACCCGGTTGCCCCCACGATGGCCACGGTCTGCCCGGCAGGAACGGTCAACGAAACACCCTTGAGGATCTCCCTTTCAGGGTCATAGCCGAAATGCACATCGTCCAGCGCGACTTCGCCGCCATTCACCTTGAGGTTGGGCGCACAGGGTTTGTCGGTGACTTCGGCGGGCTGTTCAAGCAGATCGAACATCTGGCCCATATCGACCAACGATTGCCGGATTTCCCGGTAGACCGTCCCCAGAAAGTTCAGCGGTACGGTGATCTGGATCATGTAAGCGTTGACCATGACGAAATCGCCCACTGTAAGGTTTCCGCTCTGAACCCCGATGGCAGCCAGAACCATCACACCGATCAAACCACAAGTGATCAGGAATGACTGGCCAAAATTCAGAAATGCCAGCGAATATGCCGTTTTCAGCGCCGCCCCGGCATAGGCTTTCATCGACACATCATATCGCTCAGCTTCGCGCGCTTCGGCATTGAAATACTTGACAGTTTCAAAATTCAGCAGGCTGTCGATGGCGCGCTGATTGGCTTCGGTGTCCTGATCGTTCATCTCGCGCCGAAGCTTCACCCGCCATTCGGTCACGGCAAATGTGAACCAGATATACAGACCGATTGTGACGGCGACGACCACCAGATACCAGACATCGAACAGCCACATCAGGATGATCGCCACCAGCAGCAGTTCCAGGATCAGCGGCCCGATCGAGAACAGCAGAAAGCGCAACAGGAACTCGACGCCCTTGACACCCCGTTCGATGATGCGGCTCAGCCCTCCGGTACGGCGGGACACGTGATAACGCATCGAGAGGTTGTGAATGTGCCGAAAGGTCTCAAGCGCCAACGCCCGCAGAGCCCTTTGGCCTACGGGCGCAAAGGCCGCGTCCCGCAGTTGTTGGAAACCCACGGTCAGCATCCGCGCCACGCCATAGGCAACCGTCAGCCCGACCGCGCCCAGCGCCACCGGCGGCACGCCCTCACCTGCCAGCGCGTCAACGGCACCTTTGTAAAGAATCGGCGTATAGACCGCGATCAGCTTGGCCAGAACCAGCATGACCATGGCAATCACCACGCGGCGCTTTACCCATGGTTCATCCTGTGGCCAAAGATAGGGTGCCACTTTGCGGATCGTGCGCCAGCCCGAGCTTCGCTCGTCACGCGGCACCGTATCGTCCGGGGTCGTAGTAGGTGTTCGTCTCATCACGTACCTTAACTGCGGTCAGAGATTGACCCCGGCCCGCTTGGGCCAAAGGCGATGCTTATTCAGGTATGGTGAAGACCTGCCCCGGATAGATCAGATCCGGATCGCGGATCAGGTCGCGATTGGCCTCGAACAGCCGTACATACAGGACCCCGTCGCCAAACCGGTCGCGCGAGATGGCCCACAGCGTGTCGCCCCGTTGAACCGTAACCGAACGGATGGCAGCTGCTTCGCCCTGCGCGTTGGCCTGACTGGCCGCGACTGCGGCATCCAGAACTTCAACCGGCTCTCGCTTGAACGGGGTTTCGACCCGGCTGAGCACCGTCCCGTCCGTATTCACCGCGTCCACGCGCAGCGTGTAGACACCCGGATCAATCCCCTCCAGATCGCTGCGCCAGGATCCATCCTCTTTCGGGTCGAGATCGGCGATCAGGCGATTGTTCAGGTACAGTCGAACGGCTGCACCGTCCTGCACACGCCCCGTCAGCTGGACATTGCCGGTATCAGAGTACCCGATGGTATCCAGTGCGATCTGATCAGGGGGCGTATCCCGCACCACAGGCGGCTGCACCAGTTCAACCCCTTCTTCGCCGGACCGCAGCACCGCAATCTGCTGATCCGGTTCGGGTGACTGTGTCGACAAGTCGGCGGTTTGCGTTTCCTCGGCCTCCGGCACGGTGGTTTCGGTTCCGGTCACATCAGTTTCTGGCGCTGGAACTTCGGTCGCCGTTTCGGGCTCAACGTCTGCATCGGCTGTCGCGATCGTGGCGTCTTCGGCGTCTGCCGTCGTGTCCGGATCGGATGCTGGCGATTCTTCAGTTACAGGCGCTTCTTCGACCGGCTTTGGCAATGCCGCAATCAGATAGTCGTCGGACTGTGTGATCCGTTCGCCATCCTTGCTTTGCAGGACCAACCCCTGAGCCGCGTCGCTGAACGGGATCGAAACAAATTCGGCAAACTGGCCGCTGCCGTCCACGGTAAAGCTGTGCAGGGTTTCGCCGTTCAGCAGCACCTCGATCCGGCTGCCGGGCTCGGCATCGCCGGACAACAGCGCCGTGCCATCTGGCTCAACAAAAATCTGATCCAGGGCCGGAGGGGCCGCTGGCTGGGGCGCGATATCTTCCGTCTTGGCAACGGCGGTGTCCGCGTCAGAGGCGTCAGCCGTTTCACTAGTGTCCTCGGCAGGCTCGGTCGTGGGCACTTCATCCGCAGGAGCCGCCTGTTCAGCCACTTCCGGTTCCGAAACCTGCGCATCCTGCCCTACAGGTTCCGGGGCTACGGCAGTGGCGGTTTCCTGCGGGGCGCTCGGCTCGGGCGTTTTGGTGAAGACGCCGGACAGATACAATCCACCCGCGCCCAATATCGCAACAAGACCCGCAATCACCCCCCAGATGAAATTGCCCGAGCTTCCGTTTCCCGATTTGGCGTCCATTATTTTCCTTTCACTCCGCCGGGTAAAAGCTATGCGTTGAAAAGCTTTCCGACGGACAGTTGAGCCAATCTATCAATCCCGCTATCACGGGTCAAAACCCCTGACACAACCCCGGAGCCCCTCTTTGATGTCTCAGAAATCAGTCTGTGTGTACTGCGGGTCACGCAATGGAGCCGAGAAGGCTTATTCTGAAACTGCACGGCAGTTTGGCAGCCTGCTGGCGCAGGAAGGCTGGCGGCTGGTCTACGGAGCCGGAGATGTCGGTTTGATGGGTGAAGTGGCCCGCGCCGCGCAGAATGCCGGTGGTGAAACCTTCGGCGTCATTCCGGTGCATCTGGTCAAGCGCGAGGTCGGGAAGACGGATCTGACCCACTTCGTGATCACCGAGACAATGCACGAGCGCAAGAAGGTCATGATCATGAACGCCGACGCCGTCGTGGTTCTGCCGGGCGGTCCGGGGTCGCTGGACGAGCTGTTCGAAGCGCTGACATGGCGCCAGCTTGGCCTGCATGACAAGCCAATCGTCGTGGTCAATGTGAACGGCTATTGGGACGCGTTGCACACATTGTTGGATCAGGTGATCGGGCAAGGCTTTGCCGACACGTCTTTGGCGGATTTCATCACCTGGGTCGAAGACGCCGATACAGCCATGATCGCCCTGCGGGACAAGCTGACCTGAGGATGGGAAACCGTGCGGGCGGTTGAACCGACCGCCGTATTCATCAGGCAAGTCTGGCTTTGGGTTGCAGACTGAGGCGCACCACCTGCTCGACCTTGTGCAAAGGATGATTGGTCAGGGTCTTGTTGACCTCGGCCACGACCTTTCCCAGCACTTCGCTGTGTAACCGACGCCGCAACAGACCCAGAACATGGGGGCTGGCCACCAGAACCAGCCGATCATAGGCGCCTTTCAGCCCCTTGCGGTTCAACAGGTTCGCCAGATCCTGCACGAACAGAGATTTTGCGTGCGCCTTCCACGTGGGTTCTTCAATTGCCGATTTCTGTTTTGGTCCGCCGTCGTTGCGACGACCTGCGCGGTCCGTCGGTTTTCCGGTCGGGCCGTCTTGTTCTTCGACAGCGACGACGACAAAATTGGGATCGTCGGCATCGGTGATATTCTCCATCACCAGCGCTTTCTCTCCATCTGCAACAATAACCCAAGTTCCCTGTGTAAGTGCGACCATTGCGATCTCCTGATTAGGTTGTGTTCTGGGTATCCCTCGACCTGCTGGACATGCGGGTTCGTTGACGCACGAACAGTGCGCAGCCCGATCATTGTTTGAATTGATATGCAGTTTCTCCCTCTACCCTACAGAGATGTGTACTGGAAAACAGCAAACAAGATACCGTCACGCAGAAAGGGCACGTATCGGCGGGTTTTCACCGGCTGGTCATCAACCCTTTAGGCGGACATCTCGACAACGGTGATTTCGGGCGTCACGCCCAGACGAACCGGCAGGATCGAACAGCCGATACCGCCCGAAACGACCAGATCGCGCCCATTTTCGCGTACATGGCCATAGGCATAGCGATTGCCGAATTTCGATGGCACCACGGGCGACCAGCCGAACAGGCGCACTTGGCCACCATGTGTGTGCCCTGAAAGGGTCAAGGCCACCCGCCCGGGCACAGTGGGAAACACATCGGGCTCATGCGCCATCATCACAACCGGAGCGTCATCGGTGATCTGCGCCAGAGTACCTTCCAGATCGTCCAATCCTTGCGGCTTGCCGTTGCGCCAGATCGCCAGCTGATCTTCGAGACCGGCCAGCCAGATGCCCTGAGTTTCGAGTTTGATCGCGGCATTGGACAACACCGAAATTCCGTTCTGTTCCAGAATTTTGGCATAGCGATTGGGCCCGGACCCGCGCCGCTGTGCCGACCTGTCATCCCACCAGTCGTGATTGCCCAGAACGGCAAAGACACCATTCTTCGCCTCAAGCCCGGCAAGCACAGGGGCCAGGTCCTGCATCTTGACCGTGTCCGAGACACCTTTGTGGCTTGCAAAGAAATCACCCAACAGCAGGATCACGTCCGGAGCCAGCGCATTGGTTCGGCGGACCACCTGCCTTACGCGGTTCAGGCCGACATAGGGCTCGCCCACATGCATATCGGACAGTACGGCGATTCTGAGCGGCGGCGCTGTCCAGTCGTCCCGCTGAATGCGCCATTTGCGCACGCGCAGCCGAACCGCGGGTTCAATGATGAACCCGTAGGCGGCCGTGACAAGGCCTGCCAGCGTCGCCGCCAGCAGGCCCTTTATGAACCGACGTCGGTTCAATACGTTACATCCGCGATGCGACGTTTTCCCAGTTCACCAGATTGTCGAGGAAGTTCGACAGGTAGGCCGGGCGCTTGTTGCGGAAATCGATGTAGTAGGAGTGCTCCCAAACATCGCAACCCAGCAGCGCGGTTTGACCAAAGCACAGTGGGTTCACGCCATTCTCGGTCTTTGTGACGGCCAGCGAGCCATCGGCGTTCTTGACCAGCCACGCCCAGCCCGAACCGAACTGACCCGCACCGGCGGCACTGAATTGCGACTTGAATTCATCCACCGAACCGAAGCTTTCGGTCAGCGCCTTTTCCAGCTCGCCCGGCATCTTGTACTCGCCCGGTCCCATCATTTCCCAGAACTGGTTGTGGTTCCACAACTGGCTGATGTTGTTGAAGATACCGTTTTGTGCCACGGCGTTTGCGTCGTATGTACCAACGATGATCTCTTCCAGCGACTTGCCGTCCCATTCGGTGCCGGCGATCAGCTTGTTGCCGTTGTCGACATAGGCCTTGTGGTGCAGGTCGTGGTGATATTCCAACGTTTCCGCGGACATACCCTTGGCTGCCAGCGCGTCATGTGCATAAGGAAGATCAGGAAGTTCAAAAGCCATGTCGGCCCCCTGTTAAAATGTAAGTTGCGGTTCCCAAGGTTAAATGCTTTGGCAACCGCCGCAGGTCAAGGGGCGTAGCAAGAAAACCCGGAGGCAGGCGATGCTGACACAGGCGCGCAAGATGTTCTATCGCGCCCGCGGATATTATGCGGGCAATCTGAACGGCAAGCCGTTTCGTCTGGACCCGTACCATTCGAAATTCTGGCGCAAGGCCACTGCGGGCGCTTGGGAGCCTGAAACATTTGCAGTTCTTGACCGGTTCCTGTCCCCTCAAAGCGACTATCTGGACATCGGCGCGTGGATTGGCCCGACGGTGCTGTACGGTGCGCGAAGGGCACGGCATGTCTGGTGTTTTGAGCCTGACCCGACCGCGTTTCGGCATCTGGCATGGAATCTTGATCTGAACGGCATTCAGAACGTTTCGGCATTCGGGGTCGCCCTGTCAGATCGATTTGGCGTGGCACGCATGGCCTCTGTGCGCGGTGAACCCGGGGATTCCACCAGTTCGCTTCTGCACGACGGGGCGCATGGGTCTGATGCGCTGACGATCGCCTGGGACCAATTTGAGAAAACAAACGACCTGTCAAGGGTTTCGCTGGTCAAAATGGACATCGAGGGCGCGGAATTCATTGTTGCCCCCACTTTGTCCGCGTGGCTGAAGGAACGCCGCCCCGCCCTTCTTCTGTCTCTTCACGCACCTCTGCTTCCGGAAGACCAGAGGCACGAACGTGTCAGCGCATTGATGGATGAACTGGGTTATTACGCAAACCTGTCGGATGACAAGTCACAGCCTGTAGAGATTTCGGACTTGCTGACCGAAGATGGCCTGAGCCGTTTTCACACCGTTCTCTTGCATGGGTAGAACGTCTGGCATTTTTTTCTTCGTTCACGCGAGGTCCCGCTTGCGGCATTGAGGTGTGTCAGTTTGATTGCAGACACCAAGAATCATGCCCAAGTGGATAAAATGAAAAGACTTTTACCGATTGCAGTCGCCGCATTTCTTGCACATACCGCTGCGGCAGAAACGGTTACCTATCATTGCAAGATGACCAAACAGGACGCCCATGGCTGGATTGCGCCAGAGTATGCGTTCCGGATCGACCCCGCCGCATCTTCGGCGATGGCCGCCACTTCGTACCAGGATTGGGCCAAGGCAAAATTCAAAGACCGCGGCGCCAAGGGATATCGTATTATCTGGAATCTCGATCAGAAAATGGTTGCCGGCGGCAATGTCCGCGTTCGATATCAGGCGAACCTGAAAACAACCGACAATACGGTCGCCGTCCGCATGGCATTCGTTCAGGGAAATTTCGCGAACAAACCTTTCGGAGTCGGGACCTGTTCGACAGTCAAGTAAGAAAAAGCCCCGGATGAACCGGGGCTTTTTTTGTTCAGTAGATCCCAACCTCACTGCCGGGCTGTGCTGCCACCTTGAGCAGTTTGAACACGTAATCCGCAGCGGAACGGAAGCAGACCACGCGGAAGGTCTGTTCATCATCCATCCAAAAAGCACCAGCCACCTGCGCCAGACGCGTGCGGCGAATCTGGCCGGGCTGGAATGCATCCGCCGACAGATCGACGGGCGCGACCTTGCCCAGCACCTCTCTTGCGCTGGCACCAGAGACGCTGAAGACAGCACGGGCATCCGAGACATTGACCGCCAAAGCATGGGTGCCGCTCAGGGCACCGACCATGTTGGCCAGTTTGGCTTCGACCTCGGCATAAGGCACCAGAACCAGCAACTCGTCGGTCGACATCCAAGCCACGCCGGTATCGCCGGTCACAAGCACCTCGCGCTGACCCGGCACTTTCTGACCGGTTGCATCCTTGACGGCCTTGGCCAGCACCTTGTCGGACAGGTTGCCGCGCAGGGTAATCATGCCTTGCAGGCCGCATTCCTGGACCTTGGCGATGCCGTCATAGCTGGCGTGGTTCAATGCGCTGATGGGTTCAGACATTCTGCTTCTCCCCGTCCTTGTCATAAAAGATCGGGTCCACGATCTTGGCTTTGTAGGTTTTGCCGTCCGTGCCCGGGAACTCGACGATCTCGCCCATGCGGTCGGGGCCGTGTTTGATCAGCCCCATGGCGATCCCTTTGCCCAGATTGGCCGAGTAATATGTCGACGTCACACGGCCGATCATGTTGCGCTGACCGTTGGCATTGACGCCATCGCCCACCGCGTAAGCACCATCCGGCAGAACCGATCCGTCCACAGTCTCGAGACCGACCAGTTTCCAGCGCTCGGGATCCGCCATGTGGGTCCGCGAATGGGCGCGTTTGCCCAGATAATCCTCTTTCTTCTTGGACAGTGCCCAGTGCAGCCCCAGATCCTGCGGGATCACGGTGCCGTCGGTCTCGTCCCCGATCATGATAAAGCCCTTCTCGGCCCGCAGGATGTGCAGACATTCGGTTCCGTAAGGCATCACGCCGAACTCTTTTCCTGCTTCCATCAAGGCATCCCAGAACGCCTGCCCCTGGCTGGCCGGAACGGCGATTTCATAAGACAGCTCGCCTGAGAACGAAATGCGGTAGGCCCGGCAATCGAAGCCTCCGATCTTGCCATCGCGCCATTCCATGAAGGGCAGCGCCTCTTTGCTGACATCCATGCCGCCCAGCTTTTCAAGCACCTTGCGGGCATTGGGGCCGACCACGGCGACCTGCGCGTATTGCTCGGTCACGTTGGCGACATAGACTTTCCAGTCCCACCATTCGGTCTGAAGCCATTCTTCCATGTGACCATGGATACGCTCGGCCCCGCCGGTGGTGGTGTGGCACAGCCAGGTGTCTTCATCGATGCGGGCGACAACGCCGTCGTCGATCAGAAAGCCGTTTTCCGAACACATCAGGCCATAGCGGCATTTGCCGACCTTCAGCGTGGACATCATGTTGGTGTACAACATGTCCAGAAACTTGCCGGCATCCGGGCCTTTGACGATCAACTTGCCCAGCGTCGATGCATCCAGCAGGCCGAGGTTCTCGCGGGTGTTTTTCACCTCGCGATTCACCGCGTCATGCACGGATTCGCCGGGGCGGACATAGGCATAGGTCCGGCGCCAGTGGCCGACCGGCTCCCAATCGGCGCCGTTCCTGTCGTGCCAGTTGTGCATCGGTGTCCGACGGATCGGCTGAAAGACCTCACCCCGTGCCTCACCACCGATCGCACCCATCGAGATGGGCGTATAGGGCGGGCGGAAAGTGGTTGTCCCAACCTTGGGAATTTCGGATTCCAGAGCATCAGCAAGGATCGCCAATCCGTTGATGTTGCTCAACTTACCCTGATCGGTCGCCATGCCCAGCGTGGTATAGCGCTTGGTGTGTTCGACGCTTTCATACCCTTCGCGCGCGGCCAGTTGGACGTCTGAAACCTTGACGTCGTTCTGGAAATCCAGCCAGGATTTCATACGCAATTGAACTTCTGCATTTGCCGGCATCAGCCAGACCGCTTCCATCGGCGCTTCGGCGGTTGTGTCCCCTGCGGGCGCCTTGGTGTTCTTGGGCTTGAAGCCAGCCGCCTTGGCGGCCGCCTTACCGGCCGCATGGGCGTCTGTCAGAACATCCTGCAACGCCAGAGGGCCGTTGGACGCGCCAGCAGCAACAACGAACCCTTTGCCGTCTACCCCCAGCGGTGAACGCTCGGGATCCGGCCGGAAATGCGCGTTTGCCTCATCCCAGATCAGCTTGCCCCCGCAATGGGACCACATGTGCACGACCGGAGACCAGCCGCCGGACATGGCGACTGCATCCGCCTCAACTTCTTCACGCGCGCCGCCGACGCCTTCCTGATTGCAGATGGCTACCTTTTTGACGCGCTTGCCGCCTTTGACCTTGGCAATGGCTTTGCCCGGATCGACGCGGATACCCAACTGGCGGGCTTCTTCCGCCATAGGTCCGGCCGTTGCCCGGGCGTCAACAATGCGCAAAACATCCACACCTGCCTGTTTCAGGATAATCGCGGTACGATAGGCGTCGTCATTGTTGGTGGCGACGATGACACGTTCGCCCGGGGTAACCCCCCAGTTCACGACATAGTCGCGCATGGCCGATGCCAGCATCACACCCGGAACATCGTTGCCAGCAAAGGACAATGGTCTTTCAATTGCACCCGTTGCCGTTACAATTTGCTTGGCGCGAATGCGCCACAAACGATGGCGCGGGCCCTGCACGCCCGGCGTGTGGTCCGTCAGACGTTCGTATCCCAGCACATAACCATGGTCATAAACACCCGCTCCCATGCAGCGCGTGCGCATGATGACGTTGTCCATTGTTTCGAGTTCGGAAACCAATTGTTCCACGAACTTATCCACAGGCTCACCATCCACGGTGCCGCCGTCAACCGGCGCGCGACCTCCCCAATGCGCGGTCTGCTCGATCAGCAGGACCTTGGCACCGGATTGTGCCGCCGCCTTGGCTGCCTGCAAACCAGCCACACCGCCGCCGATCACCAGAACATCGGTAAAGGCGTAGAAATGTTCATAAGTGTCGGCATCCCGGTTGTCTTTGTCGGGCGCCTTGCCCAATCCCGCCGACTGCCGGATGAACGGTTCGTAGACGTGTTTCCAGAAGGGTTTGGGGTGGATGAACGTCTTGTAGTAGAAGCCGGCCGGCAGAAACCGGGCAAAGGCCGTGTTCACCGCACCGATATCATATTCAAGGCTTGGCCAATGGTTCTGTGAAATCGCGGTCAAGCCGTTGAACACCTCGGTCGTCGTGGCGCGCTGGTTCGGCTCGAACCGGTTGCCCTGCCCCAGGCCGACAAGCGCGTTCGGCTCTTCCGCGCCGCTGGCGACAACGCCGCGGGGACGGTGGTATTTGAACGACCGGCCAACCATCATCTGGTCATTGGCCAACAGGGCCGAGGCAAGCGTATCCCCCTCATAGCCCTGCATCGAGGTTCCGTTGAAGGTGAATGTGACCTTTTTCGACCGGTCAATCAGCCGGCCTTGTTTTGCGAGACGGGTGCTCATTGTGCGGACCTTTCGCATGTGGAGGCGTCAAAGCCTCCGGCGGGAGTATTATTGAAAAAATGAAGCATCAGGAGAACTCTCTCCACGTCCAGCCGGGCCGTTTGGCAGTGATGGCATCCTTGATGTCTTGCGGCGGTTCGGAGGTCTGAGCCGTGTAGGTTCCGAACACTTCGAGTGTCTGCGTGCAGCGCGCGGCGTGGAACCACTTGCCGCAACCATTGGCGTGCCGCCAGCGCTCGAAATGAACACCTTTCGGGTTTTCACGCATGAACAGATAGTCGTGGAATTCGTCATCGGACGAGCCCGGGCCGAAACGCTTCAGATGCGCTTCGCCACCGGCGGCCAGTTCGGATTCTTCGGCGTCTACGCCGCAATAGGGGCAATTCAGGATTAGCATGTTGTCATCCTTTTGGCGGTCGGTCAGCGCGGGGGCCGACCTGAATTCTGTTTTCTGGCACCTTCGGGAATCTCCCTAGTGCGCCACCCCGGCGGCCACGCTTTCGTCTATGAAGCGGCCTTCTTTAAAGCGGTCCATCGAGAAGGCTTCGGTCAGCGGTGAATGGCCCGTCGCCATCAACTGCGCCATCCCCCAGCCCGAGCCCGGAATCGCCTTGAAACCACCGGTGCCCCAGCCGCCATTGATAAAGCAGCCCTGCAACGGTGTTTTCGACAGGATGGGCGAGCGGTCACCGGTCATGTCCACGATCCCGCCCCACTGGCGCAGCATTTTCAGGCGCGAAATCATCGGGAAGGTTTCGACCAGCGCCCGCACCGTTTCCTCGATATGATGGAAAGACCCGCGCTGCGTGAAGTTGTTGAACCCGTCGGTTCCCCCGCCGATCACCATTTCGCCCTTGTCGGATTGCGACATATAGCCGTGGACTGTGTTCGCCATCACGACCACATCCATGCAGGGTTTGATGGGCTCGGACACCAGCGCCTGCAACGCGACGGCTTCCAGCGGCAGGCGGAAGCCCGCCATCTCGGCCAACTGACCCGAATGGCCGGCGACGACAATGCCCAGCTTATCACAATCAATGGCACCCTTGGTGGTATCGACCCCGACAACGCGCCCGTTGTCCGAGCGCACACCGGTGACTTCGCATTGCTGGATGATATCCATCCCCATCGCCGAACAGGCACGCGCATAGCCCCACGCCACCGCATCATGGCGCGCAGTGCCCCCGCGTTCCTGCCAAAGGCCGCCCAGAACCGGATACCGGGGACCATCCAGATTGATGATTGGCACCAGTTGCTTGACGCGTTCGGGGCCGATCCATTCCGTCTTCACACCTTGCAGCGCGTTGGCATGGGCCGTGCGCTGATAGCCGCGGATCTCGTGCTGGGTCTGCGCCAGCATGATGACACCGCGCGGGCTGAACATGATGTTGTAGTTCAATTCCTGGCTCAGGTCCTCGTAGAGGCTGCGCGCTTTCTCGTAGATCGCCGCCGACGGGTCTTGCAGATAGTTCGAACGGATGATCGTCGTGTTGCGACCGGTATTGCCGCCGCCCAGCCAGCCTTTTTCGATAACCGCGACATTCTGGATGCCATAGTTCTTGCCAAGGTAATACGCGGTCGCCAGACCATGACCGCCAGCACCAACGATGATGACGTCATAGCGCTTCTTGGGTTCGGGTGAGCGCCAGGCGCGCTCCCATCCGGTGTGATAGCGCAGAGCTTCCCGCGCCACAGCAAAGGCTGAATAGTGTTTCATGTGCGAATCCATCCGGTTCGGTGATTGGGCGCAGATATGCCGTGTGACGGCATTTTAACCCTGCCGTGCAACGCCGCAATATCGCACTATTGCGACATGTCGCTCATTCGCGGCCATTTGTCCCTTTTGTCGGACGCCTCACAGGTCTAAGTCAGGGCAGCATCCTCGGAGGGACCATGACGTTCTGGGTTCTGATTTTTCTTGTCGCGCTGCTGATCGCAGCTTTTCTCAGCTTTACCCTGCTGCGCAAACGCCGTGGGGATGAACCCGCGGCGGCATACGATCTGCGGGTTTATCGCGAACAGTTGGCCGGTGTGGACCGGGATCTGGCGCGCGGGGTCATTGGCGAGGCCGACGCCGAACGGGTGCGCACGGAAATTTCCCGTCGCATTCTGGCCGCAGATGATCAAATGAAGAAAGAGGGTGCCGGCGCCGGGCCATCTCGTGCGGTTTCGGTGTTGTCGATCCTGGCAATCTCGTTGCTTCTGATCGGTGGAGCGTTGGCGATGTATCATCGCACCGGGGCCGTGGGTTTGCCTGACATGCCGCTGACCGCACGGCTTGAACTGGCCAAGGAAGTGCGCGCCAACCGGCCATCCCAAAGCGCCGCGGAAGAACTGGCGACCCCACCTCGACCTGCGCAGCTGGAAGAAAGCTATGCCAACCTGCTGAAGCAGTTGCGGGAAACCGTTGCGAGCCGGCCGGACGATTTGCAGGGTCAGATGTTGCTGGCGCAACACGAGACGAATGCGGGCAACTTCAAGGATGGGTACACCGCGCAGCAAAAGGTGATAGAGCTGTCCGAAGACAGCGCCACGGCTGATACCTATGCGGACCTGGCTGAAATGATGATTCTGGCCGCAGGTGGGTATGTCTCACCCGAAGCGGAACAGGCGCTGATCGAAGCGTTGAACCGTGACCCCCGTCACGGCCCGGCGCGCTATTATTGGGGGCAGATGCTGGCTCAGATCGGGCGGCCGGACCTTGCCTATCGCATGTGGGTCGAAACGTTGCAGGATTCCCCCGCAGGTGCGCCCTGGGCCGAAGCAATTCGGGCTCAGATCGATGAACTGGCCTTTAGGGCCGGCGTTTTCAATGCACCGGATCTGAGCACCGCACCCGGCCCCAGCCAGGAAGACATGGCCGCCGCCGCAGAGCTGAGCCCCGAAGAGCGGCAGCAGATGATTCAGGGCATGGTGGACCAGCTGTCTGATCGGCTGGCGGCAGAGGGCGGATCCCCCGAGGAATGGGCCCGCCTGATCGCCGCCTTGGGCGTTCTTGGCCAGGGTCAGCGCGCCATCGATATTCGCGATGAGGCCATGGAAGTCTTTGCCGGCGATTCAGAGGCGTTGCAGATCATCGATGCGGCGGCCCTTCAAGCCGGGATCGCTCAATGATCCATGACGCTATCGAAGAATTTGCAGCAGCCTTGCAACCGATGAGTGCCCTGATGGGGCTGGACCTTGGGGAAAAGACAATCGGCGTCGCCGTGTCCGACCGGATGCGCGGTGTCGCCAGCCCGCTGGAAACGGTACGGCGCAAGAAATTCACGCTCGATTCCGCGCGCCTGATCGAAATTGTCACCGATCGCGAGATCGGGGGCATCTTGCTGGGCCTGCCCAAGAACATGGATGGCAGCGAAGGGCCAAGATGCCAGTCAACGCGGGCATTTGCGCGCAATTTGTCCCGCCTGACCGATCTGCCCATCGGGTTTTGGGACGAACGGCTTAGTACCGTTGCGGCAGAAAAAGCACTACTTGAGGCGGATACGACACGAAAACGTCGCGGACAGGTTATTGATCACGTTGCGGCCAGCTATATCTTGCAAGGCGCGCTGGACAGGCTGCGCTTTTTGTAACGGGTCGGAGACCAGTGATGACAAGTATGGTTTGGAAAAGGAATGAGGTTGAAAGCCCTTGTGTCCAGATCTGTGTCGTTCACCCGACTGAACGTATCTGTACCGGCTGCTATCGAACGATTGACGAAATCACCCGTTGGTCCAAGATGGACAGCAGCGAACGCGCCGAAATCATGGAAGATCTGCCAACCAGAAAGCCGCGCCTCAGCAAACGTCGTGGCGGGCGTGCAGCGCGCATAAAAGGTTCCTGAAGTCAGCCAGCCTGCTTTGGGGACGTATCCCTGTGGTCATTGGATTCGTCGCGGGCCGACCTGTTTGTGTCTTGCCCGCGCAGCTCTGACTCGAACAGAGCTGCGATTTCGGATCTGCTTGTTTTTGCAGTCCCGTATTTTTTCGCTGCACGTCGGACACGCTTCGTGCCGGTCTTGTCCGCCTTGAATACTGGCGTCTTGCGTGCCGCAAATCTTTCCATCAATAACCTAAGTGTCATCGCAAACTTCCCGCTTCCAATAACTGTGCCGCCGCGGGCCGAGTTCGAGCTCCTAAAAGGGGCCAGCTCATGAACGCATCTGTTCAACGTGAGTGGAGGCCCGCAGCGACACGGCGTAGGTAAGGGCATTTCCGGTCAAATTTAGGGGGAAAACACGCGGTTTTTGGTCCGTGTTGACCTTAAGGTCAGAAATTCCACGGAAAAACCCACCAGTTCCCTTACGTCACAATTCTTGACCGGCACGGTATCAAGACCGGTTTCAAGACATGTGATGCGTGTCGTTCCGCGAAATAAGCCAATCAGATTTGGTCAATTCGCGCTCAAGGGTGCTTTGTTCTGACCAGAGAACAAAGCACGCAAGCCGCCTGTTGGCAGCAAGATCACAAGATGCAGGTTGGCACGCAGAGCAGATCCTTACCCGGCAGCCAGCCAAGTTTTGGCGTTTTCGATTTCCTCGGACGGAAAGAACTGAGTCCGTGTGCCCAATACATGACTGGCGACACGTTGTGCCATGTGCTGCCAGCTTTTGTCCCCGACGATGGCCGCGCGATCCAGTTGTCCGATGTGGCGGCTGGCCAGACGGAAATGTGCTGCAAGAGCGGACAACCCCTGCCAGCCGTCGAATTCCCGCAGGTCGATCAGCAACCGAAATCCGGATCGATCATGCAACAAAGCGTCCAGGTCGCGTTCGGCTTGCTTGTACTCCTCGGGGTCCAGTTTTCCCAAAAGGCTGATCTGCACACATGGGCCCTCAAGATCGGTCACGTGAATGGATCCCAGCGACTCGCGCATCCAGCGCCGGGCGGCCTCAAGCTCGGCCAGTTCAAAGACCTGAACGGGGCATGGCAGGATCGGGGCGGCCAATCGGATGCTGGTTTGCACCCAGCCCTGATCGGCAACAACCGCGATCCGGTCAAACCCCCGCCAGTGGCTGAGCCCCAGCTTGGTGTCGGACCAGGCCGCGCCCAAATCATACCCCTTGAACTCGGGCTGCACGATGGCCAAAAGCCGAACGGAATCATGTTCGGTCAGCGCTGCTTCGATTGCAGGAACCAGGACATCGGCATAGTCGGCGCTGGTGACTTGCCCCGACAACTCCACTTCTATCAACGCACCATCAGAATTCGTATGGACCGTAATCATCGGTCAAAACCTCCAAAGCCAAACAATGACAGGAGGTTAAGTGGATTCGATCCATTCCGCCACACCCCCGGCGCATTCCGGGCGGAAATAGGCGATCATCCGTCCATCCGGCCCTGCGCTTGCCGTTTCCGCCCAGGGGGCAACCCCGTGCAGGCAGTGGCGGTGCAGCACGTAAGCCTCGCCCGGTTTTGCAGGCAATTCGATTCGCGGGCAGGTTTCGAAAACCTCGCGACGGACGGATTGGTAGATATCCGTAACATCGACTTCATGCAGGCGCTCTTGTGGCGTCCCCGCAAGGGCGCGCCTGAAAGCCGCACCTAGGATATGATGGCTGCCTTCCCACAACACCATGGGCGACGCATCCGGGCTGGCCTCGGTCAGCGGTATGCCCAAAACCCACGCATGCGGTTCATCCACCCGGCGGCGACGATCCGGCCCCACCGGGCGCAATCCGTCCACATGGGCCGCATCCCGATTTCTGCGATACCGCGCGGCGGCTTCGTTCTCCCCCCGACGCGGGCGTGGATACCCAGGATGCGTGACCGAGACTTGGCCTTTGTGAAGCGGCAACTGCCCGTAACGCCCTGCAATGAATGACATGGCGGTTCCGGCCAAAGGCCCCGATTGGCCAACCCTGCCCTGCGCGTCATTGGGCAACGCGTCAACACCGATGAACCACGTCCCGTCACAATCCAGCCAGTCAGCATGGGCCGGGTCCGATACCGCGGCCCGTGCGGCAGGCAGCGCATGTCCCACCCAGGCCGCAAGCACTGGATCATACGGGAATTTCACCCACCCCCTGGCGCCAAAATCCTTCACAAACCCACCGCCTTGCGCAGCATATTGAGCGCCACCAGCGTAAGGAACACTGCGAATACGCGCTTCAAGGGTTTCGGATCCATCGCATGGGCCAGCTTCACCCCCCAGGGCGCGGTGATCATCGTCATTGCCACGACGATACCGAAGGCCACCAGATTGACCGCCCCAATGGTCAGCGGAGGCCGGTGTTCCGGTGCGATATCCAGAAACAAAAACCCGATGACCGAGGGCACGGCGATAATCACACCAAACCCTGCGGCGGTTGCGACGGCACGATGGATCGGCGTGTTGTAGAGGCTCATCAGCGGCACACCAAAACTGCCGCCGCCGATTCCCATCAGAACCGAAAGAAACCCGACCGCAGGAGACAGGATGGCCCGCTTTTTTCCACCGGGCATGACATCACCCAGCCGCCATTCCGAACGACCCAGCCCCAGATAGGCCCCGATCACCATTCCCAATATGCCGAACAGCGCCTGCAAGGCTTCGGTCCGCAGGGCCGAGGCAACCAGAACTCCGATGATCGCACCGACGACGATCCCCGGCCCCCAACCGCGCAGGATATCCCAAGCCACCGCACCCTTTTTGTTGTGCGCAAGAACGGATCGGACCGATGTCACGATGATCGTGGCCAGCGACGTGGCCAGACACAGCTGCATCAACTGCGGGCCGCCATAGCCAAGAGTTTGAAACGCATAGAAAAAGGCAGGCACCAAGACGATTCCACCGCCGACCCCCAGCAATCCGGCAAGCACGCCGGCCAGCGCTCCGATCGCAAGCAAAAGGCCCAGCATCTGGGCCAGCAACATCGTCTCGGGCATAGTTCCCCCTGCCGCTTAAACTTCTGCCATGGGCGCCACATGATCCAGCGCCCGCAGCATCACCTCGGGTCCGGCCCCATCCTGCACAGCCCCTTCCGACAAGGCGCGCCGCCATGCGCGGGCTCCGGGACGACCTGCGAAAAGGCCCAACATATGACGCGTGATCTGGTGCAGACGCCCGCCATTGGCAAGGTGCCGTTCCACATAAGGTACCATATGTTGAACGATCGCGAACGGATCACGCGTCGTTCCGGTACCAAAGATGCGTCGGTCAGCATCCGACAGGACATCGCCCGGCTGATGATACGCGGCCCGGCCGATCATCACCCCATCCAGACCGGCTTCCAGATGTGCGGCTGCCTCGTCCAGCGTGTTGATGCCGCCATTGATCGATATGTGAAGATCCGAAAACTCATCCTTCATCCGATGCACAAGGTCATAGTTCAAAGGTGGGATATCCCGGTTTTCCTTGGGGCTCAGCCCTTGCAGCCACGCCTTGCGGGCATGGATTGTCACCCTTTGGCAACCTGCCGCGCTGATGTGCTCAAGAAACGCGGGCAATACATCTTCGGGCTCCTGATCATCGACTCCGATGCGGCATTTAACGGTGACATCCACATTCACCGCTTCGCGCATGGCAGTCACGCAGTCGGCAACGCGGGCCGGGTCTTTCATCAAGACCGCGCCAAAAGTGCCGTATTGCACCCGATCCGACGGACAGCCGCAGTTCAGATTGATCTCATCATACCCGGCCTCAGCCCCCAGTCTCGCGGCCTGCGCCAGTTCTTCCGGGTCAGAGCCGCCGAGTTGCAAAGCAACCGGGTGTTCCTCGGGAGAGTAGTCCAACAGATGCAACGCCCCGCCCCGCACGAGCGCCGGCGCCGTCACCATCTCGGTATACAGCAACGTTTCCGCGCTGAGGAGCCGATGAAAATAGCGGCAGTGGCGGTCTGTCCAATCCATCATGGGTGCCACGCTTAAACGCGCAGCCTGTGTTGCCTTGCATGTCACAGCAACGCCTCCGTCCTGCTATGCTTCGAAATCCGATGGACTGTCAGTGGCTTTGCCCACCCGAATCAAGTCGAAAAGCCCTAACACATTCCTCTGACGACGTCCCGACTGCGACCATCATCAGTGAGTTGCTATCGATTAGACACCATATCGGCTCATCACCATCTGGACACTGCTTTCGATCGTTTCCGTCATCTCGGCTTCGCTGAGCGCCCCACCCGTAAACAGCAGTGGCCAGAAGGCGCGCGCCTTGATCAGGCCGATGAATTCGCGCCCGGCCCGTTCCGGATCATCGATCCGAAGCTGCCCATCCTCTGCCGCATCTTTGAGCATGGCAATGAATGTCGCTGTCTTGTCCAGCTTGCCCTGCGCTTCCGCCGCAAGCGTCGGGTTGCGCAAGGTTTCGCTGATCACCATCCGGGCCATCGCGATAACATCGGGCCGCATCAGAATGCGCCCTTCGGCCCAGGCCAGTTCAGTCAGTTGCGTACGAGTATCGCGACCTTTTTCATACCGAATTTCCAGCACTTCAGCAAAGCGGCTGGACAATTCGACCACGATGGAGCGGAACAGGTTTTCTTTACTTTCAAAGTACTTGTACAGCGTACGCTTGGACACTTCGGCCCTTGCTGAAATGCGATCCATACTGGCCGCGGCAAAGCCCTTTTCCTGGAACTCGGCCACGGCAGCTTCGATGATCTGTGCGCGCTTGGACGCATTCTGTGCGCTGCATTCGTTCATGTCAGAGCTATAGACCTATTGACGTGCCCTGGTCAAACACTAGGTAAACGCAGAAGTTTACAGAGGCAAAACCATATGCCATAAGTAAACCTGCGAGTTTACCAGTTACGGAAACCAGCACCAACAGGAGACCCCCTCATCATGGCTCTTAAATTGAACCTGAACGGCACGACCCTCGAGGTTGATGCCGAACCCGGAACGCCTCTTCTCTGGGTGATCCGAGACGAACTGAAACTGACCGGCACAAAATTCGGCTGCGGCGTGGCATCCTGCGGGGCCTGCACCGTGCACGTGAATGGTGAGCCCGTCCGTTCCTGTCAGACATTCATTGAAGACGTCGAAGACGCCGAAGTCACGACTATCGAAGCTGTCGGTGACGACAAGATCGGTGCTGCCGTACAACAGGCCTGGGTCGAACTGGATGTCGTCCAGTGCGGCTATTGCCAGTCGGGTCAGGTGATGTCGGCTGTCGGGCTGTTGTCCGAGAACCCGAAGCCGTCGGTCCAGGAGATTGACGAGTACATGTCCGGCAATGCCTGCCGCTGCGCCACCTATCAACGCATCCGCGCCGGCATCCAACGCGCGTCTGAAATTCTGGAGGCCTGATCCATGACCATCAACACCTCTCGCCGTTGGTTTCTGAAAGGCGCCGCCGCTGCCGGTGCCGTCCTGCTGGTTGGCGCCCGCCCTGATGGTGTGCTGGCCGCGGCCTCGTCCGAGACCGCGCAGTTCAATCCATTTGTGAAGATCGATGCCGATGGCACCGTGACCGCCATCGTCAAACATTTTGAAAAAGGTCAGGGCCCGGCGACCGGACTGCCGACGCTGATTGCCGAAGAAATCGGCCTGACCATGGATCAGATCGAGTACGAGTTCGCCCCCTCGGATCCGAATGTCTACAACAACCTGCTGTTCGGCCCGTTCCAGGGCACCGGCGGTTCGACCGCGATGGCGAATTCGTGGCTGCAATACCGTCAGGCCGGTGCTGCCGCGCGCGAAATGCTGATCAACGCCGCCGCGCAAAGCTGGGGCGTGGATTCATCTGGCATCACCATCGAAGACGGCATCGTGAAGGCAGGCGACAAGTCGGCTCCGATCGCTGAATTTGTGTCTGCTGCGTCGCAACTGGACGCTCCGGCAGAGCCACGCCTGAAGGACCCGTCCGAATTCCGTCTGATCGGAAATGAAACGGTGCGCCGCAAGGATACGGCAATCAAAAGCAACGGCCAGGCGATGTTTGCCATGGACGTTCACCTGCCCAACCAGATGATCGCCATGATCAAACGCCCCGAAGCGAAGGGCGGCATCGCGCTGGGCTTTGATGACAGCGCATCGAAAGAGGTCAAAGGCTATATCAGCGCCGCTGTTCTGCCCAATCAGGCGGGCGTCGCGGTGTACGCCGAGAACACCTGGGCCGCGATTCAGGCACGCGATGCGCTTGAGGTCGAATGGGACATGTCCGGCGCGGAAACCCGCAACTCGGACCAGATCAAGGCCGAGATCATGGACGCGCTGGAGGCTGAGCCCACGTATAATGTCAACAAGGCGGATTTTGCCGCTGTGGCAGCCGCCATCGACGGAGCGGACAAGGTCGTCGAAAAAACGTTCTACTTCCCACTGCTGGCCCATGCCCCTATGGAACCGCTGAACTGCACCATCGAGCAGACCGCAGACGGAGACATCGTTCTGCATGACGGGGCACAGATGCCGACGGGTCCTCATATGGCCTACCAGCAAATCTTTGGCCTGCCCGCCGAGAAGATCCACATCAAAACCATGCTGGCAGGCGGGTCTTTCGGGCGCCGCGCCACCCCGGATGCGGATTATCAGGTCGAGGCCGCCCTGGCCTTTGTCGTCACTGACCGCTCTCGCCCCGTGAAACTGGTCTGGACGCGCGAAGACGACATTCGCAGCGGGTATTACCGACCGGCCTTTGGCCACAAGGTTCGTGTGGGTCTGGACGCCGAAGGCAACATCGTCGGGTGGCAGCACCAGATTGCCGGCCAATCCGTGATCAAGGGCACCCCGTTCGAGGCTGTTCTGGTTCATGACGGCATCGACCACAGCTCGGTCGAAGGCGTTTCGGACAGCCCCTACAGCATCCCCGGCATGGCGGTGGGTCTGACAGACACGCCAAAGGCGACGACGGTTCTGTGGTGGCGCTCGGTCGGGCACACCCACACCGCCTATACGATGGAAACCATGATGGATCTGGTGGCCGAGGCCGCCGGTCGTGATCCGGTGGAATTCCGTCTGGCCCATCTTTCCGACAGCAGCAACCTGGACCAGCAGCGCAAAGCAGCTGTTTTGAAGCTGGCGGCCGAAAAGGCAAACTGGGGCAATGCGCCAGAGGGCCGGTCGCAGGGGATTGCCGTTCACAAGTCCTTTGGCTCTTACGCGGCTGAAGTGGTCGAAATCTCGGGCGATCCGGAAAATGGCATCAGGATTGAAAAGGTCACTTGTGCCGTGGATTGCGGTATCGCCGTGAACCCCGATATCGTGCGGGCCCAGATGGAAGGCGGCATCGGCTATGGCATTGGCCATGTGATGCGTGACCAGATCACCCTGACAAGTGGGGCGGTGGATCAATACAACTTCCCGGATTACGAACCGCTGCGCATCGGGGATATTGCCGCAATCGACGTGCATATCGTGCCATCGGCCGAAGCACCGACCGGCGTCGGAGAACCCGGCACGCCACCGTCAGCACCGGCTTTGGCCAATGCGATCAAAGCCCTGTCAGGTTTGCATGTGGCGCAATTGCCCATGGAAGAACATGGCGTAAGCTTTGCCTGAAAACAGCTCTCCGCGCCGGTCTATACCGGCGCGGGGCGTTCCTTGAAAACCCAAGCCAAAATTTGATCAAATTTGGTGACAAAGCACATCCATTGAAGTAAATCACTGGGGAGTTTCACCGACGGAGCCCCCAATGGATCTGAGAGCCCTGCACAATTTTCGCGTCGCCGCATGTGACCTAAACGGTCAAATGCGTGGCAAACGCGTGCCCCCTGGCTATGCCGACAAACTGGGAAAAGGCGCCGTGCGAATGCCGTTTTCGGCACTGAACGTAGACTTGTGGGGCGCTGATATCGAAGGAAGCCCGCTGGTCTTTGAAACCGGCGACGCAGATGGGGTACTGCGCCCGACCGAACGCGGCCCGGTCCCCGTGCCCTGGCTGGATACGGAAACAGCGCTGGTTCCGATGTGTCTGTATGATGATGACGGCGTGCCCTTCCCGGGCGACCCGCGGCATGCCCTGTCCGCCATACTCGACCGCTATGCGCAACGCGGCTGGTCCGTTGTTGCCGCGACAGAGTTGGAGTTCACACTCGTTGACGCTTCTGGCGCGCAGCCGCAACCACCGGTGAATCCGATCACAGGGCGGCGCCTTGCGGATGAGGCCGTTCTGTCGGTTGCCGAAATGGACGCGTTCGAGGCGTTCTTTACCGACCTGTACGATGGCTGCGCCGCAATGGGCATCCCCGCGCAGACGGCGATTTCCGAAAGCGGCATCGGCCAGTTCGAGATCAACCTGAACCATCAGGACGCCATGCGCTGTGCCGATGATACGTGGTTTTTCAAGGCATTGACGCGTGGGTTGGCGCGCAGGCACGGATTTGCGGCCACCTTCATGTCCAAACCTTATGCCGATGACGCAGGCAACGGAATGCATGTGCATTTCTCGGTGGTGGACCAGAACGGGCACAATGTGTTCGACAACAACGGGCCGGAAGGCACCGAGATATTGCGGTCTGCCGTAGCTGGCTGTGTCGCAGCCATGCCGGGCAGCTCGCTGATATTTGCACCCCACGGCAACTCCTACACACGGCTTATACCGGGTGCACATGCGCCCACGGGCGCCTGCTGGGCCTATGAAAACCGAACCGCTGCCATTCGCATCCCGGGCGGGGCCCCGGCCGCACGGCGCATCGAACACCGTGTCGCCGGCGGGGACATAAACCCGTATCTGATGTTGACCGCGGTTCTGGGCGCGGCACTTGTCGGCATCGAGGACGGCTTGATCCCCCCTGCCCCGATTACGGGGAACGCCTATGACATCGCGGACCTGCCTCAACTGATGCCGGATTGGTCGAGCGCGATTGACAGGTTCTCCACGGATCCTTTGGTGGCCCGGCTGTTCCCCGCTGACCTGATCCGCTATCTGACCATGACCAAACGACAAGAGATCACCCGATTTGCGAACATCCCGCCCGAGGATCACTGGTTGAGCTATCTCGAGACGGTTTGACCCCCTTGCCGCGTCAACCAGTCTCGGCTAGGATTAATTTGATCAAATTTGGTGACACATGAAAATCGGTATCCTACAAACCGGCCACACCCCCGAAGTGCTACAGGAAGAATTCGGGGATTATGACGAACTTTTCCCCGCGTTGCTGCGTGACAACGGGTTCGAGTTCGTGACCTTCGCCGTCGTGGACGGCACCTTCCCCGATGGTGCGGATGATGCGGATGGATGGATCATTACCGGATCGCGCCACGGGGTTTACGAGGACCTTCCCTGGATCGCCCCGCTGGAAGCGTTGGTGCGCGAGATCTGGGAAAGTGGAAAACCCCTGATCGGCGTTTGCTTTGGCCATCAGATCATTGCTCAGGCACTGGGTGGCAAGGTCGAGAAATTCTCGAAAGGATGGGCCGTAGGTCGTACGGAATACGAATATGACGGCAACAGACTATGGCTGAATGCCTGGCACCAGGATCAGGTTGTCGAATTGCCGAAAGAAGCGCGGGTTCTGGGCCGGAATGCCTTCTGCAAAAACGCGATGCTGGCTTATGGGGATACAATCTGGACAGTTCAGGCCCACCCGGAATTCAACAACGGATTCGTGGCAGGCCTGATGCGGACACGGGGCAAGGGCGTGGTACCCGAAGACCTGATGCGCGAAGCCGCAAATCGCGAGACGGCCCCGGACGACAACGCCAAAATTGCGCGCCACATGGCCGAGTTTCTAAAGAAAGAGAGAGCCTGATGGCTGATTGGACTGATAAACTGCCGGAAGCCGCAAAGGCATATTTCCATGGGCAACGACTGGACGAAGTTGAATGCATCATTTCGGACCTGCCGGGTATTGCGCGCGGCAAGGCGGTGCCTGCATCAAAATTCGCAAAGCAATCCTATTTCCACCTGCCCGACAGCATCTTCTACCAGACCATCACAGGGGGCTGGGGCGAAGCTGCCGGCGATGACGGGTTCATCGAAAAGGATATGATCCTGAAGCCCGATTTCTCGACCACTTCCGCTGCGCCGTGGACGGGGGATTGGACATTGCAGGTGATCCACGACGCCTACGACCGGGATGACAATCCGATCCCTTACAGCCCGCGCAACGTGCTCAAGCGTGTTGTGCAGCTTTATCATGACAAGGGATGGAAGCCGGTTGTTGCACCAGAGATGGAGTTCTTTCTGGTTGCCCCCAATGTGGACCCGGCGCAGGGCATCAAACCCATGATGGGGCGTTCCGGCCGTCCGGCCGCGGCGCGACAGGCCTATTCCATGACGGCCGTGGACGAGTTTGGCCCGGTGATCGACGACATCTATGATTTCGCCGAGCATCAGGGGTTCGAGATCGACGGCATCACCCAGGAAGGCGGCGCCGGGCAGTTGGAAATCAACCTGCGTCACGGCAATCCGGTGAAACTGGCCGATGAAGTCTTCTATTTCAAACGCCTGATCCGCGAGGCCGCGCTGCGCCACAATTGTTTTGCCACCTTCATGGCAAAACCGATCGAGGAAGAGCCGGGCTCGGCCATGCATATCCATCACTCGATCATCGACATGGAAACCGGCCAGAACATCTTCTCTGGTCCTCAAGGGGGTGAGACGGACGCGTTTTACCACTTTATCGCCGGTTTGCAGAACCACCTGCCCTCCGGTCTGGCGGTCATGGCGCCTTATGTGAATTCCTACCGGCGCTATGTGAAGGATCACGCGGCACCGATCAACCTGGAATGGGCCCGTGACAACCGCACCACCGGCATTCGCGTGCCCCTGTCCGGCCCGGAATCGCGGCGCGTCGAGAACCGCATCGCCGGGATGGATTGCAACCCGTATCTGGGCATCGCGTTGTCGCTGGCCTGCGGCTATCTTGGCCTGGTCGAGCAGGAACGCCCACGTCGTCAGTTCTATGGCGACGCTTATGAAGGCGAGGGCGATATCCCGCAGGTCATGGGCGAAGCGCTGGATCTGTTCGACGAAGCCACCGCCCTGCACGAGGTTCTGGGCCCCGAATTCGCCCGCGTTTACGGCATCGTCAAACGGGCCGAGTATGAGGAGTTCCTACAGGTCATCTCTCCGTGGGAACGTGAACATCTGCTGATCAACGTCTGAGACCTTCCGTGAACCTGCTCTATTCCAATGACCGCAAGGGCGAGTACCCTGACAGCTGGTATGCCGCGACGGCACATCCGATGGATCGCTTTCCCGCGTTGTCAGAAGACACCAGGGCGGATGTATGCGTTGTCGGTGGCGGCTATACGGGGCTGTCCGCGGCCCTTCATCTGGCCGAAGCCGGGTTCGACGTCGTGCTGCTTGAAGCGCACCGCGTCGGCTTTGGCGCGTCGGGCCGAAACGGCGGGCAGTTGGGCAGCGCGCAGCGGGTGGACCAGGAAGACCTCGAGCGTCTTGTAGGCGATGCCGACGCCGCCAGGCTTTGGGAACTGGCTGAAGACGCCAAGGATCTGGTCAAATCCCTGATTGCAAAACACCAGATCGCCTGTGACCTGAAACCCGGTGTCGCCGTTCTGGGCCTGAGCAAATCCGAGCAAAAAGAACTGCATGACCACGCCGGTTATCTTTCCGAGCGGTACGGATACGACCAGATCGAGCTGTTGGACGAAAACGCGGGTCATTCGCTGTGCCCGTCACCAGCCTATCAAGGGGGGTATCTGGATATGGGTGCGGCGCATCTGCACCCTCTGAACTTTGCGTTGGGATTGGCGCAAGCCGCGGCCAAAGCGGGCGTTCGCGTCCATGAAAGCACCGAAGTGACCGGGATTGACGAGGGCCAGACGGCTGTGATCCGAACTGCACACGGCAACGTTCGGGCCAAGCACGTCATTCTGGCCTGCAACGGGTATCTGGGCGATCTCAATCGTTCCGTCGCCGCCAGGGTCATGCCCATCAACAATTTCATTGCGGCCACCGAACCCCTTGGAGAGGACACCGCCCAGGTTTTGACCCGGGATGTTGCGGTGGCGGACACGAAATTCGTGGTGAACTATTTTCGCCTCAGCGCCGATGGTCGCCTCTTGTTCGGAGGCGGCGAAAGCTATGGCTATCGCTTTCCATCAGATGTCGCCGCCAAGGTCCGCAAACCCATGACCGAGATTTTCCCGCATTTGCGGGATGTGAAGATCGACTATGCCTGGGGCGGAACGCTGGCCATCACCATGCGGCGGATGCCGTATCTGGCCCGTGTCGCACCCAATATTCTTTCGGCTTCGGGATATTCCGGTCACGGTGTCGGCACTGCGACCCATGCCGGACAACTCATGGCGATGGCGATTCAGGGTCAGGCCGAAGGGTTTGACACGATGGCACGGGTGCCCGCGCTGTCTTTTCCAGGCGGCCCTGCCCTGCGCAGCCCGCTTCTGATGCTGGCCATGACATGGTTCGCACTGCGCGACCGGCTTGGGGTCTGATCCACGTAAATTGCGACAGATTGGTGAATTTTCGCCTGCCCGGCGATTGGGGGCTTGGATTGCCTCCCGATTATCTTTATCTTTCCCAAAGATAGAATTCGGGAATTCCAAATATGACGCTGCCCCCCAACGTTCACGACGCCGAACCCATCCCTGCCGCCGCCAAGGACGCGATCGAGGCCCTGATGCAATCAGGTGACCTGTTCCGCTATACCGCACCGCAGGATGCCCCGGTGGCCCTGCTGGAAGTCGAGTTCGCGGAACTGTTGGGCACGAAATACGCTTTGGCGGTGTCGTCCTGCTCGGCCGCGCTGTTTCTGTCGCTCAAAGCACTGGGCCTGCCCCGCGATGCGCGTGTTCTGATCCCCGGCTTCACCTTCGCGGCCGTGCCGTCATCGGTCGTCCACGCCGACTGCATTCCGGTTCTGTGCGAAGTGGGTGAAAACTATCGCATCGACATGGCCGATTTCGAGGCCAAGCTGGACAACGTTCAGGCAGTCATCATCAGCCACATGCGCGGGCATACATCCGACATGGATGCGATCATGGCCTTGTGCGACGCACGTAACATTCCGGTGATCGAGGATGCCGCGCATTCGCTGGGCACCACATGGCATGGCCGCAATATCGGTACGATCGGAAAGGTCGGATGTTTCTCGTTCCAATCCTACAAGATGATCAATGCCGGCGAAGGTGGCATCCTGATCACGAATGATGCAGATCTTGTCGCGCGTGCCGTCATCATGTCGGGCGCGTATGAACACAATTGGAAGAAGCACAAAGGTCCGCAGGGCGACAACTCACCCGAACTGGAAGAGGCCTTTGCCCGCTGGCAGAACAAGCTGCCGCTGTACAACCTTCGCCTAAGCAACCTCAGCGCCGCCGTGATCCGCCCTCAACTTCCGGAACTGGCACGCCGTGTCCGCGATGGCCTGGCAAACCACGATTACGTGGCCGGTCGCCTGAACACCTCGTCTCATATCGAGGTCCCCGCCCCGCTGCCCCCCGAGCAGCGTGCGCCGGATTCGATCCAGTTCAATCTTGTCGGAATGCAGGAACATGAGATCCGCGCCTTTGCCGCAGCGTCCGAAGCACGCGGCGTCAAGGTTCAGGTTTTTGGTCTGAGCGAAGACAACGCCCGCGCTTTCTGGAACTGGCAATTCCTTCCGGAAACTTTCGACCTGCCCAAGACGCGCGACATGCTGATGAAGGCCTGCGACGTGCGCCTGCCAGTCCGCCTGACCCGCGAAGAGCTGGACGTGATTGCAGACATCCTGCTGGCATCGGTTGGCGAAGTGACAGGCCCGATGCCGGTTTATGGCACTTAAGACAGCGGCACTTTGAACAAGAAAGGCCCGCACGATGCGGGCCTGATTCTTTGTTCGGAACGGATCAGTTCAGCTTGGACAGTTTTTGCTGCAACTCGGCCAGCTGTTTCTTGATGTCGTCCAGATCCTCTTTCGGTTCGGACTTGTCCTCTTCCTTTTCCGGGCTGGACCATCCGCTGGACAGCCCGCTGGTCATCGCCTTCAGGAAAGCCTGTTGCTGCGCCTGCAACGCGTCAAAACCCGGCATCTGAGACATCGGATTCATCGCGCTCATGTTTTCCATCATCTTGTTTTGGCTTTCGCGCAGCATCTCGAACGAGCTTTGCAGAAACTGGGGCATCACCCCCCCGCCCGGCAGCATGTAACTGCGCACCAGATCATTCAGTACATTCACCGGCAGCACATTTTCACCCCGGCTTTCATGTTCGGCAATGATTTGCAGAAGATACTGGCGAGTCAGGTCATCGCCGGTTTTCAGATCAATGATCTGCACTTCTCGCCCGTCGCGGATGAAGCCCGCGATATCTTCGAGCGTCACGTAATCGCTGGTCTCGGTATTGTATAGTCGACGGCTGGCATAGCGCTTGATAAGCAGCGGTTTTTCTTGGTCCGACACCGGGTTCCCTCCCCAAGGATGATGCGTTGCAGCACAGGTTATGCGAGTGCAGCACAAAAAGAAAGGGCAGGTCAATGGACCTGCCCAACGCGATTGCACCTAATGGGAGGGTTGGGTGCGCTTCGCGGACGTTTCTTACTTTGCAGTTGCAGCTTTCTTGGCTGCGGTGGTGACCTCGTTGGTCGCCTTTTTGACGGCAGCGGTTGCTTCTTCCGCGGCGTCTTTGCCGGCAGCCATCAGCAGCTCGACGGTTTCGGTCTGAACTTTTTTCGCGATTTCAGCGAAAGCGGCCAGGTTTTCGGCTGCAACTTCAGCCGACGCGCTTGCGAAGTCGGTTGCGGCTTTTGCGTAGTCAGCAGGCTCTGCCTTGGCTTTCGACATCTCGCTCAGCTTGGCCAGGGTGTCCTTGGTCCATTTGTTCGAGATCTCGGCCGATTTCTCAGCAGCGTCCAGAGCAACGCCCGACAGCTTCTCGTTCAGCGAAGCGGTCGATTTGAATGCGCCTTCCATCGCGGTGGTGTCCACCGGAAATGCACCCATCATGTCTTTCATGATCGCGGTAAAGTCTTGGGTCTTTGCCATTGTCCTAATCCTTTTAGCCGGTCCGGGCCCACCCCGGGTTTCATCAGCTTGAGGACAATATGATTGCTGCACCGCAGCATTGCAAGTTTTTTCTTGCTGCGGCGCAGAATTTTTAAGTTTCAAAATGAAATCAGTCGTTTGGTTTCGCCACAACGTAAGTCCCGGGTGCGGATGCAAGGCTCGGGTGCTTCGAATCACCCGGCTCACGGGCCGGAACCTGCTTGCCAGACCGCTTCTTCAACCACGCGTCCCACATGGGCCACCAGGATCCTTCGTGAAAATCAGCTTCTTTCAGCCAGGTGCTGGCATCCGACTTCATATCCGGGTTGGTGTAGTGGCCATATTTCTTCTTGCTGGGCGGGTTCACGATACCCGCAATATGACCCGATTCTGAAACCACGAAGGTTTTGGACCGCGAGCCCATTTTCTGCACGCCGCGGTAACAGTCTTTCCATGCCGCGATGTGATCGGTTTCGCAGGTTATGGCCATCAGCGGCACATCCACGTCTTCGAGTTTCAACTTGTGCCCCATCAACTCGAAACCGTCGGTCGCGAACTCGTTGCGCTGGCAGAGGCCTCGCAGATATTCCACGGCCATTTTTGCTGGCAGGTTTGCACCATCGCCGTTCCAGTAGAGCAGATCAAAGGCCGGAGGCACTTCCCCCATCATATAGCTGCGAATGGCCGGACCATAAATCAGGTCGCGTGATCGCAGAAACGACATGGTGCGCGCCATGATCCACGATCGCAGAACGCCTTCCTTTTTTACTTCCTCTTCGATTCCGTCGATGAAGTCGTTTTGCAGGAATGGCGTAAACTCACCCTGATCGGAAAAATCCGTCAGTGCCGTGAACAGCGTTGCGGATTTGACCGATTTGTCGCCACGCTGTTTCAGCAAGGACAGGGTCAGGCTCAGCGTCGTGCCCGCGATGCAATAACCCACAGCGTTGACCTGTTTGACCTTGCAGATCTTCTTGGCCGTTTCGATTGCGGTCAGGAAACCGTCCTGAATATAGTCTTCCATGCCGGTTTCGGCATAGCTTTCATCCGGGTTCACCCAGCTTACGACAAACAGGGTATAGCCCTGTTCGGTGATCCATTTGATCATGCTGTTCTGGGCTTTCAGATCCAGAATATAGAACTTGTTGATCCAGGGCGGGAACAGAACGATGGGCGTCTCATAAACCGTTTCAGTCACCGGCTTGTATTGGATCAGCTCCATCATCCGGTTGCGATATATGACCTCGCCCGGCGTTGTCGCCAGGTTTCCACCAACCTCGAACGCGCTTTCATCCGCCAGTTTGACGACCAACTCGCCATCATTGGCTTCGAGGTCTGAAACAAGGTTCTCCAACCCTTTTATCAGCGACTGACCTTCGGTCTCGACCGCCTTTTGCAGGGCATCCGGGTTAGTCGCCAGAAAATTCGTGGGCGCCATCATGTCGATGATCTGCTGCGAGAAATACTGTAGGCGTCGTTTGTCTTTGGCATCCAGATCATCAACCGACGAGACAGCCTGCGCAATCGCTTCCGCGTTCGTCAGGTATTGCTGCCGGATCAGTCGGAAATAAGGGTTTGTCTCCCAAAGGGGATTGGAAAAACGCTTGTCACCGGGCTTGGTGTCCTCGGTTTCCACCTCTCCGGTCGTCAGCGCTTTCTGCGCTTCGGCAAAGTTGAGAACCGACTTGCCCCAGAATTCTATCTGTTGCTCCAACAACTTGGCGGGATTTTGCCATGCCTCGGCCCAATAGGCTGTTGCTGCTCGTGCAAAAAGCTCTTGATTCGGGCCGTCCAGCGCGGGCGTGTGCGACTTTTTTGACGCCATGATCTCGACCAGGCGCTTCGCGAGCTGCTCGACCCTTTCCATATTTTCTTTAATGCGTTCAATATGTTCTTCGGACACGTCCGGCATTTGGTCTTCACTTGTTGTCATTTTAACAATTCCACCCTAACCTCGCTGCCATGCAGAATAACGTCGTGGGTGCTGGGGGGCAAAGCGGCGAATGGTCCGAACTCTCAGGCTGACACTCAGGAGGCCCCATTTATGCGCTACATGATGACCTACGACCTTATGGAGTCCATGCGTAACACCAACCAATGGCTTGGTGCAACCGCAAGCGCGATGGCGTCCTACCCCCTGTTTTCCATGACACCTAACCCGGCGTTCAGCTGGATGGCCGCATGGGGTGAAGTCACCGAACGGACCTTCCAGCGAATGGTCGTCAAACCTGACTGGGGCATTCGAACCTTCACCTGCGAGGACGGCAAAGACCATCTGGTCGAGATTACGACCGTTCTGGAACGCCCCTTCGGCGATCTGGTTCATTTCCGTGTCAACGGCCGGGAAGAACAACCGCGCAAGGTCCTGCTGGTTGCGCCCATGTCCGGCCATTACGCCACGCTGCTGCGTTCGACTGTCAAAAGCCTGCTGGTCAATTGCGAAGTTTACATCACCGATTGGCATAATGCGCGCGATATTCCTGTGTCTGCCGGCAAGTTCGATGTCGAAGACTACACGCTCTACCTTGTAGATTTCATGAAGGAACTGGGGCCCGACACGCACGTCGTGGCGGTTTGTCAGCCTGCCCCGCTGACATTGGCAGCGACCGCCTATCTGGCCGAAGTCGAACCCAAGGCTCAACCCAGCACTCTGACACTGATTGGCGGGCCGGTGGACCCGGACGCGACTCCGACCGACGTCACCGACTTTGGACGACGTGTTACGATGGGTCAGCTGGAAGAAACCATGATTCAACGGGTCGGATTCAAGTACAAAGGTGTCGGGCGTATGGTCTATCCCGGCCTGCTGCAACTGGCGTCGTTCATGTCGATGAACGCCGATCGCCACTCCAAGGCGTTTTCCGATCAGATTCAGCGTGTTATCCGCAACGAAGCCTCGGACCTGGATGCCCATAACCGTTTCTATGACGAATATCTTGCGGTGATGGACATGACGGCCGAGTTCTATCTGTCGACGGTCGAACGCGTGTTCAAGAACCGCGAGATCGCACGCAACGAATTTGTTGTCGCCGGCCACAAGGTGGATATCGGCAAAATCACCGATGTTGCCGTGAAATCGGTCGAAGGTGCGAATGACGATATCTCGGCGCCCGGACAATGTATTGCTGCACTGGACCTGTGCACCGGTTTGCCAGACAGCAAAAAGGCCAGCCACGTAGAACCCGGCGCGGGCCACTATGGCATTTTCGCGGGCCGCAGCTGGCGCGATAACATTCGCCCGCTTGTGATTGATTTCATGAACGAAAACAGCCGCAAGAAACGTCGCCGCGCTGCGAACACCAACAAGGTAGCCTGATAAACATGGGCGGGCCATTACATGGTGGCCTCGCCTTTTCCTGCTGTTGCGGCCAGTTGAAGGGTCAAATCTCGGACCGGGGCGTTCGGCTTGGAACCCATGTCGAGTGTTTTTGTCATGACTGCCGTGCGGCGCAACTGTATTTCGGGCAGCCCGACCCGGCGCCCGGCCCGGTGGACATTTTCCAGATGGCACCGGATGAAATCGAAATCACCGCCGGGAGCCAATTCCTTTCGGCCATGAAACTCAGCCCAAATGGTATGCTGCGATGGTATGCCAGCTGCTGCAACGCCCCGCTGGCGACAACGCCACAGACTGCACGTTTGCCCTTTGCAGGGTTTATCGTCGGCAGGATTACCGGTGATGTTTCCGCATTGGGGCCGGTGACGACCCGTGGGTTTGTCCCTCGACCCGATGGAAAACAAAAACACGAAAAGGTCAGGTTTGCGGCGTTTGGCCTTTTGCGCCGCGCCCTGCAATCGCGCCTGTCAGGACGCTGGAAGAATACGCCGTTTTTCGACCCCGAGACCGGCGATCCTGCGGTCGTACCGAATGTCATTTCGAAAGACGCGCGGGCGGCGCTTTACCCCTAGACAAACTTTTGCGGGGTATTCAGCCAGGTTTCCAAGGCTTTGTTGACGGCATCGGGCGCTTCAAGCGGCAGCAGATGTCCGGCATTTTCGACGACCTCCAACGCTGCCTCTGGTATCAGGTCAGACATGAAAGAGTGCCGTTTGACCGGGGTAAGCGTGTCATGGGCACCGCCCATGATCAAAGTTGGGACTTTGATGCGGCGCAACGAACCCTGTTGGTCTGGGCGGCGCTGCAAGGCACGCATTTGACGCACGAATGTCTCGGCGCCCAGATCATTCGCCATTGTCAAAAGATCATTCAGAATTGGGATTCGCCTGGGCCCCGGTGCCAATGTATCGGTGCCGACCAGTTGGCGCATGACCTCTTCCAGCCGCCCACCCAGGGCACCAATGATCAGGTCCTCGCGACTGGCCGCGATTTGAGGTGTATCCGCCAGTGCGTCCGTCGACATCAGACACAGGCGCGTCACCCGTTCCGGTGCCCGCCGGGTCAGTTCCAACCCCACCACACCGCCCATGCTCAGGCCCGCCAATGCAAACCGATGTGGCAGCTGATCCAACAGCCCCGAGGCGATCTCTTCAATGCGCTCGCCTCCGGAAACAGGTGCAACAGTGACAGGCCGTGACCGTGACAACACCTCGATCTGAGGTCGAAACAGCCGGGCATCACACATCAACCCAGGCAACAAAACCAGCGGTTCCTTCACGCGGGGGTCTCCATCTGCTCGGTTTTCCGAGTCCTTCCAGTTGTTGTCAGGATGAGAGTTTTGCCAAAGCCGGGCAAGGAAAACTTCACGGGTAGGCGATGGCCCGAAACGCCGGGAAATCGGCGTAACGGGATTGCCGGGCCGCAAGGTCTTCACCGGGCTCAGCGCCGGGCCTCAACAGACACCCACGCGGAGCAATATAGCTGTCGATCCGGCGTTGCGGCCTGGGCCGCCACACAAGGTTGAACGCACAGAGCTTGGGAAAGAACCAGATTTCGGAATACTCCAGATAATCGTGCATCCACCACGCCAGATCCCGCCAGTCCCTGCCCTGCGCATATTGATCCGCGAACCACGGGATGACGATGGATGCCCCGGCGATCCGCGCATCCCCTTCCCCGCGATCCCAGATGTGGCATTCCAGCGGGTGATCGTTTCGGGCGCAGTTCAGCTTGTTTTCATTGCCAAACCGGTTCAAGGACGATGAACGATAACCCGACCTGACCGCGACCCGGCCAAATGTCTCCTCCAAAGGGTCAAGAAGAGTTTCGCAAAAGGCGCGGCCTGTTTCGATCGCCAGATCCGGGTTGTCCGGAATATTCTGCTTTTGGTGGAAGTTGCCGATTTCCGAATACAGAAAATCGCGCATGAAGAAGTGCCGGGACAAGCGGACACGACCCAAGGTCTCAAGGCTCCACATACTGCCCGGCTTACGCATCTTGCATCCTTTTTTCCGATCAGGGTTTATTCCACCCCCAAGCCCTTGAGCCACTCCAGAATACCAGCAACGGTGGCATCGGTTTGACCCGGCGACATCAACCGCCCCGCGATAACATGTGAAGACGGATCGTCACCCGGCCCCATCGTCACCAGCCTGACTGTTGCCGGAGCGCCCCAGGCCTCGGCAACCTTGTGCGTCCGGTCCGGCCGCACAACCTGATCATCATCCGAAAACCAGAACAAGGCGGGTATTAGGGCGTCAGAGAAATCCAGCGCATAGACCGTATCCACCAGCACGGACATCGGCACGACGGCTTCCCACGGGTAGACCGACGTCCAGTACCTGTTCTTCTCGGGGTCCGGCCCTGACACATCGCGTTCTTGCCCCATGAGAACGGGCAACCAACTTCTGGCCCAAGGCAACGAAGGCACCCACGCCGCGACGGTATTCACACCAAAGTTCGGCGAGACAAAAACCATGCCGACCACATCCTGGCTGAGGTCGGGATCCAACGCAGCGGCCGCCGCCAGCGTTCCTCCGGTCGAGGTGGAAATGACGATCACCTTTTCCCCGACCGCACGCGCCGCTGCCAGCCCTTCGGCGGTGTCCTGCATCCAGCCCGAGGCCGTACCCTCGGCCATCGCCGGCCCATCCCGACCGTGACCTTGCAACCGCGTGTAGACCAGATTGGCGCCCAAAGCGTCAGCCACCAGATCAGGAACAGGGCGGATTTCCTCGGAACTTGCTGAAAAACCGTGGATGTACAGAACAGAATACGGCGTGCGCTGTTCCTTGAACCCGTCCTGCCAGATCACGCGCTTTTCGACACCCGGAACGATGTCATCATAGGCAGACTCGGTGCTTTCAAAAAAAACCTGAACACCTTCACCAAATTTCCGAGGGTCAAAGGTCGGGTGCAGGTTCACTTCCTCGCGCGGGCCGAACCAGTAGACCAGGCCGCCAAGAACAACCAGCGCCAGAAGAGCGCGCCCCAGAAACCAACCAAAGCGCCGCATCAGGCTTCTCCCAACACATCAAGAACCGCGGTCTCGATCAAACCCAGGCACATCTCGTCCGAGAAGCGATGATCAGCCCCCTTGACCAACAACAGCCGCATGTCAGGACCCGCAGCATGTTCCAGCAGCCGCACGGCTGTTTCGGTCGAAACCGCCGTGTCTTCGGTACCTTTCAGGAAACGAACCGGGAACGGCAGATCCAGAGCGTCCCGCAGAACCAAATTCTGGCGTCCGTCTTCGATCATGCGCTTGGTGATGATATAGGGTTCCATATAGTCGGACGGCAGCTCGACATGGCCGACAGAGTCCAGCGCAGCTTTTTGTTCGTCGCTGAACGAAGCCCAGTACCCGTCCTCGGTGAAATCCGGCGCGGCGGCGATTGTGACCATGCCCGCAATTCGCTCGGGCATGACCTTGGCCAGCAGCAATGCCTGCCATCCTCCCATTGATGAGCCAACCACGATCAAAGGTCCGTCCGTCAATGCCTTTACCGCAGCCAATGTGTCCTGATGCCAGTCACCGATACAGCCCTCGGTGAACGCGCCCGAGCTTTCGCCGTGGCCGGAATAATCGAACCGCAAGAACGATTGCCCCCGCGCCTGTGCCCAGGCTTCCAGATGCACGGCCTTGGTGCCTTCCATGTCCGATTTGAGCCCGCCCAGAAAAACGATGGTCGGTCCTGCCCCTTCGGTCTTGTGATAAGCCAATCGCCGCCCCTGCGGCGTCTCCAGAAAATCCGTCGCTGCCATGAAACCCTCTTTCCTTTTCCAGCATCATGCACGCCCCACCCCCGAGTGCAATTCCGCCCACTTCATCTTTTTCCAATTACTCCGGGGAGCGCGAGGGGCCGGCCCCTCGCCCCACTCTTGACACAGGCCCATCCACCTGCCACATGGGCCGAACACACATAACCCGCAACCGGGCGTTCAGTGGGCGCCAAACCGACGAGGAGAGCCGATATGGCCCTGGATTCTCAATCCGTCTCTCTTACCTTTCCCGATGGCAATGCACGCACCTTCGCCGCAGGCGTCACGCCCGCGCAGGTGGCTGCCGACATCTCAACCTCGCTGGCCAAAAAGGCCATCTCGGCCACCGTTGACGGCCAGCACTGGGACCTGCAATGGCCCATCGAATCCGACGCACAGATAGCCATCCACACTATGAAGGATGAGGCCCAGGCCAATGAGCTGATCCGCCACGATCTGGCCCATATCATGGCGCGCGCGGTTCAGGAGATCTGGCCCGCCACCAAGGTCACCATCGGCCCCGTCATCGAAAACGGCTGGTATTATGACTTCGACCGCGAAGAGCCGTTCACGCCCGAAGATCTCGGCCTCATCGAGAAAAAGATGAAAGAGATCATAAACAAGCGTGATCCCGTCACCACCGAGGTCTGGGACCGCGAGCGCGCGATCGAGTTCTACAAGGCCAATAACGAGCCCTACAAGGTCGAGCTGATCGAGGCTATTCCCGGCGACGAGCCGCTGCGCATGTACTGGCACGGCCATTGGCAGGATCTTTGCCGAGGTCCGCACCTGCAACATACCGGGCAGGTTCCGGGGGATGCGTTCAAGCTGATGTCCATCGCGGGTGCCTATTGGCGCGGCGACAGCGATCGCGCGATGTTGCAGCGCATCTACGGCGTGGCCTTTACCGGCAAGGAAAAGTTGAAAGCCTACCTGCATATGCTGGAAGAAGCCGCCAAACGCGACCACCGCAAGCTGGGCCGCGAGATGGACCTGTTCCACATGCAGGAGGAAGCGCCCGGTCAGATCTTCTGGCATCCCAACGGCTGGACCATCTACACCCTGCTGCAGGACTACATGCGCCGACAGCAGCGCAAGGGCGGTTATGTCGAGGTGAACACGCCGCAGGTCGTTGACCGCAAGCTGTGGGAACGGTCCGGCCACTGGGACAAGTATCAGGAGAATATGTTCATCGTCGAAGTGGACGAAGAACATGCCCGCGAGAAAGCCGTTAACGCGCTCAAGCCGATGAACTGCCCCTGCCATGTTGAAATCTTCAAACAGGGCCTGAAATCCTACCGCGATCTGCCGTTGCGTATGGCCGAATTCGGGTCGTGCAACCGGTACGAACCCTCGGGCGCATTGCACGGCATCATGCGCGTGCGCGGTTTTACGCAAGACGACGCCCACATCTTTTCGACCGAGGAACAGATCGAGGCCGAAACCGCCGAGTTCATCCGTTTCCTCAGCGTGATCTACAAGGATCTGGGATTCGAAAAGTTTGCGGTGAAATTCTCGGACCGTCCTGAAACGCGGGCTGGTTCAGATGAGGTCTGGGACAAGGCAGAATCCGCCCTGCTCTCTGCAACCCGAGCAGCCGGGATCGAACCCGAACTGAACCCGGGTGAAGGCGCCTTCTACGGTCCAAAGCTGGAGTTCGTCCTGACAGATGCCATCGGTCGCGACTGGCAGTGCGGCACCTTCCAGGTGGACTTCGTTCTGCCTGAACGCCTGGACGCCACCTATATTGGCGCCGACGGCGGCAAACACCGCCCCGTCATGCTGCACCGCGCGACGCTGGGATCCTTCGAACGGTTCATCGGTATCCTGATCGAAGAACACGCGGGCAAACTGCCGTTCTGGCTGGCCCCGCGTCAGGTCGTCGTGGCCTCGATCACCTCCGAAGCGGATGAGTATGTTCTGGAAGTGGTTGAAACGCTCAAAGCTGCGGGTGTCCGCGCCGAGGCGGATATCCGCAACGAGAAGATCAACTACAAGGTCCGCGAGCATTCGGTCGGCAAGGTGCCGGTCATTCTGGCCGTCGGCCACCGCGAGGTTGAAGAGCGCACCGTCAGCGTCCGACGTCTGGGTGAAAAACAGACGCAGGTTCAACCGCTTGACGTTGTAACAAACGAGCTGTCGCAGGCAGCCACCCCACCGGATTTGCTGTAACAATCGGCAGCATATTGCTGGGAATCTGGCCCCCGAATTGGGGCCAGATTGAAACAATTCACTCTTTCTTCATCAAAAACAATGCTTTACGCTGCAAGAGGGCACGCCGCCCTTTGACGTGCTTGTGAGACACGGGCTCGTGAATTCAACTCTGTCTACCAAGCTACTACCTTTGTCATTGTCACAAGCAGACATACCCAGTCATCAAGAGGATTACCGAGATGTCGAACACAGCCAAGTCCCTGGTTATCGCAACCGCAGTCGCAGCCGCCGTATCGGGCGCCGCAACCACTGCATCCGCTCAGGCAAAGGAAAAATGCTATGGCGTATCGCTGGCCGGTCAGAACGACTGCGCCGCGGGCCCCGGCACCACCTGCGCGGGCACCTCGACCGTTGATTATCAGGGCAATGCATGGACCCTGGTTGACGCAGGCACCTGCGCGGATATCGAACTGCCCGCGCAGGCAGACGGCAGCCCGCGCAAAGGCTCGCTGGAAGCTCTGGATCGCGATCTGCCCGCATAAGAACGGCCTGACGAATTCAGGGGCGGGCACCATCGCCCGCCCCTTCCCTTTCGTGATCAAGGAACTGACCCATGCTGGATGATGCCCACCGGTCGAACCGTCTGCCCGCAGCGCCGGGCGTTGGTTACAAGCCGCAACACTTCGCTCAGATACTTGAACACGCACAGCCCGTCGCATGGTTGGAAATCCATGCCGAGAACTACATGGGCGACGGCGGGCGGCCTCTGGCGCAGCTGCGCCACCTTTCCGAACAATTTCCGATCTCGGTCCATGGCGTTGGCCTGTCCATCGGCGGCGAAGGCGCGCTGGACCCTGATCACCTGGCCCGGCTGAAACATCTGGTGGGCTGGCTGAATCCCGCCAGCTTTTCCGAGCACCTGGCCTGGTCCACACATGACACCCATTTCTACAACGACCTGCTGCCCTTGCCCTATACCGACGCAACACTGGCGCGCGTTTGCGATCATATCGATCAGGTTCAGGACACCGTCGGACGGCAGATGCTGTTGGAAAATCCCTCAAGCTATTTGGCTTTTGAAGAAAGCACCTGGTCCGAGCCGGACTTTCTGCGCGAAATTGCACGTCGCACCGGAAGTGGCTTGTTGCTGGATGTCAATAACGTCTTTGTCTCTGCCACCAATCTGGATTTCTCTCCTCAGGGTTACATCGATGCCTATCCACTTGAAAAAGTTGGAGAAATTCACCTTGGAGGCCATGACGAGGATGAAGACGATCACGGCCACCCGCTGCTGATCGACAGCCACGGGCGTGAAGTCGTCGATTCGGTCTGGGCGCTGTTGGATTACGTGCTGGAACGTACGGGGCCGAAACCCGTCCTGATCGAGTGGGATACCGACGTACCGGACTGGTCCATTTTGCGGGAAGAAGCCGTTCGCGCGCAGACCGCCCTGGAACGGATCCCGGCATGAGCGTTTCGCAATCCGTATTTCGCGCGGCCATGATGGATGCGTCAGCCCCTGTCCCCGAAGGTTTGCTGGACGCTCAGGCGCAGCCAGCCGGTCGTCGGTTCAGCGTCTATCGCAACAATGTCGCCGTGTCCTTGACCGAAGCGATGCATCAGGCGTTCCCAGTCATCACCAAGTTGCTGGGGCCACAGAACATGGACGGGCTGGCCGGGATATTTCTGCGCCAGCACCCACCATCATCACCGCTGATGATGTTCTACGGTGAAGCCTTTCCCGAATTTCTGGCCGAAATGCAGCAGCTTTCCCATCTTGGTTACCTGCCGGATGTGGCGCGGCTGGAACTTGCGTTGCGCAAGTCGTACCACGCCGCCGACAGCCAACCCGCCCCGGCAGACGCGCTGGCCGTAGACCCCGAACAGGTCATGCGAGCCCGGCTGCGTTTTGCCCCGGCCATGCGGGTGGTACGCTCGGACTGGCCCATTCACGCGATCTGGCGTTTCAACACCGAAACCAACGCGCCGAAACCAGATGCGCGAGCTGAGGATGTTTTGATCACACGCCCGGAATTCGACCCGGTTGCCCAGTTGCTGCCAGCCGGCGGCGCCGATTGGATCGCCCATATGCAAGGCGGCGACATGATCGGCGAAGCGTTTGAAAAAACCGCTGCGGCGCAACCTGAATTTGACCTTGGAACCACTCTGGCACTGCTTTTGCAGGGCGGTGCAATAACTTCTGTGACTATCGAAAGGCTGGAGACATGACTGCCCTGATCTCACTTCACAACAACGTTCTGGGAAAAGTGGACCTGGCGTCCAACTGGCTTACACCCACGCTGGCGCGACTGGTCTTTGTCGCAGTTCTTCTGGTCTATTACTGGAACTCGGCGATGCTGAAGATCGACGGCTCGATCTTTTCACCTTCGGCCGGTGCCTTCGGTCAGATTTTCCCCAAAGCAGCCGAAGCCGTCCTTTACGACGTATCCCAAATGACGCTCTTTCAACGGGTCGTCATTTTCTTTGGCACGGTTGCAGAATTCGTCCTTCCCGCGCTGCTGCTGGTCGGTCTGTTCACCCGCCTGGCGGCCTTGGGTATGATCGGTTTCATCTGGGTGCAGACCCTGGTCGATGTCACCGGCCATGGCGTGAAACTGGGCAGCCTGTTCGACGCGGCGCCATCCATTATGGATCAGCGCACGATGTGGACGTTCCTGATGCTGGTGATCGTGATCAACGGCGCGGGGCCCATCTCACTTGATCGGATCCTGCGCCTGAAGTGACCTAGAAATGCGCTTTGGGCTGGTCCGGTTTACCTGCTGCCAGCCCAAGCACCCCGGCAACCCCGGCAAACGCGATCGGGAACATGGTGAACACACCGAATCCAAATGCATAATACATCGCCCCCGCCGAAATCAGCAGCAGGATCCCCGCAACAAGAGCGCGCGCGGGCGCCATCGCGCCCCCGGCAATGGCCAACAAAGGCGCGATGATCGACACAGCCTGAATCAGATCAGGGTTGTCTACCTGCCTCAGAACGCCGTCTATCTCGCCGACGTGATCGATGACGACCACCTTTGCATACCCGAAAAACCCGACGATCATCCCGATCAGCCCGGCAATCACGCCCAAGATCATGGCGGCATTACGCATTGAACGTCCTCACTTTTGCTTGCAGGCACATAAGCATTCCTTAAGAAATACCAAGCTGCGTGCGAGTTTCCGCGGTCCAGCCAAGAAACAGCTCTCCGTCTTTCTCGATCAACGGGCGCTTCATCAGGGTGGGATGCTGTTTCAAAAGCTCTAAAGGTGCTTTCGCGCGCTGGTTGTCATCCAATCCGCGCCATGTCGTTGACCTGGTGTTGAGCAAAGCCTCGCCGAAGCCAGCAAGAGCCTGCGACAGCACAGCATCCGGCACGCCATCACTGCGGACATCCACAAATTCTGCATCTGGTAACGTTTTCAATGCTTTGCGACAGGTGTCACAGGTTTTCAATCCATAAAGGCGCATGTTTTTACTGCTCCTGCATTTGATTGCATTTTAGGCAAACTTGCCAGTTTCCGGCGGTTATTCTTGATTTTTTACTTCACCGTGCAATGTTGAAAAAGGCGAAACACACGAAACGGACTGTTCAGAAAGTGCCAAACAGTCTTTTTTTGTGGCGACGCTGACCACAGCCCCCACCAATTTGTGGGACAATGCGCAAGTAGAAGGAGACACGGGACATGCCAACCGGCACCGTGAAATGGTTCAATACCACTAAAGGTTATGGTTTTATTGCCCCTGATGAAGGGGGCAAAGATGTGTTTGTACATATCTCGGCCGTAGAACGGTCCGGCCTCACCGGACTCGCAGACAATCAGAAAGTCTCGTACGAGTTGCAGGACGGGCGCGACGGCCGACAAATGGCTGCGGAATTGAAGCCGTTGTAACGACATCCCCGCTGATTGCGGGATGAATCCATTAAGGTTGGCGGCCAATTTCCGGCCGTCAACCACCCCCTACCGGGCCTGTTCCATTACCCGCGCGCGGATTGTTCATTTGCGCGGCGTCAATGGTGTATATCCGTTGCAGTGGTGTCGGATACCCCGGTTTCCCGCAACCAGATCCCAGCCCCGCCCGCAAACCGGATTTCCCAGGCTTTCATTGTGCGCTCGGGGCGACGCTGGCACGTTGCGACGCCCTTCGTTCCGGTTTCAGGTCATCGTGCATGCGTCGCAAAAGCCCACACTCTGCTTAGGCGATGGATCGCTTGGCATGACAATCCGAAAAAAATAGACGCCCGGTAATTCGAATTCTATTTGCGAATGATCTCTTCGAACTCACGCCACTCCCGAGCCGTCATGCCCGAGCTTTCCTGCGTGACGTCCTCACCCGCCAGCATGCGGCGCAGGCTTTCAACCATCTGAGCCGACAGGTTGACGGCCCCAAGACGGTAGTCCTCGAAGGCTTTATAGGCAAAGGGCACCCAGTCGGCAACGATCTTGCACATCGTATCAGCGTAGACGCGGATCTCATATTGAGCATGAGGGTCAGCGCGCAGCCGCAGAAAATGGAACAGGTTGTGCAGGTCGACCTTCCAATACCACTGCGTATAGATGTTTGCGGGCAGGTTCATCCGGGCCAATTCTCGTGCCAGCCCCTGTTGCCCGTCCTGGCTGATCATCGACTCGTAATTGTCATAGCACCGGGCGCTGTCAGCCTTGAGGATGTCCAGAACACGCGCGGCCTCTTCACCTTCCAGAGCAGAGCCACGGCCTTGATTGTTCACCTCTGATTGGGCGGCCACATGTTCGGGTGCGGGAATATAGAATTCACGATCCAGAATCGAATATCGCGCCGAGTATTCATTCACATTGGCCGTACGGTGCCGAATCCACTGCCGCGCCACGAAGACCGGCAGCTTTACATGCAGTTTGACCTCGCACATTTCGAAAGGGGTCGAATGCCAGTGCCGCATCAGGTACCGGATCAGACCTTCGTCATTCTGAACCGATTTGGTTCCTTTGCCGTAGGACACACGCGCGGCCTGACAGATGGCCGCATCATCGCCCATGTAATCAATCACGCGGACAAAGCCGTGATCCAGAACCTGATGCGCGGTGTACAGGTGATCTTCCATTCCCGCTGAAACGACGCGACGAGTGGGATGCGATTGCGCACGTTGCGCTTCGATCTCGGCCTGTTGGTCAGCGGACAGCGGCATCAGGTTTTCCTTTCTGGCAATGAGTCGCCCCCTACTATATCTCGCCAGCCGCAACATCGAAACCGCGATATATGCCGCAACCCACGCAAATTTCAATTCGCCAGACCCGGCGGTCTCGACACATTAGGTCGGCGCGCTAAGCTCAATGCAAACTGAGTCGAAAAGGATGGCCAAAATGGCGCTGACATATCTTCACACCATGGTCCGCGTGAAGGATCTGGAAAAATCCATGGCGTTTTACAAGCTTCTGGGACTGAAGGAAACACGCCGCTATGACAGCGACGCCGGGCGGTTTTCACTGATTTTCATGGCCCCTCCGGGGCAGGAGGATGCGCCGATCGAGCTGACCTACAACTGGGACGGTGATGACGGCCTTCCCAGCGACAGCCGCCATTTCGGTCACCTCGCATACGGCGTCGACAACATCTACGAGGTTTGCCAGCACCTTCAGGACAATGGCGTCACGATCAATCGCCCTCCGCGTGACGGTCGCATGGCATTTGTACGCTCACCCGACAATATCTCGATCGAGCTTTTGCAAAACGGCGATGCTCTGGAGCCGAAGGAACCCTGGGCCAGCATGGAAAGCGTTGGCCACTGGTGATCCGGTGGGTCATAACGCTTGGGCTGGCCGCGCTGGCCAGCCCGATCAAGGCCGAAACGTGTCGTTTGGCCCTTGCATTGGCCATGGACATTTCAGTGTCGGTCGATGAGGCCGAGGACGTGCTGCAACGGCAGGGTTTGGCGGCTGCGCTGATCGCACCCGAAGTGCAGGAGGCTTTTTTCTCCTCTCCTATGCCGGTTGCTCTGGCTGTTTACGAATGGAGCGGTCGTTCCACCCAGCACGTCATTTTGAATTGGTTGCTGATAGAAGATATTGCCGACCTGCTTTTCGCGTCCGGTCAGATAAGTGCCTCTGTGAGATCAGATACCGGATCAGCGACCGCCATGGGCTATGCCCTGGCTTACGGGTCAACCTTGATGAACCAGGCACCCGACTGCTTGTTTCAAACCATTGACCTGTCCGGAGATGGTTCCAACAATGATGGCTACGGACCACGGATAGCCTATCGGCACTTCGCTTTTCAGAATGTGGTGGTCAATGGCCTCGTAATCAACGCGGCGGATTTTGAAGGCGAACTTTTTCTGATCCCGTTTTTTGAAAACAACGTCCTGCATGGTCCCGGTGCCTTTTTGGAGGTCGCTCAGGGGTTCGAAGATTTCGAACGGGCCATGCGGAAAAAGCTGAAACGGGAATTGAGCGGTTTGCAGATTGGTGCGCTTGATGAAGACCCGCAATAAATCCGCGCCTGAGTGCTGCTTTTGCGGGCCTGCTCTCTGGACCCGCATTTGAACAAGGCCGCCAGGCCTGTGCATCAGTGCAGGACGGATTTGGTTCTGCGCGACGCACAGCTGCGGTCAGTAGATGTATCGGATCTGGTCGGTCCAATATCGCTCCACCCGGCGCAGCGACGTGGTGATGTCTTCGATACCTTCCAACTCCAACACGCCTCTGCTTTGCAATCCTTCGGCGTGACGCGCAAACAGGTCGGACACGATATTGCGGATTTCCCTGCCTCGTGGAGTCAGACGCACGCGGACAGAGCGGCGGTCAATCTCGCATCTCTGGTGGTGCATATACCCCATCTCAACCAGCTTCTTGAGGTTGTAGCTGACATTGCTGCCCTGATAGTAGCCGCGGCTTTTCAGCTCACCCGCCGTCACTTCGTGATCGCCGATATTGAACAGCAGCAACGCCTGAACCGCGTTGATTTCCAGCACGCCGACGCGCTCGAATTCATCCTTGATGACGTCCAGCAGCAACCGGTGCAGCCGCTCCACCAGGGCCAGCGCCTCAAGATAGCTGGTCATGAACCCCTTGGCTCCCAGCCCGGAGACCTGCATTTCGATACTCATCCGACCCTCCGATTCAGTCGTGCTGTTTGAGACACGATGACCTGAAAGTCCGAAAAATCGGTTAAGCCGGTATTGTCTTATTTCTGAAAGGTCTGCGCGATGTTTGAAATCAAACTGGCAAACTGCGCCGGCGGCTGCACCTGACCTGTGACCCATTGATACAGGTCCTGATCGTTTTCGTGCAGCAGCGCGTCAAAGACATCCAGCCCGGCGGCATCCATATCGGCCAGGTTGCGATCGGCATAAGCGGAAAGGATGATGTCCATCTCTTTGATCCCGCGCCGCATGGATCGCATTTTCATTCGCTTGATGCGTACGTCCCGGGGTTCACTCAATTTTTCTGCTCCAGCATCAGACGCATTTTCTTTTCCAGTCGCGCCGCACGTTCAGCGCAAACCCGCATCTCTCCTCGGATGGCGCGCAATTCGGCCACCGCGGTCGACAGTTCCATTCCACCTTCGCCCTCTTCCACCGGGGCATCCATGCCTTCGCCCTCACCGGTCAGCAGCCACATGATCGAGACATTGACCAGCCCCGCCATCATCGACAACCGGTTCGCACGCGGCTCGGACAGATCGTTTTCCCAATCGACAATCGTCGTCTTCTTGACGCCAAGGCGGCGCGCCAGCTCTGCCTGGGTCATTCCGGCCGCTTCGCGCGCGCCTGCCAAACGGTCCCCGAATGTCGCAGACTCAGGTCCATACCAGTCATTTTCATCATTCATCGGGGTCTCCAATTCACTTTGTCCATACGGCTTGATCGTCATTCCGGCGCACCCTATGACAGTCGGGTTGAACATACAAACCGAGGCCATCCATGAGTTTCCTGTCTGCGACACTGTCACGCGTCAAACCATCGCCCACGATCGCCATGACAGCCAAGGCCGCCGAGTTGAAAGTTGCCGGGCGCGACGTGATCGGCCTGAGCGCGGGTGAGCCGGATTTCGACACCCCCCAAAACATCAAGGACGCCGCTGTTGCAGCGATTGCAGCCGGAAAAACCAAGTACACCGCACCGGACGGCATTCCGGAACTGAAGCAGGCGGTTTGCGCCAAGATGAAGCGCGATCATGGGCTTGACTACACGCCCGCGCAGATCTCGGTTGGAACGGGCGGCAAGCAGACGCTGTACAACGCCTTGATGGCAACAATGAATGATGGTGATGAGGTGATCATCCCCGCGCCATATTGGGTAAGCTACCCCGACATGGTTTTGCTGGCAGGTGGAAAGCCTGTTGTTGTTGAAACGACGCTGGCCAACAGCTTCAAGCTGACGGCAGAACAACTGGAAGCCGCCATCACCCCAAGGACAAAGTGGTTCATCTTCAACTCGCCCTCGAACCCGACAGGCGCAGGGTACAGCCGGGATGAGCTCAAGGCCCTCACCGATGTTCTGATGCGCCATCCGCATGTCTGGATCATGTCGGACGACATGTATGAACACCTGGCTTATGACGGGTTTGAATTCTGCACGCCTGCCGAGGTGGAGCCCGGCCTGTATGACAGGACGCTCACCTGCAACGGTGTTTCGAAAGCCTACGCCATGACCGGCTGGCGCATCGGTTATGCGGCCGGACCGGTCGAACTCATCTCGGCGATGCGCAAGATCCAGTCGCAATCCACCTCGAACCCCTGCTCGATCAGCCAGTGGGCGGCGGTGGAAGCGCTGAACGGAACACAAGATTTTCTGGCCCCGAACAATGAAACGTTCAAACGCCGCCGTGATCTGGTGGTGCGCATGTTGGACGAGATTGACGGCATAACCTGCCCGACACCCGAGGGCGCGTTTTATGTCTACCCCTCGATCGCCGGGCTGATTGGCAAAACGACACCCGCGGGAACCGTCATCGAAAACGATGAAGCCTTTGCCACGGCCCTGCTGGAAGAGGCGGATGTCGCCGTCGTGTTTGGCGCGGCCTTCGGCCTGTCACCCAACTTCCGGGTCAGCTATGCGACGTCCGATGCAGCCCTGACCGAAGCCTGCGCTCGTGTACAGCGCTTTTGTGCGTCTCTGAGGTAAACATGTCTGCCGACCTGCCCGAATACTATTTTCGCATCCGTGAAAACGGGGCCGCGGTGTTTCGGATCGATACGGAAAACCGCCAGCGCCGGATCGAGATGGACCAGATCGCCGTCATCAACATCCGCAACGGTGAGGTCAAGCCGCACGGGCAACGGGTTTTGTCCGAACGGGATCAGGCAGAGATCGCCCAATGGATGGACGAGCGCCGGGCCATACTGGCCCAGCGCGACATCGACGACATTCACCGCGCTGTCGACTATCTGAATCTGACAACGCAATGGGCGCAGTCCAAGGCAAGCGATGAACAGCTTGAGGATGTAACCGACAGGTTACTGATGGCGATGCACGATCTGCGCACGGTTCTGGTTCGGAAAAAGGCCGACCGGTTGAGCAAAGACTAGGCAGGTTCTGCCGGCGCCTGCATCTGCCGCACCGAATGCATCCAGAACCGGGCCATCAGCAGCACTGCCGCGAAAGCCAGGCCAAGCACCAGCCCCAGCCAGACGCCGATGCCGTCCATCTGACGGACGAAGCCGAAATAGTAGGACGCCGGAATTCCCACCACCCAATAGCTGAGCGCCGCCATAACCATCGGTATCTTGGCATCCTGCAAACCACGCAGCAGTCCCAGCGCAATCACCTGCGCCCCGTCGACCAGTTGGAACAGCGCAGCCATGGCCAGCAATCCTGTCCCGATAGCCAGAATTTGTCCGCGCTGCGGATCATCGGCCTCCATGAACAGGGAAATCAGCGGCTCGGCATATGTCAGGAACAGGATGACGGTCACGACGGACATGACCAGCGACATGCCCGTCACGGCAATCGCACCTTTTTCCAGATGCGCCTTGTCCCGGCGGCCCAACGCGTTGCCGGCCCGGATGGTGGCCGCATTTGACAGCCCCAGGTGCACCATGAATGTGGCCGACGCCAGATTCAGGGCGATCCCGTGCGCGGCCAGCGGGACCTGACCCAGCCAGCCCATCATCACGGCGGATGTTGCAAACAGCGACACCTCGGCCAGGGTAGTCAGGCCAATGGGCACGCCCAGTTTCCACACGCTGATGAACATTTCCCAATCCGGACGCCAGAAGCGCTGGAACAGGCTGTGTTCCGGCAAGGTCCGGACCACATAGACGACAACCGCGACCAGTGAAACGACCTGCGTCGCGATCGAAGCGATCGCAGCGCCCATCACACCCAGTTCCGGCGCGCCCCAGTTGCCAAAAATCAGCGCATAGTTGGTAAGCCCGTTCACTACCGCCGCCGTAACCGTGATCCACAGCACGATCTGGGTTCGCTCCAGGGCCGCAAGGTAGGACTTCAACACCATCACGATGAGCGCCGGAAACAACCCCCAACCGGCAACGCGCAAATATTCCGATGCGGTTTCAGCGATATGCGGCTCTTGTTTCATGGCGATCAGGATCGGATAGGACCACCACAACAACGGCATGACCACCGCAGCGTATAGCAGTGACAACCACAGCCCCATGCGGGTCGAGCGGCGAATGCTGGTTTCGTCCCCTTCTGCCGCTGCGGTGGCAACCATCGGCATGACGGCCCAGCCAAACCCCGCACCAAACAAAAACAGAACGAAATAATAGCTGCTGGCCAGGGTAACCGCCGCCAGCGCCTCGACCCCGTACCAGCCCAGCATGACGGTATCGGTCAGGCCGATGGCAAACTGCGCCAGGTGGCCACCGATCAACGGCAGGCCAAGCACGGCAATTGCCCGAAAGTGGGCCGGATATGTCATCACTTTTGTCATCGCACCAGCCATATGCGCGGGCTTGGCGCGAGACAAGAGATGATCGCTAAAATGTCAACATGATACTTCGGTGCCCGCTTGCACGGTCCAGGCGGGCACCGGCGTGATTAACGAGCGTCCGGATGCAGTGCTGTACCCAGAATATGCTCGGAGCGGTGAATCACGTGATGCGCCTGCCCCACGATCAACGGATCGGGCTCACCCACAGTGTCGTGATCCTTGCCCGGATAGTCCAGCGTCGACAGGAAATGGCGCATACAATTCAGCCGCGCGCGTTTCTTGTCATTCGACTTGATGATCGTCCACGGCGCGTCCGCGGTATCGGTGTAAAAGAACATGGCCTCTTTTGCTTCGGTATAATCGTCCCACTTGCTGAGGCTGGCCTTGTCAATCGGTGACAATTTCCACTGTTTCAGAGGATCCGTCTCGCGACTTTTGAAACGACGCTGCTGTTCTTCCTGCGTGACTGAGAACCAGTATTTGTAAAGCTGGATGCCCGAACGTACCAGCATCCGCTCCAACTCTGGCGTCTGCCGCATGAATTCCAGATATTCATTGGGAGAGCAGAAGCCCATCACCCGCTCGACACCGGCGCGGTTGTACCAGGACCGGTCGTAGAACACCATTTCGCCAACTGTTGGCAGTTCCTGAATATAGCGCTGGTAATACCACTGCCCCTTTTCTTCCCAAGTGGGTTTATTCAAGGCCACGACTCGGGCCTGACGTGGATTGAGGTGCTCCATGAAGCGCTTTATCGTACCGCCCTTGCCGGCAGCATCGCGCCCTTCGAACAGCAGAACGAAACGCTGCCCGGTTTCCTGCGCCCACAACTGAACCTTCAGCAACTCTGCCTGAAGCTTGGCCTTCTGTTCTTCGTACACCGACCGCGCCATCTTGCGGCCATAGGGGTACTTGCCGCTTTCAAACGCCTGCCGGATCTTTTCAGGGCTGGGCTCTGCGACGTCTGCAACCGGCGTCGGCCCGGTCTTGACCTGAGTTGAATTTGTTTCGACCCGAGCAATGGCTTCCATGAAATCTTTCCTTTTCTGTTGTCCCGGAAAGGAGCTAGCAGAGAGGCCATGGATGCGCTTTGATTGGGGTCAAATTGATGCCTCAAAAACCCACAAATTCCGCACTGGATACAAGGGTCCGATACAAACGTCGTTTTTCAAGCTATGCCCGAGCGGCCCTTGCCTGAATCCTCAATAGGATCGTCTAATCGACCTCGGCCAACATGGCCAAAGCTGGCGCCCGTTTGGCGCACCGGATCGCTGATCCCCTTGTTTCAGGTTTCATCTATGCCCCCAATCGTCAGGGTTGTCAGAGTTGTTGGGCGACAGACCCAATTCGTCGCCTTCCGTCGAGCATCCCAGCCCCAGAACCGTGCGGTTCGCATAAGAGAAGTAGGAACAGACCTGATTGATCTCGAGGATTTCTCCATCATCCCACCCTGCCGTGCGCAGCGCGATCACATCCGCTTCGACCAGATCGCCCGGATCCTCGGTCAGTTTGCGCGCATAGGTCATGGCCGCCACCTGCGCTGCATCCAATGGCGCGGCCGCCGGATCGCGGGCTTCGATCGCCGCCCGGATCGCGTTTCCCCGTTCTTCGTTGGCCAGCAACCGCTGCAACCCTGCGAAATGGTGTTCGACGCAATATCCGCATCGGTTCAGAGAGCTGACCCACACGCCCAGCACCTCAAGAAACCATTTCGGTGTCTTGTTGCCCGAGTGATGCAGCACCGCCTTGTAGATCGCCATGTGCCCTTCCATCGAATGCGGGCGCAACGAATGCGCCATCATGATATTGTCCACATTGTTGCCCGGGCCCGTGACGCGGTCATAGAGTTTCTTCAGCCTGCCTGTGGCTTGCTCGAAGGGGATGGTTCTGATCCAGCTCATTTGGCTTCCTGTTGACGTGATTGCCTGTCGTTCAGAGACTAAAAGCGCTTTGAGCCCGAGGCGAGACGAATTCGACACCCCGTCAGAAAGAACCCGAACCAGCGCAGACCGCAATTTGAACATCGGCCCGGTTTTCCGAAACACCTGCACGGCCTGCCCAGTCAAAGCCCTGCGAGCATTCGTCCTCAACCACCAGCTGTTCGGCAACCCGGTCAGATTGGGCTAGACGCCCTCTATCTCCATGGTGCGGAACTCATTCTTCAGCCAATTGTGCCGGGCACACATCGGTCTTGTGAAATGCTGACGTATCAATTTGCTCATGGCCTTCTGGATCAGCTCCGACGTCGTTGCCGGGTATACTTCGGTTGTAAACAGCGACACTGTGCGAACGAAGTTGCTGCCGGGAAAGGGCATGGCCTTTACGCTGTTGTGAAACCTCTGCGTTCGGTGAAAGCACGCCGCGGTCGTGATTGCCCAGCCACTGCCCTGCGCGACCAGGCCGATGATGGATTGGTTGCACTCCAGTTCAAACCGGTTGGGCAGGCTGAACTTGCTTCGGGCCAGTTGAGTTTCAATCTGCTTGCCGATCACATAGTCACGCGAATACCTCAACAATGGCAAATCGGCATCCGGGTTGAACAGCTCGTCCGGGGATCCTTCGAACTTGTTGGGAACCACGACGATGAAGGGGTCTCTCATCAACGGGTATTCGATCAGCCCCTCGGTACGACCCAGCGGTCGTGTGGCGACGCCCACGTCAAGCTTGTGTTCCTGAAGTTTGGCAAGAATTTCGTGGCTTGGGCGCGTGAAATGGCGGAAATTGCACCGCGGCAGAGCCTGCGCCAGAAAACGAACAAGGTCGGGCGCGATCTGGTTGTCGAAGTCATCGATCAAAGCCAGCCGCAGATCCGTCGCATGCTGCCAGTTTCCCGTTCGTATCTCAGCCTCACCGCGCTTCAGCACAGTCAGACCCTCACGCACATAGCGGGCAAACACCTCGCCCGCCGGCGTCAGGCCCATCGGGCGACGCCCATGGTCGACCAATTCAATCCCCAACGCGCGTTCAAGGCTGCGCAGGTGGTTCGAAACCGTGCTGATCGACAAGTCTGTTTCTGATGCGACTTGCTGAATCGATCCGGATTTGGCGATCAACTGAAACACTTCCAGCCATCGAAGACTCAGAGATTTGGACACGGCAACCGACCATTGTTTCGATTTGTTCGAAACTAGCGAAGCAAAGTTTTGCCCATGCGGCAATGAAGAAGTTGATCGAAACGGTCGATTCTAGGCTTTCATCCGCATAAAATCCGGGTCGTACGGGCTTGGGCTGATAACCGTCGCACCAATTCGTTTCCCGCAGCTGTCCAGCTCCATTTCGCGGCCAAGCTGCGCCAGGGACGGATGAATGAAAGCGTGCGCCAGATTCAGCTCCGTGCGATACCCCCATTCGCCCGACGTGATGGTGCCAACGACAGTGTCATCCTGCATCAGTGATGCGCCGGGATGCGCCGGGCCAAGGGTTGAATCGATGCGCAAGGGGACCAGCTTGCGTCGTTGTCCTTCGGACTTCCGTCTCAACAGGGCATCACGCCCCACGAAGACGCCCTTGTCCAGTCGGACAAACCGATCCAGCCCGGTTTCAAAAGGATCAAATTCGGTGATCAGATCGGCTTTCCAGTGCAAAAAGCTCTTCTCCATGCGCATGGATTCAACGGCCCTGGCACCGAACAGTTTCAACCCGTACGTTTCGCCGACCTCGCGCAAGGCAAGATAGGCCGCATAGAGCGAGGCATTTGGAACATGGATTTCATAGGCCAGCTCGCCCGAGTAACTCAGGTTCATGACCGTCGCCGGAGCAATACCGACAAAGCACTCGCGCACGCTGAGCCACGGGAACGCATCTGCCGACCAATCTCCTCTGGCGCAGGCTGACAAGACAGAACGCGACTTCGGGCCAGCCAGAACCAGAATGGTTTGATCATTTGTCAGACTGCGCAACTGAACGTCCTCATCGCTGCGCAGATGCAGGCGCAACCAATCCATGTCGTGAAACTCGCTTGCCGCCGCGGAACCATACCAAACGCGGGCCGGACCCCTGTGGCTGGCGGGCAGATTGGCAATCGTCGCTTCTGCCTTGATCATACCCTGGTCGTTCAACAGGTATCCCAACCCGACACGCCCCTCACGCCGAGGAACAAGCCCGCAAAACAACCGATCCAGGAATGCGTGCCTGTCCAGTCCCGTGATCTCGATACGGTTGAACCCGTTTACCTCTGCAAGCCCGACGCCGGTTCGAATGCTTTCGACTTCGGCGGCCACCAAATCGAAGGTTTCGTCAAAATCGAAACTGAGCGTTGGCGAGAAATCGGGATCGGGTTTGAAATAGTCCACCCTTTCCCATCCGTTGACCACAGTGAACTCGGCCCCTTCGGATGCCAGAACAGGCGTCAGAGGGGTCGTTTTGGCGGGTCGGCCCGCGGGGCGATGTTCATGCGGAAAGTGGAACCTGAATTCGTTCTGATAATCTTCAATCGCCTTGAGCGCGGTGAGTTCCACATTGGCATGACCCGAAAACCTCCGCGGGTCGAGGCACCACGTGTCATAACATGCCTCGCCATGCACGATTTGCTGTGCCAGCAACCACCCGTGACCGCCACCTTCACCCAGCCCGGCCCGCAGTCCAATGATGCAGTACGCGTTGCGCTTGCCCGGAATCGGACCGACCAATGGGGCACCATCAATGGTATAGGTGATCGGTCCGTTGACCACGGTGTGAATACCAACTTCCATCAAGGCGGGCATGCGCGCAAAGGCCCCTTCCAGCACATCGGTCACGCGGTCCAGATCATCCGGGCACAATGCGTTCACGAAGTTCGGATCAATCCCGTCCATACCCCAGGTTTTGCACCCCTGCTCGTAGAACCCTAGCAACAGGCCGTTCTTTTCCTGCCGGCAATAGTAATCGCTGATCGGGCAGCGCAGCAGCGGCATCCGGTGTCCGGCATCCCGGATGGCCTCGATTTCTTCGGTCAGGAAATACTGATGTTCCATGGACGACACGGGATGATGAACACCCATCATGGCGCCGACCTCGTTGACCCTGTAGCCGCAGGCGTTGACGACGACATCACAGTCGATATCCCCGTGCTCGGTATGCACGGTCCAGGTGTCATCGCTGTGCTGTGTCAGCGCGGTCACCGGCGTATTTCGATACACCTCGGCGCCCGCCTTGCGTGCCCGGCGCGCAAGGGACTGGCACAATTGCGCCGGATCGATGTCGCCGTCCAGCGGATCCCAAAGCCCACCGATGAGATTGTCGGTCGAAATCAACGGGTGTCTCCGGGCACATTCATCCGCGTCTATCACCTCGAAATGTACGTCCATCCCCCGCGCCATGGACGCAAAGTGACGATAGCCCTGCATCTGCCCTTCGGTGTTGGCCAGACGGATCCCACCGTCTGCGTGATGATAGTTGATCGGGTAATCCGGATCGTCAGCCAGCTCCTTGTACAGACGGATCGAATGCGATTTCAGGCCGACGATCGTCTGGTTCATGCCGAAATTGGTGACCTGCGCCGCCGAATGCCAAGTCGTGCCCGAGGTCAGTTCATTCCGTTCGACCAAAACCACGTCGGTCCACCCTTCCCGGGTCAGGTGGTAGAGCGTCGAACATCCGGCGATCCCGCCCCCTATCACAACGGCTCTGGTACGCGACTTCATGGCATTGCTCCTTCAACTTCGGCACCAGTCTTGCTGAATAACGGGATGCGCAGACAACAGGGCAGATACGGGTGCCGGAAAATCGAAACCGCGATTTCGGATTCTGAAAACGGCACTTCTTCTTTGATACCGGGACAACTTGGGTCCTACGGTGCAGGAAAACACTAGGTGACGAAAACACATGCCATCCGACAGCATCAAACGAAGCGGACGCAAAGCACGGCATGCTCAGCGTGCGGCCAAACCCGTCATTGATCCTTGCCCCCCCGGTCAGAAAGGCGGGGCATTCAAGCCCTTGAGCCTTTTGGAAATCGAGAAGATCTATGACACGGCGCTGCGTTTGCTGGAAAAGCTGGGGATGGGAGACGTGCCGGACAGGCTGGCGATCGACCTCAGAGCGGCGGGTGCCCAGGATCGGGAACAGAACCGGCTGGTTTTTCCCCGTTCAATGGTGAAACAGGCCATCGCCTCGGCCGCGAAGAGCTTTACCTTTCATGGCCGGGATGAAAAACGATCCATCGAGGTGGGTGGCGACCGCGTGTATTTTGGCACCGGCGGTGCTGCGGTTCAGACCCTTGATATCAACAGTGGGCTTTATCGCCCCTCCACCCTGGCCGATCTGCATGACTTCACCCGGCTACAGGACACGCTGGCCAATGTCAGTTGGTTCACCCGATGCTGCGTGGCAACCGATGTCTCGGATGTGTTCGATCTGGACGTCAACACCGTTTACGCTTTGGTACGCAACACAACCAAGCCAATGGCGACGTCTTTCACGTTGGCGGAACATGTCGGCCCGATCGTCGAGATGCTGGACATCGTCGCCGGAGGGGTCGGGGAATTCGCCAAACGCCCCTTCCTGAAAGCGCATATAAGTCCGATCATTTCACCAATGCGATACGGCGAGGATGCAGTGGATGTGGTTTATGAATGCATCGCCCATAACATGCCGATGTCCTGCATCACGGCCGCGCAGGCGGGCGCAACCGCCCCGGCAACTCTGGCCGGATTTCTGGCGCAGTCACTGGCCGAAACGCTGGCCAGTCTCGTGATGGTCAATGCGATCAAACCCGGCTTTCCGATGATCTTTTCCAACTGGCCCTTCATCGTGGATCTCAGGACCGGCTCTTTCGCAGGGGGCAGCGGTGAGACCGCAATCCTGAATGCGGCGTCGGCGCAAATCACGAACTGGCTGGGTTTGCCGTCGGGTGTGGCCGCCTCGATGGCGGATGCCAAGGCCATCGACGCCCAGCATGGGGCAGAAAAAGGCATCACATCGCTGGCGGCAGCGCTTGCAGGAGGCAATCTGATCTATGAAAGCTCGGGCATGACGGCATCTCTGCTCGGGGTCAGCTTCGAGGCCTTCGTTCTCGACAACGAAATGCACTCGCACACGTATCGCGTCTTGCGCGGGATCGAGGTCACCGAAGCCAATCTTGGCTTTGACGCCATATGCCATTCGGTTTTGGGCGATGGGCATTTTCTGGGCAGCGAGCAAACCTATGAAGCCATGGAACGAGACTATTTCTATCCGAAACTCGCCGATCGTCAGGAGCCCCGCACCTGGCAAACCGATGGCGCGATGGATGCGTGGTCATCCGCACGGCGCGCCGCTCAAGAGGTGTTGCGCACGCATTACCCCGAATATCTCACCCCGGAACAAGACGCCGAAATCCGCCGGCGTTTTCATATCCTGTCTTGAAGAGCCGCGGGCATTTCCTGCCTGGTCCTGAACCGTTAGGGTCGCTGAGGAAACTTGCAGAGGATGGGGCATCATGGCCGATTCATTTTTTCAACCGGTATCCGCCATGGAACTGGCCCGATTTGCCGGCATACCCGCATTCATGCGCCTGCCCATGTTGGATCTGGCGCACGAACGTATCTCGGAAGTCGAACTGGGCATCGTCGGTATCCCTTGGGACGGCGGAACCACCAATCGCCCCGGCGCCCGGCATGGTCCGCGGCAATTAAGAGATTATTCCACGATGATCAGGGCGATGAACCCGGTTACGGGTGTGGCACCGTTTTCAATGGTGAACTGCGCAGATCTAGGAGACGTCGCCCCCAATCCCGTCGACATAGAAGACACGCTGGATCGGGTCACGCGTTTCTACACTGATCTTCGAACCCGCAACATCACACCATTGACCGCCGGAGGAGATCACCTGACCACCCTGCCCGTCCTGCGAGCCCTGGCCGCTTCGGGTCCGGTTGGTCTGATCCAGTTCGACAGTCACACCGACTTGTTCGACACTTATTTCGGAGGTCACAAATTCACCCACGGCACCCCGTTCCGCCGTGCGGTCGAGGAAGGGATGGTGGACCCGAAGCGTTTTGTACAAGTCGGAATCCGTGGCACGGCCTACAACACTGAAGATATCGAATGGGGCGAGGCGCAGGGCATCCGCATCATTCGCGTCGAAGAGCTGTTCGACCGGGGCATAGACGACGTCATGAACGAGGTACGCGATATCGTCGGCATGCAGCCGACCTATTGCACCTATGACATCGACTTTGTCGATCCAACTTACGCCCCCGGCACGGGAACACCTGAAATCGGCGGGCCCAACAGCTTTCGGGCCCAGCAGGTCATTCGCAGGATGTCCGGCCTGAACCTTGTTGGCGCCGATCTTGTCGAAGTGTCGCCGCCATTCGACCCCCAAGGTGGAACGGCGTGGCTTGGCATCTCGCTGATGTTCGAGCTGCTTTGCGTTCTGGCACAGGCGATCGACGCGCGGCGCTAGGCCCGCGCGACGTTCTCGGCAATCATCGAAATCATCTCGAACATCACGGCCGCCGCCGTCAGCGCGGTGATGTTGTTGGGGTTGTCCTTGGTGGGCATCATGCAGACGACATCGCCGCCGATGATGTTCAAACCGCGCGCCGCACGCAGGATGCCGACCGCCTCATCGATGTCAAACCCCTTCTCACCCGGTTCCAGATTTGACACGGCCGGCGCGACGGTTGGGTCAAGACAATCCAGATCGAAGGTGATGTAAACCGGGCGGTCACCCAAAACCTCTTTGGTCTGCGCCACGACGTCCTGCAATCCGCGCTGTCGGAACTCTCGCATGGTGACGATATTGTACCCGTAATCGTAAGACGGTTGCAGCCAGTCCAGACTGCGTGGATGGCCGCGCAGACCGATCTGCATCGACCGGGTTGGATCCACCTGCCCCTGATCAGCCAGATAGGCCCCCCAGTGAGCCGCGGATTTCTTGGCCCCCAGAAAGTGATCAACCTTGGTGAAGACGTCCGTATGCGCGTCCAGATGCAGAAAGCTGACCGGCTGCCCGCCTGCAAGCTTGCCGCCACCCAGGGCCTGAACAATGCCACCGGTGATGGAATGGTCGCCTCCGACGGAAACGGGGCGCGCTCCGGCCGTGTCTATGGTCTTGTAGAATTCAGTGATGCGTTCGATGCAATCTTCGTTGTCGTTGGCCTTTGGAAAAGGCACATCACCAACATCCGCGATCCGCGCACTCTGCCAGGGATCAATTTCAAAGACCGAATGCACCCTGCGTTGTACTGCCGAGACATGCCGCAACGCGCGTGGTCCCAGGTGCTGGTCCCTTTCGGTCGTGCCGTTGCCCGTCGAATGCGGCACGCCCGCCAGTGCGATATCCTGCCCTTCGGGCCCGACATTGGGACACCGGAACAGTGTGGGCACGCCCCACCAATACAGGTTGTCCATCATCGATTGTTCATACGGATCTGTCATGGTTTCCTCGGATCAAAGAAAAGCGCCCTCGATCAGAACCGGGGGCGTTTGCGTTCAGAGTTTTTCGTCTTCTCGTCGGAACGCGCCCTGCACGATCCGGTCCATGACCATGGCAAGGAACAGGATCGCAAAGCCCCCCAGCAGGCCCGGCCCCTTGGCCGCGTATTGCAGCGCCTCGAGGATTTCCTTGCCCAAACCGCCCCCGCCAATCAGTGAGATGATCACGACCATGGACAGGCACATCAGGATCGTCTGGTTCACACCGGTCATGATCGATGGCAGCGCCAGCGGGATTTCAACATCCTTCAACAGTTGCCATTTCGACGCGCCAAAGGCGACGGCAGCTTCTTTGATGCTTTCAGGCACGCCCCGCATTCCCAGTGCCGTCAGGCGGATCACCGGCGGCATGCCAAAGATGATGGTGGCCAGAATCCCCGGCGGGTTGCCGGTGCCGAAGAAGGCGATGATCGGGATCAGGTAGACGAAGGCGGGAAGCGTCTGCATCAGGTCCAGGACCGGTTCCGCCGCGCGATACGCGCGCTGCGATTTGCCGAACCAGATACCCAGTGGAATGCCGAAGACGACGCACAGCAGCACCGCCGCACCGACCAGAGCCACCGTTTCCATCGCCACGTCCCAATACCCCAGCAATGCGATATAAGCCAGAGAAGACGCGGTGAAGATGGCAACCCTTGGTCCTGCCGCACGCCAGGCCGTCACACAGATGACCAGCATGACCACCGGCCAGGGCGACCCGATCAGTGCAATCGTCAACGCATCAAGCACCGATCGCACGCCCGCCACGATCCCATCAAAGATGTCGCCGCCTGCCGCCGCCGCGGCATCAATCCTGGCCTCCATCCAGTTTGCCAGGCTCGAAAACAGCGTGCCGTTGCCTTCGCCAAGAAATATCGCAGACACTTGCTGTTCCGGGAACGCGTCCAACAATGGAAGGGATGCGTTCACGGTGAACTTGTACACAATCAAAGGTCCGATTGCTGCGACAAGGATCGCACCCATGACAATATTACGGGTCGAACGCCCGCTTTCCGTGCTGTCCGGATCGATACGCCAGTTCGAGTACTGTTTTTCATAGACGCGGTCGGCATAGAACCCTTGAACCAATTTGAATACCAGCAACATCAACAACCCGGTAATCAGGATTCCTGCCGCCTCGGACTGAGCAGCGGCGGCCCTTTCCAGACTTGTGGCCGCTGCTTTTTGTATGTTCTCGGCCAGTTTGGTGAAACGATCGATATCGGCCTGTTCCGTGGCATCCGCTGCGCGCGCCAACAGTTCGGCCGCACGTTCCTGCTGACGCGCAGCGCGCTCGGCGAAATCCGCGCCGGGATTGCCCCACGCGCCCCTGCCGATCTGGACCCACGCGATGATCTCAAGGATCAGAAAGGTCCAGAACATGCCCCAAATGGCGCGTGACGCAGACCAGAATGGCCCCAGCACCGCGGCCCACGTGTTGAACGTGTTGGGAATCGCGCTGGTCGCATCATGAATCTTGTGGAACGCATTGACATAGTAGTCACCGTTCGGACCCGCGAACTCTTTGATGGAAAGGTCCAAGGCCTCGCGATCGACCTCGATATCAGAGGCGGCCGTTACTTTCATCTCTGTTGCTGCATCAGTCATTTTTGCCCCCCTGGATACCGCGCAACAGGCGCGGCTTGGTCACGACACCCACATCGATACCCGCATCCGTGATGACGACCGGCAGATCAGAATTCACGGCCAGGTCGATCAGTTGATCCAGATCCGCGCCCTCGTCGGCTCGGGGCGCACCGTCAAGTGACCCTGAATAACTGTCCAACGGCTCCATGATGGAATGCGCCTTAACCAGTTTGAGCTTTGAGATGCCCTGAACGAATTCGCGCACGTAATCGTCGGACGGGTTCATGACGATGTCTTCGGGGGTTCCGATCTGTACGATGACGCCATCCTTCATGATCGCAATCCGGTGGCCGATCCGAATGGCCTCGTCCAGATCGTGGGTGATGAACAGCGTGGTCTTTTTGAGCTGCGCCACAAGTGCTTTGAACTGGTCCTGCAATTGCAGGCGGATCAGCGGATCCAGAGCAGAGAAAGGTTCATCCATCAACAGGATTTCCGGGTCCGAAGCCAGCGCCCGCGCGATCCCCACGCGTTGCTGCATCCCGCCCGAAAGCTCTTTGGGCAGGCGGTCCTCGTAACCTGTCAGATTCACCAGGCTCAGCGCGTGATCCGAGACGGCCCAGCGCTTTGACTTGGACACCTTTCGGATCTCCAATGGATAGGCCACGTTATCGCGCACGGAACGATGCGGCATCAGCGCCATATGCTGAAAGACCATCCCGATTTGCTGGGCGCGAATGCGGCGCAACTCGGATTCCGACAGTTTCGAAACATCGTGACCCAGAATCTCGATCCGACCCGCCGTGGGTTCGATCAATCGATTCACATGTCGCACCAATGTGGACTTGCCCGAGCCGGACAGCCCCATGATACAGAAAATCTCACCCCTCGGCACTTCGAACGTGGCGCCCTGAACGCCGACAACACAGTTGAACCGCTCCAGAACCTCCGGCTTGCCTATGCCTTCGTTTCTGACCGCTTCCATTGCCTCTTCGGCACGCGAGCCGAAGATCTTCCAAACGTTTTCTAATTTTACGACAGGTTCGTCCATTTATCTCCCACAGGGCGATGCCCTGCCCGACAGAAAAAGGCCGCCGCGGTTTTGCGCGACGGCCCAAAGAGTGGTGATTTAGTTGGTCAGCCAGCCGATGACGGTGTCTTCATTCGCAGCCACCCATTCCTTGGCGAAATCCGCAGCTTCGATGTTGTCGACGGCCAGCGCCTTACCCATCGCGCTCAGATCGTCGCCTGTCATCTGGTAGTTGCTGAACAGGGCGGCCACTTCGGGATAGCTCTCTTCCAGTTCCTTGGCGTAGTGCAAGTGAAGCGTTGCTCCGTTCCAGGCCGAGGACGCCTCGGACTTGGACAACCAATCTGGATCATCCGTGGGCTGAACGATTGTCCAGGTGGCCGGATCATGAGGCGGTTCTTCCAGAACCGTCAAATCCTGTGTCACGAAGATATAGTGGGGGCTGTAGCAAAACCCGATCCACGGGTCGCCCGCTTTGGTCGCATTTGCCAGATTGGCATAGGCGATGGTTTCCTCGTATTCCGTCAAATCGAAGATCTGGTCATAGCCATAGGACTTGGCCCGGATCTTCTCGACAACGGTCGACGCCCAACCCGGCGCACCGATCCATACCTCGGGTGTTCCGTTGCCATCGGTATCGAAAATCGCAACCTTGTCGGGGTCGCTCAGGTCATCGATCGATTTGATGTCGTACTGTTCCGCGATATAGGTCGGCACGCACATGCCCTGTTCCGCCTGAACCGGGTTTTGGTTCATGACGACGGTGCCGTTTTCCTTGACATAGGTATCGTGAAGGTTTTGCTGATTGGGCATCCACACTTCCGGATGGACATGCATCGAACCGCTGTCCATGGCCTCGAAGACAATCGGGTTGGTGCCGTTTTGCAATTCCACGTCCAGGCCGAGGTTCTCTTCGATCACGACCTCAAGAATATGTGCCGTGGCGTTCACCGAGGCCCAGTTGGGCACACCGATCACGATATCCGCGGCCATGACCGGCCCGGCAATCGCGAAAGACGCGCTTCCAAGTAGCGTTGCAGTTTTTTTCATCTGATATCTCCGTGTTGGGTCGTTTCCGCGCTTGTTTTTCTCACCCTCTCGGGTAGTGGTGCGCTAAGTTTTTTTTGTGTGGAAAGGCCGTGCCTTTCGGGTTTTTTTGGGCCAGCAAAATCACAGGCTTACATGGCTCCAAAAGTGAAGCATGCGGATGCGCTGCCCTTCAAGGAATACGTTTTTATACCTCTTGAATGCGGTATTTTCGCAAGTTTGTTTCGACTTCCTGCAATTCAACATTGCCCCTCCGAAACCTCAGAATCCGAAAATACCCGCTGGTTTCTTGAGCACCGAAATGCCCCGTGCAGAAGGCACAACCAGTTTCGAAACGGGTGGTGAAGCTGTCCTTTCGCACGAAGCAATTAATATCATTCAGATACTTAATGCGCCTGATCTTGCGTATCGCACCCGCCCCCAAAAAAGGCGTGGCACTTCTTCCCGGCAATTGCGTCACCTAACCGTGGAACCAAGCCACACTGACAAGAAACCGTTCAACACTCTGTGTAAGGTGTCGCCTATACCAACATTTCAGTTGGCATTTGCCTACCTACTGGTAGATAGTCATCCTTGCTGCAATCAAGGAAGAGAACTGACCCCATGGAAATCAACTCGGACTTCTCTGACCGCGTTGTCGTTCACTCGGACCAGCTGGAATGGCAGGCCTCACCCATGAAGGGTGTGGATCGCAGGATGCTGGACAGGATCGGAGGCGAGGTCGCACGGGCCACCACTATCGTACGTTATGCGCCGGGCAGTCATTTCTCTGCCCATACCCATACGGGTGGCGAGGAGTTCATTGTCCTTGACGGTATATTTCAGGATGAACATGGTGACTATCCGGCGGGGACCTATGTGCGCAACCCGCCAACCTCGCAACACACACCGGGGTCGGAACCGGGATGCACGATCTTCGTCAAGCTTTGGCAGTTCGACCTGAACGACCGAACCCAGTTTCGCAAAAACATGGTGGATGAGCTGCGCGCACCCGCAAACGGTATCGCCACCGCAGTCCTGCATGAGGATGCGCGCGAGATCGTGACCTACGCCCATCTGGACGCGGGCGCGACGCTGCGCTCGGACGCCCCCGGCGGGATCGAGGTTCTGATCATCGACGGGTCGGTCACCGAAGGCGGGGACGAACTGGTCAAAAACGATTGGCTGCGCCTGCCTGAAGGCCACAGCCTGACGGCCGTTGCTGGGGCGGACGGAGCCAAGATCTGGATGAAGACAGGCCACCTGCCTTACGCCCAACCGCCGGCGGCGTAACCGATGTCTGAACAAAACCCTGGCGCAACAACCCCGGTCGAGTTGGGCCCAAAATCTGGACCTGCGTCCTTCAACTGAGGGGGTTTGACCCATGCGCACTGATACGCTCATCATCGGTGGCGGACTTTCAGGGCTTGGCCTGGCGACACAGCTTGTGGATCAGGGTCAGGAGGTGCTGGTTGCTGAGGCGCGCAGCCGTCTGGGCGGGCGCATTCTGACCGAGGTTCAGGGGCGCGCCCATCTGGACATGGGTCCGGCTTGGATCTGGCCCGGGCAGCCACGTATCGCAGCGCTGACAGACCGACTGGGCCTGCACCGGTTTGACCAATTCAGCTCCGGCGCGCTGAGCTTCGAAGATGAACGGGGCCGTGTTGTGCGGGGCCGCGGGTTTTCATCCATGGAAGGGTCTTATCGCCTGGTCGGGGGGCTCGCTGCTTTGACGGATGCGCTGTCGGCACGGTTGCCGGATGGAGCAATTCACCTGTCCACGCAGATCACCGCCTTGGCCCGCACCAAAGGCGGAGTTCGGGTCACCTCGCAATCTGGACAGCATATTTGGGCAAGCCGTGTGGTACTTGCCATGCCCCCACGTATCGCGGCCGAGTTGACCTATGAGCCCGCCCTGCCCGATGGCACGTTGTCAGCCATGCGGCACATCGCGACCTGGATGGCCGGTCAGGCCAAAGCAGTTGCGGTCTATGACACTCCGTTCTGGCGCAAAGACGGATTGTCAGGGGATGCTATGAGCCGGCGCGGTCCCATGGTGGAAATCCACGACGCGTCGCCTGCCAGCGGTGGTCCCTTCGCGCTGTTCGGTTTCATCGGCATCCCTGCGCAAGCTCGCCGGGATGAAGGGGCGTTGCGGCAGCAGGTTCTGGCTCAGCTGGGGCGATTGTTCGGGCGCAAGGCGACCAGCCCCAATGCGCTTTTGTTAAAAGACTGGGCGTTTGATCGCTTCACAGCAACCAACCTGGATCTTCAGCCCGTACATGCCCATCCGCAATACGGCATGCCCAAGGCCATGACGCGGATCTGGGAAGACCGGATCATCTTCAGTGGCACCGAAACAGCCGCGCAATTTGGGGGATATCTGGAAGGTGCATTGGAAGCGGCAGAAAACACCGCGGCATTGTTGAGCGCAAATAGGATGAACGTGGCATGGAAATAGATACAAAAACCGCTTTGCTGAATTCTGCCGAATTTGCCGTACGCAGCAAAGGCTTCGACGGCTTCAGCTATGCCGACCTTGCCAATGATGTGGGCATCCGCAAGGCATCGATCCACTATCACTTCCCGACCAAAGCCGCGCTTTCTGCAGCTTTGATGACACGCTACCATACCGAGCTTACCGGACGCTGCGTCGAGATCGAGGAAACTTGCGAAACGGCGGGCGCGCGCATGCGTGCACTGATCGCGCTGTATCGCGCGGCTTTGAACGACGGAAAAACCCTATGCTTATGTGTGTCGCTGATCATCAGCCGGGAAAGCTTGTCAAATGAGGTCACCGACAAAATCCGCGAGTTCCGGCGCATGTTGACCCGGTGGATCGAGAATGTCTTTGCGCTTGGCAAAACAGATCATTCGATTACGGGCGTTGAGGATCCGAAAGCAGAAGCACGCGCGGCATTGGCCTTGCTGGAAGGCGCTCATCTGACGGCTCGGGTCGAGAAGAGCACCCAAACCTTTGACGACGCCGTGGAGGTTCTAACTGCGCGATGTTTGTGACACGGCCCAAGCTTGCGCATACAGAATGGCCGCGTCGATTGTTGAGGCGCCTGCCCGCCTCCCCTGCCCCAGTCCCATTTCGGGTGATCATTCGGGGCGGTCTTTGTAGATGTCGATATTGCCTGCGATACAGCGCAGCAAGCGAATTGGCCGAGGCTGGATGTACTGACCACCAGATTGCGTCCACCACAGGTCACAAAAAAATTTCTCCATGGCTCAAGAACACTCGAAAGGTGCCAGCGAAAAGCGACTCGCAAAGCATGCTCAGACCAAGCGGGGACTAGAACACGAACCAGACATGGGAATTTTCTGAAGAAACCGTAGGTTCGTAAAATACGGGACGTGGTCAGCGTGTGGTCGGATTTGCCATTTTTATGGCGGGGAGACAGGGATTCGAACCCTGGGGACGCTCTCACGCCCAACGGTTTTCAAGACCGCCGCATTCGACCACTCTGCCACCTCCCCGTCGAAAGCAGGGTCTAAGGCGAAGTTCGACCAGAGGCAAGTCGAAATCGGGAAATCTTGCCGAAGCCTGTGCAGCGGTCTTTCCATGACACTTCAGCCACGTTATGATCCGCAGGAAAGACCGCAACAGGCTGGCATCCAGAACCAGCAGACCGGCAGTGGGGTTCGGAAAACGAAACCCCTTCAGGCAAGGGAAAAGCAGATGAAGCGAGCGATCGAGACACGCCCGGGGCCTAAACGGCTGGCGTATCTGGCGTTGACTTTGACGATACTGGCCGGATGCGAAGAGGTTTTGTCAACTTCTGACTCGGCTGAAAAACCGGAAGACAATTCGGGCAAGACGGAACTCCTGCCCGAGGTGGCCACCGGCTCTCAGCGTGATGTCGAGGCCCCTGAGGTTTTTCAGACAACCGAAGCAGGGCTTTGGGATGGCCGGCCGTCTCTTGGCGGGATATGGGTTGCGCACCCGGATGCGTCCCAACCTGAACGTGTCGTGATCAAAAACACGTCCAACAACAAATCGGTGACCGGCGCCCTGTTCCGGCGCGAGCGCAACCTGCCCGGGCCTGCGCTTCAGGTCTCGTCCGCTGCCGCGAAAGAGCTGGGAATGCTTGCGGGGGCGCCGACAAAAGTCAGTGTCGTCGCACTGCGCCGGGAAAAGCTGGAAGAACCGTCGTCGGAAGATGCGCCAGAAGCAGAAGAATCGGCCGCCGAAACCACGGCTGCGGTTGCTGATGGAGCTTCCGACACGCAAGCGTCCGCAGAGCCGGAAAAACCGGTCAAACGGAAGTGGTGGCAGAAAAAGGAACCAGCCGCCGCCGCGGCTGGTACGACTGCGGTTGCAGCCGGTGCAGCCAGTTCATCCGATGAAACGGCTGAGGACGTCGAGCCCGCAAGCGAAGATGCCGAGACGCCTACATCAGCCGACGATCAGGTCGAAGCACCTGCCGATAAACCCGCCAAGCGGAAATGGTGGCAGAAGAAAGCCCCCACAGCTGCGGCTGCGGGAACTGCCGTGGCCGCGGCAGATACAGCGACCGACAGCGCAGACGTAGCCGCCGAAGCCGCTGCGGCCGTGGCGTCGCCCTCTTTGTCGGATGCACCGGTCACGCCCCCTGCCGAAAAACCTGCCAAGCGGAAATGGTGGCAAAAGAAAGACCCTGCCGCGATCACCGAAACACCGCTGGACCCGGTAGAAGGGGCCGCTGCCGCAATAGATGCGTCAGACGCCACGCCTGTTGCCGCCGCCGCGACATCGACGACGTCTTTGAGCAAGCCGTATGTACAGATTGGAACCTTCAGCGTTGAGGCAAACGCCAAGTCAGCAGCCCAAAAGGCGCGTCGCAACGGAATGCCTACGGTTGTTCGGGAACTGAAAACAGCGAATAGTACAGTGTGGCGCGTGCTGGTAGGCCCCGCCGCAACAAGGGCCGAGCGCAAAGCCTTTCAAAAGGACGTGAAAGACCTTGGCTTCAAAGATGCGTTCACGGTAACCGACTAATTCAGGGAGGCTTAACATGCTGTCCTCAATACGAACATCTGTTCTGGCTCTTGGGCTTGCCGTTCTGGCGATACCGGCCCAGGCTTTTGATACATCCGCCCGCGCGGCTTACGTGATCGACCAAACCACCGGTACCGTGCTGCTGTCGAAAGAAGCCGACCAACCGTTGCCGCCTGCGTCGATGTCCAAGCTCATGACGCTTTATGTTGCGTTCGAAGCATTGCGGGACGGGCGCTTGACGCTGGACGAAACTCTGCCTGTTTCGGAACACGCGATGAGCTATGGCGGCTCGACGATGTTCCTGAATACGCAGGATCGCGTACGTGTCGAAGATCTGCTGCGCGGCATTATCGTTTTGTCGGGCAATGACGCCTGCGTCGTCATTGCCGAAGCGCTCAGCCCGGATGGCACCGAAGCAGGGTTTGCGCGATACATGACCCAGCGGGCCAAGCAGATGGGCATGAACAATTCGAACTTCGCAAATTCAAACGGCTGGCCCGCCGCCGGGCACATGATGTCAGTTCATGATCTGGCCGTTCTTGCAGACCGGCTGATCACTGATTTTCCGGAATACTATCCCCTTTTCGCCGAAGAAGTTTTCGAATTCGATGGCCGCGCGCCTTCGAACGCCCGCAACCGCAACCCGTTGCTGCGGCTGGATATCGGCGCAGATGGCCTGAAAACCGGCCACACGCAAGAAGCGGGCTATGGCCTTGTCGGGTCCGCCAAACAAGGCGACAGGCGTGTGATCTTTGTGCTGACGGGGCTCGACAGCACCGGCCAACGGGCAGAGGAGGCTGAGGCCGTGGTTAACTGGTCGTTTCGAAATTTTGTCGAGAGGACAGTTGCCACCGCGGAAACGCCGATAGCCGAAGCCAAACTGTGGATGGGCGAGAAAAAGACCGTGGGCCTTGTTCCCGAAGGTGATCTGAATGTGCTGTTCCCGGTTCTGGGCACTCAGAATGTCGAGGCCGAAGTGGTCTATGAGGGCCCGATCAACGCGCCCGTCAAAAAAGGTCAGCAGCTGGCCGAACTGGTTATCAAACCCGAAGGGCTGCCGGAAATCCGGCGCCCGCTGGTGGCAGCCGAAGATGTTGCGATTGGCGGGTTTGTGGTGCGCATGCTGACCGTCGGCGGTATCGTATTGAAAGACGTGATCAACAACCCGCTGGAGTCGATGTGACGAAAGCGGGGTTATTTCTGACCTTCGAAGGCATTGACGGTTCAGGCAAGTCAACACAGGCACGGATGCTGGCGGAACATCTGCGCGCGCAGGGTCACGAGGTGGTACTGACGCGCGAACCCGGCGGTTCCGCGGGGGCCGAGGAAATTCGCAGTTTGGTTTTGGAGGGCGACCCGGATCGCTGGTCGGCCGAGACCGAGATTCTGCTGTTCACAGCAGCCCGCCGCGACCATTTGGAGCGTACAATCGAGCCGGCTCTGGCGGCAGGGAAGGTTGTGATCTGCGACCGCTTTGCTGACAGCACACGTATGTATCAGGGCTTGTCCCGGGGTGACCTGCGAAATCTGGTGGATCAGTTGCACAGCCTGATGATCGGGCGCGAACCGGACATGACGCTGCTGATCGACATGGACCCCGAAACGGGCCTGGCACGCGCCAAGGGGCGACAAGGCACCGAAGAACGTTTCGAGGACTTTGGCCCGGATTTACAAAAGAAAATGCGTGCCGGTTTTCTGGCGCTGGCCGATGAGTTCCCCGACAGGTTTCACATCGTGGATGGCAACAGGGACATGGACAGCGTTGCGCAGGATGTGACAGAAATCGTCCAGGCAGCACTGCGGTAGACGATGAGCGACGATATCCCTTCTCCGGATCAGGTGCAGGGCGCACCACATCCGCGCGAAACCGTTCGGCTTTTTGGCCAGGACGCGGCTGAACAGGCATTCCTGACCGCCTACACCTCGGACCGTTTGCATCACGGTTGGCTGCTGACTGGGCCACGCGGTGTCGGCAAGGCGACCCTCGCCTGGCGAATTGCAAGGTTTCTGCTTTCCACTCCGCCGACCGAGGATGGCGGGTTGTTCGGCGCGCCGCCTCCGCCCGAGACGCTCGATATCGATCCCGATCACCCGGTGGCCCATCGCATTCAGGCCGGGGCGGAACCGGGTTTGGCGGCAATAACCCGGTCACTGAACGATCAGGGACGGCTGCGCGGTGAGATCGTCGTGGATGACATCCGCAAGCTTGGAAAGTTTTTTGGCCTGTCCTCTGCGGACGGCGGCCGCCGCGTCGTGATCGTGGATTCAGCAGACGACATGAACGTCAGCGCCGCCAACGCGTTGCTGAAAATGCTGGAAGAGCCGCCTGCCCGCACCACCCTTTTGCTGGTATCGCATCAACCCTCGCGCCTGTTGCCAACCATCCGTTCACGCTGTCGCACGCTGCGCCTCGGCCCGCTGAACGCGCAAGACATGCAAGCCGCCCTGTCACAAACGGAAACCGAAATTCCCGCGCAGACAGAACACCTTGCCGCGCTTGCAGCGGGTTCAGTCGGAGACGCCGTGCGTTTGATCAATCTGGGTGGTCTGGACATCTATGCCGAACTGATCGCCATTCTGGGAACCCTGCCCCGCATGGACCGCCAGCGCGCGCTGGCCCTGGCCGAAGCGGCAGCACAGCGCGGTGCGGCGGACCGGTTCGAACTTTTGCTTACCCTGATCGACATCGCTCTGTCACGGCTGGCACTGACCGGGGCAACGGGCACGCCCCCGCTGCCTGAAGCCGCCCCCAACGAGGGTGAAACACTGGCGCGTCTGTCAGCATCGCCAAATCAAGCCCGTCGCTGGGCCGAGGTCGCCGCAACGATCACAGCCCGAGCGCGACATGGTCAGGCAGTCAACCTTGACCCTGCCGCTCTGGTCCTAGATACGGTGTTCAAGATACAGGAAACTGCCGGTCAGAACAGATGAGCGACACCCCCCAGATTACCGACAGCCATTGCCATCTGGACTTCCCGGATTTCGAAGGCCAGTTGGACGACATCATCGCGCGTGCTGCCCAGGCTGGCGTGACCCGGATGGTGACGATCTGCACCAAACTGCGCAACGAACCCGCCGTCCGTGCGATTGCCGAAGCCCACGCGCCGGTCTTCTATGCCGCCGGCACACATCCGATGAGCGCCGCGGACGAGCCATTGGCCTCGGTCGATGATCTGGTCGCCCTGACACGGCATCCCAAATTCGTCGGTATCGGTGAAACCGGCTTGGACTACCACTATACCGCCGACAGTGCCGAAGTGCAGAAACAGTCACTGCGCATCCATATCGAAGCGGCCCAGCGCACCGGGCTGCCCCTGATCATTCACGCCCGCGCAGCTGATGAAGATATGGCCCGCATTCTGGCTGAAGAATATCGCAACGCACCCTATTCCTGCGTCATGCACTGCTTCTCATCGTCTGCTCAATTGGCCAAGGCCGCGCTGGAGCTGGGGTTTTATCTGTCCATGTCCGGCATCGCAGCCTTTCCCAAAAGCCAGGAGTTGCGCGATATCTTCGCAAACGCCCCGGTGGACCGCATTCTGGTGGAAACTGACGCGCCCTATCTGGCCCCGCCGCCCTATCGCGGCAAACGAAACGAGCCGGCCTATACTGTGCACACGGCCCAAAAGGGGGCTGAAATCTTTGGCATGGACTATGCCGCCTTTGCTGACCAGACACAGGCGAACTTCGACCGGCTGTTTACCAAAGCGGCATCAGACAAGGCCGCCGCATGACCGGCTTCCGATTTACAATTCTGGGCTGCGGGTCCTCTGGCGGCGTGCCGCGGCTGGGCGGTCAGTGGGGCGATTGTGACCCTGCGAACCCCAAGAACATCCGGCGCCGCTGTTCGATGCTGGTCGAACGCGACGGGCCAGATGGGACAACCTCGGTTCTGATCGACACAACGCCAGATATGCGCAGCCAGTTGCTGGATACAGGTACAGGGCGGTTGGACGGGGTCGTCTATACGCACTCTCACGCAGACCATGTGCATGGAATCGATGACTTGCGCATGATCGTGTTCAACATGAAAACCCGCGTTCCCGTTTGGGCGGATGGCGACACCCAGAACGCCTTGTTGGGGCGGTTTGGATACGCGTTCATTCAGCCGGAAGGCTCCCCTTATCCTCCAATACTGGAGCTCAAGTCTATCGACGGTCCATTTGAAATCGACGGCCCCGGCGGCCCGATTCCGTTGCGTCCTTTCAAAGTGAATCACGGTTCGATCGATTCCCTTGGATTCCGCATAGGGCAACTCGCCTATCTTCCGGATGTCGCCGAGATCTACGACGACGCCTGGCCCGAAATGAAAGGGCTGGACTGCCTTGTCATCGATGCCCTGCGCCGCTCGCCTCATCCAACGCATGCGCATCTGGAAAAGACGCTTGGGTGGATCGAAGAACTCCAACCGAAGCGCGCGGTTCTGACCAACATGCATATCGATCTCGATTATGCCACCGTCGATGCTGAAACCCCCGACCACATCACCCCCGCCTTCGACGGGATGGTGATCCATCAGTCGCAGTAGGCCGCTGCCCGTCGCCCGCATGATATCGCAGCAGGCCCGTCGCACGGGGGCCACATGCTGCAAAGCCTGATCGACGTCATTCTTCCGGTTTTCCTTGTAATCGGGGCCGGGTATACGGCAACACGCACGGGGTACTTCAAAGAAGCTCATGTCGATGGGCTGATGAAGTTCACCCAAGGCTTTGCGATTCCCTGCCTTTTGTTCCTGGCCATCGCGCATCTGGACCTCAGCGCCAGTTTCGACCCCCGGCTTTTGGCCAGTTTCTATTCCGCTGCCGCCCTGTGTTTCACAACAGGTCTGTTCGGCGCACGCATCATTTTCGGGCGCGATTGGGAAGATTGCGTTGCCATCGGGTTTTGTTGCCTGTTCTCAAACTCTGTCCTGTTGGGTTTGCCGATAACCGAACGCGCATATGGGCCCGAGAACCTGACCGGCAACTACGCGATCATCGCCTTCCATTCTCCGTTTTGTTACGGCGTCGGGATCACGGTGATGGAGGTCGTGCGAAATCGCGGTCATGGTGGCATGCGCATGGCACGGTCTGTATTGTCTGCAATGTTCAAGAACGCGCTGATCCTTGGTATCACCCTTGGGTTTCTAGTCAACCTGTCCGGCCTGGCAATCCCTGCGGTGGTCGACGAAGCACTGGGGTTGATCACCCGTGCTGCCCTGCCCGGGGCGTTGTTTGCCTTGGGCGGTGTGCTGGTCAAATACAAGCCCGAGGGCGACCTGCGCACCATTGCTTATGTTTGCTGTATCTCTTTGATGCTGCATCCCAGCCTGGTGTGGGTGTTCGGCAAATCCACGAGCCTGCCGCAGGATCTGTTTCGGTCGGGGGTTTTGAATGCCGCCATGGCTCCGGGTTTCAACGCCTATATCTTCGCCAACATGTATGGTCGCGCAAAACGGGTCGCAGCGTCGGCGGTACTTATCGGAACGGCCTCGTCCATTCTGACCGTCTGGCTATGGCTGACACTTCTGGGCTAACTGAGGTGTTGACTTCAGGTTGATGTGAAACACCTATCGCGCAACGCAGCAGGAGATCCGCATGTCACATGCCATAATTGTCGCTCATGGCCAACCGTCAGACCCGGAACCGGCCGAAGCTGCACTTGCGGCATTCGCCGCCAAGGTCAACGCGCTTACCGGGCATATAGCGGTGGATTCGGCCACCCTGGCAGCGCCGGGTGCGTTGGAGTCGAAGCTTGACCGCGCGCCCGAAAACTCGGTCATCTATCCACTTTTCATGGCAAAAGGGTGGTTTGTCACCAGCGCTCTACCCAAACGGCTTGGGCACCATCCGGCACGGATTTTGGACCCGCTTGGAATTGACCCGGACCTGCCGGCCCTGACCGCAGAGGCCCTGCGATCGGAATTGTCCGACAAACACTGGGCTGCTCGGTCCACCGATCTGGTCATTGCCGCGCATGGTTCCGGGCGCAGCCGGAACCCGTCGACCGTGGCGTTGCAGTTTGCGAAACAGCTTGCGGGACTGGTGGCGTTCAAATCCGTTCGCGTCGGTTTCGTCGAAGAGCCACCTTCCATATCTGACGCTGCAAACGGTACCGAAGATCAGGCGCTGTGCCTTCCGTTCTTTGCTTGTGCCGGAGGGCATGTGCAGGAAGACGTCCCGCAAGAGCTGGATCGCGCGGGGTTTTCAGGCGTGGTCCTGCCGGTGGTGGGAGAGTTGCCTCCGATCCGGCAACAGATTGCGAAAAAGATAAATGCGGCATTCGATTCAGCCTGAAGCCCCGATACGTGCCCATCGTGTTTTCTGAACGAATTCAGGTTTGCGCCTTGCTCAACGCTGAATACATGCGATGGCAAGACCGGCCGTCGCGCTTGGCCTGATAAAGGGCCAAGTCTGCTGCGTGAAGAATGTCGGCGGCGTTGGGGCAGTCGAACTGCGTGGACAAGGCAGTGCCAATACTGGCCGAGATCGAACAACTCTGATTCTGAAACGTCATCGGTTCACTCAACCTTGATATCAGACGCCCAGCAATGCAGGCCAGAGTATCTTCCCGAGTCAGATCCTTGAAAACAATGACGAATTCATCCCCGCCGACCCGGGCCACAGTGTCGTTGCTTCGTGTCTCCTGCTGCATGATGCGGGCGGCCTGCTGCAAGACGAAATCACCCGCGGCATGGCCCAGCTTGTCATTTACAGATTTGAAAAAATCCAGATCCAGATGCATGAGCGCGAAGGTGGAAATTCCCGAAATCAAATGCTCGAGCAAGTGATCCATCGCCCTGCGGTTCTTCAGTCCGGTCAATGTGTCGGTAAAGGCCTGCTCTTCGGCTGCAAGCATCGCACCCTGCAGCCGAAGGTTGAGAGAGCGGGATGCCTCCATCGCGGCGGATTTGGCTTCGACCAGATACAATAGCTCAATCGCCAGATCCGTGCCCGAGAAATCAGCACTTGTCAGCGCATAGTCCCGCACCGCATCCAAAATCGAGATACCAAATGACAGATTGATGACCGCACCACCGGAATGCGGCAAAGGAGCGACCAAGCCTTTCAGGGTTGTGCGGGGTTCATCATGAAACCTCAGATGCAGCTTCGCCCCCGCCATTGACATCAGGGCGGGAATGGTGGTGATCGTTCTGGGGCGGATCAGTTCAAACACATCCAGAAATCCCTGCCCCACCAGCGGCAGTTCAGGTCGCAACTTTTGCAGGGTCGGACCTGCCTGCCGAATATGCCCATTTTGGTCCACCAACAGGAACATCGGGCAAAGCGTTTCCAGTAGACCAGCCAGTTCTTGGGTGTCTGTCATCCGTTCCGAGCCCCCAGATCAAAATGCCGCCCCTCAGCAAAAGCGCTTTCAACCAACATGATGGAAATGACATCACTGCCTTGCTGCTGCCCCTCGTGTGACAGCATCACCAGCGCACCATAGTCATCCGCCATTGCGCGCAGGACCCCAACCATGACATTGGAATAACCGGGCAGGCCCGGAGAGCAACTCAGCTGAAATTCCGTGGCTGACAGCTCTCTCAATTCCAAGGCCGGCAGGGTCAAATCAGACACGGCCAGCCGCACGCGGTCCGCCAGATCGTCGAGCGAATGAAGAAATTCCACGTAGCTGACACCGCCGAACCTGAGAAGGCGGCGCAGCCCTTCCATATTCGGATGAGATACGAGGTACGTTCCCAGGTCCTCAAAGACTTCGGCTGGCGGTCGATCAAGGTCGGCGCTCAGCGCCTCCATTACCTTGGACGTCATGTCATCGTCATAGACGAGCATGGCCTCGAACTCGACAAACCCCAGCCGCGCGGCTTCGGTCACGCGCAACCAGCAGGATCGCCCGTAGGTCGCACAGACAAAGGACTGTATCGCCCGATTGATCAGACCATGCATCAGATGCCCCAGTTTGGTGTCCTGTGCACTGTGGCCGGAAAAACCTTAACAAATAGCCAAAATCCACCCTGAGTTGTAGCGAATTCAACAGAGTATCAGCTCGAGACCACCTGTCCGATCAAAAATCCGTGGGCGCGCCGCCTTCCGCTTTGCGGCGTTCGACAAAAGCGGCCAGTTCCTCGCGAATGCCTTCATCGATCGGGGGGGCGTCAAAGCTCGAGATAATCTCCTTGAACATGTGATGCGCGCGTTCTGCTGTCCAGATGCCGCCGGCGACCTCCCATCCTTCATAGTTTTTCCAATCACTCAGGAAGGGTTGATAGAAGGCCGTGGTATAGCGATCCTGCGTATGCTGAATGCCAAAGAAATGACCGTCATTGCCGACTGCCCGGATCGCATCCAGTGCAATCTCGTCCGGTCCTGTGGCGGTCAACTCGGGGTTCATATAGCGTTGAATTTGCTGTAGGATTTCGCAATCCATGATAAACTTTTCCGGGCTGGCGATCAGACCGCCCTCAAGCCAACCGGCTGCGTGGTAGACCATATTGGTGCCCGATTGCACGGCGGCCCAAAGCGAGTTCGAAGTCTCCCACACAGACTGCCCGTCCGGCACATTTGCCGCACAAACACCCGAAGACCGCATGGGCAAACCATAGAACCGCGACATCTGGCCGGTCATCTGGGTCGAACGCATGTATTCCGGTGTTCCAAAGGCGGGCGCGCCGGATTTCATATCCACATTCGACGTGAATGTACCGATCACACAGGGAATACCGGGGCGCACGTATTGGAACAGCGCAATGGCGCACAGCGCCTCGGCCAAGGATTGCGCCACGGCGCCTGCCATGGTTACGGGGGCCATCGCACCCGCCAGCGTAAAGGGCGTGACAACAATCGCTTGACCGCGCCGCGCCAGGCGCAGACACCCGTCGATCATCGGGTGATCGTGTTTCAGCGGCGAGGTAGAGTTGATATTGGTATACATGCGCGGCGCGGCCTCGAACTCCTCATGGCTCAACCCTCCTGCGATGCGCACCATTTCCATGACATCTTCGACGCGTTCCTTGCCCAGTGAATAGGCGTGCATGGCCTTGTCGGTCAGGGTCAGCTTGTCGTACAGCACATCCAGATGGCGAACGCTGGCGTGGATATCGACCGGCTCGACCGGGTATCCGCCCGCGAAATGGATGCAGTTGAAGTATTGCGTCAGCTTCAGAAGGTTCCGACACATCTCGCGATTGCCCGGTACTTTTTTCCCGATCTCCATGTCCCAGTAATTCGGCGGGGAAGAGACGTTGCCGAACAGGATGTTCTTCCCGCCGATTTCGATCTTGCGATCCGGATTGCGAGGGGTGATCGAAAACCGGCTGGGAGCCTTGGCGATCATCTCCATGACAAAGTCCCGCCCCATGCGGACATTGTCGCCGTTGATGGTGCAACCGGCTTCGCGCAGGATGCCTATTGCCTCTTCGTTGTAAAACTCGATCCCGATCTCTTCGAGGATGCGCATCGCCCCTTCATGGATCGCTTCGATGCCGGCCTGATCCAAAGGTTCTGTGGGTCGATCGATGTTGACCGGCGGATCCCAGGGCATCTGGTCAATCGCTGCACTGCCCCTGCGCGCAGCCGCCCCTGCGCGCCCTCCTCCGCGGCGCTTGCGTGTTTTAGTCTCGGCCATCGGTGCCTCCTGTTCTTGCTTTCGTCAAGCAAGCCCCGAAGGGACGCCTATGGCCGCTCCGTATGCGACAGAATATGTCGGTTTTTCATTCCGTTTTGTCGAATCCCGGATTTGAAAATCAGATTTTGGCCAACCATTCGGGAATATGACCGATATCCGGCAAAATCACATCCGCCATCGGAGCCAAAGCATCGGCCTCGGCCAAACCGGTCAAAACACCGATCGTGGTCATCCCCGCCGCGCGCCCGGCCTGCAAGTCATGAAGACTGTCACCCACCATCGCGATACGAGATGGCTCGACCCCGATATGGGCGGCAAAGGCCAGCAACTGGCCCGGTCCCGGCTTGAACCCGTGACCACTGTCATACCCGGCGACGAAATCGAAATGCCCCCTTACCCCGACAGATTCGAGATGCTGCAAAGCGGGATGTTCACTGTCATTCGTCGCAACGCCCAGCTTGATTCCGGAATTTTGCAGACCTTCCAGGAACGGAACCAATGGAACAGCGGGCACCTGCGGGGCCGAGGCGGCCTCGGAGTTCATCAAATCGATGATCTCATGTAAGGTCGCGCCATCGACATGGGCAATCAAGACTTCTGCGATTTCCTCGACCGTGGCGGCGATTACAATGCTGTCTTCGGTATATCTCCCTTGCTCGAAATCATATCCGATGACACGGCCAAGCTCGGTGGCGCGATCTTCGTCCCCGTTGGACAGGCGCAACAGCATGGAGCGCCCGAACCTTCCCCACGTATTTGCAAAGTCAAACAGCGTGCCATCTTTGTCAAAGATGATCGCATCTATCGGCATCCGGTGCTCCTGCGGAAAATATGGTTATGTCCAGTGTATCTCTGCGCCGCCAGACAATACCGCCCTTGCCTGGGCGGGAAGATCATAGGCGAGTGAATTGGCGTCACAAAACGCCATGACCCACGAATCGTCAAGCACCAGAAAATCAAGAACCGACGCCAGAAACTCGGGATCGCTTGCCCGATCGCGGACATCCTCGATCGATGCGCCCGTAGAGCCCAGAAAAACAGGCAAAAGCTCGTCATTGCTGACCAGCCAGGCCAGGGCCGTCAGCGCAAGAGTTTGGGCGGAATCAGAGGATATCGGCATAAACTTGGGTCAGATCCGGTCTTGGAAAGGGTTTGTTAACCAGAGTCATAAACACTTTGTTCACGCATGCAATCAACGGTGAACAACTATGTCTGTGCAGGGAACCATCCTTGTCCTCGACGGGGTATCGACCAATCGCATCATGCTGAAGGTACAGCTGACGGCGGCCTGGTATCACGTGGTGCAGGGCGAAAAGCTTGAAGGGTTGCCCGCGCTCGTGCGGCGTACGCAACCGGATCTGGTTCTGACGGCTCAGACGTTGCCGGATGGAACGGCTGCGGATGTGAAGAAGGCGATTGTGAAGGAACCCGGCCTTGACGACGTTCCGGTCGTGGCGATTGCCGCGCAAAATGACCGGGACGCCCGGCTGCGGGCGTTAAAGGACGGGCTGGATGATGTTCTGACGCACCCGTTCAAAGACACCTTATTATTGGCGCGCATTCGCAGCCTTTTGCGTGCTCGTGCGGCCACTCAGGATTTGCAGGTCAGCAACGGATCGCAATCGATTGGCTTCGCAGAGCCGGTCCAACCCATAATCAGACCGTCCAAAGCGGCGCGGGTTGATATCCTGACCCACACGGCCCGAAACGGCACGCTTTGGCAAAAGGCTCTGGAAGATCAACGTCAATTTGATTTGAACTGGCATCTTCAGTCGAACCTGCGGGGTGTTTTGTCCGGCTCTGTTCCCGATGCGATCGTGGTTGAACTGGGCTCGAACCCGGCCGGCCTCAATATCCTTGCCGACCTCAGATCACGCGGCGTGACCCGGCACACGGTTTTGATCGGGGTGCTGAAAGACGAAGACGCCGGACAGGCTTCGGAAGCTCTGGACCGAGGGGCCGATGCTGTCTGTCTGGGCGGGTTCTGCGCGCAGGAGATCCTGCTGCGGCTTGAAAACCAGATCGCCCGCAAAGCGCGACTGGATCAGATGCGGGTCTCTCTCAAAAGAGGCATCGCGGAATCCTGGATCGACCCGTTGACCGGGCTGCACAATCGCCGCTACGCCATGCGCGCGCTGGATCAGATCGCGCGCCAATCCGCCAGAACGGGGCGCAGTTTTGCGATCATGCTGGCCGATCTGGATCACTTCAAGGCAATCAATGATGGCCATGGCCATGCAAGCGGCGATTACGTTTTGACGCAAGCGGCGGAACGTATGCAACATGCCTTGGGATCCCGTGGATTTGTCGCCCGCATCGGGGGGGAAGAGTTCATGATCGGCGTGCCCGATGTATCGCCCAAACAGGCGTTGAACCTGGCCGAAACCGTTTGTGACAGCATCTGTCAGTCCCCGTTCCTGTTACCGGACCATGGGGCACAAGTTGATGTGACGGTCAGTATCGGGTTGAAGTTGTCTCAGGTCGGTTTCGCCCGGCAAGACTATGCGGCTGAAAGCGTGGAAAACCTGATCAAATCCGCGGATAAAGCGCTGTATGCTGCGAAGAAGGCAGGGCGCAATCAGGTGAGTATCAGGCAAAGTGCGGCCTGATCTGTTCAGTCTCTTTTCTTGTGCCCATGCGGCCCGCGTTTGACGACTTCCTGCAATCGGTCTGCATAAGCCTGCCGTTCATCATTGCTCATGGCGGTCACACGTGCCAGCCATTGCGTTTGCAAGGCCTGCTGCAAATCGGCGGTGGCCTGTGCTTGTTGTTGCAACAGAACCTGAACGGCGACCGGGTCGAAGGGCGTTGCGCGCAATGCCTGACTGAGCGCTTCAAAATCCTGAGCACGACCCTTGGATCCTTTTTTGTGCAGGCCCGTCAGCTCGCCCCGCATCGCCTTTCGATCATCCTTGGGCAGGGCCCGGTACAACGCGGGGCCGAAGCCGGGCGGTGATTTGGCATGATCCCCTCCTCTCAGGCGCAATACGGTGCCCACAGCGACACCGACAACCAGCAGGTTCAGCGCCAGTGACAGGGCCAGGACGACAGGCACCCACCTGCGTTTGGGCTTGGGATCAGCGTTCATTCCGTGCTCTCCAGAAAACTCGAGTCAAATCCAAGGTCGGCCACGAGGAAGGATGTCTCCTCTGACGTCAACAGGCTGGCCGGGTCCGGCAGAAAGGCCGGTGCGGAAAACCCGATCCAGACCCCGGCAGCGCTTGCGGCGACAAGCCCGCCAAGGCCCTGCCATCCTCCTACATTGCTTATCAACCTGTTCCATATCGAAGGCATCGGCTGCGGTGCAGGCGCAAGACGACCGAGGCGAACAGTTTCAGCATCCGTCTGGATGCGCACGGCAAGATCGTCCGGCAGTGCCGGTCGCTGCCGCTGTGCCTGTGCAAACAAATGATCAAGTTCCAGGTCTTCATCCGCCATTGTCATACCCCAGTTCTTCGCGTCGTCCAGCCAAGATCGCGGTCAGGCTGCGCTTGCCTCTTGCGGTCAGGCTTTCAACTGCTTCTACCGAAATGCCCATTATCCCGGCAATCTCGGGGTTGGGCAGCTCTTCAATATGGCGCAGCACGACCGCTTGTCGCTGCCGCTCGGGCAGCTCAGCCAAAGCCAACTGCAAGGCATCCTTGCGCGCCTCGTCCTGCATGCGGTCAACAACGCTGGCCTTGCCATCTTCGGGTTCGGGAACGTCCGACAACCTGTCGGGTGTCTTCTTGCGCCTGATGTCCACGCACAGGTTCAGCGTCACCCGATACAGCCAGGTCGATACCTTGGCCTGACCCGAAACCCAATTCGGCGCCATCTGCCACAACCGCATCATCGCATCCTGCGTCACGTCTTCCGCCTCGGCCCGATTGCCCAACATGCGCAAAGCAACCGAGTAACAGCGTGGCCCCAAACGATCGGTCAGGATCCGTGCCGCCCCCGCCTCACCATCAGCGAATTGCCTCAGCAACGCATCGTCGCTGAGTGTGTTCGCGGCGCAATCCGCGCCGCGAACATCTTGTGGGTGGGAGGTCAGATCCTCCATCCTGCATCAGTTATCGCTTGTATCCGATTTTTGATGCTTTTTCTTATGGTGCCGTCCCATCCGATCTTTGGCATCGGCAAATTCCTGTTCCGAGATTCCGCCACTGTTGTCCGCATCCATCCGATCAAACATCTTGTCAGCCCGGCGCGGTTTCGGCAACTCATCCTGGCTGAGGAAGCCATCTTTGTTCGCGTCGTTGTTTTCGAACATCCTGGCAACCCGATCACTGGCTTTCTTCTGGGCGGCAGCCTGCATTTCTTCCTGGCTCAGCTTTCCATCCCCATTGGTGTCCGCCTCGGTGAAACGAGCGGTTCGGTGCGCCTCCATCTCTTGTTGCGTAACCTGACCATCGCCATCGGCGTCCAGTTCCTGAAAGGACACCGGCTCGCGGCCACCCGAGCCAGCGGCCAAAACAGAAGTACCGGTAATCGCAACCGCCGACATGACAATGGCCGAGATGAATGTAACGTTTTTCATTTCCGTTTCCTTTTGTTGACGCGGCCCGAGTGCCGCCGCTCATACCCATTCAAACGGGTCGCGCCAGGAATTCCGTCGCTGAATTCGATATTATTTTTTGAAAGGTTCGGGACCGCCCCAAGACGAGGTGCCGGGCAGACGTTGCAAAGCGACGCACCCCCCTTTTAAATTTCCACGATCAGGCCCATTATCCGCAAAAGATTACTGCGCGAGTTACATTATGACGGATCAGACGATCGAGACGACCTCTGAAGATGAGCGTGAGACATGGCCAGCCCTGGTCAAGGGGTTTCGCTGCAAATGCCCCAACTGCGGGGAAGGCAAGCTGTTGCACAGCTATCTCAAGGTCAATGACTCCTGCTCGAACTGCGGGCAGGAGTTGTTTCACCATCGCGCAGATGATGGGCCCGCCTACCTGACAATCCTGCTGGTCGGCCACCTGCTGGCGCCTGCTCTGCACGTGTCGTACGTGCATTGGCGACCCGATCCGTGGACGATGGCCATCGGCTTTTCCGTCGCCTGCGTCGCCCTGTCCCTGTACCTGTTGCCACGCCTGAAAGGTGCAGTGGTGGCGTATCAGTGGGCACGCCGCATGCATGGCTTTGGAAAAACCGCGTGACCCGACCCAGTTGACCAGTTTGGACATGACACCCGACAAAACCGCCATCCGGGACGCAGCGACGGTTATCGTGCTGCGGGACAGATGGACAAACCCCTCGATCCTTATGGGGCAGCGCGGGTCCAAAGCGGCCTTCATGCCGAACAAGTTCGTCTTTCCCGGTGGCGCGGTTGATCCGGCTGACGCGGATGTTCCATTGGCAACGGATTTGCCGGATCTGTGCTTTGAACGTTTGGGCGAACAGGCCGAGCCGGGGATTCAACACGCCCTCGCCGCGGCCGCCATACGCGAGCTTTGGGAAGAAACCGGTCTTGTTCTCGGCCAGCCGGGCACATGGCCCGGTCAGGTACCTGGCGATTGGCAGAGCTTTGCCGCGTTGGGTTACCTGCCAACTGCGGCTGCGCTTCAGTTCGTCTTTCGCGCGGTAACTCCACCGGGCCGTCCCCGCCGGTTCGATGCGCGGTTCTTTCTGGTCGACGCCGACGCTCTGCAAGGTGATGTGGATGATTTCAGTCACGCCTCGGATGAGCTGTCGCACCTGCAATGGGTGCCACTGGATCGGGCACGGGATCTGGATCTGCCGTTTATCACCGAGGTCGTTCTGGCGGAAATAGCGGCCCGGGTTACGTCCCCCGAGCCGCCATCGTCAGTTCCATTCTACAAAAACAACGAAGAAGCCAACCTGTTCCTGCGTCTCAGGGGCTATCCGATGCCAACCCACGACTGACGGATCGGTTTCACCGCATCCGGCTGACCACCACCGTCACTTCGGGCTTTTTGCCAATTTCCGCTTTGGCTGTCTGCCGCACGATGCGGCGCATTTCATCTTCCAGCTTGTCGTCATCGCGCAGGGTCTTGGCAGCGGCCCGCATCAGGAACTGGTTCAGATCCTCTTCCAGCACTTCGACCAACGCGGCACGGGACGTGCCGGTTTCGGGCAGCCCCATGGTATCGCACCACGGCTCGCCCAGCGGTTCGTCTTCTTCGTCCAGAACCACCGTCACTGTAACATGGCCGTTCAAAGCCATGCGGATACGGTCCCGCACCACGCCGTCAAGGGCACCAATCTTCACGGTGCCGTCCAGATATGTGCGACCGGTTTCAACATAATCGACGACCACAGGCGCATTGCCGCTGAGATCCAGCATGGTGCCGTTCACCGCCAGCACTCCGGTTCTGCCGCCCTGCTCTGCCAGTTTGACATGCTCGCGCAGGTGCCGGTGTTCGCCGTGCATCGGGATCACGAATTGCGGATCAGTCAGTGCGTGCACTTTCTCGAGGTCCGGCCGGTTCGCATGGCCCGAGACATGATAAAGGCCCGAACTGTCATCAACGACATCCACGCCCTTTTCGCTGAGCTGGTTCATGATGAAGATCACGCCCCGCTCGTTCCCGGGAATGGTTTTCGAGGAAAACAGGAACAGATCGCCCTCGGCCAGTTCCAGACCACGGTACTTGCCACGGGCCAGTTGGGCGCTTGCGGCCCGTCGTTCCCCCTGGCTGCCGGTCACGATCAGCATCAGGTTCTGGCGCGGAAGGTCCAGAGCCTCTTCGGCGCTGATCACCTTTGGAAAATCCGCAAGAATACCGGTTTCGGTCGCGGCTTCGATCATCCGACGCATCGCGCGCCCCAGCAGAACGACGGAACGCCCGGCCCGCGCACCTGCTTCGGCCAGCGTTTTGACCCGCGCGACGTTTGACGCAAAGGTGGTCGCCACGACCATACCTTCCGCGCCTTCGACCAGCTTGACAATCTCGGGGCCAACTTCGGATTCTGAACGCCCCGGATGGGTCGAAAACACATTCGTACTGTCACAGACCAGCGCCTTGATGCCGGGCTTGGCAACCTCGGCCCACAGGTCAGGGTCAAAGGCCTCTCCAACGACGGGTGCAGCATCCAGCTTGAAGTCGCCCGAATGCACGACACGCCCTGCGGGTGTGTCGATGACCAGTGCGGCACTTTCGGGAATCGAGTGCGAAACAGGAAGGAAGCCAACCGTGAACGGCCCGACGGACACCTGTTCAGGCCAGGCGGAAACAGTCGTGACCGCCTCGGTCGGGTGCGCGTGTTCTTCCATCTTGCGGCGCGCGATATTGGCCGTGAAGGCGCGCGCATAGACCGGCGCGCCCAAAGCTTCATAACAATGGGCCACGGCACCGACGTGGTCTTCATGGGCGTGCGTGATGAAAACACCATCCAGCCGGTCGGCACGCTCTTTCAGCCAAAAGATATCGGCATGGATAAGGTCAACGCCCGGCGTTGTGTCCATATCAGGAAAAGTGACGCCCAGATCCACAAGGATCAGGCGTTCCTTTCCCGGTTCACCGTAGCCGTACACATAGGCGTTCATGCCAATTTCGCCCGCGCCACCCAGCGGCAGGTAGATCAATCTTTCACTGCTCATACGGAGCCATTATCCTTGTTGTAGCGATGGATCACGGTCAGGCCGTGCATCGTCAGATCATCTTCGATTGCGTCGAACCCCACGTCGGCCTGATCGAACAAGGGGGCCAGCCCTCCGGTTCCAACGACTTTCATCGGCATTCCATACTCGGCCTTGATCCGGGCGATCAGCCCCTCGATCAAACCGGAATATCCCCAATACACGCCCGATTGAATACAACCAACCGTATTTGTACCGATCACCTTCTCGGGACGCGTGATGTCGATATGCGGCAGTGCGGCTGCGCCCTGATGCAAAGCCTCAAGGCTGAGGTTCACACCCGGAGCGATAACGCCCCCCACATAGGCACCGTCCGCGGCGACAACGTCGAAATTTGTTGCGGTACCAAAGTCCACGACAACCACATTGCCACCATGGCGGTCAAAAGCGCCCACGGCATTGGCCAGTCGATCCGGGCCGGGCACCGTGCCTTCATCCACACGCGGAGGGACAGGCAACAGGCAATCGGGCTTGCCCACAACCAATGGTCTGCAACCAAAAAAGCGATCGGCAAAGATGCGCAGGTTGAACACGACACGTGGCACGGTCGAGGCAATGATGACATCCGAGATATTCGCCTCGATCCCATAATGTTTCACCAGCGTCGAATACCAGGTGAAATACGCGTCTGCCGTGCGCGCATGGTGGGTCGAGGTGCGCAGGGTGCACAGAAATTCCTCACCGTCCCAGATCGAGAAGACGGTATTGGTATTGCCGCAATCGATGGCCAGAAGCATCCGCGCCCCTCTCAGAAATAGACATCCGCCGCAGGAATGCTCACGCGGCCTTTGGCGGTGTTTAAGACAAGGTTACCACCTGCGTCCACCGTTTCGAAGGTTCCAACCGTTTCCGACGTACCGGTCCGCGCAGTGATGACCTCGCCCAACCGGGCCGCGCGGGACAGCCAGGCAGTGCGGATCGGTTCGAACCCATAGGTGACGAATTGGGTTTCATACCCGGCATAGGCCGCGGCCAGTTCGGTCAGAAAATCCTCGGGCGAGACATGTGCCCCGGTTTCCGAAAGAAGTGAGACGGGACGAACCGCGCCGGGCTCTACCGCGTCCGCATCCGGGGCATTGGCCAGATTCACTCCGATGCCGATGGACAGATGCGCCACGCCATGCCCCTGCCCCGTGCTTTCCAGCAGGATACCGGCAAGCTTGCCGCCGTTCAGCAGCACGTCATTGGGCCATTTCAGCGACAGTCCGGCAGCCCGCCCGGTAACGGCGACACACGCGTCAAAAAGGGCCAGCGCCGCCACGAAACTGCGCAAAGCCGCCTGTTCCGGCGCGCCCTGAGGACGCATCAGCAAGGTCGCCGCCAGGTTGCCCATCGGGTTGGCCCAGCTTCGTCCGCGCCGCCCGCGCGCCGCCGTCTGGTGATGCGCCATGATCCAGACGGGACCACGCGCATTCGGAGCAATCCGCGCCGCTTCATTCAGCGTGCTGTCGACTTCCTGCACCTCGTGCAGGCCATAGCCTTGGGGCCATTTTGTCATATCAAAAAGGCCCGGTCGCGCGACCGAGCCCCTCTTTCCGGATGTGTGAAACGATCAATTGACAAGCGTGGCCGCCGCGGCAGCTGCCGCGCCCTCGACGCCGAACTGATAGAAGATGCCGACCAGCATTAGGGCCGCAGACCCCATCAATGCCACCCACAGAACAGGGGTCGACCGGGTTTCGATCGGCTCTTCGTTCTCGGCCCCGAAATACATGTAGAACACGATCCGCAGGTAATAGAAGGCACCGATGACCGAAGCGATGGCCGAGACGACGACCAGACCGGTCAGACCCGCACTGACGCCCGCCTGCCAGACGCCGAATTTCGCAAAGAAACCAAGCATCGGAGGCACGCCCGCCAGGCTGAACATCAGGATCAGCACCGCCAGCGCCTTGCCCGGATCACGCTTGGAGTATTGCCGCAGAGCGTCAATATCGGTGATGGGTTTGCCGTCACGTTCCATCATCAGAATGAAGGCGAAGGTGCCGATATTCATGGTCACGTAGATGGCCAGATACATGAGCATGGCCTTGATACCCAGCTCGGTACCAGCGGCCAGGCCAATCAGCGCATAGCCCATATGGGCAATCGACGAAAACGCCATCAGTCGCTTGATGTCGCGCTGCCCGATCGCGGCCACGGCCCCCAGCAACATCGACAGCACGGACAGCAGGACAATCACTTGCTGCCAGTCTTGGACAATGCCGCCAAACGCGTCATGCAACAGGCGCGCGAACAACGCCATCGCCGCAACCTTGGGTGCCGTGGCAAAGAAAGCCGTGATCGGTGTCGGAGACCCCTCGTAAACGTCCGGCGTCCACATATGGAACGGTACGGCCGAGACCTTGAAGGCCAGACCCGAGATCAGGAAGATCAGGCCAAACAGCAGCCCCAACGAAACATCGCCATGGTGAACTGTCTGGATGATGCCCGAGAACAACGTGGTGCCGGTGAAGCCATAGACCAGCGACGCGCCATAAAGCAGCAGACCCGAGCTCAGCGCACCCAGCACAAAATACTTCAGACCTGCCTCGGTCGATTTCGCGCTGTCACGACGCAGAGCGGCCACGACATAGAGCGACAGCGATTGCAGCTCGAGCCCCATGTAAAGCGACATCAGATCGCCTGCGCTGACCATCATCATCATCCCCACGGCGGCCAGTGCCACCAGCAAAGGATATTCAAAACGCAGCAGATCGCGGCGCGCCATGTATTCCTGGCTCATGACCAGTACTGCACCCGCCGACAAAAGGATAGCAACCTTGGCAAAGCGGGCAAAGCCGTCATCGACGAACATGCCGTTGAAGGCCACGTTTGTACCCCCGCCCTGAGTTGCAATCCAGATTGCCAGAAGGGCCATAAGACCTGCCGTGGTCCAGACCAGCAAAGGCGCCAGTCCGTCCTTTGTCGTGTAGACAGCCCCCAGCAGCGCCGCCATCGCATAAAGCGCCAGAACGATTTCCGGCAGGATGATTGTCAGATCAGCCTGGATCATGTCTCCAAAGCTCCCTTAATGCGAAGCGGCTGTCTGGGTCGCAGCCTCAGCCGCGGCCAGAGCCGTGTCATAGTTCGAAATCAGAGCCGCTGTGGATTGCCCGATTACATCGGTCACCAGCGACGGGTAGACACCCAGCAGGATGGTCATCACGATCAGCGGGGCGAAGATCAATCGCTCGCGCGAGCTCATGTCGGTCATCGCCTTAAGGCTTTCCTTGATCAGATCGCCAAACACGACCCGGCGGTAGAGCCACAGCGCATAACCCGCCGAGAAGATCACACCGGTCGCTGCCACCGCCGTTACCCAGGTGTTGACCTGGAACGCGCCCATCAGGGTCAGGAATTCACCGATGAAGCCACTGGTGCCCGGCAGGCCCACATTGGCCATGGTAAACAACATGAAGACCAGCGCGTAGGCTGGCATCCGGATCACCAGACCGCCATAAGCCTCGATATCGCGGGTGTGCATCCGGTCATAGATCACGCCAACGCACAGGAACAGCGCGGCCGAGATGAACCCGTGGCTGAGCATCTGGAAGATCGCGCCATCGATGCCCTGCTGGTTTGCCGCGAAAATACCCATGGTCACAAAGCCCATATGCGCGACCGAGGAATAGGCGATCAGTTTCTTCATATCCTCCTGCACCAGCGCCACCAAAGAGGTATAGACAACCGCGATGGCAGACATCCACAGCACCAGATCGGTCATCACGGCCGAACCCACCGGGAACATCGGCAGGCTGAACCGCAGGAAGCCATAGCCGCCCATCTTCAGAAGGATCGCGGCCAGTACGACCGATCCCGCCGTGGGCGCCTGAACGTGGGCGTCCGGCAACCAGGTATGCACCGGCCACATCGGCATTTTCACTGCGAACGAGGCAAAGAAGGCCAGGAACATCAGGGTCTGCATGCCACCGACAACATAGATGCCCAGCACGCTGAAGCCCTCGGACGAGAACTGGTGCGTCATCAGCGCGGCAATATCCGTAGTGCCCGCATCCGCATACATTGCAACCATGGCGACCAGCATCAAGACCGAGCCGAGGAAGGTGTAGAGGAAGAACTTGAAGCTGGCGTAGATCCGATCCTTGCCGCCCCATATCCCGATGATCAGGAACATCGGAATAAGACCTGCTTCGAAGAACAGGTAGAACAGTACCAGATCAAGCGCCATGAAGACGCCCAGCATCAGCGTTTCCAGCAGCAGGAAGGCAACCATGTATTCCTTGACACGGTCCGTGACATTCCAGCTGGCCAGAATGGTCAGCGGCATGATGAAGGTCGTCAGCAGAACGAACAGGACACTGATGCCATCAACACCCATCTTGTATTTGAGGCCCATCAGCCACTCACCCTCTTCCACCATCTGGAAACCGGGGTTCGACGGGTCAAAGCCTGTATAGATGCCGATGGAAACCAGGAAGGTCACAGTGGTGGCCAGCAGAGCAATCCACTTGGCGTTCCGCTGTGCCGCCGCATCGTCACCTTGCAGGAACAAGGCCAGAATGCCTGCGGCGATGGCGGGGATAAACGTGACGATCGAAAGGATATAATCCATTACTGGGCCCCTCCGCCGATCGACATCCAGGTGACAAGGGCCGCGATGCCCAGCACCATCCAGAAGGCATAGGTAAAGATGTACCCGGTCTGCGCCTTGCCGGCGAGGCGGGTGAAGAAGGGAACAACGCCCATTGCTACTCCGTTCAGGAAGCCATCGATTGTATTGCCGTCACCGCGTTTCCACAGGAAGCGGCCAAGCGCCACAGTGGGTTTTACGAAGACCGCATCGTAGATTTCGTCGAAATACCACTTGTTCAGAAGGAACAGGTACAGCGGACGCTGATTTGCAGCCAGACGTGCCGGCAGCGACGTATTCACGATGTAGAACCAATAGGCCACGACAAAGCCAAGCAACATGGCGACGAAGGGTGAAACCTTGACCCATTTCGGAGCCGCATGCGCATCGTCCAGAACATGGTTGTCCGGCGCCATGTAAAGCGCGCCCTCGCCGGGCTGGCCCGCAAAGACATAGTGATGATCGCCACCCTTTGCATCCTTCTCACCATGACCTTCATCGGCATGACTGTCAGCCGCGTGGCTTTCATCCGCATGGCTGTCTTCACCGTGCGAAGCATCCGCCGCCGCATGATCACCGGCCTCGGCATGTTCTGACGCTTCGGCAACCGGAATACCGTAGAACTTGCCGACCTTGTCCGCATGGCCAAAGAAATTGCCATACCAGATCATCCCGGCAAACACCGCACCCAGCGACAGAACGCCAAGCGGCACCAGCATGGTCATCGGGCTTTCATGTGCGTGGTCATGCGTATGCTTGTCGCCACGCGGTTTGCCATAGAAGGTCAGGAAAATCAGACGCCAGCTATAGAACGAGGTGAACATCGCCGCGATCACCAGCATCCAGAAGGCGTAGCCGGTTCCGCCCGCATAGGCGCTTTCGATGATCGCGTCTTTAGACAGGAACCCGGCAAAACCGATTGTGGTAAGCGGAATGCCGACACCCGTGATGGCCAGCGTTCCGATCATCATTGCCCAGAAGGTGTAAGGGATCTTTTTGCGCAGACCGCCATATTCCGTCATCTCCTGCTCGTGATGCATGGCGTGGATTACGGAACCGGCACCGAGGAACAGCAGCGCCTTGAAGAAAGCGTGCGTGAACAGGTGGAACATCGCCGCCGAATACATGCCGACGCCCGCGGCCACGAACATGTATCCCAGCTGGGAACAGGTCGAATACGCAATGACGCGCTTGATGTCGGTCTGTACCAGACCCACGGTCGCCGCGAAGAACGCTGTCGAGGCCCCAAGGAAAGTGATGAACCCGGTCGCACCCGGCGCGAACTCCATCAGCGGCGACATGCGGCAGACAAGGAACACGCCCGCTGTCACCATGGTGGCCGCGTGGATCAGGGCCGACACCGGCGTCGGGCCTTCCATCGCGTCCGGCAACCAGGTGTGCAGGATCAGCTGCGCGGATTTACCCATCGCACCGATGAACAGCAGAACACAGATCACCTCGACCGCGGTCCATTCGCCCCACAGGAAATGCAGCTTTTCTTCTGCAAGCGCGGGTGCCGATGCGAAAATGTCCGAAAAGTTGATGCTGTCGGTCAGGAAGAACAGCGCGAAGATGCCCAGAGCAAAGCCGAAATCGCCCACACGGTTGACGATGAACGCTTTCATCGCCGCCGCATTTGCCGACGGCTTGCGATAGTAGAAGCCGATCAGCAGATACGAGGCAACACCCACACCTTCCCAGCCAAAGAACATCTGCACAAGGTTGTCCGCCGTCACCAGCATCAGCATCGCGAAGGTAAAGAAGGACAGATAGGCAAAGAAACGCGGCTTATAGCTTTCGCCTTCGCGCCATTGCGGGTCGTGATCCATGTAGCCAAAGCTGTAGAGATGCACGAGCGCCGAAACCGTGGTGACCACGATCAGCATGATGGCGGTCAGCCGGTCCAGACGGATGGCCCACGAGGTCGAGAGCGACCCGCTTTCGATCCAGCGCATGATCTCGATCTGTTGTGTGTGCCCGTCGAACGAGAAGAACACGAGCCATGACAGCAGACAAGCCAGAAACAGCAGGCCCGTGGCCGTCCACATGGCGGCCTTCTCGCCAATGAACTTCCAGCCGAACCCGCAGAGCAGCGCGCCCACCAGCGGGGCAAAGAGGATGGTGGTTTCCATGGTTCTCTTAGCCCTTCATCATATTGACGTCTTCAACCGCGATGGTGCCGCGGTTGCGGAAGAAGCAGACCAGAATGGCCAACCCGATCGCCGCCTCGGCCGCCGCCACGGTCAGAACGAACAGCGTAAACACCTGCCCGACCAGATCGCCGAGGAAACTGGAAAACGCCACGAGGTTGATATTCACCGCCAGCAGCATCAGTTCGATGCTCATCAGCAGGATGATGACGTTCTTGCGGTTCAGGAAGAGACCGAAGATGCCGATGACGAACAGCGTCGCCGCGACCGTAAGATAGTGTTCAAGTCCGATCATAGCTTCGCTCCTGGCGAGTCGGGGTAGTAGAGTTTGCAGCCGCAAGTGGGTTCGGGCCGTCGATGGCGAGGAATTTCACTCAATTGATCCTCAATCCTCCCAGCTTTGGCCGTAATCCCATTCTTCTCTGCTGATGCGATCAATTGAGAAAGCGTGGAAGACTGCGTCATCTCCAGCAATCCATCCGGGCCATCGAAGCAACCAACGGACGTGTGAGGTATTGTTAGTGCAGCACCGCCACAAAGTGTTCCGTGGAAAGTCGCCGTATCGCCCGTTGCGCAGTCGGCCACCCAGAGTTCATTAACAGCTCCGCATGACAAATCAGTAATTGGCTGAGCGACAAGTGAATCCGAGAACGCGGTGACCGGACCACCTTCAACCGGTGCCTTCCATGAACCCGCGTTTTCAAACTCGCAACGTTCCCCAATCGTTAAAGGCGCGCGACCTAAGGCATCTTGGAACCAATTTGGCTGAAGGCACTCACCAGCCGCTGCGGCTCCTGCACCAAGAACCGCGGCGACGGCAGTTATAGTAACCAAAAGCTTCACAACCCCTGCCCCGGTTTTACGTCTTTCAATTCCATCGCCTTGGCCGGGTTGCGCATCATCTGGCCGACGATGTCCTGACGCTTGATGTCCTGACGGTGGCGCAGCGTCAGAACGATGGCGCCGATCATGGCCACCAGCAGGATCAGACCCGCAAGCTGGAACAGAAGGAAGTATTGATCATAAAGGATGACGCCAAGCGCCTCGGTGTTGTGGCGGTCCGCTGGCACTGGTTGTGCCAGATTGGCCGCGGCACCCTGTGCGCTATCCCATGCCCCGAAGGCCATGACGAACTGCATCAGGATGACCAGACCGATCAGCAGGGCCAGGGGCATATAGCGCGCCATTTCGGCCTTGAGCTCGGCAAAGTCCACGTCCAGCATCATCACCACGAACAGGAACAGCACCGCGACCGCGCCCACATAGACGATGATCAGCAGCATCGCCACGAACTCGGCCCCCAGCAGCACGAACAGCCCCGCCGAGGACAAGAAGGACAGGATCAGCCACAGCACCGAGTGCACTGGCTGGCGGCTGATCACCGTAAACAGCCCGCCGGTGATGGCGCTGATGGCAAACAGGTAGAAGGCAAAGACGGTCATTGATCCTCATCCTCGTTGTCGCCCATGACCTCTTGCGCCAGATCCAGCGCGCGGGTCATGGCCGGAATGCCGGCAAAGACCGACATCTGACCGATCGTTTCCACGATCTCTTGTTTCTTGGCACCCGCCTCCAAAGCGTGGCGCACGGTCTGACGCACCGCCGAATCCGCCTGCGCGCCCTGGCAGGTCAGCCCGGCCAGCGTCAGCAGCAGGCGGGTCTTGGCATCCAGACCGTCCTTGTTGACGGTGTTGCCGAACATCATCTCCATGACCTCTTTCGGCATGGTCGGCCACAGCGCCTCGAACCCCTTGGGCGAGAAATTCTCCATCGCCGGGTTCATCGCCTTGGCCATGTCCTGAGCCTGCTTCATCATCAGCTCGAACGGATTTGTCGGGCTGTCACTCATCGGTAAGGCGCGTCCATTTCCAGATTGCGGGCAATCTCGGCCTCCCAGCGTTCGCCGTTGTCCAGCAGTTTCTGCTTGTCATAGAACAGCTCTTCGCGGGTTTCCGTTGCGAATTCGAAATTCGGGCCTTCGACGATGGCATCGACCGGGCAGGCTTCCTGACAGAAGCCGCAATAGATGCACTTGGTCATGTCGATGTCATAGCGCGTGGTGCGGCGGCTGCCGTCCTCACGCGGTTCAGCGTCGATGGTGATGGCTTGGGCCGGGCAGATCGCCTCGCAGAGTTTGCAGGCGATGCAGCGTTCTTCACCATTCGGATAGCGGCGCAGAGCGTGTTCGCCGCGGAAACGTGGGGACAGAGGCCCCTTTTCGTGCGGATAGTTCACCGTGGCCTTGGGCGCGAAGAAATACTTCAGCCCCAGCTTCATGCCGACCCAGAAGTCTTGCAGAAGGAAGTATTTGGCAGCGCGGGTATAGTCGATTTGGGTCATATCAGCCTCCTACGCTCCAACGGGCAAATGCGCCCCAGAACCAGTCGAATTTCGCCGCAAAGGCCACGAAAACCACCCAAGCCAGCGAGAATGGCAGGAACACTTTCCAGCCCAGCCGCATCAGCTGGTCATAGCGGTAGCGGGGTGTGATCGCCTTGACCATTGCGAAGATGAAGAAGAAGAACGCCATCTTGGCCACCATCCACAGAACGCCGTCCGGCAGGCCAGGGATCGGGGACAGCCAGCCGCCGAAGAACAGCAGAGAGGTCAGCGCGCACATCAGGAAGATGGCGATGTATTCGCCTGCCATGAACAGCAGGAAAGGCGTGGCCGAATATTCGACCTGATAACCGGCGACCAGTTCCGATTCCGCCTCGGGTAAGTCAAACGGTGGTCGGTTGGTTTCGGCCAGGGCCGAGATGAAGAACAGGAACACCATCGGGAAATGCGGCAGCCAGTACCAGCTGAAGAAGCCGAACGAGCCGTCCTGAGCGCGCACGATGTCGCCAAAATTCATCGAGCCGGTCGAAATGATCACACCGATGATGATCAGGCCGATCGAAACCTCGTAGGAAATCATCTGCGCGGCCGAGCGCAGCGAGCCCAAGAACGGGTACTTTGAGTTCGACGCCCAACCGCCCATGATCACGCCATAAACCTCGAGCGAGGACACCGCGAATACATAGAGGATCGCGACGTTGATATCCGACAGAACCCAGCCATCGTTGAACGGGATCACCGCCCAGGCGATCATCGCCAGAACGAAGGATGTCAGCGGTGCGAGGATAAAGACCGTCCGGTCGGCGCCCGCAGGAATGACGACCTCTTTCACCACATATTTCAGGGCATCCGCCACCGATTGCAGCAGGCCATAGACGCCCACCACGTTAGGGCCGCGACGCATCTGGACAGCGGCCCAGATCTTGCGGTCCCCGTAAACAAGGAACAACAGTGAAATCATCACAAAGGCAACAACGGCAAGCACTTGCGCCAGAATGATGATGGCTATTCCGCCTGGGGTGTTAAAGAATTCAGCCATTGGTCCTCACACCGTGGGTATTCCGTTTTCCGCGCGCGATGCAAAGGCCAGAAGCCTGCGCAAACTGCGGCTGGGTCGGCGCGTTGGTGTAAACAGCATCTGCCGCCATTGCGCCACCCTTAATATTCGGTTTCACACGCAAATCAGGCGCGGCCAACTGCCGCCCGGCACCGGATGCGCCGATCTGCGATATGAAAATGGTCTGGGTCATTCCGCCGCGATCTTCTCGGATTTGCGGGCCTGCGCCTGTGCCGAAAGCTCGGCCATCAACTGTGAAGCCCGTGCGATCGGGTTGGTCAGGTAGAAGTCCTTGATCGCATAGCGGAAAGTTGCGTTGCCCAGAGTACCGGCATCGAGAACTTTCACTTCGTTCTCAATCACTTCGTCGATGCGGGCCAGATGCGGAACCGCCTCGATCAAGGCCGTGCGCAACTGTGCCAGAGAGTCGTAGGGCAGTGTTGCACCCAGTTCGGCCGACAAGGCGCGCAGGATGGCCCAGTTTTCCTTCGCCTCACCCGGCGCAAAACCGGCCCGCATCGCCAGTTGAGGGCGACCTTCGGTGTTTACGAACACGCCGTTTTCCTCGGTATAGGCCGCGCCTGGCAGGATCACATCGGCGCGGTGTGCACCCCGGTCACCATGGCTGCCCTGATAGATCACAAAGGCGCCTTCGCCGATCTCGACCTCATCCGCACCAAGGTTGTAGATCACGTCGGCGGCGCTGATCGCGTCCATTCCGCCTTCGTTCGTGGCACCCACATCCATCGCACCAACGCGCGATGCCGCAGTGTGCAAAACGATCAGACCACTTTCTGTATTGGCCGCGATGGCTTGCGCAGCAGCCAGCACGGCGGCGCCGTCCGCTTCCTGCAAAGCGCCCTGACCGATGATGACCAACGACCGTTTTCCCTTGATCTCATCATCTCCGCCCATGTCGACAACTTTTTGCAGCGCTGTTCGATCATCGCCAACATGTTGATACTCATATGTCAGATCGACCGCAGGACCGACCAAAGCGACTTCGGCCCCATGCGCCCACGCCTTGCGGATGCGCGCGTTCAGGACAGGCGCTTCGTCACGTGGGTTGGTACCGATCAGCAGGATACGTTCCGCGGTGTCGATATCTTCAATCGCGGCGGTGCCAGCGTAAGCGCCACGATTGCCCGCCGGAAGCTTTGCGCCATCGGTACGGCATTCGACAACACCACCCTGCCCTTCGATCATCTGTTTCAGCGCAAACGCCGCCTCGACCGGAGCCAGATCGCCCACGATACCGGCGGGTTTCTCGGCGCCTTTCAGCGCCTCTGCTACCTTGGTCAGCGCCTCGGACCATGAGGCCGGGCGCAGCTTGCCGTTTTTACGGACATAGGGCTTGTCCAAACGCTGACGGCGCAGGCCATCCCAGACAAAGCGGGTCTTGTCGCTGATCCATTCCTCGTTCACGCCGTCATGATTGCGCGGCAGGAAACGCATGACTTCACGGCCTTTGGTATCGACGCGTATGTTCGATCCCAACGCATCCATCACATCGATGCTTTCGGTTTTGGTCAATTCCCACGGACGTGCAGTAAAGGCGTAGGGCTTGGAGGTCAGCGCCCCGACAGGGCACAGATCGATGATGTTGCCCTGCAAATTCGAATCCAGCGTCTGGTTCAGATACGAGGTGATCTCGGCATCCTCACCGCGCCCGGTCTGACCCATCTGAGTTATCCCGGCAACTTCGGTGGTGAAGCGCACGCAGCGCGTGCAGCTGATGCAGCGGGTCATTGCGGTGCCAACCAGCGGGCCAAGATCCAGATCATCGACCGCCCGCTTTGCTTCCTTGAAGCGGGATCCGGACATGCCATAGGCCATCGCCTGATCCTGAAGGTCGCATTCGCCACCCTGATCACAGATCGGGCAATCCAGCGGATGGTTGATCAGCAGGAACTCCATCACGCCTTCGCGGGCCTTTTTGACCATGGGCGAGTTCGTCTTGACCACCGGGGGTTGACCTTCAGGCCCCGGACGCAGGTCACGCACCTGCATCGCGCAGGAGGCCGCAGGTTTCGGCGGCCCGCCGACGACCTCGACCAGGCACATCCGGCAATTGCCAGCAATCGACAGACGCTCGTGATAACAAAAGCGCGGCACTTCGACCCCGGCTTGTTCACAAGCCTGGATCAGGGTCATCGCGCCATCGACTTCGATTTCCTGTCCGTCGATATTGATCTTGCGGAGGTCAGACATGGCTTTCAATTCGCCCTCAAATAAACGCCAATGGCGCTGTTTCTTTGGATTTCCTTCTGCCCCAGAGTGCAGAATGTGTTGGGGTTGTCATAGGTCACGCCATTCGAAGCCAGATACGCCTCGCCCTTGGCGCGCATCCGGTCTTTTTCAGCATCCGATTCGACGTAAGTGCGGATTTCGGTGTCCGAATACCCCAGTTTGTTCGCCTTGGAGCGCAGCCCCCACATCACACTGATCGCTTTCAATCGACGCCCGCTGATCGAGGGGCAATATTCCGAAATTTCATTTGCGATCGCGATGTAATAGAGTTCGTCGTCGATCTCTTTGACATCCCTCAAGGGCGGCTTCGCATTTGCAACGGCAGGCAATGTGACCAAGGTAGCCAGCGCAAGTGTTTTGGCAATAGACATGGATTTTCCCTTCGTTTTGGACGCACCAAAACGAACCGGTCCGGTCTTGCTAGGCAATAGCGGCCGGCAATCCGTGTCGTGATATGCAAAACCGCGCGTCATGGCCGTTGGCATTTTCCCGCAAAGGTCAATTGATCATCACTGATGCGCAGGTTTTGCGGTTCGGTGTCCGGCCCCACTTTCCAATCGATCCGCGAAGACCCGAAATTCTGCACGCAAAACTTGGTTCCTTCATGACGGCCGGCCTCACGTGCGCCGTCCAGCGATGCGGACGCACCCTTTACCACAACGGTAAAGTCCGTTGGCGATGCTTTCTTGTCGACCGCCTTCGCCTTTGCCTTGAACGCTTTTCCATCGAACAGAATACGATCTTCCGACGGCTTGATGATGCCGCAGGCGGACACGCTTGCCAGTGCCAGCAGGACTACAAGGGTTCTTGAGGCCTTCATACTATCCCTCTTCGTGTTCTCATCTGCCGAGACGCCATCAGAAAGCCGCCACCAATGCCATAAGCCCAATCACAAACATGCAGGCCCAGCCCAATACATACAGCACGGACCGAAGGCCACTGTTCGGCTTGCCTATGCCTTTGATGTGCACCACCAGCATCACCAACCGCGCAACCAATGCGACAGACGCCAGCAGATTGACCCAGAACGGGCTGGCGCCCAGCAATACCGCCGCAGTCACAACAGCCACAAACGCCGGAAGCGTTTCCGTTCCGTTCAGATAGGCCCGGTTCAGTCGATAGGCCTGGTCGGAATAGTCCTGCTCAGGGGTCGCCCCAGGCGCGAGGCCTTTGCCCTGCTTGGCCAGCGCTGAAAACGGGGCCAGGAACAGAACCACCAGCGTGAAAAGCACAACCGATGAAATCGCGTGGCTGTATTCTGCAAACATGTCCATCCCGATCACTCCGCCGCCATCGCACCCATACGGCCCGATTTCTGAGCCTTGATGCGGTCTTCGATTTCTTCACGGAAATTCCGGATCAGGCCCTGGATCGGCCAGGCGGCCGCATCGCCGAGCGCGCAGATCGTGTGACCTTCCACCTGTTTGGTCACATCAAACAGCATGTCAATCTCTTCCAGCTCGGCCTCGCCACGCACCAGGCGGTCCATGACCCGCATCATCCAGCCAGTGCCTTCGCGGCAGGGCGTGCACTGGCCGCAGCTTTCGTGTTTGTAGAATTTTGACAGGCGCCAGATCGCCTTGATGATGTCGGTGGACCTGTCCATCACGATCACCGCCGCCGTTCCAAGCCCCGAGCCGAGATCGTTGCGCAGATAATCGAAATCCATGATCGCGTCGCGCATGTTCTCACCGCGCACACACGGAACCGAGGATCCTCCGGGGATCACGGCCAGCAGATTGTCCCAGCCACCGCGAATGCCGCCGCAATGGGTCTCGATCAGCTCCTCGAAGGAAATTGACATCGCCTCTTCCACGACGCAGGGGTTGTTGACGTGACCCGAGATCGCAAACAGCTTGGTGCCCGCGTTGTTCTGGCGGCCGAAACCTGCGAACCAATCCGCCCCACGGCGCAGGATCGTAGGTACGACGGCGATGGATTCGACGTTGTTCACGGTCGTCGGGCAGCCATACAAACCCGCACCTGCCGGGAACGGCGGCTTCATCCGCGGCATGCCCTTTTTACCTTCGAGGCTTTCAATCAGCGCGGTTTCCTCGCCACAGATATAGGCGCCCGCCCCGTGGTGCAGAAATAGGTCGAAATCCCAGCCCGAGCCCGCAGCATTCTTGCCCAGCAGACCCGCGTCATAGGCCTCGTCAATCGCGGCCTGCAACGCCTCGCGTTCGCGGATGTACTCACCACGCAGGTAGATGTAGCAGGTGTGGGCATTCATGGCGAAAGACGCGATCAGGCAGCCCTCGATCAGCGTATGCGGATCATGGCGCATGATCTCGCGGTCTTTGCAGGTGCCGGGTTCGGATTCGTCCGCGTTGACCACCAGATAGGACGGGCGCCCGTCGCTTTCCTTGGGCATGAACGACCATTTGAGACCGGTCGGGAAACCCGCGCCGCCGCGTCCGCGCAGCCCGGAATCCTTCATCGTCTGGATGATCCAGTCGCGCCCTTTATCAATCAGGCCAGCAGTGCCGTCCCAATGCCCGCGGGCCTGCGCACCTTTCAGCGTGCGCTCATGCATCCCGTAGATGTTGGTAAAGATCCGGTCCTGATCCTTCAGCATCGCGTGTTACCTTCAGCTGTCCTGACGCATGCGCCAGAGTTGAAAAATGTTGACGCCCGCATAGATGAATCCCGCCAGAGCGGCGAAATCAAACAGCAGCGCATGCCGGGTTGTCAAACCCAGCGCGGGGCCAATGAACAGGTTCATCGCAAGCCAGATCAGCATGGTCACGGCGATGACCACCCCGATATGTCGGCCCTTGCGGGCTATGGCCTGTTCCTTGTCCTTGTCCATCTTCCCCCGAAGCCCGGAACGGGCATCCGTCTAGTCTTCGTATGTGCCCTCGGATTTGGCACGTTTGGCGAATTCGGTTTCCTCACCGGCAGCAAGCTTGGTCGCCTGCTCGATCCAGCCATCGCGTTCGATCCGGCCTTTGAATTTCAATCGCGCATCGACCCAGGCCACATGTTCGGGCGTCCAGGCCGCGATCTGGTCATAGTGATAGAAACCCAGCTCGTTTAGCGTTTCTTCCAGCTTGGGGCCGACGCCTTTCAACAACTTAAGGTCATCCGCCTTGCCGTCACGTGCCGCGGTTAGAGTGTTAGGCTGGGTCTCCTGAACGTCCGGGCCATCCGTCTTTGCCGCAGCGCCCTCGGGAGATGCCGGTTCGGTATGGGTCGATTTTTTGGTTGCACTCTGTTGTGCCGCCGTCTTGCCGGGCTCCGGCTTTTTCGGCGGTTGAGGAGCGGAACCGGAAGCTTCGGCTTTGCCATCCTTACCAAGCCAAGGAGTCAGGATCGGAACTTCGGTTCCGTCGATACGCTTGACCGTGTCCCCAAGCTCTGTCGCCAGTTCAACACTCGCGTTGTATTTCGGCTTGCCGGCTTCATATTCGGACAGGCTGGAAAGCCCTTTCAACGGCTCGGCCGCGTAACGCCCATTCTGAGGACCGGGCGTCGGCACCTTGCCCGCCACCAGATCGTCGAGGATCCTGCCAAAGCTCTCGGCGGTCAGGTCCTCATAGTAATCCTTGCCGATCTGCGCCATCGGCGCATTGGTGCACGATCCCAGGCACTCGACCTCTTCCCAGCTCAGCTTGCCATCGGCAGAAAGTTCATGCGGTTTCGCCGCGATCTTTTCCTTGCAGACCGCGATCAGATCCTCGGCCCCGCAGATCATGCAGGACGTCGTGCCGCAGACCTGAATATGCGCCACAGATCCTACTGGTTGCAGCTGGAACATGAAGTAGAACGAGGCGACCTCGAGCACGCGGATATAGGCCATGCCCAGCATATCCGCGACCGATTCAATCGCCGGACGGCTCAGCCATCCCTCTTGTTCCTGCGCACGCCAGAGTAGCGGGATCACCGCGCTGGCCTGACGCCCCTCGGGGTATTTGGTAATCTGCGCTTTGGCCCATTGCTGGTTGGCAGCGGTGAAGGCAAAGCTTTCGGGTTGTTCGGGGTGCAGACGGCGCAGCATTAGCAGGCATCTCCGATCACGATGATATAGGGGGCGTCCTGATGCGCGCGACCTTGTTCGACAAGGAAGGCAATCAGATCAGGCGTTTCGGCCTGTGTAAAACCGGCGGGGCGCAATTTTATCTCGGCTTCTTCTTCGACCATACGGCACCCATTCAAACGCACGAAGTCAAATAAGGCGTCGGCACGCCTTGCCGTATCCTCGGGCGCAAGTCCATGCGCACCGCAAATCGCAGGCGCAATCTCGAATACGGGACCGTCCAGACCAGCCAACCCCCGTTCGGCCCAGGAATTGATCACGGCGCTGACATCCTCGGGGCGCAGGTCACGCGCAGAAAAAGCCTCCTCGGTTTGCGAAATATCCAGCCGACAGCCGTTTTCCCGCATAACCTCCAGCACTTTTGCCGTCGGGTGAGTCGATGCGGCCTGCGCTGGTAGGGCAGCCACGAGGGCCAGAATCAGGGCAAAGCATCTCACCGATCAATCTCCCCAAACACAACGTCCATGGTGCCGATGATGGCGGCGACGTCGGCCAGTTGGTGGCCTTTGGCAACGTGGTCCATGGCTTGCAGGTGCAGGAAACCGGGCGCGCGCAGTTTGGCGCGATAAGGCTTGTTGGTGCCGTCGGCGACCAGATAGACGCCGAACTCGCCCTTGGGGGCCTCGACGGCGGCATAGACCTCACCAGCCGGCACGTGGAAGCCTTCGGTATACAGTTTGAAGTGATGTATCAGGCTTTCCATCGAGGTCTTCATGTCCGAGCGTTTTGGCGGGGTGATCTTGCCGCGCGCCAGAACGTCACCGGGGCACTCGCGGATTTTGGCGATGGCCTGACGGATGATCAGCAGCGACTGGCGCATTTCCTCCATGCGGACAAGGTAGCGGTCATAACAGTCGCCGTTCTTGCCGACGGGGATCTGGAATTCGAACTCGTCGTAGCACTCGTAGGGCTGCGCGCGACGCAGGTCCCAGGCCAGACCCGATCCACGCACCATCACGCCCGAGAAGCCGTATTTCTGGATGTCATCTTCGGTCACCACGCCGATATCGGCGTTGCGCTGCTTGAAGATGCGGTTTTCGGTCAGCAGCCCGTCAATGTCATCAAGGACGCTTGGGAACTCGTGACTCCAGGCCTCGATATCGTCCAGCAGTTCCGGCGGCAGGTCCTGATGCACACCGCCGGGGCGGAAATAAGCCGCGTGAAGGCGGGCCCCGCAGGCACGCTCATAGAACACCATCAGCTTTTCGCGCTCTTCAAAGCCCCAAAGCGGCGGGGTCAACGCGCCCACATCCATCGCCTGCGTGGTCACGTTCAGCAGGTGGTTGAGGATGCGGCCGATCTCGGAATACAGAACCCGGATCAGCGAACCCCTACGCGGTACTTCAACCCCGGTCAGCTTTTCGATGGCCAGACACCAGGCATGTTCCTGGTTCATCGGCGCCACGTAATCCAGACGGTCGAAATAGGGCAGGTTTTGCAGATACGTCCGGCTTTCCATCAGCTTTTCGGTGCCGCGGTGCAGCAGGCCGATATGCGGGTCGCAGCGCTCGACAATCTCGCCGTCCAGTTCAAGCACCAAACGCAGAACCCCGTGCGCCGCAGGGTGTTGCGGGCCGAAGTTAATGTTAAAGTTGCGGATCTTCTGTTCTCCGCTCAGCGCGTCCGTGCTGCCGTCATCGTATCTTGAGCCGTCCATCAACGCCCTCGTTTCTTTTTCGCATCGGCCCGAACCCGAACCTTTTCCGCCTCGGCCGCTTTGGCAGCAGCCCCGGCCAGCAGAACCCCCAGCGCCCCCAACGCGATCAGTTCCCCCAGACCCATCAGCGGCGCTCCAGCTCTTGCAGTTTAAGCCCGACCCACCACAGCAGGGCGATCGTGCCAAAGGGAACCAGACACAGCAGGCACCAGTATTTGTTGATCCCGAAGAACGGCAATATCTTCACCATCGGAATGATGGTCAGCGCAGACAGGATCAGCCACCAGATGCCACCCATTATTCGGTCTCCTGTTTCTCATCCCCCGGCAGAATGTAGTTCGCACCTTCCCATGGGGACATGAAATCAAACTGACGGTACTCCTGCACGAGACTGACCGGCTCGTAGACGACGCGTTTCTGCGCCTCGTCATAGCGGACCTCGGTATAGCCAGTGGTCGGAAAATCCTTGCGCAGCGGATGACCGCGAAAGCCATAGTCGGTCAGGATGCGGCGCAGATCTGGGTGGCCCGAGAACAGGATGCCGAACATGTCGTACACCTCACGCTCGAACCAGTTGGCCGAGGGGTGAACATCGACGATCGAGGGCACCATGTCATCCTCGCGGATCGACACCCGCAGCCGGATGCGCTGGTTCTGGTACATCGACAGGAAGTGATAGACCACATCGAACCGTTTGGCGCGTTCGGGGTAATCCACACCGGTGATATCCACCAGCGACGAGAATTTGCAGCTCTGGTCGGATTTCAGGAATTCGACGAATTCCACAAGGTTTGACGGCGCCACATCCACGTTCAGTTCGCCATGGGTCACGTCCCATGACAGAACACAATCAGATCGTTTGATTTCCAGCTGCGCGCCGAGTTCCTTGAGTGCTTCGCTCATCAGCTCTCTCCTCAGCGGACAATTGTGCCGGTACGGCGGATTTTGCGTTGCAACTGCATCAGACCGTAAAGCAGTGCCTCAGCAGTCGGAGGGCATCCGGGCACGTAGATGTCCACCGGAACAACCCGGTCACAGCCACGTACGACGGAATAGGAATAGTGGTAATACCCACCGCCATTCGCGCAAGACCCCATCGAGATCACATAGCGCGGCTCGGGCATCTGGTCATAGACCTTGCGCAGCGCGGGCGCCATCTTGTTGGTCAGGGTTCCGGCCACGATCATCACATCCGACTGACGCGGAGACGCTCGGGGGGCAATGCCAAACCGTTCCGCATCATAACGCGGCATCGAGGTATGCATCATCTCAACTGCGCAGCAGGCCAGACCAAAGGTCATCCAGTGCAGCGAGCCGGTACGGGCCCAGTTGATGATGTCTTCGGTCGAGGTCAGCAGGAACCCTTTGTCCTGCAGCTCGGCATTCAGGGCCTGGGTGGCGACTTCTTTGTCGACGCCAGCGGTGTTTGCACCTGTCATCACTCCCATTCCAGCGCCCCTTTCTTCCATTCATAGGCAAAGCCGATGGTCAGAACACCCAGGAACACCATCATGGACCAGAACCCGACATCGCTGATGTCCTTGAAGCCGACGGCCCAGGGAAACAGGAAGGCAATTTCAAGATCGAAGATGATGAACAGAATCGAAACCAGATAGAATCGGACGTCGAATTTCATCCGCGCATCGTCGAAGGCATTGAAACCACATTCATATGCGCTGACCTTTTCGGGGTCGGGATTGCGGACGGCCAGTACGACGGCGGCCAGAATCAAGACGATCCCAAGGCCAACGGCAACGGCCAGAAACACCAGAATCGGGAGGTACTCCCGCAGCAGGTCTTCCACGAATAGCTCCTTTCCTGCGCATGCCCCGATCCGGGTGCGCCGTCAATTGGCGTGTTGACTGGACATTCTCTATCCCCGCGGGGTCAGAGGGTCAACCGAACACAGCCCCCTTCGCGATCAAACCTGCGCTTGACAGCGCGGCATAGAATCGCAGCACCGGCGTTTGGCACTGGCATGGCGGAACCTTGTAAAACCTACTTATTCCATGCAGGTTTTCGTTTTTCAAAAAACGCCGCGATCCCTTCGCGTGCCTCGTGTGTTTCCCACCGTTCGACCAGCTCGCCTATGGTCTGATCGATCACGGCATCGTCGATGCGCGGCCCCAAAGCGCGCACCAGCGCCTTGGCAGAGGCAACCGCCCCGGGAGCGCAAGACAAATAGGGGCGAATTTCGTCCTCAACGGCCTCCGAAAGCCGATCTGCCGACACGGTTTTCGCCAGCAGGCCCAGATCAACGGCCTCGGACGCATCGAACAGACGGGCCGACATGAAGACCCGGCGCGCGCGGGCTTCGCCCATGCGGGCGATGACATAGGGGCCAATTGTTGCGGGGATCAGCCCCAGGCGCGTTTCGGTCAACCCCATCATCAGACCGTCGACCCCGATCGCGACATCGCACACGGCCGCCATGCCCACCCCGCCCCCAAAGGCATTGCCCTGCAACGCCCCGATCAGAGGCTTTGGCATCGTGTTCAGAGCCTGCAACATCTCGGCCAGTTTGCGCGCCTCGACAAAACGCGTCTTTTTGTCAGCCGCCATCTGGTCCTGCATCCACCCCAGATCACCGCCGGCACAAAACGTCCTGCCCGCCGCGGCCAGAACGACCGCCCGGACCGCGTCATCCTGACCAAGTTGCGATGCGGCGTCGGTCAATTCCGTGATCATCTGCCCCGACATGGCATTGTGTTTTTCCGGCCGGTTCAGGGTGAGCGTCGCGACACCACGCCTATCCGTCGAGATCGTGATCGTTTCAAACATGTCAGCCCCGCAAAGCCCTGGCCATCTGCGCGGCCTCTTCAACAACGTCGATATCCAGGCCAGTTTCGTATCCCAGCCGATGCAAATGTGCCGCAACCTCCTCGGTCGCCACGTTACCGGCCGCACCCGGGGCGTAGGGGCAACCGCCCAACCCTCCCACTGCTGCATCGAACACCCGCACGCCCAGCGCCAATGCCGCATCGATGTTGTCGATCGCGCGCCCGTTGGTGTCATGGAAATGCCCCGCCAGCCGCGTCACTGGAACCCTCTCGCGCACTGCCAGAAGCATATGTGCAACCTTGTCCGGAGTCCCCTGCCCTATCGTGTCGCCCAGCGAAACCTCGTAACAGCCCAGCGCGAAAAGCCGATCAGCAACCTCAGCCACTTTTTCGGGCGGCGTCGGACCGTCATATGGGCAATCCGTAACGCATGAGACATAGCCACGAACCGGCAGGTCGATATGGCGCGCCGCCTCCAGAATCGGCGTGAACCGCTCGATCGACTCGGCGATGGAGGCATTGATATTGGCCTTCGAGAATCCTTCGGAGGCCGAGGCAAACACGGCAATCTCGTCCGCCCTGGCCGCCAGCGCGTCGCCATAGCCATGCATGTTCGGCGTCAGCGCGGCATAGCGCACCCCATTCGCACGCGTGATCCCCCCCAGCACCTGAGCGGAACCCGCCATCTGCGGCACCCATTTCGGGGACACGAAGCTTGCAACTTCGATCCGGCGAAACCCCGCCCGGCTGAGACAGTCGATCAAGGCGATCTTGTCCGCGACCGGTATTTCGCGTTTTTCGTTTTGCAGCCCGTCGCGCGGCCCGACCTCATAGATTTCGACCAGCTCACCCATGTCCGCCCCCCTTCTGGATTGTCGTCGTTTCAAGCAAATATCGTCTGACCTTGGCACGCCGCGTTGCGCGGGTACAGATCAAGCTTCTTCCTCCAACCTCACCAAGGCAGCCCCGGCTTCGACCTGCGAACCATCCCCGACCAGCACTTCGGCAACGATCCCGTCCCGCGCCGCAAGCAGCGAATGCTCCATCTTCATCGCTTCCAAAATTGCCAGACGATCGCCTTTCTGTACGGTTTGTCCCGCTGTGGCAAAGACGGCTTTGACCAGACCGGGCATAGGCGCCTCGATCACATTGGTGTCGCCGGTCGCGCTGGTATCGCGGTCCAGCGGATCGATGACGTCAAAGCTCTGACCGTAATCGGTGAAAACCGTCAGGGTCCCGTTATGTGCAGCAACGCGAGGCATCGACGTGTCGTTCAACATCCAGCGCCCGGCGGTGCGGTCCGCAACGACGCGGTTTTTGCCAATCTGCCAAATCTGGCGATCCGGCCCATCGACCTGCACATCCAGATCCAGCACGTCGTCGCGACGGGACAAATGCACGGCACGATGCAGCGGCGCCCACAGCGAAAACCCGGTTTCCGGATCGACATCCAACAGATCCAATGCCGTCATCGCAGCCGCGACCGCGGTAACATCCGACGGCTCGGGTTCCTGCACCAACGTTTCAAGGTCTCGCCCGATCAGCCCCGTATCGACATCGCCCGAGGCAAATCCTTCGTGACGCGTCAACGCGCCCAGAAAGGCCAGATTGGTAACAGTACCCGCAACTTCGGTCTGTTGCAGCACCCGGTTTAACGTCTCAAGTGCAATGGCACGCGTCGATCCATGCACCACCACCTTGGCGATCATCGGGTCATACCACGGGCTGATCGTGTCCCCGGCGCGAACGCCGCTATCGGCGCGACACGTGCCGGGGAAAACCAGATGAGTCAGCGTTCCCGTCGCGGGCAGGAACCCTTTCGGCACATCCTCGGCATACAGACGAGCCTCGAAGGCATGGCCAGAGATCGCAAGATCATCCTGTTTCTTGGGAAGGCTCTCGCCTGCGGCCACGCGAAGCTGCCACTCGACCAGGTCGATCCCCGTGATCGCCTCTGTCACCGGGTGCTCCACCTGAAGGCGCGTGTTCATTTCCATGAACCAGAACCTGTCGGGGCGCAGCCCGTCCGAGGCATCGACGATGAATTCGACCGTGCCCGCGCCTTTATAGCCGATCGCCTCGGCGGCCCGCACGCCGGCCTGACCCATAGCCTCGCGCATCTCAGACGTCATGCCCGGGGCGGGGGCTTCTTCGATCACCTTCTGATGGCGGCGCTGCAACGAGCAGTCCCTTTCGAACAGATGCACGGCATGAGTACCATCGCCGAACACCTGCACTTCGATATGGCGGGGTTTGGCCACGAATTTTTCGACCAGCACGGCATCATTGCCGAAGGCGGTCCGGGCCTCGCCCCGCGCGCTGTCGAGCGCGGCCTCGAAATCCTCGGGGCGTTCGACAAGGCGCATCCCCTTGCCGCCGCCGCCCGCAACGGCCTTGATCAGAACCGGATAGCCGATGGCATCCGCCGCACCTGCCAGATGCTCGGGGTCCTGATTGTCGCCGTGATAGCCGGGCACGACCGGAACACCGGCCTTCTCCATCAGAACCTTGGCCGCGTCCTTGAGGCCCATCTTGCGGATCGCATCCGCCGAGGGGCCGATGAACGTCAGCCCCGCCGCCTGCACGGCATCCACGAAATCGGGGTTCTCGGACAGAAAGCCATACCCCGGATGGATCGCCTGCGCGCCGGTGTCCAGCGCGGCCTGAATGATCACATCACCCTTCAAATAGCTGTCCGCCGGGGCCGGGCCGCCAATATGAACCGCCTCATCCGCCATCTGAACATGTTTTGCGGCTGCATCCGCATCGGAATAAACAGCAACGCAGGACACGCCCATGCTCTGAGCCGTTTCCATCACTCGGCAGGCGATCTCACCCCGGTTGGCAATCAGAATTTTGTTGAACATAGCCTTCACCCTTCCAATGCCAGATCTTCGACGAGACGGAACCGTTCGCACACGAGTTTCATCTCGGGATCAAAGCCGCCGTTTCGTTGGAAATATCGACGATGATCTTCCCGCCATCCTTCAAGCGTTTCATTTTCACCTTCCGCCAAGGCGAATTCCTCGGTCACATCGCAGTAACGCTGGATCGAAATATCAATGGTTTCAATGACCAACGCCGGAGTGTCATCCCAGTTCAGCGCAATATCACGGCGACCGGACTTGGGCATCTCAAGGCTGTCATCAGGATAGTTTCTGAGCGCGTCGCAGGTCGCTGTTTTACGGCCAGAACGGACCAAGGCCAGAAGCTCAGAACTCAGCACGGGGTTGTCGCCGAATTTGAAGGTTTGTGCACCGGGATAACGGGCTATTATGTCTTTCAAACTCTCGCTCATCTCACATCCTGAACACGCCGAAACGTGTCTCCTCGATCGGGGCATTCAGAGCGGCGCTGAGCGACAGGGCCAGCACATCGCGGCTCTTGCGCGGGTCAATGATGCCGTCATCCCACAGTCGGGCCGAGGCATAGAGTGGATGCGACTGTTCCTCGAACATATCCAGCGTCGGGCGTTTGAACTCGACCTCCTCTTCGGCGGACCACGTGCCACCCTGCCGTTCTATCCCGTCGCGTTTGACGGTGGCCAGAACGCCAGCGGCCTGCTCGCCGCCCATCACCGAAATGCGCGAATTCGGCCAGGTCCACAGAAAGCGCGGCTGATAGGCGCGACCGGCCATGCCGTAGTTTCCAGCACCAAACGAGCCGCCGACCAGCATCGTGATCTTGGGCACCGAAGTGGTCGCCACCGCCGTCACCATCTTGGCCCCATGCCGCGCGATGCCTTCGTTCTCGTATTTGCGGCCCACCATGAAGCCGGTGATGTTTTGCAGGAACACAAGCGGGATTTTGCGTTGCGAACACAGCTCGACGAAATGGGCGCCCTTCTGCGCGGCTTCGGAAAACAGCACGCCGTTATTGGCGATGATCCCAACCGGACAGCCTTTGACATGGGCAAACCCCGTGACCAGCGTTTCGCCGAAGCGCGGTTTGAATTCGTCGAACCGAGACCCATCGACCAGACGCGCAATCACTTCACGGATGTCATAGGGCGTGCGCAGATCAGCAGGGACAACGCCCAGGATTTCCTCGGGGTCATAGGCCGGATCTTCGGGGCTGGCCCAGTCCACCGTCTGCGGCTTGCGGCGGTTGAGTGACTTAACCGCCCGACGGGCCAAGGCCAGCGCGTGCGCATCATCCTCGGCCAGATAATCGGCCACGCCGGACAGGCGCGTGTGCACATCGCCGCCGCCCAGATCTTCGGCGCTGACGACCTCTCCCGTTGCTGCCTTGACCAGCGGCGGGCCGGCCAAAAAAATTGTGCCCTGTTCCTTGACGATGATCGTCACATCCGACATCGCCGGCACATAGGCGCCACCGGCCGTGCATGACCCCATGACCACGGCGATCTGAGCGATCCCCTTCGCGCTCATCCGCGCCTGGTTGTAGAAAATGCGGCCAAAGTGATCGCGGTCGGGAAAGACCTCATCCTGATTGGGCAGGTTCGCGCCACCGCTGTCGACCAGATAGATACAGGGCAGATGGTTTTCCTCGGCAATCTCCTGCGCCCGCAGGTGTTTTTTGACCGTCATCGGATAGTAGGTGCCGCCTTTCACGGTGGCATCATTGCACACAACCATAACCTGCTGCCCCTGCACAAGGCCAATGCCCGCAATCACCCCAGCACAGGGCGCGGCACCGCCATACATCCCATGCGCCGCTGTTGCCCCGATTTCGAGGAACGGAGACCCCGGATCCAGCAGGTTCGCCACCCTTCGGCGGGGGAGCATCTTGCCGCGGGATTCATGCCGCGCGCGGGACTTCTCTCCTCCGCCCATGCGGGCTGCTTCGGCTGCGGCAGAGATTTGCGCCAGCGCGTCGAGGTGGGCTGCGCGGTTGGCCGTGAAGCCCTCAGAGGCGGGCATAGCTTTGGATGTGAGTTTCATTTGCATACCTCTATTTTCAAAGACCGATTGGCAATTGGAAGAGCTATGAAAACCACAGCAATGCCAAACAATATTGATTTTCCTAATAGTCCAATCGGCACCCAACTTGGGAACAGTGACACGCCGTCGACGCCGAACAAGCCCATCATTCCAAAGGCGAACCAAAAAACGGTCACGAGGGTGCAAGCTATTATTGCGTGGATGAGACCAGAACCGCTCGCGACTCTGAGCTTCTCATTGCATTTTCCACATTCGACGAAAGGTATGTAGCCCTCACTGCCCTTCGCTGTGTTTGCGATATTCCACGTGACAGGTGCGTCGCAACAAGGACATCGGAGCCCACTAATTCTATCGAGTACTTTCATTCCCCTATATCTTCCCCCGCCGCCCGCGCCTTCAACTCCTTGCGGATCACCTTCCCGGTCACGGTCATCGGCAGATCCTCCAGAAATGCCACCTCGCGCGGGTACGAATAATGCGCCAGACGGTCCTTGACCCAACCCTGCAACTCGGCACCCGTGGCCTCGGCCCCCGGTTTCAACACCACATAGGCCTTGACGATCTCGGTCCGCAGCGGGTCGGGCTTGCCGACCACGCCCACGGTGGCCACAGCCGGATGGGTCAGCAGGCAATCCTCGATCTCGGCCGGACCGATGCGGTAACCGGCCGAGGTGATCACGTCATCATCCCGACCGACAAAGCGCAGATAGTCGCCTTCCCACACGCCGCGGTCTCCGGTGATCAGCCAGTCACTCCGGAACTTCTCGGCCGTTGCGTGCGGATTGTTCCAGTATTCCAGCAGCATCGAGGCCGAACCCCGCCGGATGGCAACATCGCCTTCCTCGCTGGTCGGGATGCCATCCTCGTCGATCACCGCGACTTCATGCCCAGGCACCGGCTTTCCGATACAGCCGGGTTGAACAGGGAAATCCTCGGCGCAGGAGGATACGACCATATTGCATTCGGTCTGGCCGTAGAATTCGTTGATCGTCAGACCAAACGCACCGTGGCCCCAGGCCAGCATCTCGGCCCCCAGCGGCTCACCCCCGGACGCAACCGAGCGCAAACCCGGGATCGCCTGATCCGCCGCCTTGAGCATCCGCAGGGCGGTCGGCGGAAAGAACACATTCCGCACCCCGCCCCGCGCAATGATCTCGGCGCAGGCTTCGGGAGTGAACTTTTCAAGCCGTGCCGCGACAACCGGAATGCCCAGCGCAAGGCCCGGCATCAGCACATCGAACAACCCGCCAATCCACGCCCAATCCGCCGGGGTCCACAGGCAGTCTCCTTCGCGCAGGTGATTGTGGCTGATCGAGACACCCGGCACATGCCCGGTCAGAACCCGATGCCCGTGCAGTGCGCCTTTGGGGCTGCCGGTTGTACCAGAGGTGTAGATCAATACGGCAGGATCCTCGGGCCCTGTCGCGGCATAGGGCAGCGCAGGACCGGCCACGCCAATTTCGGATGCGATCAGAGGTTCAGCCAGATCGCCCAGCAAATCCACCCCTTCAGCATCAGTCAGCACGATCTGAACGCCTGCATCGCCCGCCCGCGACCGCAGCGCATCCCGTTTGAATAACTTGAACAAGGGCACCGAAATCGCGCCGATCTTCCAGATCGCCAGATGAGCTGCCGCACACCAGGGTGACTGGCTCAGCAGCACTCCGACCCGATCACCGGGCCGGACGCGGGCCAGCAGGGCGCGGGCAATCCCATCAGCCATTTGCGCCAGTTGCCCATAGGTTGTCAGCCGCTGCCCTGATCCGGTCAGATCAATAAGCGCCACCTGATCACCCGGATGGTTCAGACATTGCTGCGCCATGTTCAGCCGGTCCGGTATGTCCCAGCCTCCTCCTGAGCGCAAACCCGGTATGCGCTCAGCGTGCAACAACGCGAATTCCCCTTGTTTTCCTGATGCTTCGCGACCTGACCTTGGGCGGACACATCACACAAACTTGATGCAGATCAGAGTGGCCGGACACCGCCTTTGCGAAACCAAGAGCATCAACATAACCAAAGGCAAGAATATGACAAAGAAACTCGCCGCTTTGACACTGTCTACCGCGCTGGTCGCCCTGGCGGCTCCGGCTTTGGCCCAGTCGCAAGGGGACTGGACGCTGGGTATCGGTGTTGGCTATCTGGATCCGAAATCCGACAACGGCACGCTGGCCGGTGCGGCAGCGACGATCGACGCGGACACCCGCCCGATTTTCACCGCCGAATACTTTATTCGCGACAACCTGGGCATTGAGCTTCTGGCGGCGACCCCGTTCAAACACACCGTGGCCCTTGGCGGTACGGACGCGGCCACGGTCAAGCACCTGCCGCCCACCCTGTCGCTGAATTATCACTTCCCGACCAACAGCGCCTGGAAACCCTATGTCGGCGCCGGTCTCAACTATACGATCTTCTTCGACGAGCAATCGCCCCTGGGCAACATCAAGGTCGATGACTCCTTCGGCGTCTCGTTGCAGGCCGGTCTGGATTACATGGTCACCGACAACGGGGCGATCCGCCTGAACGTGCGCTGGTTCGACATTGACTCGGACGTCTCGCTCAACGGCGCCCCCATCGGCACCGCGGAAATCGATCCCTGGCTGGTCGGTGTTTCCTACGTCCATCGGTTCTGATCTCGTTTCCAAAGCGCCCTGCGGTTACCTCGTCCGCAGGGTGTTTTTTCTTTCAGAGCATTTCATTCATCATTTCGCGGCCGATCAGCATCCGGCGAATCTCGCTGGTGCCTGCACCGATCTCCATCAGCTTGGCATCCCGGAAAATCCGGCTGACCGGCGCATCCGACAGGAAGCCCGCCCCGCCCAGCGCCTGAACCGCCTGATGGGCCTGAACCATCGCCTGTTCCGACGCGTAAAGGCAACACGCTGCCGCATCCTGCCGGGTCACGTCACCGCGGTCACACGCCTTGGCGACTTCGTAAACATAGGCCCGCGCCGAGTTCATCGCGGTGTACATGTCGGCAATCTTGCCCTGCATCAACTGAAAGCTGCCGATGGGTTTGCCGAACTGCTTGCGTTCAGCCAGATAAGGCATCACTTCGTCCAGACAGGCGGCCATGATGCCGGTCCCGATGCCTGCCAGCACGACCCGTTCATAATCCAGCCCCGACATGAGCACGGCAACACCCTTGCCCTCTTCGCCCAACACGTTCTCGAACGGAACCTCTACATCTTCAAAGATCAGCTCAGCCGTGTTCGACCCGCGCATACCCAGCTTGTCGAAATGGGGCGAGGTTGAAAAACCCTTCATCTCTTTTTCGATCAGAAATGCGGTAATACCCTTTGATCCGGCATCGGGGTCCGTCTTGGCATAAACCACCAGAGTATCCGCATCCGGCCCGTTGGTGATCCAGTATTTGTTGCCGTTCAGACGGTAATGGTCGTTCCGCTTTTCGGCGCGCAGCTTCATCGACACCACATCCGACCCGGCCGAAGGTTCCGACATGGCCAGCGCCCCCACATGCTCGCCCGAGATAAGCCTCGGCAGGTACTTTTGCTTCTGTTCTTCATTGCCGTTCAGCTTGATCTGGTTCACGCACAGGTTCGAATGCGCCCCGTATGACAAAGAAACCGAAGCTGAAGCGCGCGCGACCTCTTCGACGGCGATCGTATGCGCCAGATAAGACATGCCTGCACCGCCGTACTCTTCCGGCACGGTAACACCCAGCAGACCAAGCTCTCCCATCTCTTTCCACAGCTCATTCGGAAAGGCATTGGTGGCGTCGATCTCGGCCGCCATCGGCTTGACTCGCTCCTGCGCCCAGCGATGCACCATCTCGCGCAGGGCATTCACATCCTCACCCAGATCGAATTTCATCGTGGCCATGAACATCTGCGTCTTCCCTCCGCTTTAATGAACAAGTGTTCAATAAATCTCTAGCAGCGAATCTGCCGCCGGTCAATCTTTGTGGCAGCGCGTCCGAAACAGAAAACGCCGCCCCGAAAAGGGCGGCGTTTCAAAAGATCGAGCGTGCGCCGCAGGCGCACTCCGCTTGGTCAAGACTGATAAACCGCGCTCACCTCAGCCCGGATGATCCGGGCGATCAATCGACAATCCTCCAGGGAAAACGTCAAAGGCACGCGCATATCCATAATGCCGGCCAGAACGCGGTCACTTTCAGGCATCCGCTCGCTATCGAAATATCGCCAACTGTCATAGCGCGACGTGAAACCTGTCGGTTCGGCACCGCCGAACCACTTCAGCTCAACCCCACGCGCGGCGCAACGGCTGATGACTTCGGCTATCCGTTCAGGCACCCAATCCAGCAGCAAGAACTGAATCGAAGACCCGACATAGGTTTCTTCTTCGGGCCGTTCGACGATCGTCAGACCCGGCGTGCCCCGCAACCCGGCTTCGATCTCGCGATAACGTTCGTTCCACCGTTCCACCTGCCGGTCCAGATCCCGCAATTGCGGGCGCAGGATGGCGGCGCGCAAATTGTCCATCCGGCCCGAGACGTTGGGCGTGGTGTATTTGATCCGTTCGAACACGTCCGGCCCCGGCGCCGCAAGATGGCGTTCGTACAACATGTAGGACCCCGACAACATCGTAGCCTTGGCCGCCAGTTCCTCGTCATCGGTGACCAGCAAGCCCCCTTCGCCCGAATTGACATGCTTGTAGGTCTGGCAGGAATAACACCCGATCGCGCCCTGCCGTCCTGACAACTGACCGCGCCAGGCTGCACCCATCGTGTGTGCGCAATCCTCGATCACGATCACCCCGGCCGCGTCACACATCTGCATCAGCCGGTCCATATCACACAGATGCCCACGCATATGGCTGAGCATCAGAACACGCGCTTGATCTAGCTTGCCCTCTAGATCATCCAGATCGATGGTCAGCTCTTCCGTCACTCCGACAAAAATTGCCTGCCCTCCGACCGAGGCAATCGACCCCGGCACCGGCGCCAGCGTAAACGCATTGGTCAAAACCGGGTCGCCCGGCTGCACGCCAACCGCACGCAGGGCCGTGGCCAGAGCGTAACCGCCAGACGAAACCGCCAGACAGTATTTGGCCCCCATCTGCGCCGCAAATTCCTGTTCCAGCAGGGCCGTTTCCCCCAACTCTCCGGGGACGACATTGTAACGATGCAGACGTCCATGGCGCAGAACGGCCAGTGCCGCTTCGATTGCTTCTTCCGGAAGGGGTTCCTGCTGCGTAAAGCTGCCAGAGAATACGTCGGTCATGGTCTTGTTCTGAGGCTCCGAAAGGGTCCGGTCAAGGTTTCAGGCTGCCGCACCGATCAGATCAGGCACGAGGCCGGGCAAGTCATCAAAATGATGCAGAAGGGCTTCGGGTTCCAGCGCCGCCATGTCATCCCCCGATGGCCCGAAGGTAACCAGTACCGAAGGAACGCCCGCCGCCCTGGCGGTGTTGCGGTCGGTATCCGAGTCTCCGACCAGCACGCACAAGTCCGGATCGCCCCCGGCACGGCGCGCGGCTTCACGCAACGGCGCCGGGTCCGGTTTGCGGACCGGCAGCGTATCTGCCCCGACCAAAGATGCAAAACGGTCCCGCACCCCCATGCGTGTCAGCAACAATTCGGCCAGATGTTCCGGTTTGTTCGTGCAAATGCCCACACCGTAACCCGCGTCACTCAGCATCTCGACCGCCTGTAGTGCGCCGGGATAGAAACTGGTGTGGGTGTCGATGTCCTGCGCGTAGACCTCAAGAAGAACCGGGTAATAGGCCTGCACCGTATCTTCGTCATAGGCCCCGACTCGTTTCAGCCCGTGGGTCAGCATCATGCGTCCACCTCGCAGCGCCACACCGGAATCCGGCCCGTGGACCAGTACATCCCCGTGCCCCATCTTGCGGAAACAATGGTTCGCGGCCGCCAGCAAGTCGCCGGATGTATCCGCCAAAGTGCCGTCCAGATCGAAGATGACGGTGCGCATTTCGCCCCCTTGCTCGGCAGGTTTTCGCCGTGTCCTGTTTCAATCGGCAATCTTGTTTGATGGCCGAACGGCTTGCGCCTTTGACCTCAGCGGATAAAACGGACGGCAACAAAACACAAAGAGAAAACGAATTCATGACCACTGCCCTTGTCATCCTTGCCGCCGGAAAAGGCACCAGGATGAATTCGGACCTTCCCAAAGTTCTGCATCCCATCGCTCAGGTTCCGATGCTGATCCATGCGATGCGCGCCGGATCTGTCCTGTCGCCCGAACATACCGTGATCGTCACCGGCCATGGGTCCGAAGCCGTGGCAAAGGTTGCACGGGCCGAGGATGAAGGGACGCAGATCGCCGTGCAGGAAGACCAGTTGGGTACGGCCCATGCGGTCGCCCAGGCCCGAAGCGCATTCAGCGGGTTCGAAGGTGATGTGGTTGTTCTTTACGGCGACACCCCGTTCCTGCAGCCCGACACGCTGGAAAGGATGATCGAGGCACGGTCCGGGAATGACCTTGTTATTCTTGGCTTTGAAGCAGCCGATCCTGCCCGTTATGGCCGGCTGGTCATGAATGGCGACGTGCTGGAACGCATTGTCGAATTCAAGGATGCGTCGGATGAAGAACGATCCATAACATTTTGCAACTCAGGGCTTTTGGCCTGCAATGCGCAGCTGCTGTTTTCGCTGATCGACGAGGTCGGAAACGACAACGCTTCGGGCGAATACTATTTGACCGACGTGGTTGAAATTGCGCGCCGCCGTGGGCTGAACGTGACCGCAGTCGCGTGCGACGAAGCGCAGACGCTGGGCGTGAACTCTCGCGCTGATCTGGCGGCCGCCGATGCCGTATTTCAGACGCGCGCCCGTGCCGAGCTGCTTGACCTGGGTGTCACCTTGATGGCGCCTGACACGGTGTATCTGGCCGCGGATACGGTAGTCGGGCGCGATACGGTGATCGAGCCAAATGTGGTGTTCGGACCGGGCGTCACGGTCGAAAGCGGCGCAACGATCCGCGCCTTTTCGCATCTTGAGGGCTGCCATGTCAGCCGGGGCGCTGTCGTCGGCCCCTACGCGCGCCTGCGCCCTGGTGCCGAACTGGCCGAAAACACGCGGGTCGGCAATTTTGTCGAGATCAAGAATGCCGAAATCGCCGAAGGCGCGAAGGTCAATCACCTCAGCTATATCGGGGACGCTTCGGTTGGCGCTGCGACCAACATCGGCGCAGGCACGATCACCTGCAACTATGACGGCGTGATGAAGCACAAGACCACGATTGGGGAGAATGTCTTTGTCGGCTCGAACACCATGCTGGTGGCGCCGGTCACAGTGGGCGACGGCGCGATGACCGCGACGGGCACTGTCGTGACCAGGGATGTGGACCCTGATGCGCTGGCTGTTGCGCGGGCCAAGCAGGAAAACAAGCCCGGATATGCACGTAAATTGTTTGATATGTTGAAGGCGAAAAAGGCTCGCCGCGATAAAAAGGCCTGAGATATGTGTGGAATAGTAGGTGTTTTGGGGCAGCACGAGGCCGCCCCTATTCTGGTAGAAGCCCTGAAACGGCTTGAATATCGCGGCTATGACAGCGCCGGGATTGCAACCGTCAACGACGGCGCATTGGGCCGGCGGCGCGCGGTTGGCAAGCTGGTCAACCTCAGCGATCTTCTGGTGCATGATCCTCTTCCCGGAAAATCCGGCATCGGCCATACCCGCTGGGCCACGCATGGCGCCCCGTCGGTCAACAATGCACATCCGCACAAGGCGGGCCCGGTGGCCGTCGTTCATAACGGCATCGTCGAAAACTATCGCGACCTGAGGGCCGAACTGGCCGAACATGGTGTTGATTTCCAAACCGAAACCGACACGGAAACGGTCGCCCTCATGACGGAACACCACCTGAACTCGGGCCTGTCCCCGGTTGAGGCCGCGTTCAAGACGATCGACCAGTTGGAAGGCGCCTTTGCGCTGGCCTTTCTGTTCGACGGAGAGGACGACCTGATCGTGGCGGCCCGCAAGGGATCACCGCTGGCCATCGGACATGGGGATGGTGAGATGTATGTGGGCTCTGACGCCATCGCCTTGGCGCCTCTGACCAACCAGATCACATATCTGGAAGAAGGCGACCGCGCGGTTCTGACGCGAACGTCGCTTGAAATCCGCAACGAATCCGGTGAGCTGGCCAACCGGGAAAAGCGCAAGATCAAGCTGGATCATACGCGCGCGGACAAGGGCGAGCACAAGCATTTCATGGCCAAGGAAATCGCTGAACAGCCCATCGTTGTGGCAGAGGCGATCCGGTCCTACCTGCCCACGGGTGGTGACCGCGTGGCACTGCCCGATGCCGATCTGGATTTCAGCAAGCTGGACCGTCTGACCATGGTGGCCTGCGGCACCGCGTTTTACGCCTGCCTGACCGCGAAATACTGGTTCGAGCAACTGGCCAAGATGCCGGTAGAGGTCGATATCGCCAGCGAGTTCCGCTATCGCGAGCCTCCGATCACGGATCGAACACTGGCGCTTTTCGTCAGCCAGTCGGGCGAAACCGCCGACACGCTGGCCGCGTTGCGGTACTGTGAGGGCAAGGCAGACAAGATCGTTTCGGTCGTCAATGTCCCCGAAAGCTCGATTGCAAGGGAAAGCGATATCGCCTTGCCAATCCATGCCGGTGTCGAAATCGGCGTGGCTTCGACCAAAGCCTTCACCTGTCAGCTGAGCGTGCTGCTGATGCTGGCGCTCAAGGCCGCAGCAGACCGGGGCACGATGACGGGTGAGGACATCGCCGATCATGCCGCCGCTCTGCGCGGGTTGCCGACCGTGCTGAACGCCGCGCTCGATCAGAACCGGGCGATCCGCAAAGCCGCCCAACGCCTGTCCGAGGCGCGCGACGTCCTGTTTCTGGGCCGTGGCCTGATGTATCCGCTGGCAATGGAAGGCGCGCTGAAGCTCAAGGAAATCAGCTATATCCACGCCGAAGGTTATGCGTCAGGAGAGTTGAAACACGGCCCCATCGCCCTGATCGACAAGCATATGCCCGTGGTCGTCATGGCACCCCGTGACACCGTGTTCGACAAGACCGTGTCGAACATGCAGGAAGTGATGGCGCGCAAGGGCAAGGTGATCCTGGTCTCTGATGATGACGGCATTGACGAGGCCGGCGACGGAGTCTGGAGCACCATCCGCATGCCGCATGTTCACACCAGTCTTGCACCGATCCTGTATTCGGTTCCCGCGCAATTGCTGGCCTATCACACGGCGGTTGCCAAGGGCACCGATGTGGATCAGCCGCGCAATCTGGCCAAGTCGGTCACGGTGGAGTGAATTATGGCCAAGCAGTTCCCGCAGCTTGAGGAAGCGCATCAAAAGTTCATTGAAGATCAGCATATGTTCTTCGTCGGCACCGCCGGGGCCGAAGGTCGTGTCAATATTTCCCCCAAGGGAATGGATTCGCTGCGGATATTGGGGCCGAACCGCATCGTCTGGATGAACCTGACCGGCAGTGGCAATGAAACGGCGGGGCATCTTTTGCAGGTCAACAGGATGACGCTGATGTGGTGTTCCTTCACCACGCGCCCGATGATCCTGCGCACCTACGGCACGGCACGTTGCCTGCATGTCGGGGATGATGGATGGGACGACTTTGCCGGCCTGTTCCCAAATCACCGAAGCGCACGGCAGATCTATGACCAGACGATCGACATGGTGCAGACCTCTTGCGGCTATGCCGTGCCTTTCATGGAATTCCAATCCGACCGCGATACGATGCAGAAATGGGTGGATGGAAAATCAGACGAGGACATCCGCTCGTATTGGGTGGAAAGGAACAGCCATACGATTGATGGAAAGCCAACCGGCGTACCGATGTGAGCCCGATGCTGAGTGGATATCTAGATCAGATCAAAGCGCATGGTGACCCCGAGCGCGCGACCCAGATGGCCAGCTACCACAAGGCGGATCGCATATATCTGGGCGTCGCGAACCCGGTTCTCAACGACCTGACCAAGGCGTGGCGGAAAGAATTGGACGTACCGGCGCGGGTCGCATTGGCGGACGGGCTATGGCAAAGCAACATCCACGAAGGGCGGCTTGCTGCATCCAAGCTTTTGACTCAGGCACGCATCCGACCGGATGGGGCCGTTTGGAATTTGCTTCAAAGCTGGCTGCCGGATTTCGATGCCTGGGCCGTTGCGGACCATGCGTGCATGGCGATGCAAAAACGGCTTTCAGCAGATCCCGAACGGTTGGACGAGGTTGAACTGTGGACCCGGTCCGATCACATGTGGACCCGGCGCGCGGCCTTGGTCGCAACCCTGCCCTGGACCAAACAGAACCACCCCAAGCCTGACGATCTGCACCGCCGTGACCGCATCCTTGGCTGGGCTGCGGGATATGTTTCGGACCGCAACTGGTTCATCCAGAAATCCATAGCCTGGTGGCTGCGCGAACTGTCCAAACATGACCCAGAACGCGTGATCGCCTTTCTGAACCAGAACGGTGATGCCATGAAGCCGTTTGCCCGCCGTGAAGCAGGCAAATACCTGAAAAATCAGTCCACATAGACCTCAAGCTCGACAAGTTCGTCGAAGGGCACCAACAGGGCCCTCATGGCGTCCAGTGACAAGCGGCTGCCGCTGCTGTCCGGACCGGGAACCGGGACCAACGTAATATAGGCCTGCGCCCCGGTTCGTGGCACGACGACACGTGCCGTAACTTCGCTGTCCACCAGCGGTGTCTGCATCCAACGCCCCGGAGTGGTCGGATCCCCAAGCCCGGCGATGGTGGTTTTCGCCCCAACCCAGTTCGGGCGCGCGGAAACCGGTTCGGGCTGCAACACCTCTTCGGCAACTGCGGTGCCGGCTTCCGTGTCAGGCACCGTTTGGGCGGGCGCGTCGCCCCCGCCGAACACTCGGTCAGTCGTTGACTGCACGGCATCGCATCCGGCCGTCATTACGCATGTCAAAACAAGTATTTTCTTCATGCCGGAAACCTACAACCCTGCGCCCAGCTGTTCCAGCGCAAAGCACAGTTCGCCCTTGTCGCGAGCATGTTCCAGCTTTACCTATAATGGCATGACAGCTCCGCTAATCGACCCGTTTGCCCGCGCCATCACGTATCTCCGCGTCTCCGTCACGGACCGCTGCGACTTCCGCTGCGTGTATTGCATGTCCGAGAACATGACCTTTCTGCCCAAGAAAGACCTGCTGACTTTGGAGGAACTGGACCGGATGTGTTCGACCTTCGTCAGAATGGGGGTCGAAAAGCTGCGCATTACGGGTGGTGAGCCTTTGGTGCGTCGCAACATCATGACGTTCTTCAATTCGATGACACGTCATCTGGACAGCGGTGCATTGAAGGAGTTGACGCTGACAACCAACGGATCGCAACTGCACCGATTTTCCGATGATCTGTATGCGGCCGGTGTGCGTCGGGTGAATGTCTCGCTGGACACTCTGGATGATGACAAGTTCGCCAAGGTGACGCGCTGGGGTCGCCTGAAACAGGTTTTAAACGGAATCGACGCCGCGCAAAAAGCTGGCCTGCGGATCAAGATAAACGCCGTTGCCCTGAAAGGGTTCAACGAGCCCGAACTTCCCAAAATCACGGAATGGTGTGCCCAGCGGGATATGGATCTGACCTGGATCGAAGTCATGCCCATGGGTGATATTGGCAACGAAGACCGCCTGGATCAATACTGGTCGCTCAAGGACGTCCGGAAAGAATACGAAAACCACTATTCGGTCACCGATCTGGCCGAACGCAGCGGTGGCCCGGCCCGTTACGTGCGGCTCGAGGAAACCGGCCAAAAAATTGGCTTCATAACGCCGCTGTCGCACAATTTCTGTGAAAGCTGCAACAGGGTTCGCCTGACTTGCACGGGCGAGCTTTACATGTGCCTGGGTCAGGAAGACATGGCCGACCTGCGCGGCGCCCTGCGCGATCATCCCGATACCGAACAGCCACTTGAAGACGCAATCCGATCTGCGATCAATCTCAAACCCAAAGGGCATGACTTCGACTATTCCCGCCAAGCCGTCGATGGCCGGATGAGCCGTCACATGAGCCATACAGGCGGCTGATATGCCGGATCATGACGGCCGCCCCACGGCGTTGTACCATGTGTACTGCGCCCTCACGTCTCTGGCCGCGCCTCTGATATGGCGGGTCGTTCGGAACAAGCTGCGTGCAGCAAACGTACCTGATAAGCGGCAACAAGAACGCCTTGGCCATGCCAGCCTGCCCAGGCCAAATGGGCGTTTGATCTGGTTCCACGCCGCCAGCGTCGGTGAAAGCCTTTCGGTCCTCAGCCTGATCAGACGGCTGGCAGACCGCCTGCCCGAGGCCGAGTTTCTGATCACCTCCGGCACCCCGACTTCAGCGACTCTGATCGAAAAACGCCTGCCGCCCCGTACACGGCATCAATTCCCACCGCTTGACACGGCAGGCCCGGTCCGGCGCTTTCTGAACCATTGGCAACCAGAGGGCGGGGTTTTCGTCGAAAGTGAGATTTGGCCGCGTTTGATCGTCGAAAGCGCCAGACACGCCGTTCCGCTGGCCCTTCTGAATGCACGACTGTCGGACAAGTCCGTTGCCGGTTGGAAAAAACGCCCCAGAACAGCGCGGTTCGTATTGAACAAGTTCAACCTGTTCCTGACGCAAAACGACAAAACCGCAGCCAACCTGACAGCCATGGGTGCCCCTGCCGGCCGCGTCCGGCCCGGCACCAATCTCAAGGCCATGTCAGACCCTCTTCCCATAGACCACGGCACGCTGGATGACATCGGTTCTCGGATTTCTGGCAGACCTGTGTGGATCGCCAGTTCAACCCATGCCGGTGAAGAGGAAATCGTTCTGGCCGCGCATCAATCACTTCTGGAACGCTGGCCCGATCTGCTGCTGCTGCTGATCCCCCGCCACCCAGAGCGCCGTTGCGATGTCGCAAAACTACTGGACACCTCCGATCTTAGCGCCGCGTTCCGATCAGATAGTTCCCCGATCGAAACCGAAACCCAGGTATATGTCGCCGATACATTGGGCGAGACCGGCACATGGTACGCTCTGTCTCCCATCGTGTTCCTGGGCGGTTCCCTGAAAAACATCGGCGGCCACAACCCTTTCGAACCGGCCCAGGCCGGAGCCGCCGTGATAACCGGCCCTGGATACTTCAATTTTGCTGAAACTTTCGCGCCGATGATCAAAGCCGGTGGCGCCATCGAGGTTCGAACCGAAACAGATCTCTCTGCGGCGGTCGACCTTTGGCTTTCAGACGATCAAGCCCTGACCCGGGCCCGCAGCGCCGCCCAATCCTGCGTCCAGACGCAAAGCAACGCACTGGACTCCGTCGTGGAAACGCTTTGCTGTTCGCTCAACCTGACGTGATCAGGCGGGATCCCTCTTCATCTGGCCAAAAATATCCCGGGGGTGTGGGGGCAGAGCCCCCACCCGCCCCATCAGGCCGCCGGCATCCGCTGCTCGACGATCTCTGCCCACCAGCTGCACCCGGCGGGAATCGCCTCATCGTTGAAGTTGTATTCCGGGTGGTGAACCATGGCCGTATCGCCGTTACCCACGAGAATATAGGCGCCAGGGCGCTCCTCCAGCATAAAGGCAAAATCCTCGCCGCCCATGACCAAAGGCGCATCGTCGCAATCGCCGGATACCGACCGGGCAACAGCTGCGGCAAACTCAGTCTGCTCTTCACTGTTCACCATCACCGGATACCCACGGATGTAGGTCACATCGGCGGTGCCTCCGAACGTTGCCGCCACACCATTGCAGATCTCATTGATCCGCTTTTCGGCCAGATCCCGCATATCCTTGCTCATGGTGCGCACGGTACCCTTGATCTGAACAGTCTGCGGGATCACGTTGAACGCTTTCGACGAGGTCTCGAACGACGTCACCGACACCACGACCTGATCGATCGGATCGGCATTGCGCGAGGAAATCGTCTGAAGCGCCAACACCGCCTGCGCGGCCAGTACCGTGGTATCTACTGTTTCATGCGGCTTGGCAGCATGACCGCCGCGCCCTTCAAAAGTGATGTCGAACTGATCGGTTGCGGCAAAGAAAGAACCGGGGCGGATGGCGAACTTGCCCACAGGTTGACCCGGCCAATTGTGCATGCCGTAGACTTCCTGAATATTCCAGCGGTCCATCATGCCATCTTCACACATTTCACGACCACCGCCGCCGCCCTCTTCGGCAGGCTGGAAGATCACAACAACCGTGCCATCGAAATTGCGGGTTTCAGACAGGTACTTCGCCGCACCAAGCAGCATCGCCGTGTGGCCATCGTGGCCGCAGGCATGCATTGCGCCCGGCGTTTTCGAGGCATAGTCCAACCCCGTCGCCTCATGGATCGGCAGCGCATCCATATCTGCGCGCAGGCCGATCACCTTTCCCTTGCTGTCCGACTTGCCTTTGATCACCCCCACGACACCGGTACGTCCGATACCGGTCACCACCTCATCGCAGCCGAACTCCTTCAGCTTCTCGGCCACCTTCGCGCTGGTGCGGTGGGTCTCAAACAGGATCTCTGGATTTTCGTGCAGATCCCTTCTCCATTCCGTGATTTCATTCTGCAATTCGGCAAAGCGGTTTTTGACTGGCATGTCTGTTCTCTCCTAATTCAGTTCAAGCCGCCGGCATTCGGCGCTCGACCATTTCTGCGAACCACGAACATCCGATCGGGATGATCTCGTCGTTGAAATCGTATTCAGGGTGGTGCAACCCGGCGCTGTCTCCGTTGCCCAGAACGATGAAAGCTCCGGGCCGTTCCTCCAGCATGAACGAGAAATCCTCGCCCCCCATCACCATCGGCGCCTCGATGCAGCTGCCCCCGACCGAGACTGCGGCTTCTGCCGCGTATCCCGTCTGAGTTTCGGCATTGATCGTCACCGGAACGCCGCGCGAGTAATTGACGTTCACGGAACCACCGAATGTTGCTGCAATCCCTTCGGCGACCTCTTCGAGGCGCTGTTCGATCAGATCTCGCATCTGGTTGGAATGGGTTCGGACCGTGCCGCGTATCTGCGCCGATTGCGGGATCACGTTGAACGCTTTCGATGACGTCTCGACAGACGTCACCGAAAGCACGGCTTGCAGGATCGGATCGGCATTGCGCGACACGATCGTCTGCAACGCCACGATCAGTTGTGACAGCATCACCGTCGTATCGACCGTTTCATGGGGTTTTGCAGCGTGACCGCCGCGCCCTTCAAGATGGATATCAAACTCGTCCGCTGCGGCCAGCAAAGGGCCCGAACGGATCGCGAACTGCCCGGTCGGCAGGCCCGGTACGTTGTGCATCGCATAGACTTCCTGAATGCCGAACCGGTCCATCAGACCGTCCTTGCACATGGCCTCGGCGCCATTCCCGCCCTCTTCGGCAGGCTGAAAGATCACGATTGCAGTGCCATCGAAATTGCGCGTCTCAGAGAGGTACTTTGCCGCCCCCAAAACCATGGCGGTATGCCCGTCATGCCCGCAGGCATGCATCGCGCCTGATGTCTTCGAGGCATAGTCCAGCCCGGTCTGTTCCTGCATCGGCAGCGCATCCATGTCGGCGCGCAGGCCAATCACCCGGCCCTGCGTGTCGCTCTTTCCCCGAATGACCCCGACCACGCCGGTGCGACCGATGCCTGTAACGACCTCATCACAGCCGAATTCCTTCAGCTTTTCCGCCACCAGCGCGCTGGTGCGATGCGTGTCGTACAGAATTTCCGGATGTTGGTGAATGTCACGCCGCCAGCCTGTGATCTCTTCGTGCATCTCTGCAAGGCGGTTTTTGATCGGCATGTCACTCTCCCTCAAATTAAGCCACGGGCAATCGTCGTTCCACGATCTCGGCAAACCAACTGCAACCGGCGGGAATCGCATTGTCGTCAAAATTGTATTCCGGGTGATGGCACATGGCCGTGTCCCCGTTCCCGATAAAGATGTAAGCTCCGGGCCGTTCTTCAAGCATGTAGGCGAAATCTTCCGACGGCATGATCGGATCAGTGCTGTCATTGACCTTGCCCGCCACGGCCTCGGCCGCCTCGGCAGCGTATACCGTCTCAGCCTCGGAATTCACAGTCACAGGATAGCCGGGCGACCAGACGACATCTGCCTTTGCGCCGAAGGCCGAGGCCGTATCCTCGGCGATCCTGCGAACGCGCTCTTCTGCAATGGCGCGGTATTCGGGGTCGAGCGTCCGGACGGTCCCCTGCAAGCGGACGGTATGCGCGATCACGTTCGACGCGACACTGTCCGTTTCAAACGTACCCACCGTCAGCACCACGCGTTTGATCGGATCGACGGTGCGCGCCACGACGGATTGCAACGACACGACGATATGCGAGGCCACCAGCGTGGTGTCTACCGCGTCATGCGGTGCAGCCGCGTGTCCGCCCTTGCCGGTGATCGTGATTTCGAATTCATCAGATGAAGCCAGCAATGCGCCGGGTCGGATCGCGAATTCGCCCACCGGCAACCCCGGCATATTGTGCATGCCATAGACCTCATCAATGCCCCAGCGGTCCATCAGGCCGTCCTGACACATGGCCAGACCGCCTGCGCCACCTTCTTCGGCGGGCTGAAAAATCAGAACAACGGTGCCATCGAAGTTTCGGGTTTCAGCCAGATACTGGGCGGCCCCAAGCAGCATCGAGGTATGCCCGTCATGCCCGCAGGCGTGCATCTTGCCCGATACGGTCGAGGCATAGTCCAACCCCGTCGCTTCTTCGATCGGCAATGCGTCCATGTCAGCGCGCAATCCGATCACGCGCCCGGTCGTATCCTGCCGTCCCCGGATCACAGCCACGACACCCGTCCGGCCAATTCCCGGCGTGATCTCATCCACACCAAATTTCTTGAGACGCTCGACAACGAAAGCAGCCGTTTCATGCACGTCATACATCAGTTCAGGATGTGCGTGCAGGTGGCGGCGCCACTTGGTAATATCACCATGCATCTCTGCAAGTCTGTTTTTGACTGGCATCTCAAGACCCTCCCCTGAACCACTGAGGCCACGTTGAATGTTACGCCGCGCTCAGCCTTTCAACCAATCGTTGCATGAACCCATGCCCAGCTTCGAATTGCGCGATCGATATGAACTCGTTCGGCTGATGAGCCTGCGCGATATCGCCGGGGCCGCAAATCACGGCTGAATACCCGGCCGCCTGAAACTGCCCTGCCTCGGTCCCATAGCTGACGACGTGACTTGCGTTGTCCCCGGTCAGGGCGCGCACCAAAGCTTCGGCTTCTCCGTCCTGTTCGGGCACCAGCCCCGGGATCGCGAAATGTTCAGACAGTTCGATGCGCGTATCGGGGTGAACGGCCTGCATCCGAGCTTCGACCTGGCGGACCTGTTCGATATAGGCATCGCGCCATTCAGCCTGCGTTTCGTCCGGCACCGTGCGGAAATCCATCATGAAAGTGCAGTCTTTGGCGGTGATGTTATGGGCTGTCCCGCCTTCAATCATGCCGACATGACAGGTTGTCCACGGCGGGTCAAATACGGCTGCGATTTCGCTCGGCTCAGCAGCCATGCTTTCGGCATTTCGGTGATTTGCCCAATCAATCAAAGGCGCCGCCGCCATGATCGCGTTCACGCCAGTGTGCATGATCGAGCTGTGCACTTCGAACCCGACGATATGTGTATCAATGCCGAACCCGCCCTTATGCCCCGTCACCGCCTGCATCATCGACGGCTCACCCACTATCACTGCCGATCCCTTGGGCAGAACCTGTTGCATTGCTTCAATCATCGGCGGCGCACCGGTGCATCCGACCTCTTCGTCAAAGCTGAGCGCCAGCTGAAGCGGCCGGCTGATATTGGCATAGTGTGCTTCGACCAGAGCCCAGATGGCCAGGGCGTCAAACCCCTTCATGTCGCAGGTGCCGCGACCGAAGTACTTGCCGTCTTTCTCGGTCACCGTGAAAGGATCAGTGTCCCACGGCTGACCGTCCACCGGCACGACATCCGTGTGACCGGACAGAACCACCGCACCTTCTTCCAATGGACCAACATGCGCAAAGATCGCGGCCTTGTGCGGTTGGTCCGGATCTGGCCAGCGGTGGCTTTCGATTCCGTGGCCTTGCAAGTAGTCCTGAACCCAATCCACCAGCGGCAGATTGGAATCACGGCTTACGGTCGGAAATGAGATCAGCTGTGTCATGATCTCAAGCGGAGTCAGGCGTTTCGCCATTTGGGTCAATACCCGCTGTCTGTGGTCAGAATGAAGTGCCCTGCCTCAACCTCTTGATATTGCGAAGGTTCCGGCGTGTAATTGGTGGGATGAATAGGAGAAGGGATCGGTTTGAAATTCAGATCCTTTTCCGATTTCCGCTTGTTCGGGTCTGCGATCGGAACCGCCTTCATCAGCGCCTGCGTATAGGGATGTTGCGGGTTCTCGAACACCCGCGCCCGGGGCCCGAGTTCGACAATGCGCCCCAGATACATGACCCCGACATAGTGGCTGACGCGTTCGACAACGGCCATGTCGTGGCTGATGAACAGGTATGACAGGCCCAGCTCGGACTGCAATTCCATCATCAGGTTCAGAACCTGCGCCTGCACCGACACGTCAAGGGCCGAGACCGCCTCATCCGCAATGATCAGCTTGGGGTTCAGGGCCAAAGCGCGGGCAATTGCAATCCGCTGACGCTGACCGCCCGACATTTCATGCGGGAAGCGACGCATGAAGCTGCGCGGCAATTGCACCTTGTCGAACAATTGTGCCACGCGATCCTGAAGTTCGGATCCCGATGCCACACCATAATTGCGCATCGGCTCGGCCACTTGGTCGACCAGCTGCATCTGCGGGTTCAGCGACGCGAACGGGTCCTGGAAAATCATCTGCATGTCCAGCCGCGCCTTGCGCAAACCAGATGGATCAAGCTTCATGATATCGACACCGTCCAGATCAATCTCGCCCGCCAAAGGCTCAACCAGCCGCAGGATCGAGCGCCCAGCCGAAGACTTGCCGCACCCGGATTCCCCTACAAGACTGAGCGTCTGACCTTTGTTCAGAGTGAACGAGACATCCTCGACCGCATGAACGTTCGAAATCGTGCGCCGCAAAAGCCCGCCTTTGACCGGGAACCGTGTTGTCAGGTTCTTGACGGTCAGCAGAACCTCTTCCGTACCCGGAATTGGTGCAATTTTCTGCCCTTCGACCCCCAGTAGCTTCATCGGCTCCGGCGCAGATTTACCCTGCATCTCGCCCAGTTTCGGCACCGCGGCCAGAAGCGCCTTGGTATAGTCGTGCTGCGGGTTTTCAAAGATTTCCTTGACCGTGCCTTCTTCGACCTTGTTGCCGCGGAACATCACCACCACGCGGTCAGCCATCTGGGCAACCACGGCCATGTCGTGGGTGATGAACATCACCGCAGTTCCGGTTTCCCGCTTGAGGCGGTCCATCAAGGCCAGGATCTCGGCCTGAATGGTCACATCCAGCGCCGTGGTGGGTTCGTCGGCGATCAACAGGCGCGGCTCACAGGCCATCGCCATCGCAATGACAACACGTTGGCGCATCCCGCCCGACAACTCGTGAGGGTATTGTTTCAGACGGCGCTCGGGCTCTGGGATACGGACCTGACGCAGCAGTTCCAGCGCCCGTTGCTCGGCCTGCGCCTTCGTCATGTCCTTGTGGATGCGCAGACCTTCGGTTAACTGCCGGCCCACGGTGAAAACGGGGTTCAGCGCGGTCATCGGCTCTTGAAAGATCATCCCGATCTCGTTGCCGCGAATCTGTTTCATCAGATCCTGATCGGCCTTGGCCAGGTTCATTTTTTCGCCATCGCGGCGATCAAACAGCAGTTCGCCGCCCGCGATTTCGCCGCCACCAAACTCGACCAGACGCATCAAAGACAAAGATGAAACCGACTTCCCCGAGCCCGATTCGCCAACGATACAAACGGTTTCGCCTGGTTTGACCTCGAACGAGACGTCCTCAACACCAACAACGGGACCGTCCTTTGTCTGAAACTCCACCCGCAGTTTTTTGATTTGAGCAATAGGCTGATCCAGCACGTGCGCGCTCCCTTGACGAGGTAATTCTTGTTCTGAGTGCCGAACGCTACGGCGGGCCACCGGGAAAAGTCAAACCCATTACACATTTTCGCGACGGCACCACTTGCATTTTTCTCAAGTTCTGTTTCGATACCCAACGTAACCGCCTTGGGGAAGCAGCGCCGACGGAATCCGTTAGCGCTATTATCGTGAATGATCAAAATCTTACCCCGAAGCGGCAACGCCAAACCCGCAGGCCTTGCGGAGATAATCGAGACACGAACGTGTCCAATTCGGGAGTGACTTATGAAAATCAAAACCCTTTTGCTTGGTGCGATCGCAAGCACGGCAATGGCCCCGATGGCCTTTGCCGAGCGCGGTTCGGACGGCAATGTCAGCATCATCTATTGGCAGGCTCCGTCGATCCTGAACCCGTTCCTGTCCGGCGGTACGAAAGACGTGGAATCAGCCTCGCTGGTGATCGAGCCACTTGCACGCTACGACCAGGACGGCAACATGGTGCCATTTCTGGCGTCTGAAATCCCGACCGTGGAAAATGGCGGTGTCAGCGAAGACCTGACGTCGATCACATGGAAAATCGCGCCGGGAATCACGTGGTCTGACGGCTCTCCGTTCACCGCTGCTGACGTGAAGTTCACCGCTGATTACTGCATGCACCCGGAAGGTGGCTGCGCACAGGTCACCAAGTTCGAAGGCGTCACCTCGGTCGAAGCTGTTGATGACCTGACCGTCAAGGTCACTTTCGACGCACCGACCCCCTTCCCCTATGGCCCGTTCGTCGGCGGTGAAAGCCCGATCCTACAAAAGGCCCAGTTCGAAAACTGCATGGGCGCCAAAGCCCCCGAATGCACCGAGCAGAACTTCAACCCGATCGGCACCGGCCCCTTTGTCGTCACCGAGTTCAAGCCGAACGACGTGATCACCTTCAAGGCCAACGACAACTATCGTGATCCGGCAAAACCTGCCTTTGCGACCGTGACCTTCAAAGGCGGCGGTGACGCGACAGCTGCTGGTCGTGCTGTCATGGAAACTGGTGAGTTTGATTATGCCTGGAACCTGCAACTGGCTCCGGAAGTGATCGCTCAGATGCAGGAAGGTGGCAAAGGTACGCCGGTTGCAGGCTTCGGCCCGCTGGTCGAGCGCATCATGCTGAACCAGACCAACCCGTCGCCTGAGCTGCCTGAAGGCGAGCGTTCGACGGCCAAGCATCCGCACCCATTCCTGAAGGACCCGGCCGTTTACAAAGCCATGTCGATGGCCATCGACCGTCCGCTGCTGGTGGAAATCGGCTATGGTCAGGCTGGTAAAGTGACCTGCAACTGGGTTCCGGCCCCTGCTGCGTTCAACTCGACCTCGATGACCTGTGACACCCAGGATATCGAAGGCGCCAAGAAACTGCTGGATGATGCCGGCATCGTCGACACCGATGGCGACGGCGTCCGCGAGAAGGATGGCGTTCCGCTGAAGATCGTCTATCAGACCTCGACCAACGCCGTCCGTCAGGACTTCCAGGCGCTGATCAAGGAATGGTGGAGCCAGATCGGCATCGAAACCGAACTGCGCAACATCAACGCATCGGTCTTCTTCGGTGGTGACCCGGGCTCGCCCGACACGTTCCAGAAGTTCTATGCCGACGTTGAAATGTACGCCAACACCTTCAACGGCACCGACCCGCAGTCCTATCTGGGCAACGGCCTGTGCGACAAAGCTCCGCGTCCTGACTCGCAGTGGCAGGGCGAAAACATCAGCCGCTTCTGCAACGAAGAGTTCGACAAGCTGCACGCTCAATTGGCCGAAACCGCTGGTCTGGAAGCGCGTGCGGAAATCGCCAAGCAGCTGAATGACATCATGGTTCAGAATGGTGGTATGATCCCGCTGGTTCACCGTGGTCGCCTGTCGGCGCATGCAAACACCCTGGGTGGCGTTGTCCTGAACGTTTGGGACAGCGAGCTGTGGAACATTGCGGACTGGTACCGCAAGACCGGTTCCTAAGCACTGACCTTGCAAAACCGCGCCCCGATCGTTATCGGGGCGCGGTCATTTGCAACCCACCCCAACAAGAAGACGCATATAAAGGCGCCTCTTAATGCTTAATTTCACAATCAGACGACTGGTGCTGGCCGTTCCAACGCTGCTGTTCATCAGCCTCGTCATCTTCCTGCTCCTCGAACTCGCACCCGGCGATCCGATGGCGCAGGTTCCGCTCACCGTTCCCCCCGAAGTCAAGGAAAAGATGCGCGAGGCGCTTGGCCTTGGCCAGCCGATGCATATCCGGTTCTGGAAGTGGATCGTGCAATTCTTCTGGATCGAACCGCAGGTTCTGATAGACCACATCTTCGGCACCAGTTTTTCCGCAGGCGACCTGCGTGTAATATCCTGGCAGACCCGCTCGCCCGTCATGGACATCGTCGTTCAGCGTATCCCGCAGACCCTGTGGGTTGTCGGCACCGCCTATGTTGTCGCCATCCTGATCGCGCTGCCCATCGGCATCTATTCGGCCTATCGCCAGTATTCCTGGTTCGACCAGATGGGCACCTTCGTGTCGATGGTCGGCTTCTCGGTCCCTCCGTTTTTCTCGGGCGTTCTGGTGATCGTGATCTTCTCGGTCCAGTTGGGCTGGTTCCCTTCGATCTATGACACGACCCATGTGGTCAACAGCTGGGACAGCTTCGTCGTGCAGCTGAAGCAGATGATCATGCCGGTCATGGTGCTGGCGTTGCAGATCACGGCACAGCTCAGCCGTTTCATGCGCGCCTCGATGCTGGACAATCTCAACCAGGATTACGTTCGCACCGCCCGCGCCAAGGGGCTCAGCGAATACACGGTCGTCATGGTCCACGTCCTGCGGAACTCGATGATCCCTGTGGTCACGGTCATTGCACTGGGCATTCCGGCCATCTTCGGCGGCGCCATCATCACCGAGCAGGTATTCAAGGTGAATGGCATCGGCCAGTTGCTGATTGGCGCCATTCAGGCCAATGACCTGCCAATGGTGCAAACCCTGACCTTCATCTTTGCCGTGCTGATCGTGTTGTTCAACCTGATCGCCGACGTCCTGTATGGCATTCTGGACCCGAGGATTCGCTATGACTGATCACGACAAATCAGACACGCTGATCCCCGACGAAGGTCTGGCCCCGGCATCCACCGCGCTGCCAACCGCTGATGTGATGGAGGAACTCACGACCCCGCCGCGCAGCCAATGGCGCGACGTCTGGGATCAGTTCAAGACGCACAAGGGCGCCATGGTGGGTGCGGTGCTGTTCATCCTGATCGTGGCGGGCGTCTATCTGGGCCCCTATCTCTGGAGCATCGATCCAACGCAGATCGATATCCGGGCCCGCAATCAGGGGCCAAGCTGGGCGCATCCCTTCGGCACCGACCAGTTGGGCCGGGATATTCTGGCGCGCATGATGTCGGGCGGTCAAACCTCGGTATCGGTGGGCATCACCGCGATGCTGCTGGCACTGTTCCTGGGATCGTTCATCGGCGTTCTGGCCGGGTTCTTCAAACGGCTGGATGGTCCGCTCATGCGTCTGACAGACCTGTTTCTGGCCCTGCCCCTGCTGCCCTTGCTGCTGGTCATGATGCTGCTGTTCCGCGAGCCCCTGTCGGCCGCGTTCGGGTTGGAGCGTGGGATCTTCATCCTGATCGTCTGCGCCATCGGCATCACCTCATGGATGCCGACCGCACGGATCGTGCGCGGTGATGTGCTGGCCATCAAGGAACGCGAATTCGTTCTGGCGGCACGCTCCATCGGCACCAGTAACAGTCAGATCATCACGCGGCACATTCTGCCCAACGTGCTTTCACCGATCATGGTGTCCGCGACGCTGGGGATTGCCACGGCGATCATTACCGAAAGCGCGCTTTCCTTCCTGGGTCTGGGCTTTCCGCCCGACTTCCCGACATGGGGCCGCCTGCTGTTCGACGGAGTCGATTACCTACAGCAATACCCCGAGCGTGTGTTCTGGCCTGGTCTGGCAATCTCGCTGACCGTCCTGAGCGTCAACTATCTGGGTGACGGTCTGCGCGATGCGCTGGATCCGCGGATCCGCGGTCGTTGAACATTCTCAGCCGGCGCGTTTCATCGCGCCGGCCAACAGCACGATCAGAACGGCCAATGGCAGCAGCACGGCGAAGGCCAGACGCAGGCCGAACACTTCCGCCAAAAAGCCGATCAAAGGCGGACCGATCAACAGCCCCCCATACCCCAATGTCGCAACACTTGCGATCGCTTGCCCCGGCGGCACGTTCGGATCGCTGGCCGCCCGGCTGAATGCCAGCGGCATAATCACGGCATAACCAGTTCCCATCAAGGCAAAGCCGGCCAGCACGGGCAGGATCGTTGCTGTTGAAACCACCGTAAAAACACCAAACGCCGCGCAAATACCGCCGAACCGGGCGGAAACGACTGGACCGAACCGGATAATAACAAGCGCGCCTGCAAGTCGAAACGCCACCATGGTTACTGAAAACACCGCATAGCCCAAGGCAGCGACGCTTTCCGACGCCCCCGTAATGTCACGCAGATATATCGCGCTCCAGTCTGCCACGGCCCCTTCGCCCAACGCTCCGCACAAGGCGGCTATGCCAACCAGTATCAACGCGCCGGATGGCAAGGCGAAGACCGTACTCTGAGGCTCTTGGGATTGGCGCGAGGTCCAGCTTACCCAGGATGACGCAAGCGCAAGGCCAACAACCACGCCACCCGCCAACAGGAAGTGCACAAGAACCGTCAGCCCCATCTGAACCGCGGCATAACCGCTGAGCGCGCCAAGACCTGCACCAAGGCTCCACATTGCATGGAACGAGGACATAACGGGTTTGTCATATGCCTGCTCTACCTCGGCGGCCCATGCATTCATCGCAACATCCATCGACCCGTGGAAGGCGCCAAAGACAAACAGGAACACTGCCAGCCCCCAAAGCCCATCCGCCATGGCCAGCAAGATCAGCGACCCCGTATACAGAATCGCAATGATCCGGGTGATTGCAACAGCGCCGAAACGATCCGTAAGCCGCCCGGTTATCGGGAAAGAGCAGACAGCCCCTGCAGCCATGAACAACAGGCCGAACCCGAGCGCATCATGGGACAGTTCCAAGCGGTCGCGTAAGGCGGGAATGCGCGACGCCCAGATTCCGAACAGGGCACCATTCAGAATGAACATGGCGGCGACAGCGCGCCATGCTGCAACTATGCTTGCCATCCCATGCCCTCGCTCAGCTTACCCAATGCCACCGTTCTACAGGTCAGAAAAAACTTGGCAATTGCTGCTCAACCGAGCCGTTTGCGAATGCGTCGCACCGAGTACCACACCGCGGCGACAACCGGGATCGTAACCGCCGCCGTCAGCATGCCCTTGCTGATGCCAGAGGCCGTCAGCGGATACAAAAGATAGCTGACCAGCGAAACCGCGTAATAGCTGATGGCAACCACGGAAAGCCCCTCGACCGTATGTTGCAAGCGCAGCGCCAGATCAGCCCGACGGTCCATGCTTTCCAGCAACGCCTGATTTTGCGCACTTCTTTCCACATCCACTCTTGTCCGCAGCAACTCACCCGCGCGGATCGCCCGGTCCGACAAGGCCTCAAGGCGGCGTTCCGTGGATTTCACGGTGCGAATTGCAGGGTCATATCGGCGCATCATAAAATCGGCGAAATTCTGACCACCCTCGAAACGTTCTTCTCGCAACACTTCGATCCGCTGGTTGACGATGGCCTCATACGCCCCGGTGGCTCCGAACCGGAAAGAACACCGTGCCGACAATGTTTCGAGCTCGATCGACGTTGCCAGCAAATCCTGCAACAGCGCGTCAGGCTGCGCCGAGTTGCCTGTCATCTGCCCCATCAATCGGGTGAGTTGCCCATCCAGCTCTCCGATACGCGGCATCAGCTGCTTGACGCGCGCAAAACCCAGCATCGACATCGCCTTATACGTTTCAATTTCGCAAAGACGCTGAATAATCCGTCCCGTCCGACGCCGTCCGGTGCCCTCGGCCACGAACAAGGCAAAGCGCATGTGACCTGCCGGATCGATCCGAAAATCACTGGCACAAACCGCTGCATCGTCCAACACCCTGGACACGGCCAGGCTTTCCGGCTCGAACCAATCCAGCAGTTTCGATTTCACCACGTCGTCACTTTCGCGTTCAACCACGCGCACCAGAACCGACGTAACCCTTTGACCCGGACTGGCCATCAACCAATCGGGCGGAAAGACCTCAAAGTCAGCCGGGTCAAAGGCGCGTTCACTCACATTCTGCGCGATCGCCGTATAAGTCACGAATTCGGTATGCTGCTCCCACTTCAACCAGTGGCGTCCAATCTGGCCCGCGTAATGCGTGGCGTCCGGCCGAGGGTGCTGCGCACCGTGGCGATCCAGCAGGTCGATCAAATGAGCCAAATCCTCACGTCGATCGCGCGCCACGGCGGCCTCAGGCTTTTTGATCGCAAGAAAGACCACCGTACAGGGCATTGACGCGACCGGAAACGGTCGAGCATGCAGTTCATTGGCTAGCGCATAGCGAAGGGGATGGTCATCTATCGGTGTCATGTGAGGCTCCGCATCGTCACGCGCACTATACGGCACATAATTGACACATCAATTCTCTTTTTATTTCACGTACTTACAGGGGTACAACGGTATACAACCCTGCTATCTCATTGATTTGGCTGCCACAGCTCGATGGGGTTGCCTTCAGGATCATGGATGCGGGCAAATTTTCCAACTTCGCTGTCCCAGTCAGGATTGGTTTCCACCGTGATTCCAGCCTGCTCAAGCTGCGCCGTCAGCGCGCCCAGATCATCGACACGAAAATTGATCATCCACTGCTGATCGGCCCGCCCGAAATACGCGGTGTCCTCCGCGAATGGCGCAAAGACCGTATAGCCTTCACGCTGCTTCCAAGGCACGGGGTCATAATGATTGACGCCCAGGTGCTTCTCATACCAGGCGCTCAGCGCTTTAGGGTCGCGGGCGCGAAAGAACACTCCGCCAATACCATTCACTTTCTCCATCCTCGACCTCCTGCCATCTGTGCCGCCACCCCAGACTACCACACTCCGCCTGCTTCATCTGGCTGGAAATATCCTGGGGGTTTGGGGGCAACGCCCCCATACAAACTCAAAAAAGAAAAGGGCGCCCAAAGGCGCCCTTTGCAATCGGATCAAACGCGACGATCAATCGATCATCGGCAGCAACTTGTCCAGCGACTCCTTGGCGTCGCCGTAGAACATGCGGGTGTTCTCTTTGAAGAACAGCGGGTTTTCGATGCCAGAATACCCGGTGCCCTGACCACGTTTCGAGACAAAGACCTGCTTGGCTTTCCAGCATTCCAGAACCGGCATGCCGGCGATGGGACTGTTGGGATCTTCCTGTGCCGCAGGGTTCACGATGTCGTTCGAGCCGATGACGATTGCCACATCCGTGTCCGGAAAGTCGTCGTTGATCTCGTCCATTTCCAGAACGATATCATACGGCACCTTCGCTTCGGCCAGCAAAACGTTCATGTGGCCCGGCAAGCGACCCGCCACAGGGTGGATTGCGAAACGAACGTTCTTGCCCTTGGCCCGCAGCTTGCGCACCAGTTCGGAAACCGATTGCTGCGCCTGTGCCACAGCCATGCCATAGCCCGGAATGATGATCACGCTGTCAGCGTCGTTCAAGGCTGCAGCAACGCCATCGGCCTCGATTGCGATCTGTTCGCCTTCAACGGCCATCTGTTCGCCCTGCGGGCCGCCAAAACCGCCAAGTATCACGCTGACAAAGTGGCGGTTCATCGCCTTGCACATGATGTAGGACAGGATCGCACCAGACGAGCCCACCAGCGCACCCACCACGATCAGTAGGTCGTTGCCCAGCGAGAAACCGATCGCCGCAGCCGCCCAACCCGAATAGCTGTTCAGCATCGACACAACCACCGGCATGTCGGCACCACCGATGCCCATGATCAGATGATAGCCGATGAACAACGCTGCCAGCGTCATTAGGATCAGCGGGAACAGACCCCCTGTCGATGTGTACCAGATCAGGCAGATCAGCGAGAGACCCGCCGCCGCCGCGTTCAGCGCATGGCCACCGGGCAGCTTTGTCGCTGCCGAGGTCACCTTGCCCGCCAGCTTGCCATAGGCGACGACCGACCCGGTAAAGGTGATCGCACCAATGAAGATGCCCAGGAACAGTTCCACGTGCAGGATTGCCAGCTCGGCCGGGGTTTTCTTGGCAATCAACTTGGCAAAAGACCCCAGATCGGACAGATCCGCCTGGCTGGCACTGTCCACAATGGCCATGACCTGCGCCACGTTGCCGATCTCGAAATGCGCGTTGAAGCCGACGAACACGGCCGCAAGACCGACCAGCGAGTGCATCGCCGCAACAAGCTGCGGCATCTCGGTCATCTGCACGCGCTGCGCAACATACTGGCCGATGAAACCACCGCCCGCGATCAGCAGCAGCGACAGAAGCCACAGACCCGAGCCCGGGCCAACCAGCGTGGCGAAAACCGCCAGCGCCATACCGACGATGCCATACCAGACCGCGCGCTTGGCGCTTTCCTGGTTCGACAAACCGCCGAGCGAAAGGATGAAAAGGACAGCCGCAACAACATAGGCGGCAGTGGTGAAGCCATAATCCATGTGCCCGGCCTCCTTAAGATTTCTGGAACATGGCGAGCATGCGCCGGGTTACGAGGAAACCGCCGAAGATGTTGATCCCGGCCATGAAGACGGACAGTGCCGCCAACAGAATGACCAGGAACGACCCCGATCCGATCTGCATCAGGGCCCCGACGATGATGATCGACGAGATCGCGTTGGTGATCGCCATCAGCGGAGTGTGCAGGCTGTGTGCGACGTTCCAGATCACCTGGAAGCCCACAAAGATGGCCAGCACGAAGACGATGAAGTGCTGCATGAAACTGGCCGGAGCGATCAGCCCCACCAGCAGCATCAGCACGCCACCAACACCCAGCAGGGTGAACTGCTGCTTGGTCTGCGCCTTGAAGGCCGCAATTTCCTGCGCCTTCTTTTCTTCCGGGGTCAGTTCCTTGACCTCGGGCTTTTTCTGCGCCGCGATTGCCTGCACCTTGGGTGGTGGCGGCGGGAAGGTGATCTCACCCTCATAGGTCACGGTCGCACCGCGGATCACGTCATCTTCCATATCGTGATTGATCTGGCCGTCCTTTTCAGGCGTCAGATCGGTCATCATGTGACGGATATTGGTCGCGTACAAAGACGAAGACTGCGCCGCCATCCGGCTGGGGAAGTCGGTATAGCCGATGATGGTCACGCCATTGTCGGTCACCACCTTTTCGTCCGGCACGGTACCTTCGACGTTCCCGCCGCGTTCGGCCGCAAGGTCAACGATGACCGAGCCCGGCTTCATGGCCTTGACCATGTCTTCCAGCCACAGCTTTGGCGCCGGACGGTTGGGGATCAGTGCCGTGGTGATGACGATATCTATTTCCGGGGCCAGCTCTCGAAACTTGGCCAGCTGCGCATTGCGGAACTCTTCTGACTGGACGGAAGCATACCCGCCGGTGGCCGCACCATCCTGCTGTTCTTCTTCGAAGTCCAGATAGACGAACTCGGCCCCCATCGATTCGACCTGCTCGGCCACCTCGGGGCGCACGTCGAACGCGTAGGTGATTGCACCCAGCGAGGTCGATGTACCGATCGCGGCAAGCCCGGCAACACCGGCCCCGACGATCAGAACCTTCGCAGGCGGCACCTTGCCAGCCGCAGTCACCTGACCGGTGAAGAAACGACCAAAGTTGTTGCCCGCCTCGATAACGGCGCGGTAGCCGGCAATGTTGGCCATCGACGACAATGCGTCCATCTTCTGCGCGCGAGAAATACGCGGCACCATTTCCATGGCGATCACGTTTGCGCCCTTGGACTTGGCAAGGTCCATTCCTTCTTCGTTTCCGGCAGGGTTGAAGAAGGAAATCAGCGTCTTGCCCTTGGTCAGACGCTTCAGTTCCGTCTCGGTCGGGATTCGAACCTTGGCGATGATATCTGCGGCCTTCCACAGCGATGCTGCGGTCTTGACAACTTCAACGCCCACGGCCTCATACGCCGCGTCCGAAAAACCGGCGGCAGCACCTGCGCCTTTTTCGATCAGGCACTCATAGCCCAGTTTTTGCAGTTGCACGGCCGAGTCCGGTGTCATCGCGACCCGGTTCTCGCCGTCCAGTATTTCCTTTGGCGTGCCTATCTTCACTGGCAGTCCCCCTAATTCTTACTCGTTCTGAGCGGGTGATCGGTATTCTTTGTTAAGCAAAGATGTATCCTGCGCAACATTATTTCGCAAGCGCAGCATTTTTGACGTGATGTCATTGCAGAATCCACACTAGATCCAGCGCCGTGTCTTGCGTTCGTAGCGAGCGTAATCAGCGCGAAAGGTACGACGCAGGCGGTCTTCTTCCGGCAGGATGAACCGACGCTCCAACACCCAGACAAAGACTGGCAAAAGAACCAGGGACAGCACGGCATCAAACCGAAGGATAAGACCCCCAAGAATCAGAACGTCGCCCACATAGATCGGATTGCGACTGCGCTTGTAAATGCCGGACTGCACCATCGACGACGGGGTTTCATGTGGGATGACGGTTGTCTTGTGACGGCGGAATTCGACCACTGCCAGAACAGCCATCAGGATTCCACCTCCGATCAACACCCCGCTCAGAAGATCCGTCAAACCACCCTCAAGCGACAGGCCCAGCTTCAGATACCTGGCCTGCAACCAGGCAAGAGCCGCAAAAGCAATCAACCAAACCGGCGGAACGTCCATCCAGCGCATGCAAAGCCCTCATTGAATGACGACAAGATCAAGCACATGTCGCTTCTGCGCGATGTCCTACCGCTTTTGAGCCAAAATGGCAAAAGACCAGTATGTCGCATCGCATGGACTCATTATCGAGGATCGACTACCTCAATAGCAATCACCGACGTTCACACGAGTTAGCGAGCCTTCATGACTGATTTTGCGGCAACCAAAGCCATGTTCGACCTGCCAGAGGGCGTCATCTATCTGGATGGCAATTCTCTGGGCCCCCTGCCGAAATCGGCCGGTGCCCGAGTGCAACGGATGCTGACGGATGAATGGGGCCAGATGCTGATCACCGGATGGAACAAGGCTGGTTGGATGGCCCTGCCCACCGCGCTTGGTGACCGGATTGGCCGCCTGATCGGAGCTGAGCCCGGCAGTGTGGTGACCGGAGACACCTTGTCGATCAAGGTCTATCAGGCGGTGGCCTCGGCCCTTGAACTGAATCCGGGTCGCAAAGTGGTTCTGTCGGACAACGGCAACTTTCCTTCGGACCTGTATATGGCGGATGGCTTGCTGCGCTCGCTTGGGGACGCGTATGAGTTGCGCGTCGTTGATCCCGAAGCCGTGGCCGGTGCAATCACCGAAGAGGTCGCTGTTCTTATGTTGACCGAGGTGGATTATCGCTCGGGTCGGATGCACGACATGAAGGCACTGACCGAACTGGCGCATGCCAACGGCGTGATAACAGTCTGGGATCTGGCCCATTCCGCGGGGGCCATCCCGGTGGACCTTTCAGGGTGCAACGCCGATTTCGCGGTCGGGTGCACTTACAAATACCTCAACGGCGGCCCCGGCGCGCCGGCCTTCATCTATGTCGCGCCGAGGTTGGCGGAACACGCACGCCCCGCCCTGTCCGGATGGCTGGGGCACGAAGCGCCGTTTGCCTTCGATCTCGACTACCGCCCCGGCAGCGGCATTGAACGGATGCGGGTGGGAACGCCCCCCATCATCCAGATGACGGCCTTGTCGGCTGCGATGGATATCTGGGATCTGGCGGACATGACCGACGTCCGGGCCAAATCGATTGAACTGACCCACCTTTTCATAGAACGCGTCGAGGCAACCTGCCCGGATCTGCAACTGGCCAGCCCCCGTGATCCGCAGCAGCGTGGCAGCCAGATCTCGTTCCGTTTCAAGGAAGGGTATGCCGCCATGCAGGCCCTGATCGCCCGAGGCGTGATCGGAGATTTTCGAGCACCCGACATAATGCGGTTCGGCTTTACACCTTTGTATATCGACGAAGGCGATGTCGAACGCGCCGTCGGGATTATGGCCGATATCATGCAGAATCGCCTGTGGGACACGCCCGAATACAGGATCCGTCAGCGCGTTACCTGACTTCGAGTCCGGCGCCGAAAAGGGCCGCGACCTGTGCGACCTGCTGTTCATAGACCTCGGCGCCGGCGCCAATCAGCTTCAGCCCTTTGAGCGTGGCCGTGATCGTCCGACCGGTCTCTGCCGCGTCAGCCAGCAGGCGAACCCGGCCCGCCTTTTCCTGTTGCGTCAGCCAGTCCGCATAGAGCGCGGCCAGCCTGGCCTCACCCGCCGCGATGATTTCCCCAGACAGCGATTTTGTGTTGTCGAGGATTTCAAGCCCGTGGGGCGAGGCCAGAATTTTTGTCATCCCCTCGGTCTGCGCCTGAATTGCGCGGGTCAGAACCTCGGGCACCGACCCCTGCGTCGCCAGCGCTTCGGCCACCGCAACACTCTTTTCGGCATAGTACAGCTCGGTCAGCTTGCTGACGATCGCCTCTTTGTTCTTGTAATGCAGATACACCGCCGGCCGGGACATCCCCGCGCCGCGCGCGATGTCGTCCATCGAGGTCTTTCTATATCCATAAGTGGAAAACGCCTGAAACGCCGAGTTCAGGATCGCCTGTTGCCGTGAGCCGTCACCATTGTCTTTCATATTCGAAGCCCTGACATTTTTTGTTCAATTTGTCAATTGACATCCTGACACTTTCCCACAATTATGTCAGAAACCAGCCACAGTAACACGAGGTGCGCCATGGCGACGACCCTGAAGATCAACGGCAAGCAACATCAGGTGGATCTGCCTGATGACGTCCCCCTTCTTTGGGTTCTGCGGGACGAGGTCGGGCTGACCGGCACCAAGTTCGGCTGCGGCGTGGCCGCATGCGGGGCCTGCACCGTGCATATCGATGGCGAGGCCGTGCGCTCGTGCCAGGTGGCGCTTTCGGATGTCTGGGGTGACGTGACCACGATCGAAGGGCTCGGCTCGCCGGACGCGCTGGCCACGATCCAACAGGCCTGGGTCGAACATCAGGTCGCGCAGTGCGGATACTGCCAGTCGGGCCAGATCATGCAGGCGGCGGCATTGCTGGCGGAAAACCCGGCCCCCTCTGACGCAGACATCGACGAAGCGATGCAGGGCAACCTGTGCCGTTGCGGCACCTATCCCCTTATCCGCGCAGCAATCCATGACGCGGCATCCAAGCTGAAGGAGGCGTAAGCAATGGCTTCCGTTGGAAAAATCCTCCGCCGTACGTTCCTGATCGGCTCTGCCGCGATCGTTGGCGGCGTGGCCTTTGGCACCTATTACGTGACCCGCCCCGCGGCCAACCCCTTGAAACCCCGCGAAGGAGAGGCAGCACTGAGTCCGTTTGTGCTGATTGACCAGAACGGTGTCACATTGTTCGCGCCCCGCGCGGAAATGGGTCAGGGCGTCCGAACCACATGGGCCGCGCTGATCGCCGAGGAACTGGATGTCGATCTGGATCAGATCACCGTTCTGCACGGCCCCGCTGCGGCGGCCTATTACAATTCGGCCCTTGTGGGCGAAGGGTTGCCAAACAAGGGATACGATATCTCGAATTTCCAGCACAATCTGGGCGAGGCACTGGGTGTTCTGGGCAAGACGCTTAGCCTGCAAGTCACGGGTGGCTCGACCTCGATGAAAGATGGGTTCGACCGGATGCGGCAAGCCGGTGCTTCGGCCCGTGAAACACTCAAACGCGCTGCCGCAAACCGGTTGGGCGTCGACCCCTCGGATCTGAAAACGGCGTCAGGCCATGTCATTGCCCCCAACGGCGACAAGATCGCCTATTCAATGCTTGCCGAGGATGCCGCCGGGCTGGAACCCGTTGAGGTACCGTTGCGAGACCCGTCCGAATGGCGCTATCTGGGCCGAAGCCAACCGCGTCTCGACATGGTGGGCAAGGCGACAGGCACCGCTGAATTCGGCGTCGATGTCCGCCTTCCGGGCATGAAATTCGCCAGCGTGCGAATGAACCCCAAACTGGGCGGCGTGATGAACGGCTTTGACGACAGCGCCGCAAGATCCATGCCCGGGGTTGAGAAGGTCGTCGATCTGGGCACAGGCGTGGCCGTGATCGCAAGCAACACATGGTTGGCCAATCAGGCAGTCGAGGCCATTGATGTCGATTGGGGCGACGCGCCCTATCCGCCGGAAACCGAAGACATCTTTGCCAGGATCGCCGAGGCGTTTGACGACGCACCGAACTCGACCATGCGCGACGACGGCGATGTCAGCGCGAGCCCGGAAAACGCCATTGAAATCACCGCCGAGTATCGCGTGCCCTATCTGGCCCATGCAACGATGGAGCCAATGAATGCCACCGCGCTCTACACGGGAAATGCGTTGGAGCTCTGGTGCGGCAACCAGGCCCCCACACTTATTCAGTTCCGCGTTGCCAACACTGCCGGACTGGATACCGAAGCCGTCCAAATCCACACCACCTATCTGGGTGGCGGGTTTGGTCGCAGGGGCGAACTGGATTTCGGCGAAATCGCAACCAAGGTTGCCATGGCCATGCCCGGCACACCGGTTCAGACGACCTGGAGCCGCGAAGAGGACATGCGTCACGACTATTTCCGCCCCGGCGCCATCGCCCGGATGCGCGGCGCGGTTCAGGACGGCAAGGCCGTGCTCATTGACGGGAAGGTCGCGGCCCAATCTCCGACCCAACAGGCGGTCGAGCGCTACACCGGGTTCCCCGGCGGAGGGCCCGACAAAGTGCTGGTCGAGGGCTTCTTCAACCAGCCCTACGCGGTACCGAATTACCGCATGAGCGGCCACATTGCTGATTTGGCTGTTCCCGTGGGGTTCTGGCGCTCGGTCGGCAACAGCCATAACGGCTTTTTTCATGAAACATTCATGGATGAGATGGCTCATGCCGCAGGCCGTGATCCGCTGGAGTTTCGGCTGGAGCTGATGAGGAACGAACACGCGCCGTCGGCGGGATGTTTGGAAGCGGTGAAGGAAATGTCAGGCTGGACGGGTCAGACGACCGAAGGCGTCGGTCGGGGCGTGGCTTTCACATACAGCTTCGGCACTCCGGTGGCCCAGGTCATCGAAGTGGTCGACGAAGACGGCACCATCCGCATCAGCAAGGCCTGGATTGCCTGCGACATGGGGCTGGCGCTGGACCCGGAAAACGTCAAGGCGCAGATGTTCGGCGGCATGATGTACGGCCTGTCTGCCGCGTATTTCGGTGAGATCACCTTTGCGGAAGGCGAAGTCGAGCAGTTCAACTTCCCCGACTATGACGCGATGCGGATGCACACAGCCCCGCAGGTCGAGGTGCGCGTGCTGGAAACCAATCAGCATATGGGTGGTGCGGGCGAGCCCGGAACACCGCCTTCGATGCCGGCACTTGGCAATGCGCTTTTCGACCTGACGGGCAAGCGCGCCCGTTCGCTTCCGCTGATCAATCAGTTCAACCTGCTGGTCTGATCGCACGGCACCGGCCCGATTTCCCCCTCGTCGGGGCCGGTGTCATTCAGGCAGATTTTTGAACTGCCTGATGAACCGTTCCGGCGGCCCATCCACGCACCGCATCACCGAAGGCTTCGAACAGGGGGCGCGAGACCGGGTCATTGATCGCGTCCCATTCCGGATGCCATTGAACCGACAGGGTAAAGCCGGGCGCATCCTTGATGTAGATCGCTTCGGGCGTCCCGTCCGGTGCATGGCCATCAATGACCACGCGCTGCCCAATCGTTTTGATGCCCTGACCGTGCAAGGTGTTGGTCATGACCTCGGTTGCGCCGAACAGTTTGTGGAAAACGCCGCCGTTTTCCAGTGTCACCACATGACGCAGGGCAAACTTTTCCTCCAGGGTTCCATCGGGCGGCATCCGGTGGTTCATCCGCCCCGGCAGATCGCGTATCTCGGGATAAAGCGTTCCGCCCATGGCAACGTTGACTTCCTGAAACCCCCGGCAGATGCCCAAAAACGGCTGCCCCCTTTCAACGCAGGCCCGAACCAACGGCAGAGTTATGGCGTCTCGTGCCCGGTCGAATTCGCCATGTGCATCGGTTGCAGGTTCCCCGTATTCTTCCGGGTGCACGTTCGGGCGACCGCCGGTCAGCAAAAAGCCGTCACAGACCTCCAGCAACTCATCGACTGACACGTAACGCGGATCTGCGGGTATCAACAACGGAAGACATCCTGACACGTTGGCCACGGCATCCGAATTCATCGTTCCCCCAGCATGTGTGGGGTATTGATCGTTCATGAGGTACGAGTTGCCGATGATACCGACGACAGGCCGAGACATTCCGCTTTCCCTGCTGTTGTTGTGCCTGTCAAGGAAGCTAGCGGCAGCGGTTTTAACGTGCAAGAATACACGCCCTGCATGAAAGCGCAGGGACGTGTTCGAAGACGCACTGTACGTTCTGGCCCGCCCCGCTTAATTGGAAAAATTTTCCAACGAACATCTGCGCGATGGAAAAAATTTCCCCACTCAGCGGGAAAGACGTATAAATACAACGCTCTTGTTAAATCTCGCCGATCAGGCCGGCTGCCTCGATCCCCGCCATTGCGGCCAGCGCATCATTGTCTGATGTGTCTCCGGTAACCCCAACGGCGCCGATCACGGCCCCCTTGCGATCACGCAACAGCACGCCACCCGGAACAGGCACGACCTGACCACCATAGACGCCATTTACAGAGGCCATGAAATAGGCCTGTGTTTCAGCGCGCTGCATCTGCGCGGTGCCCGCCATTCCCAGCATGACCGACCCATAGGCCTTGCCCTGTGCAATCCCGAACCGGCCCGGTGCTGCACCATCCTCGCGCTCGAACGCAATGACATGCCCACCGGCGTCCAGAACCACGACTGAGAGCGGCTTCAACTCCATCTCTCGGCCCTTTTCCAGGGTTTTGCGGATGATGGTGCGGGCCTTGCGTAGGGAAACTGACATCTGAAGGTCCTCTCGTCAGATTGAAGTTCGACGAAGCCCGCAAACGATTGGTCTGTGGGCTTTTGTCGGTGTTATCTTTGGCTGGCTTTCAATTCCAGACGGCGCGCATGCAGGACCGGCTCGGTATAGCCCGAGGGCTGAACCCGGCCCTTGAACACCAGATCGTATGCGGCCTGAAAGGCGATACCGTCAAATCCCGGCGCCATCGGTGTGTAATTCGGATCGTCTTCATTCTGGCGATCCACGACGGCGGCCATCTTTTGCAGTGCGGCCATGACCTGAGCTTCATCCACGATGCTGTGATGCAGCCAGTTGGCCAGTGCCTGCGACGAAATCCGACACGTCGCGCGGTCTTCCATCAGGCCGACATCGTTGATGTCGGGCACCTTGGAACAGCCCACGCCCTGATCGACCCAACGCACGACATAGCCGAGGATACCCTGCGCATTGTTTTCAAGTTCACGCGTGATTTCCTCGTCACTCAGATTGCGTCCAGCCAGCAAGGGGATGGTCAACAGATCCTTCAACGTACCACGTGCGCCGCCTGCGGCCAGCTCGTCCTGACGGGCCAGCACATCGACCTTGTGGTAATGCGTTGCGTGCAGGGTCGCGGCCGTGGGCGACGGCACCCAGGCACATGTCGCTCCGGCCATGGGGTGGCCGATCTTGGCCTCAAGCATATCGCCCATGCGATCCGGCATGGCCCACATGCCCTTGCCGATCTGCGCCTTGCCCTTCAGGCCACAGGCCAGACCAATATCGACATTGCGATCTTCATAGGCCGCAATCCATGGCGTATTCTTGATGTCGCCCTTGGGCAGCATCGGACCGGCCTCCATCGAGGTATGAATTTCGTCGCCGGTCCGGTCCAGGAAACCCGTATTGATAAAGGCGACGCGTGATTTTGCGGCGCGAATGCACTCTTTGAGGTTGACCGAGGTGCGGCGTTCCTCATCCATGATGCCCAGCTTCACCGTGTTGCGCGGCAGGCCCAGAATGTCTTCGACCATGTCGAATATCTCGACCGAGAACGCAACTTCCTCGGGCCCGTGCATCTTGGGCTTCACCACATAGACAGAGCCCTCGACAGAATTGCCCCCGTCCTGTTTCAGGTCGTGCATGGCGATCAGGGTGGTGCACAGAGCATCCATCAAGCCTTCGCCGATCTCGCGCCCTTCTGCGTCAAGCACGGCCGGGTTGGTCATCAGGTGACCCACGTTGCGCACCAGCATCAGGGACCGGCCTTTCAGCCTGGCCTGATCACCCGACGGAGTGGTAAAGCTCAGGTCCTCGGCCAGTTTCCGAGTGAACGTTGTGCCGCCCTTGGTGACCTCTTCGGTCAGGTCGCCTTTCATGAGGCCCAACCAGTTGCCATAGGCCACAACCTTGTCGGCGGCATCGACACAGGCAACCGAGTCTTCGCAATCCATGATGGTGGACAGTGCGGATTCCAACTGGACATCTGCAATGCCTGCGGGATCGGTCGCGCCTATGTTGCTTGTGGAGTCGATCATGATCTGGATGTGCAGGCCGTTGTTTTTCAACAGCACAAAGTCGGGCGTGTCCGCCGAACCGCCAAACCCGGCAAATTGAGCGGGATCGCCCAGCGCAGGGGTCAACGCACCGTCGGTGATGCCCAGTTCGGTGACATCCGCCCATGATCCCGACGCCAGAGGCACGGCATCATCCAGAAACGCCTTGGCCCATGCGATCACCCGTGCGCCGCGCGCCGCATCATAGCCACCGCTTGCCGGCAGATCCCCCATTGCATCGGTTCCGTACAGCGCATCATACAGGCTGCCCCAGCGCGCGTTGGCCGCGTTCAGGGCAAAGCGTGCATTGGTAATCGGAACAACCAGTTGCGGGCCCGGGGTCTGGGCGATCTCGGGGTCGACATTGGCCGTTTCAATCTGGAACGCGTCGCCTTCTTCGACCAGATACCCGATCTCTTTCAGGAAAGCCTCATATTCAGCGGCATCGGTGTTCTGCTCCTTTCGGGACATGTGCCACCCATCGATGCGGCTTTGGATCTCGGCCCGTTTGGCCAGCAGCTCACGGTTTTTCGGCCCCAGTTCGTCCACCATCCGCGCCATGCCGTCCCAGAACTTCTGCGAAGAGACGCCCGTGCCCGGCAGCGCCTGCGTCTCGATGAACTCAGCCAATACCGGATCGATCTGCAGTCCGCTCAGGGTCTGTCTGTCCGTCATATTCCTGCTCTCCTGCGATTGTGCGCCATTGTATGCACTGTGACTTAGGCGGAAAGTTTCCGATAGGCAACTTTCATCCCGTCATTTCGGGCATTCGCTTTGGCTTAAAGCTGTTTCAAAAACCTCAAGGCAATGGCAGGGCCGGTTGCAGCGCCCGAACGAAGCCCCTAACGTCGCGCCAGTCCCGAACAGATACGAGGCCCAAGATGCGCGACGCTGCCCCCACCACGATCTACCTGAAAGACTACACACCGTTTGGCTATCTGGTGGACAGCGTGCACCTGACTTTTGATCTGGACGCGCACGCCACGCGCGTCACCTCGCGCATTGCGTTCCGGCCCAATCCTGACGCAACCGACCGCACCTTCTTTCTGCACGGGGAAGAACTGAACTTGATCCGCGCCGCCATTGACGGGGCCGAGATCACGCCAGACGTGACCGACAAAGGACTAACCGCAGATGTCCCGGACGCCCCGTTCCTGTGGGAAGCCGAGGTTGAAATCGACCCCGGCAACAATACCGCGCTGGAAGGTCTGTACATGTCGAACGGCATGTACTGCACCCAGTGCGAGGCCGAGGGGTTCCGCAAGATCACCTTCTACCCCGACCGGCCGGACGTGATGTCCACCTTCACCGTTCGGATCAACGGCGACCTGCCGGTGCTGCTGTCGAACGGCAACCCGTCGGGCAAGGGTGAAGGCTGGGCCGAATGGGTCGATCCATGGCCCAAACCCGCCTATCTGTTCGCTCTGGTCGCCGGAGACCTGATCGCACATCCCGGTCAGTTCACCACCAGGTCAGCTCGCACCGTCGAACTGAACCTCTGGGTCCGTCCCGGAGACGAGGGGAAATGCGCTTTCGGCATGGAGGCGTTGAAGAAGTCGATGAAATGGGACGAGGACGTCTATGGCCGTGAATACGATCTGGACGTCTTCAACATCGTGGCCGTCGATGACTTCAACATGGGCGCGATGGAAAACAAGGGGCTGAACATCTTCAACTCGTCGGCCGTTCTGGCCAGCCCCGAAACTTCGACCGACGCCAATTTCGAACGGATCGAGGCGATTATTGCGCATGAGTATTTCCACAACTGGACCGGCAACCGCATCACCTGCCGCGACTGGTTCCAGCTGTGCCTCAAGGAAGGTCTGACAGTATTCCGGGATGCGCAATTTACCTCGGACATGCGCTCGGCCCCGGTGAAGCGCATCCACGATGCCATAGACCTGCGTGCCCGACAGTTCCCCGAGGACAACGGTCCGTTGTCGCATCCAGTGCGCCCCGAAAGCTTTCAGGAGATCAACAACTTCTACACCGCCACCGTCTATGAGAAGGGTGCCGAAGTCATCGGCATGCTGAAACGGTTGGTCGGAGATGCGGCCTATGCCAAGGCGCTTGATCTGTATTTTGAACGCCATGACGGTCAGGCCTGCACGATCGAGGACTGGCTGAAGGTTTTCGAAGACACCACTGGGCGCGATCTGACACAATTCAAACGTTGGTACAGCCAGTCGGGCACTCCGCGCGTCAGGGTTCAGGAAGACTGGGCCGACGGCACCTATACACTTACGCTGAAACAGCGAACCGATCCCACGCCGGGACAGGAGGAGAAACTGCCTCAGGTCATCCCGGTTGCAGTCGGCCTGATTGGGCCCAACGGCGATGAGGTTCGCGCGACCGAAGTGCTGGAACTGACACAGGCCGAACAGAGCTTTGCGTTCACTGGCCTGGCGGCAAAACCCACAGCATCGATCCTGCGCGATTTCTCGGCACCTGTCATTCTGGAACATGACCAGTCGAACGCGGAACGCGCGTTTCTTCTGGCGCATGACACGGACCCGTTTAACCGTTGGCAGGCAGGACGGGATCTGGCGCAGGACACCCTGATGCGGATGATCCTTCAGGATGCGGCACCGGATACCGATTACCTTGACGGCGTGTTGACTGTGCTGCGCAATGACGAACTGGACCCGGCCTATCGTGCGTTGATGCTGGGATTGCCGACACAATCGGAATTGGCAGCGGCCCTGCACGACCGTGGCCACACGCCCGACCCTATGGCGATCTGGACCGCAGTGGAAACGTTGCGGCAGGCAACAGCCCAGACCGTACAGGATTTGCTGCCCCGCCTGCACAGTGAGGCTTTGGTGGACGTCCCCTACAGCCCGGACGCCGAGCAATCCGGTAAACGGGCACTTGGCAGCGCCGCGCTGGCACTGACCTCTCGTCTGGACGGCGGGGCGATGGCGGCCGCGATGTACGACACGGCAGACAACATGACATTGCAACTGACGGCATTGTCTTGCCTTTTACGCGCCCGCAAGGGTGAGGCGCAGCTGGATGCCTTCTACGACCAGTGGCAGCATGACCGGTTGGTCATGGACAAGTGGTTTGGCCTGCAAGTCGCGATGGCAGCACCCGAGGCGACACCCGCAATTGCCGCGACCCTGACCGAGCATTCCGATTTCAACTGGAAAAACCCGAACAGGTTCCGCGCTGTCATGGGGGCCTTGGCGATGAACCACGCAGGGTTCCACCAGCCGGATGGCGCCGGATACGCCCTGCTGGCCGACTGGCTGATCCGTCTGGACCCGGTAAACCCACAGGCCACGGCCCGAATGTGCTCGGCGTTCCAGACCTGGAAACGGTATGATCCGGATCGTCAGGCCCTGATGCGTGCGCAGCTTTCCCGCATCGCGGAAACACCGAACCTGTCGCGGGACACGACCGAAATGGTGTCCCGCATCCTCGGCGCATGACGCCTTACAGCTTTGCCCGCAGCAACCGGAATTTGCGAACGCTGGCCATCCTGGCCGCTGTTTATGCTGCGTTGCTGGCGCTGGTTGTCCTGTTTGACGCGGCCTGGTGGATCACGGGGCTGCTGTCTTTGGCCACCCTGCCCGCACTTTGGGACGTGGTTCAGAACACCAGCGCAGGCATGCAATTGGATCAGGATGCGCTAAGCTGGTTCACGGGGAACCGGCAGGCAGAGGTCGCGCTGCGCGACATCGACCATTTCCGCTTTGACACCCGTTGGGATTTCTCGGTTCGAGTGTCGATTGTTTTGCATTCCGGCAAACGAATCCGTCTGCCGGATGAGTCGCTTCCGGCGCATCTGGATTTGGAAACCCTTCTGAAACAAGCCGGATTTCGCGTAGAACGGCATCATTTCACTGTTTTCTGAAACACTGGGCCGTTGAGGGGCGAATTGGACACAAAAGAAAGAAATTAATAGGCAATTTACTTGATTTGAACCCGATATCCCGCCAGACTTCGGTGTCAGTTATACGTTTTTACAGTTTTGAGTATCGCCATGTTTCGGTCGCTAAGGGCACTGTTCGCCCCATCCACAGCTACTCCTACAAATGTTTCAGCAGATCTGTGCGCGACAAAATCCGCGCTTGCGGCCGCCTTGCCCGAGCAGGGTCAGCTGAATATTCCCGTCGCAAAATCCGACCGCGATGATCTGATCGGACATTCCACGATCGAACATGGCCGCTATCTCGCCCGGCAGGACCGCTGGGCAGAGCTATCGCAGGAAATGCGCGTGGCTGATCAGGATCGCGCCGCCGTTGCGGATGGTATGCCGGTGGCCGATCTGCTGGCGTTCGGTGCAAGGTCTGACGTTGTTCTGGCCGCTGAACATGCGCTCTCGGATGGCGCGGCCATCTCGGATTACGACCTGTTGGGTGGCATCTCGGAACTTGAAGGCGAGATGGCAGACAACCCCTATGACCCGATGATCGCCACCGTCGTTGCCCTTGCCCATATCGATCTGGCGTGGGCATGGCGCGGTACGGCCTCGGACGCGACGCTGCCACCTTTGCACCGGTCACGCTGCGCCGCGCATTTCGACCGGGCCGCAGCAATCCTGCCCAAATGCAGGAAGGATGCCCCCGACAGCCCCCTGATTGCAGCGACCGGATGTGCGCTGCTGGCTGGTCAGCGCAAATCCAACGCGCGGGTGGCCGAAGAATATGAACGGCTGATCACGCTGGATCCATGCAATCAGCGCCACATGCGCGCGATGGGCAGCCACCTTCTGCCCCGGTGGTTCGGCAGCTACGAAGAGCTGGAGTTGCAAGCCTTGCGTACAGCCGCCAGGACACAGGATATCTGGGGCGCGGGCGGATACACATGGGTTCAGTTCGACGCCATCGCATTGGACGAAGAGGCCTGTGCCCGCGTCGATATCGAGTATTTCCTTGAGGGTCTGCGTGATATCCTGCGCCTGCGGCCCGATCAGCAGATGATCAACATGCTGTCATCCTACTGCGCGATCACCGTCCAGAACGGATTTGGCCTGAATGATCAGGCCGACCTTGTCCGTTCGCAGATGCGCGACACGGCAAACCGGCTTATCCGCGATCACCTGACGGAATTGCACCCGTTGATCTGGGCGCATGCGGCCAACGGTTTCAACAATTCCGTCCGCATAAACTCGCCCGAACGATTTGCAGCGCGCGGTCAGCGCGATGCCTTGCGCGCCATCTCGGATCTGTTCCGGGAAGAACTGCGCAGCGGTATGGATGTGACATTCACACCGTCGGGCCTGCGGTTTTCCCAGAACTGAACACGACAGGATTCCCCCTTGCCCCTAAGCCCTGCCGGGCCTAATACGCAGGCTTAGACTTCTGCGGAAATGAGGCGCGCCATGCTCGATCTGACATACGAAATGCCCAAACCCAAAACCATTGCCGGGGCCAAGCACGATTGGGAACTGGTGATCGGGATGGAGGTGCATGCTCAGGTCTCATCCAATGCCAAGCTGTTTTCGGGTGCATCCACCCAATTCGGGGCGGAACCGAATTCAAACGTGGCTTTCGTGGACGCGGCGATGCCGGGGATGCTGCCGGTGATCAACGAACACTGCGTTGAGCAAGCTGTGCGCACAGGGCTGGGCCTGAAGGCGGATATCAATCTGAAATCGGCCTTTGACCGCAAGAATTATTTCTACCCCGACCTGCCGCAAGGGTATCAGATTTCCCAGCTTTACCACCCGATCGTGGGCGAAGGCGAAGTGCTGGTCGAACTGGGCGACGGCACCGCGCGCAAGGTGCGGATCGAGCGTATCCACATGGAGCAGGACGCGGGTAAATCGATCCACGACATGGATCCGCATATGTCCTTCGTCGACCTGAACCGCACCGGTGTCTGCCTGATGGAGATCGTCAGCCGCCCCGACATCCGCGGGCCGGAAGAGGCCGCGGCCTATATCGCCAAGCTGCGTCAGATCATGCGTTACCTGGGCACCTGCGACGGCAACATGCAGAACGGCAACCTGCGGGCCGATGTGAACGTCTCGATCTGTTTGCCCGGCGCCTATGAGAAGTATCAGGAAACACAGGATTTTTCGCATCTGGGCACGCGCTGCGAGATCAAGAACATGAACTCGATGCGCTTCATCCAGCAAGCGATCGAGGTCGAAGCCCGCCGTCAGATCGCCATCGTCGAAGGTGGTGGCAAGGTCGAGCAGGAAACCCGTCTGTATGACCCGGACAAGGGTGAAACCCGTTCGATGCGGTCCAAGGAAGAAGCGCATGATTACCGCTATTTCCCCGACCCCGACCTGCTGCCGCTGGAGATCGAACAAGCATGGGTCGATGATATCGCCGCCAGGCTGCCCGAGCTGCCGGACGAGAAAAAGGCGCGCTTCATCAATGAGTTCGGCCTGACCGACTATGACGCATCAGTGCTGACCGCCGAGGTCGAATCCGCCGCCTATTTCGAGGAAGTGGCCAAGGGCCGTAACGGAAAACTGGCGGCGAACTGGGTCATCAACGAGCTGTTCGGCCGCCTGAAGAAAGACGACCGCGACATCACCGACTCGCCGGTTTCGCCCGCGCAGCTGGGCGGGATCATCGACCTGATCGCCTCGGACGCGATTTCGGGCAAGATCGCCAAAGAGCTGTTCGAGATCGTCTATACCGAAGGCGGCGACCCGGCGCAGATCGTCGAAGAGCGCGGCATGAAGCAGGTGACCGACACCGGCGCGATCGAGGCCGCGCTGGACGAGATCATCGCCGCCAACCCGGCGCAGGTCGAGAAGGCCAAGGTGAACCCGAAACTGGCGGGCTGGTTCGTGGGTCAGGTCATGAAAGCCACCGGCGGCAAGGCGAACCCGAAAGCCGTCAACGAACTGGTCAGCAAGAAGCTGGGCTCGTAAACCTTTCGTTTTGTACAAGCCGGCCGGCAATCTTTGGCGGGTTTGTACAATCCGGTTTCTCACAAAATCTCAAGACTTGGGGTCAAGCCATCGGCTTGACTTCCTGCTGTTTGGGCCCTTTCCTCCGCAACAGAGAGGTGAGGTATTATGCAAAGCAGATTTGATCAGGAACTCGAAGACCGGCTGGTGCGCTATGCCGCCATCGACAGTCAAAGTGACGAGACATCCCCGACGACCCCGAGCACTCAGATTCAGTTCGACATGCTGAACCTGTTGCGCGATGAGCTGATCCAGATCGGCGCGCAGGATGTTGAGATGACGGGCGACAGTGTTGTCGTCGCGACCATTCCCGGAACGGCGCCGGGGCCGACCGTGGGCTTTCTGGCCCATGTCGATACAGCCCCTCAGTTCAACGCAACCGGCGTCAAGCCGCGGGTGATCAAGGGCTACAACGGTGGCGACATCACCTTTCCGGACAACCCGGATCTGGTTCTTTCTCCGGAAGACCACCCCTATCTGGCCGAAAAGATCGGCCACGACCTGATCACTGCGTCGGGCACAACCCTGCTGGGCGCGGACGACAAGGCCGGTGTATCGATTCTGATGACGATGGCGCGGCACCTGATCGAAAATCAGGATGTTCCACATGGTCCGATTCGTATCGCGTTCACTCCGGATGAAGAGATCGGCCGGGGTGTCACGGAACAACTTCCCCAGGATCTGGGCGTGGATTTTGCTTATACGCTGGATGGGCAGCAAGTGGGTGAGATCGAGTATGAAAGTTTCTCGGCCGACCGCGCCGTGATCCGGATCGAGGGTGTTTCGATCCATCCCGGCCTGGCCAAGGAAAAGATGGTGAACGCCACGCATCTGGCGGCAAAGATCGTACAGACATTGCCTCAGGCCACCATGACGCCGGAAACCACGGACGGGCGCGAAGGCTTCATCCATGTCACTGACATGAACGGCGGATCATCCGAGATGGAGATCAAGCTGATCCTGCGTGATTTCGAGATGGACGGGCTGGAAGCGCAACGAAACATCGTGCGGCAGGTCTGCGCCGCCGTGCAGGCCACGGAACCGCGCGCGACCATCACCTGCGACATCAGCCACCAGTACCGCAACATGCGGTATTGGCTGGAAAACGACATGACTCCGGTCGAACTGGCGCGCGATGCGTGTCGCGAGTTGGGGGTTGAACCGCTGTCGGTACCGATTAGGGGCGGCACGGACGGATCGCGCCTGACCGAATTCGGCACCCCCTGCCCCAACATTTTCACCGGGATGCAGTGCGTTCACGGCCCGTTGGAATGGATTTCAGTGCAGGACATGGCGTTGGCGACGGAACTGTGCCTGTCGGTTGTGGCCAAGGCGGCACAGGCCGAAGCGAATGGTCAGAGGTGAATTCCGCCGGATGAGCAAGGGCCCTTTCACCCGGGGGGCAGCGTGTTAAGTTGGCGCGGAAACGCATTTAGGAACAGTAGATGAAGCGCTACGAATACAAGGTCATCCCCGCCCCGCAAAAAGGTGTCAAAGCCAAAGGCGTGAAAACGGCCGAGGGCCGCTTTGCCGTCTCGGTCGAGCAACTGCTGAATCAGTTGGGGCAGGATGGCTGGGAATACCAGCGGGCCGAGTTGCTGCCCAGCGAAGAACGCTCGGGTCTGACCGGATCGACCACGAACTGGCGCAATGTGCTGGTGTTCCGCCGCGTGGTGGAAGAGGAAGTCGATGCCTCGTGGGTCGGCGCAGTACCTGAGATGGATGACACCCCGCTGGCCCAGCCGATTCCGGGCCCCGACGAGGTACAGGCCCCAAAACCTATTGCCGCAGAGGCGGACGAGCCGCCTTTGTCGTTGAAGCGGTCTGATGACGCCGCTGATGAAAGCGACCCTTCAAAAACATAGGCTTGGGGGCTGGTACGACCGCCAGAGCGATTGCAAATGCCCTGTGGCCTTGTGCAGGACATCCGTGTTCGCTCTGACATACGTCAAGTCGAGCCGGGACGGCCCAACCACATTGGAAAGCAATAAGGGCTACACCCTCGGGAAATCTGTGGCATGTTAGCCGGATATTCTGGAGGGACATCGAAATGGCTATTCGACAGACACAAGGGCGGACACGCCTGTATGACAGCATTCTCGACACGGTCGGTGACACGCCCTGCATTCGGGTCAATCGGATCGCGCCCGAGCATGTGACCGTCTATGTAAAATTCGAGGCCTTCAACCCGGCAGGCTCGGTCAAGGACAGGCTGGCGCTGAACATCATCGAGGCGGCGGAACGTGACGGGCGGCTGAAGCCCGGACAAACCGTTGTCGAAGCGACATCCGGCAACACCGGGATCGGGCTGGCCATGGTGTGCGCGGCCAAGGGATACCCTCTGGTCGTGACGATGGCCGAGAGCTTCTCGGTCGAACGGCGAAAGCTGATGCGGTTTCTGGGCGCCAAGGTTGTTCTGACCCCGAAGGCGCAAAAAGGGTTCGGCATGTATACCAAGGCCAAGGAACTGGCCGAGGAAAACGGATGGTTCCTTGCCAGCCAGTTCGAGACCGCAGCCAATGCCGATATTCACGAGAACACGACTGCCCGGGAAATTCTTGCCGATTTCGAAGGGCAACGGCTGGATTATTGGGTGACGGGCTATGGGACCGGCGGCACCGTTTCGGGCGTTTCGCGTATACTGCGGAAAGAGCGGCCCGACACCAGGATCATCCTGACCGAACCGGCAAATGCCGCAATAGTATCATCAGGTTACGTCAATACGCGCAACGCTGACCATCAGCCGACCGAAAGCCACCCCGATTTCGAGCCCCACCCGATTCAGGGCTGGACACCGGATTTCATCCCCTGGGTTCTTCAGGAAGCCATCGACAATTCATACTATGACGAGTTGATCCCCATTCCCGGACCCGAAGGAATCGCATGGTCGCGCCGGCTTGCCGCCGAAGAAGGGATATTCACCGGGATTTCGGGCGGATCGACCATTGCGGTGGCCATGAAGCTGGCCGAATCCGCGCCGGCAGGCTCTGTCATGCTGGTCATGTTGCCGGACACCGGCGAGCGATACTTGTCGACCCCGCTGTTCGAGGGAATAGAAGAGGGCATGACGGAAGAGGAATACGCCATCTCGGCATCGACGCCGTCCGCAAAGATGGAGGCGGGTTGACACGTAAAGGTCTTCAGACGCCGATATCAAGGGCCAGCGCGTGGATGCGGGGCACGATGTCGCCCAGCGCCTTGTGCACGGCACGGTGGCGGGCGACGCGGGATTTGCCTTCGAATGCACTGGCGCGGATACGGACGTTGAAGTGGCTTTCACCACCGTCCTGATATCCCGCATGGCCGCGATGGCTTTCGCTGTCGTCGATCACGTCCAGCTCGCGCGGATCAAAGGCGGCTTGCAGGCGGGTTCGGATCTCGTCAGTCACACTCATTTTTTTGCTCAGCGGCAAAAATATTGCCGCACCCCTCTTCTACTTTCGGCTGCTTAGATTAAACTGCTGCCTCCGAGTCGAAAAGACGCGTTCTTGAGGATTAGAGCATGGCGAAATCAGACCCCTTCGGATTCGATATGTCCGTTTCCAGCGCCAAAAAGAAGAATCCGCGGGGACGCCGGGGCATGTCGGGTGCCTCTGAAACCTCGGTCCGGATCTGTGACCACGAGGGATGCGAAGAACCGGGAAAGTTCCGCGCGCCAAAAGCACCGGATGTCCTGGATGATTTTTTCTGGTTCTGCCAGCAACACGTGCGGGAATATAACCAGAAGTGGAATTTCTTTGACGGCACCACCGAGGCCGAGCTGAACGCGCAGCGATCGAAAGACAAGGTTTGGGAGCGCGAGACCAAGCCGATGGGCGACCCCGAAGCACGTGCCTGGGCCCGTTTGGGGATCGAGGATCCGCATCAGGTTCTTGGTGCCAACAGCACGCAGAACAAAGGCCGCACGACGGGTGGCGGCGGACGACGCCTGCCGCCGACCGAACGCCGTGCGATCGAGATTCTCGAGGCCAATGACAGCTGGACCAAGGCCGAGGTTCGCAAAGCGTACAAGAAGCTGATCAAAGTGCTGCATCCGGACATGAATGGCGGAGACCGTTCACAGGAAGAACAGCTGCAGGAAGTTGTCTGGGCCTGGGATCAGATCAAGGACAGCCGGAACTTCAAGTAGCGGTCACGGCTTTGCCTGCTTTGCGTTCGCGGCGCGCCCTGCCTGAATGGTGGGGTGCCGCGGACGACACAACCTGAAAAAAACTGCGCAAGTTCCGTATGGAACCCTGTTTCATTCCACGCAAAAGTGGTGGAGGATTGGGGGCAGGAGTTTCCAGGGATCAGTTTCGTGCGCACATCCATTTGCCTGTTGCTCGTCTCGCTAAGCGGGCTCATCGCTGCCAGTTTCATTCAGACAGACGCGGATTGGCTGTTCCTATTGGCGCTGATTTGCGTGATGGCCAGCACAATCCTGTTCATACGGGCCTGGTTCAGGTGGCGCCGGGCCAATACATGGATCATCGTGGACGGTTCGAACGTCATGCACTGGAAAGATGGCACCCCGGATCTGGGTACGTTGAAGAAGGTCCTTGAGACTTTGAAGCGCGCAGGGTTCAAACCGGGCGTCATGTTCGATGCGAATGTCGGGTACAAAGTCGAAGGCCACTATATGGACGACCGGAAGCTGAGCCGCGCCCTGGGCTTGCGATCCAAGCAGGTCATGGTGGCCCCCGAAGGGACACCTGCGGACCCGCTGATCTTGCAGGCGGCGCGGGATAGCAAGGCACGCATCGTCACAAATGACCGGTTTCGGGATTGGGTGGACGAGTTTCCGGATGTGTTGAACGCGGATCGTCTGGTAAAAGGTGGCTTTCGCAAAGACGAGCTTTGGTTTTCGCTATAGTCAAGCAACGGTTGACCCAAGGCACAGATGTGTAAGGCCATCTCAACGGTGCTGCACTGAGAAATTGCCTATGGTAAATGGTCCCAGAGAACACATTTGAAGGGGTTTGTTGAGGCCAGGGATCAAATCAGGAGCGGTTCGGATTACAACGATCCGCGCTTTAGTCCGGGTATGAGCTTCGCAATGCAATTGCTTCCCGGCGCTTCAAACAACTTAAGCGAGTTTGTTGCGACTCTGCAGTGCCGTCACGCAATTCGGGGAACAGTGCGAGCAGTTCTTCGACGTCTTCACGACAGAAAGACTTCAGCGCTGTGTCGCCCAGAAAAAGACTTTCGCTACGTAGCCCCTGCGAGTGCAGTATCGCGTGTCGAGAGCAGGCAATGTGGTAATATGTGATGTCTTCACCTGTATGCACCTGCTGAATTGTTCCGTCATTCACCAAGTGGATTGCCGCAACAAAGACCCGATCTTGTCCGAACAACAACTCGGCGCGCCAGCCTTCCAGCATGATCCGATGTTGCGGGGACACAAAAACATCCTGGTTGGGTTGACCCTTGCAAATCGCGTCGCGCCGAATGCGAACGGGTCTAAATTTCGGTTGCAAAGCCAGTGTTTGTGCACTCAGCACTTTTTTCCCGATCCACAAAATCGGCAGCGTTTTCCCACCTGACACGCAAACTCTGTCACCGATCATCAGGTTCTCGACCGGGCGTGGACCGGCCTCGGTCTCTATCAGGGTTCCAGCAACAAAACAGGGCGGATTGTTTGGATCAAGATCTCCGGTTGTGATTTGCCAGTTTCCGGTTGTCATTGGCCCGGTGGGGTTGTTGGTGTCCCAGGCATAGATTTCGGTTCCAACCTGAATAAACTCACCAGATTCGCCGGTACCTCTGTAGTTACCTTGTCCAAGATACGTGTAGGGTACGAACGGACCACCGTTGATCGAAATCGTTTGACCCGAGACAGTGGCTGGATCGGTCAAGTTTCGGACGATCAAGTCGCCTTGCCCGCTTGTGTTGACCGAATGAAGTAAGACATCAAACGACATACGTTGTATCCGCTAAGCAGGTTGGACCAAAAGGGAACTCGCAATGAACAAGTTCCTTCCGTGTGTTGACTGAACAGAACACCACGGCCCTCACAAACTCACAAAGACCGCCCAAAAAACCACATTTAGAAGTCATGTTAACGCGCCGAAGAAGCATTTCAATGATAGTATGTTAATGTTTGCATTTGAGCGAGGCGCAAAGGCCGTTGCCAGCCTTTCACCGAGGACTTCTGGGTTATGCGCAATCGGCCTCAAAGCTTGTTAACGCGAGGTGCCAAATCGTAGCGTGGTTTGTCATTCTGGAATGACACCCCATGCGCAACGATAGGGCCAGTTTGCAAGAAAAACATGCGCACCTTTGGGCGCCTTTCGCTTTCCCTTGCCCTTGCCCGCAATATGTTGCACCACACACGGGTTCATACCCGGTGAACGGGCCAAAGGATAAGGACTAGGCGCATGGCTGACGGATCGATCGATATCAACGCAAAACCTACCGAGGATATCTCGGTCCGTGACGTGTTCGGCATTGACAGCGACATGGCGGTCAAGGGTTTCGCCGAGCGCAGCGACCGAGTGCCGGTGATCGATCATACCTACAAGTTCGATCCGGAAACCACGCTGGCGATTCTGGCGGGCTTTTCCCATAACCGTCGTGTGATGATCCAAGGCTATCACGGCACCGGCAAATCCACCCACATTGAACAGGTCGCTGCCCGTCTGAACTGGCCCGCCGTGCGTGTGAACCTGGACAGCCATATCAGCCGGATCGACCTGATCGGTAAAGACGCGATCAAACTGCGCGACGGCAAGCAGGTGACCGAATTCCACGAAGGCATTCTGCCCTGGGCGTTGCGCAACCCGGTTGCCATCGTGTTCGACGAATACGATGCGGGCCGCGCCGACGTGATGTTCGTGATCCAACGTGTGTTGGAGCATGACGGCAAGCTGACCCTGCTGGATCAGAACGAGATCATCACCCCGAACCCAAATTTCCGCCTGTTTGCCACCGCCAACACGGTCGGTCTGGGCGACACCACGGGTCTGTATCACGGCACGCAGCAGATCAACCAGGCGCAGATGGACCGCTGGTCGCTGGTGTCGACCCTGAACTATCTGAGCCACGACGCCGAGACGATGATCGTTCTGTCGAAGGCGCCGCATTACAACACCGCCGAGGGCCGCAAGACCGTCAGCCAGATGGTCACCGTGGCCGACCTGACCCGGACCGCCTTCATGAATGGCGATCTGTCCACCGTCATGAGCCCGCGGACCGTGATCAACTGGGCCCAGAACGCCGAGATTTTCCGCAATGTGGGCTATGCGTTCCGCCTGTCCTTCCTGAACAAGTGCGATGAGCTGGAACGCCAGACCGTGGCCGAGTTCTATCAGCGCTGCTTCGATGAGGAGTTGCCTGAAAGCGCCGCGAGTGCAAGCTTGGGGTAAGCACCCGAATTGCGCCCGGAACGGGCGCAATGCCTCCGGCGGGGATATTTTTGGCCAGATGAAGACAGATCCGTTGCTGTTTTCGACGCCGGGCAGGCCAGTACTATGAGGGCTTAAGGACATGGCACAGAAGAACGACAACCCCGCCGATCCGTTCAAGAAGGCCTTGGCCGAGGCCACCAAGGTCATGGCCGATGATCCCGAACTGTCGGTGACCTATACGGTGGACCCTTCGGGCATGACGGGCGAGTCGATGCGGTTGCCTCAGGTCTCGCGTCGGATGACGCGTGAAGAGGTGCTGTTGGCGCGTGGCACGGCAGACGCCTTGGCGTTGCATCGCAAGTATCATGACGACGCGACCCATGCGCGCTATGCGCCTCCGGGCGATATGGCGCGGGATCTGTACGAGGCGATGGAGACCGCCCGCTGCGAGGCAATGGGCGCGCGGGACATGCCGGGCACCGCCAGCAATATTGACGTCAAGATCGGGCATGAAGCAATCCGGCGTGGGTATGATCAGTGCAAGCAACCCGCCGATGCACCTTTGTCGGTTGCGGCAGGGTACTTGATCCGGCATCTGGCCACCGGGCGCGATCTGCCCCCCGCCGCAGAAAACATCATGAACCTGTGGCGCGGGTTCATTGAAGAGCAAGCGGGTGGGACGTTGGAGAATCTGGACGAGATTCTCTCGGATCAGGCGGACTTTGCCAAATTCGCCCGTCAGGTGATCAAGGATCTGGGATATGGCGACCAGCTTGGGGATGACCCCGATGAGCTGGACGACGAGCAGGAAGACCAGGCCGAGGAAGACGCCGAGGAGCAGCCCGATCCGGACAGCACCGGTCAGGATGATCAGGACGAACAGGACGCCGACGCGACACCTGAGCAGACGCAGGAAGAGCAGCAGGATCAGTCTCAGGCCCAGGTCTCGATGGACGAAATGGCCGAAGACGAGATGGGTGACGAGGCTGAGATGCCGGATGGCGAGGCGCCTCTGGAGCCGCCTGCCCCACCGCCGGCATCCGAAGCGGACCCGGATTACAAGGTCTATCTGGACACTCATGACGAAGAGATCGCCGCTGAGGATTTAGCGGAACCGGCCGAGCTGGAACGTCTGCGGGCCTATCTGGATCAGCAGCTTGAACCGCTGAAAGGCGCGGTGTCGCGTCTGGCCAACAAGCTGCAACGCCGCTTGCAGGCGCAGCAGAACCGCAGCTGGGAGTTCGACCGCGAGGAAGGCATTCTGGACGCGGGTCGATTGGCACGTGTGGTCGCGAACCCCACCACTCCGCTGAGTTTCAAGGTCGAGAAAGACACCGAGTTCCGCGACACGGTGGTGACGCTGCTGCTGGACAATTCGGGGTCGATGCGCGGACGTCCGATTTCGATCGCCGCCATCTGTGCCGATGTTCTGGCCCGGACGCTGGAGCGGTGCAATGTAAAGGTCGAAATTCTGGGCTTTACCACGCGGGCGTGGAAAGGCGGTCAGGCGCGCGAGGCGTGGCTAAACGATGGCCGCCCGCAACAGCCCGGCCGTTTGAACGACCTGCGCCACATCATCTACAAGGGCGCGGACGCCCCTTGGCGTCGTGCGCGGCCCAATCTGGGTCTGATGATGAAAGAGGGCCTGCTGAAAGAAAACATCGATGGGGAAGCCCTGGAATGGGCCCATCGCCGGATGCTGGCACGGCGCGAACAACGCAAGATCCTGATGGTGATCTCGGACGGTGCGCCGGTCGATGATTCGACACTGAGCGTGAACCCCGCCAACTATCTGGAAAAACACCTGCGCGACGTGATCGTGATGGTTGAAAAACGCAAGATGGTCGAACTTTTGGCCATCGGCATCGGCCATGACGTGACCCGGTATTACGACCGGGCGGTGACGATTACCGATGTCGAACAACTGGCCGGCGCGATGACCGAACAACTGGCGGCTCTGTTTGACAGTGACCCGCGGGCGCGGGCGCGTGTCATGGGGATGAGAAAGGCCGGCTGAGGCTGATCTTCTGCGCGGTGGGCGTATTTCCCCGAGGGCGACGTGTTTTTCTTTGCTGATCATCGGCCCGTTCAGACGGGGTGTTCCCGTCTGGACATTTTTTGAAATGCGCCTCAGGGTCACGCTCAAATGATGTGAATGAGGCCGCCCATGTTCCAATCCTTCGAAGTGACCGCCCGCCCGGAACAGGGGCCACCGCGGCTGGCCGCCTTGCGCGAACAGATGGTGCAAGAAGGGCTTGACGGGTTTCTGATCCCACGGGCGGATGCGCATCAGGGAGAGTATGTCGCGGCGCGCGATGAACGTCTGGCCTGGCTGACCGGGTTCACGGGCTCGGCCGGGTTTTGCGCCCCCCTGCGCGACGTGGCCGGAGTTTTCATCGACGGGCGGTATCGCACCCAGGTCAAGGCACAAGTTGCCGCAGATTTCACCCCGGTCCCCTGGCCCGAGGTAAGCCTGAGCGCCTGGCTGAAACAGCAATTGCCCAACGGCGGCAAGATCGGATTTGACCCGTGGCTGCATGCGGCGGGGCAGATTTCCGGCACATTGAGTGATCTGGATGGATCGGGCATCGAACTGGTAAGGTGCGAAAACCTTGTGGACCGGATCTGGGCCGATCAACCCGCACCGCCGATGAACCCGGTCAAGGCGCATCCGATCGAATTTGCCGGGGAAGGTGCGGACAGCAAGATCGCCCGTCTGGCCGAAGACCTTCGGCGGGCCGGGCACAAGGCAGCGGTGATCACCCTGCCGGATTCCATCATGTGGCTGTTGAATATCCGTGGGTCGGATATCGCCTATAACCCGGTGGCCCACGGCTTTGCCATTCTTCATGCAGGTGGTCAGGTCGATCTGTTCATGGCGGCAGAAAAACTGGCCGGGGTACGGGATCATCTGTGTTCTCAGGTGACCTTGCGCGCTGCGGGCGATTTTCTGGATTCGGTTGCGGCTCTGGCCGGTCCGGTGCAGGTGGATGCCGCTTCGGTGCCTCAGATCGTGGCCGATGCGCTGGGTGACGCGATGACGGATGGCGGCGATCCCTGCGCCCTGCCCAAAGCCTGCAAGAATGCGGCTGAAATCGCGGGCAGCGCCGAGGCGCATTTGCGCGATGCGGTGGCGGTCATCGAGACGTTGTGCTGGCTGGACGAACAGGCCCCGGGCAGCGTGACCGAAACACAGATTGTCACCCGGCTGGAAGAAAACCGGCGCAAGGACAATGCGCTTCAGGACATCTCGTTCGATACCATTGCAGGCACGGGTCCGAACGGCGCGATCATGCATTACCGCGTGACGGAAGAGACCGACTGCCGTCTGGAAAACGGCCATATTCTGGTGCTGGACAGTGGCGGGCAGTATCTGGACGGCACCACCGACATCACCCGAACCATCGCCATCGGTGACGTCGGAACCGAGGAAAAAACCTGCTTCACCCGGGTGCTGAAGGGCATGATTGCCATGTCGATGCTGCGTTGGCCTGCGGGCCTTTCCGGGCGGGATATCGAATGTGTGGCCCGCGTGCCGCTGTGGTCTGCGGGACAGGATTTCAACCATGGGGTCGGACATGGGGTCGGCGCCTATCTGAGCGTGCATGAAGGGCCGCAACGGCTGTCCAAAGTCAGCCATGTTCCGCTGCAACCCGGCATGATTCTGTCAAACGAACCCGGGTATTACCGGGAAGGCGCCTTTGGCATCCGCATCGAAAACCTTGTGGTGGTGGAAGACGCTCCTCTGCTTCCCGATGGCGATGCCGAACGCGCGATGCTGAACTGGCGCACGCTGACCTATGTACCAATTGACCGCAGACTGATCATGGTCGATATGTTGACGACCGACGAACGCGGCTGGCTGAATGCCTATCACCGCGACGTTGCGGAAAAAATCCGCCCAAGGCTGGGACATGACGCACAACTGTGGTTGGATGCCGCAACTGCCCCAATCTGACACGGGTCTGTTACATAAAACAGGCAGAGGGGTGGCCCTGATACGACGACGGAAGGAAGAGGAATGGTTGAGATCACGATCCGGAAAGCGCCGGGCAAATGGACTGTCCGCTCGGGCGGTGCGATCCTGGGCGAAACGAACAACGCGCTGGAACTGCTTGAAGGCGACAAGGATCCTGTGATCTATTTCCCGCGCAACGATATTGCGATGGCGTTTCTGGATCGGACCGACAAGGTGACCCACTGCCCCGGCAAGGGCGACGCGACGCATTTTTCCATCGTCAACAAGTCATCCGTGACCGACAACGCGGTCTGGAGCTATGAGGATCCGATTCAGGCAGTGGCCGAGATCAAGGACCATCTGGCATTCTACCCGGCTGAATCGGTGAAGGTGGAGCAGATCTAACGCCAGCCCCCGCGCCCACCTCACGCAGCTGTGGCATGCACGTGAACGGCATTTGCGGCACACTTGCTCCGGGGTAACACCGGAGGCTTCCATGTCGATGTCACGTCGCGGTTTTGCTGGGATGATCGGGGCTGGTGCAATGGCACCCGGTGTGCTGTGGGCGCAGCAGGATCCGGTTCTGGACGCGTTGCGCAGCACGCTGAGCCGGCGTCGGACCGCATTTGAGGCGCAGATGGCGTATCTGAAGGACCGCGGCCAGCCGGATGTCGTGGCCGGGTTGCTGACTGCGATGCGTTATGCCGACAGGCGACGGGATGAGATTGTCGAGGTGATGGAGGCCCTGACCGGGCAACGCCATGGCAATGACTGGTTCGATTGGATGCTGTGGCAGGAACGTAACCCGCAGATTGTCCCTCATCCGTCGCTGATCCCGTTCAAGCGCGAGGTTCTTCTGGGGATCGACCCGAATTTCGATCTGTTCCTGCGGCCCGAATATCTGCAACGCGACAAGATGAAGATCCGCCTGGAAGAGATCGCCTGGGGCGGTGTGTACAAGGATGGCATTCCGTCCCTGGACGATCCCACCCTGATCTCTGCTTCGAATGCGGGGTATCTGAAGGGCGATGATCTGGTGTTTGGCGTCGCCATCAACGGGGATGAGCGCGCCTATCCCCTGCGGATCATGGGCTGGCACGAGATGTTCAACGAGGTGATCGGTGGCGTGCCCGTGGCGCTGGCCTATTGCACGCTTTGCGGGTCTGGCATCCTGTTTGAAACCCAGGTGGCGGGGCGGCGAAAGCCGTTCATTTTCGGGTCGTCAGGTTTCCTCTATCGCTCGAACAAGCTGATGTTTGACCGTGAGACGCATTCGCTGTGGAACCAGTATACCGGCAAACCTGTTGTGGGGCCCTTGGCGAACAGCGGCATCACGTTGAAACAACGCCCTGTGGTGATCACGACATGGGACAGCTGGAGGACCTCGCATCCCAAAACCCGTGTTCTGTCGCTGAACACCGGGCATCGGCGCAATTACGGATCAGGGGTGGTTTATCGCGACTATTTCGCCTCGAGCGAGCTGATGTTCCCGGCGGTTGTGGATCAGTCCCGGCTTAGGCAGAAGGATTACATCTTTGCCGTGCGCCAGTTTGGTGCAGCCCGCGCCTGGCCTCTGGTTGCGTTCAAGGGCAAACCGGTGATCAACGATGCAATCGGTCGGACACCTCTGGTTCTGATTGGCGATCCCAAAGAGCGCAGCGTGCGGGCCTATGAGCGAAAAACGCATGCGTTCCGGGCGACGCAAGGCGGGTTGCAGGATAGCGCGGGGAACGGTTGGACCGTCACGGAAGAGGCTTTGATCGGGCCGGATGGAACGCGTTTGCCACGAGTCGCCGGTCATGTTTCCTATTGGTTTGCGTGGGACAATTATCTGGGCGACGCAGCCAGCGTGTATGGTGAGTGAAACTCAGGAATGCTCTTCGGCAGCCGTGGCCGCAAGCGCCCTGTTATATGCCTTGAGCGCATCGACGTGATAGAGCGCCCCAACCGGTGTTTCAGAGCCGTCGTTTTCCAGAATGACAACCGGAATGCAGGGGATGTCGTCACGATCAAAATAGGGCATGGCGGCTTCCAGCGTGGCGCTGGCCTGAATGCACAGGCCCTGGTCGATCAGCCCCTGCGCCTCTTCTTTCGTGATCGACCGCGGATCCCCAAGCGGGCGCATCACGGCACCGGCGCGAAGCATTGCCAGCAGATAAGCCTGCGGCCCCGCGGCCAGGTGGACATCACGCCGTTCCAGCTGGGTCAGGAAGAAAGACCGGTCCACAAGTCTCGAGGCCAGTGCCGTGGACATGGACACGCTTACCATCACGGCAAGACCGATCTGCCAATCGCCGGTCAGTTCAAAAACGATCAAAGTGGTCGAGATGGGCGCGCCCAGCACCGCCGCAGCTACGGCGCCCATTCCGGCAAAGGCATAGAGCGTATGCGTGCCCGACACATCCGGCAACAACCCGGTGGCGATCAGACCGAAGGCCAGCCCGGTCAATGCGCCGACCATCAGAGACGGTGAGAATACCCCACCGCCCATGCGCCCACCCATGGTAATCGCCACCGCAACCGTTTTGGTCACCGCAAACAGGATGGCCGTGGTCAGCACCAGATCACCGGTCAGGGCGCGAATTGTCGTCTCGTACCCCACGCCGATGATATGCGGGAACCAGATCGCCATCAGCCCCAGCATCGCCCCGGACACCGCAGGGCGCAACCAGGCCGGAATCGACAGGCGGTTCTGGATATGGCTGCCGATATCCTCGGCAAAGAAAATCGACCGCATCAGCAGCAGCGCGACAAGTCCGCAGATCAGGCCCAGGATCAGGAAGGCCGGAAGCTCGACATAGAATTGCAGCGATCCCGGCGTCTCCAGCGTGAACTCGGTAACGTCGCCATATTCCAGCCGGTTGATCACCGTTCCCGCGACCGAGGCGATGACGATCGGGGCAAAGGCGTGAACGGCGAAATGGCGCAGCACGACCTCGAGCGCGAACAAGGCCCCCGCAATGGGGGCGTTGAAGCTGGCCGACACGGCCGCAGCGACGGCACATCCCAACAGGTCACGCCCCGTGATCCCGTCTGCATGTATGCGGTTGCTGACCCATGTGGAAATCACTCCGGCCATATGCACCACCGGCCCCTCGCGGCCTGTTGACCCGCCCGAACTGAGCGTGATCAGCGAGGCGAAGAACGACGCGATGCCCGCCTTGACCTCGACCCGCCCGTCGGTGATGGCCGAACCTTCGATCACGTCGGCAACCGACCGGACGCGCCCGTCATTGGTGAACCGGTTCAGGATGATGCCGACGACCAGGCCACCGAAGATGGGAATGATCAGAACCATGAACCATGGCAGTTTCTCGGCGTGGCTGTGCAGCAGCAGGATATCATTGGTGTCGTACAGATAGGCCTGCAATGCGCTGATGGCCTTGCGGAAGCCAAGCGCCATGAAACCCGCCCCTATCCCGATGGCCAGCGCAATGAACCAGAACTGGATCTGGCTTGGCCCCCGGCGCAGCATGACCCGCCACGCATCCTTGATCGCGGCCACAGCCTGATTGAACTGGTTGCGCAGAACGGTGCGGGTCGATTGGGTCATTGGCCCTCGAGGATCATCACTTAACCCTTAGTAAGCCACGGAGCGCCCATATAAAAGTGAGATAGCGACAGTGTGAGCACCAATTCACGCCATCGCCGCGTCAGGCCTGCAACAGAGCCCGGGCGGCGGCGCGGGCTTCTTCGGTGATGGTGTCGCCGGCCACCATGCGCGCGATCTCGTCCACCCGATCCGGTTCGGCCAGAGGAATGACGGTGGACAGGGTTTGTCCGTCGGTAACCTGTTTCTGCACCCGCCAGTGATGAGCTGCCCGCGCAGCAACTTGCGGGGAATGGGTGACAACCAGAACCTGCCCGCCCTGCGCGAGCGACGCCAGCCTGCGTCCGACCGCATCGGCGGTTGCCCCACCGACACCGCGATCGATTTCGTCAAAGATCATCGTCCGGGCACTGTCGTCGCCAGACAGGCAGACCTTGAGGGCCAGCAGAAAGCGGCTGAGCTCACCCCCCGAGGCGATCTTGTTCAGCGGCCCCGCCGGCGCACCGGGGTTGGTGGCCACGGTGAAGGCCACAGCGTCGGTGCCTTCGGGGCCGGGTTCAACCGGGGTGATCTCGGTCTGGAACACGGCACGTTCCATCTTGAGCGGGGCCAGTTCCGCCATGACGGCCGCGTCAAGCTGCCCAGCGGCGGCCTTGCGCGCGGCGCTGAGGTCGGCTGCGGCGGCGTCATAGGCCTGTTGCGCCGCGTCTACGGCAGCTCGTCTGTCTGCCAGGTCGGCATCCCCTGCCTCCAACCGGTTCAACCGGTCACGCAGAGTGCCGGCAAACGAACCCAGATCATCCGGGGCCACGTCATGTTTGCGGGCCTGCGCACGGATGGCAAACAGGCGTTCCTCGGCCTGTTCCAATTCTACCGGGTTGAAGTCCAGCGCCTGAAGGCAGGCATTCACGCCATCCTGCGCCTCGCCCAACTCGATCATCGCGCGCCCGAGCGCTGCTATCGGTTCTTCCAGCTGGCCGCCCGCGTTGTCCGAGACGCCTTCCAACCAGCGCAAGGCGTCGGACATGGCCCCTTCCGCCCCGTCCCCGGCCAACAGGGCAAAGGCACGCGCAACATCGTCGCGAATCCGCTCGGCCCCTTGCATCATGCGGCGGCGGGCATCCAGTTCGGCATCCTCACCGGGTTGCGGGTCAAGCTGGTCTAGCTCGGCGACCGCGTGACGCAGGAATTCTTCCTCGCTGCGGACCGCAGCCAGAGCGGCCTCGGTCTCGGCCAGCGCCTTGCGGGTTCGGGACATCGCGGCCCAGGCGGTTCGCACGTTTGACAGCTGCTCCGTGACCTGTGCGAATTCGTCCAACATCGCCCGATGACCACGTGGGTTCAGCAAACCGCGGTCATCGTGCTGTCCGTGCAGTTCAATCAAGGTCTCGGACAGCGCCCGCAGAACTTCGCCCGAGCAGCGGCGGTCATTGACCCAGGCGGTCTTGCGCCCCTCGGCCGTGTTGACGCGGCGCAGGATCAGTTCCTGGCCACCCGGCAGACCGGCTTCGGCCAGAATCGCATGTGCGGGATGATCGGCAGAGAGTTCGAATTCGGCGACGACCTCACCCTGCGCGGCACCCTGCCGCACGAGTTCCGCGCGCCCGCGCCAGCCTAACACGAAGCCAAGTGAATCCAGCAGAATCGATTTGCCTGCACCGGTCTCGCCGGTCAGGGCGTTCAAGCCCGGCTGAAAGCTGAGTTCCAGCCGGTCAATGATCAGCATATCGCGGATATCAAGGGCGCGCAGCATGTGGTCTTCAGCGTCCCGGACCAAAGGTCATCGCGATTACAACCATTCACCTTTGATGGTCTGACGATAAATCGTGCTGAGCCAGTTGTTACCGCGGCTCTTGAGATCAAGCCCGCGAGAGGTCAACAGTTTGTACGCATCGTCATACCATTCCGAGGACTGGTAGTTGTAGCCAAGAATGGCACCTGCGGTCTGCGCCTCGTCCAGCAGGCCAAGCGACAGATAGGCCTCGACCAGACGATACAGTGCTTCGGCGGTGTGGGATGTGGTCTGAAAGTCTTCGACCACAACTCGGAACCGGTTGATCGCCGCGACATAGTGATCCTGACGCAGGTAGTAGCGCCCGATCTCCATTTCCTTGCCCGCCAGATGGTCGAAGGCCAGATCGAACTTCAGTACCGCCGATGTGGCGTATTCGCTGTCGGGATAGACCTCGATCACGGTCCGCAGAGATTGCAGCGCCTGGAAGGTCAGGCCCTGGTCACGCCCGACTTCGTCGATCTGGTCATAATAGCTGAGCGCCAGCAGATACTGCGCATAGGCAGCATCTTCATCCGTCGGATAGAAGTCGATATACCGCTGCGCCGCCGCGCGGCTTTCTTCGTAATTCTGGTCCGAATGGAACGAAAACGCCTGCATGATCAGTGCGCGCTTGGCCCAGTCCGAATACGGATACAAACGTTCGACTTCCGAGAAATACCACGCCGCGTCGTCCGAGCGATTCTGCGACAGTTCGTATTCACCTCGGGTATAGATCTGTTCCGGCGTGAACCCTTCCAGATTCTGTTCACGGTCCGCGCCCTTGCGACCAAAAAGGCCGCCGGCGTTGCCGCATGCCGTCAAAACTGCTGCCAGAAGAATCGCACCCGCGAGTCTGACTGCCGCTTTGCTGCCAACCATACCGCCCATCCTTGTCGTCTTGCTTAATGGGGTTTGCCCCGATTTGAGCCATGGTCTAGCACAGAAAATTCCGGTGCAAAACGCCTTATGCGACTTCCGGCGCAAATGTCGTCAGAGTTGATCTGATCAGGCCACTTCGGGAATTTCCTTGACCACAAGCCCCTGCCCCGGCAGGCGCGCGGCCTGTTCCGGTGTGCACAGTACCGGACGCACGGCGCCCGGCGTTTCGAACAGGTTGCGCAGCAATGTGTTGGTCAGCGAATGACCCGACTTGTTTCCGGTGAAGTGACCCAAAATCGGCCCACCAGCCAGATAGAGATCACCCAGAGCATCCAGCATTTTGTGGCGCACGGCCTCGTCGACCCGGCGGAAACCGCCCGGTGTCAGAACTTCGACGCCCTGAACGACCACGGCGTTTTCAAGCGTGCCGCCCAAAGCCAACCCGTTTTCGCGCATCGCCTCGACATCCGTGCGTCGGCAGAACGTGCGACAATCGCTGAGTTCGCGCGCGAAGGAACCGTTGCGCATATCAAGCGTTTTGCTCTGGCTGCCGATGGCACCGTCTTCGAAATCGATATGGAAGTCGATGATCAGCCCGTCAGCGGGCGCAATACTGGCGCTCGCGCCTTCGCGGGATGCGGTGACGGTTTTCAGGACCTCATAGGCCAATACCGGGCTGGCCTGACGGCGCACACCCCGGGCCATGATGCCACGCACGAAATCAATCGAGGAGCCGTCCATGATCGGAACTTCGGGACCGTCGATCTCGACAAGCGCGTTATGCACGCCACACCCGGCCAATGCAGCCATGATATGTTCGACGGTGGAAACCGAAACGCCAGCATCATTCACCAGACGCGTGCAAAGCGGGGTCCGTTCAACCGCATAGTAGATCGCCGGGATCATCGCGTCGCCCAGTTGAATATCCGTCCGCTTGAACCAGATGCCATGACCGGCTGCCGCCGGTTTCAGGACCATGGTCGCCGGCTTGCCGCTGTGCAGCCCGACGCCTGTAAACGTGACCGGAGATTTGAGCGTATGTTGCAAAATAGGCCTCGGTGAGTAGTGTCCAGCCTGCTTGGGCCGTGTTGGACACTGAGTTAAGGAAGCCCGCGTCAAGGCTCAACTCACTCTTTGCAACCGATTGAAACATGTATGTAACAGATCGGCAAAACCCTGCTCACATAGTTGCAAGTGACTATTAATAAACAATTAAGGGCCGCCAAATGGCAGCCCTTTGAGTGGATTTTGTTACCGCGATCAGTTGGCTTGACGGCGCAGGAAGGCCGGAATTTCGATACGGTCCTGATCCGGATCGGCCTCTTCCTGAAGCGGCGCGGTTGCCTCGGACTGTCGCAAAACGGGCTGCTGACGCGGCGGTTGAGCCGGTGTGTCAGAGGCGTGCCCGGTCATCCGGTCGATCAGGCGATTGAAGCCAAACCGCGAGCGTTCTTCGTGTTCCGGCTGCGAAACTGCTTCGGGTTGACGGGCCGCCGCCGGACGCTGTGGCGCCGACGGAACCTTCTGCACAGCGGCCTGCAAACGCTGCAACGCTTCGGGCGACGGGGTGCCGGCAGCATGCCCGCGCGGTGCCACGAATGCCTCCGGCGCGGGTTCAACATGCTCGGGCTGCGGTTCGAATTCGGCCACACGCGGCTGATAAGCGGGTGGCGGCAAGCCGTCATCGTCACGCTCGACGCGCGGCTGGAATTGTGGCTGCGCCGGCTCTTCCGCGGCTTCGAACAGCGAAGGTTCGCGGTTTTCTTCCGGCTGCGGGGCAGGCTCTGCTGTGTCGGCAGCTACGTGCGCTTCTTCCTGAATATGCTCTTCAGCCGAAACCGTGCGGGTCAGCGGTTCGGACATCGAACGGCGTGCCACCGGGACTTCCGTCGATTTTTCGCTGGCGTCGATGCCGGTCGCAACAACCGACACGCGCATTCCGCCTTCCATGGCGGTATCCAGCGTCGAGCCGACGATGATATTGGCCTCGGGATCCACTTCCTCGCGGATGCGGTTGGCAGCTTCGTCCAGCTCGAACAGGGTCAAGTCGTGCGACCCGGTGATGTTGATCAGCACGCCCTTGGCACCCTTGAGGCTGATTTCGTCCAGCAGCGGGTTTGCAATGGCCTTTTCCGCCGCCTGAATGGCGCGATCTTCGCCTGTTGCCTCGCCGGTGCCCATCATTGCCTTGCCCATCTCGTCCATTACGGCGCGAACGTCGGCAAAGTCGAGGTTGATCAGGCCGGGCCGCACCATAAGGTCGGTCACGCCTTTGACGCCCTGATACAGAACGTCGTCAGCCATCGAGAACGCCTCGGTAAAGGTGGTCTTTTCATTGGCCAGACGGAACAGGTTCTGGTTCGGGATGATGATCAGCGTATCGACAACCTGTTGCAGCGCCTCGACACCATCTTCAGCCTGGCGCATCCGCTTGGCACCTTCGAACTGGAAGGGCTTGGTGACGACACCGACGGTCAGAACACCCAATTCGCGGGCGGCCTGCGCAATGATCGGAGCAGCCCCCGTGCCGGTACCGCCGCCCATACCGGCGGTGATGAAGCACATATGCGCGCCGGCAAGGTGGTCCACAATCTGTTCGATGCTTTCCTCGGCGGCGGCCGCGCCTACGGTCGGGCGGGCCCCTGCCCCCAGACCTTCGGTGACTTTCACGCCCAGCTGCACCCGCGCCGAAGACTGGCTTTGTTGCAACGCCTGTGCGTCGGTGTTGGCGACCACGAAATCAACGCCGTCCAACTGTTTTTCAATCATGTTATTGACGGCGTTCCCGCCTGCACCGCCAACGCCAAATACTGTAATCCGAGGCTTCAGTTCGTCGTGCCCGGGCATCGAAAGATTCAATGTCATGCTCTGTCCGCCTGTATTTATGTCCCGCCAAAGCGGTGTTTTTCTTACCTATCCTTGTTCGATTCTAGCGGCCTGATGCCAAAAGGTCACGTCAAAAATCGCGTTTTCCCACAAAATATGGAGGAAATAAGGCAGAAACCGGCGGCATTTCGCAGGTCACGCCAGATATAGCGGAAACAACGGCGACCATTACTAGACAACCAGCATGAACGCGAGAACACATTCGTTCATCGCGCTCTGATCGACTGTCATCTACATTGCGGAAAACTGCTCAGGTCCTGCCGCGAGGCCTCTTTCGGGCCTTGTGGATATCTTGCGGGATAAATCGAAACGCTGCAACCGGTTTCTTCAGCTGAGCGGTGCATTTGGACAGTCCAGGCCGCGATCCGTCATGGATCGCACTTCCTGTATTTCGCCATCGACGAATGAGGCAAGCCGCACCATCAAACGATCTTCATGCAAAAACGGCCACCAACAGACCGGAATGCCGTCCGGGTCATTGTCGTACAGAAAACACAACTGACCGTTTGGCGTCGTGATCTGCCCGTAGACACAGCCCTGCCCCTCTTCGCGCCAGACCGACATGCGGCGGTTCAGAAATTGTTCGGTTCCCACCAGGCCACCGCTGCGGATTTCGTAGAATGTCAGAGTTTTGCCGACCGCCGCGTCCAGAAACGCCTCGGGCGTGATCATGGTCTGGGCCGAGGCCAAGCAAGGCAGCAGCGCCGGGCCCAGTGCACACCCGCGCAGGACTCTACCAGTTGTCACGGAACCACCGCACGGCGCGCTTGAACGGGCGCGCGGCATAGGTATCGACCGGGATTTCAAAGTCCCACCATTCATCCTGAGGATGGGCTGCAAACAGGCTGAGGCCGACAGCGGACGAGAACCCGGGCCCGGTGGCTGATTGGGGCAGGCCATGCACGCGCAAGGGGCGGCCCAGGCGAACGCGCTGACCGAGGATGCGCGTGGCCAGCCCGTCCAGCCCCATGATCTGGCTGCCGCCGCCGGTCAGCACGATCTGCTGGCTTGGCATGTGTTCAAATCCGGCGGCGTCCAGCCGGACGCGGACCTCTTCAAGAATTTCCTCGACACGCGGGCGCATGATGCCGATCAACTCGGCACGGCTGACGGTGCGGCGGTCGTGTTCCCAATCGCCGGTATCACCACCGATATCAATCATATCCCTGTCGTCGGCCCCGGTGGCATGAACGCCACCATTGAATGTCTTGATCCGTTCCGCCACGGCGGCAGGTACACCCAAGCCCATCGAGATATCGGCAGTCACGTGATCGCCGCCCATGCGCACGCAATCGGCATAGATCATGTGCTTTTTCATGAAGATCGAAACGCTCGTGGTGCCGCCGCCCATGTCGATACAGGCCGCACCCAGTTCCTGCTCATCCTCGACCAGCGCCGAGATGCCCGAGACATAGGCCGAATTCGCAATCCCGGCCAGTTCCAGATCGCAGCGCTTGATACAGCGCACGATGTTCTGGATCGCTGACGAATCCACGGTCAGCATATGCATGTCGACCGCAAGGCTCTGGCCCATCTGCCCGCGCGGGTCGATCAGGCCCGATCGGTTGTCGAGCGCGAAATTCACCGGTTGAGCATGCAGTACTTCGCGCCCGTCACCATAATCCGGCACGTCGCAGGCGTTCAGAACCCGGCCTACTTCAGCCTCGGTCACGATCTGACCGTCCAGATCGACTTGTGCATCCAGCCCGTAAGACCGCGGGTTCGCGCCCGAGAAACAGGCGATCACATGGTCGACGCGGATGTCGGCCATCTTCTGTGCGGCCTGAAGCGCGGTGCGGATGGCACGTTCGGTTTCCTGCATGGCGGTGACTTCGCCGAACTGCACGCCCCGCGACCGGGTGGTCGCGGCACCGATGACGCGAAAACCTGTCTGCCCTGCCATGGAACCGATGGTGTTGTCCTCGCTCAGCCGACCGGTTCCGTCAAAGCGCAGCACAAGACAGGCGATTTTCGAACTGCCCACATCCAGAATCGCAATCACACCGCGTTGCAATGCCTGCCGCCGCATCTGACGCATGGCACGTTGGGACTGATAAAGATCGGTCATCATGGTCGTTACTGCCCGTTACTCACTGTCACTTTTGTGTTCCACCAGTCTTCGCTGGCGGCTTTGGTCATTCGGATGGTCGGACGCTGCCCGAGGCGCATGTCGACCACGGCCACGTCACGTTCCAGAAGGTCCTGTACCTCGTTCACGGCAAGCACGCGTTCCAGCGCACGCACCGGGCGTTCGGTCGGCAGCATGATGCGCTGACCACGGTCCAGCACCAGATCCCAGCGCCGCTCTCCCACGCGCACCAAGCCGCGCACGCGATTGCCCAGGCTGCGCGAAGTCCGCAGAAGCTCCAGCGCTTCACCGACGTGATCGTCGGCGCCCATCCCTGCGATCAGCGGCAGATCGGCGTGATCCTTGCGAGAGGTGGCTTCCTTGACATGCGCGCCTGTCTCATCCAGCAGCTCAAGCCCCTCACGCGTTCGCCAGACGATTACGGGCTGACGCTCGACGACATCGACTTGCAGGATGCCTCCGGGGCGGATTCTGACGGTTGCGGATTTCACCGGGTCCAGCCCGGTGATCGTGTCGCGGATCTGTTCCACATCCAGATCCCAGGAACTGATCGGGAAATCCAGCGGAACGATTTCACGGATATCTTCGGACAGGTCGGTTCCCGCCCCATCGATGGCCATCAGGTTGACCATGAATTCAGGGCGCTCCTGTATCGAAGTGCGCACATCGGCGATATAAGCGGCAAGTGCGTCGCGACGGTCCTGCGAGGCAAAGAAGATGCCAACCGCGGCAGCGATGGCGCAGATCGGCAGGCCGACCTTGACACCAAGGCGAATGCCCGGCGTCAGCATCCAACGTTGCAGCCGATAGCTGAGACGAGACGGCGCAGGGTCACTGCGCCTCGCAGAGCGGGAAAACACACGCGCACCGCGTAGGCGCAAAAGCGGTTCGGCCTCGTGCGAGTCCGTGTCGGCCGAGGCGAAATCGGCATCCGGCCCCGCAAGTGGTTTGCTGCGGTGGATTTCTAATGAACGACTGGCGATCAGCGGTCGCATGAGGCGTCCTCCACCATCCAGGCGCAGAGCTGTCCGAATGTCATTCCAAGATGAGCGGCCTGTTCCGGGACCAGAGAGGTTGGCGTCATGCCGGGCTGGGTATTGGTTTCCAGCAGGAACAACCCATCGGCACCCTTGCTGTCATCCCAGCGAAAATCGGTGCGGCTGACGCCCCTGCATCCCAAGGCAACATGCGCACGCACGGCGTAATCCATGCAACGGTCAAAGATGTCCGGTGGCACATCGGCAGGCAGAACATGCCATGATCCGCCCGGTTTGTACTTGGCATCGTAATCATACCAACCACCATCGGTCATGATCTCGGTCACGGTCAGGGCGCGGTCGCCCATCACCGTTACGGTCAGTTCACGCCCCGCAACATATTTCTCGACCATGATCTGATCGGGCATGTCTTCGGACAGCTGCGGCGGGCCGTTGGCGTTTTCATGGACGATGTAAATCCCGACGCTGGAGCCTTCGTTGTTTGGCTTGGCCACATAGGGTGGCTCCATCACGTGAGCTTCGACCACCTCGACCTTGGGCACGATCACGCTCGGTACGACGGGCAGCCCTTCGGTCTGGTAAATCTCTTTGCTGCGCTGCTTGTCCATTGCCAGCGCCGAGGCCAGCACACCGGAATGGGTGTAAGGGATACGCATCCATTCCAGCAGGCCCTGCACACACCCATCTTCGCCCCAGCGGCCGTGCAGGGCGTTGAAAACCACATCCGGTTTGATGTCCACAAGGCGCGCGCAGAGGTCGGGACCCGCGTCCAGTTCGACCACTTCAAAGCCTTCTCCCACAAGGGCGGCCGCGCATTCGCGCCCAGAGCTGAGAGACACCTCGCGTTCCGCCGAGGGTCCACCCATCAATACCGCCACTTTGGGGTTTGTCCTGCTCGACATACCCAATGTGCGCCTCAATGTCCCCGGACCTTATGTGGTGGTCCGTACTGCGTTTATGCCTTTGATCCGTCGCCTGAATTTGCCTGTTATGGTCTGACGGTCGGGGCTTTATTCTGTCAGCGGATCACCGACCCGCATGATTTCCCACTCTAGCGTGATGCCGCTTGTTTCGTAAACCTTTTTTCGCACCTCTTCGCCAAGACCTTCGAGGTCTGCAGCGGTGGCCGCGCCGGTATTGATCAGGAAATTCGAGTGCTTCGGGCTCATCTGCGCACCGCCAAGCGTCGCGCCGCGCATTCCGGCGTCGTCGATCACCTTCCACGCCTTGAAATCATGCACGTCATCCGCCTGCCCGGTCGAAGAAAACCCCGCCGGGTTACGGAAGGTCGAACCGGCGCTGCGATCTTTGGTGGGCTGGGTTTCGTCGCGTTTTTTCAACTGTGCCTCCATACGGGCATGGAGTTCTTGGGGACTGCCTGAAGGGCCCTCGAACACAGCCGAAATCAGCACGGCGCCTTCCGGCAGGTCCGTCTGGCGATAGCGAAAGTTCAAGTCTTCGGGCGTCAGGTCCACAAGTTCGCCTTGCCGGGTGACAATCGTGGCCTTGCGCAGAACATCCGCCGTGTAGCTGCCGTAACAGCCCGCGTTCATCCGCACCGCGCCGCCGATCGAGCCCGGAATGGTGCGCAGAAAGGTCAGGTCAACACCGGCATCCGCCGCCTTTCGCGCAACATGCGCGTCCAGCGCCGCAGCCCCTGCCGTAACCGTGTTGCCGTCAACCGAGATCGCGTTGAACCCGCGCCCCAGCCGGATCACCACGGCCCGCAGCCCCCCATCCCGAACGATCAGGTTCGAACCGACACCCATCGGAAAGATCGGGGTTTGTGCGGGCAGTTCCCGCAGGAAGGCTTGCAGGTCTTCGGTATCGGCAGGCTGGAACAGGTAATCGGCCGGGCCGCCGACGCGAAGCCATGTGAGCTCAGAGAGAGGCCGCGCCCGAGACAGGCGACCTTTCGGAACGGGAAACGTTGTCATGCGTCTGCACGCACCGCCAGGCTACGTCCGCCCACACCGCCCATGATCGCGGCGAACAGAAAGGGAAGAACGCCAGCGGTCAGCCAGACCAGCGGGCCGAACGCCTGTTCCTCTTCGCCGGTGCCAATACCGGCCAGTACCACGATCAACGCCAGCCCGACGGCCGAGGCCAGACCGATCAGCCACAACAAGCCGCGCAGGCCCAGCCAACGGCCCGCCGTAAAACCGGCGGCGGCACCTAGCAGGAAAGAAAGAATTGGCAGATAGGCAAATGTGGCGACGGACGCCATGGCGGACCTCCTGAAACTGGCCGGTTATTCGTCAGCCGCCTTCATGCCCTGCATTTTCATCTTTGTCCAACGGGTCAGATAAATCACGGGCCAGCGCAGCACGGACATACCCATGGCCAGCACCAGCAAGCCGATCCACGGGCCGTTCTGATAGGTGACATACCCCAGAATCGGAATGCCCACGGCGATCAGGATATAGGCGCGTGTCCAGTGGTTGTCTTTGCTCGGGATCATTGCCAGCAGATTCGCGGAAACGCCCCACAGACCGGCAAGGGCGATGGACCAGTTCATTCCATGACCTCCCCGCGCACCCATTTTCGCCAGTAATACCGGATGGGGTTGCGGAACATCGAAACGAATCCGCCGAAGGCGAAAACCGACCAGAACCAACCGTGATCATAACCCAGCCAGACGATCAGTACCGGAGCGCAGATCAGCAGGGTCACGCCCGGCGGAAACTGCATTCGCATCGGCAAGAACGCCACGATCGTGGCGCAGATCACCCAAAGGGCGGCAATGATCATCGAATAGTCCATCTGTCCCCTCCGAGGACATGCGGCGGCTGCGGGCATTTGCTACACCTTCAGGTTGTGCACCAAACAGAAGAGAAGTCAAACAGCTTGTTTTCGTTGCAATCTCTCAGGCAGACCATTGGCCCAGGCGCTGATCGTACCGGCCCCGAGGCAGACGACGATATCGCCCGGGCGGGCCTGCTCGCGCACAAGCCGCTCAAGATCGTTTTCGTCAAACAGCGCGCGGGCGTGGCGGTGGCCGTGACGGATCAGACCCTGCACCAGATCGTCGCGCGATGCGCCTTCGATCGGGTCTTCACCAGCCGCGAAGATATCGGCGATAGCCACGACATCGGCGTCATTGAAGCAGGTGCAGAAATCATCGAACAGATTGGACAGGCGCGAATAACGGTGCGGCTGGTGCACGGCGATTACGCGGCCTTCGGTCGCCTGTCGCGCGGCCTTCAGGACTGCGGTGATTTCAACGGGGTGGTGGCCATAGTCGTCGATGATGGTGACACCGTCGACCTCTCCGACCTTGGTAAAGCGGCGATTGACGCCGCCGAAATTGGCCAGTGCCTCGCGAATTTCCGAGGCTTTCATGCCCAGATGGCGGGCAACAGCCACGGCAGACAAAGCGTTGGAAACGTTGTGGTCGCCGGGCATCGGCAGAGTGCAGCCTTCGATCACCTTGTCTTCGTATTGCAGGTGAATGTCGAAATGCGCGACGCCGCCCTTGTAGGTCAGGTTCTCGGCCCGCACATCGGACTGCGCGTTGAAGCCATAGGTGCGCACGCGGCGGTCGGTGATGCGGCCGACAAGCGCCTGCACCTCGGCATGGTCGGTGCAACACACAGCCAGCCCGTAAAAGGGGATATTCGATACGAATTCATGGAAACCCGCGCGCAGTTTGTCGAAATCGCCCCAATGCTCCATATGCTCGGGGTCGATATTGGTGACGATGGCGATGGTCGCGGGCAGGCGGTTGAACGAGCCGTCGCTCTCGTCCGCTTCGACCACCATCCATTCGCCCTGTCCCATCCGGGCGTTCGAGCCGTAGGCATGGATGATGCCGCCATTGATCACGGTCGGGTCAAAATCCCCTGCCACCATCAGTTCGGCCATCATCGTGGTCGTGGTGGTCTTGCCGTGAGTCCCGGCGATGGCGATGTTGGATTTCAGCCGCATCAGTTCGGCCAGCATGTCAGCCCGGCGCACCACCGGAAGGCCGCGGGCACGGGCGCCGTCAAGCTCGGGGTTGCCCGGTTTGATCGCGGTCGAGACCACCACAACGGCCGCGTTTTCAAGGTTTTCCGCGCGCTGACCGACAAAGATCTCGGCCCCCAGACTTGCCAGCCGGTCGGTGATCTTCGATGCCTTCAGGTCCGAGCCCTGAACCCGGTACCCCAGATTGAGCAGCACCTCGGCGATACCCGACATTCCGATCCCGCCGATCCCCACAAAGTGAATCGGCCCTACGTCCTGCGGCAGTTTGGTTGCTGGGTTCATGTGGTCTCCTTCTGCGCCAATTGTTCAACAAGGGCTGTCAGACGCTCGGTGGCGTCAGGTGCCCCGACGGACAAGGCGGCATGGGCCATTTTCTGTGCGGCTTCGGGGTTCGTGAGAACCGTGGTGATTTGCTGTGTCAGCGCAGGAACGTCAAGAGCCTTTTCCGGGATCATGATGGCCCCGCCCGCCTGCACCAAGCCCCGTGCGTTGGCTGTCTGGTGATCTCCGGCGGCGGCGGCAAAGGGGATCAGGATCGACGGGCGCCCGATGACCGAGATATCGGCAACGCTGGACGCGCCAGACCGCGAGATTACCAGTTGGGCATCCGACATGCGACGGGGGACATCATCAAAGAAGGGCTGCACGTCGGCGCGGATGCCGTGTTCGTTGTAGAAGGCTGTGACGCGCTCGCCATCTTCGTCCCGGGCCTGATGCGCCACGCGGATGTGAGTGCGGATTTCTTCGGGCAGTGCGGCGATGGCACCAGGCACCACATCGCTTAGGATGCGTGCGCCTTGCGAACCGCCCATGACAAGGACCGACATCGGATAATCACCGGGCGGAATGTAACCGGCCGCGGCGCGGTCCAGAACGGCGGACCGGACCGGGTTTCCGGTGTGGATGCCATGCGCGCCCTCGGGCAGGTCCGTGGGCCACACACCACAGGCCACCTGCGCGACACGGGTGGCGAACAAATGGTTCACACGCCCCAGCACCCCGTTCTGTTCGTGGATCATGCGGGGGATTTTGAGCATGGTCGCAGCGCTCAGCGCCGGGATCGAGGGATACCCGCCGAAACCCACAACGACGTCGGGCTTGTCCCGCACCATCTGGAACACCATGCCAGCCACGCCACCGGCGATCTTGGGGCCGGCCATGGCCTTGGCCGCCAGACCGCCACGCGCGAAAGTGGCCGATGATGCCTCGACGATCTCGGTCGAGTGCGGGAAACCACCGGTATAGCGGGCGCCGCGCGGGTCGGTGGACAGGCGCACGCGCCAGCCCTTGTTCAGCATCGCCTCGGCCAGCGCCTGAGCCGGGAACATGTGCCCCCCGGTCCCGCCAGCCGCAATCAACAGGTAAGGGTTCCCCATTATCCTCGTCCGCGCAGAATTTCGCCAAGCTCGCCCTGTGGGCGGGTTCGGGTGAAGGCCAGCAGCATTCCGACCGCAATACCGCCTGCAATCAGGGATGAGCCGCCATAGCTGACAAAAGGCAGCGTCATTCCCTTCGCGGGCAGCAGACGTACCGCAACACCCATGTTGATCATCGCCTGCACGCCGAACATGCATGCCAGACCGGTGCCCGCCAGGCGGATGAACATGTCGCGTTCCCGCATCAGGCGCAGCAACGAACGTACCACGACCAACGAATAAAGCGCGATGATGATCAGCACCAGGATCAGGCCGTATTCCTCGGCCGCGACCGCGATGATGAAATCGGTATGCGCGTCCGGCAGCGACCACTTGACCTGCCCCTCACCCACGCCGACACCGAACAGCCCCCCTTCGCGGATGGCGTTGGTGGCATAGCCTAACTGGGTGGTCGGATCGACCTCTTGATTCAGAAAGCCATCGATACGGCGGGCAAAATGTTCAGAATTGGAATAGGCGAACATACCGCCCAGAACAACAAACCCGGCCATTCCAACCAGCAGCAGCATCGGCGCCCCGGCGACAAAATACATCACCCCCCAGCCGAACAGGATCAGGCAGGCCTGACCGAAATCAGGTTGCATCACCAGCATACCGACAATCGCCATGCACAGGGCAAACGACCAGATCCGCCCCGGCGGGCCGTTGATCTCTTGTGAGGCAGCCAGCAGCCATGCAGCAACGACGATGAAGCCGGGCTTCAGAAACTCGGACGGCTGAAGCGAGGCGAACCCCAGCGAATACCAGCGCACCGCGCCCTTGCCAAAGTCGGTCCCGAACACGGGCAGGAAAACCAGTGCCACGAAGGCCCCCAGGAAACCCAGCACCGCCAAACGACGCACCAGCGTCGGCGACATCATCGAGGTCAGAAGCATCGCAATCAGCGCCAATCCGCCGAAGATGGCCTGACGTTCGACATAATGGAACGGATCGAACCCGTTTCGCCCGGCCAGCGGTGGCGAAGACGCCAGCCCCAGCAACAGACCGATGGCAAACAGGATCAGAACGCAGGACATCGTCCAGCGATCGATTGTGCGCCACCATTTCGGTAGAATCGGTTCTCCGCGCTGGTCCTGGACCGCGCCATACACCATCTCAGTCATGAGATACCGCCACTCTCTGCCTCGTCAACGCCCCGTTTTCGGGGTCTGATTGAGACTCTACAGGGATTTTTGTGTTTGGGCTAGTAGGATGAAGCCACAAGGCATAAATCGACCTTCCAAGCCCAAAGCACCCCCGGCAGCACGTGGCGGCCCGTGGTTATTGCAGCTTTGGACACGCCGCTTAGCGGAGCCGCGCGCGTTGATCCACAAGGCGGGTTGCTATGCATTATTCCTTGATCGGATATCGGTCGGGTTCCTCAAACACGTCAATGACGCGAGACCCCGCCTTGATGGTCCCTCCGTGCGCGACTCCGCTTGGGATCGAGTAGCTGTCGCCGGGGCCGTAGATGCGGGTCTTGCCACCGATCGTGAGTTCAATTTCACCCTCAACCACCGTCCCCCATTGGGCACCATGCGAATGCAGGGGAAGCTCCATGTCCTTAAGAAAAGTGAAGAAAGCGACCAGCCCTGCATCTGATCGAATGACGGCCGTCTGCACCACGTCTTCAGGAAAAGGCACATCCAGTTTTGGAAATGACGAAATAAATTCGGGGAATTGCATTCAGAGTTCCTTTTGCCAGTTTGTCTTGTCAAAACCTCTTTGCGGTATGGCCGCAGCATGTCAGTGCGCTGGAACTCTGGCAATCGCCCTGTCAGCCGACTTCGAATTTGCGAGAACGCGGCGAGCGCGCGCCGCGCGACTTCGGCATGGGCTCTTGCCATCTTGTTTAATCCACGCCATCCCCCGCGCATGACCTACGACACGATCATCCTTGGGGCCGGGGCTGCCGGCATGATGTGTGCGGCCCATTGCGGTGGGCGCGTGCTGGTGATTGACCATGCCAAGGCACCCGGCGAGAAAATCCGCATCTCGGGCGGGGGGCGCTGCAATTTCACCAACATGTATGCCGGGCCGGGCAACTTCCTGTCGCGAAACCCGCATTTCTGCAAATCCGCCCTTTCACGGTACACGCAATGGGATTTCATCGATCTGGTCGAGCGTCACAACATCGCCTGGCATGAGAAAACCTTGGGCCAGTTGTTCTGCGATGGCTCTTCGAAACAGATCATCCGGATGTTGCTGGATGAAATGAGCGGTGCAGGAGCAGAGCTGTGGGTTCAAACCTTGCTGCGCGATCTGCGCAAGACCGAAGGCGGCTTTGCACTGGAGGTGGAGCGTGACGGGCAACGGCAGCACCTGACCTGCGCCAATCTGGTGCTGGCGACGGGCGGGAAATCGATTCCCAAGATGGGCGCTACCGGGCTGGCCTATGACATCGCGCGCCAGTTCGGGTTGCGGATGACCGAGACTCGGGCGGCGCTGGTGCCTTTCACCTTCTCGGACGGGCGGTTCAAGGACCTGTCCGGCGTTTCACTTCCCGTGCGACTGTCGAATGATCGCGCCAGCTTCGACGAAGCGCTGCTGTTCACCCATCGCGGTCTCAGCGGGCCGTCGGTGTTGCAACTGTCGTCATACTGGCGCGAAGGTGAGGCAATCCAGGTGAACCTGATCCCCGACCTGCCCCTGTTGGATCTGTTGCGCGCACAGCGGCAAAGCGCTGGCCGCAAGGCGCTGACCACTGAACTGGCGCGGCATCTGCCGGCCCGGCTGGTCGATTACCTGTGTCGGATCATTCCGATGTCCGGGAAGCTGGCGGATCAGTCGGACGCGAAACTGGCCGAACTGACCTCGGCCTTGTCTGCGTGGCAACTGGTGCCGTCGGGGACCGAGGGGTATCGCACCGCCGAAGTCACCTTGGGCGGGATCAACACGGATGACTTGTCTTCGAAAACGATGGAGGCCAGGGATGTCCCCGGCCTCTATGCAATTGGCGAAGCAGTTGATGTCACCGGTTGGTTGGGCGGCTACAACTTCCAGTGGGCATGGTCGTCAGGCCATGCTGCAGGTGTTGCAATTGCCGCCGGACGCTAGCCTACTACGTTGTAGCCACGCCCGCGCATGCAGTTGCGCACGATCACTTCCTTGTTCTGGTTTTTATTGATGACGTCTGCGCCAGCGCCTACCAGGGCACCTGCCACAGCCGCGCGACCAAGATTGTCGCTGCTGTCCTGAACGATCCCGGTAACGGCCGCAGCACCCGCTGCGCCAATTGCTGCATTCCCCGCGGTAGAGCCATCAACGCTGCTCTGCGATGCCGCCAGTTGTTGGCATTGCTGCAGGTCCACGTTGTAATTCGGGCCGACCGGACCATCGACGATGGGCTGATAGTTGGCACCCGTGTTCGTACAGGCCCCCGCAACAAGAATGGCAGGCAGGATCAGAGAAAGTCTACGAAATGGCATAGTCATAACCTCGTGTTGAATCTGCTGGCAGGCAAAACCAATAATGGTGCCGCGTCAAGCTGATAGCATCCAAGTTTGGCCCAGCCGGCGGTCTATTGCAAATGGCTATTCTGTCAGCCGGCGCTTGACCTGCGTTGCAAAATCCTCGCCGCGCTGTTCAAAGTTGTCATATTGGTCGAAACTTGCCGCCGCGGGCGCCAGTAGGACCGTCTCGCCGGGTCGGGCATCCGCCATGGCCTGCGCCACGGCCTCTGACATCGTCGTACAGACCTGCGCATCAGCCTCGAGCTGCATCGCAAAACCGGCCGCTTCGCGACCGATCACATAGGCCTTGATGACTTCGCCCGCCGCCATGTTCAGGGCTGATATGCCACCCTCTTTCTCAAGACCGCCGCAAATCCATCGGATCTTTTTGAATGCCATAAGCGCTTTCAGGGCGCTGTCGACATTGGTCGCCTTGGAGTCGTTGACGTAGGTAACCCCATCGGCCTCGGCGATGATCTGGCTGCGATGCGGCAGACCCGGATAGGAATGCAGCGCATCCTCGATCACGCGCGGGGCAAGGCCCAGCGACCGGCAGGCGGCGTAGGCCGCGCAGGCATTCTGGTGGTTATGTGCACCGGGCAGGCCCTTGATGGCGCGCAGGTCGATAGACCCCGCCTGCCGCCCCTTGCGGTATTCCGACAGGAACCCTTTGCGCGCAAAGACCTGCCAGCCCGGCCCAGTCAGCTTCCGCGCCACCGAGATACGGATCACCCGGTCATCCGATGGTCCTTCAGCCAGTTGCCCTGCCAAAAACGCACCTTCGGTTTCGTCGACGCCAATGATCGCGCGATCCGGGCCGCCTTCGGAAAAGAGGCGCCGCTTGGCCGCGAAATATCCGCCCATGCCGCCGTGGCGGTCCAGATGATCGGGCGACAGATTGGTGAACACCGCCACATCGGGGGTCAGAGCGCGGGCCAGCTCGGTCTGATAGCTGGAAAGCTCCAGCACCACGACCGAACCATCACCGCCCGGATCGATATCCAGAACACCGCGCCCGATATTGCCCGCCAACTGCGCCTCGCGCCCGGCCTCGGTCAGAACGTGGTGGATCAGAGCGGCGGTCGTCGATTTCCCGTTCGATCCCGTCACCGCGATCACGCGCGGCGGCGTGTCGTAACCGTTCCATTCCGCCCCCGCGAAGGAGCGGAAGAACAGGCCGATGTCATTGTCCACCGGCACGCCTGCATCCAGAGCTGCCGCAACCACGGGGTTCGGTTCAGGATAGAGATGCGGAATGCCCGGTGAGACGATCAGCGATGCGATGTCGTCAAACGCCCCGTGCTTGCGCAGGTCGGCGCAGGAGAAGCCCTCGCCTTCGGCGGTATCACGAGCGGCCGGGTTGTCGTCCCAGCACACCGGTTCCGCCCCTCCTGCGTGCAAGGCGCGGGCTGTGGCCAGACCGGACCGGCCCAGCCCCAGAACGGCCACTTTCTGTCCTGCAAAGCCTTTGACCGGGATCATTCACTTCGGTCCTTTTTTGCCAAACACCCTGTCACCATCAACCAAATCATCAATGGGAACAGGAACAAACTTCCCCAGGCAATCAAGAAAGCCGCCTCTTTTGCGTTGAACAATTGTGAAAGGACGATGGGTAACACAACCAGTGAAAATCCGACAAAAAAAGCCAATATCCGCACTTGAGCCTTCCAGCCTAATTCCTCAACCTTTTCGTAACCTTCATCTTCTTTTATCTGCTGTAAGCCACGAAGTGAAACCAGAACGGCATGGGTCAACAGGCAGTAGAGTATTACCGCCAAAAAAAGCAGAGCAATAAAATAGGCTATCCACCATCGGGGGTTGTTAGCATCTGTAAAAACACTGGCTGAAAACCAAAGCCCCCATGCTAGCGCTAGGGCGCTGACCAATGCTTGGAATGCACTGGAAACCCACTCTAAATGTGGCCTTAGTCCTTCAAGAAACTTAGACACTTACCGCACCTTCAATGTCGCCAGACCGATCATCGCCAGGATCAGCGAGATGATCCAGAAGCGGATCACGATGGTCGGCTCGGCCCAGCCTTTTTTCTCATAGTGGTGATGGATCGGGGCCATCAGGAAGACCCTCTTGCCCGTGCGCTTGAAGTAGAGGACCTGAATGATCACGCTCAGCGCCTCGACCACGAACAGGCCGCCGACCACGGCCAGAACCAGCTCGTGCTTGGTGGCCACGGCGATGGCACCCAGCGCGCCGCCCAGGGCCAGCGATCCGGTGTCACCCATGAACACTGCCGCCGGAGGGGCGTTGTACCAGAGAAACCCGAGGCCGGCCCCGAACAATGCGGAGGTGAATATGAAGATCTCACCGGTGCCTGGCACGTAATGCACATCGAGATATTCGGTAAAGTCGACCCGACCCACCGCATAGGCGATCACGCCCAGGGTCGAGGCTGCGATCATCGCTGGCATGATGGCCAGCCCGTCCAGACCGTCGGTCAGGTTCACCGCATTGGCGGCCCCGACGATCACGACAATCGAGAACGGAATATAGAAGATGCCCAGATTGACCAGCGTGTCCTTGAAGACGGGTACAGCCAGCTGGTTCTGCAACGCTTCGGGATGGTGCAATGTCGCCCAAAGCGAAGCCAGCACGGCGATAATCACGCCCAAAGCCAGGCGCATCCTGCCTGAAACCCCCTGCGTATTCTGTTTTGAGACCTTCGCGTAGTCATCCGCGAATCCGATGGCCGCATAAGACAAGGTCACAAAAAGAACCATCCAGACATAAGGGTTGTCCAACCGCGCCCAGACAAGGGTTGACGTGACCAGAGCTCCGACAATCAGCAATCCACCCATCGTCGGCGTGCCTGCCTTGGAAAAATGCCCTTCGGGGCCGTCGTCACGGATCGGCTGGCCTTTGCCCTGTTTCTTGCGCAGCACGTTGATCAGGGGTTTTCCGAAGATGAACCCAAAGATCAGCGCGGTCATGAAGGCACCGCCTGCGCGGAAGGTGATATACCGGAAGAGGTTCCAGAAATCCCCTCCGTCCGACAGAGCGGTCAACCAGTACAGCATGACAATACCTTTCTCACACGAGGCGCGCGGGCAAGTTCACCCATCAAGCGCGCGCCCTTGCCCCATTTTGCGCAGACCGTCAACAATCGCGGCCAACGCCATGCTGAGTGAGCCCTTGGCGAGCACCGTGTCTCCATCCCGGATCAAAGCAGGCAGATGTTCCGCCATTTCCGCACTGGTTGCGAACCAGAGCCCACGTTTCTTCTCGGGCAGCGCGCGGTGCATTGCCTGCATCAATGGCCCGATGCAATGAACCTGATCCACGCGCGCCATCGCCTCGATATCCGCCATGGCGGCATGCATGGCCTCTTCCTGGGCGCCCAGTTCCTTCATGTCACCCAGAAACGCAACGCGGCGGGTGCCTTTGGAGGCGGCCAAGACATCCAGCGCGGCCTCCATCGAGGTCGGGTTGGCGTTATAGCTGTCATCCAGCAGTTCGATCTGCCCGCCGCCGGGCAAAGGCAGGCTTTCCCGTACGCCGCGCCCCTTGACCGGAGACCATGCGCGCAGACCCGCGATAGCGTCATCCAGATCGACACCCAGTTCAACGCAGGCTGCCAAAGCCCCCAGTGCGTTCATGGCGAAATGCGTACCGGCAGAGTTCACCGCAAAGCGGAATACCTGATCACCAACGGCAGCTTCGGCATTCACGGCGCTCGTCCCCTGCTGAACGTCGGTCAGCCGGTAATCCGTTGCGCCTTGGCCGAAATCCACGATCCCGGCCCCCTGCCCAAGTGCCGTTTGGCGCAGGATGTCCGCGTGCTCGATATCCGCATTGACGATTGCCGCGCCACCGGATTCGAGCCCTTCAAAGATCGCAGCTTTTTCATGGGCGATGCCAGCCACATTCTCGAAGGCTTCCAGATGCACCGCCGCCACGGTCGTGACCAGCGCCACATGCGGGCGGGCTTGCCGGGCCAGCGGGGCAATCTCGCCCGGATGGTTCATGCCAATCTCGATCACTGCGAATTCAGTGTCGCGCGGCATCCGGGCAAGGGTCAGCGGAACGCCCCAGTGGTTGTTGTAGCTGGCCACGCTGGCATGGGTTCTGCCCTGTGTTTCGAGGATCACGGCCAGCATTTCCTTGGTCGACGTCTTGCCGACACTGCCGGTCACCCCCACCACACGCGCATCCGTTCTGGCGCGAGCCGCCTGCCCCAAAGCCTCGAGCGCCGCCTGCACATCTTCGACGATCAGCAGTGGTGCGTCTGGCGATACGTTGTCGGGAATATGCGAGACCAAAGCCGCGCCCGCGCCTTTCTCAAGCGCTTGGGCTACGAACTCATGCCCGTCCCGTGCCGCTTTCAGCGCCACGAACAGATCACCGGGTTGAAGGGTGCGCGTGTCGATGGAGACACCATCAGCGGCCCAGTCGGTCGTGACCCGTCCACCCGTTGCCTGAGCAGCCTCGGATGCAGTCCAGAGCGTCATGCGACCCTCCCGTCCAGCGCTGCAACGGAAATGCTGGCCTGTTCGACATCGTCGAAGGGCAGAACCTGATCTCCCACGATCTGACCGGTTTCATGCCCCTTTCCGGCGATCAGCAGCGCATCACCGGGTTGCAGCGCATCGATGCCGCGCAGGATGGCCTCGGCGCGGTCGCCGACTTCGGTCACGCTGGCGTCGCCTGCTGCCTCTGACGCGCCTGCCATCACGGCCGCGCGGATGACTGCCGGATCTTCGCTGCGCGGGTTGTCATCGGTGACAAAGACCACGTCTGCATGGTTGGCTGCCGCCCTGCCCATCAAGGGTCGTTTGCTGGCGTCGCGATCCCCGCCCGCACCGATAACGGCAATCAGACGGCCCATCACATGCGGGCGCAGCGCCTTGAGTGCCGTGGCAACAGCATCAGGCGTGTGGGCATAATCCACAAACACCGCCGCGCCATTGTCACGCGTGGCGGCCAGTTGCATCCGCCCGCGAACCGTCGTCAGATGGGGCAGAGTTTCGAACACCCGTTCGGGGCTGTCCCCGGCAGCGATCACCAGGCCACAGGCCAGCAGGATATTTTCGGCCTGAAACCCGCCGATCAGGTTCAGGCGGGTCTGGAACGTTCGGCCCTGCCACGCAAAGCGCAGGTCCTGCCCCGTGGCGTCGAACCGATGGTTGATCAGACACAGGTCGGCATCGCCCAGCCCCACCGTCAGCACCGACTGGCCGCGCATCTCGGCGATCCGCCGGACCTGGGCCCCTTTCGGGTCGCTCAGGTTGACAACGGCCGTTCCATCCTGCGGCAAAACCCGGTCGAACAGACCGGCCTTTGCGTTGAAATAGGCCTCGAAGGTTTCGTGGTAATCCAGGTGGTCCTGCGTGAAGTTCGAGAAACCGGCGGCGGTCAGGTGAACGCCGTCAAGGCGGCGCTGTTCAAGGCCGTGGGACGAAGCCTCCATTGCGGCATGGGTCACGCCGTTCTCGGCCGCCTCGGCCAGACAGCGGTGCAAGGTGATCGGCTCGGGCGTGGTGTGGGCCAGCGGCGCTGTCCACGCACCTTCAACCCCGGTGGTGCCGAGGTTGACGGCGGCGTGGCCAAGCGCGGACCAGATCTGCCGAACGAAGGTGGAAACAGATGTTTTGCCATTCGTTCCCGTGACGGCCACGATGGTTTGCGGCTGCGCGCCGAACCACAACGCCGCGGCACCGGCCAGCGCCTGTCGCGGGTCTTCAACCACGGCCAGCGCTGCGTCCGAGGCTGCCAGTTCGGCCTCGGCGATCTCTGCCCCTTCGGCATCGGTCAGGATTGCAGCGGCCCCCATGCGCAGCGCAAACTGGATGAACTCTGCGCCATGAACGCGGGACCCGGGCAGCGCGGCAAACAGGAAGCCCTCTTTCACCTCGCGGCTGTCAACGGCCAGACCGGTGATATCCGGGTTTGCGCCCTCTCTTGCGGTCAGGGCCAGCTGGCTGAGTTTCTTCGTCCTTATGCCCATGACCCACCTCTTGCCGGACAGCCTAGTTTGAGGTCAGCGTTATAGCAGCGCCCGCCTCAGGCTCAAGCCGGGGACGCAACCCCAACAAAGGTGCGACGCGTCCGATCAGTTCGGCGGCAACAGGCACGGCGGTCCACCCGGCCGTGCGGCGTTTTTCACCGTAGGCCACGATCGAAGGTTCGTCCAACGTCACGATCAGAACGTATTGCGGATCGTAGGCCGGGAAGATCGTCGCGAAGGTGGCAATGACCTTGTCATCATAGTACCCGCCGCGCGGTTTGGGCTTGTCGGCCGTACCGGTCTTGCCGGCCACGTCATAGCCCTTGACCTCGGCGAAACTGGCGGTGCCGTCCGTTACCACTTTGCGCAGCATCTTTTGCGCCTGCCGTGCAGTGTTCTGCGACATGACACGAGGCCCGTATTGCGGGCCGTTCCGGCGCAGAATGGTCGGGCTGACGTAATGCCCGCCATTGGCAATCGCCGCGTATCCCGCGGCCAGATGCATCGGGCTGGTCGACAGGCCGTGGCCATAAGAAATTGTCACGGTACTGAGCTCGCCCCATTTCTTCGGCTTCAGCGGCACACCGCCCTTGGCCTCGACAATCTCGAATGGGGTCGGATCGAACATGCCAAGCGCGTCCAGAAACTCCTGCTGCCGTTTGGCACCGATTTGCAAGGCCAGACGCCCCGTGCCTCGGTTCGAGCTGTGGACGATCACATCCGCCACGCTAATCTTGCCGTAATTTTTGCCGTTGAATTCGCCGATGGGAAAGCGGCCGATCTTCATCGGCCCGGACGTATCGATGATGGTGTTCGAATTCACCAATCCAAGTTCAACGGCCTGGGCCGCGGTGAAAATCTTGAAAACAGATCCCAGTTCATACACGCCTTGTACATAACGGTTGAAAAGCGGGCTGTCCGAGGGGTCAAAGCCCGAGGTCGGTGGGCGCGGGCGGTCATTCGGATCAAAAGAAGGCAGCGAAGCAGCGGAAATAACCTCGCCCGTATGCGCGTTCATCAGAACGGCCGAGGCCCCCTTGGCATTCATGATCTTCATACCGCCGTAAAGAACCTGTTCTACTGCGGCTTGAATCGTCAGGTCCAGCGACAATTGCAGCGGCTTGTTGCCGTTGGCCGGATCGCGCAGATAATCGTCGAACTGCTTTTCCACACCGGCCACGCCGATCACTTCGGCGGCGCTGACGCCTTCACGACCAAAACCGGACCCGCCCAGGATATGAGCGGCCAGCCGCCCGTTGGGGTAAAGCCGCATTTCACGCGGACCGAACAGGATGCCGGGATCACCGATGTCGTGCACGGCCTGCTTCTGCTCGGGCGAAATGCGTTTCTTGATCCACAGGAATTTGCGGTTGCCGGTGAAGTCCTTGATCAGCCGCTCTTTGTCCAGATCAGGAAAGATCGCAACCAACTGCTCTGCAGCGGCGACGGGATCGATCATCAACGGGGGCTGCGCGTAAACGGAATAGGTGTCCAGATTGGTGGCCAGTATGCGCCCTTCGCGATCGACGATGTTGGCGCGCTGCATGGCAATCGCCGCGCCTGGTGCGCTGGCCAGAGGCTCTTGTGCTTCCGATGTCGCCAGCATGCCCATGCGGAAGCCGACAACGGAAAAAGCGCAGAAGAAGAACAGGCCCAGCACCAGCAGACGCCCTTCGGCACGGGCGCGGGCGCGATCCTTCATCTCTTCGTGGCGCTTGCGGATGTTCTCACGCTCGATTGCCTTGGGGTTTTCGCCCCGCGCGCGCGCATCCAGGATTCGGGCCAGGGGGCGCAGAGGGGTGCGTGTCATGGAATCTGCACCTCGCCCAAAGCCTGAATGTCAGTGATGGCCTGCAATTCAATCGGATCAACGACGGGCAGGTCCGGGTCTTCGGCATAGGCGATCTGATCCGCGCGCCCGAACTGCTCGGCCCGCAACGGCAGCAGACCAAGGCGTTCAAAGTTCAGGTCGGCCAGTTCGCGCAGCCTGTCCGGGCGGTTCAGATAGGCCCATTCCGCGTTCAGAACAGCCAGTCGCACCTGTGCCATTCCGATCTCGCGCTGCAAAGACTGGGTTTCCTTTACCACTTGCTGGGTTCGGTAGTTTTCCTGATAGGCCCACAACGCCAACCCGAACACGGACAGAGCAGTCAACACATACAAAACACTCTTCATCTTGCCCTTCCCCCCAGTTGCGGCATTCCGATGGCCCGCGCTTCAATTTCCCCCGCCGGAGCTTCGGTTCGGATCGCCACACGCAGTTTTGCCGAGCGCGCGCGCGGGTTTTCCTGCAATTCCTGTTCGTCAGGCCCCACCGCCTTGCGGGTCTTCAGTGTGAATTGCGGCTGTTCCTGTTCAATCTCGGGCGCATAGCGGTTCGCGCGCCCCGTCTTGCCCGCGCGGGACTGGAAAAACCGTTTCACCATTCGGTCTTCAATGGAATGGAAAGTGACAACGGCCAGTTGCCCGCCGGGCTTCAAAGCACGTTCAGCGGCCATCAGCCCCTGAAACAGCTCTTCATATTCTGCATTCACGGCGATACGCAGCCCTTGAAAGCTGCGCGTGGCCGGGTGGGATTGCCCCGGTTTCGGACGTGGCAGGCAGGATTCGATGATCGCGGCCAGACGCAGGGTTGTGGTGATCGGCTCTTCCGTGCGCGCTTTGACGATCGCCTTGGCAATCCGGCGGCTGGCGCGCTCTTCACCATAGTGGAACAGGATGTCGGCCAGTTGCGCCTCGGTCGCGGTATTGACCAGATCGGCGGCGCTTTCGCCATCCTGGCTCATGCGCATGTCCAAAGGACCATCCTTCATGAAGGAAAACCCGCGGTCGGCCTGGTCCAGTTGCATCGAGGAAACGCCAAGGTCCAGAACAACGCCGTCCAGGTTCTGTGCATATTCATCCATACGAGAGAACACGCCGGGCTGCATCACCAGCCGATCACCATAGGCGCCCGCCCAGTCTGACGCCATCTCAAAAGCCAAGGGATCGCGATCCACGCCGATCACCTTGTCGGCCCCGGCCTCCAGCAATCCGCGTGTGTACCCGCCTGCGCCGAAGGTTCCGTCCAGCCAGACGCCCGTGACCGGCGCCACCGCCGCCAAGAGCGGGCGCAGCAAGACAGGGATGTGAGGCGCGTCCGGTTGTGGATGATCCGCGGCCGCCATGCCGTCACCCGCCCTCGACTTCATCGAGGAATTCCAGCGGATCAACATCGTCGCCAAGGCCGTCCAGCCATTCCTCGGTCGCCGCCAGTTCCTCGGATTCGTAGGTCTCGGGCTTCCAGATCTGAAAAGTATCCCCGGCGGCGATAAAAAACGCCTCGCCCTCAAGACCGATTTTCTTGCGCAGCTTTGCCGGCAGAACCAGCCGCCCGGTTTCATCGACATTGGTCGGGAAGGACTGCCCATGGAACAGGCGCTGCAACATCTTGCGCTTCATCGCGCCACGTGGCAGCGCATCGATCTTGGCATCGACCTCGTCGATCGCCTCCATCGTGTAGCATTCCAGGTATTTGCGGCGATGATCCCCGTAGACAATCACAAGCTCTGGATTGTCGCCGGGCTGCCAGTTGGGATCGGAGGCTTCAAGCACGCGGCGAAACGAGGCCGGGATCGACACCCTGCCTTTCGCATCCACCTTATGGTGGCTTTCACCTCTGAACCTGCGCGCCAAGACGACTGTCCCTTTCGCTTGCGCCCCACTTGAAATTCGCGTTCCCCCCGGATGAAAAACGGCGGGTTGATCTGCTGCCACTGATCAACCCGCCGCATTGACCCGCTGTGCGGGATGTCCAGCTGCACGCGCCACCTGGGGGGATGTCTGCTCGCCCGCGCGCCGGATCTCTTGATTGATGAAAGCGAGATGCCTGTATGAAACCTGATTATTTTTGGTCGGGGTCGTTTGGTGCCCCTGCTGCCTCGTCCTCATCGGATGTATTAGGGATGCCATGGGAATTCATGGAAATCAACAGGAATTTTGCGAACCGTGTTCCATGAATCACGCTCCAACAACAATACCATCATGAAATTTGAGCACAATGACACCAATTGTAGGAGGTCTTTCCGCGCAGCACCCCAGATATAGACAATTCGAAGTTGGAATTTTTTTCCCACGATTTCCCGGAATATCTAAAGAATTACCATTCAGGGTGAAAAAACCCGGCATCTTTGGGCAGCGATCTCGCAGAATCATTTGCACTTTGAGCGCAATTTCGGCGGGACTTCCCCTCGACAACCACATTGGCCCATGAAATCCCGTGGCGTTCGGGCAGTTTGCTCTGCGACGTGCGAAACTGGCAAATCGTGCATCAGGGAATAGCTGAACCGCCACGCCTTGCCTGGCGCTTCGGTCACACGCACGTCTTGAATGGTTTTATTGCGCACATATTCCAGCCAACACCGCTCAATTAAAAGGCAAGCCATAAGAAGGCCATGTCTCCGCTGTCACCCGTGACCCAAGGGAAGGCCCAATGTTTCAAGGTGCATTTCGAGTTGAAGGAAAAAACTGAACCAATCTATGCGCTTGCTGCATAGCAGCATTGACGACGCGACCTATTGTGCAATCGCAGCATTTGCCTATTTTCAACCTCAAGCAAGGGCCGAGCGTAATCGGCAAAGCAAATAAATACGGATGATGAGCATGGCAGTCGCAAGCACACATACAGCATCGAAGAGCACACCAGCGTTCGGAATCGCAACTTTGATCGAAAACGCAAAGGCGCGTTTTGCCCGCTATCGTATGTATCGCCAGACCGTCAATGAGCTGGCAGGACTGTCGGACCGTGAACTGGCCGATCTGGGCCTGCATCGTTCCATGATCCGTCGGGTGGCCATGCAGGCCGCCAACGATCACATCGCGCAATAAGCGCGCCACGAATATCGAGATCAGGCCCTTCCTCCTCCCTTAGGGTCTGTTATCAGCGGCAACGTCTCTCCTCCTCCCTGACGTTGCCGCACCATATACCGGCCTCAACTCGCCGGATCCTGATACATCGAGGCTCTCCTCCTCCCTGCCTTGATGTTGAAAGCGCGCGGCGACGCCTTCCTCCTCCCTGACGTCGCCGCGTCTTCTCCATACCGGGCTCAAACCCGGGTTCGAATACATCGGGGCTCTCCTCCTCCCTGCTCTGATGTTGACAAGACGGCGGTTCCCCTTCCTCCTCCCTGGGAACCGCCGTTTTTTTGTTTTTCTGACATAGGTGTAAGATGGCCCTCTGATTTCTGATCCGCAGGAAACAATGGCCGCCTATTTCATCGCGCAGATCGACATCCACGACCCGGATGGGTATCAGGATTATCTGGCGGGTTTCATGCCGATCTTCGACCGCCACAAAGGACGCCTGCTCACGGTTTCATCGAAACCGGTCGAACGGGTCGAAGGCGATTGGCCCAAAGGTGGCATTGTGCTGATGGAGTTTCCGGACCTTGCCGCGGCGAAAGCCTGGAAAGACGACCCTGATTACATCGAGCTGGCGAAGGTCCGGCAAGCCACCGCCTCAACCAATCTGGTTCTGGTTGAAGGGATATGACGCCTCAGAACGGGATGTCATCCTTGTTGGTCAGAAAACGCGAGACCACTTTCTTTGTGCCTGCCTTGTCGAATTCGACTTCGACCTTGTCGCCCTCGATCCCGACAACCGCGCCATAGCCGAATTTCTGGTGGAACACCCGTTCCCCCAGCGTGAAACTGGCCACGGCGGTCGCGTCGATCACCGTGTTGCGGGATTCGCGCGGCTGCGACATGCCGTATTGCCCCTGCCGCGCCTGCATCCGTCTCCAGCCCGGCGAGTTGTAGACATTCGCTTCGGCCGCGCGGGTTTCAATGCCCGCAGCGGGCTGGCCGCCACCATAGAGCCCCGGAGGCGTAAGGACCTCAACGTGGCCTTCCGGCAATTCGTCGATGAAGCGCGAGGGCATCGAGTTCTGCCACTGCCCGAACACCCGCCGGTTTGCGGCAAAAGAAATGGTGCACACTTCTTCGGCGCGGGTGATGCCGACATAGGCCAGCCGCCGTTCCTCCTCGAGCCCCTTGAGCCCGGATTCGTCCATTGACCGCTGCGAGGGGAACAGCCCGTCTTCCCAGCCCGGCAGGAAGACGGCGGGAAACTCCAGCCCCTTGGCCGCGTGAAGGGTCATGATCGAAACCTTGGCCCCGTCGCTGTCCTGTTCGTTGTCCATGACCAGACTGACATGTTCCAGAAACCCTTGCAGGTTCTCGAAATTGTCCAGCTGGTTCACCAGTTCTTTGAGGTTTTCAAGGCGCCCCGGCGCTTCGAGCGTCTTGTCGTTCTGCCAATGGGCGGTATAGCCGGATTCGTCGAGAATGATCTGCGCAAGTTCGATATGCGTATGCTCGGGTGCGCCGAATCGCATGGGCGAACCGTCATCGATCACCGAATCGTCGTCCACCTCGATCCGCGGCCCACGCGTCATCGCATTCCAACGCGCCAGACCGTCGATCAGTTCGCGCAAAGCCGCGCCGCCCTTACCCTTGATCAGCCCGTTATCGACGGCAATCCGAGCCCCTTCGACCAGTGACACCCCATTTTCGCGCGCGGTCATCTGGATGGTTTGCTGCGCCTTGTCGCCAAGGCCGCGCTTGGGGGTGTTCACGATCCGCTCGAAGGCCAGATCATCCTCGGGGGAAACCACCAGCCGGAAATAGGCCATGGCATCGCGGATCTCCATCCGTTCATAGAATCGCGGGCCTCCGATCACCTTGTAGGGCAGACCGATGGTCAGAAACCTGTCTTCGAAGGCGCGCATCTGGTGGCTGGCGCGGACAAGGATGGCGATTTCATCGAGATAAAATCTTGGGAAGGCCGCTTCCAAAGAACGCCCTTCTTGTTGCCTCATTGTTAATTCCCAAATGAGACTTTCCCTGCCTGCTTCCGCCAAAAAACTTTCGTGCTTCTTCAGCTTTTCCAGTACTTGCTCTCTACTATTGAGCCCCTTTAGGGCACCCAGTTCGTCGAGACGCTCTACTTCACTCATCATCTGATCGGATCGAGAGTTTTGCCTGCGTTTAGCGATGGGAGAATTTCCATTAACAAGGTCTTCGATCTGCTCTCCAATCCAGCGGGCCTCTTCCTCACCGTCCCAATGACCGATAAGGCAGACCTTTTCACCGTTTTCAGCAGCTGTCCAAAGCTCCTTGCCCAAGCGGCTTTCATTGCCGCGGATGACGTTCGAGGCGGCGGCCAGGATATGCGGGGTCGAGCGATAGTTCTGTTCCAACCGCACCACATACGCGCCGGGAAAGTCCTTTTCGAACCGCAGGATGTTGCCCACTTCGGCACCGCGCCAGCCATAGATCGACTGGTCGTCATCGCCGACGCAACAGATGTTCTTGTGCCCACCCGCCAGCAGCCGCAGCCACAGGTACTGGGCGATGTTGGTGTCCTGGTATTCGTCCACCAGGATATAGCGGAACCAGCGCTGGTATTGCTCCAGAACATCCTGATGGGTCTGGAAGATCGTAACCATGTGCAGAAGCAGATCGCCGAAATCCACCGCATTCAACTCTCGCAGGCGGGTCTGGTATTGGGCATATAGCTCAATGCCCTTGTTGTCATAGGCCCCGGCATCGGCGGCTGGCACCTTGTCGGGTGTCAGCGCACGGTTCTTCCAATCGTCGATGACTCCCAGCAACATCCGCGCAGGCCAGCGTTTGTCGTCGATATTTGCGGCCTGCACCAACTGCTTGAGCAGGCGCAACTGGTCGTCGGTATCCAGAATGGTGAAGTTCGATTTCAAATCGACCAGTTCCGCATGGCGGCGCAGCAGTTTGACGCAGATCGAATGAAAGGTACCCAGCCATGGCATCCCCTCAGCAGGCTGCCCCAACAGGCGGCCCACCCGTTCCTTCATCTCGCGCGCGGCCTTGTTGGTGAAGGTTACCGACAGAATCTCATTCGGACGTGCGCGCGCGGTGTTGAGAAGATGTGCGATCCGGGCGGTCAGAGCCTTGGTCTTGCCCGTTCCGGCACCTGCCAGCATCAGAACCGGGCCATCCAGACGCTCGACCGCGTCCCGTTGCGCCGGGTTAAGCTCATCCAGATAGGGCGAAGGGCGCACGGCCATGGCCCGCGCCGACAGCGATGCGCCCTCGAAGGCGTCCATTTCGTCAAAACTGCTCATGGCCCCAAACTACGCCGGATAAGCGCGAAGGGAAAGGGTTTGTTCACGGCTTGTTCACAGACTTTTCGCACTTCTTTTTACATTCAATTCTAAACAAACACACCACCGCCCCGCACCCCGTTAACTCTCTGTCAAATCCTGACTGGGATGTTTGGCAGAGTGTAGTGGGAGCGGACATATGAAACAGGCGGAACTGACGGGTCAGTCCTCGAGGCTTAAAATGATAGGCGTGGCCCTGATGCTGCTCGCGCTGACGGCAGCGGCGGGCTGGGGGATCTATGCCGCCCCTGCGCCAGTGGTTGATCGCATGCTGGAAGCAGACCTGCGAAAGAACGCGATGCGGATGAGCCGCCAGGTCGAAAGCCATCTAAACGATCTTGAACAGACATTCCGTTTTCACGCATTGACCGATCATGACCAGGAGTTTCTGGAGCTATTGCCCGAAACCACGGACATTTACCGCTTCAAGCTGTTTGATGCTTCGGGGCAGGTGTTCTGGTCGACCCGAGCCAGCGACGTCGGGTTCGTGAATACGAAACCCTATTTCCAGTCGATCGTCGCCGCTGGGGGCCTTTTTTACAAACACGAAGAGAAGCCGGTTACCGAAGTTGATTCCTTTGTTTTCGACAATTCCCGGGATACGGAACTGAGCAGCCGCCATGTGGCAGAGGTCTATACGCCGATCATCAAGGATGCGACGTTCATGGGCGCGATCGAGTTCTATTCCGACATAACCGACCTGCGGAACCTGTTCATCACGCGCGTTCGCCTGTCTCTGGCGCTGTTGAGCGGCGTCGCCCTGCTGGCGCTGACGACTGTCATCCTGATTGTCCATCGCACCAACTGTCGTCAGGTTCGCGACCTGCGCAAACGGGCCCAGAAAGAGAGGGAGCTGATGGACGAGCAGCTGCGCCTGGCCCGAGAGGTCCGTCTGTTGGGTGAGTTGAACGAATGGCTGCAATCAAGCCGGTCGCTGGATGAACTGTTCGACATGGTGTCTCGCTTCATGACCCACATCCTGCCAGAGGCCGAAGGCAGCGTGTATGTCTACTCAAACTCACGCGATGTGCTGGATGGCTGCGCCAGCTGGAACGGTGGAACTCATAAATCCCACATTCACCCCGAAGGTTGCTGGGGTTTGCGGCGCGGCCGGACTTACGAGTTCGGCGCATCCGAGATTGACTTTGTCTGCGAACACGCCGAACCGCATGACGGGCGGCCCTATTTCTGCTTTCCCATTCTGGCCCATGGCGAAACCGTTGGTCTTTTGCATTTGCGGGCACTTGAGGGGCGCGAAGACTGCTTTAACAAGAGCCGCAAGCTGGCCCAATTATGCGCCGAACAGATCAGTATGGCGATCGCCAACGTCCGCATGCGGGATCAGCTTCACGACCAATCGGTACGAGACCCCCTGACCGGGCTGTTCAATCGCCGCCATATGACCGAGACGCTGCGCAAGTCCATCAGCCGCAGCCAGCAGACGGGCGCCGCGCTAAGCCTGATCGCCGTGGACGTGGATCACTTCAAGAAGTTCAACGATACTCATGGGCATGATGCGGGCGACATGGTATTGCGCGCCGTCGGCGCCGCCCTGGAACAGGGGTGCGACCGGGACGAAGTCGCCTGCCGCATCGGGGGGGAAGAGTTCATGCTGATCCTGCCTGACAACAGCCCCGAAGATGCCATGACCCGCGCCGAACAACTGCGCCAGGCGGTTGAAGCCGTAACCGTCCGATATGGCGAGAAGGTATTGCCGCGCATTACGATATCGGTCGGGGTTGCACATTACCCGGCCCACGGCACCATGCCGCAGGACCTGATGCGCGCGGCAGACGATGCGCTTTATGTCGCCAAGGACAAGGGGCGCAACCAGGTGCATGTTGCAAGCGGCACCAGGAACAAGACCGAAAATGCGTCGCCTGAAAACCGGCAACCACCCAAGGATGCAGCTTAAAAAACTTGCCGAATCGCATGGCAGGTCGGATCAATCTGCATGGACTTGCACAGCACTTATCCCGGCATACCGGATCTGAAACACCGTGCGCGCCGTCGTCTGCCGCATTTCGTGTGGGAGTATATCGACAGTGGAACCGGGATTGAAACGACGCTGCACCGGAACCGCAAGGCGCTGGATGACGTGCGCCTCTGCCCCTCGATCCTGCATGGCGAGCTGGACTTTGATACGTCAAAGTCGTTTCTCGACGCTTCGTATCCGCTGCCGTTCGGAATCGCGCCGATCGGAATGTCCGGGCTGGTCTGGCCCCGCGCCGAGCAACTGCTTGCCAGCGCGGCCGCAGAGGCGGGTATTCCCTATACCCTGTCGACCGTAGCCAGCCAAAGCCCTGAAGACATGGCACCGCATCTTGGGGACAATGCCTGGTTCCAGCTTTACCCGCCCCGGGATCCGGATATTCGAAAAGACCTGCTGAACCGGGTCCGCAAGGCCGGGTTCAAAACCCTGGTCCTCACCGCGGATGTTCCCGTCGCATCGCGCAGGGAAAGGCAGACACGATCGGGCCTGCGGCAACCGCCAAAGCTGACCCCGCGCATTCTGGCGCAGATCGCCCAAAGACCCGCCTGGGCGATGGGCATGCTGCGCAACGGTGTGCCGCATATGCGAACGCTGGACAAATATATCGAAAACCCCGGGAATCTTCCGCCCACGGCTCATATCGGTTACCTGCTTCGAACCTCGCCGGATCTGGACTATGTCAAATGGCTGCGCGACCACTGGGACGGTCCGCTTGTCCTGAAGGGTGTCCTGCGACCAGAGGATACGAGAAGACTCGAACAGGTCGGTGTCGATGCTTTGTGGGTGTCGAATCATGGCGGTCGGCAATTTGACGCGGCCCCGGCCAGCATCGAGGTTCTGCCCTCTGTCCGGGATGCAACCCGCCTGCCCCTGATCTTCGACAGTGGTGTCGAAGGCGGTCTGGATATTTTGCGTGCCATGTCGCTGGGCGCAGACTTCGTGATGCTCGGGCGGGCTTTTTTATATGGTCTTGCGGCACTTGGCGCGCGGGGGCCTGCACATGTCATCGAGATTCTCAGGCAAGACCTGCATGCAAATATGGGCCAGATGGGCCTGGCAAGCCTGTGTCAGATTGAGAGTTAACGTTAAACATTTGATGCTGCGGCGCAGCAAAAGTATAAGGGCGCTGCGATCATAGGGCGTTTGCGAGCGATAACATGCCGGTTCTACCCAGAAGAACGGATATACCTGCGCGTATTCTCCGCCCAATAAGACGCCCATACACAAAAGACCGGGACCTATCATGACAGACTTCAACAAGATCCTGATCGCCAACCGCGGCGAGATTGCCATCCGCGTCATGCGCGCAGCAAACGAGATGGGAAAACGAACCGTCGCCGTCTACGCTGAAGAAGACAAACTGGGCCTGCACCGGTTCAAGGCTGACGAGGCGTATCAGATCGGTGAAGGCATGGGGCCGGTTGCCGCCTATCTTTCGATCGACGAGATCATCCGTGTTGCCAAGCAATGTGGCGCCGACGCGATTCATCCGGGCTATGGTCTGCTGTCCGAGAACCCGGATTTCGTCGATGCCTGCGTCAAGAACGGCATCACCTTCATCGGCCCCAAGGCGGAAACCATGCGCGCGCTTGGCGACAAGGCAAGCGCGCGACGCGTAGCCATCGAAGCAGGCGTTCCGGTCATTCCTGCCACCGAAGTTCTGGGCGATGACATGGACGCGATCCGCAAGGAGGCCGCCGAAATCGGCTATCCGCTGATGCTCAAGGCGTCCTGGGGCGGCGGCGGGCGCGGCATGCGCCCGATCCAGTCGGAAGAAGAGTTGGAAGAGAAAGTGCTGGAAGGCCGTCGCGAGGCCGAAGCCGCATTTGGCAATGGCGAGGGTTATCTGGAAAAGATGATCATTCGTGCGCGCCACGTCGAGGTGCAGATCCTGGGCGACAAGCACGGTGAAATCTATCACCTGTATGAACGCGACTGCTCGGTCCAGCGCCGGAACCAGAAGGTCGTGGAACGCGCCCCTGCCCCGTATCTGAGCGACGAACAGCGCGCCGAGATCTGCGAGCTTGGCCGCAGGATCTGTGCGCATGTGAATTACGAATGTGCCGGCACGGTCGAGTTCCTGATGGATATGGACACCGGCAAGTTCTATTTCATCGAAGTCAATCCGCGCGTTCAGGTCGAACACACCGTGACCGAAGAAGTCACCGGTATCGACATCGTGCAGGCGCAGATCCTGATCGCCGAGGGCAAGACGCTGGCCGAGGCGACCGGCATGGCCAGCCAAAAGGATATCCAGCTCAACGGGCACGCGTTGCAGACACGGATCACCACCGAGGACCCACAGAACAACTTCATCCCCGACTATGGCCGGATCACCGCCTATCGCTCGGCCACCGGTATGGGCATCCGTCTGGATGGCGGCACGGCCTATGCGGGCGGGGTGATTACGCGCTATTACGACTCGCTGCTGACCAAGGTTACGGCCTGGGCCCCCACGCCCGAAAAGGCGATCTCTCGGATGGACCGCGCCCTGCGCGAGTTCCGCATCCGCGGGGTTTCGACGAATATCGACTTCGTCATCAACCTGCTCAAGCATCCGACCTTCTTGTCGAACGAATACACCACCAAGTTCATCGACACGACGCCCGAACTGTTCACCTTCAAGAAGCGGCGCGACCGCGGCACCAAGGTTCTGACCTATATCGCGGACATCACCGTGAACGGGCATCCCGAAACCAAGGACCGCCCGCGCCCGCGCGCCGACCTGAAGGAGGCCAGGCCTCCGGCGCTGAAGGCCGAACCGCAGATGGGTACGCGCAACCTGCTGGAGCAGAAGGGCCCGCAGGCGGTGGCCGACTGGATGAAGGCGCAGCGCCAACTGCTGATCACCGACACCACCATGCGCGACGGGCACCAGTCTCTGCTGGCGACCCGGATGCGCTCGATCGACATGATCAAGGTGGCTCCCTCCTATGCGGCGAACCTGCCGCAGCTGTTCTCGGTCGAATGCTGGGGCGGCGCGACTTTCGATGTGGCGTATCGGTTCTTGCAGGAATGCCCGTGGCAGCGCCTGCGGGACCTGCGTGAGGCGATGCCGAACCTGATGACCCAGATGCTGCTGCGCGGCGCAAACGGCGTGGGCTATACGAACTATCCTGACAACGTGGTGCAGGAGTTCGTGCGTCAGGCGGCGACAGGAATTGACGTGTTCCGTGTCTTCGACTCGCTGAACTGGGTCGAAAACATGCGCGTGGCGATGGATGCGGTCGTCGATAGCGGCAAGATTTGCGAAGGTACCGTCTGTTACACTGGCGATATTCTTGACCCGGATCGCGCCAAGTACGATCTGAAATATTATGTCGGCATGGCGAAAGAACTGCGCGACGCCGGCGCGCATATTCTGGGCCTCAAGGACATGGCGGGCCTGCTGAAACCGGCCTCGGCCAAAATCCTGATCCGGGCGCTGAAGGAAGAGGTCGGGCTGCCGATTCATTTCCACACACATGACACCGCCGGTATTGCCAGCGCGACCATTCTGGCCGCGTCCGAGGCGGGCGTCGATGCAGTTGACTGCGCGATGGACAGCTTCTCGGGCAACACCAGCCAGGCGACGCTGGGCACCGTGGTCGAAGCGCTGCGCCATACCGACCGCGACACCGGGCTGGACATCAAGGCCATCCGTGAAATCAGCGATTACTTCGAGGCTGTGCGTGGCCAGTATGCGGCCTTCGAATCCAGCCTTCAGGCCCCCGCGTCCGAGGTCTATCTGCACGAGATGCCGGGCGGTCAGTTCACCAACCTCAAGGCGCAGGCACGCAGCCTGGGTCTGGAAGAACGCTGGCACGAAGTGGCGCAGATGTATGCTGACGTGAACCAGATGTTCGGTGACATCGTGAAGGTCACGCCGTCTTCCAAGGTCGTTGGTGACATGGCGCTGATGATGGTCAGCCAGAACATGACACGTGAACAGGTCGAGGACCCGAATACCGACGTGGCCTTCCCCGACTCGGTCGTGGACATGATGCGCGGCAATCTGGGTCAGCCTCCGGGCGGGTTCCCCGAGACCATCATCAAGAAGGTGCTGAAAGACGAGGTTCCCAACACGCAGCGACCCGGCAAGGACGTGCCCCCGGTCGATCTTGAAGCCACCCGCGCCGAGCTGTCCAAGCAGCTGGAAGGCAAAGAGGTCGATGACGAGGATCTGAACGGCTATCTGATGTATCCCAAGGTGTTCCTGGACTACATGGGTCGCCACCGGATCTACGGCCCGGTTCGTACCCTGCCAACGCGCACCTTCTTCTACGGCATGGAGCCGGGCGAGGAGATCACCGCGGAAATCGACCCCGGCAAGACGCTGGAAATCCGGTGTCAGGCCATTGGCGAAACGGATGAAAACGGAGAGGTCAAAGTGTTTTTTGAACTCAACGGCCAACCGCGCGTGATCCGGGTTCCGAACCGGTTGGTCACCTCGACCACGCAGGCGCGGCCCAAGGCCGAGGTCGGCAACCCGGATCATGTCGGTGCGCCGATGCCCGGTGTTGTTGCCACCGTCGCCGTAACAGCTGGCCAGCAGGTCAAGGAAGGCGACATGTTGCTGACCATCGAGGCGATGAAGATGGAAACCGGCATCCACGCCGAGCGCGATGCGACCGTCAAGGCCGTTCATGTGCAGCCCGGTGGCCAGATTGACGCAAAGGACCTTCTGGTCGAGCTGGAATAACCTGCCGAACCGGTTACAGTTCAAAGGGCCGCTCGGGAAACCGCGCGGCCCTTTTTCTATGCTGGAACGGAGACCCACCATGCTTGCTATCACCCCGATCTATGCGGCCCTGATCGCTATTCTTTACGTGGCACTCAGCGTCAAAGTGATCCTTCAGCGCCGCAGCGACAAAATCTCGGTCGGGGATGGGGGCAGCAAATTGATGATCAAGGCGATACGGACACATTCCAATTGCGCCGAATACGCCCCTATCGCCCTTTTGCTGATCGCCATGGTGGAATTGCAGGGAGCGGGCGGATTGCTTTTGCATATACTGGGCTTGATGTTGCTGGCCGGGCGTCTGCTGCACGCGTACGGATTCGGGCGCACGCCCCAGATCGTCATCCTGCGGCAGGCTGGCATGAGCCTGACGTTCCTGGCCATTCTGGTTGCGGCCATCGCCAACCTGATTCTGGCACTGTAGCTCGGTTGGCGGGTGTTATCCGGTCAGATCCGTCGTCATCACAAGGGGCGCTTTCAACAAAACGGGCGTGATCCGGTTGTGTTCGTGATCGTCCGATTTCGGCATCGCAGTGACCAGCAAGATCATTGCGGCCAGCGCCATTATCTTCATGTCTGCAACAGAAATCATGAAAGCCCCTCTGCCTGTGTCCTTTTTTGATCCGTGTTCGAGATTGAACGGGCCGGATGCCAGGTTCCGTCGAAATATTTTTCCTCTTTTTTGTGTTTTTCCGCTTGCAGCCCCGCGTGGGAATTTATAAATCCCTCCTCACTCAACGGCGCGGGCGTAGCTCAGGGGTAGAGCATAACCTTGCCAAGGTTAGGGTCGGGCGTTCGAATCGCCTCGCCCGCTCCATTGAGAGGTCTTCGGACCATATATGTATCTGATGCGGGCGTAGCTCAGGGGTAGAGCATAACCTTGCCAAGGTTAGGGTCGGGCGTTCGAATCGCCTCGCCCGCTCCAGATACGAAATTCTCCAGACATGCTGGTTCTTCACATGACATTGCGTCATTCTGGTTGCATTGCCCAACGCAGGATTCACCCATGTCTGATTACGTCATCCGCCCTCTTACCGTTGACGAGGTGCAAAAGGCCGTCGATTGGGCCGGGCGCGAAGGGTGGAACCCGGGGTATCACGATGCTCGTTGCTTCCACGGCACGGATACCCGCGGGTTTCTCGGCGGGTTCCTGGATGGCGAGATGATCGCTTCCATCTCGGTCGTTCAGTATGATGACGCCTTTGCGTTCCTTGGGTTCTACATCGTCCGGCCCGAGTTTCGCGGATCGGGCCACGGGTTGAAAATCTGGCGGCACGCCTTGGAAAACTGCAATGCGGACAACATCGGCCTGGATGGGGTCGTCGAGCAGCAGGATAACTACCGCAAGTCCGGTTTTTCCTTTGCCTATAACAACTACCGCTTTGGCGGGACAAAACGCGGGATTCTGGCCGCGCTCGGGGCGCAACCAGCTGCGCGGGCTGAGGAGCTGAACAGCCTCTCGGACGATCTAGCTGCCTATGACCGGCAGATGTTCCCTGCCCCGCGCGACATCTTCCTTCGCGATTGGCTGAGCGCGCCCAGCCACGCCTCGCGCGTGATTGCCGAGAACGGGGTGATCCGGGGCTATGCGACCCTGCGGCCCTGTCAAAGCGGATACAAGATCGGGCCGTTGTTCGCGGACGACGCCGAGATTGCCCAAGCCCTGTTGGCCTCGGTATTGGAAGCCATCCCCGACGATCACGCCACGCATGACGTGTTCATCGACATGCCGCAGCCCAACGCCGCCGCCTTTGCGCTGGCGGATGCGCTGGGTCTTGAAAAGGTCTTTGAAACGGCCCGGATGTATTCCGGCCACGCGCCGGATATCGATCTGAGCCGTGTCTTTGGCGTCACCTCATTCGAACTGGGTTAAAACGCCTTGAACGTCATTGTGGTCAGCGAGCGTTCGATATTGGGAATCACCAGCAGGTGTTCATTGATAAAATGACCCACATCCTCGGTTTCGGGGATATAGAGCTTGAGCAGCAGATCATATTCACCGCTGGTGGAATACAGTTCGGAGTGGATTTCGCGCAGGGCGATTTCCTCGGCGACCTTGTAGGTGGTGCCGGGCTTGCAGCGGATCTGGATGAAAACGCAGATGGACATGGTTTGACCCTATCGGTTCGTGTTGTTCGCAAGCTGACACGGGGCCAAGCCGGGTGCAATCCCCTGCAACAGTTTGCAGCGATCGCAACGCGCGGTCTGGAAAACCCCGACCTTCCCCGTCTATAAGCGCGCCTGTAGCAAAAGGAATTCGCCCATGCGCAGCGCAAAGATCAGCCGCCAGACTGCCGAAACCGAAATTTCGGTCGAGATCAATCTGGATGGCACCGGCATGTATGACAATCAGACCGGAGTTGGATTTTTTGATCACATGCTGGATCAACTGGCGCGCCATTCGCTGATCGACATGACGATCCGCGCCAAGGGCGATTACCACATTGATGATCACCACACGGTCGAAGATACCGGCATCGCGCTGGGGCAGGCTTTGACGCAGGCCCTGGGCGACAAAAAGGGCATCCGGCGGTACGGAGAATGCCACCTACCGATGGATGATGCTCAGGTGCGCTGTGCGCTGGACCTGTCCGGCCGCCCCTATTTGATCTGGAATGTGGACCTGCCGACGCAGAAAATCGGTGCATTCGACACAGAACTTGTGCGCGAGTTCTTTCAGGCGCTCAGCACCCATGGCGGCATCACGCTGCATATCGACCAGTTGCACGGCTTCAACAGCCACCACATCGCCGAGGCCGCATTCAAGGCCGTCGCGCGCGCGCTGCGAGACGCCGTTGAAACCGATCCGCGCAAGGCAGATGCGATTCCGTCGACCAAAGGCGCGTTGTAAATGCTGACCGCCATTATCGACTACGAAAGCGGCAACCTGCACTCGGCGGAAAAAGCGTTTCAGCGCATGGCGCAAGAGGTCGGCGCCGGTGAGGTTGTCGTCACCTCGGACGCGGATGTTGTGGCACGCGCGGATCGCTTGGTTCTGCCCGGCGACGGGGCGTTTCCGGCATGCGCTGCCGAATTGCGTGGGCACAAGGGCATCTATGACGCGATGGTCGAGGCGGTCGAACAGAAAGGCCGCCCGTTTCTGGGCATTTGTGTGGGCATGCAGTTGATGGCAACCAAGGGCCATGAATACAGCGAAACGGATGGTCTGGACTGGATTGCCGGCGATGTCGTCAGGATCGAGCCGTCAGACACATCGCTGAAAGTGCCGCATATGGGCTGGAACGATCTTGTTCTGGACAGCGATCACCCGGTGTTCAACGGGGTGAAATCCGGCGATCACACATATTTCGTCCACTCGTACCACTTCCGGGTTTCCGACCCGGCACAGCGATTGGCCTATGTGAATTACGGGCAAGAGGTCACGGCCGTCATTGGCCGCGACACGATGGTTGGAATGCAGTTTCACCCCGAGAAAAGCCAGGACGTTGGCCTGCGCATGCTGGGCAACTTCCTGACCTGGAAACCCTGAGGCTTACTGAACACGCGCCCAGGTTTGACCGCGGCAGATCAGACCGCCCGCCACACATCCCTTGACGGTCAGTTTGTTCTGGCCGTCCAGTGACATTTTTGAATTGTAGGTTTTGTTCCGGTCCGGTGCCCAGATCTTGCCGCTATCATAGCTTCCGCCGCCATCGGGCACCATGTCCCAGATGATCTGTTTGCCCAGGTTTTCATATTCCAGCTGCTCGTTGCCATCCGCATCAAAGGCGCTGTCGATGGTTCCGCAGATCGCACTGCCGCATCCGGAAATCGTCACATGCAGATAGCCGCCGGTATCACCGGGTGCAGTCTTCCACAGACCGTCGACGGGATCCGCAGCCATCGCGCTGGTCGCAAGAAACATCAAACCCGCTGCAAACGTAAATTTCTTCATGATTGTCTCCCTGTTTTGATGGCAGTCTGACCCGGCAACCAGCTGCGGGCAAGAATGACCCAGCGTCGCGTTGCATCCCCTGCCCCGCCTGTGCGATATCCCGCGCGTGCAACACAGATATAGGGCCGCCCGACATGATCCTCTACCCCGCCATCGACCTCAAAGACGGCAATGCCGTGCGCCTGCTGCGTGGTGAAATGGACAAGGCCACCGTGTTCAACGAAGACCCCGCCGCGCAGGCCCGCGCCTTTGTCGAGGCCGGGTGCGAGTGGCTGCACCTGGTCGATCTGAACGGCGCTTTTGCAGGTGAGCCGGTCAACGCCGCCCCGGTCGAAGCGATTCTGAAAGCCTGCGACGTGCCCGCGCAATTGGGAGGCGGCATCCGCGACATGGCCACCATCGAGACCTGGATCGACAAAGGTCTGGCCCGCGTGATTCTGGGCACGGTCGCGGTCGAGAACCCCGATCTGGTGCGCGAAGCGGCCAAAGCCTTTCCCGGCAAGGTCGCCGTGGGCATCGACGCGCGCAACGGTCTGGTTGCCACCAAGGGTTGGGCCGAAGAAACCGACGTTCAGGTAACCGATCTGGCCCGCAGCTTCGAAGACGCGGGCGTCGCTGCGATCATATACACCGACATCAACCGGGACGGCGCGATGCAGGGCCCCAATGTCGAGGCCACCGCAGAGCTTGCCAAATCGGTCGATATTCCGGTCATCGCATCTGGCGGCGTGTCCTCGATCGCCGATCTGATCGCCCTGCGCGATTGTGGCGCAGCTTTGAACGGTGCCATTTCCGGCCGCGCGCTTTATGATGGAGCGATTGATCTGAAAGAGGCTCTGACCGCGCTCAGAGGATAGCTTTATGTTTCATTCGCCGGTAAAGCGTTCCGAACTGTCCGCGCACAGCCTGCTGAACGAACGGTTTAAAACCGGCGACTTTCTGGACTGCTTCAGTGTTGAATCCAATCTTCCGCCGCGCCGGGCCGCGGAAATCATCACCGCGTTCCCCGGATGGGTGCTGGCATTGGTTCGGCTGCGCGGCCTGTTGGTGACACCCTTTGGCCTCAGCACGACAGGCCCGGATGCTGACGACAAGCTGGGGATCTTCCCGGTCGAACATGATGGCAGGACCGAGGTGATCGCAGGATTCAACGATCGCCACCTGGATTTCCGGGTGTCCGTCCTGTCGGAAAACGGCCGCATCTCGCTGGCCACATGGGTCCGACGCCATAACCTTGGCGGGCGCCTGTATCTGGCTGCGATCCTGCCGTTTCACATCCTGATCGCTAGAAACGCGCTTGCGCGTGTGAAAAGCGCAAGCACATAACCCAAAAGGTCTAACCCGCGGCCGCAGCGGTCAACTTGGCGAGCGCACCGCGCATCTTCTCGACTACAGGTGACTTTTCGACGTCATCCAGCTCGTCCATCGTTTCCTTGGGGTCTTCATAGGCCAACCAGACCTGACCGTTCCCATCCTCATACGCCTGCACCTTGAGCGGCAGGAACAATCCTGCACGCGGATCGATCTGCATGGCCGGCGTGCCCAGCGCAGGATTGCCGAAAATCAGCACTTGATTGGCCGGAATGGGCGTACCGACCTTTTCCGCCCCGGCCGCGTGGTCGATACGGGCGAAGACAGTGGCCCCTGCGTTGCCAACCGCTGCTTCCAGCGCATCCAGCGCCTCGGCTACGGATTTGTTCGTTTGAACTTTGATGATGTCGTCAGCCATGGCGGCCAAAGCCCCTCCGAGCGAAAAAATTGCAGCAAGTATCAAGCTACGCATGTCGGTATTCCTTCTGTAATATTCACTCCAATTCTCACAGGTTTTGGAAATCTGACAATCACAAGTCTGGCATCAGCAAAGCTTTGCCAGAATTGATGACGCCCATTTTATCCTGGCTTTGGAGAACAATCCGACCAGAAGCCAAACATTTCACTGGGTTGAGCCATAATTCGGGCGGAATCCCCGCTTCACTCCTTCGTCAAACACAACAACCCGGGTGGCAAACGTGAGTGTTTCCAACCTAGACGTTCCCAAAACGTCCAGATTCGGATCGGCAACCATTGCGATCTTCTGTGCGGCGATTTTCACGAGCGCCAGTCTTCTGTTCTTTGTCCAGCCGCTTTTTGCCAAACTGGTTCTTCCAAAAATCGGCGGCGCCCCGGCGGTCTGGACGACGGCTATGCTGTTTTTCCAAGTGGTGCTGATATTCGGGTATGTTTACGCGCACCTGTTGACCAAGTTTCTGCCCTTGCGCTGGCAGATCATCGCCCATTTTGCCTTTTGGGTGGCGGCGCTGACTTTCCTGCCGCTGTCCACCAGCGAAAGCTGGAGCTATGACGCCGCGACCTCGACCGCGCTGCAAACGCTTGGCCTGTTCGCCGTAGGTGTGGGTGTACCTTTTGCGGTATTGTCGGCAAATGCGCCCCTGTTGCAGGCCTGGTACGCCAGGTCGGGCGGGCCTTCGGCGGATGATCCGTATTTCCTCTACAGCGCCAGCAATGTCGGATCCTTGCTGGCGTTGTTGGCCTTCCCCCTGGTTGCGGATCCATTTTTTGGCGCAGCCGAGATCAGCCGTGCCTGGCTGGTCGGCTTCGTGCTGTTCGGCGCGCTTTTGCTTGGCAGTGGCATGATCGCCTTGCGGGGATCACGGCACACGAAGCCGTCGGTTCAAACGGCGCTAAAGGCCAGTTTCCCGACCCTGCGGCAGATCGCTGTCTGGGTGTTCGTCGCCTTCATCCCCTCTTCCTTGATGCTGTCCTTCACAACGCGGGTTAGCACGGATCTGGGTGCTCTCCCGTTGATCTGGGTTGTTCCGCTGGCGGGCTATATCCTGTCCTTCATCATCGCGTTTGCCAAATGGAAACACCTGACGCTTGATGCCTTGAACCTGCCCATGCTGGCGGCGCTGGCGGCGGGTGTCTTACTGGTGTCCAAGGTGGTCAGCGAGCATGACGCGCCGGTGGTTATTCTGCTCTATGTCCCGGTGTTGTTCATCATCGCACTTTTTGCGCACCGCCTGCTGTACGACATGCGCCCATCCGCCGAGCAATTGACCGTGTTCTACATCGCCCTTTCCATGGGCGGAGCAATTGGCGGGCTGTTCAACTCGATCGTTGCGCCGATTGCCTTCACACGTGAGTTGGAGGCGCCAATCACCATGATTCTGGCCGGAGGCTTGTTTCTTGTCCGCGCCCCGGGATTTGCCCTTCGCCATGTCATCATGGGCATCGCGGCAAGTGTTTTCATCCTCGTCATCGCAGGTGCGACACGCGGCGTCGCGGCGCTGAGCGCGGATATCCCGCGTGCAGGCGCGCTGTTCTTGCTGATATTCGCAGTGCTGTACCTGTTCCGGGCGCAGGCCATGCGTATCCCTGTGGTTCTTACCGTCGTTCTGCTTCCCGCATTTGCGGTAAAGAACAATCCGGTGTTCGAAGATCGCAGCTTTTTCGGCGTGCATTCCGTGTATTCAAGCAAGGGCTACCGTCTTTACAAGAACGGCACCACGGTGCATGGCTGGCAACGCGAATCCGAATATGGCACTCGACCCACACCGCTGTCCTATTATCACCCCGAAGGACCGATGGCGCAGGTCATCACGTCGGACTTCGGCAAGCAATCCAACAGCATCGGAATTGTCGGTCTTGGAACAGGTGCACTGGCCTGCTATCGGCAGCCTGCTCAAAACTGGGACTTCTTCGAGATCGACGCGACCGTTGACCAGATCGCACGCGACCCTTCGCTGTTCACCTATCTGTCGGAATGCACGCCCGATTCCGAGACCCATCTGGGTGACGCCCGGATCGTTCTGAAGCAAAAGCCTTTTGCCTTCGATATCCTGGTTTTGGATGCGTACAGCTCGGACGCGATTCCGCTTCACCTGATCACACGCGAGGCGGTAGAGATGTACACCAGCCGCCTGGCCGATGATGGGGTTTTGGTGTTCCACATCACAAACCGGTTCTACGATCTGGTCCAGCCTTTGGCCCGAATTGCCGACAGCCTGAACCTGACCGCTGCGCATCAGCAGCTGGCCGTGGGTAAAGAGCAGGTTGAAACCGGAGCCGCCACCAGCAGCGTTGTGATCCTGAGCCCCGACAAATCCCGAATTGAGAGTTTTGCGCAGGATGGAAACTGGCAAATCGTCGAAACCGACGGAGCGCCGCCATGGACCGATGGTAAGGCAAACCTGCTTTCGGCACTGAAACTGCTGAAGAACCGGGATCACTAAGCCCCCCGCTCCGCCCATGGCCCGTGCTACCAGGGCCATGGGCGGCAAAACGTCTGTGGCATCGGCGGCGCTTTGTCGGTAAAGGTCCGGCAACGAAGGACGATCAGATGCTGAAGACCCGGATCATTCCCTGCCTTGATGTTGCCGATGGCCGCGTGGTCAAAGGCGTGAATTTCGTCGGTCTGCGCGATGCGGGCGATCCCGTGGAATCGGCCAAGGCGTATGACGCCGCAGGCGCGGACGAAATCTGTTTTCTTGATATCCACGCAACCCACGAAAACCGCGGCACCATGTTCGATGTGGTACAGCGCACCGCCGAGCAGTGCTTTGTACCTCTGACAGTCGGCGGCGGAGTTCGCACCAAGGATGATGTCCGCGCCCTGTTGCTGGCGGGGGCAGACAAGGTCAGCTTCAACTCGGCAGCCGTCGCCAATCCCGACGTGATCGCGGAATCAGCAGATCAATTCGGCAGCCAGTGCATCGTCTGCGCCATCGACGCCAAGACGGTCAGCCCCGGAAAGTGGGAGATTTTCACGCATGGCGGCCGCAAGCCAACGGGCATTGATGCGGTCGAGTTCGCAAAAACTGTTGTCGCCAAAGGCGCCGGGGAAATTCTGCTGACCTCGATGGACCGCGACGGCACCAAGGCTGGCTTCAACCTGCCCCTGACCCGCGCGATTTCCGATTCCGTGGATGTGCCCGTGATCGCAAGCGGCGGTGTCGGTAAACTGGACCATCTGGTCGAAGGCGTCACCCAAGGTGGCGCAAGTGCGGTGCTTGCAGCCTCGATCTTCCATTTCGGAGAATACACGATCCGCGAAGCCAAAGAGCATATGGCCGCCGCAGGCATTCCGATGAGGCTGACATGAGCATTCTGCACGACCTTGCTGCCACGATTAAGGCGCGTAAAGGGGCTGATCCCGATTCAAGCTGGACAGCCAAGCTGCTTGCAAAGGGTCCCGAGAAATGCGCCGAGAAATTTGGTGAAGAAGCCATCGAAGCCATCATCGAAGCCACAAAGGGCGATCAGGCCAAGCTGACCGCCGAAGCCGCAGACGTGCTGTATCACCTGCTGGTCATGCTGGCCGCCCGGGACGTGGCGCTGGAGGATGTTCTGGCCGAACTTGCGCGCCGTCAGGGCATCAGCGGCATTGCCGAAAAAGCCGCCCGCCCCAAAGGGTAACGGCCGGGTTCCGCGCCGCCGCAACGCCCGCTATACTCGGGCGTCAGAATGACAGGCCGAGGGCGCGACATGATCCGAATTTTGATGCTTGTGGCAACGCTTGCCATCGTTGCGGCATGTGCGGCGCCTCCCCCTTCGACCGGGGATGAGGTGCAACGCCTGACAGCCGAGATTCAGCGTCTTGGCCCGGATATCGATCCGGAAGAAGCCCGCCGGGCGGCGCAAGTCGCCTATTCCTATACCGCGCAGCTGGTGGACGAATACCAGATCACCGACCCGCCGCTGATCCACAATGCGAAGGTCAACAAGGGATTGCGCCCGCGTGGTCTGTGCTGGCATTGGGCCGAGGATATCGAGCGTCGTCTGAAACAGGAAAACTTCCAGACGCTGGAATTGCACCGCGCCATCGCCAACGCCGACAATCCGTTGAGGATCGACCACAGCACCGCGATTATCAGTCGCAAGGGTGAATCGCTGTATGAGGGCGTCGTGCTGGATCCGTGGCGCTATGGCGGGGTTTTGTTCTGGTCACCTCTGGTCGAGGATACCCGATATGATTGGGTCCCTCGGGACGTGGTGCTGGAAAAACGACGACAGGAACAGGTTGCCCGCCTGAAACCCTATCAGCCAGCAACGCCCTAAAGCTTGGACGAGATGATCCCGGTGGAAAACCCACCCATGCGCAGCTCGCCAAACAGGCGCTGATACTCGATCTTCGGACAGCGGTTCATCACGACGTCCACACCGCGGGCCTCGGCCTTGGCTGCCGCTTCAGGGTGTTCAACCCCGATCTGCATCCAAATCGTTCCGAGGGACGGGAACCCCTCCAACGCTTCGTCCACAATGGGCGGCACGGATTCGGACCGTCGGAAGATGTCTACCATGTCCACGGGTTCGGATATCTCCGAAAGGCTGCCGCGTACCGTCTGGCCAAACAGGTCGTTCCCGGCATGGCCCGGATTGACCGGGATCACGTTGAACCCTTTCAACGACAGGTAGCGGGCGACGTAGTAGCTGGGCCGCACCGGGTTCATGGACACCCCGACAACGGCAACGGACTTGGTGCGTTGCAGAATGGTTCTCAGGTGCTGATCGGAATAGTCTGGCATGCCCTATCCTTAGCAGGGTTCCAAAAAGAAAAAAGCGCCCAAGAAACCTTGGGCGCCAGTTGTTGGAACGAGGGACAGTGAAATGACCCGCGGCAGTTCCATTCCGCGGTCACTGTGACATTTAGGCATATATTTGTTAAAAAAAAGAGGGGCGGCGCATTTTTGTGATGACTCTTCACGATTAGCTGATTCCCGCTCATTCGTGATAGAGGATCGCCGGCCAGTTTTCTTCAGCCAACTCAATGTATTCTGCCTGATCCTGCTTCCAGATTTCTTCGATCTCGATCGAGTGTGTCAGGTACAGACGACCATCCACGACTTTCCAGGCCTTGGGGTCCGAGCTCTTCAGAACGCCCATCGCCATTGCATATGAACAATACCCGCCGAACTGCGGCGCGAAAGCACGGGGATTGCTTTCGAACAGCTCGCGGTTCTCCTGCGAGGTGAAATGCCACCGCGCCCCTTTCCACATCACGGAATTCTCGGGCATGCCCATGATCGGCGTAGAACCGTCGAAATAGGACACGGCGTCATACCCGGCCAACGCCACCCCTTCGGTGGCGTAGTAAACGGGCCTTTCCTGCGCATACGTGGCAGGCGCCAGAAAAAAAGCGCACAGCGCGCCAAGTGTGGAACGTCGGGTCAGCATTGCCATGTCAGAATCTGAAATCACTGGGGTATCAAGATGCAATTTTTTGCTGCATGCGGAACCCCTGTTGACGTGGATGTGAACGATCTTCACCCAAAAACGTTCAATCGAAAATGTCTTCGATCACATCCCAGGCTTCATCGAACACGCGCGAGAACATGCTCTTTTTCTTCTTTTTTCGCTTGGCCTTCCGCGGAGGGGCATGAGAAACCGCAGATCGCACCGTTTTGGCAGGCGCGGCCTTCCGCTTGGGCAGCATCTTCAGATCGTGCAAAGGTGCGCCACAACTGGAACAGCTCAGCTCGTGCCGTTCTTTGCCCCTCAGGACCAGCGCAGCCCGGGTCCCGCAATAGCAGCAGGTCGCAATTTTGGATGGACCGGAAATAGCGCTCTCCTTTTTTTGTCAGGGCCGGGATGCATATAAGGCGATTGCCGCCGCATTTGAGACATTCAGCGATCCGAATCCCCCGGCTGCGTCAATTTTCACCAATTGATCCACGGTTTCCTTCGTCTTTTGGCGCAATCCCGGGCCTTCCGCCCCCAGAACAAGTGCGACGGGACGGTCCCGACCGTCGCTCAGCGCGCCTTCGATCGTTACCTCTGCTTCACCATCCAACCCAAGGACCAGAAATCCCATATTCTGTAGTTCAACAATTGTGTCGGCCAAGTTGCGCATCCGCAGATAGGGTTGACGCTCCAGCGCGCCGCTGGCGGTTTTTGCCAGTGCCCCGGTCTCGGGCGCGGAATGGTGGCGGGTGCCTATGACGGCACTGGCACCCAGAACTTCGGCCGAGCGCAGAATCGCCCCGACATTGTGCGGGTCCGTAACGCGGTCCAGAAGGATGACGCGTGGATTTTCCCGACCGATGCAGTTTTCGGCCAGACCGCCCCAATCCAGCGGCTTCACCTCCAGCGCGGCACCCTGGTGCACCGAGCCTGCATCGATGGGCGCCGAGAACTTGCGCGGATCAGCCATCTCGGGCTCGATACCAGAGAATTCAATCGCTTCCGCCAGTTTGTCCCGCGCATTGCGCGTTACGATCAGGCGCAACTTCTGCCGATTGGGGTTCATCAAAGCGTCGCGAACTGCATGCAGACCGAACAGCCAAACGGTTTCGGCAGCCGCGGCCTTGCGCGCCTGTTCCTTTTCAACGACCCATTTAGGTTTCTTCATTTTTCAGGCCTCCGGGCCGGGAATTCGGTTTCCTGCGCCAAAGCGAAATTTTCCTGTTGACGCTCCTTTGGTGCGCTAGTAATCACGCCTCCACGTCAGGTGCAACGCCTGACAGTGGGCGACAGGCCGCAAGGTGTGGCAGGGGACTGTAACTCCCTCGCGGAGACGCACGCCTGGTTCGATTCCAGGGTCGCCCACCATCTTTCCCGTAGAATTCAAAGATGGCCAGAACGCATTGCCCACGCGTGCTTATGTGCATGCTTATGCGCAATGACGGCTGCAAAGACTCGTAAAAGTTGCGTAACCGGGCACCGCCCGCTAGTCTGTTTACGTATTTGCGAGGGATTTGTTATGAGACTGTTTTTGGCGGCGCTTGCCGTGTGTGTCGCGGGCGCAGCAAATGCGCTGACTATTACATTTGATATCGACTTCCCGAACGATCCGAGGTCTGGGTTCACGACCTACCAAGGAACCAGCCAGGGCTTTACGTTTGACTACGCGGCTGTCTACAGCTTCGGAAACTATATCAACCTTCACGATGATAGCGGGGTTCTCTCGACCACAATCAAGCCGGTCAATGGTGGCAGGTTTACGGTGCAGACCGCCGATATACTAGGCGCGTCTCTGGCTTACACAACGGGATCTGGACCAGCGCCCGCGTACGGGACCGCGGCATACAATCAATGGCTTACAGGCGGACCAACCACCTTTCCTACAGTCACGTTTTCCGGGCTCCGAAATGGTGCCGTTGTCGCCAGTCAGACCTTTGGTAATACACCCTTGGCCACATTTGGTTTCTCTAATGCCTTTACTGCGATTGACGCGCTTCTGCTGACCTACAACAGCCCCTCTCAGATCCGGCACCCGTTTGTGACAACACCAAATACGGCATGGTGCAGTCAATATTGCGGGGAAATCTGGGTAGACAATCTAGTCGTCGCACCGGTCCCCCTGCCCGCAAGCGGGCTGCTTTTGATCGGGGCTGTTCTGGGCCTGTTCGGGTACCGCAGGCTTAAGACAACCTAGTTGCACCCAACATCAAAAAAAACGGCGCTGATTGTTGGTCAGCGCCGTTTTTTGTTTCTTAACCAAGGGTTTGGAAGGTTCTATTCTGCCGCCGGGCGCAGTTCCGAGACCTTGTTGAACCACGCCTCGATTGCATCCAGATCCGCCGGCAGGGCTTGCGCTGCGCCATCCGCGAAAGTCTGGAATTTCTCTTCGTTCAAACCGTTCACGCCGACCAGAACCGGAATATCCATCGCCAGGGCTTCGCCGATCACGGGGCGGAATCCACGCCCATCGGATTCATGCTTGCCGAATTTGTTGATGATCAGCAATTGGGGCGCGCCCTCCAGCGAGGCAGTCACATATCCCACCGCCTGTTCCAGCGCTGCCGGGTCCAGACGGCAGCCGCGCGACTGGGTGCCCAGCGACTGCGAAATGCGGATGGTTTCACCGTCGGGAAGCACGCGCAAGTCCATATCGCATTTGCTGCTGTCGGCGCATTCCGTGTTTGTTTGCACGACACCGGCCAGTTTTGCTCCGGAGGCCAGCAGGCGGTCCGCAACGGCGCTCAGCAGGCGGTCCGTCGCGCCGCGATCGGTGGTGGTGACATAGGCCAGATGCATCTTGGACCTCTTGTAATTCGTTTGTGACGTTTCAAATAGCACGCATGACACCGCCCGGCCACTCCCTCGTTCACGGAAGCGGGGACAGGCCAATCACAGGGGCGTGCAGGTGAAGCAGAACCGCATAGGCGGCAAGTGCGGCCAGCCACACCCCGGGACGCGGCCAGGGACGCGGTGCGCGCAGTGAGAACCGCGCCGTGTAACGGGACAAGCGGACCCATTCAAAGCCCATTTCCCGCGACTTGCGCCGGTCGACAAGGGCCATGCCCATGGCTGCGAAACCGGCAAACAGGCCGAACAGAATCACATGTGACAGGCTGCCATTGGCAAGAAGATGTGCCACCGCCCACAGCATCAGCGCGGCAAGGATCGGGTGTCGGGTGGTGCGCAGGATACCGGGCTGTTCTGGGTCAAAGGGCCGATTGCCCAGCCCTCCGAATGAGAACGGGTTCTGAATGATCAGCCCCGCAACAGCCAGCCAGCAGACCACCGGCATGATCAGAACCGGCGCCCAGCGCAAAACCGCAAATGGCGGAATGACCTCGACATAAGGAGCGTTGGCAGCGGCGATGATCAACCACGCCAGGACGGCCAGCGACAGAACCGAATAGGCCGTGAAATACCCCCGGCGTCCGAGTGTATCGATCAGCCGTCCGCGTATGGCGGGTCGCACCGGAATCGCGTGGCTGAGAAGGAATGTGACGAGCGCTGCAAGGAATAGGACCCAACCGGTCATGGTGATCTCCGCGTTATTGGGATCGGTCTAGATCAGGACGACACTGGTATCCTTGTCCAAAATCAAGTTCGGCGCAGGGGCGGTGCATCGCCCCTGCCCTGTTTACAATCCAAGCGCCGCGCGGCGTTCTTCGGCAAACCCCTGCACGATGCGGTCGGCAATCAGCGCCAGAATCGCCATCGCGGCCCCGGCCGAAATGCCAAGCCCCACATCTGCCTGACCCAGCGCCAGATAGATCGACTGCCCCAGACCCGTGGTGCCAATGAGGGCGGCGATCACCAGCATCGCAAAGGCATAGAGGATGGTCTGGTTCAACCCCAGCAGGATCGTGGGCGCGGCATAGGGCGCGCGCACGTCGCGCATGATCTGCCACTCGGTCGCACCGCTTGAGATCGCGGCCTCCATTATCTCGTCCGGCGTGTTGACCAACCCGTGCCGCGTGTAGCGGATCATGGGCACGATCGCATAGGCGCAGATTGCCAGAAAGGCCGAGAACTCGCCGATCTGGAACACCATGAGAACCGGGATCAGGAACACGAACAGAGGGATTGTCTGCAACATGTCGCAGATCGGACGGACCACTTTCCACACCGGTTCCCAGACCGCGCTGGCAAGGCCGATCAGGCCGCCGACCACGGCACAGGAAAACACCGCCGCACCGCTGAGGTAAAGCGACAAGAGCGCTCTCTCCCACAGGCCCGAAACGAGGATAGTGCAAAGCAGCCCCACGCACAGCGCCGCCAGACGCCAGCCCCCCGCGACCCAGCCCAGAGCAGCGGCGCCGGTCAGGACAAAGGGCCACGGCAGGTTGGCAATGCCGGTTTCCAGCATTCCAATCAGAATCATGACGATCAGACCACCCGTCAGCCGCCCACGCCATGCCATCAACAGCGCGATCCCGGCACCTGCGGCAAACAGGCCAAAGCTCATGCCCGGCGTCCACTGAAAGCCCCAGGTGAAGGGCAGCACCGCCTGATCCAGACCGATCCGCAAAGGCAGCAGCACATAGAAAAGTGAGTTGTTCTTGAGCGCATCCAACCATGGGCCATTGGCCTGAGTGAACGCGGTCAGGCCGCTGTCCACGGCCTCGGCCATCGGATCCAGCAAGGTCAGTTCGGATGGGTTCGGCAACCACGCCCAGAAGGCGGCGGTGAAGACCATGGCGAAACCCAACATCGCCCAGACAACCCGGCTGTCATAACGTTTGCGCTCGGTCGCCAAGGTGCCGCTCATGCGATCTATGACGACGGCAAAGACCACGATGACCAGACCCGCCATCAGAGACTCCCCGAACTGCGCCTTGCGCATGGTCAGCAGAACCTCCCAGCCGATATCGTTGAACCCACCGATGACGGCGGCAATGATGACCATGGACAAGGCCGCCATCAGACACTGGTTCACACCGACCATGATCTGCGTCGTGGCGGCGGGAATTTCGACCTGAAACAGTTGCTGAAAACGCGTGCCACCGGACATGATGGCGGCCTCTTTGATCTCGGGCTCCACCCGTTCCAGCCCCAGCATCACGTTGCGCGCCATGGGCGGCGCAGCATAGATGGCCGAGGCGATCAGACCGACAACCGGGCCAAAGCCAAAGAGCAGCAACAGTGGTGTCAGATATGCGAAGGTCGGCACCGTCTGCATGACATCCAGAACCGCCTGAACGAAGGATTTCACCCGCGGTACCTCGTTGGCGAGGATGCCGATGCCACCACCCAGTATCAACGCCACCGGAACGGATACTGCGACCAAGGCCAGAGTGTTCATGCTCTCAGCCCAGTAACCCGACGCCAGAACAAAGCTGAGGCCCAGAAAGCCCAGCGCGGCCATGGGCAAACCGCCCAGATACCAGCCCAGCGCGGTCACGATCCCGATCAGAATGGGCCATGGTGTGTTGCCAAGAACGAAATTCGCCCAGTTCATCGGATAGGTCATCAAATCCGAGAACAACCGCATCGCCGGTTTGATCAGGTTCAGAAACCAGTCCAGAAACGTGCCCACCCATTGGGTTGCAGGCAGTTCCCACGCGGCGGGCCATTTGACCAGCCATGGGGCGATGCCCTCGAGTGCAAGGCAAACTGCGCCGACGACAACCGTAATCAGGGCGGCCTTGGCGCCCGCCGTCAGCCGCGCGCCGTGCTGCGTCGGAACCTCAGTTACGGCGGTCATGTTTCGTCCACCTGAAGCGCGGCAGCCAGATCGGACGGGTGCACCGTGCCAACGACATTGCCATCGGCATCCCGCACCGGCACGGGTTCATAAAGTTCCATGCAATGGGCCAGGGCCGCGTCCAGTGTCATCGATGTGGTCAGGCCGGGATCGTCCGGGCCGCACTCTGCCTCGTTTCGCATGACCGAGGCGACCTTGGCATGCTGCCCCTTGGCGACGTCCTTCGAGAATTCGCGCACATAGTCATCGACGGGTCGCAGGACGATATCCGTGGGCGTGCCGATCTGCACGATCTTGCCGTCCCGCATGATGGCGATGCGGTCAGCCAGCTTAAGCGCTTCCTGAATATCGTGGGTGATGAAGACGATCGACTTCTTCAACGTCGCTTGAATGCGCAGGAATTCATCCTGCAACTGGCGACGGATCAGTGGATCAAGCGCCGAGAACGGTTCGTCCAGAAACCAGATGTCAGGGTTTACGGCAAGACTGCGGGCGATACCCACCCGCTGCCGCTGCCCGCCGGAAAGTTGTCGCGGGAAGCTGTCTTCGCGCCCTTCCAGACCGACCAGCGAAATCACTTCCTGCGCGCGGTCCAGCCGTTCCTTTTTGCCCACGCCCTGAACGCGCAGAGGATATGCGACGTTTTCAGCAACGGTCATGTGGGGGAACAGGCCGAAATGCTGGAACACCATGCCCAGTTTTTTCCGGCGCAGCTCGGTCAGGGCCTTTTTTGAGGCGCCGATGACATTTTCGCCGTCCACCCGAATCTCACCGCCTGTGCCGGGCAGCAGCTGCGAAATGCAGCGGATCAGCGTGGATTTGCCCGAGCCCGACAGGCCCATGATGACGAAAAGTTCACCTTCCTGAACTTCGAAATTGGCATCCTGAACGGCGGGGATCAGCCCCTGTTCGCGAAGGGCGACGGCAGCCTTGTCGGCGTCATTCCCTGACCGAGACAGCGCGTCGGTCAGGGCTTTGTCAGCGCCCGGGCCAAACACCTGCCAGAGATTCCGGCAGGCGATGGCTGGCACAGTCGTGTCAGTCACCTAAGTGGCTCACTTGGTCGCCGCGTCGACAACAGGACGCCATTTGTCTTCGTTCTCGGCCATCCATGCGGCGACAACTTCTTCGACCTGACCGCCGTCGACATCGATCGCGCCCATCATCGGCTGCTGGTCTTCGACCGCCAGTTGATAGTTGGACAGGATCTCATAGGCGGCCGGCCACTTTTCTTCCAGGCCGCTCCAGCCGGCTTTGAAGATGCGCGATGGCGAAAAGTCGCAATCGTTTACCGCGTTCGGGTTCGGACCCCACGCCGGATCGTTAAAACATGCCTCTTCACCTGCGGGCAATTCAACGAACTGCACGTCATAGGCAGACATCGCCCAGTGCGGCTGCCAGAATGTGATCAACAGCGGCGATTTACGCTCGGTCGATGCGCGAAGTTCAGCGATCAGGGCACCTTCGGAACCGGCGGGGACAGCCTTGAACGGCAGCTCAAGGCCAGTCATGCGATCCGCACCAGGCGTGCCCCAGTCGGCCGGATAGTCGACCAGACGGCCACCGGGCAGAGTTTCCGCCGTGGCGAACACCTGCGCGCAGTCTTTCAGCGCTTCCCACGCAGGCAAGCCGGGGCACAGATCAGCGACATGCGCCGGGTATGCGATACCTTCCTTGGCATCCAGGCCAAGATCGCCGATTTCGACAACCGTGCCTTCCTCGATCTTCTTTGCATATTCATCCGAAACATTGGACGACCAGATTTCAAGCGTCGCGTCGATGTCTCCATCGGCCAGCGCCTGAAACTGGTTCATCATGCCGGCGGTCACATATTCCACGTTATAACCGGCGGCCTTGAGCATTTCACCCGCCACATGCGTGGTCACGTGCTGACCGGTCCATTCGTTGATCGCCAGTTTGATCGGCTCGTCCACGGCCCCCATATCCGCCGCATGCGCCGCACCGGCAACGGTCAGGGCCATAAGGCTTACACTCAGTTTTTTCATGGATTTTCTCCCTGTCTTATTTGTTTTGCCCACCCCGGCAGGGGTTTCCCGCCGGTGTCTTTGTCTGATGACAATACCATGCCGCAACATGCACAAATTTGGTCGGAAAAGGAAAGTGATCAGTTTGTAACAGCGCGGCTTTCTTGCCGCTGAAGCGTTGATTTTTTCCCGCAGGCGCCGCAAGGACCCCCGCCCAACCCGCCATTATCCCCCGCCCCGGGGCACGGAATGTTGACTGACGAGTCAATCACAAACCGTTTTAAACCCGTTTGTCGAGGATTTCTTTGACAGTTCAGTGTTTTTTCTTGTTCGGGCCGAGTTTCATTTCCGGTCGGGTGGCTTTCGAACACCGAAAATTCCCATTGCAAAAGGAAGGCAAAACAAAACACTCTTCCTAAGACAGCTTCAAGGTTGGGTTCATGCGTTCATTTGATGAGATCTTTGATATTGCCGCCTCTCGCCACGGTGGGATCGAAGCCTTTGAAGCACAGCTGAACAAGCCCAAAAGCCACGAAGAACTGGCGGCGATGCCCGACAACCGGTGGCTATCGATCATCACGAAATGCGTCTTTCAGGCCGGTTTCAACTGGAAGGTCATCGAAAACAAATGGGATGGATTCGAGGCCGCCTTTGACGGCTTTGATGTGGGCCGCTGTGCGTTTATGGATGATGAAAAGTTCGATTCCCTGCTGCAAGACACACGCATTGTCCGCAATGGAACCAAGATCGCAGCAGTGCGTGACAACGCGGCGTTCCTTTTGGAACTGCGCAACGAAGGCGGCGCGGGCCAGGTTCTGGGGGGCTGGCCCTCTGATGACTATGTCAACCTTCTTGCCATGCTGTCCAAACGCGGGTCTCGTCTTGGCGGGGCTTCGGCGCAATATGCCATGCGTTTTGCGGGCCGCGACAGTTTCATTCTGTCGCAGGACGTCACCGCCCGTCTGATCGCCGAGGGCGTGATCGACAAACCCGCTACGTCGAAAAAAGCCATGGCGGCGGTACAACGGGCCTTCAATTCCTGGATGGATCAATCCGGGCGGTCTTTGACGGAAATCAGCCGGGTTCTGGCCATGAGCCTGTGAAAACCGTTTGCGGATCGCAAGCAGAGGACTAGGATTCACCTCATGGGTCTGCGCGTATTCCTGTGTGCTCTTTTATTGCTGTCCTCTTGCGGCCGTCCGTTGACAAAGCAAGAGCGCGACTTTGCGGATGCCATTCAGGGCGAGACCCTGAATCTGGACAGCGTGCGATTGGTCCAAGGCGCGCCGGTTACCAATGTGACGTATTTCCGCGAAGAGCGGCCACGTCTGGCCTGCCGCGAGCGCATCCTTCCTCCGGTAGAACCCGGGCCGGTGACCGGCAGGCCAGCCGCCGTGGCCCTGTTCAACAAGGTCTATTTTGCGCGCGACTGGTATCTGGAAGACTACATGTCCGATTTTCCGGATCAGATGAACCTGGTGGCCGCGATGCTGCTGGCCCATGAACTGACGCATGTCTGGCAGTGGCAGAATCGCCGGACCACCGGTTACCACCCGTTGCGAGCAGCGGCGGAACATGGTGGGCGCAGCGACCCGTATCTTTTTGACCTCGAAACCTCGCCGGACTTCCTGTCCTACGGGTTTGAACAGCAGGGCGCCATCGTTGAGGAATACGTTTGCTGCCGTGCGCTGGACCCTCAGGCCACCCGAACCAAACGGCTGCACAGGATGCTGAGTGCGCATTTTGATCTGTCCCCGCTTCCGCAAAAAGGGCGTGAGCGCGCGATCTTGCTTCCCTGGAGCGAGGCCGAGATCGACGGGATTTGCAGCGGAACCTAATTCTTCTGAAGTGTTTCCAGATAGGCCACCAGATCCACGATGGGCTGGCTCGTCAGAATTGGCTGACCCTGCGGCGTTTTCATGGATGTGTCCTGCCCGTCAAAATAAGGACCATAAACCGGCATAGGGCTACCATGGCTGACCAGCGGATCCCGACCATCAATGCGGGCGACAACGCGGGCAGTCGGGAACACGCCCTCTTCGTTGGACAAAGCGGTCAGATCACTTGGTTGAACCACCAGCACGGCTGCCATCGGACCCTGACCCATCGCATCGATTCCGTGGCAGGTCGCGCAATGGTGCATATAGAGTTCCTCTCCGGTCTTCGCGTCCTGAGCCCAGGCGGCCTGCGAGGCAGCAGCCGAAACCCCAAGAACCATTACACTGATTGTTGCCTTGAACATCGTATCCTCCTGCCTGGATTGGCATTTGCAGGGTTGCCCGATGACCGTCTTGGCGCAATGATCCAGATCAACGAATAAGGTACAGAGGTTTCGGGCAATGACACAATACGCCGCCATCATGCTGGCCGCCGGATTTGGAATTCCGATCCTGGCCGCGCTCAACGCGGCGCTGGGAAAAGTCATCGGGTCGCCAACTGCGGCAGCTGTTGTGCTGTTTGCCATTGCCTTCGCCGCCTCCGCCTTGGTCATGGCGCTGTTTCCCGGATTTGCGGCCTTGTCCAAGGTTGCCAATGCGCCGAAACACCTGTTGCTTGCAGGTGTCCTGATTGCTTTCTATGTCCTGTCGATCACCCATGTCGCACCACATTTCGGGGTGGGCAATGCAGTGTTCTTTGTGCTGCTCGGGCAATTGATCAGCGCTGCGGCCATCGACCATTTCGGCCTGTTCGGCGCACAGGTCGAACCGCTTACGCTTATGCGGATGGGCGGGATCGCCGTCATGGCCATTGGCGTTGCGATCACTCAACTGGCCTGAGCACCCCGCCCTCAAGCCGGACCATCCGGTCCATGCGCGCTGCCAGGTCAAGATTGTGCGTTGCTATCAACGCCGACAACCCTTCGTCCCGCACCAGCTTCATCAGTGTATCAAAGACCTGATCCGAGGTTTCGGGGTCCAGATTACCCGTCGGTTCATCCGCCAACAAAACACGCGGCGCATTCGCCAAGGCCCGGCAAAACGCCACCCGCTGCTGTTCACCACCAGAGAGTGCGGCGGGGCGATGGCTGGCGCGTGCGGCCACGCCGACACGGTCCAGCAGATCCAGCGCTCGGGCCTGTGCGGCCTTGTCCGGTACACCATTGGCCAGTTGCGGCAGGGTGATGTTTTCTAAGGCCGTGAATTCCGGCAGCAAATGGTGGAATTGATACACGAACCCGATATCCTGCCGACGCAGTGCGGTTCTGGTCCGGTCGCCCTTGCCCGATACGTTCTGCCCGCCGATTTCAACGGTTCCTTCGTCGGGCATGTCCAGCAGACCAGCAATATGCAGAAGCGTTGATTTACCTGCCCCAGAGGGCGCAACCATCGCTACGGCCTCACCCGCGCGCAGATCCAGATCAACTCCGCGCAGAACCTGCACCTCGCCCGGTTTGCCTTTCAGATAGGTCTTGGTCAGACCTTTCAGACGCAATGTGACATCATTCATAGCGCAACGCCTCGACCGGGTTCAGCCGCGCCGCTCGACGGGCAGGGAAATAGGTGACGACAAAGGACAGGCCAAGCGACAGGCCGATCGCCTTGAGCACGTCGCTCAGATGCAGCTCGGCGGGCAAGGCATAGATGCCCCGGATCGACGGATCCCAGACGCCGCCGCCCATCACGTAATTCACGAAGGAAAAGATCGGATCGATATAGATCGCAAAAAAGCATCCCAGGATGACCCCCATTGCCGTTCCGATCAGGCCGGTAAAAGCGCCGCAGATGAAAAAAACACGCAGAACCGACCCTTCGCTCAGGCCAATGGTACGCAGGATGCCGATGTCGCGCCCCTTGTTCTTGACCAGCATGATCAGGCCCGAAACGATATTCATCGCGGCGATCAGAACGAGGATTGAAAGGATGATGAACATCACGTTGTCTTCAACTTCCAGCGCCCGCAGAAAGCCTCCGGATGCATCCTGCCAGGTCCAGATCTGGCTGCGCTCGCCCGATGCTTCGAGAATCGAAATCAGGATCGGGCCCAGGTCTTCGGGGTTGTCCACCATCACTTCGATTTCATCAGCCACACCTTCGCGATTGAAAAAGCCCTGCGCCTGCGAAAACGGCATGTAGACGCGGGTGCGGTCGATGTCATAGCGCCCGGCCGAGAACACATAGACAACGCGATAGGCATTCACGCGGGGCGACGTACCAAAGGCGGTTTTGACGCCGTTGGGCGACGTCAACTTGACGACATCCCCGACCGTTGCCCCGATGCTGCGCGCCACGCCTGAACCAATTGCGATGACATCCTCACCCGCCTGGAATTCAGACAAGTCCCCCACAGCCTGCTCTGCCTGGGCAATTCCAGGCAGATCACGCAGATCGTCGGGTCGGATTCCAAACACCTCGACCCCGCTGCTGCGGTCGCGGTTGGTGATTAGTACCTGCCCCTTCACCAAGGGAGCCGCGCGTTGAACACCGGGCACTTGCGCGACCCGGGCCGCGCGTTCCTCAAAGTCGGCGATTGTGCGATCCACCCGCCCCTGCGCATCAATCTCGCCTGACGAATAGACCGTCACATGCGCGTTGGCGCCCAGAATGGTGCCAACAAATTCTGAACGGAAGCCGGACCGGACCGCCAATGTCGCGATCAGGGCAAACACTGCCAATGTGATCCCGATCAGAGAAATCCAGGTCATCACACTGACGCCGCCCTCGGCCCTGCGGGCCCGCAGATAACGCCATGCGATTTTCCATTCAAAAGGGGCAAAGGGCGGGGGTGTCTTGGCCATGCCTGCTCCGGGGTGTTCATGTTCGCGGGGACAGTTTCGACATTTCACCCGATGGTCAAGCCGGTTGTCATTCCGAACCCGTTCCTCAGCCTGAACGAGCCGAATCAATCCGGTTGCCCAGCACTGTGGCTGGGCCAAACGGATGACTTGGAATTCTGGCGCTACACCATGAGTTGTGAAGCGCATCACAGACAAACTGGTATTGTTTCATGTATGAAGTTAATCGTCGCGCTTTGTGAGCTCCTGAATCGAAAAGGCAACAATGGGTGCGAAATTTTATTACTCTTTTTGATTATTTTCAGAAACTTTGTCACCCTGTATGTGGGGGAACACATTTAAGGAGCGGGGGTCGCTCAATGAATTTTCAAATTTCAACCAACGGTGCGGGGGTTATTCCGTCTCGCCAAGCATCAAAAGAACTGGATTGTGAAACAGCGGCGCTGCTGCGTGCGGCCATTCGGCCGATCTTTGCCAGCGCGGCAAGCTGGGGCAACTTGACTGATATCCTGAAAGACAAAGGGTACCGTCTGGTTTTCCGGCAAGGACGTCTGTGTATCACGGATCGCACTACGGACGCGCGGGTTTGCGGGTTGCGATTTCTGGGTCTTGAGTTTCGCGACCTGGTAAACCGGCTGGGCCGTCCGATCGTGGTCGCACGCGGCGATGGCGCCAACGGCGACATCCTTGCAACGCGCCCGACGGCAGACCAAGACTGACGTCTGAACCAATCAAATTGGTCAGTTCACATTTGGTGGCCAAGCCAATCGCATGGCCACCTCCGCGAAATGTATCTGTGTTGCGTGACAGCAAGACCCGTCACCGGTGACGGTGCTCAGGCAATCTGCTGGTAGATTTCAGCAACTTTGGTAACGGCCGCCTCGGGGCTCAGTTCCTCGCTTTCACCGGTCCGGCGGCAAGTCAGTTCAACGACACCATTCTTCAGGCCACGCGGCCCGACCGTGATCCGCCAGGGCAGACCAATCAGATCCATGGTCGCAAACTTGCCCCCTGCCCGTTCATTGCGGTCATCATAAAGCGGCTCCAGCCCCAAGGCAGTCAGAGCATTGTAGATTTTGTCACAGGCCGCATCCGCTTCTTCATCGCCCTGTTTCAGGTTCACGATGCCGCAATGGAACGGGGTCACGCCCTCGGGCCAGATGATGCCTTTGTCGTCATGGCTGGCCTCGATGATCGCACCGACCAGACGGCTGACGCCGATCCCGTGGCTGCCCATATGCACCGGAACCGGTTTTCCATCCGGGCCCTGCACGGTGGCGCCCAGCGGCTCGGAATACTTCGTGCCGAAATAGAAGATCTGCCCAACTTCGATACCACGCGCCACGCGGCGGCGTTCTTCGGGGATCTGATTGAACAGCGCCTCGTCATGCGTTTCATCCGTGCGCGCGTATTTCGAGGTGAACTCTTCCAGGATCGCCTGACACTGTTCGCGGCTGTCATAGTCAATCTCACGATCACCAAAGGTCAGATCGGTGACGGCGCTGTCATAGAAGACCTCGGATTCACCAGTGTCAGCCAACACCAGGAACTCATGGGTGTCATCGCCGCCGATGGGCCCCGAATCCGCGCGCATCGGGATCGCCTGAAGGCCCATACGCTCGTAGGTGCGCAGATAGCTGACAAGATGGCGGTTATAGGCGTGCAGCGCATCTTCCTTGGTGAGGTCGAAGTTGTAGCCGTCCTTCATATAGAACTCGCGCCCTCGCATCACACCGAAACGCGGGCGGATTTCGTCGCGGAACTTCCACTGGATCTGATAGAGGGTCAGCGGAAGGTCTTTGTAGCTGTTCACGTGACCGCGGAAAATATCGGTCACCAGTTCTTCGGCCGTGGGCGTGAACAGCATGTCCCGGTCATGCCGGTCCTTCATGCGCAGCATTTCCTGCCCGTAATCGTCATAGCGGCCGGATTCGCGCCACAGATCCGCCGATTGGATGATGGGCATCTGGATCGCGATGTGACCAGCCCGGGCCTGTTCCTCGTGGACGATGTTTTCCAGCTTGCGCAGCACTTTGAAGCCCAGCGGCAGCCAGGAATAAATCCCCGCAGAAGCCTGCTTGATCATCCCAGCACGCAGCATCAGCCGGTGGCTAACGATCTGGGCCTCGGACGGGTTTTCCTTGAGAACGGGCAGAAAGTAACGGCTGAGGCGCATGAACGATCCTATTTGTCTAGCGAAAGCCCGAATGCTCTACGCGATCCACAAAGGCTAGGCAAGGCGCCGCATCATTCAGGCTTGCGCAGCAAATAAGTGTAATAGTTGCACGAACCAAAGAACGTGCCTTCCCGCGCGGCTGTTTTCTGACCTTCGGCCCATTTCAAGGCGGTCTCGGCGTCGATTGCGCCTGCCTGAATGCAGGGGCCGACATAGGCGTCGATCATGTTTCCGAAAAACGAGGTCTGGCCAGCCTCGGCCAGCAATTCCGGGATGAAACCGGAAACTTCCAGCCCCGTCTGCCGGGCCAGGAACGGAAGATGCCGCAGAACGAACGGATTGCCGACCACCGTCTGCAAGATCGCGTTCACCGCCATCGCGTTGGCGTCAGGGTCGCCAGCGCCGATCGTCAACGACGCATAGTCGCCATCGAAAACGGCGATCGTGCCGCCGGGCCGCGTCAGTCGCGCGGCTTCCTCCAGCATCGCCGCCGGGTCCACCACATGGCTGATCACCGTATGCGCGATGACGATATCAAAGCTACCTTCGCCGTCACCGGTGTTCCGGGAATCCGCAACCTCGTACCGTATGCGCCCCGCCAACCCCGCAGCGTCCGTCTTTTCCATTGCGACCTTGATCAGTTCCGCCGCCAGATCCGACCCGACAATCTTGCACTCCGGGCCGACCCGGTCGGCCAGCGCCCGCGTCACGACGCCCGTGCCACAGCCCAGATCGACGATGCGGCGGCACGAGGCCCAGTCGAGCCGGTCGAAATAGCGTTCGCGCATTTTTATGAAATCCGGCATTTCGCCGCGAAATTCCAGACGGTCCGCAACGACGCGAACCGTGTCTTCCCCCTGTTGATCCAGGCTCTGATAGATGTCGGGCATTGCTTCGTCCCCCAAGGCAGGGCGTCAGTATAGCACGTTTCGGCCCGGTACGTCGGCTCTCTGCGCTGGCGGGCTGTGAATGCGACGCCCGGCAATGGCGCGTTTGCGACCCAAGGTCAGTCGGGTTTTTGATTGACCCGCCAATTGGGAATTTCAATTGTGACGGGAACACCAACCCCAGGAGGCACTGTTGCAGACAATTCAGGAACCCGCCCGGCAGATACCTGTCATCCACCAGACCGATATTCTGGTCGTGGGCTCTGGCCCGGCCGGGTTGGCAGCAGCGCTGGCAGCGGCCCGTGCAGGCGCAGACGTGTCGCTGGTTGACCGGTTCGGCTGTATGGGCGGCAACATCACTACCGTCGGCGTCGAAGGATTCGCCTGGTACCGGCACGAGCAAACCGTCGAGGCCGGCGGCATCGGGATGGAGTTCGAAACCCGCGCCAAAGAAATGGGCGCGGCGGTGCCCGAAAGCCAGTCGCTCAGTTATGAACTGGACAGCGAAGGGTTCAAGCTGGTGGCGGACAAGTTGGTCGAAGAGGCGGGTGTTCACCCGATGCTGCACCGGCAATTCGTCGCCCCCATCATGGAAGGGGACCGGATCACTGGCATCATCACCGAATCCAAGGCCGGGCGCGAGGCGATACTGGCCAAGGTGGTAATCGATGCCACCGGTGACGCCGATGTGGCCCATCGGGCGGGGGCCCCGACGCACAAAACCGCTCGGGAGGACATGATGGCGGCGTCTGTCATGTTCCATCTGGCCGGGGTGGACAAGCGCGCCTTTATCGAGGGCGTCAAGGCCGACCCGCAGACCTACAAGGACTGGGGCGGCGGTGGTGAGTGGAACATCGAAACCAGCGGCAAAGAGGACGACATGTTCTCGCCCTTCGTGCACAAGCCCTTCCAGCAGGCCATCGATCAGGGGCTGATCCCGCCGCATCTGAATACCATTGCCGGCACCTGGGGCGCGATGCATGACACGGGCGAGCTGACCTACATGAACCTCATCCATCTGGCCGAGATTGATGGGACCGACCCCGACAGCCTGACACGTGGCGAGATCGAAGGCCGCCGTCAGACCATGCTGGCCATCGAGGCGCTGCGCCGGTTCATGCCGGGATGCGAAAACGCGCGGCTTCGGAATTTCGGGATGACCATCGGTATCCGCGACACCCGCAAGATCGATGCGGTCTACAACATGACCGAAAACGACGCCCGCCATCAGGGCCGGTTCGAGGACACGATCGGCATCTATCCCGAATTCATCGACGGCTATGGCATTCTGATCCTGCCGACCACGGGGCGGTACATGCAGGTCCCCTACCGCTCGATGCTGCCCAGGGGCGTCAAGGGCCTGCTGGTCGCCGGGCGGTCGCATGGCGCGGACCGGGTGGCCCATGCCGCCACGCGCAACATGGCCTGCTGCGCCGTCATGGGCCAGGGCGCGGGAATCGCCGCAGCGGTATCATTGAAAAGCAATCAGGAGCTGGACCAGCTGAATCTGGCACCTATTCACGCGGAACTGCAACGTCAGGGGGTCAGGATTCACTGATGGACAGAATTCCGACCATAGACATCTCGCCGCTGTCCGATCCCGGCAGCGCAGCCTTTGCCGCAACGGTACAAGGCATAATTGAGGCCTGCACAGGAATCGGGTTTCTGTCCATCACCGGGACAGGTGTGTCCCAGCGGACAGTGAATCACGTCCGTCAAACCACAAGAGAGATCTTTGCCATCAATGAATCCCGCAAATGGGATCAGGCCATCACGCGCAAGAATTATCGCGGTTATATCCCGATGGGTTTATTCACACCGAATGACGGATCCGGCAAGGCCGACAAATACGAGGGTTACAAGCTGCACCACGAGGTTGCCGCCACCGACCCTGTGCGCTCTGAATGTGCCCTGTACGGCCCAAACCTGTGGCCCGCCGAAGTCCCCCACGCCAAAGAGGTCATCCTGGACTATTGGCGTCAATTGGATCAGGTCACTGATGTGTTGTTGGGCGCGTTGGAATCCGGCCTGAACTTGACCTCTGGCATTTTGCGCGACGCGTTCCGCAACCCGATGACCAATATGACATTGCTGCACTATCCCCCGCAGGCCGCGGAAGAAGCGGGCTATGGCATCCATCCGCACAAGGATACGGACGCACTGACCATCATCGCGCCCGATCCGGTGGGGGGGCTCGAGGTGCAGACCCGCAGCGGCAAGTGGATTTCACCAGACTGCCCACTCGGTGGTTTCGTGGTGAATATCGGCGACATGCTGGAACTTTGGTCAGGCGGGCGATTGAAATCCACGCCACATCGGGTGGTCAACCGGTCGGGCAAGGAACGGTATTCTTTCCCTTATTTCGCCGTACCCCGCCATGACGTCATTGTTGAACCATTGTTGCCCGCCCTGCCCGGTTTCGACCGTCCGGCGGTTCATTGCGGCCACTGGTCGGCAGAAATCTGGCGCACCAACTGGCCCGATGAAGCCGCAGAAGAAGACACCCCTGAACTGGGGACGTTGCACGATTGAAGCGGGCAAAGCCCCTGCCCATGAAGCGCTTGCATCATGGGCTTTGATGCGCCAAGAACGCCTGCAAGTGCCTGAACAAGGGGATCACGATGGCTTTGCCGGTAAAGGATCAGCTGAGATACTGGGGCGTCGCCGCGGCGGTTTTTGTTTTGATCCTCTGGGCTTTGGGGGATGTCCTGCTGCCCTTCGTCATAGGCGGAGCAATTGCGTATTTCCTTGATCCCGTTGCGGATCGGCTGGAGCGGTTGGGCCTGTCGCGCATCGCAGCCACAGCCGTCATCACCGTCATCGGGATTTTGGGGTTTATTATGGCGATCCTGATGGTCGTGCCCGCCCTAATTACCCAGTTGCTGGATCTGATCGACGTTCTGCCAGACCTGTTCAAGCAATTGCGCGGGTTCATTGAAAAACAATTCCCGTCGCTGCTGGATCGGGAATCAAACACTCATCAGATGCTGGTGTCCTTCGGCGACATGCTGAAATCCAAGACTGGTGATGTTCTGCAAACGGTTCTTGCCTCACTTGGGTCTGCGATAAACATTGTTGTCCTTCTGGTGATCGTGCCCGTTGTGGCCGTTTACCTGCTGCTGGACTGGGATCGCATGGTCGCTCGCATCGGAGAGCTCCTGCCGCGTGATCATGCCCCCACCATCAGGCGGCTGGCCGGTGAGATTGACGCCGTGCTGGCCTCTTTCGTGCGCGGGATGGGAACGGTCTGCCTGATCCTAGGTACCTACTATGCCGTCGCGCTGATGCTTGCCGGTCTGCAATTCGGCCTGATCGTGGGGTTCATCGCGGGGCTGGTCACGTTCATCCCCTATCTGGGTGCCCTAATCGGAGGCTCATTGGCCATCGGGCTGGCGCTGTTTCAGTTTTGGGGTGATTGGGCACATGTCGGACTGATCGCGGGGATCTTTGCCATCGGACAGGTCACCGAGGGGAATTTCCTGACACCCAAACTGGTAGGCAGCTCTGTCGGGCTGCACCCGGTCTGGCTGCTGCTGGCGCTGTCGGTCTTTGGGGCCTTGTTCGGCTTTGTCGGCATGCTGATCGCCGTGCCCGTGGCCGCAGCATTGGGCGTGCTGGCCCGATTTGCCACATCGCTGTACTTGGACAGCCGACTTTATACCGGTCTTGAACGTCAGGATCAGGAAACCGAGTAAATGGCCCGACAACTTAGCTTTGATCTGCCCGCCAAAACTGCGCTCGGGCGAGAGGACTTTTTTGTGTCGCCTGCCAATGCCTTGGCCGTGGCGATGATCTCGGCCACATCCTGGCCGGGAAACAAGCTTGTTCTGACCGGTCCGGCTGGCGCGGGTAAAACCCATCTGGCACATGTCTGGGCCGCGGAAACCGGCGGGCGCATCATTCAGGCCGCCGATTTGCGGTATGACGACGTGCCGGATCTGGCACGCAGGCCGATTGCCGTCGAAGACGTGCCCATGATCGCCGACGATGCCGACCAGCAGAAAACGCTGTTTCACCTGCACAATCTGGTTCTGGCCGAAGGGAACGCCCTGCTGATGACGGGTCGGCTGGCCCCGAAGTTCTGGGAATTGCCACTGGCCGATCTGCAAAGCCGGGTCGAAGGCGCCCATCACGTGGCGCTGGATCCGCCCGACGACGCGTTGCTGGGTGCGGTTCTGGCCAAACTGTTCGTAGATCGGCAGCTGAACCCCGGCCCCGAGGTAATCGCTTATCTGGTCAAACACATGGATCGTCGATTTGAAACTGCGGCCGACGTAGTGGCGCAGCTGGATCAATTGGCCCTTATGGAAAAGCGCGAAATCACCCGTTCCCTGGCCGTGCGGGTTCTGAACATGAGCCCGGACGAGATCGAGACCAATGATTGACCCGCTGACGTCAATTTCGCATCCTCAAACAGAACAATCTGGAAGGCACATGGATCAGACCGTCGAAACCGATATCCCGGATTGGGGAACAATCGGAAAGCCTCTGTTTGACAAACCGGACGCACGGGCGCTGTCGCGCGTCGGGGTTGTCGATGTCGGGTCGAACTCGGTCCGGATGGTCATTTTCGACGGGGCGGCCCGATCACCGGCTTATTTCTACAATGAAAAGGTCATGTGCGAACTGGGGGCGGGCCTGTCCGAAACCGGACGGCTGAACCCGCGAGGCCGCAAACGTGCCCTGGCGGCATTGCGGCGCTTCCAGCACCTGGCAATGGATCTGGATTTGCCCGGTTTGCATGTTGTCGCCACCGCTGCTGTGCGCGAAGCCTCGGATGGGCCCGAGTTCTGCGATCAGGTGCAGGCTGAAACAGGATTGCAAGTGGCCATCATTGACGGTGACGAAGAAGCCCGCCTGTCGGCACAGGGTGTCCTGTTGGGATGGCCCGGAGCTTATGGGCTGATCTGCGACATTGGCGGATCGTCGATGGAATTGGCCGAAATCGGCGGTGGTCAGGTCGGCCGCCGCGTGACCTCGCCGCTTGGGCCGCTGAAACTGCGTGACATCAAAGGCGGGCGGCGCGCGCGAAAAGCGCATATCAAGGAAACGATGGAGGATCTGCGCAATCAGATGGGCCAGCAGCGGGATCGTTTGTTTTTGGTCGGCGGCAGCTGGCGTGCCTTTGCGCGGCTGGACATGCTGCGGCGAGGCTATCCGCTGAACGTTCTGCATGAATACCGCATGACCACCAAGCAGGTGCGCGAGACAATCAAATACATCGAGAAACACGATCATGAAAAGCTGCGTACTCAGGCCGGCGTGTCCAGTTCGCGCATGGCGCTTATCCCTTATGCGATGGATGTTCTGGCGCGGCTGATCCGCACGTTCAAACCCAAAGATATCGCCATCTCGAGCTATGGTATCCGCGAGGGGTTGCTGTATGAGCAGATGCCGCAGGAAGTGCGCGACCGCGACCCGCTGATCGAAGCCAGCCGGTTCTCGGAAGCCAAGGACGCGCGCCTGCCCGGATTTGGCAGCAATCTCTATGATTTTGTCATCCCGCTGTTCAGATCCGCACCGCCCAGCAGGGTGCGCCTGATCAAGGCGGCCTGCCTGCTGCACGATGTAAGCTGGCGCGCACATCCCGATTATCGGGCCGAGGTGTGTTTCGACAACGTCACGCGCGCCAATCTGGGGGGCCTGAAGCACTCCGAGCGTGTTTTCATCGGATTGGCACTGCAACACCGCTATCGCAACAAACGGGAAGGCAACCGGTTCTCTCGGCTTTACGAATTGCTGGATGAGAAAAGCCAGAAACAGGCCGAAATTCTGGGCAAGGCCATGCGCTTTGGCGCGATGCTGTGGATGCACAAGGACGCCAATATGGGGCGCCTGAAATTCTATCCCAAAAAGCGGGAGTTGGAGCTATACCTGCCCGAAGCAGCAGCCCCCCTGTTCAGCGAAGTTGCCGAAGCGCGCCTGAATTCACTGGCGAACGCCCTGAAATCCGATACGCGCGTGATCATCAAGGGCTGACCATCGATCCGATCAGATATCAGTTGCCCCTTCGGGCAATTCTTCACTTTCATTTTCAGGCTCTGGCGGATCCTCGGCCTGTTTCCTTCGGATGATGATATCGCCATTGGGCAAGATCTCGGGCGCTTCATAAGCGCTCCAATCCTTGATCTCGGCTCCCAGCTCGGCCAGTGCGGGGCCCATTTCCCGCAAGAACGACTGCATTGCCGGGCCAAACTCATCCGCAAGGCCCAGCAGATCATCCAGCGCCGGTTCCATCTCCTTGCGCAGACCTTCGAAAAACAGCTCGGCCCCCTGCTCCATCAGGGATTTGCTGTTGTCTTCCTGCGAAAGGGCGGGCGCGGCGATGCCGGCAGTGATTATGCTGATCAGCAAAACGTGTTTCATACCTAGTATATAGCGCCCCAGCCGCAGGCGTGAAAGGTCACAGGTCGATGTCCAGTGTGACTGGGAAGTGATCCGACGCCGTCAGCAGCGCCTGTCGCAGGTCCGGTGCGGACCAACAGGCCGCGTCGCGAAACGGATGCCAAATGCGCCAGGCCGGGCGGTATGCACGCAGATCCTGTGTAATCATTATGTAATCCAGAAGAGCCTCGAGAAACCTGCCTTCTTCCGGGCGGGCAAAGCGCGCCGTGGAGGGTATCGATCCCGGCCGAAAACCATGAGCCGTCACCGCGTGCGGGTCGAACAACCCTGCCTCCAGCAAAATCTCGACCGAAGAGCGGCCGAACAGATGCTCGAACTCATCCAGCCCGGGACCGTCGTTCAGGTCTCCCAGCAGAATGACGGGTTCCTGGCTGGCAACGTGCATCTCGACCCGCCTGGCAAGCCAGACCGCCTGCGCCAGTTGTTTGCGGCGGTTGGCAATCGAGATCCGGATCGCCTCGTCCCGCGACCCGGCCCCATGCGGAGCTTTGGATTTCAAATGAGCTCCGATCAGCCGGACGTCGTGGCCCGATTGCGTCGTCACCGCCAATTCCATCGGTGGTTTGGAAAACCGCACCACATCCTCGGTCGCATCAATATCCAGATCGATTCTGAACGCACCATCGAACCGGGGGGCCAACGGGTCGTCGATGTCACCCTTGGGATCATGACGCACGGTAAGAATGGTCCTGTCGTAGAGCAGCGCCAGCTCTTGATGGGTGTCGTTGGCAAACCCCATCACAGCGTCAGAGATGCGCAGATCGAACGCCTCGGCAAAGGTTTGCAGGGCCCGCACCGTATTCTGGCGTTTGCCGGTGTTCGGAGCCTCGACAATCAATACCGCATCCGCGTCAATCGCGGTCAGCACTTTTGCGATCGCCTCGACCTGTTGCGCCTTGGTGACATTATGCCGACCGGACCAGGTGTCATCGACAATCAGATGGTCGTTTTGATCAAAAAGATTGGCAAACCATTCGATATTGTAGGTCGCCAGCCGCATCCTGTCAGGCCCGCGCGCCGTTGATCTCATCCCAGGCGCGGTTGATGTCGATCATCTTTTTCTCGGCTAGTCTGATCGCCTCTTCCGGAACACCGCGCGCCATCATGGCGTCCGGGTGCGTTTCGCGGACCAGCCTTCGCCAGACTTTGCGGATATCGGGCAAAGGCATGTCCTGCGGCACACCCAGAACCGTGTAAGGATCCTTTGGCGCATCCGGCACGAACCGTGCCCGCAATGCTTTGAATTGAGCGTCGGACTGCCCGAAAATCTTGCTCACTTCCTCCAAGAACGCGTTCTCATTGGGGTGGTAGAACCCATCGGCCATGGCGATGTGAAACAGCCCCTCCATCAGGTCGCAAAGCGTGGTGCTGTCTTCGGCGAACATCCGGGCGATCTTGCGGGCATAGTCCTGATACCCAGCCACATCCGTGCGCGCCATGTTGAAGACCCGCGCAGCATCTTCTTCGTCTTCGCGCGCGATCTGGAACACATCGCGGAAGGCAGTGACTTCATCTCGTGTCACCTGACCGTCTGCCTTGGCCATTTTTGCGCCCAGGGCAATCACCGCAATCGTGAACGCCACCGATCGTTCCGGAGGTGTTCGCAGCTTTTCAAAAACTGCGGCCAGGCTTTCGCCTTGGGCCAACGCGCTGAGCGCATCGGATATGCGGGTCCAGATCGACATGGGCGTACACTAGCGTCACAATTCGGGACTGTCAGGTGCGACAGATCATTCAGGTGAAAGAATTTTCTGCATCAGCACAAGATCCAGCCATTGACCCCATTTGAACCCAACTTCGGGCATGCGACCAACCTGTGAAAAGCCCAGCGCCGCGTGAAACGCCACGGCGCCCGAATTGGCCGAGGAAATGCCTGCGACCAGCACATGCACCCCGTCGGTTCTTGCGGCCGCCTCAAGCGCCTGCATCAAAGCACGCCCAACGCCTTTTCCGCGCGCGTCCGGTGACAACTGGATCGAATGTTCGCGCGTTTGCGCGTATCCGGGGCCCGCGCGAAACGGGGCATAGGTGGCAAAACCAACAACTTGCCCATCATGTTCGGCGACCAGAAATCCAGTGCCCCGCTCCGTAATATCCTCGGTGATTTGCGTTGTGCTGCGCTCATAGGTCGTGAAGGTGATCAAGGACTCACGAATGATCGCATTGGTGATCCTGGCGATTTCGGGCGCATCCGCCGCCATGGCCGGGCGAATGATCATTCCAGCACCCGGACCCCATGAGGCGTCTCGAACTCCGCCCTGAGCGCGGCCGGGCCGGTGTCGAACACCACCTGATCCAATGCACCAAGATGTCTGGCCAGCGTCAACGCATCCGGGTGGTACACAACCAAACGCCGCAGCCGACAGCCGCTGTTTTGCAGCATGTCGGCCGGGTGAAGATCGCCCTGCCATTCGATAAGGGCGGGAAACAGGTTGTCGAACGGCAAGCGCCCGGTTGGTGGCACCGCCATGCGCCACCGCAGCGCGCCCCGGGTCAGGTCGATCGGCTCTCCGGTGCCATCGGGGAAGATCGACAGTGTGGCCTCGATATCCTCGACCCGGCATATCCAGTTCGTCAAACGCGGGCCGCCCTGAAAACTGTCCAGATCGAACCATCGCGGCCTGCCCAGAGGGTGCGCCTGCGGATCGATGGAAATCGCTTCCAGATAGAGCCCATCCCTAAGACCCAGCAGCCTGTTATGTGTCCCGAATTTTTCGTGTATCCCACCGGGTTGCAGCGCAACGCCAAGCGCCTGTTCGATATGCGCAGACGCTTCTTCAAGCGTTTCGCCCGCGACGGCCAGATGATCCAGTAACATGTGCCACCTCCTGCAAGTTAATGGCCAGACCCTTGCGGATCTGGCCGTATGTTTTCGCCAAAGAGGCACGATCACAAGATGATCCGACGAAAAACCCGACCTTCTTCAGCCGCGCGCTTCGCTGATCAGGCGCAGGATGTCCTGAGCGGCCTCGGGAATGTTGGTGCCCGGGCCAAAGATTGCCTTGACCCCATGATCATAAAGGAACTGGTAATCCTGTTGTGGGATCACCCCTCCGCAGATCACGATGATGTCCTCGGCCCCGGCCTTTTTCAGCTCTTCCACCAGTTGCGGAGCCAGTGTCTTGTGCCCTGCCGCCTGCGAGGAAATGCCGACCACATGCACGTCATTGTCCACTGCGTCCTGCGCGGCCTCGGCCGGGGTCTGGAACAAGGGGCCAACGTCCACGTCAAACCCGATATCGGCGAACGCGGTGGCAATCACCTTGGCCCCACGGTCATGGCCGTCCTGCCCCATCTTGACCACCAGCAGACGCGGGCGGCGGCCTTCGGCCTCGGCAAACTCCTCGATGGATTTCTGGATCGCGGCAAAGCCTTCGTCGCCCTCATAGGCCGCGCCATAAACGCCGGCCAGGGTTTTCACTTCGGCGCGGTGGCGGCCGAATTCCTTTTCCATTGCCATGCTGATCTCTCCTACGGATGCGCGGGCACGGGCGGCCTCGACGGCGGCGGCCAGCAGGTTTCCGCCCTCTTGGGCAGCCTTGGTCAAAGCGTCCAGCGCCTGTTGGCAAGCGGCTTCGTCACGGGTCGCACGGATACGTTCCAAACGCGCGACCTGCGCTTCGCGAACCGCCACGTTGTCGACGTCCAGAATGTCGATCGGATCTTCCTGTTCCTTGCGATATTTGTTGACCCCGACGATCACCTCTTCGCCACGGTCGATCATGGCCTGGCGGCGCGCGGCGCTTTCCTCGATGCGCAGCTTGGGCATACCACTGGCCACGGCCTTGGTCATGCCGCCCATTTCCTCGACCTCTTCCATCAGGGCCCAGGCTTTCTCGATCAGCTCATTGGTCAGGCTTTCGACGTAATAAGACCCCGCCAGCGGGTCGACCACATCGGTCACGCCGGTCTCTTCCTGCAACACCAGCTGCGTGTTCCGGGCGATACGCGCCGAAAAGTCGGTGGGCAGCGCAATCGCCTCGTCCAATGCGTTGGTGTGCAACGATTGAGTCCCGCCCAGAACCGCGCTCATCGCCTCATAGGCGGTGCGGATGACGTTGTTGTAAGGATCCTGTTCCTGCAACGAAACACCTGACGTCTGGCAGTGGGTGCGCAGCATTTTTGACCGTTCGGATTTCGCGCCGAACTCGGTCATCACCCGGTGCCACAGCGTGCGCGCGGCGCGCAGTTTGGCGATCTCCATGAAAAAGTTCATGCCGATGGCAAAGAAGAACGACAGCCGGCCTGCGAACTTGTCCACGTCCATCCCGGCCTGTGTTGCTGCACGGACATATTCGCGCCCGTCGGCCAGGGTATAGGCCAGCTCCTGCACCAGATTCGCGCCGGCCTCTTGCATGTGATAGCCCGAGATCGAGATCGAGTTGAACTTGGGCATCTCGTTCGAGGTATACTCGATGATGTCCGAGATGATCCGCATCGAGGGCTCGGGCGGGTAGATATAGGTGTTGCGCACCATGAATTCCTTCAGAATGTCGTTCTGAATGGTACCGGACAGAACCGATTTGTCGTGCCCCTGTTCCTCTCCTGCCACGATGAAGTTCGCCAGAATCGGGATCACCGCGCCGTTCATGGTCATCGAGACCGAGACCTGATCCAACGGAATGCCGTCGAACAGGATTTTCATGTCCTCGACACTGTCGATGGCCACACCGGCCTTGCCCACGTCACCGACGACACGCGGGTGGTCGCTGTCATAGCCGCGGTGGGTGGCCAGATCGAAGGCAACCGACACACCCTGCTGGCCCGCCGCCAGGTTGCGGCGATAGAAGGCGTTGGATTCTTCGGCGGTCGAAAAGCCCGCATATTGACGGATCGTCCACGGACGGCCGGCATACATCGTGGCTTTCACACCGCGTGTAAACGGACCAAAGCCCGGCAGCGAACCCATATGCGGCAAACCAGCGGTGTCTTCCTGCGTATAGAGCGGTTTGACCGCAATGCCTTCCAGCGTCTCTTTGGTCAGATCGTCCAGCGGACGCCCGCGCAGCTCTTTCTCGGCCAGCGCTTTCCAATCCTTGGTGTCGGTCATTTCGGTTTCCTCTTGTCAATTCGGATGGCGGCAGTCGAAAGCTTCCGCATTGAGGTCTTGCGCTTGGCCGTTTCATTCAGCCGCAAGCGCGACATTTTGAGTGTTTGGTACAAATCGTCGGTCGCAATCGGTGTCACAGAGGCTATATTCGAAGGAACAGGAGGCCACATGACACGCACGCTTGCCTTTGTTTTCTTGGCACTAATCCCGATGTCTGTCTGGGCGGCGGATGGCACGGCGACGACGGATGACAGTTTTGTCCGCCCGGTGGGTGACAGCGAACTCAGCGAGTTTCTTTGGGTCAACCGACCTATCGTAGTCTTTGCCGACACGCCGGCGGACCCGCGGTTCCAGCAACAGATCGACATGCTGGTCGAGGGCGAAGCCGCAATGCGTGAGCGTGACGTGGTGGTTCTGACCGACACCGACCCATCGGCGCGGTCTCCGATCCGGTCACAGCTGCGCCCGCGCGGGTTCCAGATGGTATTCGTCGACAAGGACGGCGTGGTCAAACTGCGCAAACCTTCTCCGTGGAGCGTGCGCGAGATTGGCCGGTCCATCGACAAGACCCCCCTGCGCGAACGCGAAATACGCGATCGGCGCGAAGGCGGCTGACCGCTTTCGCCACCCCGAAAGGCCCCGGCACAGAATGCCGGAGGCTTTGACGGGTATGGCAAAAGCGCGGTCATGATCACTCGAACTCGATGATCACTTCGTCCACGGCGAGGCTGTCGCCGGGGCCTGCATTGATCTTGGCAACGATGCCCTTCTTCTCGGCGCGCAGGATGTTTTCCATCTTCATCGCCTCGATGGTGCACAGCGCTTGACCTTCCTGCACCTCCTGCCCCACTTCCACGTCGATCTTCACGACCAGGCCGGGCATCGGGCACAGCAGCATTTTCGAAGTGTCCGGCGGCAGTTTTTCAGGCATCAGCCGCGCCAGTTCGGCCTGACGCGGGGTACGTATCTGCACCTTTAGATCCGCGCCGCGGTTACGGATGCGGAACCCGCCCGAGATCTTGCCCACCTTCATGACCAGCGGCGCTTCATCGACCGTCATGACGGCAAGTTGATCACCCGGTGTCCAATCACCCGTCACCCGCATTTCCTGACCGTCGTCAAACCTAATCGTGGCCCCGTCCTGATCCGCGTTAACCTTGACGGGCCACTGGATCTCGCGCCCGAAGGAAACAACCCAATCGGTGCCGACCTTGCGTTCGTGATTATCCATCCGGCCCGACACGCGGGTCCGGCGAATTTCTGCGACGCGATGCATGGCTGCACAGGACGCTGCAATCCGGCGCAGGTCTGCCTCGGCCAGTTCGACGCCCTCGAACCCGTCGGGGTATTCCTCGGCGATGAAGGCCGTGGTCATATCGCCGCTGATGAATTTCGGATGATCCATCACGGCGGACAGGAACGGCAGGTTGTGGCCAATGCCTTCAACCTCGAAACTGTCCAGCGCCACGCGCATCGCCTCGATCGCCTGATCACGGGTCGGAGCCCAGGTACACAGTTTGGCAATCATCGGGTCGTAATACATGCTGATCTCACCGCCCTCATAGACGCCGGTGTCATTTCGAACAGCAACATCGCCTTCGGGCGCATCCCCCTGCCATTTGCCGTTGGCCAGCATCGGTCCGGCTGCCGTCTCCTGCGGCGGGCGATACCGGGTCAGACGGCCAATCGAGGGCAGGAAGCCGCGATACGGATCCTCGGCGTACAGGCGGTTTTCGATCGCCCATCCGGTCAGTGTCACGTCGTCCTGCGTGATCGACAGCTTTTCACCCGCTGCTACGCGGATCATCTGTTCGACCAGATCAACGCCGGTGATCAGTTCGGTGACAGGGTGTTCAACCTGCAAACGCGTGTTCATTTCCAGGAAATAGAAGTTCTTTTCACCGTCAACGATGAACTCTACCGTTCCCGCGCTGGAATAGCCCACGGCCTTGGCCAGGGCCACCGCCTGTTCCCCCATGGCTTTGCGCGTCGCTTCGTCCAGAAACGGCGACGGCGCCTCTTCCACGACTTTCTGGTTCCGGCGCTGGATCGAGCATTCGCGCTCGCCAAGGTAGATGCCGTTTCCATGACTGTCGCACAGAACCTGAATTTCGATGTGGCGCGGTTGGGTCACGAATTTCTCGATGAAGATCCGATCATCCCCGAACGAGCTTGCGGCTTCGTTCTTTGACGACTGAAAGCCCTCGCGCGCCTCGTCGTCATTCCACGCGATCCGCATGCCCTTGCCGCCGCCGCCGGCGCTGGCCTTGATCATGACAGGATAGCCGATCTCGTTCGAGATTTTGACCGCCTCTTCCGCGTCTTCGATCAGCCCCATATATCCGGGAACCGTCGACACATTCGCGTCCTGCGCGATTTTCTTCGAGGTGATCTTGTCGCCCATCGCCTCGATCGCGCCTTTCGGAGGACCGACGAAAACCACACCTTCGGCTTCCAGCGCCTCGGCAAACTTGGCGTTTTCGGACAGGAAACCATAACCGGGATGGACCGCCTGCGCGCCGCTCTGGCGGATGGCGTCCATCACCTTGTCGATAACGATATAGGACTGGTTTGCAGGTGGCGGGCCGATATGGATGGCTTCGTCCGCCATCGACACATGCAGCGCGTTCTTGTCCGCGTCCGAGAAAATGGCGACGGTGCCGATACCCATCTTGCGGGCGGTCTTGATAACCCGGCAGGCGATCTCGCCCCGGTTGGCGATCAGGATCTTATTGAACATGGAACGTCCTTTGGCTTGGTGTTCTGGAAACGCAAAACGCCGCCGCAGGGAACAATCCCCACGACGGCGTGATGCGCGATGACGGGCGGGACGACATGCGCCCCGCAAAATATGCGTTAGTTACAGGTGTTCTGTGTCTTGCAGTACAGCACGTTGCCCGCCGCGCCGACTGCTGCGCCAAACAACGGGTCCGCGTTGAGGACGGCCGCCCCCACTGCCCCGGCACCGCCGCCGAGGATTGCCTGTTCGCCCGTGGTGTCTCCGCAGGCGGCCAGACCCGCGCAGGTCGTCGCAACAAGGATGAAGCGTGAGAATCGCATAGTATCTGCCCTTTTTGGTTTCTTGGTCCTTTTCGGGTCAGATGCGCGAAACACACCCTGTTATTCAATATCAACGGACGCGCCGGCGATTTTTGTGCGGGATTTTGCCTCTTTTTGTCCGTGACAGGCAAGAAGAAAAACGCGGACAGGACTATGTGGGGAACACAAGCCTGCCCGCGCAAGGAAGGGGTACGGAATAGTAGGTGCATGTGCGGCGCAGGCAAAGTAGAGCCGCACGGCTCATCCAGTTTGCACAGCACAATATTGCCGGCAAACACAGTATTGTTTCCAATCGGGATTTCGGCTGGAATCTGCCCACACCCGGAAAAGCCGCGCAACTTCGCGCCTATTCCGGTTCGATACTGCTCGGGCGTTTGAGGCCGCTTTACCGTCACAGTTTCGTGACAGATCAAGCCGCTTCCCGCGCGTTTCGCGGTTGCAGCATCACGACTCTCGGTCAGCGTTGGACATACAGAACCGCCTTGCGCCAATGCGTTATCCAAGCGGCTCAAGACGTCGTGTTTCAGCGCAGTAAAAAACACACATTTACTTGAAAAATCAAAGCCTTCACTTCCCATTCTCGTGATTTCCCAAGGTTTGCACCTCGTGAAACGGTCCTTGTGCACACTCGCACTCAAAGGAACACCCACATGACGAAGACTAGAAAAAAGGCACTCCTGCTTGCTGCCTCTGCGCTTTGTGTGACCAGCACGCTTGCCTTTGCTCAGGATGCCCAAACCCAAGCCGAACTTGACGCCTTGCGCGCCCGGGTCGAGGCGCTGGAATCCGCCAGTGCCAGCCCTGCCAACGGTGACTTCCGCATCGGTAACACCGTTCTGGACGTTTATGGCTATGTAAAGGCCGACTTCTTCTACGATTTCGAGTTCGACCAGGGCGACACGGCGTTCGTGAATGTCATCGGGGAACCGTCGGCCGCGACCGATGGTACATTTGGTGCCACCGTCCGCCAATCGCGGATCGGTCTGCGCACCACCACCCCAAGCGGTATCGGCGATATCGGCGGACAATTGGAACTGGATCTGTTCGGTTCCGGCGGAACGGCCGAATTGCGTATACGCCACGCCAATATCACCATCGGTGACAACTGGCTGATCGGACAGACCTGGACCAACTTCATGCCGCTGGACACCTACCCGACCTCGGTGGAATTCAACGGCCCCGTTGGTATCCCTTTCGCACGGGTTCCGCAGGTTCGCTATACCAACTCTTTCGGAACGAACACGTCCTTCGCCGTTTCGATCGAAGAGAATGTCGGCGGTTCGAACTCGGACGATCCGGTTTTGACCGCATCCGCCGAATACAATGACGGGACTTATGTCGCACGTGTGTCCGGCCTTTATGGCAAGGCGGAATCCGGCAATGTCGAAGTTGATCAGACCGGGTTCACGATATCCGGCTCGGTTCGCCCATGGCAGGGCGGTCTGTTCCAGGTCAACTATGTGAACGGCGAGGCACTCGGCCCGTACCTGATCGGCCTTGGTGATCCCATCGTGAACGGCCAGGCCAATGACGTGGATGGATACACCATCGAATTCCGGCAGGATCTGAGCCCGAAATGGAATGTTGGCATTGCATACGGCAAAGAAGACTATGACCTGCCGACCTCGACCGGAACCCTGTCGTTTACCGAACTGGAAACGATCCACGTCAACGCATTTTACAAGGCAACCGAGGATCTGACACTCAGCGCCGAGTACATCTATGGCGAACGGAACGACGCGCCGACCGGCAGAACCTTTGACGGAAGCCGCGTTCAGCTGGCCGCTCAGTTGAACTTCTGACGCCGCACACGGATCCTGCCCGGTTTCGGGCAGGGTCATCCCGAAACCGGTCTTGAAGGGCTGATATGCGGCGGCCTGGATCACGATCAGCCTGTCCCGTCGATTACGTCGGGAAAGGACGCACGGGCGGCGTCCACATCGATCACCAGCATCGCGTCATAGCTGGCCGGATCAAAAGGATCTTCCGCCGGGATGACTTCGCGCCCAAAAAGCCAGCTGAGACGTCCGGCATCCAGGTTGCCCCTCTCGAACGGCTGATCGCCGAAATGCGCCCAAAGGGCCTCCATGAAGGCGGCATCGGCACGTTTGTCCGCCGGTTTGCGATCCCGGAACCGTTCCCGCCGCGTCAGCGGCGTCACACCCTTGGGATTGGCGCGGCGAATAGTGAACTGAAAATCGGTGCCTGAAAGACGCCCTGGAAACCCGCGATGTTTCAGCATGGCGACACTCCACAGCTTTGTTTTGCAGTCAAAAATAGTTCGAACCCGAACTTGGATGGGATCATGTTGCGCACCTCCAAAGCCGCACCGTTGGTCTGAGAAGCTTTGACGTCATGACAGCGTGAGTTCATGGTCAAAGCCCTTCCCAGATACACCGGGACTGCTCCAGCCGGTAGGCTTCAAAATACTGTGTCGCGTCCGGAGCGGTGTCGCCGAATTCCACCGGGCGATCAGACAGGGAAATGACAACTCTGGATGGCTGCAATTCGTGCAGAGCCACATAAGGAACGGCAAGAACCTGGCACAGATGCTCCATATCCCTGGACGCCACATCATAGCCGATCCGTCCCACTGATGCTCCGATCTTCGGGGCGACAAATCGAAAGCGCACCCAAAGCTCACCGGGGTTGTTGTCCAGCAGGACATCGCTCAGATGCACGGGCTGACCGGACGGTACCGGCAACAAACTGTCTGTCTGGGCAAAAACAGGAGCGCCGAGCGCGCACAATACCAGACATATGGCACGATCCCGGACCCACCGAAGGCAGGCTCCTCCTTCCGGGATCGCGCGCGCAGTGCTTTTGGCCTGCGCGGTTCTATGTCTGACGGGTCGGATCATTCAACTATTTGTCGCTTTTTGTCAATTCCGCCGCAATTTTGAGCATTTCCTGCTCAGAATCGGACTGCCGGTGCCAACAACCGGGGCGGACAACGCCGCCCCGAATGGGTCAAAGCGGAATATTGTCGTGCTTTTTCCATGGGTTCTTAAGCTGTTTGCCGCGCAAACTGGCAAAGGCCCTGGACACGCGCCGGCGGGTCGAATGCGGCATGATGACCTCGTCGACGAACCCGCGTTCGGCGGCGACAAAGGGGTTTGCAAACCGATCTTCATAATCGGCGACATGCTGTGCGGTCTTTTCCGCATCATGCAGATCTGCCCGGTGAATGATCTCGGTTGCACCCTTGGCACCCATCACCGCGATTTCGGCTGTCGGCCAAGCATAGTTGAAATCGCCGCGCAGGTGTTTGGACGCCATAACCACATAGGCACCGCCATACGCCTTGCGCGTGATCACCGTGACCTTGGGCACGGTCGCCTCGCCATATGCATAAAGCAGCTTTGCGCCGTGCTTGATCACGCCGCTATATTCCTGCTGTGTGCCCGGCAGAAAGCCCGGCACATCGACAAGCGTCAGGATCGGAATTTCGAAACAGTCGCAGAACCGCACGAACCGCGCCGCCTTGCGCGAACTGTCGATATCCAGACATCCCGCCAAAACCATCGGCTGGTTCGCCACCACACCTACGGTCTGACCTTCCAGCCGGATAAAGCCGGTGATGATGTTCTTGGCGAAATCTTCCTGAATTTCGTAGAAATCGCCTTCATCGGCTATTTTGGTGATGAGTTCCTTCATGTCGTAGGGCGTGTTCGGATTGTCCGGAACCAGAGTGTCCAGCGAATCCTCGATCCGGTGAGGGTCATCAAAGAACGGGCGCACCGGAGGTTTTTCGCGGTTGTTGAGCGGTAGGAAATCCACCAGACGGCGCACTTCTGCCAATGCTTCCACATCGTTTTCGAACGCGGCGTCGGCGACCGAGGACTTCTTGGTGTGGGTCGAGGCGCCACCCAGTTCTTCAGCCGTTACAACCTCGTTGGTAACCGTTTTGACCACGTCGGGGCCCGTCACGAACATGTAAGACGAGTCTTTGACCATAAAAATGAAGTCAGTCATCGCGGGGCTGTAAACCGCACCGCCGGCGCATGGGCCCATGATCACGCTGATCTGCGGAACCACCCCCGAGGCCGTGATGTTGCGCTGAAACACTTCGGCATACCCGGCCAGCGAAGCCACGCCTTCTTGGATTCGCGCACCGCCCGAATCGTTGATTCCGACAATTGGTGCTCCGTTTTGCACCGCCATATCCATGATCTTGCAGATTTTCTGGGCATGCGTCTCGGACAGCGACCCACCAAAGACCGTAAAGTCCTGGCTGAACACATAGACCATGCGTCCGTTGATGGTGCCCCAGCCGGTGACAACGCCATCACCTGCAGGTTTTTGTTTTTCCATTCCGAATTCGGTGCATCGATGACTGACAAACATGTCGAATTCTTCAAAGCTGCCCTCATCCAGCAGCAACTCGATCCGCTCTCGCGCCGTCAGTTTTCCGCGCGCATGCTGGGCATCAATCCGCCTCTGCCCGCCGCCCAGTCGTGCGTCGTTGCGGCGGTTTTCCAACTCGGAAAGGATGTCTTTCATGACGATTATCCCCTGTAAAATTTGCCGGGACCCTACCCCTTTGCGCCTCTCATCCAAAGCCCTTTTCGGCAAATTTGCAAATATTCAGCAACAACAATCTGGATAACTGTAAACTTGCAAAGTATCTTATTGAGATCGCTGGATTGCTGGCAATCCCAAATTCCATGACTATACATGTGAACCATGCAGTTCAGCTCTCGCGCGGTTCGCCGCACACCACCCACATTGGCGACACTGGTATTGCTCGCGGGCTTGTCTGCGCTGAGCATGAACCTGTTTCTGCCGAGCCTGCCGAACATGGCCGCGTATTTTGGCGCCGATTACAAGGTCATGCAGCTGTCGATCGCGCTGTATCTTCTGGTCAATGCCGTTCTGCAAATCCTGATTGGGCCGCTCGCCGACAAGGCAGGTCGCAGGCCTGTTCTGCTGTGGGGGATCGGCTTGTTCCTGCTGGCCACGCTTGGATGCATCTATGCCCCCAACGTTGAAATCTTTCTGGCGTTCAGAATGTGCCAGGCGGTCGTGGTTGTCGGCATGGTTCTCAGCCGAGCCGCGGTAAGGGATATGTACGATCAGGATCAGGCGGCATCGATGATCGGATATGTGACAATGGGTATGGCCGTGGTCCCGATGATCGGCCCGGCGATCGGCGGGCTGCTGGAGGAAAGCTTTGGCTGGAAAGCGAATTTCTGGCTGCCTTTCGCCCTGGGTGGATTGACGCTTGCCTTGACCTTCGCGGATTTTGGCGAAACGTCAGCCAAAAGCGGCAAGACCCTTGTTCAGCAGTTCAAGGAATACCCTGAACTTCTGACCTCGCCACGGTTCTGGGGCTATTCACTGTCCTGCGCGTTGTCTTCGGGCACCTTCTTTGCCTATCTCGGTGGCGCGCCCTTTATTGGAACCGAGCTGTTCGGACTAAGCGCGGCACAGGTCGGCATTTATTTTGGTGCACCGGCAGTCGGTTATTTTGTTGGCAACTTTCTGAGCGGTCGTTTTTCCATGCAGATTGGCATCAACCGGATGGTGCTGTGGGGCAGCCTGCTGAACGCCTTGGGCGTTGCGCTTTCGGCATCCTTGTTCCTCGCAGGTCTGGGCACCGCACTCAGCTTTTTCAGCTTGATGACCTTTGTGGGCGTCGGAAACGGCATGGCCATTCCCAATGCCACTTCCGGCGCATTGTCTGTTCGTCCGCATCTGGCCGCAACCGCCTCGGGGCTGAGCGGCGCAATCATGCTGGGGGGCGGCGCGGGCCTGAGCGCGCTGGCAGGCACCCTGCTGACCCGGGAAACCGGAGCCATGCCGTTGCTCTGGCTGATGCTCACCTCCGCAGTTCTGGCGATTTTCGCAATTGGATCCGTCATTCGGCGAGAGCGTCAATTGGGGCTGTGACCACTTGCCCCGAAAACTTTGCAAAGTTAGTCTTCCAAAATAGAAAACTTGCAAAGGTACCTCATGGCCACCCAAAAGCTCTATGCCGGCGCGAAACTGCGTGAAATGCGCACGCGACTGGCCCTGACACAACGCGAATTCGCGGCGAAACTGGGTGTTTCACTCCCATATCTGAACCAGATGGAGAACAACAACCGGCCGATCTCTACCACGGTTGTGTTGGCTCTGGCACAAGAATTCGGCATGGATGTCACCGAGCTCAGCACCGGCGACAGCGAGCGACTGGTGTCGGACATGCGCGAAGCTTTGGCCGACCCGGTTTTTGCGGATATTCTGCCGCCACTTGCCGATTTACGCCTGACGGCATCAAACGCCCCGGCCTTGGCCCGCGCATTTATCGAGCTGCACAAAACCTACCGGCAAACGCATGAACGCCTCGCGTCACTGGACGAAGCTTTGGGGCGGGAAGACGCCCGAATACAGGCCAGCCCCTGGGAAGAGGTGCGGGACTTCTTCCACTATTGCGACAACTATATCGACGCCGTGGACCGGGCGGCAGAGCTGTTCGCCAATCGCGCGGAAAACCCGGGCAGTATCCGGCAGGCGGCTTTGAACAGCCTGACTGAGCGCGGCATTCAAGTGATGTTCTCTGACATCGCCCCTTTGCGCACCTATGACGCTGAAAGCAAAATCCTGCGCCTTTCCTCCCGCTCGACTCCGCAAACGCAAGTGTTTCAACTGCTGTTGCAGGTCGCATTGATCAGTCAGGACAAGCTGCTGGAAGCGACACTGGATTTTGCCAAGTTCCAAAGCGAAGAGGCGCGGTCCATCGCCAAGATCGGCCTCGCCAATTATTTCGCCGGCGCTTCCTTGATGCCCTATTCCGCATTCCTGACCGCCGCTCAGGAAGAGCGCCACGATCTGGAGCTGCTCAGCAACCGGTTCGGCGCATCGATTGAGCAGGTTGCGCATAGACTGTCGACGCTGCAACGCCCCGGTGCAAAAGGTATCCCGTTCTTTTTTGTCCGCGTGGATCAGGCCGGAACAATCACGAAACGGCACTCGGCCACGCGTCTGCAATTTGCACGGTTTGGTGGCGCATGCCCCCTTTGGAACGTGCATCGGGCCTTTGAAACGCCGGGCCATTTCCTTCGGCAACTGGCAGAAACGCCGGATGGTGTGCGTTATATCTCGCTGGCTCGGGATGTGTCGAAATCAGGTGGTTCATTCGGCGCACCGGTCAGGCGGTACGCAATTGCGCTGGGGTGCGAGGTACGCCACGCCCCGGCGCTCGTGTATGCCGACAACCTCGACATAAACAACGCCAGCGCTTACGAGCCCATCGGCATTTCCTGCCGCATCTGCGAGCGGCAAAACTGCCATCAGCGCTCGGTCCCGCCGCTGGAACGTCGGCTCAGCATCGACACCCATACGCGCGGCACCCTACCATACGAAGTCACCTGAGTTCGTATGGCCAGAAATTAACCGGGGGAGCCCCGACCGGGGCCGGGAAAGGATAGGGACAGTATCCCCCGGCCATAATGTTCAGGCCTTGGACAAAATCGCCCAGATTTCGTCTTTCAGCGCTGCCCGCTTCTTGCGCAAATCAACTTCGGCCAGGTCTTCCATGGGTTCGACGTTGGTTTCAGCCCGATGCACAACGCGATTGACCTCGTGATACTCATCAGCCAGACGGGCAAAATGCGCGTCCGTTTGCTTGAGCTGGCTCATCAGTTCAACCTTGTCCGGAAACTCTTCGGCCAGTTCATGCGGGGTGTGGGACATGTCTGTTCGCTCCTTAATATGTCGTTGCATATCAGTGGTAGAAGCGTGACGCGCCGCCCACTTTGACGCGGATCAATTTCACACAGTAAAAATTCAGAATTCAGCGTCGCGCAGCACGCCAACCCGCTGCACGTGCTTCGGCAGCAGAGCAAAACCATCGCTCGCCCTTGGCTGCGCTGATCCGGGTCTTGGAATAGTACCTCTGGCCCGGTTCGTGAAAGATCCTTTCGCCCTTTGACGAAACATTTCCTTTAATAATGCATACATCAGAGGATTTCGGTTTCTTGCGCGCCCTGTGCACCCAAGGCACCTGAATCTGAGTTTTGTGCAATCCCCTGTTTCCAGTCTTCGCAACCCGCTCGGCGCCTGCATACGTGTCCGAATATTTGCGGTACGCAAAGGCCAAGCCCTGCTCTACAATCTGGGTGGCGACGTCTTCGCGCTCCACGCTGCACCGAGCAACGATGCGACCGTAGCGATCCCGATCCACCGGGACACATGTGGTCATCCGTCCCTGAAACTGCTTCTGAACCATATGAGTGGCCCACGCCCCGCACGGCCAGCTTGATCCGTCGGAATCCTGACAGGTCTGATCCAGTTCGGGCGCATCGATACCGTGCAGCCGCACCCGAACACCACCGACATTCCAGGTGTCCGCATCGATTACGTGAACCCGACCCGCAAGGTGCTCTGCGGCATGGGTCAGACCTGGCAGCAGAAGAACAAAGGTTAAACAAATCCTTAACATGCCCCCGATATGCGCGGTATTTCACGCGCATTCAACCGGGGGCCGTTTGGAAAGGTTAACGTTGAGCGGTTGCCCAGTTGGGGTGAATCCACGGACGATCATTGGCCTTCGGCAACGGATCTTTGCCCAATAGCGAATCCGACACTTTTTCACCCACCATGATAGACGGCGCATTAAGGTTGCCGTTGGTGATCTGCGGAAAGATTGAACTGTCCGCAACGCGCAACCCGTCCACGCCGATGACACGGCCTTGGGGGTCGACTACCGCATTCTTGTCATCCGCGCGCCCCATCCGACACGTACCGCAGGGGTGATAGGCGCTTTCCGCATGCTCCGCGATAAAGGCGTTCAGCTCTTCATCCGTTTGGACAGCGGAACCGGGCTGAATTTCCTTGCCCGCAAAGGGCTTGAAGGCGGCTTGCCCAAAGATTTCGCGGGTCAGCCGGATACAGGTGCGGAAATCCTCCCAATCCTTTTCATGGCTCATGTAGTTGAACTTGATCACCGGCGCATCTGCGGCTTGGGCAGAGCGCAATGTGACCGCCCCGCGTGACGGGGACCGCATCGGGCCGACATGCGCCTGGAACCCGTGCCCCTCGGCAGCGGCCTGCCCATCATAGCGCACCGCTATCGGCAGGAAGTGGTATTGAATGTCGGGGTATTCCACGCCCGGCTTCGACCGGATGAACGCAGCGCTTTCGAACTGGTTCGATGCGCCCAGTCCCGTTTTGGTAAACAGCCATTGCGCCCCGATCAGGCCCTTGCTGAACAGGTTCCAGTGCTTGTAGAGCGTGATCGGTTGCAGCGACGCCTGTTGGATATACAGCTCAAGATGGTCCTGTAGGTTAGCACCAACCCCCGGGCGATCCGCCACGACGTCGATCCCATGCTCGGCCAGATGCGCCGCTGGGCCGATACCGGACAACATCAGCAGCTTGGGCGAATTGATCGACGATGCCGCCAGAACAACTTCGCGCCGGGCCTTGATGACCTCTTTCCTGCCGCCACGGATCAGTTCGACCCCTGTGGCGCGGCCGTTTTCCATGACAACCCGAGACGCAAGACCGCGCACGATATCGCAATTGTCGCGCTTGAGCGCGGGTTTCAGATAGGCATTCGCCGCAGACCAGCGCCGCCCTTTCCAGACGGTCTGCTCCATCGGGCCAAAGCCTTCCTGCTTTTCACCGTTGTAGTCGCCCGTGACTTCGTAACCGGCCTGCTGACCGGCATCCACAAAGGCCTGAAACAACGGGTTCTCGCGCGGGCCGCGCGACACGTGCAGCGGACCGTCAGTGCCGCGCCATGCCGGATCGCCCCCGTGGCCGCCGTCGTGCCAGGTTTCCATCCGTTTGTAATAAGGCAAAACATCCGCGTAAGACCAACCGTCAGCCCCCATCTCGGCCCAGGTATCGAAATCGCGCGCGTGGCCGCGAACATAGACCATGCCATTGATCGAGGACGACCCGCCGATCACCTTGCCGCGCGGACAGGCCAGGCGGCGGTTGTTCAGGTGCGGCTCGGGCTCGGACTGATAGCCCCAGTCATAGCGCGACATGTTCATCGGATAGCTCAGCGCCGCCGGCATCTGAATGAACGGCCCCATATCGGTGCCGCCGTGTTCGATCACCAGAACCGAGGCCCCGGCCTCGCTCAGACGATATGCCATTGCGCAGCCTGCGGACCCTGCGCCGACGATGACAAAATCTGCTTCCATTTCCACAACTCCTGCCCCGCCGAGAAGGTTGGATGCCTCCGGCGGGAGTTTTTTCGAAAAGATGAAGAGGTTATTCGCCGCGTGGGAACCGGGCGTTTTCCTCGACGATGTTCAGATCCATGTGATTGCGCATGTAGCGTTCCGACGCTTTTTGCAGCGGCTGATAGTCCCACGGGTAGTATCCGCCCTGCCGCAGCGCTTCGTACACAACCCAACGCCGCGCCTGGCTGGCACGGACTTCGGCGTCGAAGCGATCCAGATCCCAACGGGCCTCGGATTTGGCACGCAGTGTTTGCAGCGTACCTGCGTGTTCGGGGCTGTCTGCCAGATTGTTCAGTTCGTGCGGGTCGGCCTCAAGATCAAACAACTGATCAGGGTCCAGCGCACAGCGGTTGTATTTCCACTTGCCATATCGCAACGAGACCAGCGGCGCGTAGGATGCCTCGGCCGCGTATTCCATGGCTACCGGTGTGGTTCGTTCCTCGCCCAGTGCCAACGGCACGAGGTTTTCGCCATCGGTCCAGGGGGCAATCTCGGCCATGTCTACGCCGGCCAGCGCCCCCAGGGTCGGCGTTACGTCAATTGTTGACACCGGAGCATCAATCCGGCCGGCGGGCAGATCAGGCGACGCGATCATAAGCGGCACTCGCGCCGAACCTTCGTAGAAGTTCATCTTGAACCACAGCCCGCGTTCACCCAACATGTCCCCGTGATCCGAAACGAAAAGGATGATCGCCTCTTGCCGGGTGGTTTCCAGCACTTCGAGGATTTCGCCTATCTTGTCGTCCAGATAGGAAATATTGGCGAAATAGGCGCGGCGCGACTTGCGAATGTCTTCCTCGGTGATGTCGAAGCTACGCCAGTCGTTGGCATCGAAGATCCGCTTGGCGTGAGGATCCTGGTTGTCATAGCCGATATCAGCGATTTCGGGCAGCAGATGCGCGCAATCCTCGTAAAGGTCCCAGTATTTGCGCCGGGCGACATAGGGATCATGCGGATGGGTGAAGCTGACGGTTACGCACCACGGGCGATCATCCTTGCCGCGTGCCAGTTCATAAAGCTTGGCCTTGGCGTTGTAGGCGACCTCGTCATCATATTCCATCTGGTTGGAAATCTCGGCAATACCCGCGCCGGTGACGGACCCCATGTTGTGATACCACCAGTCGATGCGTTCACCCGGCTTGCGGTAATCCGGGGTCCAGCCGAAATCGGCCGGGTAGATGTCAGTGGTCAGGCGGTCTTCGAACCCGTGCAGCTGATCGGGACCGACGAAATGCATCTTGCCCGACAGGCAGGTGTAATAGCCCGCGCGGCGCAGGTGATGTGCGTATGTGGGGATATCGCTGCGAAACTCGGCCGCGTTGTCATAGACGCCGGTGCGCGACGGCAATTGACCGGACATGAAGCTGGCCCGCCCGGGCGCGCACAAGGGCGACGCCGTGTAAGCGTTGGCAAACCGGGTTGACCGTTCTGCCAGTTTCTTCAGGTTCGGAGCGTGAAGCCAATCAGCGGGACCGTCTGGAAAGAGAGTCCCGTTGAGCTGATCCACCATCAGGATCAGAATGTTCGGTTTTGTCATTTTTCAGCCTCGAGCAGAGTGTTGAGCACACGCATCGCGTGGTTCACGGCCAGTTGCGGTTCTTCAGGGGCGCTGAGTGCGGCGCGGATGTACAGACCGTCAATCAGGGCAACCATGTTCTCGGCCGCCTCTTGCGGGTCAGCCAACTTGTGCCGCAGGGCGTGGGTCAGATTGGATTTGATGCGGGCCTGATAGATCTGCCACAGGCGCAGGGCATCATCATTTGTCTGAGCCAGCACATAGAAGGTCATCCATGCCGCGATCACATCGGGTGTGAAACAAGAAGGCGCAAAACACGCCCTGACGATCGCCTGCGCCCTTTGGTCCGGCGTAGCCGCTTTCAGCTCGCCCCTTGCTTCTTCGCCGAAGTCCGACAGGATCCGGCGCATGGCGGCCAGAAAGATCTGATCCTTGCCGCCGAAATAGTGATGCGCAAGCGCGCTGGACATGCCCGCACGTTTGGCAATCTGACTGACGGTTACATCAAGGGATTTCTTCACGCCCAGCTCAGCGATTGTCGCGCGAACAATCGCATCCCGGCGGATTGGCTCCATTCCAACTTTTGGCATCGTTCTCCCCTTGAGCAGGCGTCACGAGACCACGCTAGGGGGTTTTTATTGACTCGTCAATTAATGAAAAATCAGAGAGCGATTTCGTTACAGCTTCGGCGCAATACTCGGAGGCGTCAAGTCCTTGCGGTTCAACATGAATTCGCGCCACGATATAAAGCTCACGGCGGCAAGGATCAGCGTGCCGCCCGCGACAACCCACACGTCAACGCTTTCATGGAAAACCGCGGCGCCCAGGATCGTGGCCCATATCAGCTGAAGAAACGTCACCGGCTGCGTGACGGCCACTGGCGCCGCCTGAAGCGCCAGGGTCATGAAATAGTGCCCGGCGGTCGCAAAGCTGGCCACCAGAAAAAGAACCCCGATATCCCGCAGGCTTGGCTGCGTCCAAACGGCGATCGCAAAGGGTATCAAGGCAATGGTCACCCAGATCGACAGATGTGCCACAACGACGGCGGGCGGTACGTCACGCACCAGAATCTTGGCCAATAAATACGACCCCCCAAGGGTCAGGGCCGTTCCCAGCATGGCCAGATGGCCTGATGACACTTCGCGAAACCCGGGCCGCAGGATGATCAGGACGCCAACCAGAGCGACCAAAATCGCAGCAATCCGGCGAAAGGCCAGCTTTTCGCCCAAAAACAGGGCCGCCCCCAGTGTGACGTAAACCGGAGTCATGTAATTCATGGCTGTAACTTCGGCCAGTGGGATCTGTGTCATCGCAAAGAACCAGAGCATGACCGCAACCGCATGCACGACGCCTCGCAGACCGAACAGCGTCAGCAGGCGGGGGGTCAGATGCGTCGCCATGATCGACCGCATGGCCGGCAACAGAAACACCAACCCCAGCACATATCGCAGAAAAGCGGCCTGGATGGAATTCATCGATGTGCCCAGCGACTTCACCAGCGCGGTCATCACAACAAAGGACAAGCCGGCGGCGAACATCCAGAACATGCCGGCAAGCGGACGGGACGATACGGTGGATGAAGTCATGTTCAAGGTTGAACACCGAAACCCGGCCGGGAACAACCCTTCACATGGTAACAAGTTTCAACGCGATACCCAACATGACCACGCCAATCCCTGCGTCCAGCACCTGCCACGCCCTGGGGCGCGCAAAAACAGGCGACAGGATGCTTGCCCCATAGCCAAGCGAAAAGAAGAATACAAAGCTGGATGTCATCGCGCCGAGGGCGAAACCAAGCCGGTCGTCATATTGGGCCGAGATCGAGCCGATCAGCACGACCGTATCCAGATATACATGCGGATTCAGCCAGGTGAACGCGAAAACCGTCAGCAGCGCAGCCTTGAGGCTGGTTCGCTTGCCATTGCCGATTTCCATCACCGAACCACCCAGCCAGGACGACCGAAGACTGCGCAAGCCATACCAGGTCAGGAATGCCGCCCCACCGTATCGCATCACGGTTTCGAACCAGGGTGCGGCCTGTGCCAGTGTGCCAAAACCTGCTACGCCTGCTCCGATCAGGATGGCATCAGACACCGCGCAGGTCAGGCACAGAAAAAACACATGCTCGCGTCGCAAGCCCTGCCTCAGAACAAAGGCGTTCTGCGCCCCGATGGCGAGGATCAGGCTGAAACCCAGCGCGAAACCGGCGATCACGGATGTAGGCATGGTACCTCCTGCGTTGCCTTTGCGTTGACTAATGGCCGCGATGCGATCTATCAAATTAAAGATGTTGCCCTCAGTTAAGTTTTGCTAATGCTGCTGGATCCTCACCAATTGGCCGCCTTGTCAGCCATTCTACGCCATGGCAGCTTTGATGCGGCGGCGGCGGAACTGGCTGTAACCCCTTCGGCGATATCCCAGCGGATAAAAGCGCTGGAGGATCGCGTGGGCGCCTCGCTCATCCATCGGGGAACCCCTTGCACCGGAACGCCAGCCGGGCAGCGCATCGCACGTTACGCTGAAGATGTCGGTCTGCTCGAGGCGCAGCTGGCAGGGGAATTGGCTCTGGTACAAGAACCCGGGTCCGCAAGGGTTCGCGTTGCGGTACCCGCCGACATTCTGGCCACCTGGTTCATTGACGCGATGGCGCGGGTGCCCGACCTGCTGTTCGACCTTGTGATCGACGATCAGGATCATTCTGCAGACTGGCTGAGGCGCGGCGAGGTCAGCGCCGCCGTCACTGTCGGCGGACAAACCGTGAGCGGTTGCGACGCGATTGAGCTGGGCGTGTTGAGGTATCTGCCCACCGCCAGCCCGGAATTTGTCAACACCTGGCTCAAGAACGGCGTGACCGAGGAAACCCTCAGCAAAGCGCCTTGCCTTGTCTTCAACAGGAAGGACGGTCTGCAAAAAGCGTGGATCGCACATCACACCGGCAAACATCTGTCACCGCCTTTCCACTTCCTGCCATCTTCGCAAGGGTTCGTTGATGCCGCAATCGCCGGAATTGGCTGGGGCATGAACCCCGCAGCCCTTGTGCAAGACGCCATGGCGCGCGGACTTCTGAGCCCGATCGTTCCAGATGCGCCACTGGACATCGCGCTCAGCTGGCAGGTCGGGCGGGTTCTTGCCCCGGCGCTCAAACCCCTTACACAGGCAGTCCAGCATGCTGCGCAACGGGTTTTACTACCGTCACAAGGCAAATAGTCAGACTCATTCGATTGGAGGAACCAATGTTCTCGCGCGACGCCCTCAGTTATGACCCCATTCCCCTGCCTGACCGATGCGAGATCAGTGATGCGGACATGCAGGACGCGGCAGTGGCTTTTTTTGAAAAGATGCGGCGACGTCATACCGTTCGGGACTTCTCCACGCGCCCGGTGGCTCGTGACGTGATCGAAACCTGCCTGCGCACCGCGGGAACAGCCCCGTCAGGTGCAAACCACCAGCCCTGGCATTTTGCTGCAATCTCGGACCCCAAGCTGAAACTGCGCATCCGCGAGGAAGCCGAGGAAGAAGAGCGTCGCTTTTACGCGGGAGCGGCGGGCGATGAATGGATCAAGGCTCTGGAACCCATCGGGACAAACGCAGTCAAGGAACATCTGACCATCGCCCCGTGGCTGATCGTGGTCTTTGCCCAACGCTGGGGGCAATTCGAAGACGGGACGCGGTACAAGAATTACTATGTGCCAGAAAGTGTGAACATTGCCACCGGCTTTCTGCTGGCGGCGTTGCATCACGCCGGTCTCAGCACATTGACACATACCCCGAACCCGATGCGATTTCTGACCGATGCGCTGGATCGGCCCGCTTCAGAGAAAACGACAATGATCATCGCAGTTGGACATCCCTCGGAAACCGCGACCGTGCCGTCCGTTGCAAAGCTGAAAAAGCCCCTGGACGAGATTTCTTCCTTTTTCTAGGCGGAGCCGCATCAGCCCTGTGTGCCAGAGGCGTCCTTTCGGCCCGGCGACATCGTCAGATAGCATGTCACGCAGGCCACCAGGCTGGCCGCGACTATGAACCCGACGGCCAATGCAACCTCGTGCATATGGGCGACCGCGGCCAGAGCCGCCGAAAGCAGCACCGCCAACAAACGGGTAAAAGACTTGATCGCGGCTGATCCCTGAACGCGCTGTTCCTTGGGCGCGACGTCCAGGAAATAGAGCTTGCGCGCGCTGCTGATCCCGGTCACCGCAACGGTGACGACAAACAGCGCGATCGCGTGCAGATGCACATCGTGATCGATACCCAAGTCGTGAAATGCCAGAAGAACGCCACCGGTTGCGGCCACCATCAGTGTCCCGACCACCATGACGGCACGATGAGACTTCATGTTCACGACCTGCCACAAAGGCCCGGACACAAGATAGCCCGAAGCAGATGAAACAATCATCGCGGTCAGTCCCTTGGCCGAGCTGTGATGCGCCTCGGCCGCGATCAGCGCGAAGAACGGGACAGAGAGCGAAACAGCCACCAAGAGCATTCGCATGACCATGTAACGCCGAAACCACGAGTATTCGAACATGCCCAGAATACCCCGGGCATTGGCCTTGAACGACAGCTTTGCCGTGGGTCCGGTCTTGTTTGCCGACTCCGCCGAGCGGGCATTCTCTGTCATGGCCAGCATCAAAAGCCCTGACAGCATGAAGAACGCAACCGATACACCGATCATGGTTGAGTGGCGGGAAAAAGGTGGGTTTTCCTTGGTGATCTGATGCACCAGCATGGCAAGACCGATGGCACACAGGCCTCCGCCCCCAAGTTGCAGGTAATGCAGGACCATGCGCGAACGCGAGTGGACATGATCGCCCAGCAGATCGGTGAACATCAGGTTCTGAACCTCGTCCACAAGACCGATCACGAAAAAGACCGCCACGAAAACCACTGCGATCAACGGAACGATCCCGGTCGCGGCGGCCACCATCGCCAAAACCAGACAGGATCCGATGATCGCTTCGGTCAGGGCAATGGCGCGTTTCTTTTGCGATTTCGCCGCGACGGATTGCGCCAGAAAGAAATCGGAAATCATGCTGCCAATCATTCGCACCGAAACCAGCGCGCCCGCCACGAACATCGGCAATTCGAATGACACGGCCAGAAACGGCAAAACCACCGATGGGCTGCCCAGAGTCCACGCAACCTGAGACACGATACTCTGCCCAGCAAGAACCGGCACGTTTCGCTTGGCCTTTTCAGCAGTCGCATCCATCGCGGATCTTTCGGTGGTGTTGTCCCGGAAATTCCGAGTTTTTCCAGCCTATGCGTTTCGAAGGGTTCAGCCAACAACTCTTCAAAACTGTCCGAAAACGAAAAAACCCGGCCGTTGAGCCGGGTTTCGCCGTCAAGATCCGCAACAACTCAGAGCTGTGCCATCACCTCATCCGAGGCTTCGAAATTGGTCGTGACACGCTGCACGTCGTCATCGTCTTCCAGCGCGTCCACCAGCTTCATCAGCTTTTGCATGTCTTCCAGACCCAGCTCGGTCGTGGTGGTTGGCTTCCAGACCAATTTGGTGGATTCCGATTCACCCAGCGCGGCTTCCAACGCGTTCGAAACGTCGTTCAGATCCGTATCCGCACACCAGATGATGTGGCCATCCTCTGAACTTTCGACATCTTCCGCGCCGGCCTCGATGGCGGCTTCGAAAATGGTGTCTGCGTCACCCGCCGTTGCCGGGTAAATCACTTCGCCCTTGCGTTCAAACATAAACCCGACCGAGCCCGTCTCGCCCAGATTGCCGCCGTTCTTGGAAAAGGTCGAACGCACGGTCGACGCAGTGCGGTTGCGGTTGTCCGTCATGGTTTCAACAATCACGGCCACGCCGTTGGGGCCATAGCCCTCGTAGCGGATTTCTTCGTAATCGTCGCCTTCACCGGCGGTGGACTTTTTGATCGCGCGGTCAATCACATCCTTGGGAACCGAGTTCGACTTGGCCTCTTTCACGGCCAGACGCAAGCGCGGGTTCTTGTCGGGATCGGGGTCGCCCATCTTGGCGGCAACGGTGATCTCTTTCGACAGTTTGGAAAACAGTTTGGACCGCGCGGCGTCCTGACGCCCCTTGCGGTGCTGGATGTTGGCCCATTTTGAGTGGCCTGCCATAATGCGTCCTCGTCATCGTGATTGCGTGTTCGGCGCTCATATAGACGTTTGCAGGGGGCAGGATCAAGAGAGCGGCTTGCGACGGCTTCACCGACTAGTATGGTGACGGCATGACGACAGACCAGATCATTCTTTTTGCGCTTTTCATCACCGTCTTCGGAATGCTGCTGTGGGGCCGGTTTCGATACGACCTTGTGGCCTTTGCCGCGCTGATGATCGGCGTCGTGCTGGGCGTCGTGCCGGTGGATGACGCCTTTGCCGGGTTCGGACACCCGGCCACCATCATCGTGGCGCTGGTTTTGGTGGTTTCTGCCGGTTTGGTCCGGTCCGGAGCAGTGTTCCTGATCACCCGCACGCTGGTGGATGCCTCGCGGGGTCTGGGCGCGCATATCGCCCTGATGGGTGGGATCGGTGCGGTTCTGTCGGCCTTCATGAACAACGTAGCGGCGCTGGCGCTGCTGATGCCCGTGGACATTCAGACCGCACGCAAGGCCGGACGATCAGTGGGCCTGTCGCTGATGCCGCTGAGCTTTGCCACTATTCTGGGGGGGATGGCGACGCTGATCGGCACACCTCCGAACATCATCATCGCGTCGATCCGGGCCGAAACACTGGGCGAGCCGTTTCACATGTTCGATTTTGCCCCGGTCGGTGGGCTGGCCGCGATCGCCGGTCTTGCCTTTGTCGCACTGGTAGGCTGGCGCCTGATCCCCAATCGCGGACCGCAGGCCGAGACATCGGAAACCTTGGCCGAGTACATCGCCGAGCTGACCGTTCCCCCGGAATCCGCCCATATCGGCAAACGGGTCAGCGAGCTTTATGAGGTGGCCGAGAAATCGGACGTGGCCATCATCGGATTAATCCGGGATGGCAAGCGTCGTTATGGCCGGTCGGCGCACGCTGTTTTACAAGAAGGTGACGCGCTGGTTCTGGAAGCCCGACCCGAAGCGCTGGACGAGTTTCGCGCGGCGCTCAATCTCAACTTCTCGGACACGCGCCGGCAGGAATTGCTGACGGCTGAGGGTGACGGGCTGGAAGTGATCGAAGTCGTCGTGCCGGAAAGCGCGCGTATCACAGGTCGCACGGCACAAGGGCTTGGGCTGGCCTGGCGGCAAAGCACCGTTCTGATGGGCATCTCACGCCAGGGGCGCAGGATCACCCAACAGGTCCGCAAGACCGAGGTGGAACCGGGCGATATCCTACTGCTGCTCTGCCCCCGCGACCGCGCTGCGGATGTTACGGAATGGCTGGGTTGCCTGCCCCTTGCCGGACGCGGGCTGAACGTTACTGCAAACGACAAGGCAGGGTTGGCCATCGGTCTGTTTGCCGCCGCTGTTTTGGCCGCAAGTGTTGGGTTGATCTACCTTCCCATTGCTTTGGGACTGGTCGTGATTGCCTATGTGCTGACCAAGATCATGCCGATCACCGACATTTACAATCACATCGAATGGCCGGTGGTCGTACTGCTGGGGTCTATGATCCCTCTGGGCAGTGCTTTGGAGACCTCGGGCGGCACCGAGCTGATCGCAAACGCCCTGATCCAGCTGACCGATGGTCTGCCCGCCTGGGCCATTCTGACCGTATTGATGGTTGTCACGATGACTCTGTCGGACGTGTTGAACAACACCGCCACCGCCATTGTCGCCGCGCCGGTCGGGATACAGATGGCACGCACGCTCGAGGTGTCACCCGACCCGTTCCTGATGACCGTGGCCGTTGCGGCCTCGGCTGCCTTCCTGACCCCCATCGGGCACAAGAACAACACGCTGGTTCTGGGTCCCGGCGGCTATCGATTCGGAGATTACTGGCGCATGGGATTGCCGCTGGAAGTGCTGATCATAGCCGTTTCTGTTCCCGCCATTCTTGTATTCTGGCCGCTGTGACCGGTAAAGGCTGCGCATGAAACCCTTTTTGATCCTGCAACTGCGCCCCGAAACAGATGCGTCCGACGCCGAATATGCCTCGATCCTGAACCGAAGCGGGATGCCTCAGGAACGGGCGCATCGCGTCCGTTTGGATTGCGACGACCTGCCAGAAGGGCTGGATGTCACGGAGTATGCCGGTGTCATCGTAGGCGGCGGACCGGGATGCGTCAGTGACGACCCGGCAACCAAATCCCCGCTGGATGCCCGGATCGAGGCTGCGATCATGGGATTGATGCCGCAGATCATCGCACAGGATCACCCATTCATGGGCTGCTGCTATGGCCTTGGCATTCTGGCGGCTTACCTGGACGGCGACGTCAGCAAGGCCCGGTATGGCGAACCCGTCGGACCATCCACGTGCCACCTGACCCCGGAGGGGCGGCAGGATCCGTTGACCGCCGGGTTGGAACCCACCTTCGACGCTTTCGTTGGCCACAAGGAAGCGGTTCAGGCTCTGCCAGAGGGATGCGTGCACCTTGTCGCGTCAGCCCCCTGCCCGTTCCAGATGATCCGTTGGGGGCAGAACGTATACGCCACGCAGTTCCACCCAGAAGCCGACGCCAGGGATTTTGAACAGCGCATCAATATCTACAAGAACCACGGCTATTTCCCGCCTGAAGACGCGCAAAAACTAATCGACCACTGCCATTCGGCCGATGTCACGCAGCCGGGCGAAATCCTGCGCCGGTTCGTCCGACGATACGAATGACCCAACGGCGCGGTTGCCTGCGCCTTGCCCCCTCGCATAGGCTGATCTGACGCAACTTTGGGAGGAGTTGTCCTTGGATTTGCTTTTGAATGTCGGCTTGCCGGTGTCGCTTGCCATTATCATGTTGTCTCTGGGCATCGGGCTGGAGGTGGCAGACTTCCGTCGTGTCCTGAGCCGGCGACGCGCCTTTGCCATCGGGGCGGCAAGCCAGATTGTTCTCTTGCCAGTCGCGGCCTTTGTGACGGTCACAATCTTTGCATTGCCCCCCGAGATCGCGGTTGGTTTCATGCTGCTCAGTTTTTGCCCGGGCGGCGTAACCAGCAACATCCTCTCCAAGCTCGCCAAAGCCGATGTCGCGCTTTCGGTCAGCCTGACCGCCGTGATCAGCCTTTTGTCGATGGTGACCGTGCCAATACTGGCCGCGTGGTCGATCAGGCACTTCATGGGCGACGAAGCCCCCGAGGTTTCGATCACCGGTCTGGCTGTTGCATTGTTTCTGATAACAACGCTGCCCGTGGCCATCGGGGTCGGAATTCGCAACTTTGCAACAGGGTTTGCAAACCGCGTAGAGCCGGGATTGTCGACGCTCGCGACCGTTTTGTTCGTGCTGATCGTTGCCGCGGCACTGGCCGGGAACTGGCAATTGTTCGTCGACAATCTTGGCATCATGGGCGCAGGTTTGATTTCTTTGAATATCGCCCTGCTGTTCATCGGGCTCGGGCTGGCGCGGATATCAAACCTGTCCTGGAATGAGTGCAAGACGATCTCGATCGAAACCGGAATTCAAAACTCCACGCTGGGCATTACACTGGCGGCGCTGATCACGAATACCGAAAGCGGGTTCAGCCCGCTGGCCCTGCCCTCGGCAGTTTATGGCATTACGATGTACGCCGTGGTTCTGCCGTTTCTTGTCTGGTTCCGCAGGCGCTGAAAGGACCGTTATGACAAACAACACTGCTGATGCGATCGTAATCGGTGCTGGTCTGGCCGGATTGGCCGCCGCCGCCGAACTGGGCGACCGAGGTAAGAAGGTAATCATACTCGATCAGGAACCAGAAGGTTTTCTGGGCGGTCAGGCCTTCTGGAGCCTGGGTGGCCTGTTCATGGTCGACACGCCGGAACAACGCCGCATGGGTATCCGCGACAGCCACGATCTGGCATTGCGCGACTGGATCGGAAGTGCACAGTTTGACCGCGAAGAAGACATCTGGCCCCGCAAATGGGCCGAGGCGTATATCGAGTTCGCCGCCGGTGAAATGCGCCCCTGGCTGCATGACATGGGCCTGCGCTGGTTTCCGGTCGTGGGTTGGGCTGAACGTGGCGGGTCTTATGCAAACGGGCATGGCAATTCCGTCCCGCGCTTTCACATCACCTGGGGCACCGGACCCGGCGTACTGGAACACTTCATCCGCCGGGTCCGCGACCATGTCAGCGCCGGCCTGATCCAGCTGAAGTTCCGCCATCAGGTCAGCCATATCATCATGCAGAACGGCGAGGCCAAGGGCGTCTCGGGCGAGGTTCTGGCCGATGACGCGGCCCCGCGCGGCGGCAAGACCAACCGTGACGAGGTGGGCGAGTTCGAGGTCTATGCACCATCCGTCATCGTCACCTCGGGCGGGATCGGTGGCAATTTCGAGATGGTGCGCCAGAACTGGCCCCGCGACCGCCTGGGCGAACCGCCCAAGGACATGGTGGCGGGTGTGCCCTTCCATGTGGATGGTCGGATGATCGCCATCAGCGAAAAGGCCGGTGGCCATGTCATCAACGGAGACCGCATGTGGCATTACACCGAAGGCGTGCGCAACTGGGATCCGATCTGGCCCGACCATGGCATTCGCATTCTGCCCGGTCCCAGCTCGATGTGGTTCGACGCGCGCGGAAACCGGTTGCAGCCCCCCTGCCTGCCCGGGTTCGACACGCTGGGCACCCTGCGCGAAATCCTTAAGACTGGCTATGAATACAGTTGGTTCGTCCTGACACAGAAGGTGATCAAGAAAGAATTCGCCCTGTCCGGGTCTGAACAGAACCCCGATTTCACATCAGGCAGCTGGAAGGAAGTGATCCGGCAGCGCATCCTGTCGGGGTCGAAAGCCACCGGCCCGGTCGAGGCGTTCAAGGAAAAGGGCGGGGATTTTGTCGTCGCCAACACGTTGACCGAACTGGTGAGTGGCATGAACCACCTGGGCAGGGGTCTGATCGACGAGGCGCATCTGCGCGCCCAGATCGAAGCACGGGATTCACAGGTGGACAATCCGTTCTCAAAAGACGCGCAGATGATGGCGATCCTGGCGGCGCGCAACTATCGCGGCGACAAGCTGATCCGCACCGCCAAACCGCACAAGTTCCTGGACCCCAGGAATGGCCCGCTGATCGCGGTCAAGCTGCACGTGCTGACCCGCAAGACACTGGGCGGTTTGCAGACCAATCTGGACAGTCAGATGATCGGCGCCGACGGTCAGGTTGTGCCGGGCCTGTTCGCAGCCGGCGAAGTCGCCGGGTTCGGAGGCGGTGGCTATCACGGCTACAACGCGCTTGAGGGAACTTTCCTGGGCGGCTGCATCTTTTCGGGTCGCAACGCCGGACGATCGAGGGCCATCGCGTGACAGCCCTGCCCTATTACTTGCGCATCATTTTGATCACCGGCTCACCCTGAGCATCCAGCAAGGCCAGCGCGTTGCCTTGCATCGCGAAGGTCGTGACACTTTGCATCGCCTTGAGAAACTGCCGCTCGACCTCATCCAGCGGGGGTGGGCAAGCCATGAGCGTTGCAGCCATATTGTCCGGGAACGCAATCCGATTGTCAGAAATCTCGGCCTGGCCACTGAACCGGTTGCAACCTCCGCTGCCTGAAAATGCCCCTCCCTGCCCAAAAGCAAGTTCAGGACGTTTCTCTGTCTCGACAGCCGCACCATTGAGGCCCGAAGCGACCCATTCGGTGTTTTCCAGCATCACGGCACCTTGGTGTTGCACCTGTATCATCAGCAGGTCAGCAGAATTCTCGGCCCCATGTGTAAGTACCGGATAAACGGTATCCGTGGTGAACAACAGCTTTTGCCCCTGCATGACCGAAGCACGCACGGCGTATCTGCGCCCGTCCTGTATCAATGCGTCATCATAGGTCAGTTCGAACTGCGCCGGAACTCCGTTCAGAGCATATCTCTGCGCGGCAAGCGTTTCGGCCGGCGCATCCGCCAATGAGATATCCTGAAGCTCGACGAACAAGGTCGTGTCAGGCGGAAGCGCAATACGCTCTCGGTAGGTTGCAGTTCCTTCGACGGTTCCGGCAAGCGATGCGCCGCTCAAAACGGTGGCGAAAGCAACCGCAGGAAACATGGTGCGGCCGAATGTCAGCATGGCAGTACCCCTTAAAGTAATATTTCTACAAAAGATTGCTGTTCATCCGACATTTACAAGTACGCCGCGGATAAAGCGGCAAATCTGCGCCGATGTCATAACGGCCAGATCAACGGGATCAGCAGAGACGCCAACAATCCGACCGTCAGGTTCAGCGGCACACCGACCTTCATGAAGTCGGTGAACCTGTAGCCCCCGGGGCCATAGACCATCATGTTCGTCTGGTATCCGATCGGAGTTGCAAAAGACGCCGAGGCCGCCACCATGACCGCGACGACCAGTGGGCGCGGATCTATTCCGACCGCCTGAGCCAGACCGATGGCGATCGGGGTGACCACAACCGCCACGGCGTTATTGGAAACCAGTTCCGTCAGCACCGAGGTCAGCAGGTAAATCGCCCAGATAATCAGGAATGGCGGCAAGACACTGAGCCCCGGCGCAACGGCCTCGACGATCAGAGAAACCGCGCCCGAACTGTCCAGTGCAGCCCCAATGCCCAGCATCGCAAAGATCAACGCCAACAGGCGACCTTCCACAAAAGAAAACGCCTCATCCGCATCGATACAACGGGTCAACAGAACCACGGCGCAGGCCACAATCGACAACAACAGGATGGGCGCAATGCCCAGCGCGGCAAGGGCAACAATCCCTACAAGAGCCCCAATCGCAATCGGTGCGTGGCTGCGACGGAAGGCACGAGCCGATGGCTGGGTGACGTCCACCATGTCCATTTCCGCCGCCAGCCGCTGGATATCCGCCGGGGCACCTTCCAAAAGCAGCGTATCCCCAACCCTGACCACCAAGTCATCCAGTTGACGACCGATATTCTGGTTGCGGCGGTGCACCGCCAGCACGTAAACGCCATAACGACGCCGAAGCCGCATCATCCCAAGGGTCCGACCCACCAGACGGCATCCGGGCGTGATCAACACCTCAACCGTCTTGGTTTCAACGGCCGATACCTGATCCACGCGCTTGAGTTCCCTGTTGCGCTGAAGGCTCAGAAGCTCGGTCATCTCGGTGCGTAGAACCACCCGGTCGCCGACCTTAAGTTCGACGCCTTTCAGGTTGCGCCGCAACGACTCATCCCCCCGGATGACATCGATCAGACGCACGCCGGGGCGTTTGAACAACTGCACGCCGGTCACTTCGCGCCCGATCAGGTTGCTGTCCGGCGGAATGACGGCCTCGGTAAAGAACTTCATCTTGGACCGGTCGCTGAGCAGCGACGCCATGCTGTCCCGCTCGGGCAACAGTTTCGGCGCGATGAACCGCAAATAGATCATGCCGTAGATCACCAGCGCGATCCCCAGCGGCGTGACTTCGAAAATCGTAAAGGGTTTCATCCCCTGCGCGCGGGCCACACCATCGACCAGCAGGTTGGTGGACGTGCCGATCAATGTCAGCGTGCCGCCCAGAATGGCCGCATAACTCAGCGGAATCAGCAATTTGGACGCGGGAACATTCAGGGTGCGGGCGATTTGCACAAAGACCGGTATCATCACCACGACCACTGGCGTATTCGAAACCACCGCCGAGGCCAGCACGACAAACCCCATGAGCAAAGCGATTGCGACACGCGGGTTCACCTGAGCTTGCTTTTGCGCGGTCGAGGTGAACGAATCCAGGGCTCCGGTCCGCACCAAAGCCCCCATGATGATGAACATCGCCGCAATCGTCCAGGGTGCCGGGTTGGACAGAACTGCAAGCGCACTCTGATAGGGCAGAATGCCGGTTACAAGCATCAGTGAGACACCGCCAATGGCCACGACTTCGGTCGGATAAACCTCGCGCAGGAACATGATAAACATGCCCGCAACGATGACCAGCGCCAGAACTGCGCTTCCTGTGTCTGTCAGTGAAAGGAAATTCATTCGTGGTATTCTGTCCGAACCCGGGCCCAAGCGCCTGATGACATGCAGTTTCACGCATTGCGCCCGACAGAGCAAGCCTGACGATGACTATTCGGGCCCGGCTTGTTCCAGGCGCCCTCCGACGCGCACCATGCGCACGGTTTTGGCTTGTCCGTCACGATCATCGGTTTCCACGAACACGCCGCTTAGTGTGGCTTCGCCGTTTGCAGGGGTAAAGCGCGCCTTGGGCATGCCGGTGATGAACCGGCGCATGGGCTCCTGCTTGTCCATGCCGATGACCGAATCGTAATCTCCGCACATGCCCGCATCGGTCAAATACGCAGTGCCCCCCGGCAGAATCTGGGAATCCGCCGTCGGGACATGGGTATGCGTTCCCACCACAAGGCTTGCACGTTTGTCGCAGTAGTGCCCCATCGCCATCTTCTCGGACGTGGCCTCGCAATGCATGTCCACGATGATCGCCTGCGCCTGCCCGCCTCTGGGATGAGATTTCAGGATCGGTTCGATAGCCGAGAACGGATCGTCGAACGGGCGTTTCATAAAGACCTGACCCAGCACCTGAACCACCAGAACCTTGCGCCCCCCCGGGGCCGTGAACAGCCGATGACCCCGCCCCGGCGCTCCTTTGGCGAAATTGACGGGTCGTATGATGCGCTGTTCCTTCTCGATGAATTGCAGCATGTCTTTCTGGTCGAACGCATGATCGCCCAGCGTCAGGCAATCCGCTCCGGCGTCGAGCAACAGCCTGGCGTGATCTCCGGTCAGCCCCATGCCGTTCGACGCGTTTTCGCCATTGACCACGACAAAATCCAGCCGCCATTCGTCGCGCAGGCGCGGCAAATGCTGCTGAACGGCAGCGCGTCCCGCGCGCCCCATGACATCACCAAGAAACAGAATCCTCATGATCCGGGTCGTAGGGGCTGTACTTGGCAATAACAAGGCGGAAGCGTGAAATTAACGGCAGACTTGGGGGTTGAAATCAAATTCTGCCGTGGCAATGTTTCGATACGTCTCTTGAATACAGAAGGAATTCTTCGTGAAGTCGTCAATTGTTCTGACCGGCTGCCTTTTGGCGGCAACTGCTGCCGCTGCCGAAGGCACCAAGACATCCATGCCCAACCCCGCCGCGACCTTTTGCATTGAAAACGACGGGACCTACCAGCTTCGTAAAAACGAAGACGGCAGTGTCTATGGCGTCTGCATCCTGAAGGACGGCACCGAGGTGGATGCTTGGGATTACTTGCGCAGCCATTTCGAGCAATAGCAGCTAGAAGGTCAGCACGCGGCTTTCCGTGACAACCATATCTAGCGGTTGGTCGGTTGGCTCGAGCGGCAGGTCCGCAGCCTCTTGCGCATCAAAAGCAAAACCGATGGCAAGCGTCGGGCGTTTGGCGCGCAGACCTTCCAGCGTTCGGTCATAAAACCCGCCGCCATACCCCAGGCGGCCACCATTTGCGTCGAAGGCGACCAGTGGAACGATCAGAATTTCGGGGTCGAAATAGTCATCCACCTGGGGCACTTTTGCACCGAACGGGCCGTCCTTAAGCACACCGTCCGGCGTCCAGCGAGAGAATTTCAGCGGCTGACCGGCTGCCTGAATGACAGGTACCCCCACCGGGCCATAAGCCGATGCTTCGGCCATCGCAGGCACCGGGTCGATCTCGGTCCGGATCGGCATGTAACCTGACAGGGGCACGCCGCGATAGCCTGCCAGAACCTCGGACAAGCGCCCGGCTGCGCCCGGCAAGCGGGCATCAAACGCGGCCTTGCGGCGGGCAAATGCCGCTTTGCGCGCTGCGGCTTTGATATCGGTCAGATCGGTCACAGTAGCACCACGCTGGCAAGCCCAAGAAATATGAAGAAACCCATGACATCCGTCGTGGTTGTCACAAAGGTTCCTGAAGCCAGAGCCGGGTCAATTCCCAGACGATCCAGCACCACCGGTACTACCGTACCTGCGAACCCGGCGATGATCATATTCACGACCAAGGCCGACCCGATCACGACACCCAGCAGCGGGGAATCGAACCACAGCATCCCCACGGTCCCCAACACGATGGCAAAGCAGAGCCCATTCAGCATCCCCACCAGCAGTTCCCGCCTGATAACGCGCATCACGTTCGAATTTGTCAGGTCGCGCGTCGCCAGCGCACGCACCGCCACGGTGAGCGATTGTGTTCCTGCATTGCCGCCCATTGACGCAACGATCGGCATCAGGATGGCCAGCGCGACCAATTGATCAATTGCCGCCTCGAATTGCGAAATCACCAAAGAGGCACAAATCGCCGTGCACAGATTCACCGCCAACCAGGGCAACCTTCGCCGGCTGGTTGCCGCCACACTGTCAGACAACGAGCTTTCGTCGCCAACGCCGGCAAGACGCAGAATGTCCTCTTCGTGCTCTTCATCCAGAACGACCATCGCGTCGTCAATGGTGATGACACCGACCAAACGACCATCCGCATCCACCACCGGGGCCGAGATCAGGTGATACTGGTTGAAGGCATAAGCCACGTCTTCCTCATCCTGATCGACGGGGATGATGTGAAACTCTTCTTCTGCCAGATCAATCAGCGGCACTTCACGACGCGCCGCCATAAGCTTGCCCAACGTCACCTGAGCAACCGGTTTCAGGCGCGGATCGACCAGAACGACATGATAGAACTGCTCGGGCAAATCGTCATTGGCGCGCATGAAGTCGATAGCTTGCCCGACGCTCCAATGTTCCGGCGCCATGACGACTTCCCGCTGCATGAGACGACCGGCCGAGTTCTCGGGGTAGGACAGTGCCTGCTCGGCTGCGATCCTTTCGGAAACCTCCAATGCGTCCAGAATGGCTTCCTGCTGCGGTTCCTCAAGGTCTTCCAGCAGGTCAACGACATCGTCGCTTTCCATCTCGCGCACGGCTTCGGCCAGAACATCCGGGTTCAGAACAGAGATCACCTCTTCACGAACCGATTCATCCAGTTCAGACAGGATGTCGCCGTCGAACTCTTTGTCATACAGGCGGATCAGGCGCGCCCGGTCAAACGGATTGATCTGTTCAAGAAGGTCGGCAATGTCGGCCGAGTGCAGCGGCTCCATCAACTCAACCAGCTTGTCGCGGTCGTCTATGTCCACCGCGTACAGAATTGCCGCTACAGCCTTGGGGTCCAACGCATAGGCGTCTTCATCCCGGGGCTGATCGTGTCCGGCTTCGTCTCTGCCTGTCGTCATGCTCTGCCCCTTTTTTACGATTTGCCCTTAAATAGAAGAAGCAGCTACCGGAAAACAATGACAATGCGCCGATTTACCCACTTCTTTCGTCCGCCTATGCTGGTGTGCGGTTCCAAACAGGTGGAGAACAGGGAAAATGGCGCAAAAGACGCTTTTGAAAGGGCGTGTTCTGAGTTTCACAGGATCACCCTTCGACGGAGAGCCGACCGAGGCGACCCGGCTGGACGAAGCGGTCGTGATCGAACACGGGCGAATTGCAGAGGTCGGCACCGCCGATGCGCTGAATAAAGCCCATCCTGACGCAGTCACGAAGGATCACGGAACGCGCCTGATCATGGCTGGGTTCGTCGATCCACATGTGCATTATCCACAGACAGCGATGATCGCCAGCTGGGGCAAACGGCTGATCGACTGGCTGAACACCTACACCTTCCCGGAAGAGATGAAGTTCGGCGATTTCGACTATGCGACCGAGATCGCCAACCGGTATCTGGACCTGACGACCGCCCACGGCACCACGACTATGTGCAGTTTTTGCACGATTCACCCTGAAAGCGTCGATGCCTTCTTCACCGCGGCGCAACAGCGTGGGCAGCGTGTCGTCGCCGGCAAGACCTGCATGGACCGGAACGCGCCCGAAGGGCTGCGCGACACCGCGCAGACGGCTTACGACCAATCCGCCGCCCTGCTGGAAAAATGGCATCGCGTCGACCGCTTGTCCTATGCGATCACGCCGCGCTTTTCACCGACCTCGACCCCGGAACAGCTCGAGGCCATGGGCGCGCTTTGGGCCGAGCATCCCCATTGTCTCATGCAAACCCACCTGAGCGAGCAAACAGATGAAATCGAATGGGTTCGATCCCTGTTCCCTGAAGCAAGGGATTATCTGGATACCTACGAGAAATTCGGCCTGTTGGGCCAGAACGGCCTGTATGGCCACGTCATCCATCTGGAAGACCGGGAACGGGATCGGCTGCGCGAGGTCGATGCCTCTTTGATCCATTGCCCCACGTCGAACACCTTCATCGGATCGGGATTGTTTGACATGAACGGGCTGATCCATGACGGCCACCGGATCGGTCTGGCCACGGATACCGGCGGCGGGTCCAGCTTTTCGATGCTGCGCACCATGGCCGCCGCTTATGAGATCGGCCAATTGCGCGGCCGTCCCCTGCATCCGGCGCAATTGCTGTGGTTGGGCACGGTCGGATCCGCCCGAAGCCTGCGTATGGACGACTGCATCGGCAACATCGCTCAAGGGATGGAGGCGGATCTGGTGGTAATCGACCTCGCCTCGACCCCCGCCATCGCCCAGCGCGAGGCCCATGCAGAAGATGTTTGGGAAGCGATCTTCCCAACCATCATGATGGGCGATGATCGCGCCGTGGCTGAGGTCTGGATCGGCGGACAACAGGCGGCTTAGGCCTGCAACGCCCGGGCAAGCGTGTTCTGGCGTTCGATCACGCGGGGCAGATCGATGGTCGTTATGTGCCCGTCACGCACGATCTGGCGGCCTTCGACGAACAGATGTTTCACAGACATCGGCCCCGCCAGAAGCAGCGCCGCCGGATCCCAACTGCCCGCGCTTTCGATGCCGCGGGTATCCCACACAGCAATATCGGCTCGTTTTCCGGGCATCAGCCGTCCACAATCGGGACGTCCCAACACATCCGCGCCGCCGCGCGTCGCGATCTCGAGCGCTTCGCGAGCCGACATGGCATCTGCACCATTGGCGACCCGTTGCAGCAACATGGCCTGGCGCGCCTCAAGCATGAGGTTGCCATTGTCATTGCTGGCCGATCCATCGGCGCCGAGGCCGACCTTGACACCCGCATCGCGCATCGCCCGCACCGGTGCGATACCCGATCCGAGGCGGCAATTTGAACAGGGGCAATGGGCCACGCCTGTTTCCGAGCGCGAGAACAGATCAATCTCGGCCCCGTCCAGCTTGACGCAATGGGCGTGCCAGACATCCGGGCCGGTCCAGCCCAGTTCCTCGGCATATTGCCCCGGGCGGCAGCCGAATTGCGCCTGCGAATAGGCGATATCCTCATCATTCTCGGCCAGATGGGTATGCAACATCACGCCCTTGTCCCGCGCCAGCAACGCCGCATCGCGCATCAGGTCGCGGCTGACGGAAAATGGTGAACACGGGGCAAGGCCAACGCGGCACATGGACCCCTCCGACGGGTCGTGAAACGCGTCCACGACACGTACCATGTCGTCCAGAATAGCGGCTTCGTTTTCCACCAGGTGATCCGGCGGCAAGCCCCCGTCGCTCTCGCCGATGCTCATCGCGCCGCGTGTCGGATGAAACCGCATCCCCAACTCGGACGCGGCCGCGATCGTATCCTCAAGCCGCGCGCCGTTGGGATAGAGGTAAAGGTGATCGGAACTGAGCGTGCACCCCGACAGCGCCAGTTCGGCCAAACCGATCTGAGCCGAGGTGAACATTTCCTCCGGCCCGAAACGCGACCAGATCGGATAGAGCGTTTGCAGCCACCCAAACAGCAGCGCATCCTGCCCGCCCGGCACCGCCCGTGTCAGGGTTTGGTAAAGATGGTGGTGGGTATTCACCAGGCCAGGCGTCACCAGACAACCTGAAACATCATGCACCTCACCCTGTGTTTCCAGTCGCTGCCCGATCCGCGCAATCTGCCCGTCGCGGACCAGAATATCGGCCTTGGACAATTCCTGCCGGGACTCGTCCATCGTCAGGATCAGATCAGCATTCTTGAGTAGGGTTTCCGTCATTTCGCGCTCCTGCATCTGCCCGTCTCATGCAAGAAGTGCGTCGGCCGGTGGAAAACGGGCGCAAGAACCGGCCATCACCGGTGTAGTTGCCTTTGATGCGCCGGGCAACAGAATTCAGAATTGGCGGAGTATCTCAAGCGCTGCGGCGTGAAGGTCAGCGTTTGCTGCGGCCAGGGCCCGGCCGCCTTGATGTGCGGGGCCGCCCTGCCAATCGGTCACAATACCGCCGGCCGCCTGAATAACGGCAATCGGCGCTTGGATATCATAGGAATTCAAGCCCGCCTCGATCACCAAATCCGCCTGCCCGGCAGCCAGAAGCGCATAGGCATAGCAATCCATTCCATAGCGCGTCAGCTGTACCTGCTCGGACACCGCCTGAAACCCTGCGCGGTCCTTCGGGGTTCCAACCTCAGGGAACGTGGTAAACAAAGTCGCCTGATCCAGCGCCCTGGTATCGCGCGTGTGCATTCTTCTGGTGCCCTGCGGACCGGTCATGTGAGCACCGGAAGACGATCCGACAAAGCGCTCTCCGATATACGGCTGATCGATTACACCCATAAAAGGCCCGTCCTGATCACTCAGCGCAATCAGAACACCCCAGGTTGGCGTGCCGCTGATAAACCCGCGGGTCCCATCGATGGGGTCCAGTACCCAGGTGCGGCCACTGGTGCCCGTATGCGCGCCGAACTCTTCGCCCAGCACACCGTCATCCGGGCGCCGCCGCGCCAGAACGTCCCGCATCGCCTGTTCAGCGGCACGATCAGCCACTGTGACCGGGTCGAACCCATCGGCCAGCTTGTTCGTAGTTTCCAGATTTGTTTGACGAAAAAAGGGGAGTATGGCCTCACGCGCAGCTTCGGCCATTTCTTCGGCAATTTCGATATCGCTCTGTGTCGTCGGTTGCATGACCCTGAGGTGCGAGCAATCCGCGACAAAGTCAAGTCAGTCAGGCAACGTCGCTGAGAACCCGCGCCAGCTCGAACAGGCGGCGACGCTGATTTTCCGGAATCGCATAGTAAGAGCGCACCAGATCCAAAGCCTCTTTGTCACCCATCAAGTCGGCAGGGACGGATTTCTTGTCCGCATCGCCTTTCTGGGCTTCTTCCAGACCTTCGAAGAAAAAGCTGACCGGAACATCCAGCGCCTCGGCGATGTCCCACAGGCGGGATGCGCTGATTCGGTTGGCACCGGTCTCATATTTCTGGATTTGCTGAAACTTGATACCAACTTGCTGCGCCAACTGCTGCTGGGTCATCCCAATCAGCCAGCGGCGATGCCGAACGCGCTTGCCCACATGGACATCGACGTGATGAGTCATTGGTATTCTCCTATACTACACAAACATCTGCACGGGATTTTGCGACGTCCGATATCGCAGTTTTAGAGAGCTCCCCTTAACCGCTCCCTAATACGGACTGTACCGCCCCCCGTTTACAGCACTGATTATCTATAATGCCGGTTTTGAGATTTTTTTCAAGCTGGTTGAATCGAACGCCCCTGACAGGGATTTGTGGTTGTATTACCCAAAGCCTTTACAGAACCGTGTTCCTGCAACTGAATCCTCCTTCAAAATCGGGTGCCTTTTGCGCCCGCGCAGCAAACGGATTGACTTTTCTGACGGCACACGCGCCTATGTCGGAAACTCTTGAGGAACAATATGCGGGCCTATTGCATTCCATCCGACGGGGCGCCTGCCCAGCTTTGTGACGTGAAAATACCCGAGCCGGGCGAAGGTCAGGTGCGGGTCGCGATAAAAGCTTGCGGCCTGAATTTCGCCGATCTGCTGATGCAGACGGGCGCGTATCAGGACACGCCACCTGCCCCATTCACCCTGGGCATGGAGATCGCCGGTATCGTGGAGACAGTCGGGCCTGGCGTTTCAACGCTCAGCCCAGGCGACCGGATCGCAGTCTATTCCGGTCAGGGTGGGTTGGCCGAGTACGGTGTATTCGACGCGGATCGTGCGATCGTGCTGCCGGACGACACCGGATTCGAAGACGCCGCCGCCATCCAGATCGCATATGCCACCAGTCACATGGCCCTGGATCACAGGGCACGCCTGCAACCGGGTGAAACCCTTCTGGTCACCGGCGCAGCGGGAGGCGTCGGCCTGACTGCCGTCGAAATCGGCAAGCTCATGGGCGCCACGGTCATCGCGCAGGCGCGCGGCGAGAACAAGCTTGCCGTTGCCCTTGCCGCTGGTGCCGATCATCTGATCGATGCTTCCGAAGACCTGCGCGAGCGGGTCAAATCGCTGGGTGGCGCAGATGTCGTCTATGACGTCATCGGCGGGGATATTTTCAAGGCCGCATTCAGGGCCACCAATCCCGAAGGGCGTTTGCTGCCCATCGGATTCGCCGGGGGCGATATCCCGCAGATTCCGGCCAATCATCTGCTGGTCAAAAACCTGACCGTGATCGGGGTGTATATCGGCGGCTATCTGAAGTTCCGCCCCGAAGCTGTGCGCAACAGTTTTGACACCCTGTTCAAGTGGCATTCTGAGGGCAGGATAAAACCGCATATCAGTCATGTTCTGCCCCTTGAAGATGTCGCACATGCAATGCAGTTGCTGAAAGAGCGCAAGTCGACGGGCAAGATCGTGATCACGCCCTGATCGCGATCATCCAACCACGGCCCGCAACTGGGTACCGCCCAGCAATCTGAAGTTCTGTCGCACCAACTGTGCCAGAGCTTCGACAACCGCATCCCGGCCCTGCTCACCACCGTAGAGGTTGATCATGTGTGCAGGTAGATCCGGCAGGGCCCCACCCGAGTCGATCTGTTCAAGATGTGCGGCCTCGGTTCCGTCCAGCATTGCGTGAACCGCAAGATCGGCACTGACCGTGGCTTCTATGGTACGGTCGTTTTCGGTTTCCACGGACAGCTCCCACGGTATTCCGGCCGCATCCAGTGCCGATATGACCTGCGGTCTGAACAAGCAGCGCCGCCCCAGCGCCAGAGGCAACGGGCGCTTGCGCCATGCGGACCCGCCCGGCGCGCCGATCCAGCGCAACGGCAGCTCTGCGATGGTCTCTGCGCCATCGGCCGAAGACGGTTCGGTCGTCAGGATCACATCACATTCGCCCCGCTTGAACATGTCTTTCAATTGCAGTGAATAGGACGACACCAACTGCACCCTGACGCGGGGAAAATCGGCATTGAACCGTTGCAGGACCCGGGGAATCGCGGGGTAGACGATGTCATGGGGAACGCCCAGAACCACTTCGCCCTCAAAGGCCTGATCGGTGAGTTTTGAGATTACCTCGTCATTCAGGGCAATCATGCGGCGCGCGTAGGCCAGCAGCTGCTCACCGGATGCGGTCAATGCAATTGTCCTGCCGCTTCGGTCCAGCAACTCCAGGCCCAGCAGCTCCTCCAGCCGCTTCAGCTGCATGGACACCGCAGACTGCGTCAGGTGCAGAAATCCGGCGGCGCGGGTTACACCGCCCTGATCCGCCACCGCCACAAAAGATCGCAGGGTTGTAATGTCCAGATTTCGCATCTTCACGATTCCTTATGCGTTCCATCAATAATATTCGTTTTAAAAATATGTCATACTCACCCATATCAATCAAGGAAATTGATGACACCCATCGAAACCATCAAAAATTCGGAAAGGACACGTTATGACTCAACTCGCAATCCATAATCCCTGCAAACCAGCCAAACGTTCTTTGGTGTCCCTGATCTCACAAGCGTTCGAACTGTCCAGACAGCGGCGAAAGCTGGCACAGCTGGATGCCGCCGTGCTGGACGATATCGGAGTCACCCGCGAGGAAGCATCCGCAGAAGCAAAACGCTTTTTCTGGGATGCACCTCAATTCTGGAAAAGGTAACTGTGACTCTCATATTTTTATGGCGATGGGCGACCGTGGGTCGCCTGTTGGCATTTTTGTTGCGTGTTTTAGTCGGTTTTCGCCCGGAATCTCTTGAAACACAGCCCCTTGTTGCCGATATTTAGAGGGAAAACCGCCCCGCTCTGCCGGGGCGCTGTAACTTGACGACTAGGGAGACCCTTTGATGGCACAATTCGACACGATCCGGACGGCATCCGGCGCGCGCGCCGCCGAGATTGATCAGGGCCTGCGCGCCCACATGAACAAAGTCTACGGCACGATGTCCGTCGGCATGCTGATCACCTTTGCAGCGGCCTGGGCAATTGCCGGTCTGGCAACCACAACCGATCCGTCGGCAGCCGCCGCTCAACTGAGCGAAAGCAAGTACCTGACGTCGTTTGGTTACTCGCTGTTTGCGTCGCCTCTGAGATGGGTCATCATGTTTGCCCCGCTGCTGTTTGTCTTTGGCTTTAGCGCCGGGATCAATCGTATGTCGGCCGCGGCTGCCCAGCTGGTGTTCTACACCTTTGCTGCGGTCATGGGTGTCTCGATCAGCTGGATTTTCCTTGTGTTCACCGGTGAATCGATCATTCAGGTGTTCCTGATCACTGCAATCGCCTTTGCCGGTCTGTCGCTTTATGGCTACACGACCAAGAAAGACCTGTCGGCAATGGGCACATTCCTGATCATGGGTGTGATCGGCCTGATTGTCGCCTCGATCGTGAATATCTTCATCGCCTCGTCGGCGATGGCGTTTGCGATCTCGGTTCTGGGCGTACTGATCTTTGCCGGCCTGACAGCCTATGACACGCAGAACATCAAAAACACCTATCTGCAAATGGCCCATTCGGGCGATCAAGAATGGTTGGGCAAAGCCGCGATCATGGGCGCGCTGAGCCTGTATCTGGACTTTATCAACATGTTCATGTTCCTGCTGCAACTGTTCGGCAATCGAGAATAAGCGACCGGAATAGCCGACTTCCAAGGGCGGGCCTTACGGGTCCGCCTTTTTGTTTGCCGTAAACCAAACAAAAACCCCCGCCGAATTCGGCGGGGGTTTTGGACTTGAGAGAGAAATCTGTTAGCTGCAATTCAGCGGAACGGCAAAGCCCGAGCTCTTTTCCGAGGTGCCTTTGCGGTAGACCTGACCAGCCGGCAGACAGCCGGTAAAACGCTCTGCTTCTTCCGCAAAGCCTACACCGACCGAATTGTCGACCTTCACACTGTTAGAGCGCGTACGCAGCACACCAAATAAGGTGCCGTTGACGCTGACAGTGCTGAGGAACAGGTTTGTGTCGCTTCCTTGCAGTTGAACAGCAGTGTTTGGCGTCTGCCCGCCATTGTCTATTGCAACCGAAGCCACCTTGGACGGGTCAACCTCATCACTCAAAAGCGTGACTGTCCGCAGTTCCGCCAGCTCTGCCGGAACGTTGGTCGCGTCTGGCAGAAAGGCGACGGCCCCGGGTACGTCCGAAATCGTGCGCGGTTCGCCATCGATTCCAGTAAACCCGACACCTTCGCGGTTAAACGGGTCTTCACAGGCCGCTAGGGTCAGAACGGCAATTGTGGATAACAAGATTTTTTTCATGGCGGTCAACATTTTGTGGCGGTTTGCTGAAGCGTACTTGCAGGTTCCCATAAAAAGCAAGCCGCAGGGGATGCGATTGTCCCAAACGCTGATGCGCCACTGCAACGGACCGCCGCAGCCTGCCATCCGCCGAAATCAGGAAACCGGAACTGAAAAAGGGCTCTGTGCAACAGAGCCCTTTTTCGGACTTTCCAAATGGAATGGCAGATTACTTGATCTTGCCTTCCTTGTACTCGACATGCTTGCGAACGACCGGGTCGTATTTACGAATGGTCATTTTCTCAGTCATGGTGCGCGCGTTCTTCTTGGTCACATAGAAGTGGCCCGTGCCCGCGGTCGAGTTCAGACGGATCTTGATTGTCGTCGGCTTCGCCATGGTTATCTCCTGCGTCCGAAAAGGCAGGGGCCTTTCGGTTGAATTCCTATGAGCGTGCGCTTTTACGCGCTGCACCGCCTATGTCAAGGCCAATCGGATGATACAGGCACAGGAATCTGATGCAGGTTCAACTAGGCAAGGTTGGCGCGCCCATATACGTGTGAATCTGGTCCCTTTCCGCGTCGGAAAGACCCAGAGCGGTGGACAATTGCCGCAGGTAAGACGCCTCGCGCGCATTGTCCAGACGGATCGCAGCCAGGGAAGTTGCATAGATCTGCGTCTTGAGCGGCGCACCAGAATCAGCCGCCAATCCCATGACGTCAATCGGTGCGTTCAGCTGCTCTTGCACGAATGCGCGCTCTTCCTCGCTGACATCATCGCCCAATTCACCCAGGATGATTTCCTTTTCCTGTTCGTCAAGTTCACCATCTGCCTTGGCAGCCTGAATCATTGCGCGCAGCATGAGTTTTGCCTGCTCTTCCATCGCTGCACCCGCGGGCGTGCCGCCGAACACGGTTTCCATCATGTCACCTGTGTGTTGATTGGCAGTTTTGGCAGCCCCTTGCATGGCGTTCAACAACCCACCCAAACCAGCGGCTCCGGCTGTGCTGCCGCCAACCCCCATCTTGCTCATCATGTCCTGCAAGCCTGACGCGCCACCGGGCAGACCAAATTGTTCTGCCATTTTGCCCAACTGATCCATGCCCAAACCACCGCCGGCACCTTGCATCATGTCTTGCAGTCCGGCCATGCCGCCCATCTTCTGATATTTTTCCATGCCCTTGGCCGCAGCAAATCCAATGGCCACGGACGCCAGCGTTTTCATAAAGCTCATAATCAACCTCCCATATCTTCAAATTGGTTCCGAAAGTCTAACAGCCGAATGCAATCCCGAATACCGTGCTCAACCTGAACGCGACCGGCCCTTAGCCCGGCGCACGATAAAGCCCAAAGAAGGCATGTAATTTGCGATCTTGTTTGTACATATCACAGATTCGTGATAGGTTCGCCCATCCAAGAAGCCGAATTCAGGCTCGAAGGCCGAGGCAGCGTGAATGCGTTAAACCTGCAACGAGCAGAGTTGTTTTAGGCGACTTTTCTTGGGGGGCTATCATGACAGAATGGGCTATTCAGGCCGAAGAACTGGCCAATTGCAATTGCAACTTTGGTTGCCCGTGTCAGTTCAGCGTACTGCCGTCACACGGCAATTGCGAGGCGGTTGTGGTCTTTGACATTCAAAGCGGTCACTACGGTGAAACTGATCTGGGCGGTCTTCGGGCGGCAGGGGTCTATCATTGGCCGGGACCAATTCATGAGGGCAACGGTCAGATGCAGCTGATCATTGATGACAGCGCGACAGCTGAACAGCGGGCTGCGTTGCAAGCAATCATGACCGGTCAGGATACTGATGAAATGGCCACGTTCTGGTATGTCTTCAGCGCCATGGCGCCTTTGAAACATGAAACTCTGTTTGTTCCGATTGAACTGGACTGGAACCGCGAAGAGCGCAGCGGATACGCCAAAGTTACCGGAGTTTTCGATGTTGAGGTCAATCCGATCCCTCATATCGTATCGGGCGCACCTCACCGCGCGTCGATACAGTTGCCGAATGGCTTTGAATACCGCCATGCCGAGGCGGCATCAGGCAGTGCGACTACAACGGGTGGTCAGATCCGGCTGACCTTTGACACAACCCATGCTCATCTGGCGCATCTGAACATCTCGGGCCATGGCGTCTTGGGCGCATAATCAGAGAACACCCATGACCAAACAGAACGCATCGCCCCGGGGCGGGACGGTTGAGTGGTTGCTGAGACAGGACAGCGCGATTGTTCTGGGAAGCGTTCTTCTGATCATCCTCGGTGCAACCTGGTACACGATAGCTGGCGTCGGGATGAACATGTCCGCGGTCGAGATGACCCGGATGGCCGGCCCTGTCGGAGACCCGATGCAAATGGGCCCGGCAGCAGCGTGGAGCGCAAGCTATGCCTTGCTGATTTTTCTGATGTGGTGGGTCATGATGATCGCCATGATGACCCCAAGCGCTGCGCCTGCCGTTCTTCTGTTCATCGCGGTCAAGCGGACAGGGCCTGAAAAGCACCGGACGGTTGCGTTCAGCCTGTGGTTTTTATCCGGCTATCTGGTGGCCTGGGGGGCGTTCAGCCTGATTGCAACCGCATTGCAATGGGGGTTGGAACAAATCGGGTTGTCCGACGGGCCGATGATGACGATTAGTTCGGGTGTCTTCGCAGGAGGCATCCTGCTGGCGGCTGGCGCCTATCAGTTTTCAGCTTTGAAAAACGCATGTCTGCGCCACTGTCAGAGCCCCGCACGTTTTCTGGCCGATCACAACCGACCCGGAACATTCGGTGCATTCCGCACCGGTATCCTGCACGGCACGTATTGTCTGGGATGCTGCTGGGCACTGATGCTGCTGCTTTTCGTCGGAGGGATCATGAACCTCTACTGGATTGTCGGAATTGCCGCGTACGTCGCGCTGGAAAAGCTTCTGCCCGGGGCCCGGTGGCTTGTGCCGGTGACAGGTTTTGCGCTGATCGGCGCTGGCCTTTGGTTCATCACGGCACTGTTGTTTTCTGGCACCTGATTTTGAACGGCCCTGGGGTCGGCTGACTTGAAGACCCAAAAACGATTTGATGTAACAGGAGGTATCAATGCCCATTTTCATTACTTACGCATCTTACTCGCAAGCCGGTGTCAAAGGCATGTTGCAGAAACCCGAGAACCGCACCGGCCCCGTGAAAGCCTTGCTGGAGAAAGTCGGCGGCAGACTGCTGTCCTTCTACATGACAACCGGGGGCAATGACGTGGTCGTGATCAGCGAAGCGCCGGATGGCACGGACGCCGTGGCCGTAGGCATGGCTGTCGCGGCGTCGGGCGCGGTGACCAACATAGAAACAGTACGTGCCTGGACGGCTGACGAGTTCGTCTCAGTCGCGGAGAAGGCCGCGAAGCTGACAGGGGCGTACACACCGCCCGGAGGATAAGGGAATACGCGCGGAGGGCCTGTAAGCCGGATCTTGTTCCGGGGTTGCCCCCTTCGATGACCATTCCTCTAGGCCGTGCATTGCTGCGCGGCTCAAGCTGCCAACCCGGTCCCTCTCGGCCAAGACGCGCTTAGCGGTGGTATCGGCGGACGCCGACCTTCCCGCGCGGGGACCCTATTTGGCATTGCTCCCGGTGGGGCTTGCCGTGCCGCCCCTGTTGCCAGAGGCGCGGTGGGCTCTTACCCCACCGTTTCACCCTCACCCTGAACCTAGGTTCCGGGCGGTCTGATTTCTGTGGCGCTTTCCGTCGGGTTGCCCCGCCCGGGCGTTACCCGGCACCGTTGTCTTGTGGAGTCCGGACTTTCCTCTCGGGCCTTGCGACCCCAGCGGCCATCCGGCCCTCCGCGCGTGGGTTGGGTAGGCTCTGCGGTCGGCGGCGTCAAGGGTGGATGGTTCAGAGAAGGGGCCAGCCCCTTCTTGGCCTGCGGCCAATTCAACCCCGGGATATTTTCAGCCAGATGAAGTGCGGATCAGGTGTGCGGGATCAACGGTGCAAGGTCGGCTTGCTGCAAAGGCCCCCTGCCCCATGGGCGGTATCGAAGGCGGACGGCATGCAACAGCGTATCATCGTCTACGTCAGCGCTGAAACCGGCGGCCCGAGCCAGGCTTCGGAACTGGCCCTTTGATGCAGTTTGCGGACCAGCGGCATATCCGCGGGGCGCGGCCAGCAGGTTACGCTCGAGCCGCAACCAGTCAAATCGCAGACCGGGGTCAAATTTGCGCCCGGGTGCCATGTCCGAATGGCCGATAACACCGTTTGGCAAGATGGCCCAACGGTGCATTATCTGGCGCAACAGCTGTTCCAACCGGTGCATCTGGGGTTCAGGGAACGGATGCTTGCCGGCGTTGTCCAGCTCGATGCCTATGGAACGAGAGTTGATGTCGGTCTGACCGTGCCACTCCCCTGCCCCAGCATGCCAGGCACGTTCTTCTTCGCGCACCATCTGCCACAGCGTGCCATCATTGCCGACCAGGTAATGGGCCGAGACCTCGGCCTTTGGGTCGCACAGGCGATCCAGAGCCGCCTGCGCGCTGTCCATCGCCGTGTAATGGATCACGATCAAGGATGGTGTCAGACCATCTCGGCGTTCACCAAAATTGGGTGACGGATGCCAGATCGGGTTCAGGGGGTCAGTTGCTGACGGCACTGCGGAACGGGCTCGGGTCCCAGCCACACGCATAGCCATCCCCATCCGGGTCCAGACCTTTGCGGTCGCGCTGGGGGCCGCCATTGGACAGAAACTCGATCTGAGCCTGATCAGGGGATGGGAATTGCGCGCAGTTCCTCTGAGCCTTGGCCTGAAGGTTGAAGCCCGAGCGGCTGTAGAGTTGCACACCTACCGGATTGGACGTGCTCAGCGCATATTGCACAATGTTTGTCTGGCCGCTCGCCGTGCGCTCGCGCACTGCCGTCGGGGCCACGATTTCGTAGGTCTGGCGGTTCTGCTCGATCCGGGCGGCGTCGGATTCAATGCTGCGGCGTTCGGACACGGCGGCAAAATCCTGTTCATCCGAAATCACGCCAGTGTTCGCCACGGGAACCGCCGTGGCTGCGGCTGGGTTTTGGCCAGATGTGCTGGCCAATGCCGCCGCGGCCTGGTTGGCGATATCCGCGTTTTCACCCGTGGCAACAGGCGCCGTACCAGGGGTGCCCAGCGGTTGTTGTGAAACTTCGACCGGGGCCAGCAGAGGGTTGCCGGCCACGCCCTGACCTGCCAATTGAGCCTCGCGCTGCGCCTGGTATTCAGGCGTGTTGAAACCCGTGCTGGTCAGCGGTGCGACATCCGTGCACGCCGCTGCCAGTGCAAGAGCGGGGACCAAAAGCAAAACGCGCATAGTTTGGCTCCGTGTCTAGTGCTTCAGTTGCCCGAGGCTTACCACCATTTCCCGGGCTTGGCCACAAAACCGGCCGCGTTTTCCAGCGCATAGGCGGTATTGAGCAGGTCGCCTTCTTCCCAGGGACGTCCGATCAGCTGCAATCCCAGCGGAAGACCTTGTGTGTCCAGCCCTGCGGGGACCGAGACACCGGGCAGTCCGGCCAGGTTCACGGTCACGGTGAAGACATCGTTCAAATACATTTGAACAGGATCTGCTTCGGTCATTTCGCCCAGACCGAAGGCCGCCGATGGGGTTGCCGGGGTCAGGATGGCGTCGACACCGGCCGCGAACACGTCTTCGAAGTCTTTCTTGATCAGCGTGCGCACCTTGCGGGCACGGTTGTAATAGGCGTCATAGAAACCAGCCGACAGAACATAGGTGCCAACCATGACCCGGCGCTGCACTTCGTGGCCAAAGCCCTCGGCGCGGGTTTTTTCGTACATCTCGGTGATGCCATCACCCTGCGCCATCTGTGCACGATGCCCATAGCGGACACCGTCATAGCGGGCGAGGTTCGAAGACGCCTCGGCCGGGGCGATCACATAGTAGGCAGGCAGCGCATACTTGGTGTGCGGCAGCGAGATATCGACAATCTCGGCCCCCGCATCCTTCAGCATCGCGGCACCATCGGCCCAGAGCTTTTCGATCTCGGTGGGCATGCCGTCCATGCGGTATTCCTTGGGGATACCGATCTTCTTGCCCTTGATGTCGCCAGTCAACATCGCTTCGAAATTCGGGACGGCCAGGTCCGCACTGGTCGAATCCTTGGCGTCATGGCCGCACATGGTTTCCAGCATGATCGCGGCGTCGCGGACGTTCTTGGTCATCGGACCGGCCTGATCCAGCGAGGACGCAAACGCCACAATGCCCCAGCGCGAGCATCGGCCATAGGTCGGCTTGATGCCGGTGATCCCGACAAAAGCCGCGGGCTGGCGGATGGAACCGCCGGTATCAGTGCCCGTTGCCGCAAGGCACAGGTCGGCGGCCACAGCGGCCGCGGACCCGCCCGACGAACCGCCCGGTGTCAGCTGCGCATCATCGTTGCCACGACGCCACGGGCTGACCGCGTTGCCATAGACCGATGTTTCGTTGGACGAGCCCATGGCGAATTCGTCCATGTTCAGCTTGCCCAGCATGACTGCGCCTGCGTCGGCCAGTTGCTGTGACACGGTGGATTCGTATTCCGGCTTGAAGCCTTCAAGAATGCCCGACGCGGCTTGTGACGGCACGCCCTTGGTGCAGAACAGGTCCTTGATGCCGATCGGCAGGCCACACATTGACGGAGCGTCCCCGCCCTTGATCCGTTCATCCGCAGCCTTGGCGCGCTCCATCGCGATCTCGGGCGTCTTGTGGACGAATGCGTTCAGCGCATCTGCTTCATCAATGGCTTTCAAGCAGGCTTCTGTCAGCTCAACAGAGGTGACGTCGCCGGCTCGCAACGCGTCGCGGGCCTCGGCCAGGCCCAATTTGTTCAGATCGCTCATGTCTTACTCCACCACTTTGGGGACTGCGAAGAACCCTTCGCGGGCGTCGGGGGCGTTGGCCAGAATCTTGTCCTGCTGATTGCCATCGGTGACTTCGTCCTGACGACGCTTGAGGCGCATGGGTGTGACCGAAACCATCGGCTCGACACCTTCCACATCCACTTCGTTCAGCTGTTCGATGAACCCAAGGATGGTGTTGAACTCGGATGCCAGCGCCGGCAGCGCGTCATCCTCGACCTTGATCCGGGCCAGTTTGGCCACTTTGGCGGCGGTGCTTTGGTCAATCGACATCGGCTTCCCTCATCTACGTTAGGGGGCGTTTACCCGTCTGCAGCGGCAGTCGCAAGACCGGGGTGCCTTGGGCAGGTCCGAGTTTGGAATCCCCCCTCTTATGAGGCTATTCAAAACTGAATGACTGGTATGCAAAAAAGTAAACCGAATAGTTCATTATCGATCTTGAAAACTGTACTGTACTGTTCATTTTATTTATGCGACATAACGCAAACCGGAGAAAAACATGAAACCCCTGATAACAGCCGCAGTCTTGTCCGCCACGATTTTGGCCGCACCGGCCATGGCTTTGGGTATCGACACAAGCAACCTGACACGCACGTTGACCTTCCCGTCCCCTATCGCGGAACCGGTCACGCAGGATCAGGTTAAACCTGCCAAGTAACGCGCAGGTCCAAGCCGGGTCAGATATCCCCTCTCTGACCCGGCTGTTTTGCATTTTCGAGGATGCACATCCCTGAGCAAGCCGCTAGCATGACGTCGAATACAGAACAGAACTGCGCCGAGGTTTCGTAGTTCAGGCAAGCCAGTGGAGCAGATGATGAGCGCGCAAAAACAAGCGGTTCTGGACGCAATCGACGCAGCCAATGCAAATGACCCCAACCAAGACGAGGGCCGCCCCGCGGCACTGTTGTATGGCGAACGCATGAGTGCCGAGCTGGGCCGCCTGTTTCCGGATGCTTCCGACGCCCTTCAAATCGCCGCGCGCGGTCAGCATGTGGAACGTTGGAAACTTGCCCGCAGTGAATACCCCGAAGGCCGGGTTGGATATCTGTCATGGCGCAAGGCGCAGGGCGAACACCATTCCGACGTGGTCATGGGGTTGATGGCCCGCGAAGGTTACGATTCAGAACAGATCGAGGCCGCAGGGCGCATGTTGCGCAAACAAGGCATCAAGCGCGACGCGGAAGTGCAGGCGTTGGAAGACGTGATCTGCTTTGTGTTTCTGAAATGGTATTTCCAGCCCTTTGCCGCAAAACACTCGGCCGAGAAAATCCAGAGCATCGTTGAAAAAACGGCCCGCAAGATGTCGCCCGAAGGCCGCGCTCGGGTGTTGAGCGAATTTGATCTGCCCGACCATCTGGCCGCAGCCTTTCAGAACTAGAATCGGACCGGGGCGGTTTCGTTGGCTTCTTGCCATGAGGCTCGGAAGACACACGCGATCCTTCCGCGCCTTAAGGCGCCGGGCCTTTGCTAAAACGGCCCCTGACAAGAGCTGCGCGATACACCTCGATCATCCATCCCAGCATGATGGCATTCAGGATATGCCACATGAAATGCGTCCCCACCGGCCATTGCCCGCAAAATGGCAAATCCAGCGCCCGGAACGTGATCGACAGAATCAGGATCAAGGCCCCGACTGTCATCCCTTTGGCCAGGATCATGTCTTGGCCCCGCAGCAGGAACGCATAGATCAGGATCAACAAAGGAACCGGCGCGTAAACCGCCGACCCGCCAAACCCCGGCACAAGCTGGAACAAAGGCGCAACAAGTGCCGCAAAGGGAAGAAACAGAAGCGTACCGCAGATCGCCATTCCGGACGACATGCGACAGATGTTCCGGTTCACCGCAAATATATAGACCAATATGAACAGCAGGATCGGCGCCACATCCGCCAATGCCGCCCAAACCCGGGCATGGGTGTGAAACAGATAGCTTCCAACCCCGATCACGGCCAAAATCACGACCAGACCTTTGGCCAGCGGCATGTCCTGATCGCGCACGCGCTGCCACATGACCCATGCGGAAATCAGAAAAGCCGCATTTGTGATCGCGTTGATCGGCTCGGCCCAATACTCCGGCGACACGCGTTCGCAATAGCCATCAATTTCTCGAATCCAGTCCATGGAAATTTACATAGCCAATGCTAGGCTGGAGCCAAGACAAGACTTGAGAGGAATTCCGGAATGAACATTATCTGGCTGGGCCATGGCAGTTTTCGCATAGAAACTCAGGGGCAGGTTCTGTTGATCGACCCGTGGCTGACCGGCAACCCGGTCTTGCCCGAAGATCGGCATGATGCCGTGCTGGAAGGGGCGACCCACATTCTTTTGACCCATACGCATTTTGACCACGTGGCCGATGTACTTCCTCTGGCAAAGCACCTGAAAATCCCCGTTGTCGGACAGTATGACCTGATGGGATACTGGAGCGAAGCGGAAGGCATTGAGACCATCGGTTTCAACAAAGGCGGCACCGTCGACCTGAACGGCGTCATGGTGACAATGGTACCGGCCTCTCACAGCTCGACTTTTTCAACACCGGACGGTCTGCGCACTGGTGGCAGTGAGGTCGGCTTCATGATCGCGGCCGAGGGGCGTATGCTCTACGTCTCGGGCGATACCGACATCATGGCCGACATGGAATGGATGGGGGATTACTACAAACCCGATATCGGCATCCTTTCGGCTGGCGGGCATTTCACCATGGATATGAAAGCCACCGCTTATGCCGCGAAACGGTACTTTGACTTCAAGACGGTCATCCCATGTCACTACCAGACGTTCCCCATTCTGGAACAATCCGCACAGGCATTGATCGACGGGTTGCCCGGGGTCGACGTGATCGAACCTGAGGTCATGAAAGCCATCACCGTCTGACGACAGCGCAGCGCGTCAGCCCGGCTTGTCCTGGCGGCGCGCTTCGAAGAAGGCCTTCAAAAGCGCGGCAGCCTCTTCGCCTGCAATTCCGTCATAGACTTCGGGCACGTGATGCGCCTGTGCATGCGAAAACACGCGCGCGCCATGCGCCACGCCCCCGGATTTGGGGTCTGCCGCACCGTAATAGATCCGCCGGATGCGCGCGGCCGCCAAGGCCGCGGCGCACATCGCGCAAGGCTCCAACGTGACGTAGAGATCATGATCCGGCAGCCGTTCAGAGCCCGCCTGCGCACAGGCGGCACGCAAGGCCAAGATTTCCGCATGGGCCGTGGGGTCATTCAACTCGCGCGTCCGGTTCCCGGCCGCGGCCACGACCGTTCCGTCCGGTCCGACGACAACGGCCCCCACGGGCACCTCGCCGCGGTCAGCGGCTGCGCGCGCCTCGGCCAGGGCCTGTTGCATATGCGATTTGAACACCATGCCCCCTGACTGCCGCAGAAACCCGCCTTTCGCAAGCGCCCGGGATGCGGTATGGCCCTGACATGAACAAGACCCCACCCCCCGGCGATCGGATCGCCAAAGTCCTGGCCCGCGCTGGCGTAGCATCCCGGCGCGAGGCTGAACGCATGATAGAAGCAGGCCGCGTGGCAGTGAATGGCAAGACCATCGACAGCCCCGCCCTGAACGTGACCGCGAAAGACAAGATCGCAGTCGACGGCAAGCCGGTCTCGGAACCGGAACCGTCGCGTCTGTGGCTGTATCACAAGCCCGCCGGGTTGGTGACGACGACCCGCGACGAAAAAGGACGAGATACAATATTCGACAAGCTGCCTGACGACATGCCACGAGTGATGAGCGTTGGTCGGTTGGACCTGAATTCCGAAGGATTGCTGCTGTTGACCAACGATGGCGGCATCAAGCGCAAGCTGGAACTGCCCTCGACCGGGTGGTTGCGGAAGTACCGCGTGCGGGTGAACGGTCGCCCGAAGGACGAGGATTTCGAACCGCTGCGCAAGGGGCTGGTGATCGAGGGAGAACGGTTCCAGCCAATGACCGTCACACTGGATCGCCAGCAGGGCGCAAATGCATGGCTGACGATCGGCTTGCGCGAAGGCAAGAACCGCGAAATCCGCCGCGCGATGGAAGATATCGGCTTTACCGTGAATCGTCTGTTGCGCGTGTCCTACGGCCCCTTCCAGCTTGGGACGCTGAAACAGGGCGAGGTCGAAGAAGTCCGTCGCCGGGTCATGCGGGACCAGCTGGGTCTGGACGCCGAAGACAAACCCGGCAACGCGCCCAAACGCCCGTCACGGCCCAAAAGAAAACGGCCTCTGATCGGCAAGAATCCCCGTAAGTGATGTGGGTTCGGCAACCTTCCCCCTAGCGCTAAGCCCGCGCATACCCTAAATTTTCAGTGAAAGCTGCTATTTGGGGGGCGTGATGTCCGGAAGCGGAGTGCAAAAACTGGCCTACGCTGTGCTGTTGGTGCTGTTGTTTGGCGTCTGCACTGGTTTGCTCGGAGGTCTGTAAGCCATGGCAAAGCGGTTCGGCGGCAAATACAGCCCACAGGGGGATGAATCGGAAAACACCCCACTGCCGAGGGGGCAGTTTGACGGCGCACGGGTCGAGCCCGCTGGCGCACGTGCGAATATTCTGTTTCTACCCGCCATTCCATTGGTGTTTCTGTCCCTAAACGACGGCGCGATTGGCATGACACTGGGGCTGGTCGCCGCTGGTTTTCTGACGGCGGCCGCATTTTTGCTGCGAGAAGGTCTGAGAGCTGAGGCCGCGTACAATGCCCGCAAAACCGCCCGACGTCCTGCTTTTCCGCGGAAGATATTTGCCAGTGTTCTCACCGGCCTTGGCGCTGGCCTTGCGTCTTACAGGTCCGAGTTTCTGGACGCTGAAGCGGCAGCGCAGGTCAGTTTGTTGGCCCCCGTGCTGTTTGGTGTTGCAGCGACCGTTCTGCATTCTGTCTCATTCGGGCTTGATCCGATGAAGAACAAGGGCATGGAAGGGGTCGACACTTTTCAGCAGGACCGCGTGGCCCGCGTGGTCGATGATGCCGAGAAACATCTGTCGGAAATGACGAATGCCATAAAACGCGCTGGTGACCGCAGGGTCGAAGCCCGCGTCGAACGGTTTCAGAACACCGCGCGGGATTTGTTTCGCACGGTCGAGGAAGACCCGCGAGATCTGGCCGGTGCTAGAAAGTACCTGACCGTGTACTTGCAGGGCGCTCGCGACGCGACCGTTAAGTTTGCTGATGTCTACGCCCGAACCCGCGATGCGCAGGCGCTTGCGGATTACTCTGCTTTGCTGGACGATCTGGAACAGAATTTCGCCGCGCGAACGCGGAAAATGCTTTTGGATGACCGCAGTGATCTGACGGTCGAAATTGACGTGTTGCGTGAAAGACTGCAGCGCGAAGGCGTCCGGCTGGACTGACCGGCCATTATTTGAGCGAGGAACATACCCATGTCCGATGAGATCAAGAACAAGGCAGTTCAGGCCGAAACACTGGTACAGGAAGTCACCGCAGTTGCCCTGCCCGAACCGCAGGCCGAGGTCGTGTCGTTGGAGGAAGCCGACGAACCCGTCAGCGCCGAAATCCGCAAGCGGATGGATGAAATCGACATGGGCAACACCAATTCGATTGTCGCGTTCGGCTCGTCCGCGCAGGCCGAGTTGCAGGAGATCAGCCAGGCCATGCTTGCGGATGTGCGCAACAAGGATGTCGGCCCGGCCGGTGACAGCCTGCGCAATATCGTAACTACGATCCGCGGTTTCTCGGTCAGTGAACTTGACGTGCGGCGCGAGCGCAGCTGGTGGGAGAAACTGTTGGGCAGGGCTGCGCCTTTTGCCAAATTTACCGCCCAGTACGAAGAGGTTCAGGGCCAGATCGATCGCATTACCGACGATCTTCTGGGGCATGAGCATACGCTGCTCAAGGATATCAAATCTCTGGATCTGCTGTATGAGAAGACCTTGGGCTTTTATGACGAACTGGCGCTGTACATCGCTGCGGGCGAAGAGAAGCTGACCGAGCTGGACAGCCACGACATCCCTGAAAAGGAAGCCGAAGTTCAGGCCGCTCCGGAAGACCAGCAAGTGATGAAGGCACAGGAACTGCGTGACATCCGTGCGGCGCGTGACGACCTAGAACGCCGGGTTCATGACCTGAAACTGACACGACAGGTCACGATGCAGTCGCTGCCGTCGATCCGTTTGGTTCAGGAAAACGACAAATCGCTGGTCACCAAGATCAACTCGACGCTGGTAAACACGGTACCGCTGTGGGAAACGCAGCTGGCCCAGGCGGTTACGATACAACGCAGCGCCGAAGCCGCCGCCGCGGTGCGGGATGCCAACGACCTGACGAACGAGCTTTTGACTTCGAATGCGGCCAACCTGCGCGAATCGAACAAGATGATCCGCCAAGAGATGGAGCGCGGCGTGTTCGACATCGAAGCGGTCAAGCAGGCCAATGCCGACCTGATTGGCACCATCAACGAAAGCCTTGCCATTGCGGACGAAGGCAAAGCCAAACGCGCCGCAGCCGAGGCTGAGTTGCAGAAGATGGAAAAGGAACTGCGCGACACTTTGGCGGCCGCCAAAGCGCGCCGCGACGGAACCGGCGACAATGCCGGTACGGCGGTTCCCGGCTGAGGGCGGGATCGGCGTGCGGGCCTTCGGTTACTTGAAAGGAACCTTGGGGATGGTGTCGCTCTTGGCTCTGGCCAATTGCGATGAAACCCTGACGTCATCTGTTGTTCCGCAACCTCGCCCGACACCCGCACCCGTGGCAGCCAATGCCTATGTGCCACCGTCAGCCGCAAGTCAGGATCTGGCGCGTTTTTATCAGCGGGTTGAACGGGATTTGCTGGTGCGAGGGCTTTTACGCACCGATGGGGGCGGTCCGGACACCCCCTATGATGCCGATGATCTGGCGCGGAATTTCGAAGCGATTGCGTTCTACAGCGAATATCCGACGCAAAGCGTCGCGGCTGGCTCGCGTCAGACCGACGGGCAACTCAGCCGGTGGCTCGGCTCTGTCCGCATACAGACCGAGTTCGGGCCCTCCGTGCTTCCTTCTGCACGGCAGCAAGATGCGGATCAGGTTCGGTCCTTTGCCACCCGACTGGCCAGATTGACCGATCATCCGGTTTCCGTCGTCTCTCGCAACGCCAATTTCCATGTCTTTATTGCAGGCAAGGACGACAGCGCCTATATCGTATCCCGCCTGAAACAGCTGATCCCGAATATCAGTCAGGACTCGCTGAATCTGGTGGCCAATCCACGCGCCAATTTCGATTGCCTGGTGATTGCATCGGCAACGACGTCTTCACCACACAGATACGTGCGTGCCGTTTCCCTTATCCGGGCCGAATTGACGGATCTGGGCCGCCAAAGCTGCATTCACGAAGAAATAGCTCAGGGTCTTGGCCTGTCCAATGACAGCCCGGCAGCGCGGCCTTCGATTTTCAATGATGATGACGAATTTGCCCTGCTGACCAGTCACGACGAAAAGCTGCTGACGATGTTGTATGACCCACGGTTGCAGCCCGGCATAGACGTTGATGAAGCGCGACCCATTGTACGAATAATCGCACATGAATTGATGGGGCAGCCGCTCTGACCCCGATGACAGGAGAACCCAGATGGGAATTTTCGATTTTCTGACCGGAGAATTCATTGATGTCATTCATTGGGTGGACGACACCCGTGACACGATGGTCTGGCGGTTCGAACGTGAGGGCCACGAGATCAAGTATGGCGCCAAGCTGACCGTGCGCGAGGGCCAGGCGGCCGTATTCGTGCATGAAGGCCAGCTGGCCGACGTGTTCACGCCGGGCCTCTACATGCTTGAAACCAACAACATGCCGATCATGACGACGCTGCAACATTGGGATCACGGGTTCCAGTCGCCGTTCAAGTCCGAGATCTATTTCGTCAACACGACCCGGTTCAACGACCTGAAATGGGGCACCAAGAACCCGATCATGCTGCGCGATCCCGAATTCGGCCCCACCCGGATCCGCGCCTATGGCACCTACACGATCCGGGTGAAGGACCCGGCCCGTTTCCTGGTCGAGATCGTGGGCACCGACGGTGAGTTCACCATGGACGAGATTAGCTTTCAGATCCGCAACATCATCGTGCAGGAATTCAGCCGAGTGATCGCGGGCTCGGGCATCCCGGTTCTGGACATGGCTGCAAACACCGCCGATCTGGGCAAGCTGATCGCGGCCGAGGTCTCGCCCGTACTGGACGGCTATGGGCTGGAGATGCCGGAATTCTACATCGAGAACATCTCGTTGCCTCCGGCGGTCGAGGCGGCGCTGGACAAGCGCACCTCGATGGGTCTGGCGGGGGATCTGGGCAAGTTCACCCAGTATTCCGCGGCCGAGGCGATGACGGCGGCAGCCAGTTCCCCGGGCGGAGGCGGCGGCATGGGCGCTGGCCTTGGTATGGGAATGGGCATGGCGATGGCGAACCAGATGTCGAACATGGCAGCGGGTCAGTCGTCAGGCCCGTGGGGCGCGCCCGCGCCCGCTGCCCCGCAACCGGCCGCACATGTGGCCCCGCCGCCTCCGCCGCCGGTCGAGCATGTCTGGCACATTGCGGTGGACGGACAGACCAGCGGCCCGTTCTCGAAGGCCAAGATGGGCCGCATGGCCAGTGAGGGCGAGATCACGCGCGACACCTACGTGTGGACGCCCGGTCAGGACGGCTGGAAGAAGGCGGGTGAGGTGCAGGAACTGGCGCAGCTGTTCACCATTCTGCCTCCGCCCCCGCCCGGCGCATGAGGGCACCGCATGGCCGGCCTTGGAAAGCGTTCGAAAAAGGGCAGGCGCAGAACGCGGCCCGAACCGCATTTCGTCTGCACCTGCTGCGACTATGTCACCCTTTCGGAACGTGGAAAGTACCTGATCTGCCCGATCTGTTTCTGGGAAGACGAGGACATCCAATATGACACGAACCTGCGCGAGCCTTCGGCGGCCAATCACGGCCTGACATTGGCTGAGGGGCGTAAAAACTTCAAGACGATCGGGGCCTGCGAGGCCGCGATGCTGCCGCATGTCCTGCCTGCGGAAGACCGCGCGGACTATCTCTACTTCCCTCTCAAGGACTGAGCGTAGCATGACGGATGCCCCTGCCCCATCGCCTGATTTCGCGGAACATCGTTTCCCGTGTGACCAGTGCGGCGCCGATTATCGGTTCGATCCAAAATCCGGCACGCTGATCTGCGATCACTGTGGCCATTCCGAACCGATCGGTGCCGGCCCCTGGGGCGGCGCCAGCCTGCGCGAGCTGGATTTCGACGCTGCCATCGCCGACCGCCTGCCCGACAGCGAAATCGAAGAGACGCGGGTTCTGTCCTGCCCGAACTGTGCGGCGCAGGTTGAATTCGACCCCAACACCCATGCTGCGGAATGCCCGTTCTGCGCCACTCCGGTTGTGACCGACACCGGGGTGAACCGGCATATCAAACCGAAGGGTGTTCTGCCCTTTGCTCTGGATGAACGCTCGGCCCACAGGGCGATGAGCGATTGGCTGGGGCGGCTGTGGTTCGCGCCGAACGGGCTCAAGGACTATGCCCGCAAGGGCCGCAGGATGCAGGGCATCTATGTGCCCTACTGGACCTTCGACGCCGATACGAAGTCGGCCTATCGCGGAGAGCGCGGAATAGTCTACTATGAAACCCGCACCGTCATGCGGGATGGCAAACGGGTGCAACAACAGGTGCCCAAGGTCCGCTGGACGCCCAAGTCCGGCCGGGTGGCGCGGTTTTTTGACGACGTGTTGGTGTTGGCCTCAAGGTCCCTGCCCAAGGCTTACACGGATGCTCTGGAGCCTTGGGATCTCCCGGCTCTGGAACCCTACCAGCCAGAGTACCTCGCCGGTTTTCGGGCCGAGGCCTATACGGTCGAGCTGAAAGATGGATATGCCGAGGCACGCGCTTATATGGCCCGCGTGATCGAGCGGGACGTGCGGTTTGATATTGGGGGCGACAGGCAACGCATCCATGCAGTGGACACCGATGTGCGCGATGTCACGTTCAAGCATATCCTGCTGCCGGTCTGGTTGGCGGCGTACAAGTATCGCGGTCAGACCTATCGTTTCGTGGTGAACGGCCGGACCGGCCGGGTTCAGGGAGAACGCCCCTGGTCGGCAATCAAGGTCACGATAGCCGTTGTGCTTGGCCTGCTGGTTGCGGCAGGCACCGGATACCTCATGGCGACCGGACAGCAATGACCTTCGGGGGCCGCAGCCAAAATCTGTGCGGCGGAACCCCTTGAACATCCCCGGCTTCTCACCCATCCTGCCGCCGGCTGCCCCGGAGGAGAAGACGACGTGACCCTGGCCGATCTGAACACGCTTCTGACTGCGCGCCATTCCTGCCGCGCCTTTCGGCCTGACCCGGTGCCACGTGGTGACATCGAACAGATCGTGACCAGCGCGTCCCGGGTGCCGAGCTGGTGCAATGCGCAACCTTGGCAATTGGTCATCACCAGCGGAGACGAAACCGACAGGTTCCGCGACGCGATGTCAAACGAAGCCAGGAACGGCACGCCGGCCCCCGATCTTCCTTTTCCCGTTTCCTACTCCGGCGTGTATCAAGACCGCCGCCGGACGTGCGGCTGGGCGCTGTACCGCGCGGTTGGCGTAGAACGGGGGGACCGTAAAGGATCGGCGCAGCAAATGATGCAGAACTTCGCCCTTTTTGGCGCACCACATTGTGCCATCATCTCAAGCCCGGCAGAGCTGGGACCTTATGGTGCAATGGATTGCGGCGGCTTTGTCACGGCTTTTGCGCTCGCCGCTCAGGCTTTGGGCGTGGCGACCATCCCGCAAGCGGCATTGGCGGCGTACAGCCCGTTTTTGCATCAGTATTTTCAGATCCCCGATGACCGGTTGATCTTGTGCGCAATTTCCTTTGGCTATTCGGATATGGATCATCCTGCAAACAGCTTCCGTACGGAACGCGCGGCATTGGGTGACTTTGTGGACTGGCGCGGCTAAACCGTCGCTCAGGCAGGCTCAACGTTTCGGGGGAGGAACCAAGTGCGCGCATTGCTGCAAAGGGTGACACAGGCCAAAGTGTCGGTCGAAGGCACCGTCATCGGCAAAACTGGTCCCGGGCTCATGATTCTTGTCTGCGCCATGCAGGGCGATAGCAAGGCACAGGCAGAAAAATTGGCCGAGAAAGCCGCAAAACTGCGGATTTTCAAGGATGACGCCGGCAAGATGAACCGCTCGCTTCTGGATGTTGAAGGCTCTGCTTTGGTGGTAAGCCAGTTCACACTGGCGGCGGACACCTCCAGCGGCAATCGTCCCGGATTTTCAAACGCGGCCCCGCCCGAGTTGGGAGAGCAATTGTACAAGGTCTTCGCAGAGCACCTTGCCGCGCAGGGGATCGCGGTGGAATCCGGACAGTTCGGCGCGGACATGGCGGTTGAGCTTGTAAATGACGGGCCGGTCACGATCTGGGTGGAGAATTGATGGATATTGAAAAGCAAGCTGTCAGGTTGTGGCAGGCCGGTGTTGATGCCGTCGGCGGGTATAAGGCCACCCTGGCCGCCTTGCCTGATGTCCCGAAACCAGACCGTATTCTGGCCGTGGGCAAACCCGCCGCAGCCATGGCGCGGGCTACGCTGGAACATTTCGGCGCCATCCCCACGCTTGTGGTCACCAAAGACGGACATGGCCACGACCTGCCGGCTGGGGTCGAGGTGATCGAAGCATCACACCCCGTTCCGGACGACCGCAGCGTGGCGGGCGGGCGGGCGCTGCGCCTGGCCATGGATCAGATGGGGCCCGGATCACATGTTCTGCTGCTGGTCTCGGGCGGCGCGTCATCCCTGGCCGAAGACCTGCTTCCCGGAACATCGCTGGCGGATCTCGAGGCGTTGAACCGCGAACTGCTGTCCAAAGGGCTGGATATCCGCGCAATGAATGCCGAGCGGCGCAAGCTGTCGCGCATCAAGGGCGGCGGCCTGCTGTCCCATTTCGCCGGAGACCGCGCCACTGTTCTGGCGATATCGGATGTGCCCGGAGACGATCTGAACGTCATCGGTTCGGGAATCGGAGCATTGCCCGACAATCATTCCTTTGCCGCCAGCACCCGGATCGTTGCTTCGAACGCGCATGCCCGCAGTGCCGCTGCCAAAGCAGCGGAAATAATGGGGCTGAGGGTCTTGATCAATGATGAGGCTCTGCACGACGACTATTTGCAGGTCGCGGCGCGTCTTGGGCCCTTGCTGCGTGGAATGGAAAAGGGCGTGATGATCTTTGGCGGAGAACCGACCGTGGTCTTGCCTGATCACCCGGGACGTGGCGGCAGAAATCAAGCCCTTGCGCTTGCTTTGGCAAAAGAGATCGCGGGGCAGACGGATCTTGCGGTGATCGTGGGCGGCACCGACGGCACGGATGGCCCGACAAATGCGGCGGGTGGAATCATAACAGGAAAGACTTGGAGTGATGGCGCCGAACGCGCTCTTCACAAAGCCGACAGCGGATCATTCCTGGAAAAAGCGCACGGCCTGCTGACAACCGGACCAACCGGCACCAATGTCATGGACCTGGTTGTCGCGATACGTGGATGATTTGACGCTTATCATGCCGCTTTGGCCCGCAATCGACCGGAAACTACCCGAAGATGCAGAATGTACCTGAACACCCACTCAGCAATTACCGCACACCGGACAACAAAGCGATGGCTTTGGCCTTCGGTATTTAAGAGAAATAACCTTGCCCGGTTCGCGGAAATAAGCCAACGTTGACTCATGCGTCAACAAAAAGCCCCCAAAGGGGCTGGAACCACTCAATAGGGAGAACACTCAATGAATGAACAAATAACGCATATGGCCGGTCAGGTCACAGCCGGGAAGATGACTCGCCGCGAATTCATGGGGAAAGCCGCGGCCCTGGGCGTTTCGGCTGCCGTGGCCAGCACGATGTTCGCGGACGCAGCACGCGCAGCAGGCCCGAAAAAGGGTGGTGATCTGAAGTTCGGTCTGCAAGGCGGTGAGTCGACCAACTCGCTGGATCCGGCGACCTATGCCAGCTCGGTTCCGTTCCAGAACGGCAAGCAGTTTGGCGACCAGCTTGTAGAAGTTGCACCCGATGGGTCCATCGAACCGCGCCTGGCGGAAAGCGTCGAAGGCAGCGCGGATGCCAAGGTCTGGACCTTCAAACTGCGTCAGGGTGTCGAATTCCACAACGGCAAAACCATGACCAGCGAGGACGTGCTGAAGACAATGCAGCGCCACTCGAACGAAGACTCCAAGTCCGGTGCCCTTGGTATCATGAAGGGCATCGAGTCAATGAAAGCCGATGGCGACAATTTCCAGGTCACTCTGTCCGAGCCAAACGCTGACCTTCCGTATCTGATGGCCGACTACCACCTGATCATTCAGCCCGATGGCGGCATGGACAATCCCGGAGCAGGTATCGGAACCGGACCGTACAAGGTGGAAGTGGACGAACCCGGTGTGCGCCACTTGTTCACAAAATACGAGAACCACTGGAACTCTGATTTTGGTAACTTCGACAGTGTTGAAGTTGTGGTTATCAATGACGCAACTGCGCGTACCGCTGCATTGCAATCGGGTCAGGTCCACGCCATCAACCGTGTTGAACCAAAGGTCGCGGACCTGCTGGGGCGCGCACCCAATCTGACCGTGCACTCGACCGCTGGCCGCGGCCACTATGTCTTTATCATGCACTGCGATACCGCACCGTTCGACAACAACGAACTGCGCACGGCCCTGAAGTATGCCATCAACCGTGCGGATCTGGTGGACAAAGTACTGCGCGGTTATGGCTCGATCGGTAACGACATGCCGATTAACGCAGCCTATCCACTGTTTGACGAGACAATCGAACAGCGCGAGTTCAGCGTGGAAAAAGCAGCCGAGCACTACAAGAAGTCCGGTCATGACGGCTCGCCGATTGTCCTTCGTGTTGCAGACGGCGCCTTCCCTGGCGCGGTGGATGCTGCAGCCCTGTTCCAACAGACAGCGGCCCAGGCTGGAATTCCGCTGGAAATCAAGCGCGAGCCGAATGACGGCTACTGGTCCGAGGTTTGGAATGTGCAGCCCTTCTGCGCCTCTTACTGGGGCGGTCGTCCGGTGCAGGACCAGATGTACTCGACCGCGTATCTGTCGACGGCTGACTGGAACGATACACGTTTCAAAGTTCAGGCATTTGACGACCTGCTGTTCGCGGCTCGTGCAGAACTGGATGTCGAGAAACGCAAGGGCATCTATAGCCAGATGGGCCGCATGGTCCGTGATGAAGGCGGTCTGATTTGCCCGATGTTCAACGATTTTGTTGAAGGTGTCAGCAACCAACTGGATGGTTGGGAAAGCGACCCGACACAGGAAATGATGAACGGCAACATGTCCCGCAAAATGTGGTTCGTCTGATACGGGCATCGGATAATGCATCCTATCATAAAACTGGTTTCCCAGCGCCTCGCGCTGGGAATTCTATTGCTGTTCGGCGCTTCGGCCTTGATTTTTGGCCTGACCGAAGCTCTTCCCGGAGACGCCGCGCAAGCCGTCCTGGGGCAGTCCGCAACCCCCGAGGCCTTGGCCAACCTTCGCGAAGAAATGGGCCTGAACCGCCCGGCCCTGACCCGTTATTTTGAATGGCTGGGCGGCATCGTTCAGGGCGACCTTGGCCAATCGCTGACCAACAAGCTTGATATTGCCGAGAGCATCGGAAAACGCCTCGGGAACACGTTGTTCCTGGCTTGTGTCGCGGCAATCGTATCCGTCCCGCTTGCGATCTTTCTGGGTCTGCTGGCTGTCCGGTTCCGCAATCGCTGGCCCGACAAACTGATTTCCGCCGTCACGCTGACAACGGTTTCCATCCCCGAGTTCCTGATCGGCTACGTCGTGATCTACTATATCTCGGTCAAACTGGGATGGTTTTCCTCGCTTGCGATGATCAACGACTCGATGTCGTTCTGGCAAAAGCTGAACGCGATTGCGCTGCCGGCCTTCGTTCTGACACTGGTGGTCCTCGCGCAGATGATGCGGATGACCCGCGCTGCAATTCTGAACCTCATGCAATCAGCCTATATCGAAACGGCCGAACTCAAGGGCCTGAGCACATTTCAGGTCATCGCGCGGCATGCCTTTCCCAACGCAATCTCACCCATCGTGAACGTTGTCATGCTGAACCTCGCCTACCTCGTTGTTGGCGTCGTCGTGGTTGAAGTCGTGTTCGTCTATCCCGGCATGGGGCAGTACCTTGTGGACGCAGTGACCAAGCGTGACGTGCCGGTTGTTCTGGCCTGCGGCGTGGTATTCGCGGCTGTTTACATCGGCCTGAACATGGTCGCGGATATCGTCTCGATCCTCGCCAACCCAAGACTGAGGCATCCGAAATGAAAAACATCCCTCTTTCGGCTCTGATTGGCCTCATATTCACCGGCGCCTATTTCTTCGTGGCCATTGCTGCCCCGTTGATCGCGCCTTACGGGATGGCAGAAGTGGTCGGCGATGTATGGGAGCCGGCCAGCGCCGAACACCTGCTGGGCACCGACAATATCGGCCGCGACCTGCTGACCCGCATGATCTATGGCGGGCGCACGACGATCTTCATTGCCGCCGCCGCGACATTGCTCAGCTTCTTGACCGGTACATCGCTTGGTCTTCTGGCCGCCGTTCTGGGCGGTTGGGCGGATCAGGCGCTTAGCCGGACGGTCGATCTGATCATGTCGATCCCAACCCTGATCCTTGCGCTGGTCATTCTGGCCATCGTTCCGGTAACTGTCCCGATCCTGATCCTCGTCATGGGCCTTCTGGATGCGACACGCCCTTATCGCCTTTCGCGCTCCGTCGCCGTGGACATCAACGTGATGGATTATGTCGAAGCCGCGAAACTGCGTGGTGAGGGGCGGACATGGATCATCTTCCGGGAAATCCTGCCGAACGCATTGTCACCGCTGGTGGCCGAGTTCGGCCTGCGGTTCATCTTCATGGTGCTGTTCATCTCTACCCTGTCTTTCCTGGGTCTTGGCGTTCAACCGCCGCTGGCCGACTGGGGTGGCATCGTGAAGGAAAACAAGGACGGCATCGTGTATGGCATTGGCGCGGCCCTGTACCCCGCGGTGGCCATCGCGACGCTCGCGATCTCGGTCAACCTTGTGGCTGACTGGATCCTGAACCGTACTACATCGCTGAAAGGAGGTCGGGGATGAGTGATTCCCTTCTCAAGGTCCGTGACCTCAAGATCGGTGCAACCGTTTACCCACCGGGTGAGAAACCCCATGACATCGAAATCGTGCACGGGGTCAGCTTTGACCTCGAGCGCGGCAAGGTATTGGGTCTGATCGGTGAATCCGGCGCTGGGAAATCCACCATCGGTCTTGCCTCGATGGCCTATGGCCGGGGTGGCGTTGAAATCACCGGCGGCGAAGTCTGGGTCAACGGGCGCGACATCCTGAAATCATCGCATGGCGATATTCGGAATCTGCGCGGGGGCGAGGTTGCCTATGTCTCGCAATCTGCCGCCGCGTCGTTCAACCCGGCCAAGAAGATCATGGATCAGGTTGTCGAAGCGGCTGTCGAGCACAAGAAGTTTTCGCGCAAAGAGGCCGAGGCCCGCGCGCGCGAGCTGTTCGCAAAGCTGGGTTTGCCTGACCCTGACAACATCGGCAACCGTTATCCGCACCAGGTTTCGGGCGGTCAGTTGCAGCGTTGTATGACCGCATTGGCACTGTGTCCTGAACCCGATCTGGTGGTGTTCGACGAACCGACCACGGCGCTGGATGTTACCACCCAGATCGATGTTCTTATGGCGATCAAGGATGCCATACGCGACACCGGTGTTGCCGCTTTGTACATCACCCATGACCTGGCCGTGGTTGCGCAGGTCAGCGACGATATCATGGTTTTGCGGATGGGTGACACAGTCGAATACGGCAGCACCGATCAGATCATCAACAACCCACAGGAAGAATATACTCAGGCTTTGGTCTCGGTGCGTTCGATCGAGCACGAAGAAAAGCAGCCCACACCGGAACCGCTGCTTACCGTTGACGGGATCACCGCGCGCTACAAGGGGCTGAACTTCGACGTGCTGCACAACGTCAATGTCGAGCTTCATCCGGGGCAAACGCTGGCGGTCGTGGGCGAATCCGGTTCGGGCAAATCCACGCTGGCCCGGGTGATCACCGGCCTGTTGCCGCCGCGCGATGGCGAGATCCGTTTTGCCGGTCGCACGCTGTCGCCGGACCTTGCGGGGCGTTCTCGGGAGGATCTGCGCGAGTTGCAGATGATCTATCAGATGGCAGACGTGGCAATGAACCCACGCCAAACCGTCGGCACCATCATCGGCCGCCCGTTGGAGTTCTATTTCAACATGCGTGGCGCTGAAAAGCGCAAGCGGATCATCGAGCTGTTGGATGAGATCGAGTTGGGCGAAAAGTTCATCGACCGCTATCCTGCGGAACTGTCCGGAGGTCAAAAACAGCGTGTCTGTATCGCCCGGTCACTGGCAGCCAAGCCCAAGATGATCATCTGTGACGAGGTCACTTCGGCTCTGGATCCGCTGGTGGCAGACGGGATCCTCAAGCTGCTGCTGGACCTGCAAAAGATCGAAGATGTGGCCTATCTGTTCATCACCCATGATCTGGCGACGGTCCGCGCGATCAGCGACAGCATCGCGGTGATGTATCAGGGTCGCGTGGCCCGTTATGGCTCGAAGAGCCAGGTGCTGAGCCCGCCCTTCGACGATTATACTGACCTGCTGCTCAGTTCGGTGCCTGAAATGCACCTGGGCTGGCTGGAAGAGGTTGTCGCCCATCGCAAGATGGAAAGCGCCGGCAACTGATCCGGTTCGTGACATTTCGATGAAGGTTTGAAATCCCGGCACCTTGTGTGAAGACAGGTGTCGGGATTTTGCTATTGGGGGCGCAAAGTGGCAGCCCGAGGACGTCGAATCTCTTAGGGTCGCCGGAATGCAATGTCTCTCAAAGGGCCTCGACATGGACCGCAAGCTACTCCTTATCATTCTGGACGGTGTCCCCTATCGCAACTTTCGCCGCCTGTTCGGCAATCTCGAAGGCTGGGTCGACAGCGGAGAAGCACGCGTCTGGAAACTGCATGCCGTGCTGCCCTCGACATCGGCCAGTTGCTATGCGTCGATCCACACCGGCGTGACGCCGCAAGAGCATGGCTGCACCGGAAATGGAAACGTCTTCCGGCTGAACCACAAGGACGTGTTCAGCCAGGTGCGTGAAGCCGGTGGTGTGACCGGGGCGGTCACACACAGCTATTGGTCGCAATTCTTCAACCGTCATCCCTTCGATTACGTCCGCGACATCGAATATGACGAACCCGAAAGCGCGACGATCAACCATGGCCGTTTTCACAGCATGACGGGCTATGGTAAAGCCAACCAGATGACGCCATCCGATGTCGACCTGTATGCCACTCTGACCAATCTGTGCCTGCGTTTCGGGCTGGGCTATGGCATTCTGCACACCTGCACGCTGGACAGTATGGGCCACCGTTTCTTCCACGATTGTGAAGAAATGGATCACGCTTGCTTTGTCGCCGACGAAATGCTCGCCCCTTTCATCCCCCGCTGGCGCCAGTTGGGATATGAAGTGATCGTCACCGCGGATCACGGCCAGGACGAGCGTGGGCACCACGGCGGGCGCGGCCCGCTGCAACAGGAAACGGCGCTGTACTATTTCGGCGACGCCGAAGGGCCAGACTCAGATACCGTCATAAGCCAGTTGCAATTGGCCCCGACCATCCTGAGCCGAATGGGTGCCCCCATTGCTGAGACAATGAAGGCCGAACCGTTTCTGCGGTAATGCGCACGCAGCTTCGGGGTCACTTATACGGCCTTCGCAGCCACCACTGTCGCAAACACCTGATATCCATAAAGTGACCCGTTTCGAGCACGTCTTTCGTGCTCGGCCACAAGCCCCTCTGCCAGTTCTTTTCCGATATCACCCCGCTCGTACATTTGCTTGGTGGTCAGGTCGACCCAAGGCAACATCTGCTCGGGTGTCGAGACAACTCTGCTCTGCACGTCGAAATGTTGCACGGAAAGTCCGGCATCGGAAATCATTGACCTGAGTTTTGCGACGACAAAAGGATCGGTCACAAACTCGCGTACAAATTCCTTTGCACACATATCCAGTGGATCATTCGGAAAAGCACTGAAGGTCGCTTTTGAGAAATCAGCGTCACAGACGATCAAGATCCCATCGGGTTTCAGCACTCTGAAGGCCTCGGCAACCAACGATTTGGGGTCTTCTACATGCGTGAGCACCGTGTGCATGATGACCGCATCGACGGCATCATCCTCCAGCGGAAGCGCGGCACCGTCGGCAACCTTGAAAGTCAGGTTCGAATGCTCTTTGGCCCGAGTGCTGGCTTCCGAGACAAATCCTTGCGAAGGCTCGAAACCTATGACGTTCGCCGGGTGGCAGTGTGATGCGATGCGACGTGTAACGGCGCCTGCACCGGCGCCAACCTCAACAACCGTCGATGCATCCGTGACGTTCAGGTGGCCCAGATACGCGGCAACGATCTGTTCCATCGTCGGGTCCGCTTGCCGCTGGTCCATCGAATCCGCAAACAGCTTGATGAATTCCGGCCCTGCGGCATCGACGTTCTGAAAGGGGTCGGCCATAAGGTAAGATCTCCTTGGAAAATTTGAGTGAGCTTACCACAGCCAGCCGGTTTTCGGCATATAGGCCCCAAAAGGACCTGAGCCTTCAATTCACTGCATCAGTCGTAGGACCAGATCCCCTGCCCCAGCGCTTCTATCGCAACCGAAATACGCTCAAAACTGTCGGCCGCACGTTTCACCGCAGTTCGTGCGCGCAGATATCCGTGCACAAGACCGAATTCATTGATCCAGTGTGCCTGCCCGCCCGCCGCATTGATCCGACTGCAATAAACTTGCCCGTCGTCACGCAGCGGATCGCAATCAGCCGTTACAACCACGGTCGGTGGCAGGTTTGAATAGTCACTGTCCTGCAATGGCGCATAGGTCGGATCGCCCTGGGGCGGATCGCCCGCGCATCGGATGGTTTCATAGAACCTGATTTCGTCCAGCGTCAGCAAGGGGGCCTGGGCATGTTCCTGGTAGGACCCCTGACTGCGGTCCCCTCCGAGGCCCGGATAGATCAGAACCTGCCCAAGAATCCCGTCCAAACGGCCGCGCGCGTAGTGGGATACAGCAGCAGCCAGATTTCCACCGGCGCTGTCACCGGCCAAAATCAAAGGGTCTCCGAATTCGTTTGCGGCCCAGTTTGCAGCGCTCCAACAGTCGTCAAACTGTGCCGGGTGCACATGTTCAGGGCACAGCCGGTAATCGACGGCGACGACCCGATACCCGGTTTGGGCGCACAATTCAGCGCAAACATCGTCGTGACTTTCCAGACCACCAACAACGAAACCGCCACCATGAAAATAGATGACGGTTCGGGTTGGTTGCCCGGCAGAGTAAATTCGAACCGGAACACCATCGGCCGCTCGGTCTTCTGTTTCCACGCCAGCCGGGCGTGGTTGGCGAAAGTCCTGACACATGGTGTCATAGACACGGCGCTGATCCTCGATCGACAGCTCGACAGCGTCATCGGGATAGCTTTCGGCCGTGCGACGTATGAACGCCCAGGTTTCTTCGTCGATCAGGCGTTCATAGTCCATTGTCCCTCCGGCTTATTCAGACCACTCCCATGGCCGGGTGTATACGCCCAGCACTTTTGCAACATCGTCTTCCGAAGATCCGTTCGCGTCAAGCTGCGCGACGAGGCCGCGTTTCTTATCATCAATGACAGAAACCACTCGCGCCGCCAAACCGGCATCCTCGAGGGCACCGTTGTAGATACGAGTGATGGCCTGTTTCCGAAGATCAGGCTTGAACACCTTGCCAACGGCCGTTTTGGGCAGCTCATCCAGAATGGTCATGTGCTTGGGTTGCGCCGCGCGTTCATGCACGTGAACCTTGCAGTAATCCATCAGCTCTTTCTCGGTGACAGACGCGCCCTCGACCAGCTCGACAAAGGCGCAGGGAACTTCACCGGAATGCGCATCCGGCTGGCCGATGGCACCGGCAAAAGCGACGGCCTCGTGACCCAGCAAAGCCTCTTCGATCTCGGCAGGGTCGATGTTGTGACCGCCACGAATGATCAGGTCCTTGGCGCGACCGGTGATCCAGAGATATCCATCTTCGTCGAAGCGCCCCAGATCGCCCGTGCGCAGGTACTTGTCGAAGTGATACAGGTTAACGTTCTTGTCGGCCTCAGTGTAAGTATTGCCCGCATAAACACCAGGGTTCGAGATGCAGATCTCACCGATTTGATCAGTGTCGCACTCGGTCGGTCCATCTGGCCCATCCTGCAAGATCTTGACGTCTGTATAGGGGAACGGAATACCGATCGATCCGATCTTTTTCTCACCATCCACCGGGTTGCACGAAACCAGACACGTGGCCTCTGTCAGACCGTACCCTTCGACAATGGTGACGCCGGTCGCTTCTTCAAAGCGGCGGAACAGTTCCACGGGCAGCGGAGCCGAGCCCGAGAAGGCCGTTTTTACGCTTGAGATATCGGCATCGACCGGGCGCTGCATCTTGGCTGAAATCGCGGTTGGCACGGTGATGATGAAGCTCACCTTCCAACGCTCGATCAGCTTCCAGAAATTGTCGAACACCCCGTCGCCGCGATATCCCTGTGGCGTCGGGAAAACCACATGGGCACCGGATGATACGGCCGCCATCACAATCACATGCACCGCAAAAACGTGGAACATGGGCAGCGGGCACATGATGACGTCGTTTTCGTCAAACAGAAGCGTGTTCCCTAACCAGCCGTTGTAGATCAGGCCGGAATACTTGTGCTGCGCCACCTTCGGCATACCCGTGGTACCGCCGGTATGGAAATAACAGGCGACACGATCTTCCTTGCTGTCTTCAAAGGTCAGCTTCGTCGGTTGCTTGGCCAGTTCCGTGTGGAAGTTCTTGTAATCCGCATGGGCAAGCTTTTCCTTGTCGCCCATCTTGGGGCGCAGAAACGGCACCAGCCATGATTTGGGCGGGGTCAGATACCGGTTCAGGTCGATTTCCAGAATGGTATTGACCTTGGGTGCGTGGCGCACCGCCTCTTCGACCTTCTGCGCGACATCTGTTTTCGGGAAAGATTTCAGCGTCACCACGACCTTGGCGCCGGTCTCGCGCAGGATCGCGGCAATCTGTTCCGGTTCAAGCAAGGGGTTGATCGGGTTCACGATCCCCGCAACCGCGCCGCCCATCATCGTGACCAGTGTCTCGTTGCAGTTGGGCAGCACATAGGCGACCACGTCCTTTTCACCCACACCCAGCGAGCGGAACAGGTTCGCCGCCTGGTTGACCTGAGCCAGAAGTTGCGACCAGGTCAGGGTCTCGGCCTTGTCCTTCGGGCCCGAGAACAGTTGGAAGCTCATGGCATTGTGGTTGGGGAACTTCCCTGCGGTGCGCGACAAAAGCTGGTGGAAGGTGACAGGCAAATCCCGATCCTCCCACGGCATTTCCTGTTCCATGCGCTTCTTGTCTTCCAAACCCACAAAGGCCATGTGGTTCCTCCCGTATTATTCTCCCGAGTTTTGCGCGGGCTTGTTGTTCGCAACCAAGATGGAAGCAAAACGAACCTCGCGCAAGCGAGGCCTTAGCCTTCAAGGGGAGTAAAATGTAGAATGACGCTACGGCGAATTCGCAAGTGCCGGAGCGTCACTCTTATTCTGCGGCGACACCATCGGTGAACTGCAACCGGGCAAGGCGTGCATACAGCCCGTCCTGAGACACCAGATCCTCATGGCGGCCTTGTGCCACGATGCGGCCTTCCTCCAGCACGACGATGCGGTCGGCTTTCTTAACGGTCGCCAATCTGTGCGCGACGATTAGGGTCGTGCGGCCGGCGCGCATCTTGTCCACCGCGCCCTGCACTGCGCGTTCGCTTTCCGCATCCAGCGCCGAAGTCGCCTCGTCCAGCAGTAGAACCGGCGCGTCGCGCAGGATTGCGCGGGCAATGGCAATACGCTGCTTCTGCCCCCCAGACAGCATGACACCGCGTTCGCCGACAAAGCTGTCATATCCTTGCGGCAAGGCCGCGATAAAATCATGCGCGGCAGCGGCCCGCGCGGCGGCCTCAACTTCTGCATCCGAGGCGTCCAGACGGCCAAAGCGGATGTTTTCCCGCGCGGATGCGGCAAAGATCACAGGATCCTGAGGCACCAGAGCCATGTGGCGGCGGAAATCAGACCGGTTGATGTCGCGCAGATCAAGACCGTCCAGCGTCACGCGGCCCGAGTTCGGATCATAGAACCGTTGGATCAGTTGGATCACGGTTGTTTTTCCCGCCCCGGATGGCCCGACGAATGCGACCGTCTCGCCAGGTTTCACCAGAAGCGACAGATGATCCAGTGCAACCGTATCGGGCCGCGCGGGATAGCGGAAGCTGACATCTTCAAACCGGATTTCGCCCTGAATGTTCTTGGGAAGCGCTTTGGGATTGGCAGGGTCGGTCACGGTATCTTCTGCATGCAGTAGCTCGACCAGACGTTCGGTGGCCCCCGCCGCACGCTGAAGTTCGCTCCAGATTTCGGACAGGGCGGCGACCGAACCCGCCATGATGATCGAATAGATGACGAACTGGATCAGAACACCTTCGGTCATCACGCCATTGCGTACGTCATTGGCACCCATCCACAGAACGCCGACAATGCCGGAAAAGACCAGAAAAATTACGATGACGGTCAGCACCGCGCGGGTTTGAATACGGCGCAGCGAGACGGCGTAAGATGTCTCGGTCATCTCGCTGAACTGCTGGCGGCTGGCCAGTTCATGAGAAAATGCCTGAACGGTCTGTACCGCGCCCAATGCCTCACCCGCGTTGCCGGACGAGGCCGCGATCCAGTCCTGATTCTCGCGGCTGATCACGCGCAGACGGCGACCAAGTACAAGGATCGGCACGATGACCACTGGGATCAGCAACAACACCAACCCGGTCAGCTTGGCGGATGTCAGCAGCATCAGAACCAGTCCGCCAATGAACATCAGCATGTTTCGCAGGGCAATGGACACGGACGAGCCGAGAACAGATTGGATCAGCGTCGTGTCAGTGGTGATCCGGCTCAGCACCTCTCCGGTCATGATTCGCTCATAGAATTCCGGGCTCATACCGATGACCCGATCAAACACCGCCTTGCGGATATCGGCCACCACCCGTTCGCCCAGACGGGTCACAAGCGCATACCGAATACCGGTGCCCACGGCCAGAACGGCAGCGATGACCAGCGCGGCCAGAAAATACCAATCCAGAAGCTCTCCATCCTGAATCCGGAAATTGTCGACCACGCGCCGCACCGCCAATGGCAGCGTGAGGGTCATGCTGGCCGTCAGAATCAACGCCAGCGTCGCGCCGACCATCAGGAATTTGTAGGGTTTCATGAACGGCCAAAGCGAGGCCAGAACCCCAATCTTCTTTGAACGGGCGCGTTCCTCGGAAGCTCCGGGCGCGGCGGTATGCGTTGGCTTGCTGGCGGCTTGTCTTGCCATGTCTGGCCCTTGTGTCCTGAACCGTACTGAGTGACCGCTTTCTTGGAGGTAGCGGCAGGTATGGTCAAGCATCACAACCGCAATCGGCAGGTCGAAAGGGCCATTTGACGCAGAATTTCAGGGAAGGCGTGGAGCGGGTAGACGGAATCGAACCGACATAGCCTGCTTGGAAGGCAGGGGCTTTACCATTAAGCTATACCCGCAAATGGTTTGCGCTGGTTAAGTCATGCTTTCGGGATCGTCAAGCCGGAAGTGGCAAATTTAGTGGCGCAATTTTTCCGACACGGCTCGGCCCGTCAGTCCTGATTGCGAAATATCCGGGTCGAGGAAAAGAACCGCTCCAGTTCTTCGATCCGCTCCTTGCTTTCTTCCCAACGCGCCTCCTGCACTTCGGCAATCAGCGTTTCCGAGATCAACTGCAAGGCAATGGTCGAATCCCAACTGGAAGGCGCCTCGACCAATGCGTGGAAGGAATAATTGGCGGTCTTTCCGATCGGCGATCCCCATTGGTCCGTAAACAGAACAACGGTGACGCCGCGGCCCGAGGCAACCTGTGCCAGCTTCTCCAGATGCGCCTCGTAGCGGCGGATGTCGAAGATCACCAGAACGGATGATTTATCCATATCCAAAAGGTATTGCGGCCAGACATTCGCCGAATTGCCCAGCATCGTCACGTTGGGCCGGATGATCTGCATGTGATTGAACAGGTAATCCGCATTTGACCGCGTGATGCGGCCACCAACGACGTAAAGATGGCGCTCTGTCTCGGCCAAAAGACGCGCGACGGCATCGAACATCTCTTTGTCCAGACGTTCCAGCGTGTGGCGCATGTTGGTCCATACGGCCTGGGCGAAGCGCGTTGTCGGATGTTCTGCCTCATCATCCACAACCCAGGCGTCCCGTTTCGAGATCGGCTTTTTGATCTGCGCCGCAACCTCTTCGCGCAGCGCATCCTGCAAGTCGGGGAACCCGTCAAACCCAAGCTTGCGCGCCATGCGAATGACGGTCGGGGTCGAAACCTGCGCCGCAGCGGCCAGCTTGGTGATCGATTGCAAACCGGCCATCGGATAATCCTGCAACAGGACCGAGGCCAATTGACGTTCAGACCGTGTCAGATCGTCCAGCTCATCCTGAATCCGCTGTTTGACAAGTTTGGCAACGGTGGCCATCGGCGCTCTCGTTTCTTGAATTTGTTACAGAATATGTTCGTTTGAAATTTTGTCTACAGAAATTTTCTTGACAGGTGAGAAGTTGCTGTAACAAATGCTACCTATGCGTCACGAGACCGAGTCATCATTGCTTTTGCCGACCGAAGCCCCGGCAGCCCGCGTGCTCAATGCGCACGGTTGCGCGCCTGCCGTGCTGATATGCGAACATGCAAGCCGATTTATTCCGGCCGCGCTGGATGGATTGGGGCTGGATGAGGCGGCGGCCAGCTCACACGCGGCCTGGGACATCGGCGCGCTGGACCTGTCGGTGGAGCTGATGGGCGCTTTGGATGCGCCGCTGGTCCACTCGCGCGTCAGTCGCCTTGTTTATGACTGCAACCGCCCGCCCGAACGCGACGATGCCATGCCGCAGGTCAGCGAAGTGTTTTCCATTCCCGGAAACATGAACCTGACAGATGCTCAGCGCGCCCAGCGGGTTCGCGACGTGTATGAACCTTTCAAAACACTGGTTTCATCCACTTTGGACGAACGGCCCGAACCTCCGGTTGTCATCACGATCCACAGTTTCACGCCCGTCTACAAGGGAACCCCCCGAACGGTAGAGCTGGGGATTCTTCATGACGAAGACGACCGCGCCGCGCAGCTGATGCTGAGCCACGCGGAAAGCTCGGGATTGCGCGTGGCTTTGAACGAACCTTACTCGGCCACGGATGGCGTCACGCACACGTTGCGCGAACACGCGGTCCGGCGAGGGCTTCCAAATGTCATGATCGAAGTTCGAAACGATCTGATCGACACAGCAGACGGCGTGAACCGCATTGCGGGATTGCTGACGCCAATTCTGCAATCGGTCATCCAAGACTTATCGCACGCAGAGGCGAAACCATGAGAGCAGAGGTATCGGGATGAATTTCATGCGGGGATATGTGGCGGTCATTGACCGCACGAACCGCTGGATCGGACGCTTCGTCATGTACGGCATCTTCGCCATGATGGGCATTCTGCTCTGGTCCTCGATTTCAAAAACCTTTTTCCTGCCATCGCTTTGGACCCTGGAAATGGCCCAGTTCGCAATGGTCGCCTATTACATTCTGGGCGGCCCCTATTCGATCCAGATGGGGTCCAACGTCCGCATGGACCTTCTGTACGGCGAATGGTCCGACCGTCGTCGCGCGTGGACGGATGCGATCACCGTCCTTTTTCTAATCATCTACCTGGGCGTGATGATCTACGGCGGATACGACTCGCTGAGCTATTCGCTGCAATATGGCGAACGCAGCCCGACCGCGTGGCGTCCATATCTGTGGCCAATCAAGGTCATCATGGTCGTGGGTCTGTTCCTGATGTTGCTTCAGGCGATCTCGGAACTGTTCAAAGATATTCTGCGCCTCAGGGGCGATGACATCCCGCGCGAGGTGATCTGATGTCTTACGAATTGATCGCCATCCTAATGTTTTCGACCATGATGTTGATGCTGCTGACCGGGCAGCGCGTTTTTGGCGCGATTGGATTTGTCGCCGTGATGGCCGCCCTGTTTCTGTGGGGGGATCGCGGCGGCTATGACATTGGCTTTTCGGCCGCCATGAAGCTGATGAAATGGTACCCGCTGCTGACCCTGCCGATGTTCATCTTCATGGGCTATGTTCTGGCCGAATCCAAAATTGCAGACGATCTGTACAAGATGTTCCACGTCTGGATGGGGGGCCTGAACGGCGGGCTCGCGATTGGCACGATCGGTCTTATGGTGCTGATCTCGGCCATGAACGGGCTGAGTGTCGCAGGCATGGCCATCGGCGCGACCATTGCGCTGCCGGAACTGCTGAAACGCGGCTATGACAAGAAAATGGTGACCGGGGTAATACAAGCCGGATCGTCATTGGGTATCCTTGTGCCACCCTCCGTCGTGCTGGTTCTTTACGCGATGATCGCGCGCCAGCCTGTCGGGCAGCTCTGGCTTGCAGGGCTGCTTCCCGGGCTAATGATGGCCGCAATGTTCATCCTTTACATCGTGATCCGCTGCCGCATCAACCCGGCGTTAGGGCCCGCCTTGTCAGCCGAGGAGCGCGACGTGCCCATGGCTGAGAAACTGCGCCTGTTGCGCGCGGGCCTGCTGCCCCTGGGTATTTTTGCCGCGATGATGGTGCCCTTCGTCAACGGCTGGACCTCGCTTGTTGAAAGCTCGGCCATCGGTGCGTTGACGGCGTTCGCCGCGGCCATCCTCAAGGGCCGTATGACACGTGAGGTTTTCGAGACGTCTGTACGGTCAACGCTGGGCATCACCTGTATGTTCATGTGGATCATTCTGGCTGCGCTTGCCTTTGGCGCTGTTTTCGACGGTTTGGGCGCCGTTCGGGCAATCGAGAACCTGTTTACCGAACGGCTGGGCCTCAACCCGTGGGTGATCCTGATCTTGATGCAGCTCAGCTTTATTCTGATGGGCACGTTTCTGGACGATACGGCCATGCTGGTGATCGTCGCGCCTTTGTACGTGCCGCTCGTGGGTGCATTGGGGTTCGACCTGATCTGGTATGGGGTTCTGTACACGATCACCACCCAGATCGCCTATATGACGCCGCCCTTCGGCTACAACCTGTTCCTGATGCGCGCGATGGCGCCGCCAGAGATATCGCTGCGCGACATCTACGGTTCGATCCTGCCCTTCGTGATGGTGATGACGCTGGCGCTGGCGATCATCATGACATTCCCGCAGATCGCGCTGTGGCTGCCTGAATACATCTACAACAAATGATCCCGGATCAAACCGGGGCTTCGCGGGCAATCCCCGCACAATCGAAACTGACCAACGGAGAGAGAGAATGACGAACAGACGTACATTTCTGAAAGGTGCTGCGGCCGCTCCCGCCGCTGCTCTGGCGACGCCTGCACTGGCGCAATCGACCATCAGATGGCGGATGCAGACCTATGCCGGCCCGGCGCTGGCCGAACACGTGATCGACCCGGCCATCAAGATGTTCAACACGATCGCCGGAGACCGGATGCAGATCGAGCTGTTCTATGCCGACCAGCTGGTTCCGACGGGCGAGCTGTTCCGTGCCATGCAGCGCGGCACGATTGATGCCGTGCAGTCGGATGATGACTCGATGGCGTCGCCCACCGAGGTCACCGTGTTCGGCGGCTATTTCCCCTTTGCCTCGCGCTACTCGCTGGACGTGCCGGTTCTGTTCAACCAGTACGGGCTGAACGAGATCTGGGACGAGGAATACTCGAAAGTCGGCGTCAAGCACATCTCGGCCGGTGCCTGGGACCCGTGCCACTTTGCAACGAAGGACCCGATCAACAGCCTGGCAGACCTTCAGGGCAAACGTGTGTTTACCTTCCCGACCGCGGGCCGCTTCCTGTCGCAGTTCGGCGTTGTGCCGGTCACCCTGCCCTGGGAAGACATCGAAGTCGCGGTACAAACCGGAGAGCTGGACGGCATCGCGTGGTCCGGCATCACCGAAGACTACACAGTCGGCTGGGCGGATGTGACCAACTACTTCCTGACCAACAACATCTCGGGCGCCTGGGCCGGTTCGTTCTTTGCCAACATGGATCGCTGGAACGAGCTGCCCGAAGATTTGCAGACCCTGTTCCGCGTCTGCACCGATCAGTCGCACTATTATCGTCAGTGGTGGTACTGGGGCGGCGAAGCCAGCCTGCGCGTCAACGGAGACAAGATGCAGCTGACGTCGATTCCGGACGAAGAATGGGCAACCGTCGAAGCCGCGGCCGTTGCCTTCTGGGACGAGATCGCAGCCGAATCCGAAACCAAGGCGAAGGTTGTTGAAATCTTCAAACAGTACAACGCCGACATGCTCAAGGCTGGACGGCCCTACCGCTACGGCTAAGAATTGGCCAAGCGACCCGCCCCTTGCATGGGGGCGGGTCTGACAGAACGAATGGCCGATGAAGGATTTCGGCAAAGACAAAGGTGGCACATGCTCACGTTCGAACATCTGAAAACGCAGGTATCCGAAGGTTCGGTTGATACGGTTTTGGTCTGCATGGTGGACATGCAGGGCCGGTTGATGGGCAAGCGTTTTCACGCGGGCCATTTCGTGGCTGGCGCATGGGAAGAGACCCATTGCTGCAACTACCTTCTGGCCACCGATCTGGAGATGGCGACACCCGATGGCTACGCCTCGACCAGTTGGGAACGGGGCTATGGCGATTATGTCATGAAACCGGACCTCAGCACCCTGCGCCCGGTGCCGTGGCTTGAAGGCACGGTGATGGTGATGTGTGACGTGCTGGATCATCACACGCACGAGGAAGTGCCGCACGCGCCGCGTTCAATCCTGAAAAAACAGGTCAGCCGTTTGAAAGCCATGGGTTATGACGCCATGACGGCGACCGAGCTTGAGTTTTTCCTGTTCGAGAAAAGCTTTGACCAGATCCGCAAGGAAGGATTCCGGGATCTGGAGCCGATCTCGGGCTATAACGAAGACTATCACATCCTTCAGACCACCAAGGAAGAGCATGTGATGCGTCCGATCCGCAACCATCTGTGGGATGCGGGCATTCCGGTTGAGAACTCCAAAGGTGAGGCCGAGACCGGACAGGAAGAGCTGAACATCAAATACGCGCCCGCGATGGAAACGGCCGAGTATCATTCGATCGCCAAGAACGCTGTGAAAGAGATCGCGTGGCAACATGGTCACGCAGCGACGTTCCTGCCGAAATGGCACCATGAGAAAGTCGGCAGCTCGTCCCACGTGCACCAGTCACTGTGGGCGGATGGACAGCCTGCCTTCTATGACGCCGGGGACGATCTGGGCATGTCGGCGCTGATGAAAAGCTATATGGCTGGGCTGCTGAAATATGCCCCTGATTACACTTATTTCATGGCACCTTACATCAACAGTTACAAACGCTTCATGAAAGGCACCTTCGCGCCAACGCGGATCATCTGGTCTGTGGACAACCGCACCGCCGGGTTCCGCCTGTGCGGTGACGGCACCAAGGCCGTACGCGTCGAGTGCCGAATTCCGGGCTCAGATATGAACCCCTATCTGGCGATGGCTGGCATGCTGGCGGCAGGGATCGCGGGCATCGAGGAAGGGCTGGATCTGCAACCGCCGACCAAGGGCGACGTTTATCAGGGTGAGACTGCCATGATCCCGGGCAACCTTCGTGCGGCGCGGGATGCGCTGCACGGATCGGTCATGTTGCGCGCGGCCATGGGCGATGACGTCGTCGACCACTATACCCGTGCCGCAGAGGTCGAGATCGAGGAGTTCGAACGCGTGGTCACGGATTGGGAAATTGCCCGCGGGTTCGAGCGGGCGTGAGGTCGGGTCACGCTGGGGGCTCTGCCCCCAGACCCCCGGGATATTTTGGGCCAGATGAAGCAGGGATCCTGTTTCTTTCGGAAATGGAGTGAAAATGGGGCAGATGTTGAAATGTGTCTCGCCGATCGACGGATCGGTTTTTGCCGAACGTGCAGTGTTGTCGCGAGAGGCCGCGTTCGGGGCCGCGGCGCGTGCTCGGGCTGCTCAGGCGGAATGGGCAGCCCGTCCGTTGCAGGAGCGGATCGAACTTGTGATGGCGGGTGTGGCCGCCGTTGGCGCCATGAACGATGAGATCGTGCCGGAACTGGCCCATATGATGGGACGCCCGGTGCGTTATGGCGGCGAGTTCGGTGGTTTCAACGAACGCGCCAGCCATATGGCGGAGATTGCCGAGACGTCCCTGGCAGATATCGCCGTCGGCGAAGACGAAACGTTCAAACGCTACATCAAGCGCATTCCTCATGGGGTGGTCTTTGTGGTGGCGCCCTGGAACTATCCCTATATGACGGCGATCAACACGGTCGCACCGGCGCTGATCGCGGGCAATACGGTCGTCCTGAAACACGCGACACAGACGCTGCTGGTGGGCAAGCGCATGGCAAAGGCGTTCCATTCGGCAGGTGTGCCCGAGGACGTGTTCCAGAATGTGTTCCTGAGCCATGACGTGACCAACGACCTGATCGCGGGCAACGCATTTGACTTCGTGAACTTCACCGGATCAGTCGGCGGCGGTCAGGCGATGGAACGTGCCGCGGCGGGCACGTTTACCGGCGTCGGCACCGAGCTGGGCGGCAAGGATCCCGGCTATGTCATGGACGACGCCGACCTGAATGCCGCGGTCGACACGCTGATTGACGGTGCGATGTTCAATTCGGGCCAGTGTTGTTGCGGAATCGAGCGGATCTATGTTCACGAGAGCCTTTATGATGACTTCGTCGCCAAGGCAGTGGACATTGTGAAGGGTTACAAGCTGGGCAATCCGCTGGATGCCGAGACGACGATTGGCCCGATGGCCAATGTGCGGTTTGCCGATGAGGTGCGAGCCCAGATCGCCGAGGCGGTTGCAGCCGGTGCGGTTGCGCATATCGACACCTTCGCTGAAGACGACGGTGGCGCGTACCTGACACCGCAAATCCTGACCAATGTCACTCATGACATGCGCGTGATGCGGGACGAAAGCTTTGGGCCCGTGGTGGGCATCATGAAAGTGTCCTCGGATGAGGAGGCCATCGCCTTGATGAATGACAGTGAGTTTGGCCTGACTGCCAGCCTGTGGACCCGCGATGTGGATCGTGCAGCGCGGATAGGTGACCGGATCGAAACCGGGACCGTGTTCATGAACCGCGCCGATTATCTGGACCCCGGCCTGTGCTGGACGGGCTGCAAGAATACCGGGCGCGGCGGCGGTTTGTCCGTCATCGGATATCACAACCTGACACGTCCCAAATCCTACCACCTCAAAAAGGTAACGGGCTAAGGACGACGGCCTGCTTCGGACCCACCCCCTCGCCGAAGCAGGCCTTATTTTGCAAAGGAAACCTGACATGACACTTGTTGGAAACTGGTCCTATCCGACCGCCATCAAATTCGGAGCCGGGCGCATCAGGGAATTGCCCGAAGCCTGCGCCGCCGCCGGAATGAAGAAACCATTGCTGGTCACGGACAAGGGGCTGGCCGATCTGCCCATCACCAGCGCGACACTGGACATCATGGAAGCCGCGGGACTGGGCTGCGGCCTGTTCAGCGATGTGGACCCCAACCCGAATGAGAAGAACCTTGAAGCCGGAGTTGCGGCCTATAACGCAGGTGGTCATGACGGGGTGATCGCCTTTGGCGGCGGCTCTGGTCTGGATCTGGGCAAGATGGTCGCCTTCATGGCCGGTCAGACGCGCCCCGTTTGGGATTTCGAGGATATCGGCGACTGGTGGACACGAGCCGATGCCGACGTGATCGCGCCAATCATTGCCGTTCCGACCACCGCAGGGACAGGATCGGAAGTGGGCCGCGCGAGCGTCATCACCAATTCCGAGACCCATGCCAAGAAAATCATCTTTCATCCCAAGGTTCTGCCGACCGTGGTGATTTGCGACCCGGAACTGACCGTCGGGATGCCCAAGTTCATCACGGCAGGAACTGGCCTGGACGCCTTCGCGCATTGTGTCGAAGCCTTCTCGAGCCCGCATTATCACCCGATGAGCCAGGGCATCGCGCTGGAGGGTATGCGACTGGTGAAGGAGTATTTGCCCCGTGCCTATGCAGACGGCACCGATATCGAGGCCCGCGCCCAGATGATGAGCGCCGCTGCCATGGGCGCAACGGCTTTCCAGAAGGGCCTTGGCGCGATCCACGCGATGAGCCACCCAATAGGTGCGGTATTCAACACCCATCACGGCACCACGAACGCCGTCTGCATGCCCGCGGTGCTGGACTTCAACGCCCCGGCCATTGCAGACCGGTTCCAGCAAGCTGCGGCATATCTGGGCATCGACGGCGGCTTCGATGGTTTCCGCGCCTTCGTGCAGAATTTCAACGACAGCCTTGGCATCCCCCGCACATTGTCCGAATTGGGTGTGACCGAAGCTTCTATCCCAGAGCTTGTCGAAGGGGCGATCATCGATCCGTCATGCGGCGGCAACCCGATTGAGTTGACGAAAGACAACCTGACGCAGCTGTTCAAAGCAGCGCTTTAAGAAACCAAAGGGCCCGGCGAAACTTGCCGGGCCCTTCGCGTTCGGATTGCCAAGATCAGATCAATGCCCGGTCAAAACCAGAGTGTTCACCGGCATCAGGATCAAACGCAGGCGCAGACCCGCGGCATGTACCACGCCGATCGTGTCGACCACGTGCAGAAAGGCCGCCTCCCAAAAGCCCAGATCCTCGTGCTCCAGCCGCTCGTGGTTGTCTGTGTAGACATTGGCCAGACAATTGCTGCCCGGCGGAATGTCATCGGCCATACCTTTGTATAGCGGCTCCATATAGACCAGAATCGAGCCCGGATTGTTGTTGGTCTGCACGTCCCGCAATTCGTCCGATGGGCGGATCTGGCCGGACGGGATGACATCCTGCACCTCGACCACCACGGTGGGGATCACGGTGAATGGCTTTGTCATGCAGCCCAATTCACCAATCATGCCCGGCTTGATAACCTGGGCAGAGAGCTGGTTGAAAGCGGCCTGAAAACGATCATGCCCTGTGTGCGATGGCACAAGAATGCCCGCGGGGCGCAACAATGGGCTTACGTAGTCACCGACCTGAAGGCCGAACTGTTCGACCCGCCCTGTGACGCCCGCGGTGATCACCGTCTTGTCCAACTCGGTCTGCGCAGCATCCAGTTGCGCAATGGCACTGGCCAGCTGCGCGGGGATCAGTTCTTCGATCTGCTGCTCAACCGCAGCACGTTTGGATTCCGCTGCAAGAACCTGGGCCTCTCGCTCGGCGACAAGGTTTTCCAGCCTCTCAATCTCGGCCAGTCTTACGGCGCTTGAACCCTCATCTCGCAAGGTTGTGTTGCGCTCAAGATCCTCCAGAGACTGCGCAAGCGCTGCCTTGGCACCTGCAATTCCAGCTTCCGCCTCGGCCAAATCGGTTTCCGCAACCTTAAGCGAGGCCTGCACCTGTGCAATCTGCGCATTTGCCGCCTGAACCTGAGCAGTCTGGCTGAAATCCTCGATCCGGAAGATCGGTTGTCCTGCGGTTACCAGTTCGTTGTTCTTGACGAAAACCTCGGAAACACGACCGCCCAATTGCGGCAGAATGGTCACCGTTCGGAAATAGGATGCCGCGGTTTTGCTGGCCGGATGAAAATAAAACAGTGTGGTAATGACGGTCAGCGCCAGAATGGCACAGGTGGTCAAACCCCAGCGCAGTTCGTACCACATGGTGAACAAGGTAATCTCGTGACCGATCCGCTTGCCCTGTACAAAACGGCGGAACAGATAGTCGGGCAGCACCGTTATCAGGGCGCAGAGCATGGTCTCGATCATATGGCTTGCTCCTGCGCGTCGCTGGGTTCGGATTCTGACGATGCCGGCACCGTTGTTTCAGGCACTGGTTCCGGAACAGGTGACCGACCCAGAGAACGAATGGCATCGGCAATGTTTCGAAGCGGGGTGGCAAAATCCGGAAACTGAAACCCTGCGACCAATATTGCAGCAACCCAGAAAAGCCCATTATGGGTAAATAGCGCCAGCAGCGCCAGAATACCCACCAACTGAAATTGCGGGTGATTGTTTTCGTGGGCCATTTTTTCAGGAACCGAATGCAGCGTCAGGTATCCGACACCGATCAGCACCACCAGAACGACGAAAAAAACGACCATGGCGGAGAAAAGGTAATCGCTTCCGTCAGCTGCGACAACATATCCTGGAATATGCCCTGTGGCCATTGGATGAACGTCTGCTGCGGTCACCTTACCCTCCTGTTTATTTTGATACTTCTTTGACCGGGTTGAAGCACAATTTCAAGGCTGCTTATAGTCCGGAAAACCAAACGCGTGGCGAATGAGGAGCTTTGGCGTCAGCATGAAACTCAAGGAACCTGTAGCGTCTCTGTACAGGATGGATCGCAAGTCATGATTGATTTCCTGATAATCGGAGGCGGCATCGCCGGGCTGAGCGCCGGTGCGCGCCTGTCGCAGCACGGAACCGTGATGGTTCTGGAAGCGGAAGATGCCCTGGGCTATCACGCCTCGGGCCGGTCAGCGGCGTTGTTCGAAGAAAGCTATGGACCGCCTTCGGTCGTCGCATTGAACAAAGCGGGGGCTGCCTTTCTTCATACGCAGAATGGCGGTTACCTGACCCCGCGCGGATTGATGCTGGTCGGGGCAATTGACCAGCCCGACATGTTCGAAGCCGATTGCGCCGATCTGAACATGGTGAAAATACCGATGGATCAAGCGATATCGCGCGTTCCGATTCTGGATCCGGACAAGGTCGGGTTTGCAGCCATCAGCGAAGCGGCCTTTGACATCGATACGGATCGCCTGTTGCAGGATTTCGCCCGGACCATCCGGCAAAACGATGGAACGGTTTCGACGAAAAGCAAAGTCACCGGCATTCGAAAAGAAAAGCACTGGGTGGTTGAGGCCGGTGAGATCTTTGAAGCCCGCACTCTGATCAACGCAGCAGGGGCCTGGGTGGATGAGGTTGCACAGCTTGCGGGGCTGCCCGGTATCGGCCTCACACCTCGCCGTCGGTCGATGGCGCGTCTTCCCGCCCCCGGAGGGCATGACGTTTCCATCTGGCCGATGATGCTGGGCGCCGGCGAAACATGGTACGCCAAACCGGATGCGGGCAAGTTGCTGGTTTCACCATCCGAAGCCGATCCGGTTGCGCCACAGGATGCTTATGCCGATGATATGGTGCTGGCAGAAGGTCTGGCACGGTATGAGGAACTGATGACCGAGCCTGTCACAAGAGTTGAAACGAATTGGGCAGGATTGCGCAGTTTTGCCCCAGACGGGACCTTGGTGCTTGGGCGCGACCCGCTGGACCCTTCGTTTGTCTGGTGTGGCGGCCAGGGCGGGTATGGTTTTCAAACCTCACCGGCGGCCTCGCAACTGCTGTGCGATCTTGTTGTCGGAAACCCACCCGAACTGGAACCTGACATAATTGGCATGTTGACCCCTGACAGGCTGGAACGATGATCAAACGCAGCCTCCCCTCGTCTGCAAGCGTCGCCAATGCGTCTGAAGATGGCAAGCTGGTGGCCCCGGCAGCATCCCGGAACACGGACGCCCTGTGTGCTGTGTTGCAAGAATGGGGCCCGCCCCAGGGCCACGCATTGGAAATCGCAAGCGGGACTGGTCAGCATGTCAGGGCCTTCGCCGAAGTGCTGCCCGGGCTGACCTGGCAGCCTTCGGAAGTTGACCCTGAGCGGCGCGTGAGTATCGATGCCTATACCCGCAACCTACCCAATGTCGCGCCGGTCGCAGAACTGGATGCAGCGACATCAGGCTGGCACAGGCGGTTTTACGGCCAGGATCTGATCGTTTTGATAAACTTGATTCACTTAATCAGTTGGCAGGAAACCAGAACCATCATTTCAGAAGTCGCACAATCCCTGTCACCAAAGGGGCGGTTTATCTTGTACGGCCCGTTCAAACGCTCGGGCCAACTCACCAGTGACGGGGATGTCCGCTTTCATAAGGCTTTGATTCAGCAAGACCCGGAAATCGGCTATAAAAACGACGTGGACATTCTGAATTTGTTCGAAAACGTCGGCCTGCTCGCGTTGGCACCGGTCGAAATGCCTGCCAACAATCTAGCGTTCATTGCCGAACGCCCTGACGTCTGATCGAGATCAAAGTCAAACAGCCGCAACCCAATTCATATTCCAGTTGCTAGATATGAAGAAGGGCACTCAGCAATGGCATGGCAAGAAAAACTCTCGGCAACACGAAAGAGTTTGCGAAACCTGAACGGATCCATTCCCGATACGACACGCGCATTCGGAGCGCTTGGCAAAGCCGTCAAAGAGGGCGGGACGCTCGACTACAAGACCAAGGAATTCATTGCGTTGGGCATGTCAGTCACCCTGCGATGCGAACCCTGCATCACCCTGCACACCGAAGCTTTGATCAAGGCCGGTGCGACCCGGGAAGAAGTGTCCGACGTGTTGGCCATGGCGATCCAGATGGGCGGCGGCCCAGCCATGATGTACGCGGCCAAGGCGCTGGAATGCTTCGACGAACTGTCTGGATGACAAAAAAGAAAAGGCCCCGAAGATTTTCGGGGCCTTTCTTAGATCAACCGTCCTTGCGGATGGTTTCGTTTTTCGGATCGTAGGGGCTGTCGCAGGTGACGACCGCATCCCACAGCTTGTCCTGAATTTTGACCTGCAGCTTGGTGCCTTCGACCGCCATTTCGGGCTTCACGTAACCCATGCCAATGGATTTCTCGAACGCCACCGAGTAGCCGCCCGAGGTCAATCGACCCACGCGCTCACCTTCCGGTGTGTACAGCGCCTCGCGGCCCCACGGATCGGCATCGTCCGGTCCGTCGATCAGCAGGGTGCAGCATTTGACGCGCACGCCGGTCTCTTCCAGCTTGGCCTTACCGTAGAAGTCCTTGGACAGGTCGACAAAACGCGGCAGGTCGGCTTCCAGCGGAGTCGCGTCGCGGCCCAGTTCGGTGCCGAATGCGCGATAGGATTTCTCCTGACGCAGCCAGTTCTGGGCTCGCGCGCCAACCAGCTTCATACCATGCTTCTCACCGGCCTTTTCAAGCAGGTCGAACAGGTAGTTCTGCATCTCGATCGGGTGGTGCAGTTCCCAACCCAGCTCACCGGTATAGGCCACGCGGATCGCGTTGACCGGGCACATGCCCAGTTCGATCTGGCGCGCCGAAAGCCAAGGGAAGCGCTTGTTGGACAGTGCGGTTTCCGGATCGGCATCTTTGATGACCTCTTTCAGAACGTCACGCGACTTGGGTCCGGCGATGGCGAAAACACCCCATTGCGTGGTCACGTCCTGGATCTCGATATATCCGAACTCCTCCATCTTGTCCTCGGCCGCCTTGCGCAGATAATCGGCGTCGTACTCGGTCCAGGCACCGGCAGAGACGAGGTAATAGTTGTTCTCGCCATTGCGGACGATGGTGTATTCGGTGCGGGTGGTGCCGTGCGATGTCAGCGCGTAGGTCAGGTTGATACGACCAACCTTGGGCAGCTTGTTGCAGGTAAACCAATCCAGGAACTGGGTGGCACCGGGGCCTTTGACAACATGTTTGGTGAAGGCCGATGCGTCGATCAGGCCAACGCCTTCGCGGATCGCCTTGGCTTCTTCGACGGCATATTGCCACCAGCCGCCACGACGGAACGAGCGTGCTTCTTTGTCGAAGTTCTCGGGCGCATCGACAGGGCCGAAGTAGTTCGGACGTTCCCAGCCGTTGACCCAGCCGAACTGGGCACCGCGCGCTTTCTGACGGTCGTAGGCCGGAACGGTCCGCAGCGGACGGCAGGCTTCACGCTCTTCGTCCGGGTGGTGCAGGATATAGACGTGCTCATAGCACTCTTCGTTCTTGCGGGCCGCGAACTCGGTGGTCATCCAGTTGCTGGAATAGCGTTTGGGGTCCAGCGAGGCCATATCGATTTCGGCTTCGCCATCGACCATCATCTGCGCCAGATAATAGCCGGTGCCGCCTGCGGCAGTGATACCAAAGCTGAAACCTTCGGCCAGCCACATGTTGCGCAGGCCCGGCGCAGGACCGACCAGCGGGTTGCCGTCAGGCGTATAGCAGATCGGGCCGTTGAAATCGTCTTTCAGGCCGGATTCAGCACAGGACGGCACACGTTCGGCCATCGCCATGTACTGATCCGCAATCCGATCCAAATCCAGCGGGAACAGATCCGCGCGGAAGCTGTCCGGTACACCGTGTTCAAACCGCGCGGGGGCGCCATGTTCATAGATACCCAGAATCCAGCCGCCGCGTTCTTCACGGGCGTAGGATTCATTGTCGGCGTCGCGCACGACGGGGTGTTCCGGGTTGCCTGCTTCGCGCCATTTGACCAGTTCAGGGTCCTTGTCCATGACGATAAACGTGTGTTCGACCGGGATCGCCGGCATCTTGATGCCCAGCATCTTGGCGGTGCGCTGTGCGTGGTTGCCCGATGCAGTGACGACATGTTCGGCAGTGATCACAACCTTTTCGTCGCTTTCGACAAGGTTGCCGCCTTTTTCCACCATCTTGGTGCAGGTGACTTCCCAATGGGTGCCGTTCCAGTGGAAGGCATCCGCCTGCATCTTGCGCACGATCTCGACGCCACGCTGACGGGCCCCCTTGGCCATGGCCTGCGTCACATCTGCCGGGTTAATATACCCGTCTTCGGTATGGTAGATTGCGCCCTTCAGATCCGATGTCTCGATCAACGGCCAACGTTCCTTGATCTGCTCGGGGGTCAGCCACTCATAGGCAACATCGCAGGTTTCGGCGGTGGAGGCGTAGAGCATGTACTCATCCATGCGCTCCTGCGTCTGTGCCATGCGCAGGTTGCCGACGACGGCAAAGCCCGCGTTCAGCCCGGTTTCTTCTTCCAGCGTCTTGTAGAAGTCGACCGAGTACTTGTGGATGTGAGTTGTCGCATAGGACATGTTGAACAATGGCAGCAGACCAGCCGCGTGCCAGGTGGACCCGGACGTCAGCTCGTCCCGTTCGATCAACATCACATCATCCCAGCCCGCTTTGGCCAGATGGTAGGCAATCGAGGTCCCAACGGCGCCGCCGCCAACAACCAGTGCTTTGACTTGGGTTTTCATAACCGGGCGTCTCCCCTTGAAATCAGTTGACACCATATGGCGCACTTGAGGGGGATCGCGCGACATTCATCCGACCAGTGATATGAAAAAAACGACCCGATGATCGAATGCGGGTCGCAGATCTGACATGAAACCCGTGATCTCAACCGCTGGAGCGACAGCGCTTGCTTGTCCCGATCGTGGTGCAGACAAGTTTCCGAACTTCCTCTGACGGTGTCTTCGCCGCAGGTTCCTCGGGCTGTGAAGGTTGGGCATCAGCTTCAAGCCGACTTTCCGAAATCCCGACACGCGCGGATACCGAGGTAACATAACCTTTGAAGCCCAGCCCGTTTTCGGATGCCTTGGCCTGCTGATAATAGTCCAGCCCAACAACGGCGATCCCGCAGATCGCTGCAAACCCTGCCAGATATTTTGCGCTCATGTCGGCCACCTGTTCCTAACCGAGTCGGTGAGACCAGAACATGTGGACGATTTGAAGGCGCAATGCCGGCCAGAACGCGAAAACCGCTAGGATTGGCCCGCCAAAACCTTGCCGGGATTCATGATGTTCTCGGGGTCCAAAGCAGCCTTGATTGCGGCCATATACTGCGTGGCGGCGCCCAGTTCCTTGATGAGGTATGGCCGCTTGCCCTGACCGATTCCGTGTTCACCTGTACAGGTGCCCTCCATTGAAATTGCCAGGTCGTTCAACCACCCGACAAACTCTTCGGCCTTGGCGACTTCTTCGGCGTTCTGCATGTCGATCAAAAGAAGCGAGTGAAAGTTCCCATCCCCCACATGCCCCACCATTGGCGCGAGCAAGCCAAGATCAGCTGCCTTCTGCTGAGTGCTTGTCACACACTCCGCCAGGCGCGAGATCGGCACGCAGACATCCGTTGAAATACCACGCGCGCCCGGGCGCAGTTGCAGACATGCCCAATACATATCATGGCGCGCCTGCCAAAGCTTGTTCCGTTCTTCGGTGGTCGAGGTCGCAGCAAAATCTGTACCGCCGAATTCCCGGGCGATCTGACCAAAGGTTTCAGCCTGTTCCGCCGCACCGCTTTCAGAGCCATGGAATTCCAGCAGCAGCAATGGCGTTTCCGGCAGGCTCAGCCCGGAATAGGCGTTCGCCGCCTGAACCGACATTTCATCCAGCAACTCTATTCGGGCGACCGGAATGCCATACTGAATGGTCATCATCACCGCGCGGCACGCGGCATCGACCGAAGGAAAGGAACACCTGGCCGAGCTGATCGCTTCGGGGATGCCCTGCAAGCGCAGAGTCAGCTCGGTGATGATACCCAACGTGCCTTCCGCCCCAATCAGAAGGCGTGCCAGATCATACCCGGCCGATGACTTCTTGGCCCTGTGACCGGTACGGATGATCTGGCCGTCCGGCATCACCGCCTCGAGGCTGAGAACGTTGTCCCGCATCGTTCCGTATCGCACCGCATTGGTGCCCGACGCGCGGGTCGCGGCCATACCGCCCAGCGAGGCATTCGCCCCCGGGTCAATCGGAAAGAACAAACCCTGATCCCGCAAATGGGTGTTCAGCGCCTCGCGCGTGACGCCGGGCTGCACGACACAATCCAGATCTTCGGCGTGGACAGCCAGCACCTTGTCCATCTGCATCAGATCGACCGAGATCCCCCCTGCTGGCGCATTCACATGCCCTTCCAGCGACGTTCCCGTGCCAAAGGGAATCACCGGCACCCGGTGCGCGGCACAGGTTTTGACAATTTCCGACACGTCCTGCGTAGTATGCGGGAAAACCACAGCATCCGGGCTCTGGTTTTCGATCCAGGTCGTGGTGTGCCCGTGCTGTTCACGGATCGCGGTACCCGTTTGCAACCTGTCGCCAAAACGTTGTTTCAGAACGCCTATGACGGTTTCAATACCTGTTTCATTCCGAGGCAAAGCGGTCGCCTGCACCATCGTCATCCTCCCCTGTCCCAGCACGTTGCGGGCCGTTCAGTCCATGACTAAAGGGCCCACCAAGTGCCGGCAATCCCCACAAATACCGAGGCCCTATTCGCCCAGCGCAATACCTTCGCGACGGGGGTCGGCACCACCGCTCAGCCCGTCTCCGATTTCGATGGCGTGAAGGCCAGATGTCAGGTCACGCGGGTTTACCTCGAACCCAAACTGGGTCAGCCCGTCGGAAAAGCCTTCGGCAGCGGTCCCGGCCTCGACATCATATGTTCCGAAACGATTGACAAGATGCGGCAGCGACACGGCTTGTTGCACATCCATGCCCCAGTCGGCCCATGCGATGATCGATTTGGCCACATAGCCGATGATCCGACTGCCGCCCGGCGAGCCAATCGCCAGAACCGGCGCGTCATCCTGCATCACGATGGTCGGGCTCATGGACGAACGCGGGCGTTTTCCGGGTTCCAGCCGGTTGGCGATCGGCACACCATCGCTGTGGGTCTTGAACGAAAAATCCGTCAGTTCGTTGTTCAGAAGGAACCCGTTCGTCATCAGACGTGAGCCAAAGCCGTTTTCGATGGTCGTGGTCATCGACAGCACGTTGCCATAGCTGTCTACAATCGAGATATGCGAGGTCGAAGGCAGCTCCAGCGACACATCATCCGCCCAGTTCAGCGCGTGGTCGAACTCCGGCTGACCGGGCCCGACATCTGCCAGCGCGCCTTCGGTGTTCAGCAATTCCGCTCGTTGCGACAGGTAGGCCGGATCAACCAGCCCCTTGGTCGGCATGGGCACGAAATCGCTGTCAGCCATGTACCGGCCCCGGTCCGCAAAGGCGAGGCGCGAAGCGTCCCCGATCAACCGCCAGGCCTCGGCGCTTTCCGGCCCCATAGCCGCCAGATCATAGCCGTTCAGCATCCCCAGAATTTGCCCCACGGTCAGCGCACCCGACGACGGCGGGCCCATGCCGCAGACTTCATAGGCGCGGTATTCCGCGCAAACCGGCTCGCGCTCGATCACCTGATACAGCGCAAGATCCGCACCGGACAGACCACCAGGATTGCCCGGAGCGTTGCGAACCGTGCGCACGATATCCGCGGCAATCTCACCGCCATAGAATCCGGCCGCCCCATCGCGGGCCAGCACACGCAGTGTTTCAGCATAAGCCGGGTTCATCAGGCGCTGCCCCTGTTGCAGCGGTGCGCCCCCCGGCAGAAAATACGCGGCCGTTTCCGGAAAGCGCGACAAACGCTCGGCATCTTTTTCGACCAGGCTGGCCAGACGCGGGGACACCAGGAACCCTTCATCCGCCAACCGGATTCCATCGGCAAACAATCCGGGCCACGAGGAACGCCCCCAGCGGCGATGCGCCTCTTCCAGCAAGGCAGGTGTACCCGGCGTCCCCACGGACAGCCCACCGACAACCGCATCGAAGAATTTCAGCGGCTCACCGTTTTCGTCCTGAAACACGGTCGGTGTGGCCGCCAGCGGCGCCGTTTCTCGCCCGTCCAGAGTTGTCATCTGACCGGTCGCTGCATCGTACCAGACCAGAAACGCACCGCCGCCCAAGCCCGAGGATTGCGGTTCGACCAGGCCCAGCACGACCTGCACCGCAACCATGGCGTCTGCGGCAGACCCACCTGCGCGCAATACTCTGGCACCGGCTTCCACCGCCAGCGGGTTGGCCGCGGCGACCATCCAGTTCTGGGACGTGACCGGAACGCCATCCAGTTTGGCCTCGAGCGCCGCGATGACCTCGTCGGTCATGGCCTGTACCTGCCCTTCCGTGGCCGTTTCGGGCGCAACGGCATCGGCCGCTTCCTGAGCGACCCCCGGAGCTGCAAAACAAAATGCAGAAAACAGTAGAACTGAAACACGTCTCATCTGATCAAATCCTCCGATACATCCGTGATTATCAAAACTGCGCGCCGAACACGCTCTGAACAAGTCCAACCTGCACGCCATCAGCAAATGGCCGGCGTCCGCAGCACGCGTTAAGCCTTTGCGTCGCCCACCAATCGATCCTGATCATAGCGGGTCATACCGCGGAACTCGGGCAACCAAGCTTCACGCCGGATGACCCAGCTTTCATATGTTGGCGCCAACTGATCTGGCGCATCAAGGCATCCAAGATGCACCTCCACTTCGGTTCCGCTGCGCGCAAAGACCGGAGAGCCGCAGCCGGGGCAAAAATACCTGTTAGCATAACCACGCGCTTCGCCGGAAACCTCTATTCTGTCGTCCGGGAAAACGGCCGCCGCATAGAAAACCGCGCCATGATGCTTGCGGCAGTCCAAACAGTGACAGATTCCGACCCGCAGAGGACGACCCGAAGCCCTGATGCGCAGATTTCCACAACGGCACCCTCCTTCATAGACGTCCATTCCTGCTCCTTTCCAGAGCGCTAGAGCATTGCTGGCACAACCTGATCCGGCGGGCGGTGGCCATCTTCGAAGGTCTTGATGTTGATGATGACCTTCTCGCCCATCTCCACCCGGCCCTCGAGCGTGGCTGATCCCATATGAGGCAACAGAACCACATTGGGCAGCTGCCGCAGGCGCGGGTTCACGTCAGTGCCCTGTTCGTAGACATCCAGCCCCGCCCCCGCAATTTCACCTGCGCGGATCATCCGGGTCAGGGCGTTTTCGTCCACAACTTCACCACGTGACGTGTTCACGATCACTGCCGAGGGTTTCATCAGTTTCAGACGACGTGCGTTCATAAGATGGAAGGTCGACGGCGTTGAGGGGCAATTGACCGAGATCACATCCATCCGCGCGACCATCTGATCGAGGCTTTCCCAATAGGTTGCCTCCAGCTCCTGCTCGGTCTCGGTGCGCAACCTGCGGCGGTTGTGATAATGGACCTGCATTCCAAACGCTTTCGCACGCCGCGCCACCGCTTGCCCGATCCGGCCCATGCCCAGAATGCCCAGACGACGACCACCGATACGGCCTCCCAGAAACGCGGTGGGCGCCCAGCCGGACCAATCTCCCTGCTGCATCACGCTCAGACCTTCGGGAATGCGTCGGGTAACGGCCAGAATCAGGGCCATGGTCATGTCGGCGGTGTCATCGGTCAGAACCCCCGGCGTGTTCGACACCAGAATCCCACGCTGGCGCGCTGTGGACACGTCAATATTGTCGACACCGGCACCGTAATTGGCGATGAGCTTCAGCCTTTCGCCCGCCTGCCCCAGCAGACCGCCATCAATCGCATCAGTCACCGTAGGCACCAGGACATCGGCGTCCTGCACTGCGGCCACCAGTTCTTCGCGCGTCATCGGAGTGTCATCGTCGCGCAAGCGCACATCAAACAACTCGCTCAAACGTGTTTCGACCGCTTCGGGCAACCGTCGCGTAACGACAACACTCAAACGTTCTCTTGGCACCTCGGCCCTCCCACTGCTTTGCAAACGGACGCGCGCCATGGCATCGTGGCGCAGGATAAGGCGGGGCACAAGAACCCCTTTGGCATTGAGTCGACCTTTTTTCAGAACCGGATCAACAGGCATAAGAGCAGGCAGTCAGTGAGTGGTATTCGACCGGTAAATCGCCGCTGTCTGGCGGCACTATCCGTATTTCTGATCATGTTCGGCGCATGGGCTGCTCATGCCGACGTGAAACGAGGATCCGTCACCAACCTCCCCCTGCCCCGTTATGTCTCGATGAAAGCAGCAGAAGGCAACGTGCGACGCGGACCTTCTTTGACACATCGAATCGACTGGGTGTTCAAACGGCGCGGAATGCCGCTTCAAGTCACTGCCGAATACGGCAACTGGCGACGGGTTCAGGACCGCGACGGCGCCGGAGGCTGGGTTCACTACGCCCTGTTGTCGGGTGTTCGGACAGTACTGATTGAATCCGAAATGCTGCCTGTCTATGCCCGACCCGATCCGACCTCCCCCGTGAATGCGCATTTCGAATCCGGGGTCGTGGCCCGACTGGGAACCTGTTCGCTGGACTGGTGCCGGATCACCGCCGGCGGGTATCGGGGTTGGACCTTGAAGTCGAACCTTTGGGGGGTCGACCCGTCCGAGATTCGCGAATAACCACAGGGCCGACCTTCCCCCGCGTTGCGGACACGCGACAAGGTGTTTGAGTTTCCTGCCGATATGCTGTGAAACTCGACCAAAACGGAGGCGATCATGCGCGCAGTTACATATTCCAACTTCGGAGACCCGGCCGATGTCCTGCGGATACAGGACCTCCCTCCGGTCCCGCCGGGTCCGGGCGAGGTCACGGTAGAGCTGTCCTTTTCCGGAGTGAACCCTTCCGACGTCAAAGCCCGCGCCGGGACCAGACCGGGCGTGACAGAGCCTCCGTTCCCCCTGATCATCCCGCACAGTGACGGCGCTGGTGTGATTTCGGCCGTTGGCGACGGAGTATCCGCATCTCGGATCGGGCAGCGCGTGTGGATCTGGAACGGGCAATGGCAACGCCCTTTCGGCACCGCCGCCAGCCACATCACCCTTCCCGATGCCCAGGCCGTGGCTATGCCGGATGCGGTGTCGATGCAGACCGGCGCGATTCTGGGCATTCCCGGTCTTACCGCCTGCCACGCGGTGTTTTCAGGCGGCTGTCCCGATGGGCAAACGATCTTGATACACGGTGGCGCGGGCACCGTCGGCTTTCTGGCCGTTCAGCTTGCCAAATGGGCAGGCGCGCGCGTGATCGCTACCGCCAGCCCTCGCAACTTTGACCGGGTCCGGGAAGCCGGCGCAGATATCGTGATTGATTACGCCAGCAAGGATCTTTCCTCCGAAATTCTCGATGCAAATGAAGGAAAGACAATCGGCCGAATTATCGACGTCGAATTCGGCCGGAATATTCAAACAAACGCCGCGGTCATTGCCGAGAACGGTCGCATCAACGCCTATGGCTCTGCCCAAGACATGGCCCCCGTGTTTCCATTCGGACCGATGATGTTCAAAGCCATGACGCTTGAGACCATTTTGATTTACCTTCTTCCGCTGGATCTTCGTACCAATGCCGTGAAAACCCTTCACAAGGCATTGACGGATGGCGCTTTGACCTGCCCTGTTCAAAAGGTCTTTGCACTGGAAGAATGCGCATCTGCGCATGCAATGGTGCAGGATGGAAACCGGACCGGAGCCGTGTTGATCGACACCCAATGACTGCCCTGAAAAAAATCGGTTCAACCTGAGTTTTTTTGACAAAACGCTCTTGATCCCCGCCAACAACAATCGTAGATAGCCGCTCACTGTTGGGGTGTAGCCAAGTGGTAAGGCAGCGGTTTTTGGTACCGTGTATCGTAGGTTCGAATCCTACCACCCCAGCCATGATTTTCTCTAGAATCACGCACTGAGAATTTGGCCGCCTATTAGCGCGTGTTTTCAGCAGGTTATCATCCGGCTACTCCAGCTGAGACCCGAGTTTATGCGCAACAATGGTCGATTTCGGGCCGCAGTCTCAGTTCGCCATTCCGGCGGTACGAGTTTGGTGACCTTGGGAGAGTCTGTAGATCTGAGTTCAGCAAACTGCTTGTGCTCACCTGACCAGATCGCCGGGAAGCCCGACCTGATCAGGTAATCCGCGGTCAGACCGTCAGGTTGTTCACCCGTTCACGTCGGCTTTGATATAGACTTCAAGGTGTTTGTCGCCACAGGCATCAATCACGTAGCCGCACGTTCTCTCGGCACCCCGGTGAAACGTCACGGGGCGTCCTTGACCTTTCTGTGTAAGATAAATCTCGACTACCTCTGACAACAGCACAGAAGCAGCAGAAGTCTCGTTTAGAACAACTGGCGCTACGGCGGAGTTGGCTGCGCCAAGACGCAACATGTACTTTCCACGCAGTTGCGCATCCTTCGACTTCAGATGAAACCGATACTCATCCAGTTGATCAGCTGCTCTTCTTGCTATCGTCGCCGCTACGTTTGCCGAGTGAGTACGCAAAGAAAATGCGATCCGAGAAGACGAGTAGTAGCGGCAAAGCTCCTTGGGGATGCGGCGACTGAAGTAAAAAACACCCTCTTTCACGAAGGTGTACTTGGGTGAAATGGTCTCTGCCATGGCCTACGGCTCCAACCTGCTGTTAAAAGCCGGAGTGAAACCAAGGGCTTACCTGAGGAAGTGGTGCCCGGGGGCGGAATCGAACCACCGACACGAGGATTTTCAATTTTCCTAGGTTTCCATTCAAGCCTTAGCAAGCAGGTTCAGGCTGTCGCAAAAACCCTTTTTGTTGAATGGCGTGTGTTTTCCAACGCCAATCAAAGCCTCTCAAGGAATTTCATCCTAGCCCGGTGCTTTCTGCACCCATTGTGCACCCAAGAGCATCTATTGGCCTACTATTCCGTCTGCGAGGTGTTGGTTCGTGACCTCTTGCCCCGAGCAAAAGCACACCTGTTTCTTAAGATGCAATCTCTGCATCTCGGGTTGTTTTTGCGACAAACTGATGAGGCGAAGTCCAGCGTTGCCCAGTTGGTTTCAATCGGATGGTCTCGAACCAGCCAGTGCGCGGCAGATTGAAGCCAAGGGTCGTGACGGATGTCAGCCAGCTTTCTGGGCCGTAAAACGCGCTCTATAATCCTCGCCATGTTGACGTCGACTAGTGGCCGCGCTTGGTCATGTTGAAAGAGCAATATTGCGTTGCCCGCGTACTGACCCACGGCAGGCACGTCTTTCAATTCCACCGTGGTTGACGGGAATTGGCCACCCATGCTTGAGGCGTAACTCGCAAGCGCCTTGAGGGATACAGCCCTTCGCCTCCAAAGGCCCAGTGGCTTCAAGAATTGCCCCAGCTCATCCTCTGGGCACTCAGCGATGCTTTCCCATGTTGGGAACCGAAAAAAGAACTCCTCGTAGATTGCAGAGACGGTTTCGCGGCGTGTTCGCTGCAAGAGCACCTCAACGCAAATGCGCTCGTAGTCAGAGGCTGATGGGCAGCGCCATGGAAACCTCGCGCCGTTGATAGAGTACCACTCCAACAAGGTTTGCCTCAGCAGGGTCAACTTTCGCTTCTCGCCGCTAGAGACCACAGGCGGTGGTTTGCAACCTTGGTCCATTCGGATGTTCTTTTTTTGTTTCATTTTCCGGTTGCCACGGAGCTTAACCCTAAATTAGGTATAACACGTCAAGTTCAGGCAGGTTTAGTCGTTCACAAACTGTCATGAACTAGATATGCTACATCAACACCCGAAACAGCTACATTTTCTGGATATGCTTGAAGCCGTGAACAAAATTGCCGATATCGTCCCTCTTTCCGATGAAAAAACCGGCTCTAACCGTCGCCCCATGTACATGGTGGACATGTTCGCAGGCTGTGGTGGCTTGTCTATGGGCATGGAGAACGCGGACTTCGTTCCTGTCTTCGTGAACGAACTGAACCCTGACGCGATGGCGACTTATCTCAAGAACCGTCATCATTCCTTGGGAGGGTTGCATTTCTCGGCGAACGAGGACCTCCGATGCAATGATGCCAACGACTTGCGTGGTCCGAGGCTTGAGCAACTGGTGTCAGATCTCAGGAACATTCCCGAGCTGGGACTGCAATTTGATTTGGGAGCGAGCGCGGAGTCGGGCGCTGGTTCCAATCTTGATATTCTCGCGGGTGGTCCACCTTGCCAAGGCTATTCCGGCATCGGGATCAGACGCTCCTACGACGTGGACAAGGCCGACTTGCCGTCCAACCACCTGTTCGTTCGCATGGCACACGTCATTCGCAAGCTTCGGCCCCGAATCTTCCTTTTCGAGAACGTGCAGGGCCTACTGAACGCGAAATGGACGCGTGGTGGCACCGACAAGATTTTCCCGGATGTCTTGGCCGAGTTCCGCTCGATCCCCGGCTACACGGTTCGATATTCGCTGGTGAAGGCCAAAGATTACGGGGTGCCGCAGAACCGTCCACGTGTTCTGCTAGTTGGCATTCGTGATGACATCTTGGACTCTTGTGAATGGCTAGTGCCTCAGGCCCACAAGGAAGATGCCGTAAAGTGTGGCTTCCTTCCCCAACCTACGGGAGGCTTTCCGGACCTTATCGACTTATTGGGTGACCTGATCGACGATAGCGTTGCCGATACCTTGCGCAGTGGTGATTTCGCAAAGGGGCCGTTCATTACGGACAGGTATTCTTCGAAGCCTAAGAACGAATTGCAGAGACGGCTTCGTACGGCCCCCCACTGGTTCCACAGCAAGACCGTGCCGTTGACCGAACAAGAATACAGTAAGCACAAGCCGAACATCGTCGCCAAGTTCCAGCACATGCTGGACAATAACGGTGAGATCCCTGACCAGTTCAAAACCAAGAAATTTTCGCAGCGCGTTCTTCGTGCACGTTGGGGCAACACCGAACCCAACATCACGGCGACGTCGCTTGCAGATGACTACGTGCATTTCAGTCAGCCGCGCGCCCTGACGGTTCGCGAATGGGCACGTCTTCAGTTGTTCCCTGACTGGTACCAATTCGCAGGCAAACGAACCACGGGTGGCCTACGACGGGCAGGTAATCCGCGTGAAGGCTTGTTCGACCGAGAGGTCCCTAAATACACACAGATTGGCAATGCTGTTCCCGTGGGACTTGCCGAAGCCGTGGGTGAGCATTTCCGCAAGATTATCGACGCATCGGTTTAGTTTCCAAACAGCCCCGTTTTAGCGTTGATCGAGTTCTGTATGCTGGCTCGCACATTCAAGCTAAACGTGCTCGCGAAGTTACTGTCAAAAATCTCTGACAGCGAAAGCGCGACGCCAGACTTGGTGGGCAAGCCCCAATAGTTTCCCCCTGTCAGGTTGCAAACGCGCTTCACGGCCATCTGGGTGCTCTTGCTCGGCATGCGCCCCTCTTTCTGTGAAGGGACCGTCACGAACGAATAAGTGAACCTCCGAAGGTTCTTAACGCTGTATCCATTTTTGCCAATGTGGATGCCCGTACCCGGCCCGAAGCTGGCCCGGTACACCATGTCCCACAACATCGGCACTTGGGCGTTGTCGTTCCAGTTCGTCTTGCACTGGATAATCCCTAGCTCGATGTCGCCAATGCGCTTGGCAACCTCGGCATCCAAATTCTTCATGAAACCCTTGTCAGGCTCCGGGAAATCGAAATCCTCGGGGTACACGACGACACAAACATCCGACTCTGTATTCGTCTGATGGTTCCCGTATCGGATGGTTGTCGCGTCAAGCAAGGTTCGAGGCACCACGGCCTGCGACTGTCGCATCGCAACTGCGTTCGTCCCAGAAAAGACCAAGTTGAGGTACCACGTGACAAGGCTTTCCCAGCCCGCACCACCACCTGACAAAGATCCTTGGTCACGGCCGCCAGTGTTGGTCGCAAAAAACACTTCGCGGAGGTGATCTCCAACCTGATGGACCTTGGTTGCGTCGGATAGGTTGTCAGTAAGGCCGGATACGACCTCGCGCCAGATCGGCCAGCAATCCTGCCAAGTCTTGATCGACGCTACCGCGTCCATCGCCAATTTCCTGTGGTATTCTGCAGTCATTTCAGTTCGCCCAAATTGCTTGCCTCAATTGGTACACGTGCGAACAGAAGGCTCCAAGATGAAAACACAATGTTTAGGAGATGCTTATCGCACTTCAGGTTGCTAAAGCTGCTCTCGCTGCCAGCCCTATAAGCGAGAGCTTCACCACAGAAATTTTCTCTTCAAACGGCAGCTTGCAGGGTTCACCCACGTTATGCGGGTGCTATGCTCGAGCTGAATCTGAGTTAAATTGGAAATTTGGAAATATCTATGGGTGACAATGCTCGTTACGTTTTTCGTGCTTCAAGAGATGCACATAAGTCGATCACGCGCTTGTTCGATTTCGTTCATCCTACGGCCATATCCCTATGGAATCTGCGCTGGCAGGTTCAGGGCTACCTGAAAAACGTTTCTGATGCAGACGCAAGAACCCTTGAAGCGCGGTTCGCGAGCGGTTCCGGAATTGGCGCTGGTTCTTTGAAGCGCGCAACCGTCGAAACCACCTGGGACGAGCAATTAGAAAACTTCGCGTCGTTCATCCTCACGAATACAATAGCAATTTTTGAAGACTACTTTTCGGCAATTTGCGATGTCTCTAGCCTAACAAACGCCCAGAAGAGACAGGTTGAAAAACAGCTCCAATTTCCAAGTGGGGCAAACAATGGAGGGTTCTCGGCTGCTTTGACAACTTTGGGCACCTCTAGCTTGGTTTCAGGTGCGGTCACGTGGGACAAAAGGACCACCCGGAGGATTGACGAAACAAATGTTGAGCCCTTGCTCGTGTGCTATCGCTATTTCAAGGAACTGCGTAACTCCCTCGCTCACAACGGAGGACGTGCCGGACAAAGGCAACTAGACGCACAGTCTGAATTTGCGCAAACGATATCGGGAGGGAAAATCGGATCAGTTAAGGCCCCAGATTACAATCCATTCAATGCGGTAGACGAGGAGATTCGGCCAGAATATCGTGGGGTAATTGGCTTTTCTGAAGTTATTCTGCACTTGATTGCGACATATGACAGCGTCTTGTCGAAAACACCGATTGTTGAAAACGAACTTCGCGCCGCGCTTGTTCCAGACAAATTGACTTGGCCAACGAGCCAGATCGGGAAAACTCGTCGTTTTAATAAGGTTTTTGACCGGAATAAATTTCCCAAGTTCACACCAACGCCCGAACTCGTAGCTTTCTTGAAGACGGAAGGGCTGATCCCTCTATCCGTGACTATTTAGTTCAGCAAGAAATTGGCGAAGCCATCGGTAGTTCGGCGCAGTTCGGACGAGCCTGCACCGAGATTTCGCATTTGGCCCCAAACCGTACCCTGACACGCGGATTCTGGGTGTCTTACGATATCTGTATGAAACAGATGCTTACAACCAAATCACTCGATGCGATGCACCCGGCGACTACCAAACGGTTCGAGGTGCGCGACCAGAAAGTAAACGGCCTGCATGTGCGTGTGTCGACCTCAGGTGCAAAGGTGTTCTACACGATGGTGCGCCCGAACGGTTCGCGAAGCTGACCAACCGGCAGTTCACCTTCGACCTCATGCAGATCGCAGAATGATCGTTGGAACGCACAGCAAGCAGTTGTTGTGCGTTCATCTCTTTGCCCATCCAACATCAGGTTCACAGGACACCATGAAGACGTTAACCCTTTCCACCCTCCTTGCCTTATCGGTCGTGACCTATGCTGGTATCACACCCAGCTTCGCCCAAGCACAAACCGTCAACCAATCCCAATCGCAACTTGAGACCGCATTTAAGCAATTGCCCGAGCGTGACCGGATCGCGATCCAGTCACAGCTTTCCGACTTTGACCTCTATGCCAGCACCTTGGATGGACTGTGGGGGCGGAACACTGAAAACGCCCTGCGCCAAGCTGCTTCGATGATGGAACAGAACATGGGAACAGATTTGGCATTGCATTCCTCACAGCGAGCCAGAGAAATCCTGAACCAATTCCTTGATGGATCAGTCAGTGCCTTCATGTGGGGTGAAGGTGGTGAATGTGATGGGTGTGAGGAACCTGACCTTCAACCGGCAATGGCCTCAACCACGGACGCAGGGAACGCAGAGAACTTACAGCGGGCAATCTTTTTAGCCTGCATGAAGAATGCCGGTCTCCTGAACCACTACATGTCAACCGATCCAGTCGGCAGCAATGCCTTCAACACAAAGGTCAGCACATCTGTGAACTGGGCGGAGATCGGGTTGTCTGTGAAACGGCTGGGAGTACGCCACGTTAACAATCGATGGCAGACTGTGGATGAAGCGACCCTGAGGGAAGCCTGCAAAGAACAGGAGCAATGGGCTGATCTGTTTAGCTCGGAAATCCAATATCTGGGCAAGCACATCCCGCTACGTGATCTTGCTTATCGTGATACTGCGACAGGCCAACTGTCAGATGATCTGGCCATATTCCAAAAACACTCGGTGGCCGTGTACCCTGTAACGGCGAAAGAAGCCGAACGGCTGAACAGCAACCCGAATGACTACGACATCATGGCAACCTCGTTTCATCTGATCGAGAGAACTGCCTGCCGGGGCAATAGGAAGGCGACCAATGCGAGTGAAACACGGAGCGCATCAGGATCGAAGGTCCGTGTCGTCGGGGCCAACAGATCGACAACCCCAATCACAGCCTGCGAAGAAGTCAGTGGCGTATTCGTTGGCGGCCAGCATTTTGACCTGTCCGAACAGAGCAGGTGCTTTGTGAAATTCCACATCGCCCCGAACACAACAAACGTACATGAAGATGCGATTGGCGATGAAGCCCTGCGTGGGTTTAGCGACATGGGTGGCTACGCCATGCACACACGACCGTTCGGCTTGCACCTTCTGGACGTACTGTCACTCAGTGATTTTCAGAACTGGCAACATCGAGGCACTTGGTTCCTTGAGGGCAAAGGCGACCTTCGGGATATTGCCAAGGTTCTCGGATCTGCAACGGATGCGTTTGAAGGTACGATTGAATGGGAGAAAGCTCAGCAACAGCTTGACGTCACGGCCTATACCTTCGTCACTCAGCCTGCTTTGGGTCGTGACCAAAGCGCCATCGCTAAACATCCGTTATGTCAAACCGCTCTCAAGGAAACCCGGAACAAGATTGCCAGCCAACGTCTCAGCCAATGACAGGCCGCACATCATGCGTCGATTGAATGACGCAAGGTGAGTCACCTGTCTTAGGGTGGCTCATTTCTTTCTTTGCACTCGGTCGCAAAATTAGTCTTGTGGCCACATGGTAAACGTAGCAACGTCATGCTGATTTTTGGTTCAACAATAATGAGGTAGATCACATGGCTGGGAAATTTGAGCTCTACGAGGACAAGGCTGGCGAATATCGGTTTCGGCTGAAGGCAGGGAATGGCGAAATCATCTTGGCCAGTGAAGGCTATGTTCAAAAGGCCAGCGCCGAAAACGGTGTCGCATCGGTAAAAACGAATGCTCCGAATGACGACAGGTACGAGCGCAAGGAAACCAAGTCCGGCGGCTACATGTTCAACCTGAAAGCCAGCAACGGGCAGGTGATCAGCACCAGCGAAAGCTACACCAGCGCATCTGGAAGGGACAACGGCATAGAATCCGTCAAGCGGAATGCCCCCGATGCACGGGTTGAAGACTTGACCTGACGAGACTTGATCATAGGTCTCGAGCGCTACTCAAATCTGAATGACAAAGCAATGGCTGAGTTTTCTCAGCCACTTTTTGTCCAGTGGGTTTTAACGGCTACGCATCAAAACAACTATTGAGCTATGGCACAGTGAGACAATTGCGAAAACAAGTCCAATCGCCTTATGCTAAGCATCCAATGCCCTTAAGCTGCGCTTACATTTTGCGTAAATAATATTGAGAATCAGAACGTGAGCAGCCTTACAGACATCGAGAAACGGTATTTAGAACGCTTACTTGAGATGGGAAGTGGGTATGTCTTGGACTATTCCGACGTGACCTTTGGAGCGTTTTTTAACAAGTTCCGTATCGATATCCATGGGCAAAAGTACCAAACCTACGGCACCTCGAAGGCAAAGAAGATGCGGGCTTTTTGGGAGCAAGAGCCGGACCCAATCGTCGGAAAGGTTCTGTCGGAGATGTTGGACTCGTATATCGCGACCTGCGAGCTTGGCGGAACCGAAATCGACAAGCCCGTCCTCGAGAAATGCCGCACCGTTGTTGATCGTCTCCTAGGAAAGAAAGCGAAATCGACAAGTGCGCCTACCGAGAGCAGCTTTCTCGACACTGAGTTCACCATTCCGAACATTGGGAAGCTGCCTGTCGATGCGCTTGTCGTACCTGTCATCGAGACGCGTCTTACGGAGGCCCGAGTTGCCTTGAAGGCCGGTGCAAACCTGTCAGTGATCTTCCTCTGCGGGAGCGTCTTGGAAGCCGTGTTGTTAGGCGCAGCGCAGAAGCACCCTGCGAAATTCAACAATTCGAAGGCCAGTCCAACAAATAGCGCTGGCAGCGTGAAGAAGTTCTATGAATGGAGCCTTGCGCAGTTTATCGATGTTGCGTGTGAGATCGGCTTGCTCAAACCCGATGTGAAAAAATTCGGGCACGGCCTTCGCGACTTTCGCAATTTCATACACCCGTATCAGCAACTCGCGACTGGCTTCACACCAGATCAACACACCGCCAAAGTCTGCTTTCAGGTCTTGAAAGCGGCCTTGGCAGACGTAGCAGGAGAGCGCTGACGATGGATAGCTCTTATACTGCCTTTCACTTCTGGTCTGGGCATCGACGGCATTTGATCGACGAGCACAACTTTTTCGTCTCGCAGGCCCGCGAACGATTGTTTGCGCAATTCGATGACGAGGAAATGAAGAAAGCGGCCGATGCGCACGCAGATGCAACATGGGATGCGATGGGCCAGCATTTTGACCCTGATCGACATGATCCCGGAGACTTCGCAGAACAGGCGTACGAAGCGGGTACGAACTTATACTTGAGCCTTTGTGGCATGCGGGACCAGGTTCTTTTTGCGATGTTGGTTTCGATCTTCCACCGATGGGAAAAAGAACTTCGTGACTGGCTCGTCAGAGAAATGCAGCACTGGATGTCCGATGAGACAGCATTTCGCCGCGTCTGGTCTTCCAGCTTTGTTGAGGTTCTGAACCTGTTGAAAGACCTCGGTTTGGACGTTCGCGCGAAGCCTTATTACAAGGCACTTGATGCCTGTCGTTTAGTGGTCAACGTTCACAAACACGGAGACGGCAAGTCACTTGATGACTTAAAGAGGCAGTACCCAGAGTTGATCGTGTCTGAAGAAGAAATCGGGGAAGATCGGGAGTTAGCCCTCTCGTGGAAAGATCACACCAACCTGCTCATTTCCGTAGAACAATTCGAGATCGTCTCACACGCCATCGTTCAATTCTGGAATGATGTGCCGGAGGTAATCACATTGGGTGAAATAAAAAAGTTGCCAAAATGGCTGCTTGATGCAGCACCGAGCATTAGCGTCAAGTAAGAGGCATGTGGGCGTACTAGTGCGCAAATCATGATTTGTGTACCACATGTGAGAACTCTGAAAAATCAGAATGTGGGTATGGTGCAGGTCAATTGCTGCCCTGCGCCATTTTATTTTAGCGGCCCTATTGCGACCCTAGGGTCAGGATGCATTGATTTTCGCTGCGCTGCGTGATTCACGGCTCCCAAAACGGAGCGGTGACATGAGAGACCTTTATTGGCTAACCGACGAGCAGATGGCGAAGCTCGCCCCCTTCTTCCCGAAGTCGCACGGCAAGCCTCGGGTTGATGACAAACGGGTGTTGAGCGGGATTATATTCATCAATCGCAATGGGTTGCGCTGGAGAGACGCCCCGGAAGCCTACGGGCCTCACAAGACGCTTTACAGCCGGTGGAAGCGTTGGAGCGAGAAAGGCATCTTCGCGCGGATGCTGGCCGGTCTCGCCGCCGAGCACAGCGAAAAGAAGACGGTCATGATTGACGCGACCTATCTAAAGGCACACCGCACCGCGACCAGTATGGCCGCGAAAAAGGGGGGCGTGGCCGCCTGATCGGCAGAACCAAGGGCGGCATGAATACCAAATTGCACGCCATCTGTGACAGCAAAGGGCGGCCTTTGAACCTCTTTGTCACCGCTGGCCAGGTTAGTGATTACATCGGTGCTCGGGGTCTGCTCAGCAGCATTCCAAACGTGGACTGGCTACTCGGTGATCGTGGCTATGACGCCGATTGGTTCCGAGAGGCGTTGAAAGACAAAGGGATACGCGCCTGCATCCCCGGTCGAAAGCAACGCAAGACGCCGGTAAAATACGACAAGCGCAGATACAAGCGACGAAACCGCATCGAGATCATGTTTGGCAGGCTCAAGGATTGGAGGCGCGTGGCAACGCGCTACGACCGTTGTCCCAAGGTCTTCATATCAGCCATCGCACTCGCGGCTATAGTCATTTACTGGTTATGAATCCTGACCCTAAACATTACGGTGGACCAGTTTAGTTGGGGAGGCTCAGTACTTACTGCCCCCAAATCCTGGGACCGCAGCGCTTGTCCAAACAGCAGATCGCGTTCGCGCGCAGATGGCCATGATTGTTTGAACCGAAAACTCGAAATACTGGAGTAGGGCGCAGATATTAGGGTCAGGGCTGGGTTTTCCGCCCCGGCTTCTCAGGCATTGTCCTTCCGTCAATCGGGTCTTACTCGAAGCAATCTGAACATCAGATCTATGCGCGAAGAACTTGACGTCGCCGATTGCCTGCGGATTAACCGCTGCGAACAGCGGCTCGTGCCAATGCGGCGATCAGGTCGGTCCGCGTGACAATCCCTACGATGCGATCGTATTCGAGGACAGGGACGGCGTCGACATCCTCAACCGCCATCATCGGAAGCAGCACCCCGAGGGGTGAATTTGTCGTCACGCGCGGGCCTGCCACCTCCATGATGTCACCCGCTGTCACAGGCATCTCCCTTTTGCGATCCAATAAATGATTGAGTGTCGAAAAATATCCGCGCTTCAACCTGATTGCGTCTTCACGGGCTTGTCTGATCAGATGCATCTGAAAAATGACGCCCAAAAACTTTTCGTCGTTTCCGACGACAGGAAGAGAGATGAACCTGTGCCTTTTGAACAGCTCGGCAACCTCCCCGAGCGCCGTTTCGGGACCCACTGTGATCAGACTGGAGGACATGACATCTTTTGCCGTCAAAGGGGCGGTCACGTGTGTTGCCGCCTGCAGTTCCGCCGCGCTGATCAGGCGTGCCAGATCCTCGACCCCCAGATTGAAGGAGTGTCGGTAGCGCTCCAGAATACCTGCAAGTTCTTCTTCGGACAGGCCAAGGCGCTCTGAGGGGTTCTTGGCTTCCGATTGATTATTGCTCGGATCGTCGAATTGCCGGAATGGATAGCGACGTCCGGTGATCCGGGCATAGACTGTCGCAAGGATGACAAGGACACAGGTTCCGACCGCAATCGGTGCAAGCGCAAACCAGAACCCCAATTGCGCGATGGCCTCGGGATTCAATGCGGCCGTCATGGCGACGGCTCCTGCCGGCGGATGAAGCGCCCGGCACAGGATTGTTGCGGTAATGGCAAGCCCAACTGCAAGCGCAACGCGTAGCGCCGGGTCTGCGATTGTCATGCAAACAGCCACGCCGACAAGGGCCGCCACCGTATTGCCGACAACGGCGGACCAAGGCTGCGCGAGCGGGCTATTTGGGACAGCAAAGAGCAAGACAGAGGTCGCTCCGAAGGGTGCTACAAGATAAAGACCCAAATCCAGATCGGAACCCGGAGTCAGAAGGAACAGTCCCGTCAGCCCAAGACCGACAAGAGCACCCAGACCCGCACGAGCCGCTTCAATCGGTGAAACGCGGGAAACGGCCGGCCCGAGAGATCTGAGAATATACACGGCGCAGGCCCCATCCTTCTTCTTCTGCGCACAGTTTCAGCAGAATGAAAAAAGTTCAACCGCAGGGTTGCAGAGAGAGAATGTCGACCAACGACTTTGCCACTTTATTGGATGGGCGACATGGGAATTGGAAGCTGCTTGAAAGTGGGTAAATTTTTCAACACATCAGGCTGCTCTTTTGCACATCAAGGCTAAAGCAGATGGCCTGGCCCTTGGCGACCAAAGCTCCAGTCGTTTTCTACCCAGCATTTCCAACGATATGCCACGCACGGCGCAAGACACAGGACGGATGTTAAAAGTGCATTTGCCGAAGCTGGTCTCCCTCTCAGATACAAGCTTGAAGCATGTTTGTCGGCGGATTTGAGCCCTTTTTGTCAACATCAATTGAGGCCCGCTCAATCGGGTTGTCTTCTATGTTTTAGCTGGACAAACGAGGGTAGGCCGCTTTCGGACTTTGCGAAAGTATACTTTTTGCTGCGTCACCCATGGCACCCATGGCGATCTCGTGCCACGATTTGTAGTCCGAGGCGAGGTTCAGAACCGGCCAGTCGCTGCCGAACAGCAGCCTCTCTGGGGCATAAATGCCAAGAATGTGGGCAATGTAAGGCTCAAGGCTGCTTGGCTTCCAATCGGTCGAGGCTTCGGTCACAATGCCCGACAGTTTACAAAACACCTGCGTGTTTTCGGCAATGTCAGCCATGTCCTGCGCCCAGCCCTCATAGGCCCCATTGCGGATTTCGGGCTTGGCGCAATGGTCAATGACGACTCGCAAATCGGGGTATTTTGCCAGAAACGCTTTGAGATGGTGTAGATGGTGGGGCAATACCAGAGCATCGAATGTCAGATCATTTTCGACCATGGCAGCGATAGCCGGACGCAGATCATCGCGCAGCATCCAAGCGTCATCGGGAATGTCCTGTATCATCGGGCGTAGTCCAAGAAGCTTTGGATGGGCCGCCAATCGCGCGATCGAGGCTGGTGCCGTTTCGGCGGCAAGGTCCACCCACCCGACAACCCCTCGTATCCAGTCATGCGTGTCTGCAAGAGACAGCAGGTATTCAGTCTCGGCCTCAGTATCGGCGGCCTGAACCGCGATGGTTCCACTGATACCCGCCTCGTCCAGCAAAGGTTTCAAATCCTTGGGCAGAAAATCGCGATATAGCGTTTCAAGCTCGGGTGTCAGCCAGCCGTAATCGCCTCGATCGAGCTTCCAGAAATGCTGATGCGTGTCGATGACCATGCTAAAACCTCTGATCATGTTTTTTGTTAAGCCGCCTTAAGCGGCTCCGAATTCCGGTGTTGATCCACCGTGAAGCAACGTCAGTTCCCGGGCCAGTTCCCGGTGCATATTCACGATTTCGTCCAGAGAGGGGACTTTCAGATCGTCGACACGTTCCAGATAGGGGCAGCTCAGCACCGCTGCGGCCCTGCCGCCCGGGCCAAAAATCGGGAAAGCCACATTGGTTACACCGATCGCAGTTGCAGACGGCATTTTTTCATAGCCCAAGCGTCGGATGCGGGCGATATGCTCCATGAACTCGCTACGATCCAGCGGGGGTTCACCTACGGCAAGGCGGTGCTGCTCGATCAGGTCCTCGACTTCTTCATTTGAACGGAAGGCCGCCAGCACCCGGCCAGAGCCTGTATTCCCCAGCCCCACGACGGTTCCGGTTTTCAGCGCAAGGCCCCAATTGCCCGGAGATTCCGCTGAGGCCACGATCACGATATCACCGTTGCTTTCCATTCCCATATGGCAGGATTGCCAAGTTTTTCGTGTTATCGCGCGCATACGGGGCAGGGCACTTTCGATTACCCGTCCAATCGGCGGGTGTCGCTGCGAAATAGCGAACATCTTCAGGCCAAGTGAATATCGATCGCCTGACAGGGACCGGATGACATACCCGCGCCGTACCAGTGTCGAGAGCATCCGGTAAATCTCAGACGGGGACCGTTCCAGCGCCTTTGCGACCTCTCCCTGGGTCAGTCCCTCACCGTGGTCAGCCAAAAGCTCGATGATATCCAGGCCTTTTTCCAGCGCGGGTGCGCGGTATTTGTCGGTGATGTCGTCCATACAGTGCCCTGTCGCGCAATATTCCTGATTGATTTTCAGTCATTGGGAAGGCTAAGTCAACATTGATTTATAGATGAATAAATGTTTTAAATACGAACAAACAACAAGCATCGCTTGATTGCATCAGGGAGGACATGATGAAAAAATCCAGCATTTTAATGGGTTTGATGGTCGGAACAGCGATAGTCGCGGCCGTCGAATCGGCAGGTGCGTCGGATTGGGGGAACTTTGATGGCGTGACCATCGAGGCGAAACTGATCGGCGGACAACAATACGAAGGTCTCTATGGCCGTATTGCCGAATGGGAAGCTGCGACCGGTGCCAAGGTCGACATTATTTCGAAAAAAAGCCACTTCGAGATCGACAAGGAAATCAAGTCGGACATGGCCGCTGGGACCACCAGCTGGTGCGTGGGTTCAAACCACTCTTCCTTTGCGCCCCAGTATGAAGGGCTCTATGTTGATCTGAACGAGCTGGTTCCAGCGGAAACCATTGCCGAATTCGTTCCGGGCAACATTGGCGCCTCGACGGTCGACGGCCAGCTTTTGATGCTGCCGCGCGCGCAGTTTGACGTTTCAGTGCTTTATTACCTGAAGTCGAACTATGAAGACGCCGACAAGGCCGCCGCGTTCAAGGAAAAATACGGCTATGATCTGGCTGTTCCCGAGACGTGGGAGCAGGTCAAAGATCAGGCGATCTTTTTTGCCGACCCTCCGAATTTCTACGGCACTCAGTATGCAGGCAAGGATGAGGCCATCGTGGGTCGGTTCTATGAGATGGTTGTCGCCGAGGGCGGCAACTATCTGGACGAAAACAAGAAACCAATCTTCAATTCCGAGGCAGGTCAGCGCGCGCTGCAGTGGTTCGTAGACCTGTACGAGGCCAAGGCGGTTCCGGCTGGCACGACGTCCTATGTGTGGGACGATCTGGGGCAGGGCTTTGCCAGTGGAACCGTGGCGCTGAACCTGGACTGGCCGGGCTGGGCCGGGTTCTTCAACGATCCGGAATCGTCCAAGGCTGCTGGCAACGTCGGCGTTGCTGTGCAACCCATGGGTTCGGCGACGCGGACCGGTTGGTCCGGGCATCACGGGTTCTCGGTCACCAGTGACTGTGCAAACAAAGACGCCGCAGTATCGCTTGTTCAGTTCCTGACCAGCGAGGAAAGCCAGTTGGCCGAAAGCGCTGGTGGCTCGCTGCCGACACGGACAGCCGTTTGGGAGGCCAACGTCGCTGCGGCGCAAGCTGGTGATGACGCATTCCGCGCCGAAGCTCTGGCCGCGTTTGCCGAAGGTGCGAAATACGCCTTTGCGGTACCGCCAATCCCGGAATGGGGCGAGACCACAAACCTGGTCTTTCCGGAACTGCAGGCCGCCATCGTTGGCGACAAGACTGTACAGCAGGCGCTGGACGATGCCGCGGCTGCGGTGGACGAACTGATGCGGGAATCTGGTTACTACTGAACCCGGACCCACAAGTATCCGCGGCGGGTGTTCCGCTGCGGGTGAACCCCCAAGACCCCCAAAAGGTGCACCATGACCCGCCGCCGCTTGCCCGAGTGGTTAGTCCTTCTGTTGCCTGCGATCATCGTGATTGCCGCAGTTGTTCTGATCCCTCTCATCTTCTCGCTCTATTCCAGCTTCACGTCGTACAAGCTGACGCGGCCTTCGACGCTGTGGAAATGGGTGGGGTTCTTCAATTACGAAAAAATCCTGACCGATGCGAAATTCTGGGCGGCGTTCGGGCGCACGGTGCTGTTCCTGACCATCGTTCTGAATCTGGAACTGCTGTTGGGACTGGGCATTGCGTTGATGATGAACAAGGTCACATGGGGGCAGCGTACGCTGCGCACGATCCTGATGTTCCCGATGATGTTCTCGCCCATTCTTGTTGGCTTTCAGTTCAAGTTCATCTTCAACGACAATATCGGGCTGGTGAACAACGTGTTGCAATCGGTGGGCTTCCAAAATGCCTCGCTGCCGTGGCTGGTGGACGGCAACCTTGCGATGTTCTCGATCATGTTCGCGGAAATCTGGATGAGCACATCCGTCTTCGCCATTCTGATCCTGGCCGGTCTGTTCGCCATGCCGCGTGACCCGCTCGAGGCCGCCAAGGTCGATGGCTGCACCGCCTGGCAGACCTTCCGCCACATAACTCTGCCGTTCCTGATGCCATTCATTTTTATTGCCATGACCATCCGCTCGCTGGACGTCGCACGGGCCTATGACATCGTGCAGATCATGACAGGCGGCGGCCCTGCCCGTCGCACGGAACTGTTGTGGACGTTGATGAGCCGCACCGGCTATGTCGATGCCCGCATGGGGCTGGCGAACGCGATGGGTTATATCTCGATCCTGCTGTCGATCCTCTTCACCATCTATTTCTTCCGCAAGCTCAGCGCCGCACGTGCTGAACTGGGAATGGCGGGGTAGGGCCAATGGACCGCAATCTAGCACACCGCAATCGCCGCCGCGCCCTGAAAACTGCGCATTTCATCGGGCTGTTCCTGATTATGTCGATCATTTGCATTCCCGGGCTCTGGATTGTTCTCAACTCGTTCCGTCCAACGGTCGAGATTATGGCCAAACCGCCGGTCTGGACCCCCAGCTTTACGCTAGACCACTACCGCGCCATGTTCGGCGGCGCGGGCGAGGGCGGTGTGCCAGTGTTCAGCTATTTCCGCAACTCGCTGATCGTTTCGGTCGTCTCAACCTTCATCGCGATCCTGATCGGCATGTCGGGCGGCTATGCCTTTGCCCGCTATCGCTTCAAGGGCAAATCGGGCTATTTTGTCGGGCTGATGCTGTTCCGCGCGGTTCCTGGTGTGGCGTTGTCGCTGCCCCTGTTCATCGTGTTTGCCCGGGTCGGCATCATCGACACCCATTTCGGCCTGATCTTGGCCTATGTGGCGATGAACGTGCCGTTCACCATCTGGTTGACCGACGGGTTCTTCCGCCAGATCCCGAAAGAGCTGCACGAAGCGGCAGAAATTGACGGCTGCACCCGCTGGCAGGCATTCTGGAGGGTGGAATTTCCGGTGGCGCGCTCGGGCGTTGCCTCGGCGGCGATCTTTGCCTTCCTCACCTCGTGGAACGAATTCGCGCTGGCGTCGCAGCTGACCCGCTCGGTCGGGTCCAAGACGATGCCTGTGGGTCTTTTGGATTTTACCGCCGAATTTACCATCAACTGGGGGGGAATGTGCGCGCTTGCGGTTCTCATGATCGTGCCCGCGCTGGTCCTGACCTTCATCGTCCAGAAACACCTGATTGCCGGCCTGACCTTCGGCGGCGTCAAAGGATAAGAAAATGACTGAAGTTACCCTTTCCAATGTCGTCAAGAAATATGGCAAGCATCAGGCTGTGCACGGCATCGACCTGGGCATCCATGACGGAGAGTTCGTCGTGCTGGTCGGCCCTTCGGGCTGCGGCAAGTCGACGACGCTGCGGATGATTGCCGGACTCGAAGAAATCTCCGGCGGCGAGATCGCCATCGGCGGCCGTGTCGTCAATGACCTGCCCCCGCGCGAACGTAACATCTCGATGGTGTTCCAGAACTATGCTCTGTATCCGCATATGACCGTGCGCGAAAATCTGGGCTTTTCACTGAAGATCGCCAAGCGGCCCGTGGATGAGATTGCCAAATCTGTGGCCGAGGCGGCGGGCATTCTGGGACTGGACGAGTTGATGGAGCGCAAGCCCGCCGAACTGTCGGGCGGTCAGCGCCAGCGCGTCGCAATGGGCCGCGCCATCGTGCGGCACCCCGACGTGTTCCTGTTTGACGAGCCGCTGTCGAACCTTGACGCCAAGCTGCGCACCCAGATGCGGGTCGAGATCAAGAAGCTGCACCAGAAGGTCGGCAACACCATTATCTACGTAACACACGATCAGGTCGAGGCGATGACGCTGGCGGATCGAATCGTTCTGATGCGCGACGGCCATATAGTGCAGGTCGGCACCCCGCTGGACCTGTTCAACACGCCGGTAGATACCTTCGTGGCGACCTTCATCGGCTCGCCGCCGATGAACCTTGTCGATGGAGAGGTGTCCGGTGGCACCCTTAGTCTGAATGGCGGTATCGAGCTGTCCGTTCCCGCATCCGCGCGGTCACTTGTTCGCGACGGCCAAAAGGTGCGGTTCGGTTTCCGCGCCGACAACCTGATGCCAGTGGGCCACTCGGTCGAGGAAGAAGGCGAGACCGCAGAGCTGGACCTGTCCGTCACGCTGACGGAACCGCTTGGCACCGAGACGCTGCTGTTCGCCGACCTGGCCGGGGTCGAGGTCCAGGCCAAGATGTTCAATCCGCGCCCCGTCGCTCCGGGCGAGGCGATGAAGTTCCGCCTGATGCTGGACAAGACCCATGTCTTTGACGCTGCATCGGGCAAGGCGATCCGGGGGTAAGCATGGCGACAATCACTCATATTGAACTGCGCATGATCGATTTGGTGCCCAAGGTGAAACGGGTCGACGCCATCCAGACCTTTGTCAGTCAAGAAACCCCGATCCTTACTGTCTATGACAGCGACGGCGCCAGTGGTACGGGCTATTCCTATACCATTGGCACAGGTGGGCCATCTGTCATGGCGCTGCTGGAACACACGCTGGCCCCGATGCTGACCGGGCGCGACCCGGACCGGATCGAAGGCATCTGGCGCGACCTGCTGTTTGCCACTCACGCGACAGCGGTGGGCGCAATCACCTCGTTGGCGCTGGCCGCCATCGACACCGCGCTTTGGGATCTGCGTTGCCGCAAGCAAGGTCTGCCGCTTTGGAAAGCCGCCGGGGGATCGCGCGAAAAAGTGCCGCTTTATTCCACCGAGGGCGGCTGGTTGCATCTGGAAACGCAGGCGCTGGTCGATGACGCGCTGGCGATGCAGGCACAGGGCTTTCGCGGCTCAAAAATCAAGATCGGCCGCGATCACCTGAGCGAAGATGACGCGCGTCTGGGGGCGGTCCGGTCTGCCCTGGGTGGCGGGTACGAGATTTTGACCGATGGCAATCAGGGCTTTACTCTGTCCGAAGCGATCCGCCGGGCGCGGGTTCTCGAGGAGCACGGGATAGGCTGGTTCGAAGAACCGCTGCCCGCCGATGATGTGGCAGGCCATATGCAACTAGCGCAACACACCAGCGTGCCGATTGCGGTGGGCGAAAGTATGTATTCGCTGAGCCAGTTCAAGGATTACCTGCAAATGGGCGCGGCCTCGATCGTGCAGGTGGATGTGGCCCGGATTGGTGGCATCACCCCTTGGCTGAAGGTGGCGCACATGGCCGAGGCGTTCAACGTCATGGTTTGCCCGCATTTCCTGATGGAGCTGCACCTGCCGCTGGTGTGCGCTATCCCTAACGCAAAATGGCTGGAATACATCCCGCAATTGGACACCGTGACCAACGGCCCAATCCGGATTGCGGACGGTCACGCCATCCCTTCTGATGAACCCGGTTTGGGTATCGATTGGGATTGGGATGCGATTTCGCGGCTTTCCGAGGTCAAAACCGTCAAGGAAGGTGCATGATGCAGCGCATGGGCATGGTAATCGGGGTCAAACCCGAGATGATCGAAGAATATAAGCGCCTGCACGCCGCCGTCTGGCCGCAGGTTCTTAAGCAGATCAGAAACAGCAACATTCGCAACTATACCATCTTCCTGCGCGAGCCGGAAAACCTGTTGTTCGGGTACTGGGAATATCACGGCGAGGATTTCACTGCGGATATGGCCAAGATGGCCAAGGACCCGGTGACTCAGGAATGGTGGACCCATACCGACCCCTGCCAGTCGCCTCTGGCCAGCCGCGCCGAGGGCGAGCAATGGTCGATGATGCAAGAAGTATTTCACACGGATTAAAAGCTATGACTGACACAACGGGCCGTCTGGCCGGAAAAAAGACACTCATCACCGCCGCAGGCCAGGGCATCGGACGGGCGACGGCCGAGCTGTTCGCCGCCGAAGGGGGCGAGGTCATCGCCAGCGACATCAACGAGGATGCGCTGGCGGAATTGGCTAACAACCCGCGTGTCACTGCGCTGAAGCTGGATGTGACCGATGGCGCCGCAGTAGAGGCCGCCGTTACAGATATCGGCCCGCTGGACGTTCTGTTCAACTGCGCGGGCTATGTGGCGAACGGCACCATTCTGGAATGTGACGAAAAGGACTGGGATTTCAGCTTTGATCTGAACGTCAAGGCGATGTATCGGCTGATCCGTCTGACACTGCCGGGAATGCTGGACAACGGTGGCGGATCGATCATCAACATGTCCTCGGTCGCGTCCTCGATCAAGGGCGTGCCGAACCGGTTTGCCTATTGCGCGTCCAAGGCGGCGGTGATCGGTATCACCAAGGCAGTGGCCGCTGACTATGTCACCCGTGGCATTCGCTGCAACGCGATCTGCCCGGGCACCGTTGACAGCCCCTCGATGCACGGACGTTTGCGCGCCACCGGCAACTATGAACAGGCACTGAAGGACTTCATCGCACGTCAGCCGATGGGCCGCATCGGAACCGCCGAAGAAATCGCGGCATTGGCACTGTACCTCGCCAGCGACGACAGCGCCTTCACCACAGGACAGAACCACGCCATCGACGGCGGCTGGTCCATTTGATTTGCAGGAGAATTTAGAGATGAAACTGTTGCGCTATGGCCCGGTCGGGTCCGAAAAGCCGGGTTTGCTGGATGCCGAAGGGAACATTCGCGACCTGTCGGGTGTTGTTGATGATGTTTCGGGCGACACTCTAAGCGACGCCGCGCTGGACAAGTTGCGTGGCATCGACCCTGACTCATTGCCGTTGGTCGATGGCGACCCGCGTATCGGCGCCTGCGTGGGCCAGGTGGGAAAATTCATCTGTATCGGCTTGAACTATGCTGACCACGCCGCCGAAAGCGGCATGGAACTGCCGCAGGAGCCGGTGATCTTCTTCAAGGCCACTTCCTCGATCTGCGGGCCGAACGACGACACCGAAATCCCGCGCAGCTCGGTCAAGACCGATTGGGAGGTCGAGTTGGGCGTGGTGATCGGCAAGCACACCAAATACGTCAATGTCGAAGAGGCGCTGGACCATGTGGCAGGTTATTGCGTCATCAACGACCTGTCCGAGCGTGATTTCCAGCTGCACCGCTCGGGCCAATGGGTCAAGGGCAAGTCGGCGGACACGTTCGGCCCGATCGGTCCCTGGCTGGTGACACGGGACGAGGTTGCCGACCCGCAGAACCTGCCCATGTACCTAGAGGTCAACGGCCACCGCTATCAGGACGGCTCGACCCGGACCATGCATTTCGACGTGGCAACCGTTATCTCGCACCTGTCGCAATTCATGTCGCTGCAGCCCGGCGATGTAATCTCGACCGGTACGCCTCCGGGTGTCGGTATGGGGCAGAACCCTCAGACCTATCTGAAGCCTGGCGACGTTGTTGAACTTGGCATCGAAGGGCTGGGTGTTCAACGTCAGAACGTGGTGGCGGGCTGATGGTTACCATTACCGACCTGAAAACCTTCGACCTGCGGTTCCCGACCTCAGACTCGCTGGACGGGTCAGACGCAATGAACCCCGACCCGGATTATTCCGCCGCCTATGTGGTGCTGGAAACCGATGGCGCGTATCAGGGCCATGGCCTGACCTTCACCATCGGGCGAGGGAATGAGATTTGCATTACCGCTATTGAGGCGATGCGGCACCTGCTGGTCGGTCTCGATCTGGATTGGGCGCGCGAAGACATGGGACGGTTCTGGCGCTATGTCACCGGCGACAGCCAGTTGCGCTGGATCGGGCCGGACAAGGGTGCAATCCATCTGGCCACCGGTGCGGTGGTCAATGCGGTCTGGGATCTGCTGGGGAAAGAGGCCGGCAAGCCCGTCTGGCAACTGGTCGGGGAAATGACGCCCGAGGAAATCGTGCAACTTGTCGATTTCCGCTACATGACCGATGTTCTGACCAGGGACGAGGCGCTGGACATTCTGCGCAGGGCCGAACCGGGCAAGGCGGACAGGATCGCAAAGCTGAGGGCCGAAGGTTATCCCTGCTATACCACCTCGGCAGGATGGCTGGGCTATTCCGACGATAAGCTGCGCCGCTTGTGCCGCGAAGCGCGCGAGGCCGGATTTACCCATACCAAGTTCAAGGTGGGCCGCGAACTGGCCGACGACATCCGCCGCCTGACTATCGCCCGCGAGGAACTGGGCGAGGGCATGAACATCATGATCGACGCCAATCAGGTATGGGAGGTCGATCAGGCTATCGACTGGGTCAAGGAACTATCATTTGCGCGACCTTTGTTCATCGAGGAACCCACCAGCCCCGACGATGTGGTTGGGCACAGAAAAATCCGTCAGGCAATTGCCCCGATCAAGGTGGCGACGGGTGAAATGTGCCAGAACCGCATTCTGTTCAAACAGTTCATTGCCAACGAGGCTATTGATTTCGTGCAAATCGACAGCTGTCGTCTGGGCGGTTTGAACGAAGTGCTTGCGGTACAGCTGATGGCAGCAAAATTTGGCTTGCCGGTCTGGCCCCATGCCGGCGGCGTGGGCCTGTGCGAGTATGTGCAGCATCTGTCGATGATCGATTATGTGGCGATCACCGGTGAAAAAGACGACAAACGCATCGAATTTGTCGATCACCTGCACGAGCATTTCGTCGACCCCTGCATCGTGGAGAACGGTGCCTATCAGGCACCTGTGGCGCCGGGGTTTTCCATCGAGATGAAGGCAAGCTCGATCGCCGATTATCAACATCAACCATCTGCAACGCAAACCGCCGAGCAAGGAGCGGCCTGATGCGACAGAACCTCATTGGGAATACCGGTGTGCGCGTGACCGAGGCATCGTTTGGCTGTGCGAGTATCGGAAACCTGTACCGCCCAGCGACCGACGCGCAGGTGGATGAGGTGCTGCAATGCGCTTGGGACGCGGGAATCCGTTATTTCGATACCGCACCGCATTATGGTCGCGGCCTGTCCGAAATGCGACTGGGCCGCTTCCTTACGCGGTATCCCCGCGACGAATACGTCATTTCAACCAAGGTTGGGCGGGTGCTGTCACCCGGATCAGCGATGGTCGAGGCCGATGGCTTTGTCGATCCGCTGCCCAACGCGGTGCGCTATGACTATTCAGGCGACGGGATTGAAGCTTCGCTGGAACACAGTTTTGGCCTTCTGAATACCAACTACGCAGATATCGTCTATGTCCACGATATCGGTGAATGCACTCACGGACAGGACAATAGCGCCCATATGGAAGCCTTCCTCGGGTCGGGATATGAACGGCTGGTAAGGTTGAAGGAGCAGGGCAAAATCCGGGCTTTCGGGCTGGGCGTGAACGAAAACCAGATTTGTCTCGACGTAATGGACCATGGCCCCATCGACGTGATCCTGTTGGCTGGTCGGCTAACACTTCTGGACCGATCGGCAGAACAGGAGCTCACCGCCAAATGCCGAGCGCTAGGTACCAGCCTGGTACTGGGCGGCGTGTTCAATTCGGGCATCCTCGCTACCGGCCCGGTCGAAGGAGCAACCTATGATTATGTCCCGGCATCACCGGAAGTCATCGAGCAGGTTAAAAACCTTCAAACAAGAGCCGAGGTGCTTGGGCTGCAACTGGCAACTGCGGCGCTTCACTTTGCCAAACGGCATGAGTTGGCAGCCTCTGTCCTGTTGGGAACAGCTAGCGCGCGGTCATTGCAACGAAACCTTACTGCATTGGATGGACCAACGCCTGATGAGTTTGACAGTCATTTCAGGCGAGGATTTTGACGTGCAAGATGATGACAGGCGCAATCCGCCTAGCCGATAACCTAGGGTCAGAATTCATAGCCAAAAAGATGACGGTAGCCGCCTGTGCGATGGCTGAGAGGAAGACCTTTGGGCACCTGTCGTATCGGGTTGCCACACG